>NZ_NWUX01000019.1 GCF_002374315.1 Vreelandella nigrificans | reverse complement strand
CTACCACGCGCCAAGGGAGATCGAGAAAATCGCGGAAGCAGCTTAATAAAAGTGTCCGCTACGACTTGACCAGAACAAAATAAGTTAGTCGTCTTATTTGTACTCCTCTTGTACCTCTCGAGGCTAATACACGGCTGGGTGAGATTCAATCGCAAATTGAACATGCTACAAAATAGGCTAGGCGCAAAAAAATCCTCGCTAGCTCAGCGAGGATTGCATTAGATGTAGCAGTAAAAAACTCATAAGAGCTATACAAATAAAAGCTATACAAAATGTCATCTCAGATGTCATGGATAAGGCATGAGATGGGGGCGCCGTGGTAAAAAACTTCCAGTTGGTGGTGCTGACTATCCAGCGGCACTCGTACTGGCATACCGGCGTCTATGTTGGCTAGGAGTTGGCCGTCGAGCTCAGCGTAAATCTCACCTGTAGGCGGCACCCTTGGGCCTTGCGCGTTAGCAATCTTGATATGATAGTGCGTTTCGGCAAGCGTAATGTTGGCAGTAAAGCAGGGCCAGCTGCTTGGTAGACAAGGGGAAATAACCAGCCAGTCCCCCTCACGACGAATGCCTAATATACCCTCCATACCTGCTTGGTACATCCAGCCAGCCGCGCCTGTATACCATGTCCAGCCGCCGCGCCCAGCGTGGGGCTCTACGGAGTACACATCTGCCGCCACCACATAGGGCTCTACACGATAGCGGGCTGCTGCTTCAGCCGTCTTGGCATGGCTGATGGGGTTAAGCAGTGCAAATAGCTGATGCGCTTTGTCTCCCTTGCCCAGTTGGGTGAACGCCAGGATTGCCCACATCGATGCATGACTGTATTGGCCGCCATTTTCCCGCATGCCCGGCGGGTAGCCGCTGATATAGCCAGGGTCGCGTAGAGGTTGGTCGAAGGGGGGCCAGAAGAGCAGCGCCAATTGCTTGTCATGCCTAATGAGTTCGCGCTCTAGAGACGCCATCGCCAACTCGGCACGTTGGGGATTGCTTGCGCCTGAAAGTACTGCCCACGACTGGGCGATAGAGTCAATTTGGCAAGCATCGCTCATGCTGCTACCCAACCAGGTGCCGTCGTCGTAGGTGGCTCGTCGATACCACTGGCCATCCCAGGCGCTGTTTTCCAGTGCCAAGCGCAACGCGTTGGCATGGCGATTCCAGCGGGCGGCATGGCGCTCATGTTGAGCCAGGTGAGGTGCTAGGGCTTCACGCTGCTCGGCCAGTGGCCTAAACAGATCGAGCGTTTTCACCAGCAGCCAGCCCAGCCACACGCTTTCACCTTTACCTGCTGTGCCTACGCGGTTCATACCGTCATTCCAGTCACCACCGCCTATCAGTGGTAAACCATGCTCCCCCAGTTGTGAAAGGGTGATATCTATGCCCCGAGCGCAGTGCTCAAAAAGTGAAGCGACTTCCAAAGAGTCCGTTGGTTGGAAAAAATGCTCATGTTCTTGAGGGGAGAGTAGCGGGCCGTCTAAAAAGCTTACCGGTTCATCGAGCACTGCGAGGTCGTTAGACGTTGTGATATAGCGTGCGCAGGCATAGGCCAGCCAAACGCGATCATCAGAGATGCGTGTACGCACCCCTTGTCCCGAATGAGGTAACCACCAGTGCTGCACATCGCCTTCTGAAAATTGGCGTGAAGCCGCCCGCAGCAAATGATGGCGAGTTATCTCGGGGCTGCTAAAAGATAGTGCCATGCCATCTTGTAATTGATCGCGGAAGCCATAAGCGCCGCTGGCTTGATAAAACGCAGAGCGGGCTGTGATACGGCAGGCAATGGTCTGATAAAGCAGCCAGCCGTTGAGCATGATGTCCATGGCACGATCAGGGGTTTTGACCTGTATGGCATTGAGCTGCACTTGCCAGTGTTTATGAATACTCGTCAGCTCTGTCTCGATATCGGTGTTACGAAAGCGTGCGATTAATGTCTGTGCTTCTTCAGTCGAGCCCCCTTGGCCGAGCAATACGATGATGTCGATGGTTTCACCGGGAGCCAGTGCAACGCTACGCTGAAGCGCAGCGCATGGGTCTTGGCCTGCTCCTAATGTGCCGGAAAGCGGTGTTTTACAGCGTAACCCGGCGGGGTCTGACAAGCTTTTCCCATACCCGATAAACTCACTTCGATTAGCTGTCCAGTAAGATGGCTGTGTGCCAATATCAAGAAATGCTACCCGGTCTGGGAAAGCCGCATTCCATGGGTTTGTGACGAGTAAAGCGCCGCTATTCATCTCTTGTGTGGTGATAAGAAAAGGCGCTGATGCACTGCGCGATGTACCCAGAACCCACTCAGCATAAGCGGTAACAGAGAGCTTGCGTGGCCGCCCAGAGTCATTGGTCATTCTCAGTCTTGAGATACGTAATGGAGCATCGAGGGGGACAAAGTGCAGCAACTCCAAGTTAAGACCATCTACCCGATGTTCAAACTGGCTATAGCCAAATCCGTGGCGCGCAACATAGCAGCCTGGGTCGCGTATTGGGCTTGCTGTGGCGGTATACAGCGCCAGGGACTCCTCATCCCGGATATAAATAGCATCCCCGCTAGGGTCAATGACGGGGTCGTTAGACCATGCTGTCAATTGATTCTCTCGGCTGCTGCCGGCCCACAGATAACCAGCTCCCGTCGCCGAAACCTGAAATCCGAACAGCTGGTTTGCAATGACATTAATCCACGGGGCTGGCGTCGAGCTGCCTGCGTCAAGAACCGTGACATACTCCCGACCTTGCTTTGCAAACCCACCTAGCCCGTTAAAAAACTCAAGTGCTGGCTGCTCTATATGCTGTGCAGTGTCGTCCTCTTTAATGCGCTGCTGAGGTAGCGCCCGTTTGGTGAAGGAGGAGGGTTTGGCGGCTGGGAGGGCCGGTAGCGTGATAGACAGCTGATCGGCAATCTCTCCCCGGTGTGCAATTAATGCTATCCGAGCAATTGATTGAAGCAGGTTGCGAGACGTTACGCTTATCAAATCGGCACGCAGTGCAAACACCGTTCCTTGGGCATAACCACTGTGAAGGCGTGGCCGTGACTGGCTTTTAAGAATTGTTGTTTCAATGGCTTGCTGAAGATCCTGCACATAAGAGGAGGCGCGCTCGTTGATGACTACCACGTCCACCTCTAGGCGCTTCATGCGCCAATACTCATGGGCGCGAAGCAATTGCTGCAGCTGTGCGATGTCATCGATTGATTCGATACGCAGCAATACGATGGGTAAGTCGCCGGATATCCCATGTTGCCAGAGTAGGGATTGCGGCCCCGCGCCACGCTTAATCGCCGCTTGGGACGCTCTAAAGCGAGCGTCTGGGTAGAGTAGGGGGGCTGCAAGCCGCTGAAAGTCGGCCGCTTCTTCATGCTGAATGGCTAAGTGGCGCAGTTGCACTTGAGCTTGGGTCCAAGCTAGCATTTTGGCCCGTTCGAAGGCACTGTGGTCATGATGTTTATCAACCAAATCCAGCAATGCTGCTCGTGAAGAGGCAACGACGGTCCAGTAGGCAATCCGTGCGACGTTGCCTGGCGCAACCCGCAGGCAGCAGCGCATTGCAAAAACAGGGTCAATAACACTACCTACAGTGCCAGATAAGCACTGGCCTTCAGCAAGTGCCGATGCTTGAAAAATAGTGTTGCCCCTGCCGATAAACTGCTCGCGGTCAGTCTCGTATTGGAGATCCCCGATTATTTCGCCTTCTGCAACGGCAAAGTGAGCTGCCCATATATTTACATCGTCAGGATCACGTTTTCGGCGTGTGGCGACTAATGCATCGAACTCTGGCAAGTACTCAGTCACCACGAACATTTTGGCGAAGCTAGGGTGTGCGTTGTCGGTATTAGGGGTAGCCAGCACTAGCTCAGCATAGGAGGTTACGTCGATATCGCTTGAGTGACGTCCGCTGTTGGTCAGCGTTAGCAGACGCACTTCGCTGTCATCCTCCCCTGAAACAAGTATGTCTAAATGGCTAGAGATGGTGTCGTGCTGATGGGTATAGCGGACATGATCTTCGGCAAACAGTACGTGATTGGCATCGTTATGGACACCGTTTTTGGAGCCCATTGTTTGCCCTGTTGCGGTCCATACGTCTGGGCGTCGGGTATCGCGCAGAAAAATAAAGCTTCCCCAATGATCGCGTGTCGTATCAGGGTGCCAGCGGGTGACTGCGATGTCGTGCCACCGGCTGTAGCCGCCGCCTGTTGCGGTCAGCATGATGGAGTAGTTACCGTTAGATAGTAAGTGGGTGACTGGAGGCCCGCTGATAGTAGTTGAAACATGGCGCACGGCTTGCGTTTCATTGACGATTTGGCTGGCTGTTGATTTCACTTCTTCCGCACGGGGGTAAGCAATGGCAACGTCGCGTGGGATCCGCTCTTGTAGCAATAGCTCACTCGCCTGAATCATAGGTTCACGATGGAAGCGTGCCCGCATCTGCCCATGGTGAAGCGTATTGGCGATAGCGACGATGGTCATGCCCTGATGGTGGGCCATGTAACTGCGCACAATGACTAGTGCTTCTCCCTTAGGAAGCCGCGAGCGGGTCAGGTCTAATGCTTCGTAATAGCCATAGCGCCCCAGCGCGCCCATCTTTGCGAGGCGGCGGTAATTTTGGCAGGCCCCAGCAGGATCAATCATTGTTGCCAAGCCGGTGGCATAAGGCGCGATCACTAAATCTGCCGAAAGACCACGCTTAAGCCCTAACCCAGGGACACCGAAATTAGAGTATTGGTAAGTTTTCTCTATATCCCGTGCGTTATACCCAGACTCAGAGATGCCCCATGGTGCTGAAAACTGCGCAGCGTATGCCTCCTGACGCTTAACCACCAGCCGATTGGTTTGTTCAAGTAAGCTGCCTGCTGGCGCGCGCATGACCAGAGATGGCATCAGGTATTCAAACATTGAGCCTGACCAAGAAATTAATGCTGCGCCATGTTGTAAGGGAGTTGCAGCGCGGCCAAGGCGGAACCAGTGACGGGTAGGGACATCGCCCTTTGCGATAGCAAACAGGCTGGCTAGTCGTGCCTCTGAAGCCAGCAGGTCATAACAGCTGCTATCCAGGCTTGCGTCGTCCAGCGAGTAGCCGATCGACAGCAATTGGCGTTCTGGGTTAAGCAGGAACGCAAAGTCCATGTTTAATGCTAGCCGCCTCGCTTTATTGGCCAGTTGTTGCAGCCGCTCAGCGTGGCTGTCTGCTGATAGTGTCTCTCTGAAAGGGTCACTGTTGTGCTGGCCAACGGTAGTATGCAGGGCTTTCACCCAGAACAGTGCATCTTCACTATCGGTATCGTGATGGTCGTTGAACAGGTTACCAGCCATACCAAGCGCTTGTTGAGTTAGCGTCGTTAGCACTTCTAAATTTAAGGAAGAAATTTTGGGGGCGTTGACCAACGCATCAATTTTCTTTAGCTGCGTTATTAGTTGTTCGACGGGCAGTGAGTTCGGTGTTGCAGGTGATTGAGCTGCACGCTTTATGGCATCAAAGGCCAGTGCTAGCGTGTCAGCAATGCCTTGGCGTGGATCCGGCGATACGGTGTCTTGCCAGGTTTCACAGGCATTGGCGATGGTAATAAGATGGCCTGCAAGGTTGCCACTATCCACGGTGGACACATATCGGGGGTCTAGTGGGCGGAGGTCTTCTGTTGCGTACCAATTATAAAAGTGGCCACGGTAACGCGGCAGGGTATGCATAACCGCTAGCGTTGCTTCTAACCGATTGAGGGCATCTTGATTACTGATCCAACCAAAATCACGCGCGGCTAGTGTCGCCAGTAAATATAGGCCCATATTCGTCGGCGAAGTACGTTGGGCGATAACCGGTAGCGGGTCTTCTTGAAAATTGTCGGGTGGAAGTAGGTTGTTAGAGGTATTTACAAAGGTTTCAAAGTAACGCCAAGTTCTGCGGGCAATCAGCCGGAGTTCAAGCGAGAGGTCTGCCGAAAGTGGTGGCTGATGGTGACGGCTGTTCGTGCTACTGAGCCAGGACGCGACGGCTGGCGCAGCTCCCCAGAGTAGTGCCATTGGCACTACGATTATCCAAACGCCACTGTTAAACCACAGTGCACTACACGCAGCCGCCAAGCCCAGTAACGTGCCGGGGGCCATGTGCTGATAAAACCCCCATACAGTCAGGTGCGGGTGTTTCATTGTTTGTGCTGCTGAGGTCCACTCCAGCAGATGGCGACGGGTGATAAAAATGCGTGTTAGGGTGCGGGCAATAGCATCTAGCATGCGCCATGCCTGATCAGGAAGGAACACCAACTGCAGCAGAACTTGCTTCGCCCCCAGCGCCAGTTCATCCAGCCATTGTTGAAAATGGTGGCGTATATTCACGCCTGCTCGGGGCGGTATAAAGGAGGCAGCAAGGGATAGTACCACTGGAGTGCTAATGATAAAGAAGACGATCAGTGAGCTGACAATGGCCATTAGCAGTGGAAGCTGCCAGCTTACTGCTAAGCAGGCTAATAGTAACGGCGGCAGCATTGAGCGGCGTAGATTGCCAAGGATTTTCAGGCGCCCTGTTAGGGGAAGCGTGGCAGTAAATAGCCAAGGGAGTAACTGCCAATCGCCTCGTACCCAGCGGTGTTGGCGCTTCGCCACTACATCGTAACGGCTTGGAAAGTCTTCGACGACTTCAATATCTGAAGCAAGGCCTGCGCGTGCAAAGATACCTTCAAACATATCGTGGCTAAGCAGAGTGTTGTCGGGAACCCGGCTCGCGAGAGTAGCTTCAAAGGCATCAATATCATAAATACCCTTACCCGCGTACGACCCTTCACCGACTAAGTCTTGATAAAGATCTGAAGAGGCTGCGGCATAGGGTTCAATGCCCCCTGGGGCGGAGCATAGCCGCTGGTAAGTAGAGCCTCTCTCACCCGTTGGCAACGACTGGGTGACCCGTGGTTGAAGAATTGCATAGCCTTCCACAATGCGCTGATGCTGTTGGTCAAAGCGTGGCTGGTTTAACGGGTGAGCTAGTTTGCCGATCAGCTTACTGGCAACACCTCTTGGTAAGCGTGTATCAGCATCTAATGTAATCACATAACGAACATCTTTAGGCAGTGCCGGAGGGGCGATAAAAGTCGTGTCTGTTGCTCCACGTAAAAGCCTGTTGAGCTCGTGGAGCTTGCCACGTTTGCGCTCCCAGCCCATCCAGCAGTGCTCACTCTGATTAAAAATGCGTTTGCGATGCAATAAAAAAAACCGTTTTTCATTACCAGGCGGGCAGTGGTTATCGTTTAACTGCTTTACCCGCTTGGCTGCAGCAGTTAATAACGCAGCGTCTTCTGCTATGTCTGGCTGCTGGGCATCAATACCATCCGTTAGCAGTGCATAGATGATGGCACCTTCGCCACTGCTGAGGTAATGCACCTCAAGGCGGTCAAGCTGCTCTTGCAGGTCGGCTTCATTGGTCAATAACGTGGGCACAGCAACGAGCGTGCGAAGCTCTGGCGGAACACCTTCAGCAAGATCCAGGCTGGGAAGTGGTTGTGCCCCGATACTATGAATGATGAACCGGTTAACGAATATGGTAGCGACTTCAACAATTGGCAGTATGCTCAGGCTAGCCAATAACAGCAGCCAGAAAAGAGGGAACTCTCCCGCACCACCAGGTAGCCACAACAGTAACCAACTAGCGACGGCGATTAAACTGATCGAGGTTGCTGCAAGCAGGGTGGTATAGCCACGAATACCATTGTTTAACAGTATTTGGCGCAGCCGTCGGTGTAGAGGAAGACGAAAGCGAAGGCGCTTCTCTAACACATTCCGCCCGGCAGCCACTAAGAAATACCCTGGATCGCCCATACGCGCTGCTTCTTGCTCATTATCAGCTAGCGCTGAGGCCTCACCAGAGGCTTCAAGAGCATGATCAACCACTTCCAGCTCTGTGTAGGTTGAACCGCGGGAAAGCTCCTCAATCGCGCTACGGTAGTGGTTGCGTGTTGAAAAATCGTACTGCGCGAAACGACTGTGCTGGCAAAGTTTTGCATCAACCAAGCTGACACTTTCAAGCAGCTCAGCCCAGTCGGTGCTTGAGATAAAGCGCATGCTGGTAATGACGTTGCGTACGGTGACATTCGCCGCTCCCTGACGCTGCTGGGCACTTTGCACAACCTCATCGATAGATTCGCCCTGGCGGTTAAGCTGCTCAAAAAGCCAGCAGGCCAGAGGGCTGGTGCGAGGGTTGACGCCGCGTAAGCGTTTGGCTAGTTGGGCTGTAAAAGGCGCTGATAGTGGCGCTTTTTGAAACGTAAATGATGGGAATTCATGATCAATTGAGTGAACATCAGATGAACAGTTATTAGGCTCATCACTGTCTGGGTCACTGTTTTCAAGAACATGGTTTTCAGGGGCAATCCACGTTGCGGCTAATACGTCCGCTTTGTCCCGTGCCGTTTGTTCGTTAATGATTTGGTCGGCCAGGCGGCGGAGGTTTTCGATTAGTACGATACGCAGGGTGATTGCTACCGCCCACAACTCACCAATCGTCAGCGGCTGTACACGTTGATAAGCGCTAATAAAGGTGCGTAGGGTAGATAGTTCAAGGTGGCTGTCGGTATGTGCGACAAATGCCCATGCAATACCAAACACGCGAGGGTAGCCCGCAAAGGGGCCCTCTGCCAGCTTGGGTAGCTGACGATAGTAGCCTGGCGGTAGGTCGCCACGAATTTCACGAATTTGTGCTTCAATCAGGTGGTAATTATCAAGTAGCCAAGCAGCAGCGGGTACGATATCACGGCCATCTGCTTGGGTGGCGGCACAGGCTCGGTAGGCGGCAAGTAGTACGCTGGCATTGTCATTGAGACGTCGGGTTAAAGGCATCACCTTAGGAGGTGTTTTGGTGATGGTTTGTGCCCGAGCTAAACTACCTGCATGTTGTTCCAGCCTTTCTACACTAAACAACTCTTCACGTACCGGAGATGTTGAACTCCAAAGTGCCGCAGAGGCATGGTGTTGATGCGCACCACGAAAGAAAGGCGTCCGGGTAAAAAGAGTCACGGGTTACATCCTGGTTAATGTGCGAAGTATGTCTCACAGGCACAGTGTTGCTCTTCCAGGACGATGTGCTTAACGTTAGCCTTTGTCGGTTCGTTAGCGCACATTGCGCGTATTAAACAGCCCAGGATAGCGTAATGGGCTGTTTAATGGTCGTTGTACTGGCGCAACGTCCAATAACCGCCCCATAGGCGGGTAGCGGTGGTCATGATGCAAGCTGCGGCAAAGAGCCCCGCTAGCCATGGGAAATGCTGAGGAAAGAGGCAGAAGAGCACCAGCGCAATAATCGTTTCGGTGCCTTCGGTTAAGCCTTCTAAATAGTAAAATGCTTTTTGTGGAAAGTTGGGGCGCTCGACATTGTGAGCTTTCGCAGCAATAGCAAAGGCTAAAAACGATGTTCCTGTTCCAATAAAGGCAAACAGCAGTACGGTGGCCGCTAGCGCATTTTGCTCAGGGTCAGCCAGTGCAAACCCCAGTACTACCGCTGCATAAAAGACAAAATCCAGCCCGATATCGATAAAACCACCAGCATCACTTTGTCGACCACTTAGTCGGGCAAGGGCGCCATCAAGTCCATCGCCTAGGCGGTTCAGCACAATCGCGATTAACGCAAACGCGTAATATTCAAACGCCAGCAGCGGTAGAGAGGCCATACCTACTAGAAAAGTGCCCAGGGTGACTTGGTCGGGAGTGACCCGACGGCTGCTGAGGTATCGTGCGATAAGTAATAGTGGGCGATGGGTGAGCGGCATAGTGAAACGGTCAAGCACTCTGAGATCTCCAAAGAAAGCTAAGAAATACGACTAAAGTTTTTAGACTTTGGTCTTAAGATTGGCCAATTTACTGGACTAACGATCTATAGCAGTGAATAAAGGGCACCACAAAAAACTGGCTAGGCTGGTTTAAATGAGTCATAGGACTACGCTATTTTGGCGTACCCTTTTTGTTCACCTGACCGTAAGCGATACTTTTCTAATGCACAGAAATGCTCCGATGACGCTCTGGGATCAGCTTTGGCATTCCCATGACCAGGCCAAAAACCTATTAATGTGCGCGTTGCCAACCGGTGGGGCGGGAAGCTCCTCTCCTGGCTCAACGAGCAAACGCCAGGATAGTGGCGCCAGGCCACCGCGTCCTCCTGCTTACAACAAGGCCCAAAAAATTGGCTTGTTGTTAGGGCCAGCACTCTTTGCCTTTGTACTGCTATTTTTCCACCCGGCCGATCTAAGCATTGAAGGGCGGATGGTGTTGGCAACGACGCTATGGGTGGCCGTTTGGTGGATTACCGAAGCAATTCCGATTCCAGTTACCTCGCTACTACCAATTGTGCTGCTGCCTCTCACTGGCGCCCTGGAAGGCAGTGCGGTAACCGCTGCTTATGGCAACCCGATTATTTTCCTATTCCTTGGCGGGTTTATGATTGCGCTTGCCATGGAAAAGTGGGACCTACATAAGCGTATTGCACTGAACATTATTTCAGTGCTGGGCACAGGCATTAACAGCATAGTATTTGGTTTTATGGCGGCAACCGGCTTTTTGTCGATGTGGGTCTCCAATACTGCCGCAGTTATGATGATGCTGCCCATTGGTACCGCGATTGTTTATCAGGTGACTCAGGAGCTGAGTAAAACCGAAGGTGACCATAGCGAATCCATTGATAAGTTTAGTAAGGCGTTGATTTTTGGGGTTGGCTATGGCGGTACAATCGGTGGTTTAGGCACGCTTATTGGTACTCCGCCCAATATTATTCTGGCAGCAATCGTCAATGAACTGTTTGGTGTTGAGATCACCTTTGCCAGCTGGATGCTGTTTGCTTTCCCTGTGGTCGTGGCGTTGCTATTTATTGGCTGGATTATGCTGACCCGTTTTATCTACCCCATTAAATTCAGCAGCCTACCCGGGGGTAAAGCGCTTATTGCCAAAGAGAAACAAGCGCTGGGAAAAATCACTTTTGAAGAGAAAGCGGTGCTGGGAGTCTTCCTGTTTGCAGCCTTTTTCTGGATTACTCGTTCATTCTTATGGCAGGGGCAGATTCTGACGATCCCTGGCATTAACGACACGATGATTGCTATTTTTGCGGCTATCCTACTGTTCTTAATTCCTTCGCCTAACAAAGGTGGTTGCTTGCTGGGGTGGGATGTCGCTAAAGATGTACCTTGGGGCATCTTGCTACTGTTTGGTGGAGGCTTGGCGATTGCCGCTGGTTTTGGCTCCTCTGGCCTAGCTAACTGGATTGGCGGGCAGATGAGCGTGCTGGAAGGTGTCAACTTCCTACTAGTTATATTGCTGGCTGCTGGTATGGTGCTGTTCTTAACGGAAATCACCTCTAATACGGCAACCGCTACGATGATTTTGCCGGTACTCGCCTCGTTGGCACTGGCGCTTGATATCCATCCTTTTGTACTGATGGTTCCGGCAGCCATGGCGGCTAACTGTGCCTTTATGTTGCCAGTGGGGACGCCGCCTAACGCGATTATTTTTGCGACCGGTAAAATTAAAATTATCGAAATGGTACGCAACGGTTTCTGGTTAAACATTATCGCGCTATTACTTATTGTGGCCGCTGTGTACTTCTTGTTGCCCATGCTATGGGGAATAGATCTAACCACGTACCCGGACGCATTTAGAAACTAAGATTTAGAAACAAGTATTTAGAAACAAGTATTTAGAAACAAGCATTCTGAAACTAGCTGCTCGCTCATGCGAAAGATCTTGCCCCGCCACCGTGCGGGGTTTTTTTATGCGCAGAGGATGGGTAGAGAGTGTGCTGCATTGATATGATGAGGGATACTTTTTACCTTGAGCCTATCATGCGACTACTTCATACCGCCGATTGGCATTTAGGGCGACTGTTCCACAACCTCTCCCTGCTGGAAGACCAGCGCCATGTACTAAACCAGTTACTGGACATTATCGACCGCGATGCAGTGGATGCCGTGCTGATTGCAGGCGATATCTATGACCGTTCGGTGCCGCCAGCCGTCGCCGTCACGCTGTTAGATGAGGTGCTGGGCGAGTTGTGTGAGAAGCGCGGTTTGCCGGTGATTATGATTTCTGGCAACCACGACGGCGCTGAGCGACTTGGCTTTGGGGCGCGTCATCTGCGCCAAGCGGGGCTACATATTTTATCTGATCTATCTGCCTGCGATCATCCTGTGACACTGTCGATTAATGGGGAAGAAGTGGATGTGTTCGGTATTCCCTACGCTGATCCAGAGTATGTGCGCAGCCAGTTTTCGGTAGATGTACGCGACTTTGACAGCGCCCACCGCTACTTAGTCGAACGCATCAACAGCCAACGCCAAGCGGGCCGCCCCACCGTACTAATGAGCCACTGCTTTGTGAATGGCGGCAGTGCCAGTGATTCAGAGCGCCCGTTAACCTTAGGGGGCGCGGAGAGTGTCGCTTGGGAACCTATGCAGTCGTTTGACTATGTCGCCTTAGGCCACCTTCATGGGCCGCAATATCGCGGCGGTGAACATATTCGCTACAGCGGCTCGCTGCTTAAATACAGCTTCTCTGAGGCTAACCAGCGCAAAGGCGTCACACTGGTGGATATTGGCCCTGAAGGCGTGAGCCAGATCGACCACCGCCCGCTGACACCGCGTCGAGAGGTACGCGTGTTGGAAGGCGAGCTGGCCGAGCTACTAGCACAAGGCAGAACCGATGCCCAGGCTGATGACTACTTGTTAGTACGTTTGACCGACCGCCACGCGATTCTTGACCCCATGGGTAAGCTACGCGAGGTTTACCCCAACGTGCTGCATTTAGAAAAGCCCGGCATGTTGGAAACACGAGGGCGTCAGCAGCTAGACCGCGAGCGGCTGCAGTTCAGCGCGTTGGATATGTTTAGTGATTTTTTTACCCAAACCAGCGGGGACACCATGAGTGATGAGCAGGCCAACGCCATGCGTGAGCTCATCACCACTCTAAGCCGTGAGCAGGAGAGCCAGTCATGACGCCGTTAACGCTCACTATGCAGGCGTTTGGCCCTTTTGCAGGCAGCGAAACGATCGACTTTACTGCACTGGGCAAAAGCCCGCTGTTTCTGATTAATGGTCCCACTGGTGCAGGGAAAAGCTCGATATTAGATGCCATTTGCTTTGCGCTTTACGGCCAAACTACTGGTAACGACCGCGATGCCGGACAAATGCGTTGCGACCAGGCCGCCGATACCTTACTGACCGAGGTCAGCTTGGATTTTCGCCTGCGCGATGGGACTTACCGAGTGCGCCGGGTGCCCCAGCAGGAGCGCCCCAAGGCCACTGGTGAAGGCACTACCACACAAAGTGCTGAAGCCCAGCTGTGGCGGCTTACCCCGCAAGGCAAAGAAGATGAATGTCTGGTGGCGCGTAAGGTCACAGATGCCAACAGCCAACTGCAAGCGTTAATAGGTCTGGATGCTAATCAGTTTCGCCAAGTGATGGTGCTTCCCCAAGGGAAGTTCCGTGAGCTGCTGTTAGCAGAATCGAAGGACCGCGAGAAAATCTTTTCTCAGCTGTTTCAAACCCAGATTTTTCAGCGCATTGAAGAGCGATTGCGCACCCAGGCGAATCAAATTGAGCGAGCGGTGAATGATCATCGCCAGCATATCAGTGGCATTTTGGCCGGTGGTGAGCTGGAAAGCGAAGCAGCGTTAGCGCAAGAACTAGAGGTGCTAACCCCTCAAGTAGGGCAGGCGCGACAGCGTTTTGAAGCCGCTCAGCAGCAGCGCCGCAGCGCTGAACAACGACGAGATGAAGCCCTAACGCTGCAGCGCCAATTTGAAGCGCGGGATAGTCTCGCCGCGGATAAAGCGCACCACCTAGAGCAGCAAGCGCAAATAACCGCCTTTCAGAGCCGCTTGATCCACAGCGACCACGCCCAAGCGCTGCGGCCTCACAGCACTGCGTTAGCCCAAGCGCAACAGGCGTTGAGCACTGCCCAAGCAGAGCAGCAGCAGGCAACTGCCTCGCTAACTACCCAGCGTACCAGCACCGAACAAGCCCAGCGTGCATTTGAGACAGCGCGCCAGCGCCAAACTGAACTCCCTGCACTGCGCGAGCGCCATCGTCAGTTGGGCGAGTTTATTCATAAAGGCCAGCAGTTAAGTGAGCTTGAAGCACGTTTGCAAACGGCCCAGGTTGCTTGGCAGCAAGCCGATGGCACCCTTAAGCGCGATGAAGTGCAGTTAGACAGCATTCGCCAGCAAGGTGAAGCGCTAAGTCTCACTCTTGAGCGCTTGCAAGCGGAGGGTCAGCAGCTGGCCAGCGCCCCCGCAGAGCTAAGCCGCCATGAGAGCCTGCTAACTCAGCGACAAGAGTTGGATGATCTGACTCGGCAGGGGCGTGAGCTCACTGCTCAGCAACAACAGGCAACGGAAGTTCTCAACCGCCGGCGAAGCGAAGCGGAGCAGGCTAAGCGCCACGCAACTGAGCAAGAGATGCGCTGGCACCAAGGGCAGGCCGCACTGCTAGCGCTCACCCTTGAAGAGGGCGCACCTTGCCCTGTGTGCGGCAGCCTTGAGCACCCGTCCCCAGCGGTTAAGCATGCCGACATCGTGACCCAAACACAGGTGGAAACAGCCCGTTTAGCCCAGGAGCAGGCCCGCCACGCATTACAAACCGCCGAGCGTCAGGAGCAACAGTTAGCACAGCAGCTTAGCTACAACGCTGAGCAGACGCAGCGCCTTAGTCAACAGCTTGGCGAGTGGGCCAGTCAGCCACAGGTTGAGTTGCAACAGGCCTGCGAACAATTGCACCGCCAAGTCGAGCGTCGGAAACATGTCGAGGATGAGATTAATCAACAAACCCGTGCCCGTGACGAGCTACGCCGTGGCTGGGGGGCGCTGGACAAACAACTTAAAACTCAGCGGCCTGCGGTTGAAAAGGCCAAAGAAGAAGCATTACGACTAGAGAGCCAGCGCGACCAATTACGTCAATCGCTGCCAGAAGATGCTCGCAATCCGTTGGCTATGCGCCAAACGCTCGTTGACCTGGATAACCAAATTGCTGAGCTTGAACAAGCCTGGGAGCGTGCACAGCAGGTGCTCTCGACTAGCGAAACCCAACAGGCGCGGGCAGAAGAGCAACTGCGAGGAGCGAACCAGCAGGTGGCGCGTAGTCAGCAAGCGCTTGAACAGGCCCAGACTGAGTGGCAAACAGCGCTACAGGCCAGTTCGTTTGAAAGCGAGGCTGCCTTTCAGGCGGCTCAGCTAGAGGATAGCCAACGGCAAGATCTAGCTCGCCAAGTAGAGGCGTATCAACGCCGTTTGGCTGAGCTTGACGGCGCGCTTCAGAATTACCACGCTCAGCTAGCCGAAAAAACACCGCCGGATCTTGCTGCCCTAACCACACTCACCGAAGCCGCCCAAGCGGAGGAGCATACCCAGCTCGAGTCGTGGCGGGCGCTGGATGGGCGGTTAAACACGCTGCAGGGTATTCGTCAAAAACTCACCGCTGCCCACACAGCTCAGGCCGAGCTTGAAGCCCAATATCGGGTGTGGGGAACGCTCAGCGAGGTGGCTAATGGGCGCACTGGTAACCGCATTAGTTTGCAGCGGTTTGTACTGGGTGTGCTGCTGGACGACGTACTGATTCAGGCATCTGAGCGGCTGGTGCGGATGAGTCGTGGGCGCTACCAATTGGTGCGTCGCGAAGACCCTTCAAAAGGCAATAAAGCGTCTGGATTGGAGCTGGACGTGGCTGATACTTACACTGGCAAGAGCCGTTCGGTAGCGACGCTTTCCGGCGGCGAGTCGTTTATGGCAGCCTTGGCGCTGGCACTAGGGCTTTCCGATGTCGTGCAAGCCTACGCAGGTGGTATTCAGCTGGATGCGCTATTTATTGATGAAGGTTTTGGCAGCCTAGATCAGGATGCATTAGACCAAGCGATCGCCATGCTTAGCGAGCTGCAAATGGGCGGACGTATGATTGGGGTTATCTCCCATGTCAGCGAACTCAAAGAGCAAATGCCGGTCCGTGTTGAAGTGCGTGCCAGCCGCCAGGGCAGCACAGTAGAAGTAAAAGGGTCGCTGACGATATAACCTGAATGTTGACGAGGAGCACAAGGATGAACGCAAGCAGAATTTTGCAGCAGCTGATGCAGCAAGCCACAGGTAGTCAGAATAGCAGTGGTAGCCAGAAGGGCAGTGGCGGCATGGATGTTAAAGGTATGCTTGATGGCCTTTCTCGCCAGTTGGGCGGGAGCAACAGCCAAGGGGCTAACCAGGGTGGCAAGGCTAGCGGTTTTGATATGAAAAGCCTACTAGGTGGCGGTGCGATGGGCCTGTTGGTTGGTTCCAAGCGGGGCCGGAGTATGGGAGGCAAGGCGCTTAAATATGGGGCAATAGCAGGTGTGGGCATGCTGGCATGGAAGGCATGGCAAAGCTCCCAAGAGGCAAAAGGAGGCAGTGCTAACAGCGCCGTAGAAGGGGAGCGGGTAGAAGTCCTTAGTGGTGAATACCAAGAACGGCGCAGCTTAGAGCTGCTTCAAGCAATGATTATGGCCGCCCGGGCCGATGGTCATATTGATGAGCAGGAGCAGGCGCTGATTACCGAGCAGATTGATGCTTTGGGGGCTGATCAGGAGATGCATAACTGGGTAGAGCAGCAGCTTAAAGCACCTCTGGATGCTCAGGCGCTGGCCCGTGAGGCGGACTCCCCCCAGGCCGCACGGGAAATGTATCTGATTAGTGTGGCTGTAACCGATGAGCAAAACCCTATGGAGCGTGCCTGGCTAGATCAGTTGGCTGGCGCGCTCAACTTGCCAAAAGAGGTGGCTGATGAGCTGGAGCGCCAGGCGCGGCAGGCAGGGTAATGCTTGAAACACTTAACCTTTGGCTAGCCACTGGCTTTGGACTGGGACTAGCGCCGATTGCGCCAGGCACGTTTGGTTCACTACTCGGTATACCGTTGGCGTGGTGGTTGCTAGGTCGGCCGTTGGGTCAGCAGGGCGCTATTATGGCCGTTTTAGTGGCGTTGGCCGTGCCGGTGTGTCATTACGCTGCGCTGCAGCTGGGAGGGGGAGACCCTGGCAGTATTGTGGCGGATGAATATGTGGCATTTCCACTCGCGGTCATCGGGCTAAAGGCGGCTCGCCATCCACTTGTCATGGCTTTAGCATTTGCTATTTTTCGCTTCTTTGATGCGTTAAAACCACCGCCTATTCATCTGGCGGAGTACGTGCAGGGCGGAGTAGGGATTGTATTAGATGATGTTGTCGCGGCACTAGCGACCTGGGTGGTTATGGCGCTACTACTTTATCTCTGGCAGCGCCGAACGGGGGCGTGCGTCAGGAGATAGGATAAAAAGTGCCTGGGCCAAAGCCCAGGCGTTTATCGGAGTTACTCTTTAACTACAATCACCGACTTCACATTGATGAATTCGTGCATGCCGAAGTTGCCGTGCTCACGCCCGTAGCCAGAGTCCTTAACGCCACCAAAGGGCATTTCTGGTGTGGCAACGCCAAAGCCGTTAATAAACACCATACCGGTATCGAAGTACTTGCTGGCAAGCTCAGTGGCACGCTTTACGTCTTTGGAAATGATACCGCCGCCTAAGCCATAACGGCTATCGTTAGCGATGCGCATGGCATCTTCATCATCTTTTGCACGGATCAGGGCTGCAACGGGGCCAAACAGTTCGTCGTCATAAGCGGGCTGGCCTGGAGTTACGTTGTCCAGCACAGTTACTGGATAAAATGCGCCTTTACCCGAGGGTTTTTCACCGCCGCAAAGAACCGTTGCACCTTGGCGGACACTCTCTTTCACTTGCTCATGGAGCGCATCGCGCAGATCGACACGTGCCATAGGGCCAAGGTCGCTATCTTCTTTAGCCGGGTCGCCAGCTTTCAGTGCTTGCATGCGCTCTACGTAGCGTTCTTTAAACGTCTCATAGTTTTTCTCAGTGACCACAAAACGCTTGGCTGCAACGCAGGTTTGTCCGCCATTATAGACACGCCCTTGCACACAGGTATCGATCGCTACATCCATATCGGCATCATCAAGCACTAAGTAAGCGTCATTTGAGCCCAGCTCCAGCACGGTTTTCTTGAGGTATTCAGCGGCTTTCGCAGCCACTGTACGACCTGCTCTGTCGCTGCCCGTTAGGGTAACTCCACGCACCGCAGGATGAGCGATCACCTCGTCAGAGACGTCATGTGAGATCACAAGGGTGCGGAAAACATTTTTCGGAAGACCTGCTTCACGGTAGATTTGCTCCAGCAATAGGCCGCTACCGGTAACGTTTTCAGCGTGTTTAAGTAGTACGCCATTACCTGCCATGATATTGGCAATGGAGTAGCGGACTACCTGATAAGCAGGGAAGTTCCACGGCTGAATGCCGTAGATGACGCCCATGGGAGCATAGGTCACAAAGCCATGCGCACCATTACTTGGCTGGCGCTCTTCATCCGCTAAGGCTGTCGGGCCATGTTCAGCCGTGTAATCGCAAATGCCGGTACACAGATCAATTTCCTGGCGCGCTTGGCTGGGTAGCTTGCCCATTTCTTTAACAATCAGGTCCGCAAGCGCTTCTTTATGCTCTTGCAGCGCCTGACCGATCGCTTTAACTGTCTTGGCACGACTCTCCAGAGACTCAAGTCGCCAATCTAAGAATGCTTTATGGCAGGCATCCACTACCTGCTTGGCTTCATCGCTGTTCATCAGCGTATAGGCCTTGAGGGTTTCACCGTTAGTCGGGTTAATCGTCGTGATACTGTTGCTCATAAGATCTCCTATCTATAGATCAACGCTGGGGTCCAAACATTCAGCCCCTGAATTCTTAATCGACCGGTCTATTTTGATGTGCGGTCAATATAGTACAAAATTGGTAGCCTCGCATAATGGGTATGTGAAGCTGTTTAGTAATGCGCCATGCAAGTAGTGCTATTACATTTGCAAGCGCTTTAGTTAGTGGTTACTGACATCGGTGTGGCGGCTCCTGCAGACTAGAAGCTATTGCCTGAGCAGTTAATGAAACTAGATGAGATTCATTAATACATAATTGCTGGCTGTTTCAGAGCAATGCATCTCAAATGTCTTTAAGTTGTAAATTTTGTCTTTTTTATATAATTAATGGCATGAAGCTCGCGATACTCTGTTTTGTCTATAAAGAGGTAGCGTATTGATCGTTGCCCATACCTATAGCGTGATCTTCATGAACAAATTGATTACACATAAAAAAGCCCCAACCATCTTGTTGATTCAAGATTTAGAAGTAACGGCAAGTGAACTCATCTATCACTGTAATGCCAACTATGCACAAGCACTGTTTCAAGCCGGTGCTTTGCCCTTATTGGCTCCCTTTATTGAAGATTTAATTCCAAACCTGATTGATCAATCTGACGGAATTTTATTTTCAGGATCGGCTCCAGGAAGTGGCTCATCATCAATACGTACAGATTTTGAGAAAAAGCTACTAGCCGCTGCATTTGATCGCGGCATTCCCGTTTTAGGTATTTGTCACGGCATGCAGATCATAGGTGAGTTACTTGGCGCAAAGGTCGAAGATATTCAAGGCGCAGAGGCTCAAAGCCTACACCTACCTTTTTCACAGCCAAACCGTACTGCCCATGAGGTTCAGTTAGGTCATGACTCATGGCTAAGAGCGCAACATAGTTCGGAGACCGCTTGGGTCAACAGCTTTCACCGCCAATCACTGGTTGGCTCAGGCAACTTTCATGTTACGGCTCTATCACCTGACGGCATAGTCGAAGCGATTGAAGGGCGGTTAAATAGTTTATGCATTGGCGTGCAGTGGCATCCGGAATTTCAGTTATCTGAATTTGATAAAAACCTGCTGCGGGGGTTTGTCCAAGCCGCTGCTCAATCATCACTTACATACACCTAGCGTAGTCAACAGCCGCTGAGATACTCGATGAATACTTATGAACGTATGACGAATTTAGGCATCTCTTTGCCAGTTGCTCCGCCCTCACCTGGGCCTTTTATGGGCGCCATTCGAGTGGGCAATCAAGTGGTTATTTCAGGCCAAGTCCCTCTGGTTAAAGAGACTGTAATGACCGTCGGCATTGTCGGAGACACCGTCAGTATTGAAGAGGGGCAGCAAAATGCGCGTATCGCTATTTTAAATGCGTTGGCGCAGGTCGAAACACTTGTAGGTGATATCAGCAAAATCAGACAGTTTGTTCGTTTGGCGGGTTATGTAGCGGCAACGCCTGACTTTACCCAACACGGCAAAGTGATTGATGGAGCTTCTCAGCTTTTACGTGAAATATTCCCTGACCGCTGGGAACATGCGCGCATTGCAATCGGTGTCAGCTCGTTACCTCGTGGAGTTCCGGTTGAAATTGAGTTAACTCTAATCGTAGATGATGACAATTAAAATGAAAAAAGCCATTGTTATAGGGGCTGGAGTTGCAGGCGTCGCATCAGCCTATATGTTATGTAAAGCGGGTTTTGCCGTCACTCTGCTGGATGAAAAAAACGCTCCCGCCATGGGGTCAAGTCATCAGAATGGCGCACAGCTAAGTTATGCTTATTGTGATGCACTGGCGTCACCATCGTTACTTGCTCAACTTCCTAGCATTTTACTGAAAAAAGATCCGGCATACCGCTGCACACTGCAGGCCGATCCTGATTTTTTGGCTTGGGGGGTGCGCTTTTTGATCAACTCAACGCCTGCTCGTTTTTCGAATAACACCTTAGCATTATCTCGAATAGCCATACGGAGCCACACACTGTTATTGGAGTTGCTTGAAAAACACCCGATTGAGTTTGATTACGATGTTAATGGCAAAATGTTGCTCTATCCAACACTTGAGAGTTGCCAAAAGTACACAAAGATACTGGAGCAAAAAAGGAAACACGGATTTAAACTGTCTGTCTTAACACGAGAAGAAGCCACGGTGATTGAACCTGCACTGGCGCATTATCCAGACCCGATTGCCGCCGTTGCTTATAGTCCAGGGGATGCTGTTGGTCGCCCAGATGCATTTTGTCAGAAGCTGGTAGAGTCTCTCCAACGTGAGTATGGTTTAAAAACGCTGTTCAATCAGAAAGTACAACGTATTGATCACGCTAAAAATCGGGTTACGGGCGTGTGTTTCAGAGACTCTGCTCCTCTTAGCTGTGATACATTAGTTATCACCACGGGGCAGTCCTGTGATCTCTTACCGAGCAAAGATCGCTCGCTGGGTGATATGTGGCCCGTACAGGGCTATTCGTTTACCACCCGTGCTCACCAACAGGCTATGCAGACATCCATTACTGATGTTAAACGCAAGCTGGTATTTGCTCCCTTAGGTAACGAATTAAGAGTTGCAGGTCTTGCTGACATTGGTCGCCACAGATTTCACTTCGCTGCCAATCGCTGCGATACACTTATGCAAACTGCACGAGCAGCGTTTCCACTCTTTTTTAGCGAAGACCAAGGCCCACCCAAAAGGGTTTGGTCAGGTGCCCGTTATGTTACCCCCTCCTCTCAACCGATTATTAGAAGAGGAAGTCTAGCGGGTTTGTATCTGAACTTAGGGCACGGAACCCTAGGCTGGACTCTATCCCTTGGGGCTGCGGAGCAGGTCACCTCTCTAATCAACTCTTGATATGGAGCCACCTTTACGTATTTCAGATGGCGTTATTCCAAAGCGTTTGCTACATAAGGTCGATAAGTGTGCAACGCTTGAGAACCCCGCATCATAGGCCACAGATGTGATAGGTTTAGACGTGTGCTGTAACAGCCACACAGCCAGTTTCAAACGCATTTTAAGTAGGTATTCTCTCGGTGAAACACCAACCTCAGCAGAAAACAACCTTGAGAAATGACGTTCACTCATACCCAGTTGCCTCGCAAGCTCTGAGACACTTAAAGGTGTCTCTTGCGCATGCTCAATGATCGCGATCGCTTTTTGGATTCTCGGGTCCTTGATTTCCATATGGCGAATAAGCGCTGAACGCTCAAAATGACTAACTCCTCGCCTTTCCGGCAAAGAGATTTGATGAGAGACTTTAGCTGAACGATCGGCACCATAATGCGTTGAGATAATATGCGACATAAGTGCAAGAATAGAAGTGCCGCCTGGAACCGTAATTAAACCATCGTCTATGCTGAAATCCTTATGTGTCGTATAAAAGAACCTCGGGAAACGCTGCTCAAAGTCACGTTGATGGTAAGGGTGTATGCAGGCCTTTAGAGTATCTAAATAGCCCTCTTCAACTAGGATAAAACTGCCCGTACAAACCCCCACCAGCGTACAAGATGACTGACGGGCAAGACGAATATATTGACGGTGCCTTAACGGGGCCTTGTTCAATTGGCTCAGCAAACCACCGATGACAAAAATGTAATCAAATTCTGCCGGATGGGTGTAATGGCAAGTGGGTCTAAACTCTAAACCGCAACTCGCCTTTACTGGCACATTTGGGTTACCCAGGATTTCCCATCGACCTTCAATTTGCCTAGATTGATCACCAAAATCTCCGGCATGCCGCAAACTTTCAATAATCCCCGTTAAGGACATGAGTGGAAAGTCAGGCCACAGCAAGATGCCAATAACGAGGCCCTGATCCTGTTTTTGATTTAATTGACGAGACCAAACCTCATCCAACCAGGTGATATAGGCTTCGGGCGTATCTTCCATATGACTGGGGCTCATTGCTTGAATATCCAATTAATAAGCAAGTCTTAAAAATAAACATATTGGCTGAAATATACAAGTATCTATTGCTGATGCTTATTACTCTGGTGTGAGGAGATAAAAAAAATAACAACACGAGATGATTTCGTAGCAGCCAGTTTCTCAGGCGAAAAATCTCAGATTCAAAAACGGAGAAATTAATAATGACGTTTATCGAAAATTTTTTTAGTGTTCTGGATGATTTGACCTGGGGGTGGTCATTGATTCCACTGCTCGTTATCTTTGGTGTCTTTATAACGTTAATGACAGGCTTTGTTCAATTCAGATACTTTAAGCGAATGTTTGCTGTTTTATCATCAAAAGATGAGTCGGTGAACCCAAATAGTGTATCCGCAAGGGCGGCATTAATGCTATCGGTAGGAGGGCGTGTTGGCGGTGGTAATATTGCAGGAGTTGCTGTCGCGATCACTTTGGGTGGGCCAGGTGCTGTATTTTGGATGTGGATGATTGCATTTGTCGGTATGGCAACAAGCTTAGTTGAATGCTCACTGGCTCAACTGTTTAAGCGCAAGCAACCAGATGGAACCTTTAGAGGAGGACCAGCAAATACCATAATTTACGGTCTGGGAACACAGTACAAGTGGTTAGCTGTTATTTATGCTATCTGTTTACTTGCTGCATTTGGGATTGGTTTTAATGCATTTCAAGGAAATACTGTTGCAGGATCTGTAGAGAGTAGTTTGGGAATCAATCGTTACGTGACGGGAGCACTCTTAGCATTTTTTACCGCAATTATTGTATTTGGTGGTATCCGCCGTATAGCCAAGGTTTCTGAAGTTGTTGTGCCGTTAATGGCAGGGATATATATCCTGATGGCATTGGTAATTATTCTGCTTAACTTAGGTGAAATTCCAGGTGTGATTGCTAGTATTTTTGCTAATGCCTTTGGGGTTGAAGAAGCCGTAGGAGGTGGTATGGGAGCCGCTATAGCACAAGGTATCCGTCGCGGCTTATTCTCTAGCGAGGCTGGCTTAGGTTCTGCTCCTAATGTTGCCGCAGCGGCAGATGTTCGCCATCCTATTAGCCAAGGGATTACACAGTCTTTCTCAGTATTTATTGATACGATTGTCATTTGTTCATGCACCGCTTTTGTTATCTTACTAGGCAATATATATATCCCAGGTGCCAGCAGCATCGATGGTGTCGTACTAACCCAACAATCTCTTGCCTATCATTTGGGTGATTGGACGCAATATCTTCTATCATTAATGATCCTACTATTTGCCTTTAGCTCTATAATTTATAATTACTATTTAGGTGAAAACGCTATCGCCGTTATGACACAAAACCAAATGGCTACTCTGGCTTTACGTATCGCCACTGTGGCGGTTGTATTCTTAGGCGCCATTGCACCTGGAGCTACCGCCGTTTTCTTTTTCTCCGATCCTCTGATGGGAGTCCTTGCCGTCGTGAACCTTGTCGCAATTGTAATGTTACTCCCAACCTGCCTTCGTGTTCTGAGGGATTATCAGGAGCAGTTGCGTCGTGGAGTGCAAAGGCCAGTATTAAGCCCAGAGAAGTTTTCTGATCTAGATATTGATACAACAGCATGGTCTGGCCAGAGTCTCTCAAAATAGCCAAGTATCAGGGTTTAAGAGGCTTTAAGAGCTGATAAGACTAAAAAATCAATTATTCGGCTGTGTTGTACATAAGCAGAAAAATAATTGTGTTATTAATGAAAGCTTGACTGATGTGATGCTATATCTAATCAGCAAGCGCTTTCGGAGCATGGTACGCGTAGTATGGGGCGCTCAATGTCGGTGAAAAAAGCAGCGCTGGCGCTAGGTAATATTGTGCATACTTGAGGTCCGAGCTTTATTGAAATGTCGGCCCACCCGCTTGCTCGCCCCATACCTCTTCTAAACGGTTATCACGACCACAGCTGTGGCGATAGAATCGGTAACGCAGCGGATTTTTTTGATAGTAAGCCTGATGGTACTCCTCGGCTTCCCAGAACTCGCTAGCGGGCATAATTTGCGTGGCAACTTCACGGTCAAAGCGCTGCTCTATCTCGGCTTTGGTGGCTTCGGCTAGCTCGCGTTGCTTGTCGTCATGGTAAAAAATGGCTGACCGGTATTGCGTACCAACGTCGCAGAACTGTTGATCAACCGCAAAGGGATCAACGTTGTACCAAAAAATTTCCAGAAGCTGTGCGTAGCTGAGTTCCTCGGGGTTAAAGATTACCTCAACGGCTTGGGCATGCCCCGTGTCTCCGCGTCCGATCTCTTGGTAGGTAGGATTCTCACGCTCCCCGCCGGTATAGCCTGAACGGGTGGAGATAACGCCCGTTTGGCGATCATAAGGAGGCTCCATACACCAAAAGCAGCCGCCTGCGAACGTAGCGACGGCATTGGACTGAGTTTGGTTAGGCTGAATTTGATTAGGCTGAGCTTGATTAGATTGAGCCTGAATCGAGGCGCTGCCCAAGCTGGCCGCTGCTATTACGCAAAGCGTTAAAGGGCGAGCGTAGGCAATACTGAACATAGAAACGCTCCAGGGAAGGTAAGGGGGCTTATTGAGTATGAGTTAGTGCATGACACTAGGTTCCACACTCTGACTAGGTGAAGCGGTTGTCGTGTGTGTGGGTCGTCTTCTAGCCTGGGCGGTGGGGCCATACCGTATCCAGTGTATCTAGTGCGGCTTTAATGGTGGGCTCTGCGGCACGATCCCCGCGCCATATCAAGCTAAGTGCACAGGGCAGGCGAACATTCTCCGCGACGGCTAAGCCGCTCTCTTGGCGTTCGGCCATGGCCAGTGCATCCCGCGCTAAGCTAAGCCCCACACCAGCACGCACTAAATCTAACATGCATGCTTCTTGGTCTACCTGGGCAACTCGGTTAGGTGTGGCGCCGCTGTTGGCTAATACACGCTTCAGCAGCCGGTGGTGGGCCGAAACAGGAGGTGTCACAATCCAGGGTAGTTGTGCCAACACTTCCCATCGGGTATCTGCTAGCTTTGCTTCCCAGCCCGCAGGCGCCACTACGTGGTAATGGAAGTGAGTGAGCTCACGCCAGGCAAGCGCCTCATTGTCAGTACCCTCACCGGGCGGAGCGAGAAAAAAGCCCACGTCCAAGTCGCTTTGTTCCACATCCACTAACACGCTACCGCTCATACCGTGGTGTAGCTCGGTTTCCAGCTGTGGTGCACGGGCCATCAATCGGCTAAGAAAATCGCCGAGGCGGATAAACTCAGGGTCGACTATGGTGCCAATTTTTAGTTTACCCCGCAGAGTGCTGTGTAGGGCGCTGGCACTTTGCTCAAAGGCTAAAGCACTGGCTAAAGCATTCTCTGCGGCGGGTAGCAGCGCGTAGCCATCGGCGGTAAGCGTTAACCCTTGAGGGCGGCGGGTAAACAGCGTTAAGCCTAGGTGCTGCTGTAGCTGCTTCAACTTTAGGCTGATGGCAGGCTGGGTAAGGTGCAGTTGTTCCGCAGCCCGTGAAACGCTACCGGTGCGTGCGACGGTGACAAAGGCACGTAGTGCTGCGTACTCCTGCATCAATGGGCTCCTGCTATTGTAATGTTATTAGTAAAGCTTATATCTAGGTTAAAAATTACTCAATTGATTGCCGTGTAAACGGGGGTAGGCTGATGGGGTATCACTGATGACTTAAGCACTCTTTATAAAGGTAGCTCCATGACCACAACAGCCATTCACCATTTTATTAACGGTCAAGTAAGCGCAGGCGTCTCGGTTAACGTTCAAAACGTATTTAATCCCGCTACTGGTAAAGTAACAGGGCTAGTGTCATTGGCTTCCCAGGTGGATGTAGAGGCTGCTGTGCAGGCTGCTCAGGCGGCATTTCCAGCCTGGGCCGATACCCCGCCCATTCGCCGCGCCCGGGTATTGTTTAAGTTTTTGGAGCTGCTTAACGCCCATAAAGATGCTCTGGCCGAAGCGATTACCAAAGAGCACGGCAAAGTATTTACCGATGCCCAGGGTGAAGTGGCCAGGGGGATCGATATTGTTGAATTCGCCTGTGGCATTCCGCAGCTGCTCAAAGGTGACTATACCGAGCAAGTGAGTACTGGTATTGATAACTGGACTCTGCGCCAGCCGCTAGGTGTGGTAGCAGGTATTACACCGTTTAACTTCCCCGTGATGGTACCCATGTGGATGTTCCCGATTGCCATTGCAGCGGGCAATACCTTTGTTCTTAAGCCCAGCCCCTTAGACCCTAGTGCATCGCTGATGATTGCTGAACTGTTAAAACAGGCGGGTTTGCCGGACGGCGTGTTTAACGTCGTGCAGGGTGATAAAGATAGCGTTGAAGCACTGATTGACCATCCTGATGTTAAAGCGCTTTCGTTTGTAGGTTCTACGCCGATTGCTAACCTGATTTACGAGCGCGGTGCCAAGCACGGCAAACGCGTGCAGGCACTGGGTGGAGCGAAGAACCACATGGTGGTGATGCCTGATGCTCACCTGGACAAAGCAGTGGATGCGTTGATTGGTGCTGCGTACGGCAGTGCGGGTGAGCGCTGTATGGCGATTAGCGTGGCGGTATTGGTAGGCGATGTGGCCGATGAGATCGTGCCTATGTTAACCGAGCGTGCCAAAACACTGAAAGTTAAAGACGGCATGCAGCTAGATGCAGAAATGGGGCCGATTGTGACCCAGCAGGCGCACCAGCGTATTACCGGCTATATCGAAAAAGGCGTGGCTGAAGGCGCTCAGCTCGTGGTAGATGGCCGTGACTTTGATTCTGGCCAGGCGGGTGAGGGCTGCAGTGAAGGCTTCTGGATGGGCGGCACACTGTTTGACCACGTCACCCCTGAAATGACTATCTATAAAGAAGAGATTTTTGGTCCGGTACTGGTGTGCGTACGAGTGCCCGACGTTGCCACAGCGATTCAATTGATCAACGACCATGAGTTTGGTAACGGAGTGAGCTGTTTCACCGAGAGTGGCAGTATCGCTCGTGAATTTGGTCGTCGTATCCAGGTGGGTATGGTGGGCATTAATGTACCTATTCCGGTGCCCATGGCGTGGCACGGCTTTGGTGGCTGGAAGCGTTCGCTATTTGGCGACACCCACGCCTACGGTGAAGAGGGTGTGCGTTTTTATACCAAACAGAAATCGATTATGCAGCGCTGGTCCGACTCCATTGATGCGGGCGCTGAGTTTGTAATGCCTACGGCTAAGTAGCGCCACCATGTTACGGGAGCCAAGCTCATGTCATACGTAGCTAATAACAACTTCGACTATATCGTGATTGGTGCAGGCACCGCAGGGTGCCTGATGGCCAATCGGCTAAGCGCTGACCCCAATAACAAGGTGCTGTTGATTGAAGCGGGTGGCCGCGATAACTACCACTGGATCCATATCCCGGTGGGCTATCTCTACTGTATTAATAACCCGCGCACTGACTGGCTGTTTCGCACTGAACCCGACAAAGGGCTTAACGGCCGCTCGTTGATCTACCCCCGTGGCAAAACTCTGGGCGGTTGCTCCAGCATCAACGGGATGATTTACATGCGTGGTCAGGCACGGGACTATGATCACTGGGCTGAGGTGACCAGTAGCGACGAATGGTGTTGGAAAAACTGTCTGCCCGACTTTATTAAGCATGAGCACCACTACCGGCTGGATGAAGGCAAAGACAGTGATGCTACCCACCGGGAATTTCATGGACATGGTGGAGAGTGGCGAGTAGAAAAGCAGCGCCTTAACTGGCAGGTACTGGATGATTTTGCTGAAGCTGCCACTCAGGCGGGCATTCCACGCATCCAAGACTTCAACCGAGGCTGCAACGAAGGTGTTGCCTATTTTGAAGTAAACCAGAAGGATGGTTGGCGCTGGAATACCGCCAAAGCCTTTTTACGAACTGCCCTCAAGCGCGACAACCTAACGTTGTGGCACTCTACCCAGGTAAATCGGCTCTGCTTTGAAAAAAAGCAAGGTATGCCTCGCTGCTGCGCGGTAGAGGTAGTGCGAAACGGCGAGCCTGTGAGGGTGAGTGCGCAAAAGGAAGTGGTATTGTGCGCGGGAGCGATTGGCTCACCGCATTTGTTGCTGCTGTCTGGTGTGGGGCCTGCTAAGCACCTTCGCGACCATAATATAGCGCTCGTTCATGACCTGCCGGGAGTGGGTGAAAACTTGCAAGATCACCTCCAAATACGCTCGGTGTATCGTGTAAGCAATGCCAAAACCCTTAATGTTATGGCCGGTACCCTCTTGGGGAAGGCCGCTATTGGCTGGGAATATCTGACCAAGCGTACTGGTCCGATGAGCATGGCGCCTTCGCAGCTTGGCGCCTTTACGCGCAGCTCCGATGAGTACACTCACCCAAATATTCAGTACCACGTTCAGCCGCTAAGCCTGGAAGCCTTTGGGCAGCCGTTGCATCCCTATCCGGCAATTACCGCCAGCGTGTGTAACTTAAACCCTACCAGCCGGGGAACAGTGCGTTTGAAAAGCCGCGACCCGCGCCAAGCACCATCCATCGCTCCTAACTATTTAAGTACGCCGGAAGATCGCAAGGTAGCTGCCGACTCGCTGAGAGTGACGCGACGAATTGCTGAGCAGCCTGCGTTTGCTAAATATGCACCGGTTGAGGTGAAGCCTGGGGTTGAATACCAAACCGACGATGAGCTGGCGCGTCTAGCCGGTGATATTGGTACGACGATATTTCACCCGGTAGGCACTACGCGAATGGGCCGGGCTGATGACCCTATGGCGGTGGTAGATGCACGGCTTAGGGTGCGTGGAGTGAAGGGATTGCGTGTGGCGGACGCAGGAATCATGCCGACAATTACCAGCGGCAACACCAATTCACCGACGTTGATGATCGCTGAAAAGGCAGCAAATTGGATTCTGGAAGAAAATTAATTGCATTGTCATTTTTTTCTATCATAGTGTTGACGTGCGGCTAAGTTAAGCGCATGCTAAAAGCAGTTGGTTAGCAAGTCGAACGTTGTCAGCAGTATCGAAACGCCCAAGCGTTTAGTCTGGTGAAAGTTTCTTGTTCTACCCACTGCAACTCGGGTATTACCCGGCTCTACATCAAGCTATATTGAGGATTTCGATCATGGCAACTGGTACCGTTAAGTGGTTTAACGACACTAAAGGTTTTGGCTTCATTTCTCCGGACGACAATGGCGACGATCTGTTCGCACACTTCTCCGAAATTCAAGCTGACGGCTTCAAAACTCTGCAAGACGGCCAGAAGGTTTCCTTCGACGTTACCCAGGGTAAAAAAGGCCTTCAGGCTTCTAACATCAAAGTTCTTTAATCAGAACTGATGATGTTAACTGTTAGCGTATAACGCTAACAGTGATGAAAACCCCGCCAAGTGCGGGGTTTTTTTGTTGCCAAATTGCCTAAGCCATTAAACTGGCCAAGATCTCACACCTCACACCTCACACCTCACTAATCAATCATATATTCTTTTTTGGTCTTAGTGTGTTTCTAAAAATAACTTTTTAGAATATCTGAGAGGCGGCACAATGACCCATGCTTTTTCGTTAAGGCTTTTTATAAAGCTTGTTACTAAGGACACAGGGTTATGTCGCTGGATGCTTGGATCGCAGTTGGGGTAGTGCTCACTATCTTCCCGCTGATGGCGCTATCGCGCCTTGGCCCAGATATTATTCTGCTCGGCGCGGTAGTGGTATTAATGACCTTGGGAGTTATCAACCCAGAGCAGGCGTTGGGCGGCTTTTCAAATAGCGGCCTGTTTACTGTGGCGTTTATGTACGTGCTGGTGGCTAGTATTCGCGAAACTGGCGGTATTGATCTGATTATTCGCTATGTACTGGGTCGGCCTCGGGGGGAGCGGGGAGCACTTGTGCGACTGCTGTTGCCAGTGGCTTCCTTAAGTGGATTTCTCAATAACACTCCCGTAGTAGCCACCTATATTCCTGCGGTGATGAGTTGGAGCCGACGGCTACGGCTCTCCCCGCAGCGGCTTTTGATGCCGCTGAGTTTCGCGTCGATTTTAGGGGGAACTATCACTTTATTCGGTACCAGTACTAACTTGGTGGTGCATGGGTTGCTGGTCGAGCGGTATCCCAATCTTGCCATGGGGTTGTTTGATTTAGCCTGGGTTGGTATTCCTGTTGCAGTGGCTGGGCTTACTTACCTAATTTTGCTTGGGCCACGTCTAATGCCTTCCCGCGAGGGCATGGCAAAAGCGTTTGCTAACCCCCGTGAGTTCACGATTGAAATGGAAGTTGACCCTGCTGGTGTGCTGGTTGACCGGACGGTGGAAGAGGCTGGGCTACGCCATTTGCAGGAGCTTTTTCTGGTAGAAATTGAGCGTGCCGGTAATGTGGTGAGCGTAGTAGGCCCTGGGGAGCGTCTAAAAGCAGGAGATCGGCTAGTATTTGTGGGCACATCAGATGCTGCCGTTGAGCTGCAGCAGATTCGTGGTTTGATACCTTCCCATGATGGCGCTTCCAGCTTGGAAAAAGAGTTTAACGAGCGCCGGCTGGTGGAAGCGGTGGTTTCCAGCCAGTGTCAGTTTATTGGCCAGCGTATCCGAGATGGGCGCTTTAGAACCCTGTATGGCGCCGCTGTTCTGGCCGTTTGCCGAGGTGGCGAGCGGGTAAAAGGCAACCTGGGGCAAGTGCGTTTGCAGCCTGCTGATGTGCTGCTGCTGGAAGCCCGTCCGCCATTTATTGAGCGTCACCGTCAATCAAAAGACTTCCTGCTAATCAGTGAGCTAAACGGCGCAGCGCGTCCGGTGCATGAAAAGGCTCCGCTGGCCTGGGCGATTCTATTGGGTGCTGTACTGCTGGCAGCGTTAGGCGTATTGAGTATGTTAAACGCTGCCATGCTTGGGGCTGCGCTGGTGCTACTAACCGGCTGTTGCACAGTAGGGGCTGCCAAACGTGGGTTAGATACCCAAGTGCTGTTGACCATTGCTGCATCTTTTGGCGTAGGCGCGGCTCTGCAGAGCTCCGGAGCTGCCGATGAAATTGCCGGAGGAGTCCTTTCCCTTGTCGCAGGTAATCCACTGTTACTGCTAATTGGCACTTATTGTGTGGTTGCGTTACTCACTGAGTTAGTTACCAATAATGCCGCTGCGGTAATTATTTTTCCGGTGGTGATGGCGGCAGCAGAAAGCTTGGGAGTTAACCCTATGCCCTATGTAGTGGCTGTGATGTTCGCTGCTTCGGCTAGCTTTCTTACGCCAATTGGCTATCAAACCAACTTAATGGTGCATGGCCCAGGTGGCTATCGCATCAGTGACTTTTTACGCGTTGGGGCTGGCTTGAACCTACTTACAGGGGCGATTGCCCTGACGCTGATTCCGTTAGTTTGGCCGTTTTAAGCTGACAATAACTCGCTGTTAACGCTGCTTTGCGCTAGGGTGGCGTTTTTAAATTCAGCAAGGAATCAACTCCATGACAGCCCCTGGCGAACTGATTATTGAGCCGAAAAATGGTCAACCCGCCGATGCGTGTGTGTTTATTATTCATGGCTTAGGTGCCGATGGACACGACTTTGAGCCGTTGGTACCTGCGCTGACGTTACCTGAAGATGCTCATGTGCGCTTTATTATGCCCCATGCGCCGCGCCTACCAGTGACCATTAATGGTGGCATGGTAATTTCTGCTTGGTATGACATCCTGGCGATAGATTTGGGGCGTCGAGTGGATGAAGAGCAACTGAAAAAATCTGCTGAGAGGATTCAGGCGCTCATTCAAGAGCAGCTTGACCAAGGGATTGATAGTCAAAGAATTATTGTAGCTGGCTTTTCCCAGGGTGGAGCCGTTGCCTACCAAGCTGCGCTATCGTTCCCACAACCGCTAGGTGGCTTGTTGGCAATGTCGACCTACTTTGCTACTGCCGATAGCATAGCGCTTGCCGAAGCCAATCGGCATATTCCTATTGAGGTTCACCACGGTAATTTCGACCCTATTGTGCCGGTAACCTTAGGCCGCAGCGGAGTCGAGAGCTTAAAAGCAATGGGCTATGGCGTGAGCTACCGCTTGTACCCGATGGCCCATGCGCTTTGCCCCCAGCAGGTGGGTGATATTGGCCGCTGGTTGAGTGAGCGGTTAGCGTAGGCCACGTCGACAAGCATCTAAAAGGTAGGCAAAGTAATTACTTCCATAGCCGATGCAAGGAATAGCGAAGGCGCATGATAGCTTCTTTTAACTTAATAGAAGGGGGGCTGGCGCTCTGCTTATGTGTAGCAGCGTTAGCCTGCTTGTTTGATCGCCACTTGTTGCGGGCTAGCTGCCTGTTTGTGGTGTTCGCGCTATTCATGACACTTGCATGGTGGTGGTTGGAGGCTCCCTGGCTCGCTGTAGCTGAGCTGATATTAGGCGCATTGCTAACAGGAGCGAGCCTTTTTTATGCGTTAAGGGCCTACCGTCCGAATGGCGCCGCTAGTAGCCATAGAGCAAATGCCACACCACATTACGATAGCTTTCGTGGTTCGTGGCCCCATGGCCTTACACGAGCCCTGTTGGCGCTGGCGTGGTGCTTTATGATGTGGGGAGCAATCCGTTTTGTAATGCCCGAGATGGTCTACTCCCCTGCAGAACACCCTCTTGTAATGGCGGCGGTTGTCATTGCGGCCACGGCTATGGGGGCGTTTGCGCTCCATCACCATCTACTGCGTCGTTTGCTCGCCTTTAATATTCTTGGCTCGGGCGTGTTTCTGTTACTTGCTGGTATGGCAGGCACTGAGGAGGGAGCTCAAGCATTAATTAGTGTTGGTTTGGCGATTGCATGGTTGGGTTCTCTACTGGGAGCGCTACTGATCCGACACCTGTTTCTACTCGAAGGTAAGAACGCCCTAAGCCTCGATAGTCAGACCAAGGAGCAGCCCCAATGACTTGGCGGTTTGGTCTGACGGAAGCCACTTTCGAGCCGCTTTGGTTAACCCACTGGGTATTAGCTGCAACGCTAGCACTGCCGATTCTATTTGGCCTATTAGGAGCGCTGTTCTCTCCTCGACGGACGCTGCCTGTTGCGCTTGTCTGTGTACCCATTTTACTGACTGGTGTGCTGTTACTGATGGAGTACCAGCAGGCAGGGCTATTGCGCTGGCAGTGGCAAGTAGCGGGAGTAACAGTATCACTTCGTCTGGGTGGGGTTAGTATCCTGATGTTACTGGTTACCCAGTGGGTAGGTGCTGCTGCTGCACTGTATACGCCGGGGCATTTGCGGTTGACGAACCCAGGCAAGCAGGCGCGCTGGTTGTGGCCGCTAATGGGCGTGTTGATAAGCGCACTTTCTTTGATTTGGCTCGCGGCGGATTTGTTAACGCTCTATGCCGCCCTTGAGCTGATGGGATTGGCAGCGGTAGGCATGCTACTGCTGTCGGGTAAGCCTGCAGCGCTACAGGCCGGCATGCGCTATTTATTGCTGGCGTTGGTAGGGTCGTTGGCCTATCTACTTGGCGTTGCCTTAATACTGGGTTACTGGGGACAACTGAATTTACAGGCGCTGGCCGAGGTGGTTGAGCCTGGCCCAGTCGCTTGGATAGCTGCCGCGCTTATAGGAGCAGGCTTAGCGCTAAAAGCGGCTCTATTCCCGTTGCATGGCTGGTTAACTCCGGTGCATGAAAGTGCCTGGACACCTGTAAGTGCGCTACACGCCGCATTGGTGGTTAAAGCTTCGCTATTTATCTTGCTTATGTTGTGGAACATTTTGCTCCCCAGTTCGCTATTTGCACCTCGCTTTGTTGCTTGGCTAGGCATGTTGGCGATTGTTTGGGGCGGTCTTGTGGCATGGCGGTCTGACTCTCTCAAGACCCTAGTTGCTTCGTCCACAGTGGCACAACTGGGGTACTTGATGGTGGCTTTCCCGCTGATAATAGGGCCAGACATCCCCCCTTTGCCGAAGGCCCTGGCCTGGGAGGGCTTTTGGTTGCAACTGATAGGTCACGCGCTAGCCAAAGCCGCAATGTTCATGGCAGCGGGTAATTTGATTCTTGCGACGGGGGAAAGCTCTTTGAAGGGACTTGCAGGTACTAGCCGTCGTTTGCCGCTTTCATTGCTGATTTTTGGTCTTGCCTCAGTGACGCTCATGGGCTTACCGCCCAGCTCGGGCTTCACAGCGAAGTGGCTGCTTCTACAGGCCATGGTGATGACCCAGCAGTGGGTTGCTGTGGTGGCACTATTGATGGGTACGTTATTAACAGCGGCCTATGTATTTAGGGTGTTCCGCTACTCATTTGATGAAACGGCGCCGAGGCACCACTATCAGCCGTTGGCACCAAGTATGGACTTAGTGGCGCTAGCGCTTGCACTGGCGGCGTTTGCGCTTGGTTTGCTGGCACATCTGCCCTTAGCCTTGCTGCAAGGAGGGGGAGTATGAACGCGGCATGGTTACCACTCGCAACGCTGGCAACCTCTATTTTGGCAGCGGTGGTTATTTTTCTGCTGCCAGAGGAGTCACGCCGACTGCGGACCGGCATCAATTTAGCAGCGGCGGTCAGTAAAATTATCCTTGTGGCGCTAATGGTCGGGCGTGTTTCCCAAGGCTACCAAGATACCTTTAGTTTCCAGATTGTCGGCGGTATAGACTTTGTGCTGCGAGCTGATGCGTTGGGAGTAATGTTTGCCGGCCTATCGTCACTGTTATGGCTATGCACCACGATTTACGCCATTGGTTACTTGGAGGGAGCGGCTAACCGTAAGCGCTTTTTTGGCTTCTTTAGCTTGTGTGTGGCCAGTACGTTAGGTATCGCGTTAGCAGGCAATCTGTTTACTTTCCTGATTTTCTACGAAATGTTGACGCTGTCCACTTACCCATTAGTGGTTCATGCAGGTACTGCCAAAGCCTTGGCGGCAGGGCGGGTTTACTTACGCTACACGTTGACGGGTGGGGTGGTGTTACTACTGGGCACAGTGATGCTGTATAGCCTAACCGGCGACCACTCATTTGCATCCGAGCGGGGCTTGGCGCCCTATTTAAATGATCACCGTGGCCTGTTGACGCTGATCTTTGTGCTGCTGGTGGGAGGGCTGGCTGTGAAAGCTGCCATGGTGCCACTCCATGGTTGGCTGCCCCGAGCGATGGTGGCGCCTGCGCCCGTCAGTGCGCTGCTACATGCTGTTGCGGTCGTGAAAGCCGGTGCGTTTGGCATTATGCGGATTATCTATGATCTGTATGGAATTGAGCTGAGCGTTGAGCTAGGCGTTACCACAGCATTGGCTATTGCCGCTTCCATCACCATTATCTATGGCTCGCTAAGAGCAATTGCTCAGCATGAGCTTAAGCCCCGATTGGCGTTTTCCACTATCAGTCAGGTCTCCTACGTCGTGCTTGGGGTCAGTTTGTTTGGCCCGTTCGGTACCATCGGGGCGCTTGTCCATCTGTTGCACCAGGGGTTGATGAAAGTAACGCTGTTTTTTTGTGCGGGTAATTACGCCGAAGAGCTGGGTATTCATCGGATTGACGAAATGGACGGCGCCGGCAAGCGTATGCCGCTTACCAGCATCGCGTTTACCGTGGGGGCGCTAGGGATGATTGGACTGCCGCCTGTTGCTGGATTTATTACTAAGTGGTACCTGGGTATCGGTGCCATACAGGCGGATATGTACTGGGTGGTGGTCGTACTAGTGGCGAGCAGCACCTTAAATGCCCTTTATTTTCTACCCATCGTGCACCGGCTATGGTTCCGCCAGGGGCCTGCTCATGGCTTCGGGGAATGGCCAAAGGAGCAGCGGCTTGGGCGACTCGAAACTCACGGCTGGCTGTTATGGCCTGCGGTTTTTACTGCCATGGTAAGCATTGGGGCAGGGCTGCTGGCAGGGTTGCCGTTTAGTCCGCTAGATTGGGCAACGCGAGTTGCGATTGGGGAGTATCTGCCATGATGACGCTGCTTTTGCTAGCTGCGTTGCTCTGGCCACTATGTGCAGCGGGTAATGTTGTCTGGCAGGCTTATCAAACCCCATCGGCTAGGCGCAATTACTTTCCCCTGGTGTGGCTAACCGCTTCTTGGCCTGCACTGCTGCTGGCCTACGGCGGTGAAGCGCACTGGAGTATAGCGGCCTGGATGCTGGGGGGAGAGTGGGGACTCAATGCCATTAGTCGTCCGTGGCTTGCTTTTACCGCTCTGCTATGGAGTGTGGCCGCCGTCCATGGGCGGGGATATTTTGTTGCTGAACAGGCAAAGGCTCAGGCGGGAGACCAGAATGCCGAGCGCCGCTTACTGCGTCTTGCGCTGTTCTGGCCACTTACCTTTGTGGGTAATGTTCTGCTCATTATTGCCCAAGATATTGCCAGCTTTTATTTAGGCTTCGCGCTAATGACGTTTGCGGCGTATGCCCTTGTCGTGCATAGCGGCAGCCAGCAGGCCCGTTTGGGGGCCAGGGCATATTTAATCCTAGCTGTAATAGGTGAAGGGTTGATTCTGGGTGGTTTGCTATGGGCAGCAGGTACGGCAGAGACGTTTATGCTAGAGGGTGTGCGTGAGGGTATTGCCGCTGCTGATCATGGAGCCATGATGGCGTTACTGCTATGGCTTGGGTTTGGCGTCAAAGCTGGGGTGATAGGCCTGCATGTTTGGCTGCCGCTAGCTCATCCGGTAGCACCAGCCCCAGCGAGTGCGGTACTTAGTGGCGCTATGATTAAGGCTGGGCTGCTAGGTTGGCTGTATGTGTTGCCGCTGGGGGCAGAAGAGCTTTCACCGGGATTAACCCTCCTTGGTAATGTAATGCTAATAGCGGGTATCGCAGCAGCGTTTGGCGCAGCACTTCTTGGTGTATGGCAACGCCACCCTAAAGCAGTGCTCGCGTACTCTAGTATTAGTCAAATGGGCATGTTAACTGCCATGGTGGCCACGGGGCTGGCTGCGCCTGCTGTATGGCCACTACTGCTTCCCGGGGTGATACTGTTTGCAGCCCACCATGCGCTGGCGAAGGGAGCGCTGTTTATGGGAACCACCATTAGTGACCATATGCCCCGTTGGCCAAAACCACTGTTGTTTGCGCTTATTGCCCTGCCGGGGGTATCGCTTACCGGTGCGCTGGCAGCGGGTATGATCAGCAAGTGGGGGGTTAAACATGCTCTTTACGAGATGGATCATACTTACTTAATTATGCTGCTAACCTGGGCGGCAATAGGTACAGCTGCGCTGGTCAGTGTGTGTGTATGGCGACAGTGGCAGCAGCGTCAGCAAGGCGGCAGTAATGCTTTTCAATGGGGAGCATGGCTGGTTGCGTTAATAGCGGCACTTATCACCCCGTTGTGGTTACCGCTCCCAGAAGGCAGCATTGTGCCGCCGCCGTTGACTGAGTGGCTGGGGATTGTATGGCCATTTCCGGTAGGTGTTCTGCTCTTTGTGTCGGTCGCTTATTGGCTTCGCAAGGTAGGCGGTAAGGCACCACCGGCGGGCGATTTATGGTGGCTATATAGCCCGTTGGCGGCTCACGGTGTGAAGCTGGCGCAAGCGATAGGAACGAGGTGTAAAGCAGTGAAGGGGGCGTGCGTTAGTGTTGCGCTAGCGGTTGAGCAGCATTCAATGGGGCAGTTAACACGCCTGTTATCCAGTGAGGCGTGGATGCGCCATCATGGTAGCGGTTTAATGATGGCATTTGCGGTCGTCGTTGCGTTATTGCTGATCTGGGAAGGTATGCGATGAGCGAAGAGCATGGCCAGCACCGCCAACCTGCGCAAAAACAGCCTGGGGAAACTCGGCCTCGTGGTCGCCAAGCAACGACCCCGGATGATATTCCGCGCTTAGGTTGGTATGACATTATTTGGCGGGTGATGCGTGCAGCGCGCCGTGACCGCATTACTATGTATGCTGCCAGTGTCGCCTTTTATGCACTGTTAGCACTTTTCCCTACCATCGCGGCGGTGATCTCGCTATGGGGGTTACTGTTTGACCCAGTTGAAGCAGGGCGCCAACTGTATGAAATTGGTCGCTTCATGCCGCCAGATGCAGCAAATCTTATCGACCAGCAAGCTCAAGATGTGGTTGAAAACGCCCAATCAGGCAACGTAATGGCTGCACTTGCTGGGTTGGTAACGGCTATGTATATCGCTTCTAAAGGTGTATCTACCCTGGTTGTTGGCCTAAACGTGGTTTATGGCGAGCAGGAAAAACGACCGCCACTATGGCGTATTGCTGTGCTGATATCGCTGACATTAGGCCTGATTGGAATGACGCTGATTTCACTCGGCTTTATTGCAGTTGTTCCTATGGTTGTGGATGTATTGGCGGTAGAGCCTCCGCTGGATAGAGTGCTGCAGTGGCTGCGCTGGCCTGCATTATTAGTCATCATGAGTGCTTTAATAGCGCTGTTATACCGCTTTGCCCCTTATCGCCGCTCTGCCAAGTGGCAGTGGTTAAGCTACGGTACGCTGTTTGCCACCGGAATGTGGTTGTTGGGGTCGGGTGGTTTATCGCTTTATGTGCGTTACTTCTCTACGTTTAGCGAGCTCTACGGCTCCCTTGGTGCCGTGGTGGCGTTAATGCTGTGGTTTTGGCTCTCAGCCTTTGTGGTGCTGTTTGGTGCGGAAGTAAACTGTGAAATGGAGCGCCAAACGTATCGCGATACAACCGTCGGAGAAGCACGGCCATTGGGTGAGCGCGAGGCGTTTGCAGCCGATACGGTGGGGGTCGAAAACCCTTGGAAGGAAGACTCGTCTGATACTCCTCGCCATTGAAAGTTAAGTAAAAAGCGCCGCCAGCAAACTGTTGCGTGGTACAGGGTGCTGGCGGCGCCAGGGTTCAGCAAGTTCTCTTAATTAGTACGCCCTCTGCAGGGGGCTATAGTAGCTCTTCTGCGGCCAGCGCTAAGCGAGAGCGCTCAACGCTTTTCAGGGTGATATGCCCTGCATGAGGCCAGTCTCTAAAGCGTTCCACCACGGCGGCCATGCCACAGGTATTGGCTGTCAGGTAGGGGGTGTCGATTTGCCCAACGTTGCCCAGGCAAACAATTTTGGTATTACGGCCAGCCCGGGTAACTAGCGATTTGAGCTGTTTGGGGGTGAAGTTTTGCGCCTCATCGATAATCAAAAAGGTGTCGTTTAGAGTGCGCCCGCGCATAAAGCTGGGAGAGCGGATTTGTACCCGCGAGCCGATTAGTTGCCGGGTTGCGCCATTGTCCCAACTGGACTCTCCTTCCTCGTTACGTAGTAGGTTATCCATGTTGTCGTGGAAGGCACCCATCCACGGTGACATTTTCTCCTCTTCAGTGCCCGGTAGAAAGCCAATATCTTCTCCCATGGGAATTGGGGCGCGGGTGAAAACGATACGCTCAAACTGCTTGGCGTCTAGGGTTTGCTGGAAAGCGGCGGCCAGCGTCATAAAGGTTTTGCCGGTGCCTGCATTACCGGCAATGGTAACGAGGTCAATGTCTGGGTCCATTAGTAGATTGAGGGTGAAATTCTGGCGGCTATCGTGAGCGTGCACGCCCCAAACTCCGGCGTGGTGGCGATAGTTAGTGAGCAGCTGTAAGCGTGCTGTTAAAGGAGAAAGTTCGCGCACAATAGCTTCAAACTCGGCGCCGTTTTCGCTATCAGACACCAGCATGCCAACGTGCCAATGGCGGGGCATGTTGCCGCTTAATTGATAGAACGTGTGGTGTCCTACACGCTCTACGGTGACCTCCACATTGAGAGCTTCCCAAAGCGATGCGCCATCCTGACCGGCGGATGCGTAAATTTGCGCTCCTTCAATCATGGCATCGCTATCTGAGAAGGCGCGGTCATTCAAATAGTCTTCCACCGGCACTTTTAGCGCGGCGGCTTTTACTCTTAAGTTGATGTCTTTGGTAATTAGAATGACGGAGGCGTCTGGACGCTCATCTCGCAGCCGGCAAGTCTCCGCCAAAATACGGTTGTCAGGGGTATCATCTAGCGAATCAAAAGGCTTTAGGTCGTTGTAACAAAGAAAATGCAAGCGGCCAGACTCACCGCTAATGCGCGGAATTGGAATGCCTTTTTGTATCTCATCAAAGGTTACTTGGCTGGTTAGGTCGGAAAGTGTGCGGCTGATTTGCCGCGCAGTACGGGCAATTTCACGAACTCCATTTTTATGCTTATCAAGCTCCTCAAGTACCGTCATGGGTATAACCACATCGTGCTCATCAAAATGGTAGAGCGCAGTGGGGTCATGAATAAGGACGTTTGTGTCTAGGACATAAAGCCTAGTCGCTTTCTTATCGAGTCTTACCATCGGAAACTACTCCTTAGTTGACGGCATCATCGACACTGGCAGATACACTTTACGCTTAGATGACACTGCCCTATGCCGGTTCTCTAGCGTGTCCTGGGAATCCTTATTTAGCACTTTTTAACAGAGTGGAAGGCATTGATGGTTTTTGCCACTCACAAATTTCAACGTTTCACTTTGGACAGCCTTTATCAACAGGTATTAGCGGGTAGTGCCTAAAAATTTTGCCACGTTGTTCAACAGTGCCGTAGCGACTACGCCGAGGTTTTCACCTTCCACGTAGCGGTAGTAGTGGCTGTCTAGCGTTAGGTCGTGGTTGAGTGCGCAAAGCTGATGTGTTTCTAGTGCTTCTTTAACTAGCGGGTAGGGCAATAACGCCCATCCGGTGACGTTGATCGCTGCATCTCGGATGACCTCAAACATGGTGAGGCCAAGATAGTTGGTTGAAAACAGCGCCTCGCTGACCAGTTTATCGTCTCGGTCGTAGGTCAAGCACACTTGGGTATATTGGGCGAGGTCATCGCGAGTAACGCTGGGCAGGCGGCTAAGTGGGTGAGTAGGTGCTGCCACCAGGCACATGCTGACTGGGGCTAGGCTGTTGGCATTCACCGTCGTGCCTTCGGCGGTATATAACCCAAAGGCAATATCGACCGTTTGACGTAGCACGAACTGCAGGTGCTCCTGTGGGGGTAATAGATACACTGAAATCGCCGTTAGCGGATACCGTTGCTTCAGGTCGTGCATTGCTTGGCGCCAAAATGCTTCAGGTAGTGTGTCGTCTCTGGCAACACATAGCTGGTTTTCCACTCCCTGTATGTGCTGTTGGCAATGCTTTTTGATCCGGCTGGCGCTGGTTAGCAGGCGGTAGCAATCCGGCAGTACACTTTCGCCAACAGCCGTAAGTTGTAGGCTATTGCCTGAGCGCTCGAATAGCTCGACACCCAGGCTATCTTCCAGCGCATTGACGGCGGCGCTTAGGGTACTGCGCTTTATGCCCGTGTGCCGGGCGGCAGCGGCAAATGAGCGGTGTTCAGTAACATCGATAAACGCTTGTACCTGTTCTGCTCGCATAGATAGCCCCTGGTTGAGTGCCAAAATATTTGGCGCTGAGCGATTGGTGAAATACCAGTTTACTCACTATGATCGCCAGCGTTGAATACACTTATCTGGAGTAATTCGCGTGACCCCCTTCGTAGCAGAGCGCCGAGCGCTCAGACTTTCTGCTGTTTTTGCCAGCTTGTTGGCCTTTACTGGCCTAGTGCTTGGGCTAGCAAGCAGCTCAGTTACCATTTTATTTGATAGTGGGTATTCGCTATTGAGTTTAGTGCTGGTGTCGCTTTCCCTTTTAGCATTGAAGCAGGCACGTAAACCAGCAGATGATCACTACCCCTTTGGACGGCTAACGGTAGAGCCACTGGCTGTACTACTCAAAGGAGTGATGATTGCTTTGGTGTGCCTTTTTTCGATGGTGTCTGCCTTATGGATCCTTATTCAGGGCGGACGGTTAGTGACACTTGATCTGGCTCTGATGTTTGGCGTTGTTAACGTCATTGGCTGTTTGGTGATCTGGTGGTTGCTGTACCGTTACGCCAAAATTAGCCGCTCATCATTATTGGAAGCGGAGCTGCGTCAATGGCAAATGGATACTTGGCTAAGCGCTGCGGTCTTACTGGGCTTTGCGCTAACCTGGGGGCTGACCCTTACACCCTGGGCAGGCTTAGCACGCTTTGCTGACCCAGTAATGGTGCTAATTATCGCAGGCTATTTCCTTCCAATGCCGATACGTATGGTACGGGGTGCACTGCGTGAGTTGATGTTTGGTGAGCCTGTATGTGGCATTCGCCAGGAAGTGATGCAAGAGGTATCAGGTTTCGATATCGTCGATGAAGACGTACGTTTGGCACAGATCGGTAGCTTTTTAGTGGTTGATATTCAACTGGATAAGCGGCAGATCGAATCCGCTGAAGAAATCCTGGAAAGCATCGAACAGCACTGTAAACTGCGCCATTTACGCCCAGTTACCAGTATCACTCTCGTCACTTAAATTGCCAGCATGAATAAGTATTGACGTGAGCGCGGAAGCAGTGATATCAAGCGCTACCGACAAATGGTGTCGGCTTACTATTGCTATTCTGAGGGTTTTAAAACATGCCATTGCGCCGCTGTTTGCCCGCGCTGCTGGTCACCGTTCTGGTTGCTGGTTGTGCAAGTTCTACCGTTGCCCCACGCTATACAACTGAAAACCCTGATGTAATGCGTATCGGTGGGGAGCGCCCTGTTGGCGCTAATCCGCGCACTGAAGATGCTGGTTCTTTTTGTCTTGAGACCACCGAGCGCTGGAATGAGCATGGCCGTACACCGGATGGTCAAACGCTTTGGGCGAAAGATACCTTGCGTCGCGTGGTGCCTTGCCAGTAATCAGTTCAACTACTGTACGTACGATGGCTGCGGCAGCTTGATAAGCTGGCGTGGCCTTTGGCACAACATTCGTTCTCTTTCATTCGTTCTCTTTCCTTTTCGGCTTGCCTTTACGTTGGGTACCTGCCATTTCCTCAAGCTCCGCTTCGCTCATTGAGTGATACATCTCCTTGGATGCTCCGGTTAGCTCATTTGGTTGGGTATCGCCGCGCTTGGCAGAAAGTGCGGCCCCGGCCGCTTTCTGCTGTACTTTAGAGGTTGCTCTCATGGCTGGTTAGACTCCTGTCAGTTGACTTCCCTTAATCGGTCACGTTATGAAGCTTAGCAGTGGGTAATATACTTTTCACATAAGCTAGTCACATAAACTAACCATATGAACTAACCACATAAGCTAACGACGTTAACTGGCGAGAAACTCCATGACACCGGCGATTAATAGTGCGAAGCAGGCAGGTATTATATTTCAACTCCATGAGTACCATCACGATGCTGCTGCTCAGTCCTACGGGCTAGAAGCAGCAGAAAAGCTAGGTGTTTCCGCCGAACAGGTATTTAAAACCTTGGTAGTCAAGCTGGATGGAAAGCAACTGGCGGTAGGCATTGTGCCGGTCACCGGTCAGCTAAGCTTAAAACAGATCGCCAAAGTCGCTGGAGCAAAGAAGGCGACGATGGCAGTGCCCGAGGAAGTGGAACGCAGCACCGGATATGTACTGGGTGGCGTCAGCCCACTGGGGCAAAAGAAGCGCCTGCTTACCTTTATAGATGCATCGGCACAGGCGTTTCCGACACTGTACGTTAGTGCTGGGCGCCGTGGGTTGGAGATTGAACTTTCACCAAACGACTTGGCTGCCTTAAGCCAGGGGCGCTTTGCTACACTGTCGGCGTAGGTACAGCTTTGAGCTGAGCCTTACAGCATGTCAGCAGCAAAGCAGGGAGTGGCACTTTCTGGTATGGTGCTTCACATTATCGGTTTGCTGGGCGATATAGCCCCTTCAGGAATTTTTTGTGTCCGACACCTCTTTTGCATCGCTTGCGCTCTCACCTGCGCTGCTGACTAATCTAGACTCCCTTGGCTATCACGAAATGACGCCGGTTCAGGCGCAAAGTCTGCCACCTATGCTGGCGGGTCGCGATGTGCTGGCACAGGCCAAAACCGGCTCGGGGAAGACCGCTGCATTTGGCCTGGCGCTGCTGGCAGAACTGCGCGTCGAGGCATTCGCTGTGCAGGGCTTGGTGCTATGCCCCACTCGGGAACTAGCTGACCAGGTAGCTGATGAGCTGCGACGTTTGGCGCGGGGGATGCCCAACGTCAAGGTGCTAACCCTATGTGGTGGTGCACCGTTTGGCCCTCAGCTCGGCTCGTTAGAGCACGGTGCGCACATTGTAGTGGGTACGCCAGGGCGCATTGACGAGCATCTACGTAAAGGCTCGCTAACGCTGGGGTCGCTGACGACGCTGGTACTGGATGAAGCTGACCGTATGCTGGATATGGGCTTCCAAGCGACGATAGATGACATCATTGCTGATACTCCCGCTGACCGCCAAACGTTGCTGTTTAGTGCGACATTCCCAGACGAGCAGACCTCTGGTGGCCTTGCCACTATGACCCGCGGCGTCATGCGTGATCCGGTCACGGTTAAAGTAGCGGAGCTTCACGATGCCACTACAATTGATCAGCACTTCTACGAAGTCGACAATGAAGAGGCGCGTTTTGCTGCCCTTCAACAACTGCTGCTGGTCTATCGGCCGGCGACTAGTGTGGTGTTCTGTAATACCAAACGCGAAACTCAGGCGGTGGCAGAGCAACTGGTCGATGCTGGATTTAGCGCTGTAGCGCTCAACGGCGATCTAGAGCAAAAAGATCGTGACCGACGGTTGATCCTGTTTGCTAACCAGAGTGCATCTATTCTGGTGGCTACTGATGTCGCTGCTCGTGGTTTGGATATTGCCCAACTAGATGCCGTGTTTAACTACCAAATAGCCCGTGAGCTTGATGTCCATGTGCATCGGGTAGGGCGCACTGGTCGCGCAGGGGCTAGCGGTGTTGCCTGTACATTGGTGACTCCTAAAGAGCATTACCGGCTAGAACGGCTAGAAGGACTTCTGGAGCAACCGATTGCCACAGAATCTTTGCCTAAACCCCAGAGCTTAGTGCCATTTGAGCCCCCCATGGCTACGCTACAACTTGCGGGTGGTAAAAAAGATAAGTTGCGTCCTGGTGATATCCTGGGTGCTTTAACCAGCGAAGGTGGCCTGCGTGGCGATCAGGTTGGAAAAATTAAAGTGTTGGCGCGTAGCGCCTATGTGGCAGTGGAGTGCAGTGTTGTTCAAAAAGCTCAGGCCAAGCTTGAACGTGACAAACTAAAAGGGCGCGCTTTCCGCGTTCGCCGTATTCGTTATTGAGCTCCTAATGATTGAGCTCAGATAGTAAAGAGGAGCCGACGCAGCTAACCATGAAAACCCCCAAACGATTACAGCCCTTGGTCGATGATGGAATGATCGATGAGGTGCTGGTGCAACTGATGAGTGGTAAGGAAGCGCAGGTCTATGTAGTGCGCTGTGGTGATGAAGTGCGCTGTGCCAAAGTTTTCAAAGAAGCTAAACAGCGTAGTTTTAAGCAGGCGGTTCAATATCAAGAGGGGCGTAAGGAGCGTAATAGCCGTCGTTCAAGAGCGATGGCTAAAAAAACCCGCTATGGCCAAAAAGAGCAAGAGCAGGCATGGCTCAATGCAGAAGTAGATGCGCTATACCGTCTTGCTGCCGCTGATGTACGCGTGCCTGAGCCTCATGGGTTTGTCGATGGTGTGTTGCTGATGGAAATGATCAGTGATGCTGATGGCAATGTGGCGCCGCGTCTGGACGAAGTGACCCTAACGCAAGAGCAGGCTCTACGCTATCACGCCAAAGTGATTCAAGACGTGGTGCGAATGCTTTGCGCTGGTTTGATTCATGGTGATTTATCGGAATTCAACGTGCTGGTAGATGCTGAAGGCCCGGTGATTATCGACCTTCCCCAAGCCGTAGATGCCGCTGGCAATAATAGCGCCGCTGCTATGCTGGAGCGCGATGTGGACAATATGCGTGCCTACTTTGGCCGCTTTGCCCCTGAGTTGCTAACCACCCACTACGGCAAAGAGATGTGGGCGCTGTACGAGGCAGGCAAGCTGCACCCTGATAGCAAACTGACCGGTCATTTTGAGTTCGACAGCCACATTGCTAACGTAGATGAGCTGATGGAAGTGATTGATGACGCCAAAGAGGAAGAAGCTGAGCGCCAGGCGCGTCTGCGTGACGATGATGATGAAGATTAAGGCCATATTAGGGCCTTTGGTGCCTTTCTAACCCCAAGCTAGCCCAAAACTGGTAAGCTAACCGGGACGCTTAGCAGGGTAACTATCCTGTGGCATGACCAGAGTTAATCAGCGGGGGGCGTGTGAAGGGCATACGTTTCAAAGCAGGGAGTGCAAAAGCGCTTGTCGCATCGCTTGGTGTAGGCGCCGTCGGTGGTGTGTTGTTTCAGCTCATGGGCTTGCCGCTGGCTTGGATGCTAGGTCCGCTAATTGCCAATCTACTACTGTCAGCGAGAGGCGTTAACGTTGGCGTGCCCGAACCACTGCGCAACGTGTTTTTGGCGGTGATGGGGTTAGTACTTGGTAGTCAGGTTACGCCGGAGCTGGCCCAGCGGGTATTGGACTGGCCTGTTTCATCCGTGCTTTTACTGTTAGGTGTAGCGGCCTCTACGGCCGTGGCCGCAGCCTGGTATCGGCGCTGTGGTTTTGACCCTGTAAGCGCTTGGTTTGGAGCCGCACCTGGCGCCATGACAGCAATGATCATGCTGGGCGATAAGTGTGGCGGTGACCCCCAGCGTATCGCTATTGCTCAGTCGCTGCGGATTGTTTTAGTCATTCTTTTTTTACCCCCGCTCTTCTGGGCGTTTGAAGGCGGTGAAGGGCAGCTTGGCCCTGCGGATACTGTGTTAGCACACGGCTGGATGCTGCTGACGATCCCTTTACTCCTACCATTGGGTCGTTGGCTGCGTATTCCTAGCGCAGCGCTACTAACACCACTCCTTATGGCAGCGCTGCTGTCGGGATTTAACCTTGCCAGCCTAACGCTCCCTAGCTGGGGGATGAACCTGATGCTGTGGGTATTGGGCAGTGCCATTGGTTCACGCTTTCAAGGGATGACTCGGCGGTTATTGGGGCGCTATTTGTGGCAATCTGGGTTTGCCACATTGCTGGCATTGATGGTACTGGCATTTTTCGCTGAGTTAATCCACCAAGCACTAGGTGTGGGGCGTGATGTCGCGCTACTAGCACTGGCACCTGGTGGGATTGGTGAAATGGCCATTCTGGCTGTGGCATTGAATATTGATCCGGTATTTGTAGCCTTTCACCACCTGCTACGCATGATAACGCTGATGATTGTGGCCCCATTTTGGGCGCGCTGGCTGCTACGCCGCTAGTCCTTCCCGCTTCTGCTAATCTCTACTTCTGTCTCACGAGTAACGTAAGGACCTCTTATGCTGTCACGTCTGCTCACGCCACTGTTCCGTTATTTTGAGGAGCGAGTAAGCCCTTACCCTGAAGGCGAAATCTCAACGCCGCCGAACGGGTTACTGCCCTTTATTTGGCACTTTTCACGGCCCGTATGGCCGTGGCTGCTGGTTATGTCACTGTTGACAGCGCTGGTTTCCACTGCGGAAGTAGTATTTTTCGGCTATATGGGAGAGCTGGTCGACTGGTTGAGCAGCGTTGATCGAACTGACTTCTGGGGAGACAACGGCCTCTGGCTGGCGGGCATTGGCCTTGCGGTTATCCTTGGCTTACCGCTGTTGGTGCTCATGCAATCGTTGGTGAACCACCAGACTATTTTTGGCAACTACCCGATGATTGGCCGCTGGCTGTCCCACCGCCACATGCTCAGTCAAAGTTTGGCATTTTATCAGGATGAGTTCGCTGGCCGGGTGTCGCAAAAAGTCATGCAAACGGCGCTGGCGATCCGTGAAACCGTCACTAAGGTGATGGATTTGATGGTCTATGCCATCGTCTACTTTACTGGAGCGGCAATTTTGCTGGGCCGTGCCGACCCATGGCTGCTGTTGCCCCTTGGTCTATGGCTAGTTGGCTATTTGAGCATTATGCGCTTTTTTGTTCCACGACTGCGAGATGTCTCCATGGCACAAGCTGACGCCCGTGCGCAGATGACCGGCCGTGTGGTGGATAGTTACAGCAATATCCAAACCATTAAGCTTTTCGCAGATACCGAACGTGAACAGGGCTATGCCAAAGATGCCATGGAAGGCTTTATGGTTACTGTACACCGCCAGATGCGTCTGGTCACAGTGATGAGCGTGTGCTTAACGCTGCTCAACACCCTGCTGCTGGTGGGTACTGCGGGTATGGCGATTAGCGCTTGGTACATGGACGTCATCTCTTTAGGCGTGCTGGCAATTGCCATAGCGCTGGTGATGCGTATTCGTTTTATGTCTGACTGGATTTTATGGGAAGTGGCCGGGCTGTTTGAAAATATTGGTACGGTACAGGATGGCATGAATACCATTGCTCAGGAGCCAACGATCAAAGATGCGCCTAATGCCAAAGCGCTTGTCGTGCCTAGCGGTGAGATTGTGTTTGAGGCGCTGCGTTTTCAGTATGCTCAAGCAAAAGGTGAAAGTAAGAACGTCTTTGATGGGCTAAGTTTGACCATTAAGCCCGGTGAGAAAATTGGCCTGATTGGCCGTTCTGGGGCGGGCAAGTCGACCCTGGCAAACCTGCTACTGCGCTTTTATGACCTACAAGGTGGGCGGATTTTAATCGACGGGCAGAATATTGCCGAAGTCACTCAGACCTCGCTGCGCCATCAGATAGGGATGGTGACTCAGGATACTTCGTTACTGCACCGCTCGCTGCGGGATAATATTCGCTATGGTACCCCACACGCTAGTGACGACGAGGTGTGGCAGGCCGTTTGCCGTGCCCATGCCGATAGCTTTATCAATGATTTGGTCGACCCCAAAGGGCGGCGTGGCCTGGATGCTCACGTGGGCGAGCGTGGCGTTAAGCTCTCCGGTGGCCAGCGTCAGCGCATTGCCATTGCCCGTGTGCTGCTTAAAAACGCGCCTATTCTTGTACTGGATGAAGCTACTTCCGCGTTGGATTCTGAAGTTGAGGCTGCCATCCAAGAGCAGTTGGATGCACTGATGGAGGGCAAGACAGTGATCGCGATAGCCCACCGACTTTCTACCATTGCCATGCTTGACCGTTTGATTGTGGTGGATGAGGGGCGCATGGTAGAGAGCGGCACCCATCAGGAACTGTTAGCGCAAAATGGTATTTACGCTGGCTTATGGAAGCGCCAGTCGGGTGGTTTTTTAGGACATGATCTTGAAGAGAGTGAGCTGCACGACCTTGATCTTGACTACAATGCCTCCATGTAGAATTAGACCGGTCGCTTATAGCGCATGTTTAACATAGCCCGTTTTACAGGAGGTAACGATGTACGCCATTCAGCTTCAGCAGCCTGGCGGTTTAGATAAACTGAGCCTGGTTGAGTTAGCCGCACCGGGTGAGCCTGGTCCTGGCGAGATCAAAGTACGCCTGCACGCTAGTTCGCTTAATTTTCACGACTATGCTGTGGTAGCGGGGATGATCCCCACTGACGATGGCCGTATTCCTATGTCTGACGGGGCTGGGGTTGTTGAAGCCGTTGGTGAGGGCGTTAGTGAGTTCGCGGTAGGAGATGCCGTGGTGTCTACCTTCTTCCCTGACTGGCTTGAAGGCCTGGCGCGAATAGGTGACTTCACCACCACGCCTGGGGATGGCGTTGATGGCTACGCCCGGGAACAGATTATCCGCCCGGCCACTTGGTTTACCCACCAGCCCAAGGGGTACAGCCATGCGGAGTCCGCAACACTAACCACAGCAGGCTTGACCGCTTGGCGTGCGTTGGTGGTAGATGGCGGTATTAAAGCCGGTGATACCGTGCTGGTGTTAGGCACTGGTGGCGTCTCCATCTTTGCGCTGCAGTTTGCCAAGATGATGGGAGCAAGGGTGATTGCTACGTCGTCTTCCAATGAAAAACTGGCCCGCCTGCGAGAGCTGGGAGCTGAGCACACCATCAACTATAAAGAGACGCCGAACTGGGGTAAGGCGGTTAAGGCATTAACCAATGGTGAAGGCGTGGACCACGTGGTTGAAGTAGGTGGCTCTGGCACGCTACCGCAGTCGATTGATGCAGTGAAAATTGGCGGACATATTTCGTTAATTGGCATACTCACTGGGCGTGAAGGAGAGATCCCCACCGCTAAGCTAATGGCCAAACAGGCTAGGCTGCAGGGGCTAATTGTGGGCAGCCGTCGTCATCAAATCGAGATGATTCGTGCCATTGAAGCGTCTAACCTTCGGCCCGTGATCGACCGAGAGTTTGCATTGCAAGAGATTGCTAATGCATTCCGCCATCAAGAGTCGGGTAAGCACTTTGGCAAAATCTGCTTAACATTTTAAGTGCTCAAACCTGCTCATGAAGTAATTAATTGAGCGAGTGAACTAAAGCGGCCATTTGCGTAGAATGGCCGCTTTTATTTTCCAGGGTTACCCATGCAGCACATTGCTCACCTTGTTCACGAGGCACTATCCGCCTCGCCTGCTTTAGAGAAAATGCGAGTGCTAAAGCGTGAAGCCTCACGTGCCATCGTTACCCGTAATGACAATATTTTGTTGCTCTACACCGAGCGTTATGACGACTTTAGCTTTCCCGGCGGTGGTATAGATGCTGGCGAAAGCCCTGAAGTTGGCTTGCATCGCGAGCTGTATGAAGAGACGGGGGCTCAAGATATTCAAGTAACATCACATTTTGGCTACGTGACAGAATATACCCCGACCTGGAAAAAGGAGTGGGATGTGATGTTTCAAACCTCCCATTGGTTTAATTGCCAAATTGGCAATACGTTAGGCGAGGCAAAGCTGGAAGATTACGAGGCAGCTAACGGCATGGCAGCGCAGTGGGTTTCGCTTGAAGATGCACTGCGCCATAACCGTAGTGTAATGGCTAGTAAGCCTGCCACAATGGGCTTTTCAATTCACCGCGAAACACTAGTGCTAGAACGTGTAGCCGCTGCATTGGGTTGCTAGGCACAAAAGCGCTATCGCTTACTAGTGCTAGCACTAGTTGGGTAAGCGGCTATATACCACGCCTTTTACTTCAAGCTCCCATATCTCGTCGTAGGGTACCGTGACGCCCTCCACATCGCCTGGGTCGCCGGTGCTATTTTTAATCTGTGTTTCAGGGATTACTTTTACGCCTGTCATGCCGACATGTTGAATACGTGCACTAAAGCGATTGCCGTCGTGTTCAATGAGCACTCGCTCCCCGGCAATGCACTTTGCAAGCTTCTCATGTAGCTCTCCCATGGTGACGTTTACCACGCTCATCTGTGCCCCCAGTGTGTCGCGTTTGTATAGAACAGCTATTAATAAAGCTCCTATTACTAGCGACTTCATTTTTGGCGATAAGTTCGGCTTGCTCCGCCACGTATTTAGGCAGAGACGTGCTAATCTTAATTATTTCCAGCCTAAGGTAGCCTTATGGCGAAGTGTTCAACCAAAGATGCTACATCGCTGTGGGAAGTGATCGAACTAACGCAGTTTTGCACACCGGAGCAGACTCAGGCTAGCCAGTGGCGGCGTAGTTGGCGAGCAGTAACCCGCTGGATAGCCGGTAGAGAGCCCGCAGAGCGTAAAGCGAAGCAAGAGAGCGAACTTCGACAGTTACCTGAGTTGAAACTTGCGCACTTGGTGCCTGAAGTGGATTGGTCACCTGTGGCTATGGCTTTTTCCCAGGTACTTTACCAGCAGGGTTTAGAAGAGCATCCGGTGGTGTTTTTTATTACTCCACCTCATGGTGGGCATGGCTCCGTGGTTCGCCACTGGGCGCAGCAGCAGGGGGTTAGCTGCTTGACCATGCCTACTTATCAAGAGATTTCTGATGGAAATCTTGAGTGGATAGCGTGTTGCGAAGCGCAGCCTGTCTGGGCATTACCTACATTAGAACGGTGCTTTCTACGCCATACACAAGGCTTACAAGGGGTGCGTGAACTATTGGAACGCGTGCTTAGTGGCCGTATGGGGAGGGGGGTGATTGGCTGTGACAGCTGGACATACGCATACTTACAGCAGGTAGTTGGCCTTGATAGTGCTCCAGTATTTACCTTGCAAGCTATGGAAGGGGAGCAGTTAGCACATTACTTTGCCAGTATTGTTCGCACCCGTCAGGATGCCCCGGTTGTATATAGCACGCGTACGGGAAACCAAGTCCTGGTGAGAAGTCGCCATAGTAAATTGGCTTATAAAGAGTTACAGCAATTAGCAGCCCATTGCCGTGGGCACTTAGGTATTGCATGGCACTATTGGCGGGAACGGCTACGTGAGCCTGCTGAAAGTGATGGTTCAAAACACTTTCAAGGTCGATCCCAGGAACTGTCTCAAGAGCCCCCGCAGGAGCTGTGGTTACTGGATGCTTTAGCAGAGGCAGAGTTGCCTGCGGAAACGGGGGATGTGGCCACGCTGCTGCTACATACGCTGCTAATTCATGGTGGGCTGGAGGAGCAGGCGCTAGGGGACGTACTCCCATTTTCCCGCCACGAAGTGTTAAACGCACGGTTATCGTTGGCCCGACAGGGGCTACTCTGCTGCCATCAGGGGTGCTGGCAAGTATCGCCATTAAGCTACGCTAGCGTGCGACAGTTGCTGGCCTCTCGGAACTACCTTGTGGATGCGCTTTAGGAGTACAGATGGACGATAAAGAGCAGTATGCCAGACTGTTTAACGATATCGATAGCGAAGCGCTGATTACCCTTGGAGTGATTTTAGTTATCAGCGTTTTGCTGATTATTGCCAGCCAGCGGGGATTGAACTGGCTAGCTAATCGATTACACGGGCCTATGCGTTTCCGGGTTTTTGCCCTCGTGCCTCTCACACGACTGCTTGTTTTAATCACCACGCTGGCAATTGCTGTGCCTATTGTAATCGAACCTTCATTACGCAATATGATAACGCTGTTGGGTGCAATTGGCTTAGCTATTGGCTTTGCCCTCAAAGATTACGTAAGCAGCCTGATTGCAGGAGTGGTCTCAGCCGTTGAACTGCCGTATCGCCCAGGTGACTGGATTGAAATTGAGGGCACTTACGGTGAGGTGAAACACGTTGGAATGCGTACCGTAGAAATTCAAACCCCAGATGATGATTTGGTAGCAGTGCCACATCTCAAACTGTGGGATTCGGCAATCCACAATGCCAATAACGGTGGCTCCAGCTTACAGTGCGTGGCAAGTTTTTATCTGCATCCCGAGCATGAGGCAGAAAAGGTACGTAAAATCTTGAGGGATGTAGCACTTACCAGCGCATATCTCAAGTTTGACCGACCCGTTATTGTCGTAGCAGAAGAGAAACCCTGGGGCACTCACTATCGTATCCGCGCTTATCCCGTCGACCCACGCCAACAGTTTTTATTTGTTACCGATCTGACCGTACGGGGTAAGCAGGTGCTTAGCGACTCAGGGGTTAAGCCAGCGCTGTTGTTGCCCGATACGGCCTTTTACGCGCGTAACGCGGTAACAGAGTGAATACGAACCCAGTGATTCGTATTGCAGATGGCAGCGGCTGGAACAGTGGTAACACTTCTTCCAGCCGCGATGGGCTAAGTCGAGGCTAACGGTTTACTCGCTCTCTGCGGGAAGCTCGGCACTATGGAATACGTTTTGCACGTCATCCAGGTCGTTCAGCATGCCAAGCAGTTTTTCGAACATGACCACGTCGTCACCTTCAACCGGCGTGGTGTTTTGCGGCAAAAACTGAATTTCATCCACTTCAAAATCGATCTCACCAAAGGCATCCAGCAGTGCCTGTTTGGCTTTGGCGTAGTCGGTATGCGGGGCGAAGACGGTAATACGGCCCTCTTCCTGCTCGATATCGGTAACGTCGACATCGGCTTCCATTAGCGCTTCAAGCACGGCTTCTTCGTCACTACCGGTAAACGAGAAAATAGCGCAGTGGTCAAACATATGGCTAACGCTACCGGGCGTACCAATCTTACTTTTGGTTTTAGTGAAGCAACCACGTACGTCGCCGAAGGTACGGTTAGGATTGTCAGTTAAGCAGTCAACAATCACCATGGCATTGCCTGGGCCAAAACCCTCATAGCGCGCCGTTGAAAAATCTTCACCGCCAGCGCCACTGGCTTTATCCAGTGCTTTATCGATCACGTGTGAAGGCACTTGATCTTTTTTTGCACGCTCCATTAAACCGCGTAGCGCTAGGTTGCCGTTAGGGTCTGTGCCGCCGGCTTTAGCGCAGACGTAAATTTCACGCCCGTACTTACTATAAACCTTGGTTTTCGCAGCGGCCGTTTTGGCCATGGATTCCTTACGGTTTTGAAACGCCCTACCCATGTTGAAGTCCTTTATAAGCCATGAACCGCCTGCGTGGCAGGCGTCATCTTGATCAAAAAGGGGAAAATTTTACCCAACAGCGTACCATGCTAACAGCGTTATTTAAGCGCTTACATTTATTCCCTAGATGCTTCGACGGCTGGAGTATACTAGCTTGTCCTTTCTTACTTTTTTCATGGAGAGAAAAATGCCGCTGTCACTCTGGCTGTCGTTGGTCGCGATTTGCGCTATGGGAGCTATGTCACCGGGGCCAAGTTTGGCACTGGTATTGCGCCATACATTAGGGGGCGGGCGTTTGCCCGGCGTAACGGCCGCTGTATTTCACGCGCTTGGAGTGGGGTTTTATGCGCTGTTAACTGTATGGGGGTTGGGGGCCTTGATTGTTCGCCATCCCCAGCTGTTTCAAGTGGTCACGTGGCTTGGCGCTGCCTATTTAGCTTGGTTAGGTATCAAAGCGCTGCGAGCAGGTAGAGCAGGGGGGATCGCGCCAGGAGCAGTGATGACCACCACGCGCCAAGCTGCCAAAGAGGGAGTACTAGTGGCGCTAGGCAACCCCAAGTTGATCATCTTTTTTGTCGCTTTGCTTAGCCAGTTTGTCACTCCTGAGATGAGCATCTTTGCCAAAGCAATTATTGTGGCCACAGCTATGGTGATTGATGGTGGCTGGTATGTACTAGTGGCAGTGGGGCTCTCTCACTCGAGCGTATTACCTTGGCTACATCGTTATGCTCACTGGATTAATCGAGTCACTGGCGTGCTGCTGATCGCTCTGGCACTGCGAGTAGTGCTAGGACCAATCAGTTAACCGGCTCTAGCCTAACGGCATGCGTCGTGGCATGGTGATAACACGCTAGCGAAGGCATGTAAGGGGCCTTGCAATGATGATTTATGATCAAGACTGTTATACCCATACAGGCGAGCCATTTAATTTACGGGCGCTTCGCGGCCAAGTATTGCTCGTGGTCAATGTGGCTAGCCAATGTGGTTTTACACCACAATTAAAAGAGTTGGAAACACTGTATAAGCGCTACCGTGACCGTGGCTTTACGGTGCTTGGTTTTCCCTGTAATCAGTTTGGCAGACAGTCACCAGAGAGCGCCGAGGCGTTTTGTGCCTTTGGTGAGCAGCAGTTTGGCGTTAGCTTTCCATTGATGGAAAAAGTGCGTGTTAATGGTCACGCAGCTCACCCCTTGTTTGTCATGCTCAAACGGGAAGCGCCAGGCGTCATGGGTACAAAGGCAATCAAATGGAACTTCACCAAGTTTTTAGTCGGGCGTGATGGTCAAGTGATTGCCCGCTTTGGCCCTAAAGATCATGGCCTTCCGCTGCGCTTAGCGTTGGAAGCCGAACTTGATAAAAAGTAACTGAATACGGAGCTTGCTTAAACCTCACCGCGTGCAACCATTAAACGATTCATTAGTGCGTTCCAGCGGTGGCGCACCATCATTGTCGTTAAACCTGAAAATAAAGCCCAGCTTTTGCGTCGCCAACCATTTAAACGCAGATTATGGTTAACTAGCTGTTTCATAAGTTTATAGTCGTCAAATCTACGCCACTCGCTGGCTACAGAGAGTTGGTGCCGTGTCATCACCGGCGCCATTTCTAAGCGAAACATCCATTCAAGCTCCTTAAGCGACATGTCATGCTGTTGAATGACATCAATCATCTTGGCGTAGTCGCGTTCACTCGGTTCACGGTCTAGCCAGAGTGGTGCCAGGGCAAGCCATAGGTCGCCACGCTCATCGACTAACTGCTGTGCATTCATAGGGTCGTCTCTTTGGCCGGTAGTGGGCAGGTCGCTATCCTGCCGTGAATGATGGATAAGCTCAAGAGCGGACAGGGCGCGCTGAGACGGCTAGAATAGCCCCACTAACCAATGGCATGGCCATGTTGATAACGAAATCAATTTGATGAAGAGGTCCAACGTGATTATTAAACCTAAAGTGCGTGGCTTTATCTGTACAACGACTCACCCTGTAGGCTGCGAGCAGAACGTTCTCGAACAGATCGAAGCGACTCGTGCCCGCGGCTTAGATAAAAACGCTGGCCCTAAAAAAGTATTGGTGATTGGCGCTTCCAGTGGCTACGGATTAGCTGCGCGTATTACCGCTGCGTTTGGTTACGGTGCCGACACTCTGGGCGTATTTTTTGAAAAGCCCAGCAGCGATACAAAGACTGGTACTGCTGGCTGGTACAACAGCGCTGCGTTCGACAAGTTTGCCAAGCAGGAAGGCCTGTATAGCAAGTCGATCAACGGCGATGCTTTCTCGCATGAAGCGCGAGAAAAAGCCATTGAGTTAATCAAGCAGGACATGGGCGAAGTTGATCTAGTGGTTTACTCACTAGCCTCGCCTGTGCGTAAGCTGCCAGATACTGGTGAAGTAAAGCGCTCAAGCCTGAAACCGATTGGTGAAACCTACCGTGCCACGGCGATTGATACCAATAAAGATGTCATCATCGAAGCGCAAGTAGAGCCTGCTACACAGCAAGAGATCGACGACACCATCACCGTAATGGGTGGCGAAGATTGGGAACTGTGGATGAATGCTCTTGACCAAGCTGGCGTGTTAGCAAAAGGCGCGCGCAGTGTGGCGTTTAGTTACATTGGTACTGAAATCACCTGGCCTATTTACTGGCATGGTGCGTTGGGCAAAGCCAAAGAAGACCTGGACCGCGCAGCGGCCGCTATTGATGCCAAACTGCAAACGAGCGGTGGTGGTGCCAATGTGGCGGTGCTCAAATCGGTGGTGACCCAAGCCAGCGCAGCGATTCCCGTCATGCCGCTATATATTGCGATGGTATATCGCATTATGAAAGAACAGGGCCTGCATGAAGGAACTATAGACCAACTGAATCGCCTGTTCGGCGAGCGTCTGTACTCAGGCCAGCAAGAAGAAATGGCAACCGACGAGCAAGGTCGTGTGCGCCTGGATGACTGGGAACTGCGTGACGACGTTCAAAAAGCCTGCCAAGACTTGTGGGCAGACGTTACAACAGAAAACTTATTCGAAATTACCGACTATGCTGGTTATAAGCATGAGTTTTTGAAGCTATTTGGCTTTGAACGTGATGATGTGGACTACGACGCGGATGTGAACCCTAATGTCGAGTTCGATGTCATTAGCTTATAAGCGGTGATGCGGTTGCGCTAGCTAGAGGTCGTCGCACTCGCTTTTTCTGCCGGAGTAACAGGAGGCGTTTATGGATACCAGGGAAAGTAAAACTCGGGAAGAAGAGAAAGAGCACGTATTGAATCAGCGCATACCAGAGGACTTTGAAAGCGCTGCGCCTCAGCGCCAGCCTGAAGCTAAGAAACCACCCAGTGGAATGTACAAGTTGCTTCCTTTGGTAATTATAGTCCTAGGGATAGTAGTGGCTGGGTTTCTAATTCTTGGCGCAGGCAATAGCGGAGGCTAAGGTTCTCTCGCCAAACAAATTGCCGGGCCAATGCCCGGCAATTTGCATTTTTACGCCCTATTTTTGTTTGAAAGGCCATAGCGCTGCCTTCGGGTACACAATTGGGTAAGATGGCGTTGTTACCCCGATGCTTCCTCTAGTTGAAGGCGATTTTCATGCAGCACAGCCACTTATCATGTATTCAAGCGCATTAACACCTCCTGCCAGCAGCCGTAAGCGAGTGGCCTTTGTGCTGCTGCCGGGGTTTTCATTACTGGCCCATGCTAGCGCCATTGAACCGCTGCAAATGGCTAATCAACTGAGTGGGCAAATGCTGTATCACACGGTCACTCTGAGCCTGAGTGAAGAGCCCGTGCGCAGCAGTGCGCAACTTTCCCTCCTAGCACAGCACACTTTAGATGCGCCTCTTGGTCCTCTGGACATGTTATTGATATGTGCGCCCACACCACTGCCCTATGCACTGCCCGCCAAACTAAATGAATGGTTGCGTAGCCACCAGGGGAGAGGCGTGGCCATCGGTGGGCTTGCCGGCGGTACCGAGGTGCTGGCTCGTTGCGGGTTATTAGAAGGTTATCGGGCCACGTTACCCTGGCAGCGCTTTGATGCGTTTGTTCAGGCGTATCCTCAGGTCACACTATCTCAACAGCTGTTCGAAATTGACCGCGATAGGCTGACCTGTGCGGGCGGTACGGCAGCGATGGATATGATGCTCACACTGATTAGTCAGCATCACGGCCAGCGATTAGCTGAGCAAGTATCTGAGCAGTTTGTCTGCGATCGTATCCGCCTTGCTGACGAGCGCCAGCACGTACCTCTGCGTAACCGCTTGGGCCATGCGCCACAAAGCTTGGTAGATGCCGTTACGCTAATGGAGGCCAATATTGAGGAGCCGCTTTCAACATTGGAGCTAGCAGAGCATTTGGGTATTTCTCGGCGGCAGTTGGAGCGGCTGTTTAAAAAATATTTACAGGCAGTGCCTAGCCGTTACTACCTAGATTTACGTCTTCAGGAAGCTCGCAAACAGCTAAGAGAGAGTGATCGTCCTGTAGGAGATATCGCACTGATCACAGGATTCTCCTCTGGTGCGCACTTTTCCACTGCTTATCGAAACCACTTTGGCATCACGCCACGAGAAGAGCGGCTTGGTTAAGCGCGGCTTTTCATAATTTACCGTCCCAATACTGTAAGCACGGTGTCCACCGCCACCCGTATACTAAATCTATTGTCTACCCCACTGGAGGTATCGTCCCATGAGTTACACCCCAAACCGTCAGGATTTCGATCACTACATGGCGCCCAACTACTCGCCACAGCAGATTATCCCAGTGCGCGGGGAAGGTAGCCGCCTGTGGGATCAGCAAGGGCGTGAATATATCGACTTCGCGGGCGGTATCGCGGTGAACTCTCTTGGCCATTGCCATCCAGTGCTGGTAAATGCACTAAAAGAGCAGGGCGAAAAACTTTGGCACCTGTCTAACGTATTTACCAATGAGCCTGCGCTTAAGCTTGCCAAGACGCTCACTGAGCGCACCTTTGCCGATAAAGTATTTTTATGCTCTTCCGGCGGCGAAGCCAATGAAGCCGCACTGAAGCTAGCTCGTCGTTGGGCGGTTGACCACCATGGTGAGCATAAAGATAAAATCATCTCGTTTTATCAATCTTTCCATGGTCGTACTTTCTTCACCGTGAGCGTAGGTGGCCAGCCCAAGTACTCTCAAGGTTTTGGACCAGTGCCCGGCGGTATTTTGCACGCCAATTTCAATGACCTTGAAAGTGTCCGCCAGCTGGTGGGCGAGGATACCTGCGCGATTATGGTTGAACCCATGCAGGGCGAAGGCGGTATTGTTCCCGCGACGCAAGAGTTCCTCCAGGGGCTGCGTGATCTGTGTGATGAGCACAATGCGCTACTGATTTTTGATGAAGTTCAGACCGGTGTTGGCCGCAGCGGCGAGCTCTACGCGTACAAGAACTTCGGCATCACTCCAGACATCTTAACCAGCGCTAAATCCTTGGGCGGCGGCTTCCCCGTTGGCGCTACGTTAACCACCGAAGCCATTGCCAAGTCCTTGGCAATTGGTACCCACGGATCGACTTACGGCGGTAATGCTTTGGCATCTGCGGTGGCGCTTGCAGTGGTAGAGTTTATTGATACCCCCAAAGTGCTCGAAGGTGTTAAGCATCGTCACGACCTATTTCGCGAACACCTGGAAACTATCAACCGCAAGCACGGCGTGTTTAAAGAGATCCGTGGCATGGGACTGCTAATCGGCGCGCAAATGTCTGATGCCTTCGAAGGCCGTGCCAAAGATATTCTACCGCTGGCCATTGAAGAGGGTGTCATGGCGCTGATCGCGGGCCCCAATGTATTGCGCATGGCGCCGTCGTTAGTGATTCCTGAGGCGGATATTGCTGAAGGTATGGCGCGTTTGGAACGTGCCATTGAGCGGCTTGTTGCCAGCGCATGAGTAGGCAACAAGCTACACAAGAGGGGGCGCTAAGGATGTTGGTAATCCGACCGGTAACAATGGCTGACCTTCCAGCCCTGGAGCAGTTGGCCGAGCACGCAGTGCCACGGCTCACCAATCTGCCCGCTAACCGTGACCGGCTTGAGGAGCGCATAGTGCGCTCCCAGGAAGCCTTCAATAGCCAAGTAGAGTTTCCCGGCCACGAGCACTATATGTTCGTATTGGCAGATGATAGCCGAGACGAAGTGTTGGGTACGGCTACCATCCGTGCCCAGGCGGGGGCTGCGGAAGCTTATTACACCTACCGCCAAGAGACGCTGATTCATGCTTCCCAGCAGCTTAATGTGCGCCGGGAAGTACAGACGTTAGCGCTCTCTCACGAGGCGTCTGACGCCACACTACTCTGCGCTTTGTCGCTGAATCCGCGTTATAAAGGCACCAGTGCTGAAAGCCTGCTACGCCGGGCGCGGCTAATGTTTATTGCTCAATATCCGGAGCGTTTTTCGCGCATTCTGACGGTGGCGTTTCCAGGCTATCTGGATAGTAGTAATGAATCACCTTTTTGGGAGAGCGTGGGCCGCCACTTTTTTGCTCGCAGCTTTCACGAAATGAATCACATTGCCGGGGTGCGCTCGAAAAGCTTTATTGCCGAAGTGATGCCTCAGTTTCCGCTCTATCTACCGCTTCTAACACCCCAGGCGCGGGCGGCCATTGGCCGTGAACATCCCGCCCATGAAGAAGCCTTGGCTGAAATGCTGGCCGAGGGATTTGTACGCTCTCGCCATGTAGATATTTTCGATGCCGGGCCAATTGTTAAAGCTGAACGAGAGCGGCTGGAAACTTTCCGTCGTGCTGCGTGGCACCCGGTTAGGATACGGCCGGAGCATGCCTTGCCCGATGCGGAGCCGGCGATGATTGCCAACCAAACTCTCGGCGATTTCCGCTGCATCGTGGCGCGCTATGCGCTCTCGCCCACCGGTCAGTTAATGCTTTCCCCCGAACACGCCGAGCGTTTGGGAGTTGAAGAGGGACGTGCGGTTTTGGCAGCACCACTAACCCTGCCTAGCGCGGTAGATGCGCTCGATGAAGGAGAGATGTAATGCGCATTCGACCCATTGCCCGTGATGATCTAGATGGGCTCCAGGCGCTTGCGCAGCAGGCAGGCGTTGGCTTCACCTCGTTGCCAGATAATCGCGAGTTCTTGGCCGGTAAAATTGAAGCAGCCGCCCGTGCATTTGAAGAGCGCACCGCGATAGATGACCGACTTTATTTCTTTGTGCTAGAAGATGAAGAAAACGGTGAATTGGCTGGCTGTTGTGCCATTGAAGGTCAAGTAGGGCGGGAAGTGCCATTCTATAACTACCGATTAGGCACCCTGGCCCACTCATCCATCCAACTCGATCTGCACCGCACCATCGATACGCTGTTTTTAAGCTCTGATCATACCGGCGACGCGGAAGTATGTTCGTTATTTCTACGCCCGGAGTATCGCGGCGAAGCTAACAAGCACCTGCGTAATGGTGCACTGCTTTCCAAGGCACGTTGGTTGTTTATTGCTCAATTTCGCGATCGTTTCCCGCAAAAAGTATTGGCGGAAATGCGGGGGGTATTTGATGAAAACAATAAAAGCCCCTTCTGGGAGAGCTTAGGTAAGCATTTCTTCCCGATGGATTTCAACGAAGCCGACCGGCTCACTGGTTTGGGGCAGAAAAGCTTTATTGGCGAGTTAATGCCCAAGTTTCCGATATACACCACTTTTATGTCGGAAGAGGCACGTTCCTGTATTGGCCAGGTACACCGTCATACTCGCCCAGCGCTGGAAATGCTCAAAAAAGAGGGGCTGCGTTGGGAGGGATATATCGACATTTTTGATGGTGGTCCCACGGTAGAGGCTTACATCGACGATGTACGGGCAATTCGCAACTCACGGCTATGCCAGGTTGAAATATCCCCAAGCGCACGTGACGAAAGCGTCAGTCGATGGCTGGCCGCGACTACCCAGATGCTGGGCTTCACCGCTGGCTGGATAGGCCGTGCGCCCAGCGATGACAACATTATTGTGCTGAACCAGCAAGAAGCCAAGCGGCTGGGCGTCACCACAGGTGACCACCTGCGTTTACTGGAAACCTAGCTCTTCACAAGTACGTATAACAAGCACGCATGAGGGAAGGAGAGAACGATGCACGCCCAACAGCAGCAACTGATCAATGGCGCCTGGGTAGCAGGCGAAGCAGACCACTTCACTAAGTATGACCCTGTCGCAGGCAAATTGTTATGGCAGGGAGGCTCCGCCTCAAGCGGGCAGGTTAGCGCTGCTATTGATGCCGCAAGGGCCGCTTTTCCTGCGTGGGCGCGCACGTCGTTTGCAGAACGCCAAGCGCTTGTTGAGCGCTTTGCCAGTATTGTCAAAGCGCGGAGTGAAGAGCTTGCTACGGCGATTGCTAGTGAAACTGGCAAACCGCTCTGGGAAGCGCGCACCGAGGCAGGTGCAATGGTGGGTAAAGTGGCGCTTTCGATTAAGGCCTACTTGGAGCGTACTGGCGAGCGTGAAAAAGAGGTAGGTAGCGCTAAAGCAGTGCTGCGCCATCGGCCTCACGGAGTGATGGCAGTCTTTGGGCCTTACAACTTCCCAGGCCATCTGCCTAACGGCCACATGGTGCCTGCGTTGTTAGCGGGTAACACCGTGGTGTTTAAACCTAGTGATCAAACACCGCTAACCGCTGACTTAACCCTGCAGTGTTGGTTAGAAGCTGGGCTGCCCGCTGGGGTGATTAACGTGGTACAGGGCGGTGTCGCCGTGGGCCAAGCGCTTGCTGCGCACCCAGGAATTGATGGTTTATTGTTTACCGGCAGCGCGAAAGTAGGTGGTATGTTGCAGCAGCAGTTTGCTGGTCAGCTAGACAAAATTCTGGCGTTGGAGCTAGGGGGTAATAACCCGCTGGTGGTGAAAGATGTCGATGATCAGCGCGCGGCGGTGCTGGCTATTTTGCAGTCGGCATTTTTATCTGGTGGCCAGCGCTGCACCTGCGCCCGCCGTTTAATGGTACCCCAGGGAGAAGTAGGCGACCGTCTGGTTGAAGCACTTTCTGACGCGATCGCCAAGCTGCATGTGGCTGGGCAGTTTGAAGAAGCGCCAGCGCCTTTTTATGGTGGCTTGGTGAGTGTCGCCGCTGCTGATGGCTTACTTAAAGCACAAGATGAGCTTGAAGCCATGGGGGGGACAGTGATCAACCGCATGCAGCGCCTTGAGGAAGGGACCAGTCTGCTAAGTCCGGCACTGATCGACGTAACGGGGCTTGACGTACCTGATGAGGAGCATTTCGGGCCGCTGCTTAAAATCCACCGCTATCGTGACTGGGATGAAGCTCTGGCACTTGCCAACAATACGCGCTATGGCCTTTCCGCCGGTCTCATTGGTGGCGATAAAGCTGACTGGGATGACTTCTTGTTGCGCATCCGTGCAGGCATCGTGAACTGGAACCGCCAAACCACCGGCGCATCCGGTGATGCACCGTTTGGTGGCGTTGGTGACAGCGGTAATCATCGCCCTAGCGCCTACTATGCAGCGGACTATTGCGCCTACCCTGTTGCCTCGATGGAGGCTGACACCCTGGAAATGCCTGACACCTTACCAGCAGGAGTCAATTTATGAGTAATGCCTCAATTAGCAGCGTAAGGGAAGTCAACTTCGACGGCTTGGTAGGCCCGACCCATAACTACTCAGGATTGGCCCACGGCAACGTAGCATCTATGAGCCATGGCGGCTTAGTCTCTAATCCTAGGGAAGGGGCACTTCAGGGACTGCTCAAAATGAAGTCGCTGATGGACGCAGGCTATGCCCAAGGCGTACTGCCGCCCCAGCAGCGCCCGGATGTTGGCGCGCTGAGGGATTTAGGGTTTAGTGGCCGCAATAGCGAAGTGCTGGCCCGTGCCGCTAAAGAAGCCCCGCAGCTGCTGCGGGCGGTTTGCTCTGCTTCGAGTATGTGGACCGCCAATGCGGGCACCATTACCCCTAGCATTGATGCACCGGATGGCCGGGTACACTTTACGCCTGCCAACCTGCAATCCAGCTTTCATCGCTACTTAGAACCACAAACTACCGGGCGCGTGCTGCAGGCGATCTTCCGTGACGAGCAGCATTTCGCGCACCATCCGGTGCTGCCTGCAACACCTGCATTCTCCGACGAAGGGGCGGCTAACCATACCCGCCTTTGCGGCGAACATGGTGAGCCCGGCGTTCACCTGTTTGTATATGGCCGTCAGGCATTTGGCGAAGGGCGCGAACCCATACGATACCCTGCGCGGCAAACCTTGGAAGCGAGCCAAGCGGTGGCCCGTCAGCACGGGTTAACAGAGGCGCAAACGGTATTTGCTCAACAGCACCCGGACGCCATCGATGCGGGCGTTTTCCATAATGACGTGATTGCTGTAGGCAATGGCCCCGTACTGCTCTATCACGAAATGGCGTTCTTGGATGAAGAGCGCACCCTCAATGAGCTGCGTGCCAAAATGACCACACCGCTAATTCCAGTGCGGGTGCCATTGGAAGCGGTAAGCATGGAAGATGCAGTAGCATCTTACCTGTTCAACTCCCAACTGCTTTCCAATCCAGACGGAACCATGACGCTAGTGGTTCCCAGTGAGTGCCAGGAGCGCGAAGCGGTATGGCGTACTATTCAGGATCACTTGCTAGCGGGTAACAACCCCATCAGTGACGTCATCGTTAAAGATGTTAAACAGAGCATGCGCAATGGTGGTGGGCCTGCTTGCCTACGCTTGCGCGTGGCACTGTCAGACGTCGAGTGTGCAGCGCTTACCGGCCGTGTACTGCTCAATGACGAACTGTATGATGACTTAACCGCTTGGGTGAACCGCCATTATCGTGATCGGCTGGCTGTAGACGATCTTGCCGACCCGCAGCTTGCGGAAGAATCACTAGCCGCCCTGGATGAGCTAACGCAGTTGTTAAAGATTGGGCCTGTTTACCCGTTTCAGTTGGGGTAGAGGCTTAACTGCGCAAGATACCAAAACGCCAAGGCCATGCCTTGGCGTTTTACATTGAGCTATGTGTATCGAATTCAGTATTAATGTAGCGCGGGTAAGCCTACGGCGCACCCGCGGAGGTGGCTTGGTATGGCTGGGTGGCTGCGTCTGTCGCGGGTGCCTTGCGTTTGTTCGTTCCTCTCACAAGGCGCGTTACGCCGCGCTACGAAATGTGCGCTAACCACGTGCATGAGATATGCGCTACTTGGTTTTGTAGCGCGGGTAAGCCTACGGCGCACCCGCGGAGGTGGCATGGTGTGGCCGGGTGGCTGAGTCCATCGCGGGTGCCTTGCGTTTGTTCGTTCCTCTCACAAGGCGCGTTACGCCGCGCTACGAAATGTGCGCTAACCACGTGTATGAGATGTGCACTACTTGGTTTTGTAGCGCGGGTGAGCCTACGGCGGACCCGCGGAGGTGGCTTGGTGTGGCTGGGTGGCTGCGTCTGTCGCGGGTGCCTTGCGTTTGTTCGCTCCTCTCACAAGGCGCGTTACGCCGCGCTACGAAATATGCGCTAACCACGTGCATGAGATGTGCACTACTTGGTTTTGTAGCGCGGGTAAGCCTACGGCGCACCCGCGGAGGTGGCTTGGTGTGGCCGGGTGGCTGAGTCCATCGCGGGTGCCTTGCGTTTGTTTGTTCCTCTCACAAGGCGCGTTACGCCGCGCTACGAAATATGCGCTAACCACGTGCATGAGATGTGCACTGCTTGGTTTTGTAGCGCGGGTAAGCCTACGGCGCACCCGCGGAGGTGGTTTGGTATGGCCGGGTGGCTGAGTCCATCGCGGGTGCCTTGCGTTTGTTCGTTCCTCTCACAAGGCGCGTTACGCCGCGCTACGAAATGTGCGCTAACCACGTGTATGAGATGTGCACTACTTGGTTTTGTAGCGTGGGTAAGCCTACGGCGCACCCGCGGAGGTGGCTTGGTGTGGCTGGGTGGCTGCGTCTGTTGCGGGTGCCTTGCGTTTGCTCGTTCCTCTCACAAGGCGCGTTACGCCGCGCTACGAAATGTGCGCTAACCACGTGCATGAGATGTGCACTACTTGGTTTTGTAGCGCGGGTAAGCCTACGGCGCACCCGCGGAGGTGGCTTGATACAGCCTCAAAATGCTGCTGTTATAGTTAAGGTAAAACCACTGATAAGAGGTGCAGTGGTAGTATTAGCTATGTGTCAGCCACCATATTAGAGATCAGTATTTTGAGAAAAATATTAATCAGTGCCTGCTTGTTGGGGAAAAAGGTTCGTTACGATGGTGGCTCCCTTGCCGTAGCTAATCAGGTTGTTGAGCAGTGGCGCGCTGACGGCCGGATCGTTTCTGTGTGCCCAGAGGTGGAAGCGGGGATGAGTATTCCTAGGAAACCCGCGGAGATTTCCGAGGGCTGTGGTGAGAGCGTATTAAGCGGCGATGCTGATGTTATTGAAAGAGACGGCGGCAGGGTAACCCATGAATTTTTAACAGGCGCCTCTATTGCCTTGGACCTATGCCATAAATTCAATATCGATGTCGCAGTGCTTGCTGAATTTAGCCCCTCATGCGGAAGCTCCGCTATCTATGACGGTAGCTTTTCCGGTAAAAAAATGCCTGGTATGGGGGTAACCGCCGCACTGCTGCGCCAGCATGGTGTTCAAGTGTTTAGCCAGCATGAAATAGAGGAAGCTAATAAGGCAATTCAACAGCAAAGTGAGTGATGGGATAGCGCTATGCAACTCATCGTGTACTCTGGCTAGCTTTGCCAATATTGAGTAGGGTGATACCTGCGCCAATTAACAGGATGCCTAGCAGTAAGCCCTCGGGTGCGGTTTCTCCCTGTAGCAATACGGCGACTGGAACACCCACGACAGCACCTACGGAACCCAATAAGCTCAGCAGCACTGGGCCACCGCTTTTCTGTAGCAAAAAGAGCAGTAAGAACTGGCCAGCGAAAACTACCGCTTGAAGCGCGATCAGGAGGGTTGGTAGGTATCGGTCAGTGGGAACGCTAAGAGAAAAGCCAGGCAGAAGGCCTACAGCGAGTAGTGTGATGGCGGCGGCGATTAGCATTCCCGGTGCCAGCGCATCGCCTGATACACCTTCTGGCCAGCGTAGCGTTCGATAGATGTTTCCAATGGCGAGCAATACTGGGCCAATCAGAGCAAGGAGTATCCAAAGGTGGTTGGCATCAGGCGCTGAGAGCTTATTGGCTGCTAAGGTGATGGCACCTGCTAGTGCCGAGAGAACTCCCGCCGCACGCATAACCCGAAACCGTTCCATTTTTAATGTTAATGCGCCGACGTATGTGAGCAGCGGCGGCAGGGTGATGATTAATGCCACGAACCCAGCACCTACATGAGGGATAGCTGAGAAGAAGATTAGGTTGGCGCCAGCCACGCCTAATAGTGCGGAAACGGCATAATACTCTATGGTGCGAGCGTTAACAGGTGGCAAATTACGGCGTAATGCCGAGATAACCAACAAAATAAGCGCCGCTCCCAAGATTGACCAAAACAGAAAAGAGAGCGCTGTCAGTTGGATTTCACCGGCAAGTTTAGCCAAGTTAGTCGAGAGACCAAGCAGAGCTCCACCTGATAGCAAATATACCAGAGGGGCAAGCCAAGCTCTTTTACGTGGGTGTGTGTGGACTGTGCTTGATAGTGTCATTAGAAGTATTCTCAGGGTTTATCTTGACATCAAGATAGGTTTGATTAATCTTGACGTCAAGATAATTAGGTGAAAAATATTCCTATGGATCATGTAGACAAGATACTCAAACAGTGGCACTTAGAGAGGCCCGACCTCGATGTTGCGCCGATGGGTACCATCGGGCGGGTCAAACGACTGAACCACACGTTAATGCGCGTCATGGAGAAGACCTGGGCGAAATACGGTTTGACGGACGCGAGCTTTGACGTTCTGGCGACCCTCCGTCGAGAAGGGGAGCCCTATGCGCTATCGCCGGGTGATTTGATGGCATCCACCATGGTGACTTCAGGCACCATGACTCACCGTATTAACCAGCTGGAAAAGGCGGGCTTGATTGAGCGGGTCAAAAATCCCGATGACGGTCGTGGTTTTCTAATCTCTCTTTCACAACGTGGGTTCGATTTAATCGACGAAGCAGTGGCCGCCCATGTAGAGACCCAGGCGCAACTGGTAAGCGGCTTGTCTAAAGAGCAGCGAGAGCAACTCGATGATCTGCTTAAGCAGTTCTTAGCGGGACTTGAGGAGGTAGAATGAGTGAGCAAGTGTATCTCGACAAATCGCTCAACGTGGATGTGTACCCGCCACTAAAGCGAGCACTTGAACTGGTGGAAAACTCTTTGCCTAAGGTAGCCGTTGATGCAGGCTGTGGGGCTGGGCGTGATGCAATGTATATGGTGGAGCATGGTTATACGGTGCATGCCTACGATAAAAGTGATGCAGCGATATTACGCTTAAAAGAGGTAGGTGGGCGCCACATTGATAACACGCTATTTCCTAAAACATGCAGCTTTGAGCAGTTTGAATATCCTCAAACTACGCTAGTGAATGCATGCTCCAGCCTGTTTTTTTGTGATCCGGCGCTATTTGCTGGCGCTTGGCAGCGCCTCACAAATTCACTGCAAAAGGGTGGTGTATTTTGTGGCCATTTTATGGGGCCAGATGACACCTGGGCAAAAATGGGAAGAGGAGATTTAACGATACACTCCTATGCTGATATCCAAGCGCTGTTTAATGATGAGTTTAAGGTCATAGATATTGTTGAGCACAATACAGATGGTACGACACTGCTTGGGAAGTCCAAGCATTGGCATGTTTACGCCGTTGTTGCTCAGAAGGTTATTTAACCCATCAAGGCAGAGTTTAAATCATTTCTTCTGAGCAACTCTTCTGAGCAACATGGTAGGCAATCAAATAATCTCTACAGCTGTGCCAGCTACTATAACTCCTCCTTGCTCGGGTACTTCAACCTGGAGCAGACTTACTCGTCCCATCGTTTCACCCTGTTTGATCAGGAATTTCCCAGGTATATCCATTAACTTGGCATCGCGTAAATAACCGCCCAGCGCGGCCGCTGCAGCGCCCGTGGCAGGATCTTCCACAACACCGCCCACTGGGAAAGGATTGCGTGAGTGAAAAAGGCCATCACTTTCGCGGAATATAAGCTGGAGTGTTGTTACCCCCTCTCTCGACATCCACGACTTCAGTTTTTCAAAATCGTAATCAAGTTGGCTCAGTCGATACTGGGAGTTGACCGCCAAAATAAGATGCCAGACTCCGCCGTAGGCTAGGGCTGGAGGAATAGTGAGATCCAGTGCATCAGATGGCCACTGTAGTAGCGCGAGCACTTCTTCAACAAGTTGTTCAGTAATAGGTTTATGTGCAGGCTCAACCGAGGTGAGTGCAGCCTGGATCTGGCCATCAACCGAGTGAACTTTCACTGGTACGCGGCCTACTAATGTATCCAACTGATAAGTGCCGATACCACTTAGGCGCCCCAGCATGACGGCGCTAGCAATCGTGGCATGACCACAAAAGTTGATTTCTACTAGCGGGCTATAGTAACGAATGGTTCTAATTTCGCCGCTCGCTGGGGCGATAAATGCGGTTTCCGAGTAACCCACTTCTGCGGCGATACTCTGCATTGTCTTATTATCCGGCAGTGCATCGCCAATCCAAACGCCTGCTGGGTTGCCTTTCGTTGGATCTGTCGAAAACGCCGCTAGTCGGTATAACTGCTCACTCATGATGCTCTGCTCCTAAAGGAATTATTTACCAGAAAGCATCATTGTGACCTTAGAAATAATAATGGAAACTGCTTTATTGTCACCCATAGGGTTACTGGAATTTAGCCATGAGTAGAATCACTTTTCCTCCTTTAAACACCCTTCGTGCCTTTGAGGCCGCTGCACGATTAGGCAGCTTCGCATCTGCTGCCCAGGAGCTTAGCCTGACACCAGCAGCCGTCAGCCATCGTATAAAAGAGCTAGAGGGCAGGCTCGATATTTTGTTGTTTATACGCCTGCCACGTGGCGTAATCCTGACGGAGTCTGGTCGTCGTTACTACGGTCGGTTATCTACTATCTTTACCCAAATCGAACAAGCAACTAAAGAGCTTAGGCAACAGGGGATAGACGGCCCTCTGACGCTATCTGCCCCTCACTCATTTATCCACCATTGGCTGATCCCTCGGCTAGCTAATTTAAAAACTCTTTACCCTGGCCTGCAGCTAAAACTACGTGGTGAAAGTGAGTTATTGAGCTTTCGCGATAACCAAGCTGATATTGGAATCCGTTTTGGCACAGGTAACTATCCAAGCCTTCATGCTGAGCAACTGATGGGCGATAGCGTGGCTGTACTTGCTCCTACAATGTTGATAAGTAGCCTCAGCGATGTTCGCCCTGAAAGTTTATTGCAAACTCAGCTGTTACTGGAAGACAGCAGTATTCACCCGTCAGAACCATGGAATACATGGCAGCCCTGGTTTCGCGAAGCAGGTGTTGAACCGCATACATCACTACAGAAAGTACAGTTCTCTGACAGCAGTCTGACCTTAACAGCTTGCGCTGCTGGGCTTGGGCTTTGTATAGGTCGACGCTCCATTGCTAACCAGTTTCTGCTGGATAGAAAAGTCCATGCGATTATGCCTTGGCGTCGCCATGAATTTGCCTACTACCTAGTATCGCATCCGGCTGAAGTTGAAAATCCGCGCGTTATGGCATTTAAGCAGTGGTTAAGTGAAGAAATTAGAAATTTTCAAATGCCTTGATGGATCGGTCAGCAATTACGGTTCCGATTCAGTGAAATAGCAATGGTGAGAGGCATTTTCCATGCATTGAGCTAGGGCCTTTGGCCACGAACCCCTTCCGTTATCGCCTCCATAAAAGCTCGCACTCTTGCTACGTAGCGTAAGTCAGGGTGGGTGAGTAGCCATAGCTGTGTGGTGAGCGCTTCAATCGGGTCGCTTAACCTTATTAATGCTTTATCAGCATCTCCGAGATAGCACGGTAGCACTGCAATACCTGCTCCATCGCGCACTGCCTGCTGCATTCCTAGCATGCTGTCTACTCGGTAAGCGGCACTTTTACCCATCATCCACTTATCAAGCAGTGTGTCGCCCATGTGGGCATCTGGACCTACCCAGTCTTTGCTTGGTAGCGATGCTGGTTCCATTAGCACTGGCATGTTTTTCCAATGTTGCGTTGCGCCATAAATCGCTTGAGTAATCTCCATTATTTTTCGGCCTACAAGGGTTTCGGGAGGCTTGAGAGTAGGCCGAATAGCGATGTCGGCCTCCCGACGCGATAGGCTTTGAAGCTGATTGGAAATAACTACCTCCAGTGTAATGTCTGGATATTGCTGGCGAAACTGTATGAACAGTGGCGAGAGAAGTCCCGCGAAAAGCGTGTCAGTCGTTGTGATCCTAAGGCTACCGGTGAGTTTTAAATCCTGGCCTATAATGCGTCGTTCAGCACCGTTAATTTCGCGCTGTACGCGCATAGCTACTGCCGCCAGATCTTCGCCTGCCAGGGTTGGCGTATAACCACTGCGGTTGCGCTCGAAAAGGGTGACGCCCAATCGCCGCTCCATCTCGCTTAAGCGCCTAAATACGGTGGCATGGCTGATACTTAACGTTCGGCTGGCGCCGGACAAAGAGCCAGCCTGGGTAATTGCTAGCACGATTTGTAAGTCATCCCACCTTATCTGCTGTTCATTCATGCAAGCTAGGTTCTCATTTTTAGTCAATGTTTGATCGTATATGAACAGGTTAGTCTGTCGTTAAACCTATCAACAGGGGAGACGTAGCATGAATGTGTTAATCGTCTTGGCCCATCCAGAACGCAAGTCGTTTAATGGGGGCTTGGTGGATGTCGCGGTCAATCAGCTAGTGGCTGCAGGCCACTCAGTAGAGGTGGACGATCTCTATACTGAGCAGTTTGACCCAGTGGAGCGCCCTGAATGCTATGTACATCAAGCCATGGATGCGAACTACTTCTATCCTCTCAACGAGCAGCGGGCGCATTATGAGCAAGGCTCATTACCGCTGGATGTTCAACGTGAGTTGGCAAGGCTGGAGTGGGCTGATTTAGTGATCTTTCAGTTCCCTTTGTGGTGGCACGGCCAGCCCGCCATTCTGAAAGGCTGGTTTGATCGTGTGCTCGTGTATGGTGGGCGTTACTCAAGCCGCATGCGTTACGATAAGGGGTACTATCGCGGCAAGCGAGCAGTATTGTCAGTAACTACAGGCTCACCTGAAAAGACGTTTCAGCCCTTTGGTCGAGCAGGCAATATGGTCCAATGGCTTTGGCCGATTCACTCTTCGTTATACTACGTGGGCTTTGACGTGCTGGCCCCTCAGGTAAGCTACGGTATTCAAGGTGGCGGTATTCGCTACCAAGAGGAAGCCGCGATCATGGGCCACTTAGAGAGGTGTAAAGAGGCATGGTCTGTGCGCCTGCATAGCTTGAATACTGAGCAACCGATCCCCTTTACGGGGTGGGACGACTGGGACGATGAGGGAGTTCTGTGCCAGAGTGCCCCGCTGCGATGGCGGCTAGGTTGATCGCATGTAGACTCTTCACAAACCCTAGAACTGATCGACAAAAGGCCCAATTAGCGTAATGACCACCTCGAACCACTGTTTTTCCGATGCCGAACGGCGTGGGCTTTACCGCGCCATACACGAGCGGCGGGATGTACGCTCGCAATTTCTGCCCGACCGGATTCCCCATGATGTGCTTGCCCGCCTTTTACAGGCGGCCCATCACGCGCCTTCGGTGGGGTTTATGCAGCCGTGGGATTTTATTGTCATTGAAAGCAGAGAGGTTCGAACATCGGTCTTAGCGCTGTTCGATCAAGAAAATGATAAAGCTGCCGAGCGTTTTACAGGCGATCGGAAAGACCTTTATCAAGGGCTTAAGCTGCAAGGGATTTTGGAGAGCCCTCTTAATCTCTGTATTACCTGTGATCGTAATCGAGGTGGACCCCATGTGCTGGGGCGCAATAGCATGGTGGACACCGACCTATTCAGCACTTGTTTGGCGGTGCAAAACCTTTGGCTGGCGGCAAGAGCAGAAGGTATTGGCGTTGGCTGGGTCAGTATTCTCGATCCCGCTCAGTTAAGCACGGTGTTGAACTTGCCTGAAGGTGTCTATCCGCTGGCGTATCTCTGTCTTGGCTATGTCAGCGAGTTTTTAGACCAGCCGGAGCTGGAAGCCAAGGGCTGGCGTGCCCGGTTACCGCTGGATGAGTTGCTGCATCGTGATACTTGGGGGCAACCGTTTAGCTAGCAGTTAACGCTGTGTTTATCAGAGGGGGCTATTGGATGTGCTGAAGAGCACTCGCAACTTGCGAGTAAATGGTTGGCGCGCTCGCGTAGTGCTTCTTTGAGGCCATCTGGTTTGAGAATGGTAAATCGAAAGGGGAGCTGTACCAGCCAAAAAGCAAACCACTCAAAGCTATCGGTGCGGGTATTTAGCAGTAGCCCTCCTTCAACCTGTTGGAACTGGTTTTTACAGAACGACTGGTTCTCAAAGTACGCAACCGCGTCATGGTCGGTGTGCAGTATCAGAGAGACTTCATAAGTCGTACTCCAGGACATAAGGCTTTCGCTTAAAAATAGCGCTGCATCGAAGTTGGAGGGGCGTATAAAAGTGTCATCTAACAGATGAACACTGCTGATTCGGTCCAATCGGAATGAGCGCATGGAGCCGCGCAGATGGCAAAAACCAGCGACGTACCACCGGCCTTGTTGGAATACTAGCCCGTAGGGGTCGACCTTACGGTCAACGGTGTCATGCTGTGGGGAGTGGTAGGTCAGCCCCACGGTTCGCGCGGCTTGTGTCGCGGTGGTCAGCGTTTCAAGCGCACGATTATCAAGGTTAGGTTCACGCCTGGGTAAAATCACCTGGGTGGTATCACTGACACTACGCACACGTCTTTTCAGGTTCTCTGGCATCACCCGTTCCAGTTTTGACTGTACGCTGGCAATCGCGGGTGCGGCATTCGCTAAGCCCAGTTGACTGGCGGCCAATAAGCCCAAAGAGACGGCGAGAGTCTCTTCATCGGTGAACATCATCGGTGGTAGCTTGAAGCCCGCAACCAAACGATAGCCACCGTAGCGCCCCTGTTCGGTTAATATCGGAACACCTATATCTTCCAGCGCGGTAATGTAACGCCGTATCGTACGCCGATCTACGCCCAGGCGCTCTGCCAGTTCTGCGCCGCCCATTTGTCCATTCGCTTGCAATAACTCAAGTACAGCAAGCACGCGTGTTGTTGGACTTGCCATTGCCACCTTCCCTTAGACGTTGTTTCTAAAGTTTTGCAGAAAAAGTGCATTGTTGCGTTTATTTAGGACGGATTCTCACCTATTAACAAACTAACCTGACATAGCAGTGCTTAATATCACCTGAAAACTTGACGGAAGAAGGAGCTCGGCATGTCAGAATTAACGTTTTACACTCACCCTATGTCCCGCGGGCGTGTTGTACGCTGGTTGTTGGAAGAAGTAGGCATTCCCTACACAGTGGAAGCCATGGAGTATGGCCCGGAGATGAAAACAGCAGGCTACTTGGCGATTAATCCCATGGGGAAGGTACCAGCCATCAAGCATGGTAATACTATAGTGACCGAAGTTGCGGCTATCTGCGCGTACTTGGCCGACCAGTTTCCAGATAAAAAGCTGTCACCACCTCCACACTCCCCCGAGCGCGGAGCCTACTACCGTTGGTTGTTTTTTATGGCTGGCCCGTTCGAAATGGCTACCAGCGCAAAGTCTTATGGCTGGAAAATAGATAGCAGTAATGCGCAGGCTGTTGGCTGTGGTCAGTTGGAAGATAGTATCAATACACTTGAAAAAGCGCTCAGTGAAAACGCTTATATCTGCGGCGACCAGTTTACTGCTGCGGATATCTTGGTTAGCAGTTATCTCTGGTGGGAAACGATGCAGAACAATATCCCGCCAAACGAGGTATTCAAGCAATACATAGCGCGCACGGAAAGCAGGCCTGCAGCCAAGCGGGCTAATGAGTTGGACGATGAACTGGCCAAACAAATGAAGCCTGTGTCCATCTGATATCTATCCGTCTCGCCGCCCTGGCTCGTTAGAGGGCTGGGGCCTTCTTATTTACTCAAATGTGAACTCACATTTGAGTGGAGGTTTTGCGACAGATATGGTGGCTAGCTTATGATCAGTGGTCGTGCTTTACGCTACTTCGATACGGTTGCTCGCTGCCGTTCGCTGCGCCAAGCCGCCGCCCAGCTACATATTGCCCCCACGGCGATTAGCCGCCAGATCGACTTGCTGGAGCATCAGCTTGGTGCACCGCTAATTGAGCGTGGCCCTAACGGTATTAGCCTGACAGCGGCAGGGGAGCTATTGGCCGCCCAGGCTCAACGGACCCTACGTGACCTGGAGCGAGTACAGGAGCATATTGCCGACCTCAAAGGTTTGCGCACTGGCCGGGTAAGTTTGCAAGTGGCGGAAGGCGTTGTTGCAGGCCTGCTAGCACCTGCATTAGCTAAGATGGGGCAACGCTACCCCCTCTTGAGCTTTGATATTGAGATCGCTAGCGCAAGCCAAATGGTGGAAGCGCTACGCCGTGGCGATGCGGATATTGGCCTGTCCTTCTTTATGCCCCGCCATGATGACATTGTACCTTTCGCCAGTGCCGAGCTGTACCATCATGCCGTGATGGCCCCAGGCCATCCACTGGCAACTGCCTCTGAGGTGAGTCTTTACACCTTGGCACAGCATCGCCTGATCCTACCTCATGAATCCTATGGCGTGCGCCAAGCGCTGGAGCGTGCCGCTCACCGGGCCGGAGTGGTTCTGGTACCTACCTTCAAAACCGCTTCACTAGAAACCCAAAAAGCACTCGCCATTAACGGTGCAGGTGTTCTGGTATTACCGCCGATGGCAGTAACCCGTGAATGTCAGTTAGGTGAATTAATTAGCACTCCCTTATCTCCTTTAGAGCTTGAAGCAGCACGGGTTGATCTCTGTGTTTATCGTCATCGCCAGCGCAGTTTTGCGACTGAGGCGTGCCTTTCGCTACTGGCGAGTGCTCTACAAACAATGTAGCTCCCATCCTCCTGAAGGATCTTGAGTGAGTGGGGTGCACACAAATTGTGGACACGCTGAGGTCAATATTGCAATAGCGGAAGACACGGTGTGAGTTCATGCTGAGGCTATTGATAGCGCCACTGATTACTTCAGCCTTATAACAACAGCCTTAAAGGTGATGTGATGCCTGAACTACACCAACTAACTGCCACCCAGCTACTTGAAGGCTACCGAGCCCATACGTTCTCGCCAAGTGAGGTAGCCACCGCCCTGGTTGAGCATATAGGTAAGTGGGAACCACACATTAACGCGCTGTATGCCTATCAGCCTGATGTTTTCATTCAGGCTGCTGAAGCATCTACTCAGCGCTGGATAAACGGTGAGCCCCGCGGTGCTTTGGATGGTGTTCCAATAACCCTTAAAGAGTTGATTGCCACCAAAGGGATGCCGGTACCGCGGGGAACTGGGTTGGGCACACAGGCTGCTGCCGAAGATGCACCTCCGGCGGCACGTTTAGCGGAAGACAATGCCCTGCTACTGGCGAAAACCACCTGTCCTGACTTTGGCATGCTCTCATCTGGGCTCTCGTCGTTTCATGGTTTAACCCGCAACCCATGGAATCTAGCCTGTAATACCGGTGGTTCCAGTTCCGGCGCTGGTGCAGCAGCGGCGGCTGGGTTTGGGCCACTGCATGTGGGTACCGATATTGGTGGCTCAGTACGTTTGCCAGCAGCGTGGTGTGGAGTTGTCGGCTTCAAGCCAACGTTGGGCCGCGTGCCTATTGACCCTTACTATGTGGGGCGTTGCGCAGGGCCAATGACACGGAGTGTCGAAGATGCCGCGCTAATGATGATTACGCTTGCACGCACTGACCGGCGCGATGCCATGCGTCTGCCGCCAGAAGATATTGATTGGATGAACCTAGCGCTAGACATTAAAGGTTTGCGAGTGGGGGTGATGATGGAGGCGGGCTGCGGATTACCGCTGGATAATGAGATTCACCGCCACGTTGAGCAGGCCGCAAAGCAGTTAGAAGCCGCTGGGGCAACGCTGGTGCCGATGGCACCAGTGCTTACCCGCGCAATGTTGGATGGGATGGATCACTTCTGGCAGGCCCGGCAGTGGAGCGAGCTGTTAAAGCTCTCTGCTAAAGAGCGCGAGCAGGTACTACCTGCCATTTTGGCCTGGGCAGATGGCGGCGCGCGCTTAAGCGGTGTAGATGTGGTGCAAGGTTTCCAACAAACCATGGATATGCGACGTGCCACGGAAGCCGTATTTGATACGGTCGATGCGGTGATTTCGCCCACTACGCCGAATATCGCCTTTCCAGCGGAGTGGCCATCACCGATCAATGATCCTCGTCAGCCGTTTGAACATATTGCCTACACAGTGCCGTGGAATATGGGTGAGCAGCCTGCAATCTCGCTGAATGCGGGTTTCAGCAAGGACAATATGCCAATCGGCGTGCAATTAATTGGCCCGCGCTTTGCGGATCATTTTGTGCTGAAGCTAGCACGACAGCTAGAGGCACGTTTAGAGTTGCCAATACGCTGGCCAGCGCCCCCGTGTGATAAAGCCGTCATTGCATAAAGAGGGGGGGAATAGCAGTCGTCGATAAATACTAATCGTCGATAAATACCAATCATCGATAAATACCAAGGGGGACATACATATGCGACGTTTATTGGTGCTGCCTACTTCTCGGGCAGGGTGGAGGTTGTTGATTGCGTTTGTGGCGCTGGTGGCAGCAGGCACATGGCCGGTAATTGGGTTAGTAAACCGAACAACCTTGGTAATGGGGCTGCCATTGATGGTGGTGTGGAGCTATCTAGTGATTTTTGCCTGCGTGGTGGTGATGTTAATCGGTAACCATATTGTGGAGAGAGATGACCATGAGTAGCCCCTGGCCACTGCTGATTACGTTGACCTATGTCGCCGTTGCCATGGTCATTGGCCTCCGCGCCAGGGCAGGCCGCTCAATGAACAGCCTGGAAGAGTGGGGGGTAGCAGGGCGTAGCATGGGGCCTGTGACGCTCTACCTGCTGATTGCAGCTGGCAGTGTAAGTGCTTACACCTTTATGGGCGCCCCCGGTTGGGCTTACTCCAAGGGGGTGGCCGTGTTTTATGTGGCGATCTATCTTGCTTACTTAGCGTTGGTAGCGTGGTACTTTGGGCCTAAGGTATGGCAGTTTGGTGAGCAGTTTGGTCATGTAACCCAGGCAAGCGCCATTGCAGATCGCTATCAAAGCCCCACGCTGGGCGCCTTGGCAGCTCTGGTCATGGCGATCGGCTCGGTAGCCTATGCGGTGCTACAAACCATTGGCTCGGCGTATATCTTGTTTGTAATGAGCGGTGGGGTTATCCCGATCTGGCTAGGTGTGTTTCTGGTGCTTGGCTGTATTGCGGTTTATCTCTATGCCAGTGGCCAGCGAGCAATCGGCCGCACCAACGCCTTTCAGGGCGTATTAATGCTGATCGTCGCGTGGGCCGTTGGCCTTTGGGCAGTCCAGAGCGCTACCGGTGGTTTGAGTTTTGCGGGTGTGTTTGAGCGTATTCAAGCCGATCACGGCGAGTTCCTTACCTTGCCCGGTGCGGGTGGCGATATGAGCTTTAGCTTCTGGACGACTTCGATCATCGTTTCAATGTTTTCGTTTATGCCGCCGGTATGGACCCAGTGGATGAGTGCATCCTCGGCGCGAACTATTCGCCGCAGTGCCACTTGGTTGCCTACTTATTACGTCGTAATTTTGCCCATGGTGGTGGTGGGCTTTATCGGCATTTTCTCGCTACCTGAATTGGCTCGAGCAGATACAGTTGCCCTTGAGTACGCCATGCAGCATTTACCCGTGGTGCTGGTCGGGTTACTGGGAGCGGGTACTCTGGCGGCGTCAATGTCCTCCAGTGAGCCGTTTATTCATTCGATATCACTGTCGCTTAGCAAAGATGTTCTTCAACCCGTGTTAAAGCTTTCAGATGGCGTGACCGGAAAGTTAGCGCGGTTGCTTATTCTACCGGTCATGTTTTTAGTGGTGGCACCGCTGGCTATTGCTGAGCCGGGAAGTTTGGTGATGATTCTACTGGTGGGGTTGGGGTTTGCTTCACAGGTACTGCCTGCGTTTATCGGTATGTTCTTCTGGCCGAGAGCTTCACGCTTAGGTGTAATGGCAGGTATCGTGGCAGGCTTTCTAGTCACTGTGGTGTTCACCACGCTGTGGCCACATCCGTTGGGCATTCACGCAGGTTTCTGGGGGCTGATGATCAATCTACCGATATTTATAGCGGTTTCCTTGATAACGCCCGCGACCAACGCAGAGGTGGTCGAGCGTTTCTTCCGCATTTCTGCCCCGCGCGGCTTAAGCTATATTGGCCAGCAAATTGAGCAGGTTAAAACACCTACCTCTAGATGAGGAAGCCAGCTTAGGGGGCGGTTAATAGTGTGGTAGGTTGGAGTGGCGAAAGCATTGAGGCTTTAGAATGAGTGAGCAAACATATCTTGAAAAATCACTGAATGTTGATACTTATCCACCCTTGATATCCAAGCATATTTTTTAATGATGAGCTTAAAGTAATAAATATGATTGCGCATGATATGGAAGGTAAGCCACTGCTTGGAAAGTCCAGGCAGTGGCATATTTACACTGTTGTTGCTCAGAAGGTAAACAGATGCTGACGCCCGTTATCCAGGAAGAAGCCACAGGGTGTGGAATTGCTGCAGTCGCGAACATTCTGGGGAAGACCTATTCAGAGATGAAAGCTACTGCAAATGATATGGGAATCTATGCGGCAGATGAGGGGCTCTGGTCGGATACCCAGTATGTAAGGCGCCTGCTTAATAACGCAGGGGCAGAGACGTCAGTAGAGGAAATCGCTTTTGAGTCGTGGAGCGAACTGCCTGATTTAGCCCTGTTGTCTATTAAACACTACCAGGAAGAGGGCAAGAGCTTCTGGCACTGGGTGGTTTTTAAGCGCGTTGATGGACAAGCCGTTGTGCTGGATTCAGCAAGTTACTTGCCATCTAATATTCGAACGGATTTTGAAGACATGCATCCTAAGTGGTTTATCAGCGTCGAACGAACGAATTCTTCTTGCCAATCAGCAGGTGGCGAGCCTCATTCGACTGCGTCGAAGTAGACGACCATTCTCAGGTGACGGTGCTCATCAACGGTAAGTACCTCATGGGTGTATGTATGTTGCACGCCATCTATATCAAGTAGGCTGCTAATTCCACGTTTGTACCCGTCCATATTTGATGCTTCCCACCAGCGCCTAAAGTCCGGCGATAACTGGCATAGTTCCTCGATCAGAGCTTGCATGACCGGATCTTCAGGGGCGACAGCCAGATCACAACGGAATAATGCCAGCATGTGGGATGCATCGTGCTGCCAAGCGGGGAGTCGTCGGCGCAGGTCGGGAGCAGTAAACACCATCTTTAACAAATTACGCTCAGGCGTTTCACGTGTGCTGAACTGAAGTAGCTTATCGGCCTGAGTGTTCCACCCAACCACATCCCAACGCAGGTTCATAACGTAGCTGGGGCGAGAGAGTTCATCCATCAGAGACTGGATCTGAGGAGAAATAGCCTGCTCTTGATAAGCCTCTACAGGTGGTGCGCGCCGATGTGCCAAAAGAAAGAGGTGACAGCACTCGGCATCATCCAGCTTGAGGGCTCGGGCGATATTGAGAAGGAAACGTTCGGAGACCTTAATGTCACGGCCTTGCTCAAACCATGTGTACCAAGTCAGCCCTACCCCGGCAAGTGCTGCCACTTCTTCTCGCCTTAGGCCTGGTGTACGTCTTCGACCGCTAGTTGGAAGATCAACGTCCGCTGGCGTCAATTTACGACGATGCCGAAGAATGAACTCAGTGAGATCACTCTGTGTTCGCTCAAGCCTATGTTGCGCCATGCTATTACCTTTAGTAATAGGATAATTAGCTATATTGTAACCCTATAAAGTGTGTCTGAGAATGCCTGCTTCCACCATGAAGTTGGAGGCGATATGTCATACCAATGCGATGTGAACACCCCTTTTTGCCCTGATATAGGCTCTGAACGGCCGGATAACAAGGCTGGCCTCAAGGAGTGGGCTGGGCTTGCTGTATTGGCACTGCCCACCATACTGCTAGGGCTCGACGTTACTATTCTCTACTTGGCGCTACCAGCATTGGCAGTAGAACTGCAGCCGAGTAGTACCCAGGCGCTATGGATCATGGATGCCTACGGCTTCATGATAGCTGGTTTTCTAATCACGATGGGCACGTTAGGTGACCGGGTTGGCCGACGTCGGCTGCTGATGATTGGGGCCTTTGCGTTCGCCGTCGCCTCGGTATTTGCTGCCTATGCACCGAATGCCGAGTGGCTAATTGTGGCGCGGGCTGCTCTGGGTATTGCCGGGGCAACCCTGATGCCTTCTACGCTGGCCCTGATTAGCAATATGTTTTTTGACCTGCGTCAGCGCGCTCTTGCAATTGGTATCTGGGCGACAATGTTTGCTCTGGGCATGGCCTTGGGGCCGGTGGTTGGTGGTTTGTTGTTAGAACCATTTTGGTGGGGGGCCGCTTTTCTGATCGCTGTCCCCATCGTCGCTGTTCTATTGGTGGCAGCTCCGTTGCTGTTGCCAGAGTACCGCGATCCACACGCTGGTCGTTTGGATCTTTTGAGCGTTCTATTGTTGCTGATGGCGATTCTGCCAAGCATCTATGGCATCAAGGAGTTCTCTAAGGCGGGGGTGACGCCACTGGTGCTGCTCACGTTGAGTATCGGGATATCGGGAACGATGTGCTTTATTCACCGACAGAAAATACTGCCTGACCCTCTGCTCGACCTTCAGTTGTTTTCCAGTAAGACCTTTACCGTCGCGCTTGTCATCCTTTTGGTAGGATTGGTTGGTGTTGCGGGAATGATGCTCCTAGTCACCCAATACCTTCAGCTAGTGGCGGGCTACACGCCACTGATAGCTGGGCTATGGATGGGGCCTCCAGCATTGATGATGGTGCTTGCCGGTATATTTGCCCCTCTGTTTGCGCGACGCATTCGGCCGGCATTTGTTATTGCTGCAGCGCTTATGCTCTCAAGCATCGGTTGCGGTTTACTGGCTCAAGTAGACCCGCTCTCCGTTCAGGTACTCCAGGTCGTGATCGGTTTTTCGCTGGTGTACCTGGGGCTGGGCACCATCGCCGCGCTTGGGACAGACTTGGTGGTAGGAACTGCTCCGCCGGAAAAAGCGGGGTCTGCGTCATCAATGTCTGAGATGGTTCAAGAGTTGGGTGTGGCACTAGGCGTAGCGCTTCTGGGCAGCTTGGCGACCCTGTTGTATCGCGTGCAAATTGCCAGTGCGATTCCTGACGGGGTGCCTGACGACATCTCCCGTGCCCTTGGAGAAAGTTTGTGGGCAACAACGTCCATCGCTGAACGAGTCCCCTTAGAGTTACTTGAGCAGGCACAGTCTGCGTTTACTCAAGGAATGAATGCTGCGGCCACGGTGGGGGGGGTAGCCATCATGGCTCTGGCGTTTCTATCGGTTGCTAGTCTTCGACATGTGAGGGTCATCGGCGACCATGAGCACTAAAATTTGAAATGCAACTATTTTGTTGCATAATGGTTTTATGACAACTAATCTGAATCTTGTTTTTAAGGCTCTCGCTGACCCTTCGCGACGCCAGCTTCTGGATAGCCTGTTTGAGAATAATGGGCAGGCTCTCAATGAACTGTGCGAACGCCTCTCTATGAGTCGTCAGGGGGTTACCAGGCACTTGGTGCTACTTGAAGAAGCGGGGCTGGTGGTTACGGCGTGGCGAGGAAGGGAAAAACTGCACTATCTCAACGCCGAACCAATTCAGCAGATCCACCAACGGTGGGTCAGTAAGTTCACCCATCAGCGGATCAAGGCCGTGGACAATCTCAAACAGAGGCTTGAGGACCATAACAATGAGTAAGCCCGATTTTTCCTACGTCATTTACATTAACACCACGCCCGAGCAGCTGTGGAAAGCGTTGACGGAAGGGGAGTTTACCCGCCAATACTGGGGTGGGCGACAGATTACGTCGGAGTGGACAGTAGGAGCTTCGGTTAGGCACGTCAAAGCCGATGGGTCATTGGATTGGCGCGGCGAGGTACTGGAATCAGATCCGCCGCATCGCTTGTCCTATACCTTTATTCCCGAAAACGATGACGAAATGCCAGGATACGAGGGTGAAAAAGTTGATCTGACGACACCTGAAAAGCCTTCGCGGGTGACGTTTGAAATCGCCGAGTATATGGACCAAGTACGCTTGACGCTGATTCACGATCAATTCGAGGAGAACAGCAAGGTACTACAAGGCATCAGCGTCGGCTGGCCAGTCATTCTTTCCAGCCTCAAAAGCTTGCTGGAAGGCGGCAGCCCTTTGTTAAGGAGTGATACTGATGGCACGCATTGAACATATTCAATACATCAACACTTTACCATCAAAGGTTTACGAAGTATTGACCACGGCTCGTGGGTTAGCTGATGTGTGGACCCAAGACTTAACGTTCATTGCTCAACTGGATGCGGTCAACGAGTTCCGGTTTGGGGATGAGCACCCGACAAAGATGACGATCGTGGAGCTGGTGCCTAACAATAAGATGACTTGGCAATGTATCGATTCAGACCCAGAGTGGATTGGGACCAGCGTCAGTTTCGAGCTCGAACAACGAGGAGACAAAACGGCGGTCACTCTCAAGCATACCGATTGGCGTGAAGTGACCGAGTTCTACCGTTTCTGCAACTATAACTGGGCGATCTTCCTGCTGAGCCTTAAGCAATACTGTGAAGAAGGTACGGGCATTTATTACCAGGCTCGGACGTTTTAGCTGACGCCTGAGCCACTGTGCTAAGGCTCTATGTTAATTGGGGCGTTGAAATGAATGTGAAATGGACTATCGATAGTCGCTAATATAGCAGCGCCCCCATTGCCAAAACAGTTGCTTCTTACCGTAGCATGCTCGGTTTTGATTTCATTATGGATCATGGTTGGGTTCGAAAGTATTGAATGAACAGGTAATTACTGGGCTTTTGGAGCGGCGGCTTGGTGTCGAGCATTAGTTTCACGCAGGACGGAGGAACTTGTGGTCGGTTAAAGACGCGATCGACCATATGGAAGAGTTGCCATCCGTCGTTGCGCAAATAGTAAACGAGCGGCCTTAAAAGAAATTGGCGGGTTCAGCCTGGTAGGCTTTATGGAGCAAATTGATGAACGGTGTTGCTTCTGCAAAATCCGTTGAGCCAATGGCAGTGACGGAGATCCCCGGTGTCCATGAGTTCATCACTGCCGCGCCGGACAGTTCTCGAAGCCGCTCGATGGTAATTGCCTCATGGCGCTGGGGAATCCCAAGGCGATCCAGTTGACGTTGGACGATGCTCATCATGGTGCCCTGTAGTATCTCGGCCTGTGGCCAGATAACCGCTTCTCCGTCCCAAAAGACAAGGTTCCATATCGTTGCTTCGCTCAGATTCCCGTGGCTGTCTATAAAAGCTGCATCGTCGAAGCCCTGGCGTACGGCTTGATGCAGATAGAAGGTTTTACCGGATTCACCAACATGTTTGATGGTGGCTAGTGGCCTCTCGTGCACCACCGTGCCTAGTCTCAATGGGCCCATGGGTCCATGAGAGGGGGCGCCTGTGCGGACGAGCACTGCTAGCTCCCCATTCATACTGGCCGCCGAAAACTCGCCATTGCGGGAAAAGACTATGACTGTCAGTGACTGGTTTTTTGGACCTTCATCAATGCTTGTTCTAATGTAGGACAAGAGTTTTTCATCGGGAAGCGCTTTGCCAAAAAAGTCCATTGAAGCGTTTCGTAGGCGGTCTAAGTGAAGGTCTAACCCTTTGACTTTGCCGTCTCGTACCTGCATTGCCGTGAAATGTGCAAAACCAGCAAAGGCCAGGGGAGTTAACTCTGAAAGAGAGGCTGGTTGCCCATTGATTCGGGCCTGAACATTGCTGACGTTAGTAGACATGATATTGACTCCTGATTGAATTCACATTGAGGAGTCACTACTCTAAGCCCTTACAGCACTGTAAGAGTCAAGAGGGTGAAATGAAAATAGGTGAACTGTCAAAGCGCACCAGCGTGAGTATTCGTATGCTGCGTTACTATGAAGAGGTAGGCTTGCTGAAGCCGGAGCGTGGCGTGAATGGGTATCGTGATTACGCTCTGGATGAGGTGCGCACTGTAGAGCGGATCAAGCTGCTTGGTTCGGCAGGCATGACCCTTGCGACTATCCAGCAGTTCTTACCCTGCGTGAGGGGGGAGGTTCCTGTCTTCGAACCCTGTGATGAGCTACGCAATGTCTTACGCGAACAAATGGATATTGCTGACCAGAAGATGGTGAAACTGGCCCAAAGCCGTGCCATTTTGGAGAGTTTCCTGAGCGAGGTCGAGCACCGCTGAATTTAAACTGTCTCAGGTGACTGCTGGCGGGCACAGCCAATTAACTCAACGTTTCTAGGGTGCAGCACGAAGAGTTATGATCGGAGCCAATAAAATAAGCCGGTGTTTCGTAGGCTGGACTATCTCAGATCATGGCACTGTATATCGTGCGTCATCCAGATAAATGACGCCACTTCGCTGGCCAGCTGACGTAGCGTTAGTTTGCTGGTGTTAGCCCGATTGATAGCTGGTGCGGGGCGCGTAATACTCATTCCAAATTGGTAAACATCTTGGGGGGCAGGGTGGCCACTGACAAGCTAGTTTCCATGAGGATTTTCCGACGTGTCGCGGAACTGGGCAGCTTCACTAAGGCGGCAGATGATCTCGACATTACCGCCGCAACGGTCAGTAAGCACATTGCCTTTCTGGAGCGGGATATCGATACCCGCTTAATTAACCGTACGACTCGCCGAATGAGCCTTACTGATGCTGGTCGAGGTTTTTTAAAGCGAATTCAGGCACTGCTGGATGAGTTGGATGATGCTGAGTTGGAAGCTCGAGGGGTACAAGCGGAGCCTCGAGGAACGATTCGAGTCAATGTGCCGATGACGTTTGGTGTGACTCATATTGCTGATGCCATCGACAGCTTTCTGAATCGCTACCCCGAAATCGATGTTGAGCTGCAACTCAGTGATCGCATGATTGATCTTGTGGAGCATGGCGTTGATATCGCGATTCGAGTGCGCGCCGCGCTCTCGGACTCAAGCTTGATGGCTAGACCTCTCAGAAAATCCAGAAACATTGTTTGTGCCTCACCGCAATATTTAGAGCGTGCACCAGAAATTCGTACCCCTGTTGATCTTGCTCGCCACAACTGCCTGATGTTCACACTTCATGATCGGCCCAAAGTTTGGGAACTGGGTGGCGAGGAGGTAGTAGTGAACGGTAATTTACGAGTCGATAGTAGCCTGGCGATCCGTCAAAGCGTGTTACGGGGCATGGGAATAGCTTTGCTGCCGCGCTTTTTAGTCCAACCGGATATAGAAAATGGATCGCTGGTTCCCTTACTTCAGGGTTTTCCACCGAAAGACTATACCGTTTACGCGCTTTTCCCCCCAGGGCGTAAGCAGCCAATGAAAGTCAGGATGTTGCTGGATCATCTCGACCAACATTTAGGTGACAGACCGTATTGGGAGTAGAGGCGTATTGATTGTTTCTCAATGGGAAATTATATAGTTCTATTCTGTACGTTTAATCGTCTTATGCAATTTCATAGAGTGGTCACTCCAAACGAAGCCTAAATCGTTTTCAACATCTTAGAGGAGTTGACCAATGGATATACATGCCGCTTTGGATTGGCGTTATGCCGTCCGTGAATTTTCTTCTGAAAAACTGAGCAATCAAGTTGTGGAGTCGCTGGTTGATGCAGCGCGTAAAAGTGCTTCTTCCTATGGCTTGCAGCCCTACAAAATGATTGTCATTGAATCCACAGCTGTGCGACAGGAGCTGTTGCCGCACTCATTTGGGCAGCAAAAAGTAGTGGACTGCTCACATCTGGTCATATTTGCAGCTCATTCGAATATCGACCACCAAACGGTTGAGCGTTATGTGAAGCAGCTGATGAAGGTCCGAGGTACGCCTTATGAGGATGTTTCAGGCTACGCCGAGCATATGCAGCAGGCATTGGCGACTAAATCAGCGGCGCAGAAACGGGAGTGGGCCCACCAGCAATGCTATATCGCATTGGGTACATTGCTGACGGCAGCTGCCATGCTGAAAATCGATAGCTGCCCCATGACAGGTTTTGATCACCGAGCCTACGACCAAGCTTTGCAGTTGCCAGAGCAGGGGCTTGAGGCTTCAGTTATTGTGGCGTTGGGGCATAGAAGTCCAAGCGATAGAAGCTCAGAGTTGCCGAAGGTCCGGTTTGACTATGATGATGTGGTGATCCAAATATGAGCCAAGATTTGGCACATCAACCCTGTGCTCTCACCAGAGCACAGGAGCCCTAACACTTTCGCAACATACGGGCTATAAAGCTCATCGCAGAGGCAGTTGGTGGTAGTTTCGTAATAAAGCTCCGATGCATACCCGCCAGAAAGCCTGGCTAAGTGGTTCCAGTCCTTGAGATTCCAGTCCTTAAGATTCTAGTCCTTAAGATTCTAGTCCTTAAGATTAGAGTACTAGGGTGTCTTGCTTTGTTTTGTTTTTTGGTAAAGCCACCAGACATCAAACCCAAACGAGTAGGCCAGTGCCAGCAGTGCACTAAGCGCGAGTAAGTGGGCCGTCAAAGGGGAAGAAAGAGGTGTTAAGGCGAGCAGCAACGCAACCACTTGCCAAACGCACACAGCTTTGCGGCGAAAACTTGCAAACAGAGGCCTGCTTAACCATGGGAAAGGCCAACTGGCCGCCACAAACAGGTAGCGCATCCCACCAATCATTAATACCCATGCACCTAACGGTTCGAGCCTTAGCAGCCCTACGCAGAGCAAGGTAATCAGTAGAGCATCAAGCTCCATATCAAAGCGTGCGCCAAATGAGGAATAGCTGTGGGTGCGTCTAGCAATCCAGCCATCTAGGCCATCTAGTACTAGAGCGATAACTGCAACTGCCAACCACTGCCAGCGTGCGGCGATGAAAGCATCCGCTACCAGTCCACCTGCAACAATGGCCACAAAGGTTGCTCTCGCCATGGTGACGCGGTTTGCCCACCCCAGTTGCCCATAGGGCCAGAAAAGCAGCGTTAATACACTGATGCAGGCGTACAAACCATAGGCCACTGTCCAGTGCATTGGAGTAGCCATCAGTGAAGGCAGCCCGCTGCCTACTATCAGTAACAGTAGCCCCCCGAGTAGTAACTCTGCAGCGCTGTATAGCCGCTTGGATAACAAATAGTAGGGGGCCTTGGAAGAAAACCGCATGGCTACTCTCAAATCGGCGCGCCCGGCCGCAGTTAAAAATAAATGCTGCAATTGTTTTTCTATGTACCATTCTTGTATAAGGTGGTGAGGCTGTCTACGTAATAAATTATTTTGTGAGCTGCTATCGACCGTTAACCCATCCTAAAGCTTAACTCGCGTTAAGCGCCCAGTTTTTTTTCTACGCTAAGCTGTAGTGTGTTCTGGTCAAGTCGTAGCGGACACTTTTATTAAGCTGCTTCCGCGATTTTCTCGATCTCCCTTGGCGCGTGGTAG
>NZ_NWUX01000018.1:39452-95046 GCF_002374315.1 Vreelandella nigrificans | reverse complement strand
TCAGAAGTGAAACCGCTTAGCGCCGATGGTAGTGTGGGGTCTCCCCATGCGAGAGTAGGTCATCGTCAGGCACTTATACGAAAAATCCCCCAGGGCTGATGCCTTGGGGGATTTTTTTATGGTTTGAATTTACTATTGCCCTTTACACCTAATGCATAATCTTCCTTAAATACAATCGTTTTAATAAATTTAATAACAAGAGGTTACTAGACTAAGCTGGTGCGCACGTGAGGCAGCGCCTAGTATGAGAGGGTGCGTATCCTAAAGTGCTACCATGAAGCGCTATATTCTCAGGAGGAGAGACGATATGAGTATGCAGTTGATGAAGAAGCTGGCAGTGGCACTATTAATGGCGATGATGGTGGGTGGACTGGCTGCATGTGATAATCAAGGTCCTGCAGAAGAAGCTGGCGAAAGCATTGATGAAAGCATGGAAAGTGCCGGTGAAAGTATCGAAGAAATGGGCGAGAGTATTGAAGACGCCGCCGAGAATTAAGCTTCTGCCGTAGAGGTTGAGCCAACAACCAACTTTTATATCTGCATATTAAAACAGCCGCTCTAAGCGGCTGTTTTGTATTAATAGCGTGTGAAAAATAAGGGCATGACCGCAGGGGCTTCTGGGATTAAGCGCTGGGGTTTTGCTCTATACCTTGTAAGTACCAAGGCGCCTCATCACGCATTGCACGCGTTAGATGCCAGGTTTCATTGAACTCAGTTTGCTCGTTATTCTCTTCGATGACACCATGGAAAATGACTGTTGCTTCAGCGTGCCCATCGTATTCTTTAACATCACCAAGCTCAGCAAATAGCTTTATAATCTCGGTGCGGTTATTCACTGGGTGTTCGGCGCGCTCTTGGCGTAGCAGGTTGTACAGTTCTGGCGTGACATATTCCTGGATTTGGCTGAAGTCATTGTTATCCCAAGCACGTTGAAGTGTCGTGAAGTGCTCCTTGGCACCACCTAAAAAGCGCTCTTTATCAAACCAGCTAGGTGTACTTTGCAGACCGCCAGCTAAACTACCAGGTGCAGCAGTGAAGCTTGATGAGGCGGGTGCGGCTTCTTGCTGTTCGCGCTGATAGCCCGCTACTGTTCCAGCAGACGCAGGGCGCCGCTGCCTTATAAATGCACGGAAGGCGAAGATTGCTAAGGCAGCCATGCCGACCACGACGAGCAGATCCATAATACGCAGCTCATCGAAGGCGCCACCAAAGAATAGCGCTGCAATTAAGCCACCGGCTAGCAAGCCGCCCAGCATTCCTCCCATTCCGCCTCTACGTGCCGCTGCGGCACCTGCTTGGCCTTGTTGCTGAGCACCTTGAGCCTGCTGTTGTTGGGCTGGTGTACTCGCAGGACGGTCTGCTGAGCGCGACATACTACCTGCGTTTCCACCTCCGCCCATACGGCGAGCCTCGGCGTGCTCAATGGCTGCGCTAAAGCCCATGACGCTGATCAGCAGCATGGCAAAAAATTGTCGTAACATTCTATTCTCCAGTGAAGATGTAGGGAGTGGGGTTATACGCCCATAAGCGTTATGTAGAAAATGAGAAGTAGCTAGTTTACCGTGTAAGCTGGTATGAACGTTATTCCGAGAATGTTTATAAAGACAAAAATAGGGTAAAAAAAGTGCGCTTACATCATCAGCAAAGCCTGTTGCTAATAGTCGATTTCCAAGCTGGTCTACTGCCCGTTATTGAGGGTAGTGAATTCGCTCTCGAGGAGGCGGCCTGGATGGCAGGCGTTGCCAATGCGTTGCAGGTGCCGGTTTGGTTAACCGAGCAGTATCCAGAAAAGCTAGGGGGCACGGCTTCAGCATTGTTAAGCACATTGGGTGAGCACCAAGTGTGGCAAAAACTCCATTTCAGCGTTATGGAAGAGCCGGAGTTTGTTCACACCTTACAAGCCCAGAGTGTGCGGCAAATAGTGATATGTGGGACAGAGGCGCATATCTGTGTATTGCAGAGCGCACTTGGCTTACTAGAAGCGGGGTATGAGGTTTTCTGGCTTAGCGAAGCAACAGCCAGCCGCCGCCGAGACGAAGCACGGTTAGCTCGAGAACGTGCTTGTGCCAATGGTGCGGTGGCAGTTACTGCAGATATGGTAGCTTATGAGTGGCTCAATCGATGTGATACAACTACTTTTAAAGAGGTCCATCAGCGCTTTCTGAAGCCACGCTCTCCCCGTGCGGTGACGTTTTTTTAAAGAAGTGGCATCAGCGATCAGCTTCTTTGCGAGTGAAGACCAGCGTATCGCCCTGCGAGCTGGCTGCGTCAAAGCGGTAGCCTGCCACATTGAAGTTGGTTAGCTGCCCGGGGTCGTTGATTTGTTGTTTGATAATCCAAGCTCCCATCAAGCCCCGTGCTTTTTTGGCGTAGAAACTGATAATTTTAAAAGTGCCATTTTTCTCGTCTTTAAACACGGGGGTGATGACCCGGGCATCCAGCTTTTTGATATCAATTGCTTTGAAGTACTCATTTGATGCTAGGTTCACGAGTACCTTGGAGCCACTTTCCAAAATCGCACTATTCAGTGCCTGCGTTAGTGTCGGCTTCCAGTATATGTACAGGTCATTTCCCGCCTCGTTGGGTAGTTTGGTACCCATCTCCAGCCGATAGGCCTGTATAAGGTCTAATGGACGCAACAGGCCGTATAGCCCCGATAAAATGCGAAGGTGTTGTTGAGCAAAGTGATTGTCGGAATCACTAAAGGAGGTGGCCTCAAGACCTGTGTACACATCACCTTGAAAGGCTTGAGCGGCCGGTTTGGCATTATCCAGCGTGAAAGGGGGGTGCCACTCGGCAAAGCGCGCCGCATTGAGACCTGCCAGCTTGTCGCTAATTCCCATTAGGTCACTAAGCTGCTGTGGTGAATAATCACGCAGAATTTTAATCAATGGCTTACTGTGGTCGAGAAAGCTAGGCTGCGTGACTTTGTCCGTGGTTGAAGGTGTTTCAAAGTCCAGCGTTTTGGCGGGGGAGATAACGCTCAGCATATCGTGTTCCTTATGCCGTGACAGAAAAGAGATGAAAACTGATGCGATTATACCAAGCCTCGGCGTTGGCCGAGGCTATTGGCTTGATAGTCACAGGTGCTATTACGGGCACGGGTTAGACATGCGGCGATGAATATCGTCGATGGCTGTCAGCACTTCTTCATCAAGCTTAAGGCTTTCACTAGCCAGATTGCTTTCCAGCTGGTCCATGGTAGTTGCACCAATAATGTTGCTAGTCAGAAAGCTTCTGCTATTAACAAACGCCAGTGCCATTTGGGCAGGGTCAATGTCATGCTCTTTGGCAAGATTCACGTATGCCTGTGTTGCGGCCTCAGCTTCTGGTGAGGTGTAGCGTTTAAAGCGTTCATAGAGCGTTAAGCGGCCTTTAGGCGGTTGTGCACCATTGAGATATTTTCCCGATAGCACGCCAAAGCCCAGAGGTGAGTAGGCGAGTAGGCCGACATCTTCACGATGAGCAATTTCTGCGAGACCAACTTCAAAGGTACGGTTCAGCAGATTGTAAGGGTTTTGAATAGAAGCGACGCGTGGTAAGCCCAGCTGATCTGATAACTGCAGCATGCGCATCACACCCCATGGTGTCTCATTAGAGAGGCCTATTGCGCGTACTTTTCCAGCGTCCACGAGCTCTTTTAGTGTTAAAAGTGTTTCTTCCAGAGGTGTGGTATTTTCTTGTTCTTCGTGGGTATAACCAAGTTTGCCGAAAAAGTTGGTTGTACGCTCTGGCCAATGCAGCTGATAGAGGTCGATATAATCGGTTTTGAGTCGAGCTAGGCTTCCATCCACGGCCTTATGGAGATGATCTCGAGTCATTTTGGGGCCGCCGCGGATGTGCTCTAACCCTGGACCTGCTGCCTTTGTCGCGATAATGACATCGTCACGGGCACCGCGGGCTTTCAGCCAGCTACCAATATAAGACTCGGTTAAGCCTTGGGTATCTGCCTTGGGAGGAACTGGATACATCTCGGCGGTATCAATGAAATTAACCCCAAAGGCCACTGCGCGATCTAGCTGCTCATGGGCTTCTGCTTCACTATTCTGTTCGCCAAACGTCATCGTGCCTAAGCAGAGTCGGCTAACCTCCATGCCTGTTCTGCCAAGTGGGCGGGTTTGCATTGTCATCTCCTTGGAGAGGTGGAATTGCCTCAGGATAAGCCGTATTTATCGCCGCGAATGGCGACGTGTGAGAGGCATGTTAGCGAGGCTCTACAAAAGCAGCAAATCAATAGGGTTGAGTCGGCGCAAAGGCAGGCGTATGCTTGCCAGCCCATTGGTCGGCCTCGTGCCGGTTTATCGTATGGTTAACTGTCAATAATGTGGGATGACCGTTAGCCGAAGATCTCAACAGATAGGCAGGGTGGTTTGCCATGCCGCAGGCATCTTCATTGTTTACTCGGTTAGAATTTCGTCTGGCTGAACAGCTGTTTCATACTCGTTGGTTACTGCCGCGCTCACCGCGCACTCAACGTTTAACCATGCAGCTATTTAAACGTTGTGCAGAGGCAGGACATCCTGATGCGCTTTCTATTTATGGGCACATGCTGTTCCATCGTGGTCAGTCGCCTCAAGATAAGGCGCGAGGAGCACGCTATGTCTTGGAAGCTGCTCAAGCAGGCGATATTAAATCTCAGTATCAAGCTGCAAAAATCCATGAGCACGGCTGCGCTCAGTATCCGCGCCGTGAAGATTATGCGGTGACCTGGTATGCCCGTGCTGCACAGTCAGGGCACTTCTTGGCTGCTGAACGACTCGCCCGAGCTTATCGGTTTGGTGAGTTAGGTTTGGTGGCGGATAGCGAGCAAGCTGCTTATTGGCAGCGCATCGTTGATCATTGCCCACAAGCTGCATTAACCGCAGCTTAGTCGCTATCATGGCTTAGTCGTTATCATGGCTTAGCCGCTATTATGAGTGTTAGTCGCTATTATGAGTGAATGAGGAAGTCAGTGTCCGAGACGCTACCTACAGTGTTAGATATTGAAGCGTCCGGGTTCGGGCGCGGCAGCTACCCTATTGAAGTTGGCATTGCACGTGCTGACGGTAGTTGCTGTGCGTTTCTTATTCAGCCATTAGACGAGTGGACCCATTGGGATCCTAAGGCAGAGCTGTTGCATGGGATCTCTCGGGATCGCTTGCTGCAAGAGGGTTATCCAGTGCACCAGGTAGCACATTGGCTTAATGATGAGCTGCGAGAACTTGGAAAAGCGTATAGCGATAGCTGGGGCTACGACAACACGTGGTTATCACTGCTGTTTCACCATGCTGGGCTGTTGCCGCGTTTTCGCTTGGAGGCACTGCGCATTTTGCTAAGCGAAGCGCAGCAGGAGCTATGGAGCGACACCAAGGAAGCTGTCATTGCTGAGAGTGGTATCCATCGTCATCGTGCTGGAGAAGATGCGCGTCTGCTACAGCTCACTTATCAGCGCACTCTTGCCATGGCTGAGTGCGCTAACCGCAAGCGTTAATCCCCTTTCGATAACTGCCTCTCCAGCGTTCAAATAAGCTGTGCCTCTAGCGCATCTAACAACTGTGCAGGCGTGGGTGCATCCATCAGCATGTCGCGAGTCGTTTGGGCCAAAAAACCGTGGCTGACGGTGCTGTCAAGAAAGCTCAGCAGTGGAGCATAAAAGCCTTCAGTATCGAGTAGCCCCATGGGCTTTTCGTGCAGGCCTAAATATCCCCAGGTCCAAATTTCAAACAGTTCCTCAAAGGTGCCTATACCACCTGGGAGGGCAATGAACGCATCCGCATTTGCAGCCATGGTGGCCTTGCGCTCATGCATATTGGGGACGCGTATTAGCTCGCTCAGGCCAAAGTGTGCCTGCTCTCGCTCGACGAGGTGGTCGGGCATCACGCCTATTACTTCGCCACCTGCTTCCAGCGCCGCGTTGGCAAGCTCTCCCATGAGGCCAATGCGTGCCCCGCCATAAACTAACGTGTGTCCGCGTGATGCAATAGCTCCGCCAAGTGCTTTGGCCGCGTGACGAAACGCGGGGGTATTACCTTCACGGGAGCCGAGGTAAACACAAATTCGTGCCATGGTAAGGCGTCCTTATCACAAATCAGTCGCTGGCTAGCGAGAGTTTAGTTATTCGCTGAGCAATTAGCTTAGGCAATGCTGAACGTTATACTGCTCGTCCATCCACTGTCCAATGACGTTATTGCCACATAGGTGGTGTGCATACTGGGTGTGCAAACAGCGTACCTGCTGCCAGTTGCTAATGCCGCCAACGCCGCGTTCGGTGAGCACGTCGGTGTAGCCTAGCTTGGTGACCTCATCACGCTGGGCATCGCTCATATATGCCCAGCGTGCAGCCACGTAGTCGCGGTGACTCTGCTGGTAGGCTTCTAGGAAGTCAGGCTCTTCTTGCAGCCGTTGTTCCAATGACTTAATTACGCCAACTGCTTCAATACGTGAAATTTCGATTTTCAGCAGATCAGAGCAGAGCCAGTAAAGCGTAGGAAACGGTTTGCCGTCGACTATTGGCGCCATCCGTAATACGAGAGGAGTGCCTTTTGCATCGGTAGCTGCAACGGCCTCAATACCGCGGGGCGCGCGTCCGAGCTGTTGGGCGATAATAGCTAACTGGCGCTCGTCTGGCGCTTGATCGGTGCGAATTACCATTGCGTTGATGTCTCGCTATCGTTCATCTTGAATAAACTTATTTGAGCGGCCAACGGCGCGGAAGAAGCAGCGATTAAGCTGTTCTGGTGATGCTACATAGCGCCATGTCCGCTCGCAGTACTCTGCGGCTCGCGCCATTAACACATCGTAGAGTCGATTGAACGGGGCATCATAATCGTAAGGGTCTGCGCCGAACAAGCGGATATGCGGATAGTCAGCAAAGCGCTCGATAAAATAGCGTTCAAGATCAGCTTCAACGGCGCGGTGCTGCGCCGTATTGTCAGGGTCGATCCAAAGATTGTAACGGATTGCCATGGGAGTCTCCCTGCGCCCCGCCAAAAGGTGGGTATGAGTTAAGCAGGCGTTGGCGCGCTGTGTAAGTGTGCCGATAGCGCATCGCGTAGGTCTCCCACGATGGGCACAGCACGTTTTCCTTGGTGGTCGTACTGCACTAGTACGGTATGACCCACATTGGTCAGCGTATCATGCTGCCGTGCTTCCTGGGTCACCGTAAACGAGCTGGTACCTAAACGTGTCAGGTATGTACGTAGTTCGATGTCGTGGCCGTAAAACAGTTCAGCGCGGTAGTCGACTTCCATGCGGGCCATAATTAAGCGCCACTGCTTGGGATTAAGATCCGGTGTAAATAGCTTGAAAAGGTCATTGCGTGCCAACTCAAACCAAGCTGGTAAACGGGTATTGTTAATATGGCCTAGTGCATCAGTGTCGTAAAAAGCCGGCTCAATCATGCGCGTGAACATCGGGGCATCCTTATCATTAGCAGGTTAGTCAGAATTACCCCCTAGCGAGCGCTTGGTCAAGTGCCGCGACGCTGATACCACGCAGTGAATTGCATCCACCCGAGCAGCCACAATGTCGCAGTCGCGAACCCTAGCAATGTTCCCCATAAAAGCCCTAGAGTGCTGTAAGTTAAAGAAACACATAGTGTGTAACTCAGCAGCGAACCAAGCCCCATGGGGTAGTGCTTAATGACAGTGGCGACTGGCTGATGACCACTATTTAAATGGAGGATGAGAAGAAACGGCAGCATAGTGATGGGGAAAGCTGCGAGAGTGCCTGCCCACTCTGGAGGTAACCAGTGAGCAAGGCGTGTAATAATAAATATAATCAGTGTGGCAAGCCCTGCTCGTGCCGCTAGTGCAGGCCAGGAAAACGTCCTGCTCGCTGGGATTCTGGTATCAGGTATCCGGCGAAACAGCCAGCTAAATACGGCGATGGCACACAGCGTTACAAGCGTACCGCTCACGCGAGTAAAATTGAACTGGGCAAGCACACTGCTAACCCCCAGCCATGCGATAAGGCCGCCTACTACGCCGTACAGTACGCCTTTGATGCCCGACCTACGGCCCGTCACTAGATAGCCAGCACCCAAGGCCATGGTGGCAGTAAAACCAGCCAACGTGTGCACAGCGCTTTGGGTTGCAAACTCGGGAGATAGCTCTAAGCCGATGAAAAAAAGTGCTAGCGCGGTCCCCAGTGGATAACCTGCCAGTAGCCCGGCAATGCGAGGGCTAGCGCGCACAGCGATCACGCCCAGCCCCAGTACCATGCCAATTGAAAGGCCTAGTTTAGCCAGCTGCCAAGTGAGCGGAACTTCTATCATGCGATGCTTTCCTTCATAAAAAACAGCAGGCTTTCAGCGAACGCCGTTGGGTGCCAACGACTTACACCAAGCGAAGCCCTTGCTGATCCTGCCATGCGGCTTCTAGGGCATCTTGAAGCGGTGCTTGTAAATGCTCTGGGAGACCATCATGGGCGGCTTGTAGTGAATCAAAGGAGCGATTGCGCAGCCAACAGTACGCCCATGCGCAGGCCTCCGCATCGCTTTGCGGGATGGGGCGGGCAGGCATTTGGTTCAGTAGAAACACCGCAGTGCGTGGCGCCCAAAGCGGAATTTCACCCTGCTCGTCGCGGCTCCACTGCTCAAGAGTTGAGCCGCTTGGGGTGGTGTCGGGGGTCCCCAGCTTTGCAACTCTGGCGGTTTCGGCCAGAATCAGCGCGAGCTGATCGGCATCTGCTTGGCCAAGCGAGCGCCACTGCCGCAATAGTGCCGAGAGACCGGCGCGCATCTTGGTATAAAAGTCATCCTGCGGCATGCTCAGTATCTACTCCCATAAATAAGTGAGAATCGTTATGGCGTTTGATTTTGCTACGCCCGTTGAACGGCGCCACCCCGAAGGGGGATATGCATCGCAAAAATGGCATCACTACGCTGCCCATGTGCTACCGCTATGGGTAGCTGACATGGATTTTCGATCACCGCCTGCGGTGATCGATGCGCTAAAAGCGCGAGTAGAGCACGGTGTTTATGGCTATGGTGAAGTACCCGCTACGTTAACGGAAACCCTGTGCCAGTGGAGCGCCCTCCATTACGATTGGCTTATTGAACCCGCTTGGCAGCAATGGCTACCAGGAGTAGTTCCAGCACTACACTTTGCGGCTCTGGCGTTGACGGAGCCGGGCGAGGGCGTGCTCACCATTGCACCAATTTACCCGCCCTTTTTGGCGGTTGCGGAGCGTACAGGACGGTTGGCGCAGCAGGCGATGTTAGCCGAGCCGAAGTCCCCTGGCGAGCCTTGGCAGTTGGATATTACCGCATTAGAAGCCGCTATTACGCCTCAAACCCGACTGTTGCTGTGGTGCCATCCGCATAACCCCACCGGACGCGTATGGTGCGAGCAGGAGCTTGCTCAACTTGCGGAGCTAATAGAGCGCCACGACCTTTTTGTGGTATCTGATGAACTGCATTGCGATCTTTTGTTAGATGAGGGAGCGCGTCATCGCCCACTGGCTGCTATGTTTCCTGCACTAGCTAAACGGACGATTACCCTCTGGGCGCCGTCTAAAACGTTCAACCTTGCAGGGTTGACCAGTGCCTGTGCGGTGATTCCCGATGCCGCGCTGCGTAAACGTTTTGCATCGGCTACGAAAGGCTTTTTCCCGGATGGTAATGTGTTGGGGTTGGTAGCCGCCGAGGCGGCCTACCGGGAGGGGGAGCCTTGGCGGCAAGCGCTGTTAAACGAGCTACGCAGCCACCGTGCTACTTTGGAATCGAGGGTTGCGTTATGGCCAGGTGTTTCGCTAAGCGCCCCAGAGTCTACCTATTTAGCGTGGCTAGATATGCGCCAAGCTGGCTTGGGAAACTCGCCCGCTAAGGCACTGCTTGAACAGGCGGGCGTAGCGCTTTCCGATGGGGCGGCGTTTGGTTGCCCTGGTTTTGTAAGGCTTAACTTTGGCACTACCGCTGCTCAGTTAGAGGCTGCGCTAGCGCGTATGGATCAGTTGCTACAAGCTTGACTAATAGATCAGGCCTGATTAATAGAGTAGGGCAAACAGTTTACGCCGATAGGTCACGGTGAGTGGGTGGTCGGCACCCAAGGCATCGAATACCTGCAACAGCGTTTTACGGGCCGCGTCATCATTATAGGCGCGGTCCTGTTTCATTAAGGCTAGCAGTGCTTCTAGCCCTGCATCGTATTGGCCATCTGCCACTTGGCGCAGCGCACGCTGGTACTGGGCTTCACTGTCGTTGCGCTCACCTAGAGCAGCTACCTCTTCAGTGGACAGCGCTTGCTCGCTAAACTCAATGCTGGCGCGCACGCCACGGGCAGGGGCTGCGTCGCGTTCCTCCGGGGGTAAGTTATCCAACACGCTACGAGCGTCATCGCCGCGCTTTTCGGCCACTAGGGCACGAGCAAGGCCGATCTGATAAGCGTAATGCTCAGGATACTGGCTAACCAGAGATTGATAAATCTCACGTGCTGCGGCTGCATCGCCTGTACTCAGAGCCTCCTCTGCTTGATCTTCGGGGCTGGGAGGAGCATCACCGGGGGCTGGGAAATAACGGTTTAGCCACTCACGCACTTCTTTTTCAGGCAGCGCACCCTGGAAACCATCCACCAAGCCACCTTGGCTAACCAGCTTTACATCGGGTACTGAGCTTACCCCGAGCTGACCACCAATCTCTGGATTAGCTGCTATATCTAGCTTGGCCAACAGGAAAGCGCCTGCATACTCAACGGCTAGTTTCTCCAGCACTGAGAGAAGAGTGGTGCAAGTGCTGCTGGTGGGTGAATAGGAGCCCAGTAACACGGGAACCTGCATCGAGGCTTCCAGCACTTGCTGAATATTGCCCGCGCTTAACTCAATGATGACCTCCTCAGGCGTGACTGAAGGGCGCTCAGTGCTTGCCGAAGCATTACCGGCATTATTGGTAGTGGGTTCCGCAGTGAGCGGATTGCCTGTACGGGGATCAATAATCGACATGGGTAGACTCTGCATCGTATTAAAAGTGTTACAGATTGATATGCAGGCAACTGAGAGCGGATTCAAGGAAGTGGGTAGAAATAAACCGCTGTATCTAATACAGACTACCCCGAGCAAGACCAGCTCTATGGGGTTAGTGTTGCCGCGCCGGGCGCAATTGTAGAGATGATACGTGATCCTGCTATTCCGGTGTATAGCTTCTAAAAGGCATTGACAACTGCTAGTAAGCCCGCTTTGCGCGTGATAGACTACGCCATCCTCTCAGACAAGACCCGTGAACGGGCAGCCTTTAGACTGCTCGTTACACTATTTGGAAGCGTCTAAAATGCTTTCGAATCAATTGGTTGTTACGGAAATGTCGTGCTATGGCAAATGCATGGTCGACAAATACATAGTTAATCCGTTGCCGTTTACTGGCAACCTTTATTCTCCAAGGAGATACCTGTGGCGAACAGCAAGCAAGCACGCAAGCGCGCCCGCCAGGCCGAGACTCGTCGCGTCCTGAAAGCTAGCCAGCGCAGCATGGTCCGCACCTACATCAAGCGTGTGATCAAAGCGATCAACACCGGCGACCATGGCAAAGCAATGGAAGAGTTCAAAGTCATGCAGCCGGTTGTTGACCGCATCGCTGACAAAGACGTTCTTTCTAAAAAGAAAGCAGCACGTCTGAAAAGCCGCTTGAACAAGCGCATTAAGGCTCTGGCGGCGTAAGTCGGCAGGCGCCATAAAAAAAACCGGCTGCGGCCGGTTTTTTTGTGTCTAAACGCCACTCAAGGCAACTTTGTGTCTCTATGGATTGAGTTGAGTAATGACCGCTAATACGCCGCCCCAAGCTAATATGTCTCCTCAGCGTCGCGGGTTGATGCGCTCTGGGTTAGTGGTTAGCGCCATGACCATGCTCTCACGAGTGATGGGCCTGGTGCGTGATGTAGTGGTGGCCACGTTTTTAGGGGCAGGTAACGGCGCAGATGCTTTCTTTGTGGCGTTCAAGATCCCTAACTTCTTGCGCCGCTTGTTTGCCGAAGGGGCGTTTAATCAAGCGTTTGTGCCGGTGCTTTCCGAGTACTCCACTCAGCGTAGCAAGCAGGAAATTCGCGAGTTGCTAAATGCGGTGGCTGGCAGCCTAACGGCAATGCTGGCGCTGATAACTGCCTTTGCGATGCTTGGTGCGCCTTGGCTAGTATGGGTGTTTGCCCCCGGTTTTGGGCGCGATCCTGAAAAGTTGGCGATGACCGCCGATATGCTGCGCCTGACGTTCCCCTATTTACTGCTGATTTCGTTAACGGCATTCTCGGGTAGTGTGCTCAATACCTGGAACCGCTTTGCGGTACCTGCTTTTACACCAGTGCTACTCAATCTTTCGCTGATTGGTGCGGCACTGTTCTTGATGCCTCTGATGGAAGAGCCAGCCATGGCACTGGCCTGGGGCGTGCTCATTGCAGGGGCTGCTCAGTTGGCGTTTCAAGTACCGTTTTTACTCCGCTTGGGGCTCTTGCCTACGCCGTGGCCCAATTTTGCCCACGATGGTGTAAAGCGCATTTTAAAGCTCATGGCGCCTGCACTGTTTGGTGTTTCTGTCTCGCAGATTAATCTATTGCTAGATACTATTTTAGCGTCGTTGCTAGTGGCGGGTAGCGTATCATGGCTGTACTACTCGGATAGGCTAGTTGAGCTACCGCTTGGCGTTTTTGGAGTGGCGATTGGCACGATTATTTTGCCAGCGCTCTCTAAACGACATGCTGAGAAATCAACTGAGCACTTTTCGGCGATGCTGGATTGGGCGATTCGCGTTGTGCTGCTGCTAGGTGTGCCCGCTGCCCTGGCGCTGGCGGTGTTAGCCGAACCTTTCTTGATTACCCTGTTCCATTACGGGGCAATGACTGATCATGATATTCAGATGGCTGCCATGAGCCTGCGGGCCTACGCATTCGGCTTGGTGGCCTTTATGTTGATTAAAGTCCTGGCGCCAGGTTTTTTTGCTCGCCAGGATACGAAAACCCCAGTGAAGGTGGGCATTATTGCCATGGTGGCCAACATGGTGTTTAACCTGCTACTGGTTTGGCCATTAGCCCACGCAGGCCTGGCACTGGCTACGGCGCTGTCAGCATTTTTAAACGCAGGCATGCTGGGATACCTGCTGTATCAACAGAAGGTGCTGGTCTTCCAACCAGGCTGGGGTCGCTATGCAGTCCAACTGGTCGGTGGTAGCGCATTGATGAGTATTGCGCTTTATATTGTCTCCCCTGAGTGGCAGGTGTGGCTTGAGTTTGAACTGTGGCAACGTATTCGCTGGGTGACGGGTTTGGTTGTGATGGGGGGCGCGATTTATTTTGTGTGGCTGACTGTGCTTGGCCTGCGTCTGCGACACTTTAAGATGAACAGTTAGGGCGAAAGATAAGCCGTTAGGGGGAGGGCGAAGGTAATCTTCGCCTGTACCTAGCCAGCGCCTTCGTTATAATCGGACGCCTTGCCGTTTAGTAGAGACAGGCAGTCGTCACATCAAACCGCTTTTTTTAACGGCAGAGGTGCCATGCGCGTCATTAGAGGTCTGCACAATCTGACAGCAGCTCATCGTGGCTGTGTTGCGACTATCGGTAATTTCGATGGAGTGCATCGCGGCCATCAGGCGATCCTGGAGCAGTGCCGTGAGCATGCCGCACGCCTTAATGTACCGCTGACCGTGGTGGTGTTTGAGCCTCAACCCCGGGAGTTTTTTGCTGGTGATCAAGCGCCGCCTAGGCTTACTCGCCTACGCGAGAAAGTACGCCTGCTGCGCGACCACGGTGCCGAGCGGGTGCTGTGCTTGCCGTTTAACGATACGCTGCGCAGCCTAACCGGTCGCGAGTTTATCGATCAAGTGCTGATTGATGGCTTAGGGGTGAAGCATTTAGTCGTTGGCGATGACTTCCGCTTTGGCTGTGACCGCAAAGGTGACTTTAACCTGCTTGAAACCGTAGGCCAGGTTGAAGGGTTTGGCGTTGAGCATACGCGTACTTTTAAAGTCGATGATGAGCGCGTGTCGAGCACGCGGGTGCGTACATTACTGGCAAGCGGTAATTTTGATGCTGTCACTCGCCTGCTCGGTAGGCCTTACTCACTGCATGGGCGCGTAGTGCGCGACCAGCAGCTGGGTCGCACGATAGGCGTACCAACTGCCAATTTACCGTTGATGCCACAGCCTTTAACACTGCGTGGCGTGTTTGCTGTGGTAGCTGAGCTAAAGGATGGCGCACGCTATTCTGGTGTGGCAAATGTTGGTTTTCGCCCCACTGTTGGCTCGAAGCGACCCACACTGGAAGTTCACTTGCTGGACTTTTCAGGTGACCTTTACGGCCAGCGGCTAACGGTTTACCCCTGTGCCAAGTTACGCGGGGAAGTGAAGTTTGACGATTTTCAAGCGTTAAAAACACAGATTGAACACGATCGAGCCAGAGCGCGTCGTTATTTTTCGGCAGCGGATACTGGCAGCATGAATTCTCTTCCGCTGGCCTCGGCCCCGCTTGGGCGTGAGACCGCTTCTTCTGATTTCTCTTCGGCGGATGATGCCGCCGATGCTAACGATGGCTGACCGGACTATGGATTATAAGCACACGCTAAACCTGCCAGAAACCGACTTTCCCATGCGCGGCATGCTGCCGAAGCAGGAGCCAGGACGCGTTTCAAAATGGCAGGATATGAACCTCTACCAGCGCCTGCGTGACTCTCGTGCGGGTGCGCCGCTTTTTGTTCTGCACGATGGCCCTCCCTACGCCAACGGCAGCATCCATATCGGTCATGCTCTGAATAAGATTCTTAAAGATATTATCGTTAAGTCGAAAAACCTGGCAGGCTTCGATGCGCCTTACGTGCCGGGTTGGGACTGCCACGGTCTGCCTATTGAGCACAAAGTAGAGACCACTCATGGCAAACACTTAGCCGCGGATAGAGCCCGTGAGCTATGCCGTGAATACGCAGGCGCGCAGGTCGCAACCCAGCTAGCTGACTTTGTGCGCTTGGGGATTATTGGGGATTGGGAGCATCCCTATCGCACGATGGATTACGCCAACGAAGCGGGCGAAATTCGTGCGTTGGCTGAGATGGTTGAAGCGGGCTATGTATTCAAAGGGTTAAAGCCGGTTAACTGGTGTTTTGATTGTGGCTCAGCGCTGGCGGAAGCGGAAGTTGAGTACGCCGATAAGAAATCGGATGCCATCGACGTCGCCTTCCCGGTAGAGGATGCCGACAAGTTAGCGACGGCTTTTGGCTTAAGCGAATTATCCAAACCTGCAGCTGTCGTGATTTGGACCACCACGCCCTGGACCATTCCTGCCAACCAAGCGCTGAACGTTCATCCTGAGTTTACCTACGCGCTGGTAGATACCGGCGAGCGTCTGTTGCTACTGGCTGAAGAGCTGGTGGAAAGCTGCTTGGAACGCTTTGGGTTGCAAGGTGAGGTGATTGCCACTACACAGGGTGAAAACCTTGAGCTGATCAATTTCCGTCACCCGTTTTATGATCGCCTTTCGCCGGTATATCTAGCGGATTACGTCGAATCGGAAGTTGGTAGCACCGGTATTGTTCACTCATCGCCGTCCTACGGGGTTGACGACTTTAACACCTGCCGTGCTTATGGGATGAGCTTTGATGACATGCTCAACCCCGTACAAGGCAACGGTGTATATATTGATGACTTGCCGTTCTTCGGCGGCCAGATGATCTGGAAAGCCAATCCGAACATTGTCGAGAAGCTGCGTGAAGTTAATGCGCTGATGGCGCATAAGCCGATCACGCACAGCTATATGCACTGCTGGCGCCATAAAACCCCGGTTATTTACCGTGCCACAGCCCAGTGGTTTGTGGGTATGGATATTAAAGGTAAAGACGGTAAGACCCTGCGTGAGCGCGCACTGGAAGGCATTGAAGCCACCGAATTCACGCCCGCCTGGGGCAAGGCACGTCTGCATAGTATGATTGCCAATCGCCCAGACTGGTGTATCTCTCGCCAGCGTAACTGGGGCGTGCCTATTCCGTTCTTCCTGCATAAGCAAACCGGCGAGCTGCACCCCAACACCGTTGAGCTGATGGGAGAGGCCGCCAAGCGCGTCGAGCAAGAAGGCATTGGGGCGTGGTTTAAACTCGACCCTGCTGAGCTTCTAGGCGCGGAAGCTGCGGAGTACGATAAAGTCACCGATACGCTGGATGTATGGTTTGACTCTGGTACTACGCACCGCCACGTACTGCGCGGTTCGCACCCCTATGGCCATGAAAGCGGCCCTCGTGCCGATCTATATCTGGAAGGCTCGGATCAGCACCGTGGCTGGTTCCACTCTTCGCTACTGACTGGCTCGGCGATTGATGGTCATGCTCCCTATCGCCAACTGCTCACGCATGGCTTTACCGTCGACTCACAGGGCCGTAAGCAGTCTAAGTCGCTTGGTAACGTGGTGGCGCCGCAAAGCGTGATGGATAAGTTAGGGGCTGATATTCTGCGCCTGTGGGTAGCATCTACCGACTACTCTGGTGAAATGGCGGTTTCTGACGAAATCTTAAAGCGTACCGCTGACGTATACCGCCGTATTCGTAACACTGCACGCTTTTTGCTTTCTAACCTGAACGGCTTTAATCCTGCTAAAGATCAGGTTGCTTTTGGCGATATGCTGGCGCTGGATCAGTGGGTGGTTGACCGTGCGGCACAACTGCAAGGGCGTATTGAAAAAGCTTATGAGGAGTATCGTTTCCTAGATGTGTATCAGCAGGTTCACGGCTTCTGCGCACGGGAGCTAGGTGGCTTCTACCTGGATGTTATCAAAGACCGCCAGTACACCACCCAAGCTGACTCGCTGGCCCGTCGCAGCGCTCAAACCGCGCTTTACCACGTGGTTGAAGCATTAAGCCGTTGGGTGGCGCCGATTCTGTCGTTTACTGCTGAGGAGATTTACGAGCATATCCCCGGTGAGCGTGGTGACAGCGTGCTGCTGGAAACTTACTACACTGGGCTTGGTACTCTGGAAGAGGGTGCCGACATGGGCCGTGCCTTCTGGGAGCAAGTGCTCGAAGTAAAGCACTCAGTGAACAAGTGCCTGGAAGATGCCCGTAATGCCAAAGTCATCAAAGGTAGTCTGGCAGCGGAAGTAACGCTTTACGTGAGCGATGAGCTAAACGCCACGCTGGCTAAGTTAGGTGACGAGCTGCGCTTCGTTATGCTCACCAGCGAAGTGCATTTAGCGCCACTTGCCGATGCCGCTAACGCGGAAAGCACCGACCTTGATGGCCTGAAGGTGATGGTAAGCGGAAGCGAATACCTAAAGTGCGAGCGCTGCTGGCACCACCGTGCTGATGTAGGCACGCATGCTGAGCACCCTGACTTGTGTGGTCGCTGTATTAGCAACTTGCCCGAAGGCAGTGGTGAGATTCGTTACTATGCCTAACACCGCACCAGCTGTAAGCGAAAAACACCAGCGACCGCCCATGCGGCGGCCGCTGCGCTGGCTGTGGCTGGCGGTGGCGGTCGTTGTACTGGACTTACTAACCAAATACGCGGCTAGCCACTTTTTGAACTACGCCCAGCCCGTTGAGGTGCTGCCGTTTTTCAATTTGACGCTGCTACACAATACCGGCGCGGCGTTTAGTTTCTTGGCCGATCATCCAGGCTGGCAGCGCTGGTTTTTTGCCATTATTGCGGTAGGAGCCAGTGTTGGTTTATCCGTATGGCTTTCCCGGATAAGAGCTGATGAAAAGCTGCTGGCGATTGCGCTGCCGTTAATTATTGGTGGTGCCCTAGGTAATCTATATGACCGCTTGGTACATGGTTATGTCGTGGATTTCCTGTCGTTCCACGCTGCCGGCTGGTACTACCCCGCCTTTAACGTGGCGGATATCGGTATTACCCTGGGAGCTGTGGGGTTAATTTGGGAGTCGGTAATGGGTGATCGACGCCGCAAGAAGGCCGCATAACGTCGCCCAGATATGTTGCTGATACAACCTTTGCATACGACCGCGAGGAACGCTATGGATTACCTGATTGACGACGGTATGGAAATTACCCTGCACTTCACGTTGAAGCTGGAAGATGGCACGGTAGTGGATTCCACCAAAGAGAAAGCCCCGGCTACCTTCCAGTATGGCGATGGTAATTTGCCACCTGGCTTTGAGCACCCTATTAAAGGTATGGCGTCCGGCCAAAGTGGCGCCTTTAAGATTACCCCTGAGCATGCGTTTGGTCAGCATAATCCGCAAAATATCCAGACCCTTAAACGCGCTGATTTCGGTGACGAAGAACCAGAAATTGGCATGGTGATGTCATTTGCTGATAAAGCAGGAACGGAATTGCCAGGTGTGGTCAAAACCATTGATGGTGATCGTGTGGATGTGGATTTTAACCATCCATTGGCGGGTCGCACGTTGACGTTTGAAGTAGATGTGTTGAATGTGACGCCCATCACCAAACACTAGCCCGTTTCATTTACTAGGCGATGCTATCGCATCAAGGCGCTTTTATGCAGTCATCAGAGTCATCTCAGCCAACACAACCGGTACAAATTAAACTGGCGAATCCGCGAGGTTTTTGTGCTGGCGTGGACCGCGCTATCGACATTGTTAACCGCGCGCTGGATGTTTTTGGGCCACCTATCTATGTGCGCCACGAGGTAGTTCACAACCGTTTTGTGGTTGAGACATTGCGTGAGCGGGGCGCAGTGTTTGTAGAAGAACTCCATGAAGTACCCGATGATGTGATCGTGATTTTCTCGGCTCACGGCGTCTCTCGTGCTGTGCAGCGAGACGCAGAGCAGCGCGGCCTCAAAGTATTTGATGCCACTTGTCCGCTGGTTACCAAGGTACATATGGAAGTGCTGCGTTACGCCAAGCGTGGCCAGGAGTGCATTCTGATTGGCCACGAAGGTCATCCCGAAGTAGAAGGTACTATGGGGCGTTACGACCCCTCTCACGGCGGTCATATCTACTTGGTGGAGGATGAGCAGGATGTGGCCGACCTAGAGGTTAATGATCCTTCTGTGCTGGCGTTTGTAACCCAAACCACGCTCTCAATGGATGACACTGCCAAAGTGATTGACGCGCTACGGCAAAAATTCCCAGAGATCCAAGGGCCGCGTAAAAACGATATCTGCTATGCCACCCAGAATCGTCAGGATGCTGTTCGAGAGCTCGCTGCTGATAGTGACTTAGTACTGGTCGTTGGTAGTCCCAATAGCTCCAACTCCAACCGATTGCGCGAGCTTTCTGAGCGGATGGGGACACCTGCTTATCTGATCGATAACGCTGACCAAATCGAACCAGATTGGCTTCAAGGCGTTAACCGTATTGGCGTAACCGCCGGAGCCAGTGCGCCGGAAGTATTGGTGAAAGGTGTGATTGAGAAATTACAGGCGCTAGGTGCAGAAGCTCCCATTGAGCTGCAAGGACGTGAGGAAAACATCACATTCTCTATGCCAAAAGAGCTACGAGAGCGCGTTATTGCCAGTGAATGATTGTCATCGATTGATGCAAAGCGTATTGGTTTACGACATACTCGAAGTATGATTTGACTGATACGAGAGCGTTGCATAGTGCTTTATTTTTCTAGTCGCCGCACTGGAATTGCTTGTCAGCCACAGTGCGGTTTTACCCTTATTGAACTGCTCATCGCCGTAGTCATTATCGGGATTATCGCAGGCATAGCTTACCCCAATTATACCCGCTACCTTGAGCGCTCTACACGTACTGACGCGCACACAGCCTTGCTACAAGCAGCTTCCGAAATGGAACGCTGCTATGCCAATAGATATCGCTATGATGATTGTGGAATCTCTAGCCCCCTTTCAGCTGCAGGTCATTACACCATCAGGGTAGAAAATAATAGAAGCAGTGAAGGGGGATATCTGCTCACGGCGGTAGCGAACCGGCCTGATGGCTGTAATGACAACCTCACACTCAATGCCAGAGGAGTGCGCCTGCCCGAGGCCTGCTGGTAATGCTGCAGCAGCGCGGTTTTTCTCTTATAGAGGTGCTGGTGGCACTCGTTATTCTAGCGTTTGGCTTGCTGGGGGTGGCAGCGATGCAGCTGAAGTCTCTGCAAAGTGCCAGCGCAGCGTATCAGCGCTCCATGGCGAGTGTCGCAGCTATCGATGCTCAGGAGCTTATCTGGTCACTACTTGCAAATAACCCTGACTGTACCGCGATTGATAGCGGTAGCGTGGCGGAGAAGTGGCGAGATGAATGGTCGCGTGACACCCCTTCAAACCCGTTGCGAGAAGCGCACTGGAATAACAGTGGTATCAGCGGGCCTGATGCTGATTGTGAATTCCGCGTTACGGTCATACTGGGTGCACCACCGGATGAAGGCGAGCCAACTGTCTTTGAGTACTACTTTCGACTCCCTAATTTTGCTGATAGTCATCAATTATGAAACAGCGCGGGTTTACTCTCGTGGAGCTCATGGTAGCCATGATCATTGGGACCATTATTGTCCTAGGCTCAGGGCAGCTATTTCTAAGCACCTTCTCAACCTTTAATAAGGTAGATGAGATTAGTCGACAGCAAGAAGCGGTTGTTTTCATTGCTCAAGTATTGGGGCCTGCCCTTAGGCAGAGCCAAGACATCCTGCCTGATAAGCGTTTTGAGCTTTCCTGCCAAATTGCCTCTGAACGTTGTGTATGCGCTGTCAGGGATATGCAGGAAGGTAATCAACCATTAATGAATTTTTACAAGCAGTTTGATGAAGAGCAAGCACTGGACGGTGGCAACTGTTCGGAGGAACGGGAAAATATCGCCACGCTGGTTTCAGGGAGTAAGCATCTCTATCAGATAAGTCTCCCGATTGCGCAAAATGGGCAACCGGTTGTCTTTCATGCCACCAATCGGCAAGCACTGTTGAATGTTGTCAACTCAAGGGAATAGTTCGTAGCGTGATTAGAAGGCACACAGGGTGAAGAGTGAAAGGGGAATTATCCTCTTTATTGTGATGGTGCTGCTGTCCGGTTCAGCAATGATCGGCATGGCAGCGTTGCAATCATCACTGGTGGATGAGCGTTTGGCAGGCAATTTTCGGGTATCGGTGCAGGCACAGATGACGGCTGAAAGCACACTTGCTGCATTGCTGGCCAGTGACAATGCTACAGAGCGTGATCGTTACCTAAGCACACTGTTAGATGGAGAAGATGCACTAGCCGTGGGGGAGTCGCGCACGTTGCGTGGTACTGAAGTGGAAGCTTTGCTGCGAGAGGGGGCGCTCGATCAGTTCTTTTCTAAACTGCTGCCTCCAAATTATGATGAGTTGAATGCAGAGGAGCAAACGGCTGTACGCGCCCAATTGATTGACAGTGTTGAGATGATGTTCGAGCGATTAGACGATAATAGGGTCGCTGTTGCGGCCGTCGACCAAGGCTTGCGATTGGGTGCGCAAGGTCAGTCGCGACTGGTGTTTAGTCGAGACAGTCGGGTGCTTCGCTCCGCCCTTTTTAATTCTGCTTTAGTGGGTTGCTCAGGAGTGCAGACTAAGGGCGGCTCTACAATCAGTAGCTACCGTTCTACTCAGGGCGAGTGGAGTGGGCAGCCGGGGCGTTTTGCGGAACAGGATATCCCGTTGGTTCGCACTATGTCAGAGGGTGCCAGCATGGTGCTGGGAGGAAACGAACAGATCCATGGAGGTATCGAAGCGTTGGGTTCAGTGGAGTTAAACGGCTCCTTCCAGGTGTTCGGTACTATTCTTGCTAATCGGTCCATCTACTTGAATGCTGAGGGCGGGCGAGTAAAAGGGAATGCTTTAAGCTTGGAGGATATTGTTTTTGGTAACGGTGTGCGGGTAGATAGTGTGGTCAGTGCCATGCAGGATGTGCACCTGGATAGGTCGGCGAGTATTGGTAAAGGTATCTATGCGGCTAGGGATATTAGAACTATTCGCAATCCAGCTTCTGATCATATCGACCAAGCGTACCGTGCCAATTTCTCCTCTCGCAGCAATATTGTACTCAATGGTATAGAGGCGCAGCCCTGCGACACTGCTGATTTTGCAGGCAATAGCCTGAGTGATGAGATCCAGCGTTATCAACGAGAGCTTACCTCTCAAGGCGATATTTCGGTAGCGACATACCCCGATATAGAGTGGCACTTCACTCCACAGGCAATAGCGCGTTACGACTCAGCCGGAGACGTCAATCGCTGGGTCAGCCATGCCGCACCGCAAGCGAATACTCTGTTTAGCGAACCAGTTGCCATATACCGTGTTGGCCATCTCAGGTTGATAGGTTCCCCATCGTTGAGAGTTAGCGGTGGGGATGTGGTCATCGTGGTGGATGGCGACTTTGCGATGGGCGGTGGCTCAGGGCTGACCATCGACAATGACAGTAGTTTGACCGTTTTTGTTGCTGGACGAATTGACGTTGGTAATGTGCTAAATATGTCTGAATCAAAATCGCTCAACCAACAGGGTAAGCCCACTTTCTCGCTTTTCTCGAGCTACAGTGGCACGGATATAGGGGTAAATTTCAACTCCAGCACCCGTGTTATTGCTAATGTGTATGCACCTTACGCCAACGTGTCGGTGAACTTGGAGGACGACTTCTTTGGCAGTATCAGGGGGCGCTCTATACAGGTGAGTGGTAAGGGCAGTATTGTCTATGACGAGTTGCTGATGGGAGCATTTGGTGGCGCTGGAGGCAATGCATCCGGCGGGAGTGGTGGCACTGTTGGTTGGCATCTTGCTGAGTGGCAGTGAAGCTATTCGCTACGCAGCGTGGCGCACGTTATCATAATGTTATTTATTCAAGAGCCTAAGAAAATGAGAGATGTAAAAAAACGCGTGCTGACTGGGATTACCACAACTGGAACGCCGCATCTGGGTAATTATGTGGGTGCGATTAGACCTGCTATCGAGGCCAGTCAGGATCCGAATGTTCAGTCGTTCTACTTTCTTGCTGACTTCCACGCGTTAATCAAATGCCAGGACCCTGCGCGTGTTCAAGCATCACGTCTGGAAATTGCGGCGACTTGGCTTGCGTTAGGGCTAGATACGGATAATGCTATTTTTTATCGGCAATCGGATATTTTAGAAATCCCCGAGCTGATGTGGATGCTCTCTTGTGTATGTGCCAAGGGGCTAATGAACCGGGCTCATGCCTATAAGGCAGCCGTTGCGGAGAATGAAGAGGCTGGCGATCAAGATCCAGATAAAGGCGTTACCATGGGGCTGTTTGGTTACCCTGTGTTAATGGCTGCCGATATCTTGATGTTTAATGCCAATAAAGTGCCGGTGGGGCGCGACCAGATCCAGCATATTGAAATGGCTCGTGATATTGCTGGGCGTTTCAACCATATGTTTAAAGGCCAATATTTTGTACAACCAGAAGCCGTGGTAGACGAAAAAGTGGAAGTGTTGAAAGGGCTCGATGGACGCAAAATGTCCAAGAGCTATAACAATACAATCCCGTTGTTCTCAAGCGAGAAAAAACTGCAAAAGCTGGTGCGCAAAATCAAGACCAATTCGCTAGAACCTGGCGAGCCGAAAGATCCTGATAGCTGTACGTTATTCCAGATATTCTCTGCGTTTGCTAGTAATGAAGAAGTAACTGCTATGCGCGAGCAGTATGCTGCGGGGATTGGGTGGGGCGATGCCAAGAACCAAGTATTTGATTACCTCAATGCTCAGTTGAGTGCGCCACGTGAGCGCTACAACGCGTTAATGGAAGATCCCGCTCACATTGAAGCCGTACTGCAGAAAGGCGCTGAGCGTGCCCGAGAAGAAGCAGCAGTGACAATGGATCGTCTACGTTCAGCGGTTGGGCTAGGGCGGTTTGCTTAATTAAGCCATATTACTCAGCTTGCAAAAAGAAGGCCCTCCCATACGGGAGGGCCTTCTTCGTATATGAAGGCTGATTAGCCTTCAATTGGCGCACGCCAGTCGTCAGAGCCAGAGGTGCCTGCAACTGTGTGTTCCCAGTCAATCTTACGGTATGCCAATGAAACGTCCATCAGCTGAGTAAATTCGGACTTGCTCAGGTCCTGTGCATGGGGCATACGCAGGTTAATGTCCACGATAGTGGCGTCGGTCAGTGTCGTGGTGAAGAAGTGCTCTTGCTTGCCTTCCACAGACGTGCGGTACCACTTCAGCTCAACGTTGGGTAGCATTTCACCAGAAGCCAGTGCGTTGTACATCAGCGGTACGGCTTTGTTCAGTGCCACAGTAAAGATAAATGGTTTGTGTGCACGCTGGCCGGAAGGCTGGCCTGACTGCGGGTCAGTAGGTACGGTCACTACGTGCTTAAACTCTTGAACCAGCATCTGGTCTTCATGGCCCTCTACGTAGATGTTACCTACGGAGTCGGGGGTAAATGCACCTGCAGTGATGTTGCCCTGAGTTTGGCCTTCGATGCTGATATAACATGGAGTTGGCATAGGTCTGCTCCTTGACTGAGATTAAGAAAATTTGTCCTGGGGACATTTTAATAGCAGCAAAAAAAATGCCATTTTTAATATTTTCTTTTTAAACAAATAGTTATGATTATCTTCTCTTGTTTGCTATGTTTAATTAGGCAGTTTGTCGCTTGGCTTCAGGCAAGCGATTGCCTGAGAGGCAAGTTATTGCTTAATGGGGAAAGCTAATAAGCATATATTATCCATTAGTGTTATTAGGTTGATTGTTTTTGTAATCTTATGTTTTTTTGAGTTATTTGAGATGTCGTTTTAAATGTGTGAGGCTCTTGATGTAGGCAGTTATTTAAAGATTTTTTTCATCAGCGTTGTAAGTGATTTGCCCCTTTTTTGTTAAGAGATTGCCGATAGGCTTGTAAGAAATATCTTACAATTTATAGTTAGGCTTTATTTCGTCGGTATTCTTGCTGCTAAAATCATTAAATATCCAAAAAAATGTCGATGCTTGTCCACTAGTCTGTAGTTGTGTTTATTTCACATAGACTAGGAGGGAGGGAGCGCTATTGGAAAGATTTGGCTGAATTAGTTAATGTCCCGTGGGTGAAAACCGTTCGCGGTTACATTTGGTCACTTCTCTTTTAGGGCATACCACCATGGCTAAACAAGGAACTGTCGCGCCAAAAGAGCGCATCAATATTAAGTATGTGCCGGCTGCTGGGAAGCGGCAGACTGATACAGAGCTGCCTCTCAAGCTTTTGGTCGTTGGAGACTTTAAAGGTGGAGAAGAGGAAGGGGCTATTGAGGAGCGTCAAGCTGTCTCGGTTAATAAAAATAACTTTCAGTCTGTAATGCGTGAAGCAAACCTTTCCTTGCAGTCTGCAGTGCCTAATCGTCTTGATGACAGCGAAGACTCTAACGATATAGCGGTAAATTTATCCTTCAAGTCGTTGGAAGATTTCTCGCCTGATGCCGTTGCGAAGCAAGTGCCTGAGTTGCGTAAGCTGGTAGAACTCCGTGAGGCTCTTGTGGCTTTGAAAGGGCCGCTGGGGAATGTCCCCGCATTTCGCGATCGTTTACAAAAACTGCTCGAAAATGATGAAGCACGCCAGCAGCTTTTAAGTGAGCTGGAGTTGCTTGATACGAATCGTGAAAACGATTAACACCCGCTGAGGCGAGTGCATTTTCTAAACGATACAACGATTTCGAGGCAGAATGATGAGCAAAACGGCAAAGCAGAAGGCAGTGGTAACAGAAGCTGAAACAGAGGTATCGCTTCTTGATCAGGTGATGGCCCAGACTCGTATGGTGCCTGCTGATGAGGGGTACGATGTTGCCAAGCAGGGAGTGGCAGCCTTTATCTCAGAGCTGTTAAGCAGTAACGATGCTGCGCCTACGGTCAATAAGTCGCTTGTAGACAGTATGATAGTAGAGCTTGATCGCAAAATAAGTCATCAGGTTGATGAGATTTTGCATGACAGCAGTTTTCAGCAGATGGAATCTGCTTGGCGTGGCTTGAAGCTTTTGGTTGATCGCACTAACTTCCGGGAAAACATAAAGCTTGATGTGCTTCATGCGACTAAGCAGGAGCTGCTGGAAGATTTTGAATTTGCACCTGAAATTAGCCAAAGTGGCTTGTATCACCACGTTTATAACGCTGGTTATGGTCAGTTTGGAGGTGAGCCTGTAGCCGGCATCATTGGCCACTATGATTTTTCGCCGTCTGCAACTGATATGAAGCTTTTGCAGCATGCTTCTGCTGTTGGGGCAATGGCCCACGCGCCCTTTCTTTCATCTGTGGCGCCCTCTTTCTTTGGTATTGATAGCTTCGAAGAGCTGCCCAATATTAAGGACGTCAAATCGATTTTTGAAGGTCCCAAATATGCCCGCTGGCGCAATTTGCGGGAGTCTGAAGATGCCCGCTATCTCGGTTTAACAGCGCCACGTTTCTTGCTACGCACCCCGTATGACCCTGTTGATAACCCGGTTAAGACCTTCAGCTATCGGGAAAACGTTAGCGATAATCATGAGCACTACCTGTGGGGAAATACTGCTTATTTATTGGCTGAGCGTCTGGCCGACAGCTTTGCAAAATATCGCTGGTGCCCGAATATTATTGGCCCGCAAAGCGGCGGGGCAGTTGAGAACCTGCCTGTTCATACCTATGAAGCCTTCGGTCAGTTGCAGGCTAAGATCCCGACAGAGGTACTGATTACGGATCGCCGTGAGTTTGAAATGGCAGAAGAGGGTTTTATCTGCCTGACTATGCGCAAAGGCAGTGACAATGCCGCTTTCTTTTCAGCCAACTCAGTTCAAAAGCCCAAAGTGTATCCAAATACTGCGGAAGGCCGGGTGGCAGAAACCAACTTTAAGTTAGGGACGCAGCTTCCCTATATGTTCATTATCAATCGCCTGGCGCACTACGTAAAAGTGCTCCAACGTGAACAAATTGGCTCATGGAAAGAGCGCCAAGATCTGGAGCGTGAGCTTAACGCATGGATTCGTCAATACGTTGCAGATCAGGAAAATCCCCCAGCTGATGTTCGTAGCCGTCGTCCATTGCGTGCAGCTTCCATTCAGGTCTCTGACGTTGAAGGCGATCCGGGTTGGTATCAAGTTTCCATGGCTGTTCGTCCGCACTTCAAATATATGGGTGCGAACTTCGAGCTCTCCTTAGTCGGTCGTCTCGACAAGGAATAAGGAAACGGAAGCACTATGGCAATCGATAGCGATGGTCGGCTAGGTAGCCGGCTATTTGAGCGTCTCTCAGCATCTCATCAGTTGGATAGTTATAGCGAAGAGAACCAACGAGATGAGGTAGTAGAGTCGATCAAGCGCCACCTTGTGGATTTACTTAACAGCCACCCTGGGAATAGTGCCTGTGTGCCGGAGCTAGGCCTGCTTGATTTCAATGATGCCACTATTGGTGTGCTCGATTTGGAACTCAATATAAAGCAGGCCATACGGCACTGTATTGAGCGCTATGAGCCTCGGGTTCAGCGTGTTGATGTAGAGTCACTGCCGAATTCAGGTGATCCGCTTCAGCTACGTTTTCAAGTGCATGCCACAGTGGCGCTGGGAAAAGATAGTACCCATACCACGATTGACCTGTTGCTCAACAACAAGCGCTATCAGTGCCTTAACTGATAGGCACGAGGGGCACGCATGCTTAACCGCTACTATCGTGACGAACTCAACTTTTTAAAAATCCAGGGCCGAGAGTTTGCAGAAGCAAATCCGGGCCTTAGCCGCTTTTTGTCTGAGCGTAGCACCGACCCAGACGTGGAGCGGCTATTAGAGGGGTTTGCTTTTTTGACGGGCCGCATGCGCGAAAAAGTTGAGGATGAGTTTCCTGAACTTACCCATTCGCTCATTAGCATGCTGTGGCCCAACTATTTGCGGCCGGTGCCTAGTATGACGGTGATTAAGTTTACACCGAAACTGCACGCGCTCAGTCAGCAGCAGCAAGTGAAGCGTGGTACCGAACTAGCCAGTAGGCCGATTGAAAATACGGCCTGTTTATTTCGTACCTGCCACGATGTAACGCTGTACCCATTAGTTCATGGTGGTGTTAATGCGCGCCATACCAGAGAAGCTTCCATTGTAGAGCTGGCTTTGGATGTTCATAGCGATCAGCCCATGAATACACTTGGGATTGATGCTCTGCGGCTTCACTTGGGAGGAGATGGTTATACCGCTCGAACACTTTATCTTTGGATGAGTCACTACTTGGCTCGATTAGAGGTCGAGGTGGATGGGCAACGGCGTACGCTTCCGGTTAATGCGCTGCAAGCGGTTGGATTTGAGGGTGATCAAGCGCTACTGCCTTATCCGCGCAACGTCCATCAGGGTTACCGTATATTGCAGGAGTATCTCTGTTTTCCTGAGGCCTTCCACTTTTTTGACGTGCAGGGAATGAAGCAGGCGTTACCTTCTACGACGGCGGATAAGGTGACGCTACGCTTTATTTTTTCTCGTCCTTTACCGACTGATGCTCGCGTCCAAGATGAGCACTTAGCGCTCTACTGTACGCCAGCCATTAATCTCTTTGAATATGATGCTGAACCGATTGATCTAACCGGTGAGCGTAGCGATTACCGTATTCGGCCCAGCAGTAAAGCGCCATCTCATTATGAAGTTTTCAGTGTGGATGAGGTGTTGGGTTGTTTAGAAGGTGAGCAGAACAGCCTGCAGTCACCGCCTCGGCGATATGTTCCCTTTGAGAGTTTTCAGCATCAAATTGAGCGCGATAGAGGTCGTGAAGCACTGCACTATCGTGTTCGGGTATGCAACAGCCTGCGTGGCGACGGATTTGATCACGATATTGCCTTTATCCGCAGTGATGAGCAGCAATGTGTTGGGAGGCGCGAAACGATTTCTCTGGGGTTAACCTGCAGCAATCGAGCGCTACCCGAACAGCTCACGATTGGTGATGTATGTGTAGAGACTGAGGGGGCTCCTACCTTCGCAGAGTTCCACAATATCACTCGTCCAACGCCAGTGCTGCGCCCGGCTATCGACGATGGTTTGCTGTGGGTGCTGATTTCCAATTTATCGTTGAACTACCTCTCTCTCCTGGATCGTGATGCGCTCTGTGCAGTGCTTAAAGCGTACGATTTTCGTGCTCTGGTGGATCGTCAGGCAGAGCGCGTGGCCCATAAGCGATTAGCCGGGATTGTTGGTATCGATACACAGCCTGTAGATCGGTTACGCAGAGGTGTGCCCGTACGAGGCTTGCTCTCTGTGGTGACACTTGACCAGGAGGCCTTTGGTGATGAAGGCAGCCTGTATCTTTTTGGCAGTGTGCTTGCACGGTTTTTGTCCTTATACGCCAGTATCAACTCTTTTCATGAGTTGCAGGTTATCAATCGCCACAACCAAGAGCGCTACGCATGGAGCTTACAAGCGGGGCAACAGCCCCTGATGTAACGCGAGCGCCTCTGTTTAATAGGGCGCGGCGTTACGAGTTTTTTCAGCTAGTAGAGCTGCTGCACCGTCAACATGGTGACGATTTAGAGCAACGGCATGGCGGTAGCGTGCCTGCGTTTCAGCGAGTGCGCTATAAATCATCGGCTTCGCTAGGATTTCCAGGTAGCGACGTGCTGACCTTGGAGGCCAACGAAAGTGGTCAGTACGAGATGCAGGTGAGTTTTCTAGGCTTGCAAGGATCCCAGTCCCCCTTGCCTAGTTACTACCTGGAAGCACTCGCTCATGAGTCGGCGCATCAAGAAGGCGCTGCCGGTGATTTTTTGGATTTCTTTAATCACCGCTTGCTGACGCTTATGCACCGTAGCTGGCGCAAATATCGGCACTATGTGCGTTATCAGAACGATGCCCAGGATGGTTTCTCAGCCACGGTGTTTGCCTTGGTAGGTCTTGCCGACAGCAATCTGCGCGGTGAAACCCCTATTAACTGGAGCAAGATGCTGGCCTATGCCGGACTGCTGGCTGGCCGCTCACGTTCACCTGATGTTGTTTGCGGCATTGTGAGCCACTGCTTCGATCTCGCTCAAGTGGAGATAAGGCAATGGGTTCCACGTTGGGTAGACATACCGCTAGATCAGCGTAGCCGCAACGGAGTTTCGGGTATGACGCTAGGGGGAGACATGGTCTCTGGTGGTCGCGTTGTCGATGTGAGCGGCAAGTTTGCGCTTTGCCTGCGGGGGTTAAGCCTGGAGCGTCTTCGTGATTTTTTACCTGATGGCGAAGAGCACCAGCCATTAAAGACGTTGGTGAATTTTGTGTTGCGTGAACCACTCGCTTACGACCTTGAGCTGGAGTTACTCGAAAGTGAAGTAAAGCCTATGCGCTTAGGTGATGCCGGCTCTTGTCAGTTGGGCTGGACAACGTTTGCTAATTCTTCTGATGGTGGCGACATATCTGTAAGCCGCCGTGTATGTATCCAAATGACGAGCTAAGCCATGCATGCCGATCGACACGATGCCATTACGCTAGTTGTTGTGAACAGTGAACAACTTGAAGGACGTTCGTCTAGCAGTCACGTCTTCCATGGTGAGGGTGGATCGCTAGGCAGTAGTGATTTTGATAATTGGTTACTTCAGGACCATGGGGGGCGTATTCGCCCCCAGCATGCCGAAATTATCAAAATTGATGGCAAGTTCTGCTTAGTGGATTGCAGCGGTCATACCTTTATTAATCGAGCGACGCTACCCATCGGGCGTAATCGTAAGGTAGCACTGCGCGATGGTGATGAGCTAACCGTGGGAGATTACCGGCTAAAGGTGCATTTGGGTGACAGGCATGGGTGGCAACCCGGTGTTCGCTCAATTACCACGCTAATTGATGAAGAGTATGAAGATATGACTACCGAGGAGCATGCGTGGCCCATCGGTAGTGAGAGTTCGATAAGCCATCAAGCTAGGCAAGATGACCCAATAGAAGCATTGGGCGGTGTGACACCTGGCTCGCTGCAGCATGATCCTATGGTAGCGCTGGATAAAGAAGAGCCACAGCCATCGGCAATGGAACCTTTAGAGACCATGCCGCTTTACCATCACACTCCACGTGATTGGCAGCAGCAGGAACAGTGTGATGAGCCGGTAACATTTCCGGATATTAACCCCTTAAACAGCACAGCAAGGCAGAGGAGCAGTGACATGGATGAGCGGCAACTAAACGACTTGGAGCGCTCGGTTGGTGAGCAATTAGATGATCGCTGGCAGAAACCGACGGTACAGGCGCTTGGTCATGTAGGGGCCGATCCATTATTGAGAGGCTTGGGTCTTGATCTACCTTTTCGTGATAGCGAAGAGCAACAGGCTTTTTTAGAGGAAGCAGGGAAAACTCTGCGTGCCACGATCGATGGGCTGCGTTTGTTACAGCAAGCGCAGAACGATAGTAAATATCCACTGCGGGATCGCCGCCTTCAGCCGATTGAGGACAACCCATTACGCCTTGGGCTGACCTTTGATGAAACGGCTGAAACCATGTTTTCTGCACAGCGCAGCCCCGTTCACCTCTCTGCGCCAGAAGCAGTAGCCGAAAGTTTACGTCATCAAGGGCAGCACCAAGCCGCTGTTGAAGAGGCGATTGGTCAAGCGCTCGGTGCCATCCTGGACGCTTTCTCACCCGAAGCACTCCTTAAGCGTTTTCACGCGTATCGAGGTGCAGGCAATCGCATAGAGGACGAAGGGGGATGGGCTTGGGAGATGTATCAGCACTACTATCGCGAACTCAATTCTGGGCGCCAGCAGGGCTTTCAAAAACTATTTTGGGAAGTCTTCGAGCAGGGCTATGACCAGTCGGTACGCCGTCAGCAGCGGGAGGAAGCATGAGTGCGCAGAGCATGGTGCGTCTTATCTGGCTACTTTGTATTGTTTTGCTGCTAGCAGGCTGTGCCTCAACGCGTGAAGCCTCGGGCAAGATGTGGCAGGTAATGCGAGATCCATCTATTCCGGTGGGTTATCCCGAAGATCGGCCCACGTTGGTTGACTTAAGCATGATTGCTGAATCCAACGTCAATCCTAATGTGGATGGCGAAGGCACACCGTTGCGCTTTCAGGTGCTGCAATTAAAGGACGACTCCATGTTGATGGCTGCTGACTTGGATCAGCTAAGTCTGGATCTAGAGGCAGCGCTAGGAACGAACTACCTGACCCATGACGATTTTACGTTGTTACCGGGGCAGTGGAAGTTTTACGAACCTTTTGAAGTGGATGAAGAGACCCGTTACATCGGGCTAATTGCTTTCTACGCCAATCCCAATGACGCCGAGTGGAAGAAGGTTGTCAGGGTGAATACTCGTGGAGATCACTACCACTTACTGGTTCACCTCCGTGACAGGGAAGTAGAGCTAAGGAAGGAGGAATAATGGCCAGCCGAAATCGTGTAGTGTGGAGTGAGGGCTTATTTATTAAGCCTCAGCATTTTCAACAGCAGCAGCGCAGTTTGGAAGGGTTGTTGGAGACACGCCTGAAAGGGGTCAGCCATTATCTTTATGGCTTTCTCTCCCTTGAGTTAAATAACGAATTTCTCAGTTTTGGGCGTATCGCTATTAGCCGCGCAAGCGGCGTGATGCCGGATGGTGTGGCCTTCCATTTGCCGACTGATGATGTTGAGCCGACGCCGCTTGAGATTAGTGATTCCAGCATTACCAATCAGATTGTCTACTTAGGCTTACCGCTGGCCACCGATGGCGTAGGTGAAGTGCGTTGGCCTGAAGACGATCTACCTGCCCGCTATCGTTTGCTAACCCGCAGCGTACGTGATTTGCACTCCCGTGATGGGGCAACTGCCGAACTGGATGTGGCGCGTGTGTCACCACGACTACTGTTAGAGCGAGATGATCGTAGTGGTTATGCATGCTTGGCCGTCGCGCGCATTATCGAACGCCGCCCTGATGGCAGCTTAGTGCTGGATGAGCAGTTTTTACCGACGCTGCTAAATGTTCAGGCCGCTCCTGGGCTGCTGCGCTTTGTTGGCGAAATGGCAGGGCTGATGCGCGAGCGCGCGCGTAATATTGCCCAGCGGCTCTCTACTCCTCATCAGGCCGGTGTTGCTGATGTGGCTGATTTCATGCTGCTGCAGCTACTGAACCGCGCTCAGCCTCGCTTTCAGCACCTTGCGCGCTTGGGGCATTTACACCCAGAACGCCTCTACGACACCATGCATGAGATCGCTTGCGAGTTGGTTACTTTTACCGATGAATCGCGGCTACCGCCTGAATGTCCACCTTATGACCACGACCATCCAGAAGTCGCGTTCCGGCCATTGATGAAAATGCTGCGCCAAGCGCTCTCTACGGTACTGGAGCCACGCGCGGTGGCTATTCAGCTACAGGCACGTCGCTTCGGCTTATTAGTCGCGCCACTGTCGGACCTCAGCTTAATCGAATCGGCAGAATTTATTCTCGCGGTACGAGCCAACATGCCTAACGAGCGGCTGCGTAAGCTGTTTCTTCAGCAAACCAAAGTGGCCAGTGTGGAGCGTATCCGAGACCTCATCAGCTTACAGCTTCCAGGCGTGCCACTAGAACCACTACCAGTGGCTCCGCGTGAGCTGCCTTATCACGCTGGCTACACCTATTTCCAATTGGATCGACAAAGCGAAGCCTGGGGAATGCTGAATGGTGCTAGCGGATTTGCGTTTCATGTTGCCGGTGAGTTCCCAGGTTTGGAAATGCAGTTTTGGGCGATCAGGAGTTAAACCATGCAACAACTTGTTACTGATGAGCAAAACGTCAGCCGACTACGTGCCTCCCACCATAAGGTTCGCCACGAAGACCTAATTAATGAGCATGGTTTAGATCATCTGATTCATAGCCATGCTGAGCAGCTAGATGCCGATGAGGATTACTGGTTCCGTCTGCGTGGTCATAACCTCAATCCACTGGTTGACGCTGCCAGTAGCTTGCTTGGCATGGTCGTGCGCGTACGCCAATTAGATAGCGCAGGTAATGTAGAGCGTCTCTATCGGCAAGTAGTTGATGAGATAGCCGCAATTGAAATTGAGCTAACCGAACAGGGGTACGACCGAGCCACGCTACTAGCCTATCGCTATGTGCTCTGCTCCTTCATTGATGAGGCGGTGATGGGTATGCCATGGGGGCGGCAGAGTACCTGGGCAGAGCATTCCCTGCTGGCCCGCTTTCATAATGAGACATGGGGGGGCGAAAAAGTGTTCTCCATTCTCGCTCGACTCCAACAGGAGCCGCAACGTTATCGGGATATGCTGGCGTTTATCTACCTGTGCCTGTGTCTTGGGTTTGAGGGGCGGTACCGCGTCAGGTCTCACGGACGTGAAGAGTACGAGCAAATTGTTCGCGCCCTGGGCGACCAGCTTGCTGGTCTTGAGCAACCTGCCGAAGAAACGCTGACACATCCGCTGGAGAATGTTGTTCAAGGGCATCAGCGACGCACCACAGTGTTTCCCACGTGGGGGATTTTCGCCCTATTTAGCGTTGCTATGGTTGCTGTTTATTTAGCCTTTTCATGGTCGCTTGACCAGCAAGCTGAACAAATTACTTCACTTCTTAACCAACTTTATCGTTAGGAGTCACCATGCTCAGGGTAGAGCTACCGGCGCTTATTGGCCGTCTCAATACAGTTGCTCGTCAAGGGCTTGAGCAAGCCGCCGTGCTCTGCGCACAGCAGCAGGCACCTGAGGTCACTGTGGGGCATGTACTGCAGGCAATGCTCGATCAGCCACTGTGTGATGTACGTAGCATCTGTGAAAGCGTTGATATTGATATTGCAGCCCTGCGTGCGCAGCTTGCGGAAGAAACACGCCCGCCGCGTAACGTGGAAGTGGCCACGCCAAGTTTCTCACCGCTACTCATTGAACTACTGCAAGATGCTTGGCTGCTTGCCTCCACTGAATATCAGCACGCGGACCTCCGCAGTGGTGCGATTTTTACCGCACTATTACATAACCCTGAGCGCTATCTGGGCGCAGGCTCTGTCCGGCTGCTGGCCGATATCAACCGGGAAAATGTACGCCGTCATCTCAATCGTATAACGGCAGACTCAGCGGAAGCACCGCAGGAAGAAACCACAAGCAATGCCCACCAGGCCCCTGCCAGCCGGGGGAGCGATAGTGCGTTGGAGCGCTTTACAACCTCACTAACTGAGCAGGCCCGCCAAGGGACGCTTGACCCTGTGCTGGGGCGCGACCCAGAAATTGATCAAATGCTTGATATTCTGGGCCGCCGTCGCAAAAACAACCCAATTGTGATTGGTGATGCAGGGGTGGGTAAAAGTGCGGTGGTTGAAGGCTTGGCTGCACGTATCGTGGCGGGGCAAGTCCCCACTGCCCTGGCCGATGTTGAACTGTTAACGCTTGATTTAGGAGCACTGCAAGCGGGGGCGGCGGTAAAAGGAGAGTTCGAAAAGCGCCTTAAGGCCGTAATCGACGAAGTCAAAAGTGCGCCGCGGCCGACGCTGCTGTTTATTGATGAAGCGCATACGCTCATCGGGGCAGGAAATCAGGAAGGTGGTGGCGATGCCGCTAATTTGCTCAAGCCAGCCCTAGCACGCGGTGAGCTACGTACTATCGCGGCGACAACTTGGCGTGAGTATAAAAAGTACTTTGAGAAAGACCCGGCTCTCTCACGCCGTTTTCAGCCCGTTGCACTGACCGAACCCAGTGTTGAGCAGGCGCTGGTTATTTTGCGTGGCTTACGGGATGTTTACGAGCGTGCCCACGGAGTACTCATTGGTGAAAGTGGACTACGCGCAGCGGCCGCTCTTTCTGCGCGCTATTTGGCTGGACGTCAGTTACCCGATAAAGCCATTGATGTGCTGGATACCGCTAGTGCTAGGCTTGCACAGGCGCTGGATACCCCCCCTCGAAAACTCAGCCATCTAAAAAGCGAGCATATTGCAGCCCTGCGCGAGCGTGATCAGGTTGAACGCGAGCGGCTACTGGGCCGTGAACCAGATGGTGAACTCCACCACGCTTTAACCGAACGCTTGGCTAAGCTGGAAGGCGATTTGGCAAGTTTAGAAGCCGCGTGGAAAGCACAGCGCGAGTGCGTAGATGCGATTGTGGCGCTGCATCGTCAATTACTAGAGGCAGCAAAGGGAGATGCAAGCGAACAACTGCCCCAGGGAATACATCAAGAGCTCGCCGAGCGTGAGCAACAGTTGGCCCAGCTTCAAGAAACATTTGCGCTAGTAAATCCCAGTGTCGAAGAAGCGCAAATCGCCCAAGTAATCGGTGATTGGACCGGCGTGCCAGTTGAGCGTATGACGAGCGATGAGTTAACGCGTCTCACCGAGCTGCCTGCTTATCTTAGTGAGCAGATTCAGGGCCAAGACTCTGCTATTGAGCGGATTCATCGTCACTTATTAACGGCTCGTGCCGACCTGCGTCGCCCTGGACGTCCGTCAGGGGCTTTTCTACTGGTTGGGCCAAGTGGGGTCGGTAAGACAGAAACTGTTGTGCAGATTGCCGACCAGCTCTATGGCGGCCGCCAGTTCCTCACCACGATCAATATGTCGGAATATCAGGAAAAGCACACAGTTTCCCGATTGATTGGCTCACCGCCAGGCTACGTTGGGTTTGGCGAAGGAGGGCTATTAACCGAAGCGATACGTCAGCGCCCTTATTCGGTGGTCCTGCTTGATGAGGTCGAAAAAGCGCATCCTGATGTGCTTAACCTTTTCTACCAGGCCTTCGATAAAGGCGAGTTGGCGGATGGAGAAGGTCGGCTCATTGATTGTAAGAACGTCCTGTTTTTCCTGACTTCTAATCTCGGTTATGAAGCGATTGTCACCCACGGTGACGATGCTAAAGCGCTGGATACAGCGCTTTACCCTGTATTGGCCCAATTTTTTAAGCCGGCACTGCTGGCGCGTATGGAAGTCGTCCCTTATTTGCCGCTTGGTGGCGAGACGCTGCGTAACATCGTGCATGCCAAGCTAGCCACGTTGGCTAAGCGCATCCGTGACCGCCATCGTCAGGCAGAGGTGGTACTCGAAGAAACCCTGGCAGACGCAATATGCATCCGGGCCACCCGCAGTGAAAATGGGGCACGCATGCTGGAGTCGGTGATTGATGGCGAGTTGCTCCCGCCGCTCTCACGGGCGTTGCTTGAGCGTATGGCACGCCGTGAAACCGTAGCCAGCGTGGTGCTGGGGGTAGATCGCGTGAGCGGTGCATTTACTGCGGAGGTCGCTTGACGCCATGACGCTGCCTGCTGCTAACGCCGCTGCCGTTTCGCAAACGTTGCTACCCGCCGAGCTGGCCGCTATGCCATTAGCGTTAACGCTGGTGGAGAGTAGCTCAACTGTCGTGTTACGCCAGCAAGCTGCCCGCCTGCTGCAGAGTCACTTAGGGTTGGCGTTAGCAGAGTGCCTCTATATAGAGGGTAGCGGTCGCTGGCTGGGACGTGACAGTGACAATGTGCAGTTTGATTGTGCGGACTTTAACCACCCCTATGCGCATGTCATTCGAAGCGGCAAGCCGTTAACGCTGAGTGTTGCCGATGCTCGTATTCGGCTGGACCACCCAGGCTTCCAAGCGCAGCTAGCCCCCCTAACAGCCACGTCACAACTGCACATCCGACCGCTTCGCGCGGTCGATGGCCAGCGCGAATGGTTGGGAGCGTTACTGCTGGTAGGGCAGGCGGCGACGTTAACTGCCCTGATCGATAATCCTGGTATGGCTGCGTATGAGGCGCTGCTGTGCCGTCTGTGGTCACGGCTGGCTAGGGAGCAGGGCGAGCGCCAGCGTTCTCAAGTGTTGCAAGACTCGCTGACCAAGCTAAACGATGGTGCCCGTCGCCAAGCCTTAGCAGACCAACTAGCCGATGATCTGCTGGGCCAGTCGGTAGCGATGCAGGCACTTAGGCGTCATGTGATCCGAGCGGCAGAAACGAATCTGGCGGTACTGCTACAAGGTGAAACTGGCACCGGAAAAGATCGTGTGGCAAGGGCAATTCACCAATTCTCGGGCCGTGCTAAAGAGCCCTTTATGGCAATTAACTGTGCGGCTATTCCCGAAGCGCTGCTTGAATCAGAACTGTTTGGGCATGCCAAGGGAGCATTTTCGGGTGCCGATCATGCTCGGGCAGGGCTGATTAGCCAAGCCCATGGTGGCACCCTGTTTTTGGATGAAATTGGTGATATGCCACTCGCGCTTCAAGCCAAACTGCTGCGTGTGTTAGAGAGTGGCCGTTATCGTCCGCTTGGCGCAAGTGAAGAGCGTTGTGCTGACTTACGCTTGGTTGCTGCAACCCACCAGCCGCTTCGGGAGCGAATTAAGCAGCAGCACTTTCGCGCTGACCTTTACTATCGGTTGGGGCAGTTTCCTATCACCCTGCCAGCGTTATCTGAGCGGCAGGACGATATTGCCCAGCTAGCTCAGGCATTCATTACTGATTTTTGCGAGCGGGAAGGGCGAGCGGAAATGGGTATTACGCCAGCAGCACTGCGCCAGCTTTACCGACGGGAGTATCCAGGTAACGTGCGCGAGCTTAAAAACATCGTTGATTACGCCTGTGCAATGACTCCTGAAGGTGCCGATATCGACGCCTATGTGTTGCCTGGTGAACAGCAGGAAACGGCTGGCCAGCCCGTAGTAAGTACTGCAGAGCCCGTCGCGCTCGCTCTTTCTGATGACATTGATGATCTTCGCCAAGCACTTCGTGACCTGGAGTCCGCCATTATTCGCCAGCGTCTACAGCGTTTTGGAGGTAACCGTGCACAAGCTGCGGAAAGCCTGGGTTTGCCGAAGCGAACACTAGCTCACAAGTGCCAGCTACTTGAACTGGATATCAAATGAACGCGATGTTGTTAAAACGTCAGTGGCTAACCTATGGCCTGTTGATAGCCGGGGCGTTGGTTAGTCTCCCTATGCAAGCTGGCGAGCACGGCGCTCTTATAGAGCGCGCCCACGCATGTGCAGAAGAGGCTTCGCGCCTTGAGCGCCTGAACTGCTATGACGCTGTTTTTCAGACCGTGGAGCCTGCCAATGACAGCGGCGAAATGCCAGCGTTGTGGCATGCCATTGAACGCCAGGAGGCCGCGCGCAGCAGTGATGACGTTGGGCTGATTGTGCACGAGTCAGGTGACGATGTGTTTATCAGCGTACCAGCCCTTGGCACGACACCGCCGCGTCCCATTTTAGTAATGGCCTGCGAAAAGCTGATTACCCGTTTTCAGCTACACCTGCCCGCGCCGCTTGACGACGCCAGAGTCGAGCTACAACTGATCGGTAATGGCAACACCGTGCAACAGCAGTGGCGCATCCGAGACGGTGGCCAAGTGCTTAGCGGCGGCCGAGGGCTTCCGGCGATTGATACGCTTCGCCAGCTGCTCAGTGCCAACGATGTCACTCTGCGTAGTGATGTTTCCAGGCTTGATGGGCTGCGTTTTGATGTCACTGGCCTGCGCCAAGAAATTCAGCCGCTACGTAATGCGTGCCGCTGGTAAGGGAGTTTGAAATGCGTATTTCCGCAGAGTCTCACTTAGCGCCTTTATTGGCCCCTCTGGCAGCTAATGCCGATGGCGCCCTTGTGGGTGAGCCGCTGGAGGATAGCCAGGACTATCTGGCGCTGGATGACGAGATGATGAAGGTCGGCTCACTGCAGCACACAAACGTGGAGTGGGAAACCGCCGAAGGGCTGGCAGTTCGCATGTTGAGCGAGCGTGGCAAAGATCTAAAAGTGCTGGGGCACTTGTTGCACTGTATGCAGCGCGGAGGCAATGGCGTTCGCTTTGCACTCTCTTTGCGCCTTTTGGCACGCGCTATTGCTCAACCGTGGTGGGAGCAAGCATACCCGTTTGCGGGTAAGCGCGGTGACAAGCTCCGCCCACGTCTGTTTCAGCAGTTTATCCAGCGTAGCGTCAAGCTGGCAGCAAGGCTCGACTTTCATAATGCTGAAGACGAGTTTGAGGCGTGCCAAGCGTCACTGAGCGAACTTCAGCATCAAGTGGTTGAAAAATCACTCCCTGATCAAGCCGTTGAGGAGCTCAGCCGCCATTTACAGTCGCTACGCCCAGCGAAGCAGCCGTCTTCATCATCTGAACAAGCAGCATCGCAAAAAGTGGTTGCCCAGCCGACTAGTAATGCAAATCAGGAGGGTACGGCTTCCGCTGCGGGGAGTGCTAAAGCTCCAGAGTTACGATTGGAAGCGGGTAATGAACGCTCAAACCGCCAGACACTGCTCAAGATGGCTGAATTTCTCGGCGAGCAGTCTGCAGGGGAGCCGCTGGCGTACCGCCTGCGCCGCCATGCGGTGTGGAGCACCATTCAGGCGCTACCGACAGCTAAGGAAAATGGCAAAACGGAGCTGGCTCCGGTGTCTGCTGATCGCATTTCCGACTACCGAGAGGCGCTGGCTAAAGGTGGCGATAACGCCTTATGGCAGCGTATTGAAAACAGCTTGGCACTAAGCCCCTATTGGCTCGAAGGGCACAGGCTAAGCGCCGGACTTGCTAAGCAGCTAGGCCATCTGCGCTGTGCCGAAGCGATTCGCGAAGAAACGCAGCGGTTTGTTGAGCGATTACCCGGTATTGAAGCACTGACCTTCAATAATGGCGCTGCCTTCCTTGATGACGAAACAGCACGTTGGCTACACAGCAGCGGTACCAATAGTGGAGGCACTGGCGGTGGTAACGAAGCATGGCAAGCGGGGTTGGTAGAAGCGCAGGAGTTGTTTGAAAACGGTGATCTTGGCACCGCACTCAAAGTGCTTGACCAGGGGCTTAGTAGCGCACGTTCACCACGAGACAGCGCCTATTGGAGACTGGTCAGCGCTGAGTTGTTACATGAAATAGGGTTGGAGAACCTAGCGCAGCAGCACTACCGCACGTTGCACCAAACGGTCACCGAACTGGCACTAGAGCAGTGGGAGCCAGCCTTAGTGTCACGCCTGAAAGCAGCGATTCAAGAGACGCACTGACAATGGTCATCATCACAAGGGACGAGGGATAAAGGCTAATGTGGTCAACCTTTAAATCGAAGCTGAGCCGCTGGGTGCCGGGCATGTCGCGGGCACAGACCGCGCAAAACCGGGCCAAGGCTCATGGCAATAAAGCAAAGGGGCTTTTAAGGCTCTCAACGCTGTTTTGGGCGATACTGCTAGTGGCACTGGTGGTCGCGATTTGGTGGCTAGGGCCAAACTGGGAAGTGCGAGGTATGACCCCGCTGGCCCCGTTAACCAACCGCCTCTTGGCAACACTGGCAGTTGTTACCGTCGTTGCTATTGTCTGGGGCGTTCGTATGGCTCGCCGGTTAAGAGAACTGGATGAGCAGCGTCAGTTGGAAGAGGCGCGCCAGCAGGATCCGGTCATCAGCCAGGTGGAGCGCCAGGAAGCCTCCTTGAATACGGTATTAAGCGAACTGGCTGACACGCTAGGTGGCGGTAACAGTGGCCGTTATCGGTTGCCCTGGTATTTGGTGATGGGAGTGGAGAATGCAGGCAAGACCAGCCTGATCAATCGCTCCGGCCAAAACTTTGCACTGACCCATGTAATGAAGGCCTCCGGGCTGAGCAGTAAGCAAGGCCAGTTAGGCTTCGACTGGTGGATTGGTGACAAAGCAGTCTTAATTGATCCCGATGGAGAACTGTTAACGCAAGGCGCCATGGAGGACGGTGAGCCGCAAGCGTTGCAGAGCCGGTTATGGGGCCACTTTGTTGACTGGTTAGAGCGCAATCGCGCCCAGCGTCCACTGGATGGCGTGATATTGGTGCTTGACCTCGCCCGTTTAAGTCATGCCCAGGTAGCGGTGCGTAAAGCTTATGCCGCCCTACTTCGCAGCCGCCTGCGCGAGCTGATGGAGCGACATGGCACTCGGCTACCGGTATACGTGACGTTCAGCAAAATGGATTTGCTGCACGGCTTTGATGACTTCTTCCGACACTACTCGCGTGCTGCCCGTAAAAGCCCCTTGGGCTTTACGTTTACCCCTGCTTCTATCAACACGCCTGGCAAATGGGAGGCTGAATTTGAAGCAGATTATGACGCCATGCTGGCGCGGCTTAACCAGCTTTTACCCACCATGTTGTCAGAGTGCCGTGACCGTGAAGAGCGTGAATCGGTATTTCGGTTCGTGCGCCAATTGGCAGGGCTGCGCGATGTACTGCTTGGCTTTTTAACCGAAGCGCTATCCAGCGATCGTTTTTCAACGGCCGCCATCGTGCGTGGTACTTACTTTACTTCGGTATACCAGCAGGGCGTTCCCGAAGATCCCTTTGTCGACGCTGCTGCCCGCCGTTACGGTATGGAAGAGAGTATTCAGCCTGCCCATCGGGCAACGCGCAGTGCGCTGTACTTTACTGAAGAGCTTTTTGAAAAGGTTATTTACCCTGAAGCAGGGCTCGCTGGCGATAATGCCCGGGTTACCCAGCGACGCAAGCGTGTGCGCACGGTTAGCCTTACTGCCTGCTTAATGATGGGGGTTGGCTTAGTTGGTGGCTGGGCACATTTTTACCAGAAAAACAGTGTTTCACTGACCGCCGTAGAAGAGCGGGCAGAAACGTTCTTAGCCACTCAGCCTGAAGCTTTCCAAAGCGATGACCCGAGCGGTTACGAGCTCTTAGAGCCACTGGACCGGTTGCGCCACGCGCTTTCAACCTTTGATGGTTACCGTACACATACACCGTATTTAGCTGATATGGGGCTGTATCAGGGGCATGTGATTGGTGCACAGGTAGAGCGCGCCTATCTTGCCATGCTAGAGCACCAATTTTTGCCTGCTCTGATGATCGGTATCATGGACGACATGAACCGCGCTGAAGAAGGCAGTAATACAAAGCTAGCGCTGCTACGCGTACTGCGCATGATGTCCGATGCCAGTGGCCGCCAGCCTGAACGGGTAGAGCGTTTTATGGCCCAGCGTTGGCAGGGTTACTTTCCGCAACAAGGTGATGTTCAACAACGCCTGCTGGCGCATCTTGATTACGCATTGACCCATAGTGACCTGGAGCACCGTATTGCTGAGGGAAGTCCGCGCGCCGAACAGGCAATGGCGCCGATCCAGGGCAGTATTGCGGCAGCTCAAGATGAGTTGGCGAGCCAGCCGATCGACGAGCGTGTCTACATCGCGTTAAAAGCCGCGGGTAGTCGCCAGGGGGAATCGTTGGACCTCCGGCGCAGCGTGGGCACACTATTTGATACCGTCTTTATGTCCCGCGATGATGACCCCGAGCATATACGCCTGCCTCACTTGGTGACTCGCCAGGGTTTTGAAAACTACTTCTTGCAGGAACTGGATCGTGCTACTGAGTTAGCGTTGATTGATGCCTGGGTGCTGGGCCAGCGCGATAACATCAATTTTAGCGACGCCGATAAGCAGCAATTACAGACCGCACTCCGCGAACATTATGTGAGTGACTATCAGGTCAGTTGGCGTGATGCACTGCGTAATACGCAGTTGGTACCGCTGCCTGATATCCGCCAGGCGATTGTCGTAGCGGATGCGTTGGTGGGTTCACAGCGACCACTAGATAGGTTGTTAGCCGCCGTGGAGCGTAATACCAGCCTATACCCAGAACTGCCCGAAAATGATGATCAGGCCCGTGAAGCGCTACGCCAGTCCCAGCGCTATCAATTGGCATTAGCGATCGAGCAGCCTTTTACGACGATTAACCAGCTCAGCCAAGCCCGCAATGATAATCCCTCATCGCTTGAAGAGATCAAAGCCGCCGTACAGGCATTGCGTGATTACTTGATGGATATTGAAGAGTCTAGCGATTCAGGACGTGCCGCTTTCGTTAGCGTGCGTGACCGTTTGTCTCTACGAGGAAACGACCCGATCCATAACCTTCAGCGCATCGCTGACAATACGCCTGAGCCGGTTGGTCGTATGTTGCACAGTCTGGCTGACCAGAGTTGGCAGCTAATGATGGTAAGCGCCACTCGCCACCTTGAAAACCAATGGTTAGATGATGTGGTAGCGCCTTACCAAGAGCGCTTAGCGGGACGCTATCCGCTATCGCCTAGCGCCAGCCAGGAAGTAGCGCTCAGCGATTTTGAAGACTTTTTCGCCCCAGGTGGCATTTTGGATGCCTTCTATCAGGACAGCTTAAAGCCCTTTATTGAAGGTGCCCCTGAGTACTTGGTAGATGCTGAAGGCAATTCACTACTGCGTGATAGTTTGCACACGGCCATACAGCAAGCTGCGCAGATCCGTCGTGCTTACTTTAGCCGCGATGGTGCACTGGATGTGGAGTTTGCTCTAGAGCCTATCAGCCTTACTCCCGATAAGCGCCGCAGTGTGATAAGTGTCGATGGTCAGTTGATCGAGTACGCCCACAGCGCTAGCCAGCGTGTCTCAATGATTTGGCCGAACGCCCTGCGCGGCGGTGCTGAAAGCCGTATCACTATGGTGCCAAGTGAAGTGAATCGCTCCCCGCGTAGCGTTGCACAAGATGGTGCCTGGGCATGGTTCCGGTTATTGGAGCAAGCCGATATCACCAGTGTTAGTGAGCGTGAGTTGGAACTGCGATTCAACGTTGATGGCGGCACGATGCGCTATCGCCTGTTTGCCAACGGCGCACCTAACCCCTTCACACGTCCGTTAGCAGCAGGTTTCCAATTACCGTCAGCACTTTACGCGGAGCGAGGTAGCGATGCTGACCAAACTTAAACAACTGTTTTCTCCCGATGCCTCTCGGCCGGTAGGCCGCCATAAGCGCCAGGGTTCAAAACGTTCGCGCCCCTTGGAAGAGGCGCGTAGCGAAGACATTAGCAGCTTTATCGAGGCGGTTTATCGAGCTGATGCCAAGGGGCACTCCCCTTGGATATTGCGAGACGAAAGCGTATTAGCCACCTTGCATCGTGCGCTGGAGCTCACCGTTCAGCGTGGCCTATGGCTACAACGAGCGGGTGGTCAGGTCGAACACTGGCAGGGGCGGCTACTCTCTTTACGCCATGGCGAAGGGCCACCTCTCGGCATGGTGCTCGCCTGCCGGCCAGATGATGAAGCCGCGTGGCAGCTGCGCTTTTTTTATATTAGCCAAGAGTGGAAAGGTAGTGGCCATGGCACACGATTGCTGATGGCTGTACGGCGCAGTTTAAGTGGCGTACCGCTGCAAACACGCCTGCCAATGGCTTGTCACTCAGCCATAGATAGCCTTGAAGCGGCAGGTTTTACCCGCCAATACGTCGATGCTTACGATGTTGCCAGCTATGAAGCACCTGCCAAGTGGGATGAGTGAATAGGCAGAATTGGAAAAGGAGTACCAATAATGGGTAAGAAATTTGTATTAGTGGGTGATATAGGCACCGAGCACGATGGCTTTTACCCCACACCAGTGACCGCAGGTAGCAGTACGGTGTTCATGGATGGTAAGCCAATTGCCCGGGTAGGCGATCCGTTAGCACCGCATGCCAAGCCTAAGCACCCACCTCACCCGCGTGCCATTGCAGAAGGCTCTAGTACCATTTTAATCGATGGTAAACCCGCTGCCCTTACCGGCCATGCGATAGATTGCGGTGGCGTTGTGATTGGTTCCGGCTCAGGGGAGGGGGGCTAAAATGGCGAGCACCGGCCTGCAATTCACCCTGACGCTACCCGGCGTTGATGACATCGCGGTGATGGATTTTACCCACCGCGAAGCGCTCTCCCAGCCCTTTGAGCTGATCGTCAACCTGGCCAGCCGAGACGACACTCTTGATGCCGCTGAACTACTGGATCGTGAAGCGGCCCTGACCATTTGGCAGGATGGCGAACCGCTGCGTCAGGTCCACGGGGTTATCTGTGAGTTTGGCCGCGGTGACCGAGGCCACCGCCGCACCTTCTACTCCCTGGTGCTGCGGCCTGCGCTTTGGCGGCTTTCGCTGCGCCAAAACTCGCGTATTTTTCAAAAGACTGACCCGCTCACCATTATCAACACCCTATGCGATGAGCGGGGCATTACCGATGTCTCGTTTGCCGTCACCCGTGATCTGCCAGAGCGCGATTACTGTGTGCAGTACCGCGAGACCGACCTTGCCTTCATCGAACGCCTAGCCGCCGAAGAGGGGCTGTTTTATTACCATGAATTTGCTGAAACAGGGGAGAGTGGCGGTGGTGAGAGCGACAACGGCGCCCACCGGCTAATCTTCGCCGATGACCCTCAAGTACTCGTTAGCCTTGGCGAACGCCCCTATAACAGTCGTGCTGGTGGGACTGCCCCCACACGCCATGTACGCAAACTTAGCCACCGGGCCAGGGTTGCTACCGCCTCGGCCACGCTGAAAGATTACAGCTTTAAAAACCCCGCTTATGCGCAACTGCACGAACACCAAGGCCGCGATGTAGAAACGCATGGTCAACATACTGACTATGAACACTACGACTACCCTGGCCGCTATAAGCAGGACGCCTCCGGCGAACCCTTTACCCGCATTCGTCTGGAACAGCTGCGCCGGGAAGCGATCACCGCCCAAGCAGAGAGCGACCTGCCTGAGTTTGCCCCCGGCCTGCGCTTTACTCTGACTGACCACGATACCGATAGCCTTAACCGTGACTGGCAGGTCCGCGAGGTTATTCACCACGGTGAGCAGCCCCAGGCGCTGGAAGAAGATGGGATGACCCAAAGTGACGCAAGCGGTATGACGCGTTACCACAACCACGTCACACTGATCCCCGGTGATACCCCCTGGCGTGCCACCCCCAACCCCAAGCCGCGGGTCGATGGCCCCCAAGTGGCCTTTGTGGTTGGCCCCGAAGGGGAAGAGATTCACTGCGACGAGCATGGCCGGGTCAAAGTACAGTTCCCCTGGGACCGCTACGCCGAACCCAACGACACAGCAAGCTGCTGGGTACGTGTCGCCCAAGGTTGGGCGGGTGGCGGTTACGGCAGTATTGCCATTCCCCGTATTGGCCATGAGGTGATTGTTTCATTTTTAGAAGGCGACCCCGACCAGCCATTGATCACTGGGCGCACCTACCACGCGGTAAATACCGCGCCTTACCCGCTGCCGGAGCACAAAACCCGCACGGTAATGCGCACCCAGAGCCACAAGGCCGAAGGTTTCAACGAACTGCGCTTTGAGGACGAAGCCGGCGAAGAGCAGATTTGGCTCCACGCCCAGAAAGACTTGGAACTACTGACCCTTAACGACCGCACCGAAGAGATCCGCAACGACAGCCACCTCAAGGTACACAACGACCGCATCAGCCAAGTCGGCAACGACGACCATCACTCTGTGCACGGTAACCGCCACACCCAGGTAGATGGCGACGACCACCTAGTGATCGACGGCACTCGCCATGAAAAAATTGGCCAAGCGCACTTGTTGGAAGCGGGGCAGGAGGTTCACCACAAAGCAGGCATGAAGGTAGTGATTGAAGCGGGCGCTGAAATCACCTTAAAAGCAGGTGGCAGCTTTCTGAAAATCGACCCCAGCGGCGTCTCCATCGTTGGCCCGCAGGTCAAAATCAACTCCGGCGGCAGCCCCGGCTCAGGCAGTGGGCAAGCAGCTCAGGCACCGCAATTGCCTGTGGAGGTGGAGGCACCTCCTGTGGTTAACAAAATTGAATCACCACGGCAAGAAGCCGCACTCAGGCAGGAGATGGCATTAACTCAGCCTTGTACTCCTCTGGATAGCCAGGAGTAAAGCATGGAAGTACGGCAGGCCGTTTCGCTTCCCTTGCAGGCCGGTAATGGGCAGGAGTGTTATCTGGTACTTGATGGCCTCAAGTTGGAGCCTCTGGAAAAGTGGCTTTATGAGCACGCTGAGACTCCTGTTTACGAACCTATCTATTTGGATACGCCGCTGGAGGGGTGCCGAAGCATTTCGCCTTGTTTGGTAAAGCTCCAAGACAATGACCCCCTCTGGAAAATATTTCTTCAAGAGGGGGCAGAGAGTCAATGGGGCTGGGTTTTCATAAGTTCTGCTCCGTTTGATGAGCTTTTGCAACACCTGCGGTGGCTGCTCTTTGTTGAGCATCCTCAAGAAGGTGAAAAAGTCCTCAGGGTAGGCTCTCCTGACGTGATGAAATGTCTCCTCAGTGTGGAGTGTTCGCCTTCAACGAGTGAGTTGTTAGGCCTGTTTGATGCCGTCTGGCTACCCATCAATGAGCATGGGGTAGTCCGTTGGTATCAAGTCAATAATGAGCACTCAGAACTTGCTCAGCGTAAAGAGAGGTTCCCACTTCAGCAAATGCACCTTGACGCACTCAGCCCAATTGCTTGGCAGCGCTTTGCTCAGGAGTTAGCGAAACATCTTGACACTTTTTTTGCAGATAGCCCTTTGTTGCGGGAGCAGGAAACGAGCATAAACGCTGCGAAGAAGATCATCAGTATCACGCGTGAGTTAGGCTTTACTGGGCGGCGAGCACACTATTACATGGCCAATATTTTGGGAACATATGGTGAAAAGGCGTTGGATGAGCAATCTATGCCTGATATCGCGTTAGAGCTACTGCGGCCAGATCACCGAGCACCAATGGAACGATTAAAAGCCGCTGCTGAAGCTTCTCAGCGGCGACTGAACATGGAGGCACAACTATGAGCCGTTCTATGGAGGAAGCACAGCGCGTCGCGGATAGCCAGCCTGATAACGACCCTGGCCAAGAACAAGGCCAGTGTGCGTTGATGCTACCAGACCTTCAACTAGTTCCAGTACGTTACGCCCTTGCTGAAACAAACGAGGCTGAGCTTGCCTGCCAAGTTCCAGGGTTTTCCCCAGTGTTTGATGGTTCCTATCGTCGGTCAGGCATTCGGCCTATCCGAAGTGGTTGGCTCTATCTGGTACACAGTATATCGCCAGATGAGGTGCAGGTATTCAAGGTGGAACCAGATGGCAGCGGCGATACCATCATTGTAAAGCGAGAAGGCTCGGTGCAAGTGCTCTATAGCCCACTTGAACTAACGCCGTTGCATATTTCCATGTTGCAGCATGAGGCGTTTCGAGAGCAAGCCATGATGCGTGTGAACGTGGGGGCCTACTGCCCAGGCAACGGTACGGCGCACCTGCTCAATCCTGACGATCTAGCGAGTGCTTTAGCTGATGACGTTGGTGAGCATCTACCTACCCCTGATGCTCCGGAGCATCCAGGCGAACACAACGAACTAGATATGGGTAGCTACCCATGGTGTGAGTCTGAAGGAGAGGACAACGAGTGGCAGCTTGCTGCGGCGAGTAGCATTACAGCAGCAATAGAGAGCGAGTATAAGCTAGATAGTGCTTGTTTAATTGTTGAGGATATTACCGGGCGGTTAAAAGACTTAGCTCAAGCTTGGGCGAAAGCTTCCGACCAGCAAGGCAATTGGCACAATAAGTATCAGACCGAGAACTTTGCTGCGCGCACGATTGATGGCCTGATGACCATCGACTTTACCCCTCATGCTGCCAATGCAGGCCAAGGTAATATTCCTGACTGGCTAGGCAATGCTGATAGTGATGACCAAGCGGATCTTCGTGAACTGGCAGACCTGTACGAGCAGCACCGAGAAAGAAAAGAGGAGGTCACCCGAAGCTCCGGCGGCCATCCTGGTGTGACTGGCATCGCCTTGCAACCTATCGAGAACGATATCGATGAGCTCAGTCAGCACATAGCGGGAAATCTAGGCACGGATGCAGACGCAGTTAAATCGTTTGTCGAGCAAAGCGAGCAGGCTCATTTCAATGAAGTTATTGGCGGCAACTACGCGCTGGCACCCAACGGCATTGTGGATGTCATTCGTCAGCAGGACATGGAAAATTTTCTAGCCTACGCCAACGGCCTTGAGGAGAGTTGGCAATCGGCTTATCGAGCGATAGGGCAGGATTTAGCTCGGCTATTACCCGCATGGCACGACTATGCACTGGTACTGGATCGGGAAGTAGACCTGCATATAAAACTGACGTGTAAAATCGAGAAGTACGCTTTCGAAACGCTATTGTTTTGTGGACAAGATAATTTCCTTGCTCAGTATTATATGGGCGATACCCCCAATACGGGGCACTTGCTTCACTTTATTCCTACCGACACTTTTATTGACACTTTCCTATCCGAACTGGATGGCTCACAAAAGGCCTTAACGCAGGCGGCGGCATTGATAACTGCCTCAGGCGCACTAGGCAGTTATCAAACGTGGCGGAGCACTATCGAGCAGCAAGCAGGCCTGCGCTTCCGTAGCATTGAGGGCCTGGCTGATGATGTAGTAGCGGATATTGCTGGGGAAGTCAGTGCTAAAGAGAAGATGTTGGGTGAAGCGGTGATCAAAACGCTGCTTGACGACGCGACGCAGTTGGAGATGCCCCAGCGCTTTGCCAACCTAGCGGGCATGTTGCCGGAAGGGCAGCGGCTAATGTTTCTTGAGCGCCTAGGACTGCCTGAAATGGGCTGGGATATACCCGACCAAACAGTGCTAGGGAAGATACAGCAGGCCATTACCAAGGCACAACGCTCCTCATCACAGCTCCAGCGCTTGGAACAAGAAATGGAGCAATATAAACAAGAACGGGATGCAGAGAAAAAACGCGCTGTTCATCGGGGTACAAGCGAGGCCCATCGCCGCGCAGCTGAACAATACAACGCGAGAAAAATCCGGGATAAAAGTTTAGAAATCAAACAGCAACAGCAATTGCTGGGAGAGGCATTGGGTGAACTGGCAGATCATAGTTTCCCCGGTAATGAAAACGGCAGCCACGCCCTTAAACTAAGTGGATTAAGCCAAGACGCTACCCGCGCAGCGCTGGCTGAGCGAAACGCCTTCAAACAGTTAGCCAACCAGCCCCGTGAAACGATGCGTAGCACGCTAAATACCCTGATTCGTAACGAGCAGAGTGAGGTTTCGGTATCCCGCGCGGTGGGGGTGTTGGTGAACGGTAGTTTGTCAGCCTTAGGTGCTATTACTGCCTGTGTCGCTATGAGCGATCTGGTCAAGAACTGGGGGCAAGAGCATTTTTGGGAGCATTTTGGTAATGCAGGCGCGCAGACAACAGCAACAGCGGCAGCGCTTATGGCGATTAGAGAAATGATCGTCGATACCCGCCATCGCAAGCTTTATGAAGGCCGAGCTTTTCAGCAAGTCGCCCAGGCTGAATTAAAAGCGGCAGCGGGTAGCCCTGCTCAATTGGAAAGCTGGGCACGGGCTGCCAATAGAGCAATGGGAGCTGTTGCTCTTCTGGGTGGTGTTGCCGGTGTTTTTGAGATGGTTAGGCAGGGGCAGAAGCTAGGGCGCGCCGAGACACAGGCGGAGCGTTTGGCAACCCATGTGGCACTTGCGGGGGCCGCAGGTACCGCTTCAGGTGGTCTGGTTCTTGGTTTTTCCAGTAGCAGTCTCGGCAAAATACTGGGTATCCCCGCAGCGCAGTGGCGGTTACTTTTGCTGAAGTTCTCGGGGCCAGTGGGCTGGTTTGTTGCGGCAAGCACGCTGTTACTTGTGCTGGGCGACTTGCTGGCCAGCCGCTTTTCACTAAGCCCGGTGCAGAGTTGGTGCCAGCGCAGCTACTGGGGGCTGCGCAGCAAGCAGTGGAATCTTGAAAAGCACGAGCAGGAACTGGGCAAGCTAAGCGGTAGTGAAGCGAGCATCGAGCGCCAGGGGGTAGCAGCAGCCCATGCTGGCCCTGGGCCTGGCCCCGCCGCTATTGATCTGGCCTTCCGGATGACAATGCCCGGTAGTCAGCCACCTGAAGAAGAAAATCTCTCTTTCGGTTTATGGGCCGGTACTATGGGTGGCCAAGAAGAGCTGACCCGGGATGTGCTGGCTTATGCCTACAAGCAAACAGAAGGCACCAGAACCGTAGTCACCTATCACTTTTCGCCGGAAGCGCTAAGCCAGTACTATTATGTTCGGCTGGTGGTGCGTTCAAGCCTCAACGGCGAATCGACCACCAGCGTTTATGAGTTGCACCACCGCGGCCGTGTGCTGCGGGGGGAGTGGCGCGAGCTAAACGCACTCGAAAATAGTTGGTATAGCAATAGACTCGGTACTTGGCCAAGTATGCCGCTAACGCCCTGGACGTCCTAAACAAGGAAGAGTTATGTTTAACACCCAACCCAAAGAAGCTCTGCCCCCCATGCGCGCGGGCGAGCATGAAAGCCGTGCAGGGGGAGAACAGTACTGCTTTAGCCCTCTGCCGCTACCGACAGGTAGCGAGCATGCGGTGGATGTGGCGCATCTCGATGTGCGTCACGATGCGGTCACCATGGATATTCGCCAGGGGGGGAGCCCGGAAAGCTTGATGACGGCGGGGCATGTATTGAGTGTGGGGGCCATGTTTATGAACGGCTTCGGGCTGTTGCTGTTTTTTATTGCCATTACTAAAAACTCTTTGTACGACATGGTGCTTATAGGATGGGGGGGGGGGCTCTATACTGTTTTTCTGTGGGTGCTTATCACGGGCATTGTTGCGGTTAACTTGGCACTTAAGCGTGTTCCGCCGATTCGTTTAAATCGCCAGCGACGTGAGGCAGCGTTTGTGGTAAATCCTCCCGGCCGCTTTTGGCTGCCTGCGCCTCAAAATCTTTGGTTAATGGCCATCGTAGGCATTGCCGTAATAGCGTCAGGGTTCATGGGGGTAATTGAGATTGGCGAATGGTTACGTGGTGCTCGGGAGGGCTTTCCGCTGGGTTTAACGCTACTGCATATCGGCGCCATGGCCTTTTTCTACGTTTACCCGCCGGTTTATGACGCCATCTGTCGGCTATTCAAACGCGAGCGGCGCACGGTATTGGTGCCCTGGGAAGATGTTGTCGCGATGTGTGGTTTTAATCCCGGCCTCGGGCCAGGGGCGATCACCGGCTTTGGCTGGAATTTCGCGCTGCTACCGCCTGATCCGGAACGCCCAGGCTATACATTGCCGGGTGCGGGCATCATGGTTAGCGTGGGTGGCCTTCCAGGCGCGCTGGCCCAGTGGGAGTATATTCGCCGCTTTATGGAAGAAGGTGCCGATGCCATTACCCCTTCTGCCAAAGAGTGGGGCGTAGAGTGGTACAACGCCTATGTAGCTCGCGAAAAAGCCGAATGCGAACGCACCAACGACATGGCCCGCTGGCGGCGCTTCCGGCGCAAGCGGATATGGGAACATGCCCGCTTCGCCCACTGGTACACCGAATACCGTATGAAGCATATCCTGCCCAAAGCCGTGCCCAGCGACTGGTTAGCCGAGTGGTCGAAGCCCTTACCCGAATCCCAATGGGCCAAGCCTTCGGCGGCGGTTAACGAACTTAGCGAGCATTTACGTGCCGCTTACCAGCGCGGCGAAAAGTTTATTGAAATGGGCGATATCGAAAAGCGTTTTGGCGTGGCAGAGCCTGCCGCTAGCCAACAGGCTTACCCTACGTTTCCGTTTAGAGCGAATGCGCAGTGACTAAATGAGGAGCGGCTTCATAAGCAGGGTTCAATGAACCACAACATACCGCCGAGGCCAAGATTAGAAGTGCTAGTTTTGTGAACTTCACGAACTCCACTGGCAAAACTAATGGAGGCCGGTCTTGCCCATTGAGAAGGTATTTGCAGAAGCCTATCGTTGGCAGGGTATCGAAGCCTAAACATGAAAAGGCGACAAGGACGTTAATGATGAATCAAAAGGCAGCGGACTTGCCCCAGCCTGATAAAAATCAGCCCCATCAGGCCGGGGATACTCAGGCCTTTCCCAGTGGCAAAATTACTTATCTAGCACCTAAGCCCTTGCCCACGGGGCATCAAGCGCTGGATCTAAACGGTACTATTAGCACCCTCAACGAGGCATGGTTGGACGTGGGTGGGGGATATTCCGATGTTTATGGCTGGCAGCTGCTGACCGGCGTAGCGTTTGGCTTGTTTCTATTTTCAGCTCTGTTTGGGCCCAGCCTAGCTTGGTTGATGATGCCTGATGCACCATTTGATTTGATTTTATGGCTAGCCAAGTTTGGTTTTTGGGTAGGCCTCGGTGGGGGGGGGGGCTGGTTTTTTGCTGATGTATTTGGGGCACTGTATTGGCCTTAGCCGTTTGCGGCATACTCCCCCAGTGCGATTTCATCGCCAACGCCGGGAAGTCTGCTTTGTGTTAGAAGGCACCTATAAAACAGTGGTCGTTCCCTGGGAATCGCTGATGGCCTGGGTAGTCGAGGCCCGTGGTGTCACCCAGTACGGCGTTCAGCAGCAGTTCGGCATGGGGTTTGGTTACGCACACCCAGAGACCGGCCAGTGGCTAAAACTTGAATTTATGACCTTTGCGAAGCCCCTGGCCATCAGCCACTGGGAAGCGATCCGTGCGTATATGGAATACGAGGTCAATTCCCTTGCTGAGGTGCAAGACCCCAACGTTATCAGGGGAGAGAATGATCCGGCTTGGGAAGGCGTGCATACCCTGCGCAATGCCCGCCGCCGTATTAATCAGCGCCGCGCTGACGGTGAAATCGGCTGGTTATATTGGAGCTGCTGGTACCTGATTGACATTATTCAGCTCTGGAACTTGCCGGGCTATTTAACCGAAAGGGAAAACAAACGGTTAATAAAAACGCGGCCCAATGTATTGCCTGCCAAAATGACAAGGTGGTCACACCCACTTGATGAAGAGCAGTGGGCCAAGCCGAGCGACGAATTGGTAAGGCTGTGTGAAGAAGTAAGGCGGATTCGTGCAACCGACCCCGCCTTGCCCATCGAGAAGGTATTTTCAGAGGCCTACCGACGGCAGGGAATCGAAGCCTAAACATGAAAAGGCGATAAGGACGTCAATGATGATGGCGTGGCAGTGCCTGCCGCTAGCCAACAGGCTTATCCCACCTTTCCGTTTAGACGAGTTGGCTGAACAGTGATTGATGACGACTAGCGGTGAGCGGGAAACCAGATGTTTAACACTAACCTCAAAGAAGCTCTGCCCCCCATGCGGGCGGGCGAACGGGAAAGCCGCGCCGGGGGTGAGCAGTACTGCTTTAGCCCATTACCGCTCCCCGCAGATAGCGAGCACGCGGCGGATGTGGCCCATATCGATGTGCGCCACGATGCGGCCACCATGGATATTCGCCAGGGAGCTAGCCCGGATAGCATGATGACGGCAGGGCATACGTTAAGCGTGGGTACTAGCATTATTATGGTGTTATTCCTCGTTATATGGGTTGGGGTCGGCGGATTTCCTCCTGACCCTCAGCTAGTAGCTGTATGGGGAGGGGGGCTCTATGCCGGTTTCCTTTTTGTGTTTATTCTAAGCATCGTCTGGCTAAACACTCTACTCAAACGCATACCTCCTATTCGCTTGCACCGCCAGCGCCGTGAAGTGGCCTTTGTGGTGGAGCCCCCCGGTCGTTTTTGGTTTCCAGCCCCACAAAATCTCTGGCTAGTTTCAACCTTCGGAGCTATAGCCATGGGCAGTGGGCTTATTGTGGTGGTTGAATTGGGGGATTGGGTGCGGGGAGCAGAAGACTTGTTTCCGCTAACGGTCTTCATTATCCACACCTCTTCCATGGCCTTTCTCTTTGTATACCCTGTTATTTACGACGCCATCTGTCGATTATTCAAACGCGAACGGCGCACGGTGTTGGTGCCTTGGGAAGATGTCGTCGCGATGTGTGCCTTTAACCCGGGCCTCGGGCCAGGGGCGATCACAGGCTTTGGTTGGACCTTTGCGCTGGTGCCGCCTGATCCAGAGCGCCCTGGCTACACCCTGCCCGGGGCGGGCATCATCGTTAGCGTGGGCGGGCTGCCAGGGGCGCTGTCCCAGTGGGAGTACATTCGCCGCTTTATGGAAGAAGGCGCCGATGCCATCACTCCTGCCGCCCGCGAATGGGGCGTGAAGTGGTACGACGCTTATGTGGCCCGTGAAAAAGCTGAATGCGAACGCACTAACGACATGGCCCGCTGGCGGCGCTTTCGGCGTAAGCGCCTGTGGGAGCATGCCCGTTTTGCCCACTGGTACACCGAATACCGTATGAAGCATATCCTGCCCAAAGCTGTGCCCAGCGACTGGTTAGCCGAGTGGTCGAAGCCCTTACCCGAATCCCAATGGGCCAAGCCTTCGGCGGCGGTTAACGA
>NZ_NWUX01000018.1:0-39352 GCF_002374315.1 Vreelandella nigrificans | reverse complement strand
CCCAGCGACTGGTTAGCCGAGTGGTCGAAGCCCTTACCCGAATCCCAATGGGCCAAGCCTTCGGCGGCGGTTAACGAGCTAAGCGAGCATTTACGTGCCGCTTACCAGCGTGGCGAGAAGTTTATTGAGATGGGCGATATCGAAAAGCGTTTTGGCGTGGCGGTACCTACCGCTAGCCAACAGGCTTATCCTACGTTTCCGTTTAGAGCGAATGCTCGGCTGGCATGAACAATTAAACGTTAGCGGTAAGAAGGCAGTGATGAAAAAGAGAAGTGGCCACTGGATACCATTGCCGTTTTAGCATGTGAGCAGTGTCACCATAGGCTTACCGTGGCTGCTTTGAAAAGCAATTAGCGAGCGGGGAGAAATAGTACAAAACAAAAAAAGGCAGATCAGTAATGAAACTGATCTGCCTCTCACAATATTGGTAGCGGGGACCGGATTTGAACCGATGACCTTCGGGTTATGAGCCCGACGAGCTACCAGACTGCTCCACCCCGCATCAACGTGTTGCGTATTCTACGCATTTTTCACGGTAAGTCAACCCCCTGCATGAAACGGTAGAAATGCGGCTTGGGGCTTTCATCGTGCTGCAACATTGATAGAGTAAAGCTATGCTTTCACTAAGCATAACAAAAAGCTTACTGTTGGTATGTCGCATAAGAAAAAAAGCGACTTACTGTTTGCGATAAAAGCGCTTGAGCGCTTATTAGAATGGCTTGCGATGAAATAATAGCGTTAATGTCCAAGTCATTTGTCATATCAGGGAGGTAGTCAATGGCCAATCAAGCCCCCGTCGCCTGGGTAACTGGTGGAACTGGTGGTATCGGAACGGCAATTTGCCGATCGTTGGCAGATGCAGGTTATGTGGTAGTCGCGGGGTATCACAACCCCGAAAAAGCCAAGACCTGGCTGGAAACCCAGCAAGCCGACGGTTATAACAACATTGCTTTATCGGGTGTTGATCTTTCCGATCACGGTGCTTGCCTAGAAGCCGCTCGCGACATCAATGAAAAGCATGGCCCAATTAGTGTTTTGGTCAACTGTGCCGGTATCACCCGCGATGGCACTATGAAAAAGATGTCGTATGAGCAGTGGTATCAGGTTATCGATACAAACCTTAACAGCGTTTTCAATACGTGCCGCAGTGTCATTGAAATGATGCTGGAGCATGGTTATGGGCGCATTATCAATATTTCGTCGATCAATGGCCGTAAGGGACAATTTGGTCAGGTAAATTACGCGGCCGCAAAGGCGGGCATGCATGGGCTAACAATGTCGCTTGCTCAGGAAACAGCGACGAAAGGCATTACCGTGAATACTATTTCACCGGGTTACATTGCTACCGATATGATTATGAAAATTCCCGAGCAGGTACGGGAGGCTATTCGTGAAACTATTCCTGTGAAGCGTTATGGCACGCCTGAAGAGATCGGGCGCCTGGTAGCCTTCCTGGCTGATAAGGAGTCTGGTTTTATTACGGGCGCTAATATTGATATCAACGGCGGCCAGTTTATGGGGTGAAGTTGTTCTAGCGTTGCCTAAAGAGTGAGAATAACGGGAGGCTATGGCTTCCCGTTTTCGGTAGTGCGGGTAGTGCGCTTGTTGTTATGTTGCTAGTTATGTCGCTGCCACATCAGCGTGCTTTTTTTACTGTTCTTTTTCGTGCTGTTAAGTTAGGGATGCGGTACGCGTGATAAACGGTTTAGTAAGCTATCCAACTCTTTTACTTCCTTTTCCCAAAGCGCTAGGGGCATTGGGCCTAGTGCAAGCAGTGCTGCTAAAACGTCGATGATCTCCTCTGCACGACTGCGTTCGCTATGCAGCCCTTCGTTTAAACGCTCTACCTGGATAGCTAATCGGAGCGGCTCATCGCGCTGCTTGACGCTGCCTAGAGCTAAGAGAGATAGATGTACGCGCAAGCGGGCGAGATCATCCTCTAAGGCTGTGAGTTGCTCAGCAGAAAGAGGCGCTGATGTTGCCTGTCGGGCTACGTTGCGCTGCTGGTGGGCATCGGTAAAGGCCGTCGGTAGCTTGGTATTGAGCAGAGATGATGCATCTATCTCCGCTGTGGTTTCACCTGCTAGTGCTTGCTGGTCGGCAGCAATGTGCGCTTTTATCAGTGGTAACAGGGCTTGCCATTGTTGAACTGTATCTGCCACGGCAAGGCGGCTTAAACGTTCTCGTCTGGCACGAACAATGCCGCTTAAACGTCGTTGCATACCATCACTACGCCGGTTGTGTGGTAATGGCTCAAGCTTGCTGGCTTGCTTAAGGTAATCGTCAAGTATGGTGGCTTCGTTGGCGTGGGTAGGTTGCCAACTGTCCATTTGATCAATCAGCGCTTGCATGTTGTCTAACTGCTGTTGCTGGCGTGCCGCTTGCTCACTTTTATGTGCATCGCGTTGGGCAAATAACTGATCGCAGGCGTGGCGAAAGTTCTTCCATAGTGTTTGTTCTTCACCTTTGGGCGCCCGGCCAAGTTGGCGCCACTGTTGCTGGAGCTGCTTGGTTTGCGTAATACGTTTTGCCAACGGTTGTTCACTATCGTTTTGTAGTGCCTGTACCTGCTCAATCAGTGCCCGCTTTTGCTGACCAATCTGCTCAGCACGCTGATCTATAAGCAGTTGTAACCGGTGACGGATTTTACCAAATCGTCGGCCGACAGCCTCGGCTTGTTCGCGGGGGACAGGGCTGTAGTCACGCCACTGATGGCGGGCTTTATCTCGAATCTCTCGCAGCATATCGGGGTCAGCGTCTTCGGCAGGCTGGTCAAGCAGAGTTTCTAGCTGCTCGCATAATGCTTCACGGCTACGCAAGTTGATGTCACGCTCTTGAGTAAGCTGTTTGAGCCATGGCTTTAGACGTTCACGAATACGGTCGGAAGCGGCGCGGAAGCGCGCGGACTGTTCACGGTTTGCCGCGGCATCCCCAAGCGACTTCCACTCTTTCACGAGTTGTCGGTGATGGCGGTCAAGGGCTTCTTCGGCCATGTATTGGTCGTCTGCAAGCGCGTCAATGCTGGCACAAAGCTGTTCTCTCTTGGGGCCTGCCACAAAGCCCCGCCAATCGCGAAGCTCTGCTAGCTGAGCGCCAAGGTGTTTAAGGCGTGCTTTGTGGGGTTTTGCGTCCTCGTTTGTGAGTGTGTCTAGCGAGGGTTTAAGGCGCTGATGTAAACGGCTGGCACTTTTGAAGGCGCCACGTTCAAGTAAGTGTTCAAAGTTATCGAGCTCGGCAGTAATCGCGCTCAGGGAGGGAGTCTTGCGTTGTTCAATGATGGCTTCAGCGCGAAGTGCTGTCTGGGCACTTTTTAACAGTGCCGGTGGTGCCAGTTCATCCGGCCATGCACACCGCTTAATATGCTGACGGATACTAGGATGATCATTCGTGGATAAAGCACTTTCAAGTATGCTCTCAGTCTCGCTCCAGCGTTGCCATGCTTCCATGTAGTTCTCATAGTGAGTTAATGCATGGGTGTAGCGTTGCTGAATGGTGTTGCTGGGTGGGTGCAGGTCTGAGAGTGTTTGCCAGCGTTGCCCAAGTAGCTGTCGCTGGGCTCGCAGGCTATCAATATCTTGCGCGCTTACTTCGCTGGCTTGGCGTAAGCCATCGAGGGTTTCTTCTAATCCTTCTAGTAATTTATCGCGGGTGCTTTCTGCCTCTGCTCGGCGTATCAGGCTTTGTTGGCGAGCTTGCTCTTGTGTTTCATGATCATGAAGGGTTTTACGGCAGCTAAGAATGGCTTGCTGGAAACGCTCTTCTTGATCGGTGCTGGAAGGATGTTCCAGGTTTTGCCATTCTCGTTCTAAATGCCGAAAACGTCCGCCGTATAGCGGTTCCCAAGGCGCGTTAGCGTGCTTTTCAAGCTGCTTCAGTAGCTGTTCACGCTGGGCTTGTTGCTCGGTTAGCCACTCGGCATCGTTACGCAATTGGGTGAGTTTGTCTCGTGCGAGGCGCACCACCTGGCGATCTCTACGTGCCTCTTTTAACAGCTGTTTGAGGCTTTCTTCATTTTCAATACGCTGGGCTGCCTGGTGGCGTACGGCAGCGACACCGTTATGGCATGCTTGGTGAATCAGATCGTGTTCATCGCTTAGCTGTGACAGGGCGGTGAGGCGCAAGTCAAGGTTGTCACCTTGCAGCGCAATTGTATTTAGCAGTCGCGGTTCCGATAGCTGTGCGACCAGAGCTTGGCGCTGGGTTAAGTCAATGTGCCCCTCTACTCCGGTTAAACGTTGGCAGACAGCGTTTAACCATGCCTCATCCTGTGGACGCTTAGCGTAGCCACTTATAAGCCCTTGAATGTCGTCAAGGGCTAACAGGGCGGCTAGCTGAATAGTATCGCTGCCATCCTCGGTTAAGGTTTTTAACGCGTCCCGCTGCGTTGGTTGCTGTGGGTCTAGCTGGTTGAGTGCCTTCAGACGCACCTCGGGATCGGGGTGTTGCCACCGAGGAGCGAACAGGCGTCTTAACAGTCCGTGCATGAATCATCCTGCAGAGAGGTGCGTAGCGTGAAAAAAAAATCAGCTGACGGTGTGCCTAGGCGGTTGCAGTCACCGGCGCTGTCGCTTAGCTTTGCTTATGCGCTGTAATTCATGATGGATCTTTACAACGCAAAGCGCGAGATTGCGCTACCTTAATCTTACCTGAACATGACTTGGAGTTCGGCCATGAGCCTCAACGCCGATAGTGCCGACATGGCTTTTACCTTCAAAGGCGGCATGCTGCCAATGACCGTCATGGAGCTAAGCAGCGCTGACCCTGAACTTATTCGGCGTCAACTAGCTGGCAAACTGTCGCAATCCCCCGCGTTCTTTCAGCATACACCGGTTGTGCTGAGCGTGGAAAAACTCGATGAGCCCCACCTGGCGCTGGAACGAATTTGTGCGGTGTGTCGTGACCACAAGCTTTTGCCTGTTGCGGTGCGCGGTGGTGCTGAGCCTGTACGGCAGTCCGCCTGGGCGTTGGGCCTTGGCTGGTTTGCGCCGGTTGAAGAAGGCCGCGCCAGGATATTAGAAAGCGTCAGTCGGATGATAGAGCCTGAAGTAGTGGCAGATGAGCCGGAAGCGCAGGAAGGCGCTTCGGTAACGACACGCCTTTTCCGCGGTACGGTGCGCTCTGGCCAGCAAGTGAATGCGGCAGAGGGCGACTTGGTGGTGATTGGGGCCGTAAACGCGGGTGCCGAAGTGTTAGCGGCTGGCAGCATCCATGTGTATGGAGCGCTGCGAGGTCGTGCACTCGCAGGTATCCACGGTAATACCCATGCCGGTATTTATTGTCGTGAACTGGAAGCAGAGCTGTTGTCAGTGGCCGGTAATTATAAACGGCTGGAAGATATTGACTCTCAGCTACTTGGGCGTGCAGTAGAAATTCATTTTATAAAAGAGCAGCTTGAGATTAAGCCGCTGACTTAAGCCACTTGCATGAGCGGCCGCTAGTATTGAATGGCTAGCGACGCCGTTGATGCTATCCGTTAAAGTGTGTCATGTTGATGACATTGACGTGCCCGTTATGCGCAGGAAGTTTTGTAAACGCCTCGCGATGAACGACTTCAAGAAGGAAGTGACTCTTGGCCAAAATTATTGTAGTGACCTCAGGTAAAGGGGGGGTCGGTAAAACCACCAGCGCAGCCGCTATTTCGACTGGACTTGCCTTGCGTGGCAAAAAAACGGTGGTAATTGATTTTGACGTTGGTCTACGTAACCTAGACCTTATCATGGGCTGCGAACGCCGCGTTGTTTACGATCTAGTGAACGTTATTCAGGGGGAAGCAGGCCTTAACCAAGCGCTGATTCGCGACAAACGCGTTGAAAACCTGTTTATTTTACCTGCTTCGCAAACTCGTGATAAAGATGCACTGACCAAAGAGGGGGTTGAGCAGATACTGGAGCAGCTAAAGGAGGACTTTGACTTCATTTTGTGCGACTCGCCTGCAGGTATTGAGCGGGGAGCACAGCTTGCAATGTATTTCGCTGATGAAGCGATTGTTGTTACCAACCCTGAAGTATCCTCTGTACGTGACTCTGACCGTATTCTCGGGTTGCTTGGATCTAAAACTCGGCGCGCTGAGCAGAGTTTGGAGCCAGTGAAAGAGCACCTTTTAATTACTCGTTACAATCCTTTCCGTGTGACTTCTGGGGATATGCTGACCCTGGACGATATTCGTGAAATTCTTGCCATTGACCTACTTGGTTTGATTCCTGAGTCGGAAGCGGTACTACGTGCTTCTAACCAGGGTGTGCCAGTGACCCATGATGCATCAAGCGATGCCGGTCAGGCATACACGGATACTGTTTCACGGCTGCTTGGGGAAGAGATGCCGCTGCGTTTTCACGAAGTGCAGCGAAAAGGTCTGCTAAGCCGAATGTTTGGGGGTAGTCGTCGATGAAACTGCTGGAATTCTTGAAGCGTGAGCGCAAGAAATCCGCCTCGGTGGCCAAGGAACGTTTACAAATCATCGTGGCGCATCAGCGTAGCCAGCGTGGTCAACCCGACTACATGCCGCTACTGGAGCGCGAACTGCTAGAAGTGATCCGTCGTTACGTCCATGTGGACGACAACGCTATTCAAATTTCGCTAGATAGCGAAGATAACTGCTCGGTGCTTGAGCTTAACGTTACGTTGCCGAAAAGCTAATCACGCGAAGTGCCAGCCACGCTAATGTTCGCCTCGCGAATGCTAGGTGTGCAGGAGGCAGGCTTAAGGGCGTGGCAGAGAGGCGGCGCGAGAGGCGGCGGTTGTGCTAGGCTTGGGGTTTTCATTGCTTAGCGGAGTGCTTCTTCATGGCGCCACCTAATGCCGCCCCTGCCAGCTTTCTTTGGCATGATTATGAGACATTCGGGGCTGACCCCCGTCGTGACCGGCCTGCTCAGTTTGCCGCGCTACGCACTGATGCCGAGCTTAATGAAATCGGCTCGCCAATCGAGCTGTATTGCAAGCCTTCAGATGACTACCTGCCCCACCCGGCGGCCTGTCTCATTACCGGTATTACGCCTCAAAAAGCTCAGCGTAAAGGTATCCCCGAGGCTGAGTTTGCTCTTCAGGTACAAAACTGCATGGGTGAGCCAGGTACCTGTGTAGTGGGCTATAACAGCCTGCGTTTTGATGATGAAGTCTCCCGCCATCTGTTCTACCGTAACCTGCTCGACCCCTATGCCCGTGAATGGCAGAACGGTAACTCCCGCTGGGATTTAATCGACGTTGTGCGTGCCTTTTATGCGTTGCGCCCTGAGGGTATCGAGTGGCCACTTCGTGAAGATGGTGCGCCAAGTTTTAAACTTGAGCACTTAACGGCTGCTAATGGCATCGCCCACGAAGGTGCTCATGATGCGGTGGCGGATGTGCGCGCAACCATTGCCTTGGCTCGCCTGCTTAAAGCACGCAATCCAAAGCTATTTGATTATTTATTGGGGCTTAGGGGCAAGCGTGCCGTGGCGAAGCAACTTGATTTGCCTAGCGCTAAACCGCTTTTGCACATTTCCCGCCGTTACCCAGCCAGCCGCGGTTGTAGTGCGCTGGTGATGCCGTTGGCGGAGCACCCGACCAACCCCAATGGGGTGATTGTTTACGATCTTAGTGTTGACCCAAGTGACCTGCTTGCAATGAGTGCTGAGCAGATTCGTGAGCGGGTGTTTGTTAGTCGGCAGGACCTCTCCGAGGGAGAAACACGGATTCCGCTTAAGGTGATTCATATAAATCGCTGCCCAGTGGTGTTTCCTGCGACAGCACTAAAAGATGTGGAAGGACCGCAGAAAGGTGAGTATGGCGTAATCGTTGAGCGTTTGGGGCTGAATATGGAGGCCTGTCGCCGTCACTGGAAAACGTTGCGTGCTGCTAGCGGCGTGGCGCAGAAAGTGACGGAAGTGTTCAATGCGGCCTATGAGGATACGCCACACGATCCAGACTTGATGCTCTATTCCGGTAGCTTCTTTTCCGCCGCCGACCGCCAGCAGATGGAGCGTGTTCGGGCCATGGAGCCTTGGGATTTAGTTGGCCAGCGCTTTGCTTTTCAGGATCCACGCTTGGAGGAGATGCTATTCCGCTATCGCGCCCGTAGCTATCCAGAAACCCTAGAGGGTGAAGAGCGGGAGCTTTGGGAAGCGTTTCGCTGGACGCGGATCAACGATCCGGCCGTCGCGGGTTTTACACTAAAAGCATTTGCACGGGAAATTGAACGTTACAACCAGCAGTCGCTTACTGATCATGAGCGCCAAGTATTGGAAGAGTTGGTAATGTACGTTGAGTCGATGATGCCAGCTCAGGCATTTGATGCCTGAGCTGGCGGGTGCTTACTACTTAGTCATTGTAGGCTTAGTCATTAACGGCTTAGTCATTATTGACTTAGCCATTATCAGCTGTTTTAGGCAGGGGGGCGAGTGCTTCGCGATAGGCTGCAATATCGCTGGGCGCGTCGCCTGGGTTAAAGCGAATATCCAACTGGCGTGACAGGAGAGATGGCCATAGCGCTTGAATATCCTCGACGCTTACTTCCAAGGCAAGCGCCGCTAGCTGCTCGCGGCGGTCAAAGCGCACCTGCTCCAGAGCCGTTGCCTGCCAAAAACGATTGGCCATGCCTGACAGGCTAGTGTCACGTTGGCGCAACCTGTCATGGAGGGCCTGGCGATGGGGGCCCAGCGCTTCATCGGTCAGTTGATTCAGTCGCTCACTTGCCATACCCATAAAGGCATCCATGCGTTCGGCAATGGTACTGCTATCGACATCAGGCGACTGCACAACGAGCACGAGGCCGGGTGCGTCAAGTAGCGGTAAATAGCCCGCATTGACGATATAGCCTAACTGCTCCTCAGTGCGAAGCTGCTGATAGAAGGGGGTGTCTAGCCACTGTGCCAAAACGCTTATCGTCGCCTGCTCTTTGGCGGTTTGGTTGCGCCCTTGTAGGTAGCGCATCACTAACGACTCTTCTCGGTTGCTGTGAGGGTGAAGTACGCTCGCTTGATCGTTCACGGCGAGCGGCGTTAGCTCGCCGATATCTTCGCGGGTTAAACGAGGCGTAAGAGCGTCGCGTATCAAGCTAGCCTGTTCACTTGCAAGCGCCGCATCCAGGTTACCAATGGCCATTGCATCTACATATAAGCCGTTCAGAAAACGCTTGCGGAAGTTTTCTAAGTGCTGGCGCTCCAGGCGCTGGCTTGCATTAAACAGTTCGGTGCTAGACCACTGAGGAGTAAGAAGCGCCTCCCCTAGTGCACGGCTGGCCTGCCCATAAAGGGATGCCTGGGGCGCATTACGCCATTCGCGCTGTAGCTGGTAGCGCACGCGCTCAAAAGCGCTGGGTGAAATATGGGCTGTTTGCAACTGCTCAAGCGCTTGCTCAAGGAGTGGTGTTTGGCCGTCGCGCCAGCCTGAGAACGACAGTGTGATGCCCCTCGCATGGGAGTAAGCGCTAAATGACTGTCCAGCAAGCCAAGCAGGGTAGAGTGACTCGTTTAAGCTGTCATTTAACCAGCTTGCCAGCAAGCGGTTAAGCACGGCTTCTTCTGCGGAGTAGCTGGCGCTGGGATGTTGCAGGCTAACCCGCCACTCAACGCTTGGGGTGTTAAAGCGGGCATCCTGCATATGCCAAGCGATAAACGATGGAGTATCTACCAATACGCTGGGCTGTTCATCCTGCCCCTCCAGCAGCGTTAAGTCGTTGGCGATAAATGGGTTTGGCTCAGGCAGTGCTAGGCCGCTGAGCGCTCGGCCGCGCTGTTTGGGCTGCTGTTCTCTCCACTGGGTGTTAAACCAGGGGGAGATTGTTTTGCTCTCGATATCGGGTGATGAGTAAAAGCGCAGCATATTATCGGGCGTTAGCGCGTCTAAATAGATCTGTTGGCGTTCACTATCCATACCATCCATACGATACGGCGCGTACTGCACATCTTCTACGGGATAGCGCGAGAGGCTCATCGCCAAGCGAGTAGCTTCCTGCTGTGGAGCACCGTGTTGCTGGAAACGAAATGCCTGTTCGCTAAGGCTTTTCTGCTCTTCGTAGCGCCAATTATCTATTCCTTCCTCGCGGATCTGCTCAATGGCAGCAAACAGTGTGGCTTCGATGTCATCCAGTCGTTCAGCGCCTGTAGGTGTTAGGCTGATAGAGATTGTAAACAGTGCATCTTTCCCGTCACCACGTCCTATGCCGGCGGAGAGTGCATCAGCCAGGCCAGCTTCACGCAGTACGGCAAGCAGGCTGCCATCGCCTTCATCACCCAGTAAGTGTGAAATCAGTTGGGTCGGTTTGGTGCGATACTCGTCGGTAGGGTCGGGAATCGGGAAATAGAAACGCAGCTGGCGACGATCCTGTAACGATTGGCGTTCGATATAGCGTGGCAGGGTATCGGCATCTACTAATGGGGCATCAATGGTCGGCACGCTGAGACCGTTATCCGGGATGTCGGCAAACCGTTCAACAACCCACTCTTCAAGAGTATCCAGTGATTGCGGTGCCACAATGGCCAAGTTCATTACATTGGCATCATAGTGGCGATGATAAAAGTCGATAACCCGCTCCCGTAGCGTTGCTTCTCCTTCGGGTGGGTTTGCCAGGGTATCGCGGCTGCCAACAGCAAAGCCGGTTGTCGGGTTGTCGGCGTTTAAGAGCTGGTTGAGTACGTCATTTTCACGGCGCGACTCATCACGTATGCGGGCCATATACTCTGAGTGAACAATGTTTCGCTCACTCTCAAGGTGGTCGGCGTTAAACAGCGGCGAGAGGAAAAATTCGCTGAAGCGGTCCAGTGCCCCAGGTAGTGCGGATGGTTCTACATCAAAAAAGTAGTTAGTGTCCTGCTGGGCGGTAAACGCATTGTGGGAACCGGCGTTGTCCGAAATGTAGCTCTGGTAGGCATCTGACTCCGGGTAGGGCTCGGTTCCCAAGAACAGCATGTGTTCTAAAAAGTGTGCCAGTCCTTGTAGATCCTCGGGGTCCTGGGCACTACCCACACGGACGTTCATGGAGGCGGCGGCTTTATCGGCATCAGGGTCGCTAACCAGTAGGGCTTGAAGGCCATTCTCAAGGGTAAGTACCCGATAGTCACGGCTATCAAATGGGCTAACCGTCGGTGTGGTGACGTCAGCTATTAGCGTATCTTCGGCGAAAGCACTGGGCACGCACCAGGCTATGCTTACCACAATGCATGCAGTGGCTTGTCGTGCAAAGAGTGGGGCGAACATTTTGTGAGGTCGCAACATTACAGCTCCTGTGACACAGCCCAGCGCAGCATCGGTCCGGTCGGATGAGCGCAGGACAATGACTGATAGGCAGGGTTATTAACATGCTTTGATACCGGGAAAGCGCCTAACAGTTCCAGAGGCGCGGGGGTTAATAGCGCCTCAAGATCGGTGGGGGGCGTGGCTGGGTCTAACCAGCGTGTTAACGCTTCCGGTGCAATAACTACGGGTAATCGGTCAGTCAGCGATGATAGGCAGGCATTAGCCGGTACGCTGATCAGCGCTGTAGAGTCGGTAAAGGTGGTCAGTGTCGTGTGATAACGGCACCAAAGTGCCCCTAGGAAAAGAGGGGTTCGAGCAACATGGGTGACTAAGTAGGGTTGCTTGCTGCGAGGCTGTGTTTTCCAAATGTAAAAGCCGCTTACCGGTATCACGCAGCGACGGGCATTAAATGCCTCACTGAACATCGTACGTGACTTCAGCGTTTCCGCCCGGGCACAGTGGGGGGCATGATCAAGCACCTTTAGCCAGGGCGGTGTTAGCCCCCAGAACAGTGGTTGTAAGCGATACTGCCCCCCTTCAAAGCGAATTGCAGATACAGGTTGTCGTGGTGATAAGTTGGGTGACTCAATCAGCGCTTCCGCACTGCCAAGTGATGGCACGAGGCGCGAAAGCGATAGGCGTTGCACATGTAGGCGTCCCGTCATGCCTGTCTCCTCATGCTGAATTGTTGAAAAAAATAGTGGGATGGCGGGTAGCGAAAGAATACGTCGAATGTAGCGTTTTAGTGTCGAAAACAGTGTTCGATGTAAGGTATCCTATATTACCCCTTGCTCACGCTAAAGCGCGATGAGGCATTCTTTCCTGTTTGCCGTTGACCCGAAGAGATCGCCATGGCCCGTCCTAGACAGCATGCGCCCGATGCCCTCCACTTGCAGGTCATGCACGCTTGTGATGAGTGGCTGGCGAAACAGCCAGTCCATGGTTTATCACTGCGTGCCTTGGCTAGAGATGTAGGCTGCGCGCCCAGTACGCTGCTAAAACTGTATGGCAGCTTCAATAACTTATTGCAGCACGTTAACGTCGAGACGTTGGCACGCTTGCAGCATACCATTACCAGTCTGGCAGCAGATGATCCTGAGCCATGGCTGCGTGCGCTGGCGCATGCATATTGGCGTTTTGCAGAGCAAGACTGCTATCGCTGGCAGCTGCTATTTGATTACCCTCTAGCCCAGGAGGGGGAGTTGGATCAGCGCCAAAGCGACTTAATCGAAGCACTGTTTACTCAGGTTGAGACGTCGTTAAAACAGTATCAGCCAGCGCTTGATGACCTTGAGGCCCGTCGTTTGGGGCGCACCCTATGGGGTAGTGTTCATGGATTGGTGCAGTTGGGCTTGAATGAGCGGCTAGGCTATTGGCAGGGCCAACAGCTTAAAGTGGATGAGTTATTAGATCAGTTAATGAGTACCGTTCTAGCAGGCCTGCGCCACCGGGGGGCGAAGACGTGACATGGCCGGTTAAACTCGTTCGCCATGTACTGCGCAGCTTCATTTATGTAGCAATGCGCCTATGTTACCGCCTTAGTATCCATGGTCGTTATCACTTGCCTAAAACAGGCGCTGCATTAGTGGTTTGTAACCACGTCAGCTTTATGGATGCGCTGGTGCTGGGCGGCGCTAGCCCCAGGCCGCTGAGGTTTGTGATGGATCAGCCTATTTTTGAGTCGCGTTGGCTTAAATGGTGGTTCCAGCTTGTTGGGGCAATCCCTATAGAGTCGGAGCGGCACAGTCCGGGGGCGCTACGCCGTGCGCTGGATGATGTCAGTGATGCGCTGCGGCAAGGTGATATCGTTATGGTCTTTCCTGAAGGGCGCCTTACCCCTGATGGTGAAATCCATACTTTTCGTCGCGGGCTAGAGGCCATACTGGCCCGTGACAATGTGCCAGTTATCCCAGCAGGTCTCGCAGGCCTGTGGGGGTCTTGGACTTCTCACTATGGGGGCAAGGCGCTAAAGAAATGGCCTGTGCGCTTTCGTGCGCCGGTGTGTCTTCATTTCGGCCCACCTATTATGGCGCAAGAGGCAGGGGAGATGGTGTTGAGGCACTTTTTGGAAGCTCGGGTTCGGGCGCTTAAGGCGGCTGGCGATAACGAGATCGCCCACCGTTAGCCCTCATTAGCGACGAGGTAAGCGCTGTTTTTGCCAGCAGCGTGCAGAAGTGATCAGGTTGTCACGAATCTCCAGGATTTCCATGCGTATATTACCAATCTGCAGGCTAGCGGGGCCCTCTGGAAAAGCTTCTAAATGTTCAAGTATTAATCCATTTAACGTCTTTGGGCCATCGGTGGGTAACTGCCAGCCGAGCATCTTGTTGATGTCGCGAATATTCGCTGTGCCCTCGATAACGTGGCTGCCGTCGTCTTGCTGGTGAATCTCTTCATCTTCTGAAACGTCGGTAGTGAACTCGCCAACAATCTCTTCCAGAATGTCCTCAAGAGTGACCAGGCCTTCCACGTCGCCATACTCATCTACCACAATGCCAATGCGGCGCTTCTGTTTTTGAAAGTTAAGCAGTTGCGTATGCAGTGGCGTGGATTCCGGAATAAAGTATGGCTCTCGAGCTTCTTGAACAATAGCGGCTTTGGTAACTTCACTACGGGATAAAAAACGTGCGGCGTTACGTAAGTGCAGCATGCCGATAATGTTGTTAATGTCACCTTTATAGACAGGTAAACGGGTATGCTGACTGGTACGGATTTGGGTCAGAATCTCTTCTAGTGAGTCATCTAGATCAATGCCCAGTACTTCGTGTCGGGGCACCATGATGTCGTTTACCGTCACATTTTCAAGATCCAGTATTGAGAGCAGCATAGCGCGGTGACGATAAGGGATCAGAGTTCCCGCTTCATGGACCACTGTGCGTAGCTCGTCGCGGGTCAGGCTGTCGCCGCCATTCTCAACGCTTTTAACCCCAACTAGTCGCAGCAGACCATTGGAGATTACGTTAACTAGCCAGACCAGTGGGTAAAGCAGTTTTAGCAGTGGCCCCAGGGCTACCGATGTAGGGTAAGCAATGCGTTCGGGCTTTATGGCTGCATAGGTTTTCGGGGTGACTTCCGCAAAGATAAGAATGGTAATTGTTAGTAGCGCGGTGGAGATAGCGGGACCAGAGACTTCGCCAAAAAAATGAATGGCAATAATAGTGGCAATCGATGCGGCGAGATTATTAACAAAGTTATTGCCGATCAGGATCACGCCTATCAAACGGTCTGGGCGCGAGAGTAGCCGCAAAACCCGCTTGGCGCGGCGGTCACCGCTGTTGGCCTGATGGCTGAGTCGATAGCGATTAATCGACATCATGCCAGTCTCAGAGCTGGAGAAAAAGGCGGACAGCAGTATAAGTAAAGCTAGCAGGCCGAACAGTAACCCCAGGGGGAAGTCGTCGCTCAAGTCAAAAATTCCTTTATAGCGTATCAGGCTCGATATTTAGAAGGAGCAAGACGGTGTGTCAAGACCTTCTCCGCTAAGCTAACAGGCTTAGCGGTTGAGTAGAATTTCTAATACAAACTTGCTGCCGAAATAAGCCAGTATCAATAGTGCACAGCCGCCTAGTGTCCAGCGCACGGCACGCATGCCTCGCCAGCCAAACCGGTAGCGGCCAACTAACAGCGTGGTGAAAATAATCCACGCAGCCAGCGATAGGACGGTTTTATGCGCCAGATGCTGAGCGAAAAGATTGTCGAGGAAGATTAGGCCGCTGGCAATCGACAGTGTAAGTAGCAAAATCCCCGCCCACACTAGCTCAAATAGCACGCGCTCCATCGTAGTGAGCGGTGGCAGCGACTGCACAATGCCGCGAATATGATGGTGACGCAGGGCTTGGTTTTGTAGGCCAACAAGAACCGCCTGTACGGCAGCAATCGCCAGTACCGCAAACGCCAGTGCCGAGCTGGCTGCATGCAGGAAAATACCTGGGGTTAGGCCGTTATGGCTCCCCTGGCTAGGGAGCCAGGTGGCAAAGATCAGTGCGATGCCCGCCAAAGGGAATAGCACTATGCCTGCGTTAAGCACCGGCTTAAATAGGCTGGCCACCAACACCACATTGACTGCCACTGCCATTAACAGAGTGGCGCTTGTGGTGAAGCTAGGTAATAGCCCCGGCGCTTCGCCGACTAATTGGACCACTACTGGTATATGCAGTAACAGCCCAACTGCGCCTAGCAGGCGTACCATGCCTTGGCGGGGAGGGACCCGGCGAAACAGAGTCATGCCTTGCCAAATGGCAGCGGCAATATAAACAACAAGAGCGATCGTGGCGAAAGGGAGCGCCTGCATGATGCTATCCGTGCGCCTTGCAGCGCGTTGCTGTGAAAATCGAACAACCTAAATACGTATAGCCTACTATAACTAATCACGGCGGCGTCGCACAGCCATGGATAGTCAACACTGTCACCATGGAGACTCACGCCGCGAGCGCGTATAATTGCTACCCACATTAGCCCGGTGTATTCGCCCGGCGACAGCGACGGAGGCAGAGGCCCCATGTTTCAGAATCTGAGTGAGCGTCTTTCCCAGACGTTGAAGTCGATTAAAGGCCAGGCACGGCTTACCGACGAGAATATTAAAGATACTCTGCGCGAGGTGCGTAAAGCGCTGCTTGAGGCAGACGTTGCGCTGCCGGTAGTAAAGGAATTTATCGAGCGCGTACGTGAGCGTGCTGTGGGTCAAGAGGTATCTAAGAGCCTTTCCCCTGGACAGCAATTTGTCAAAATCGTCCAGCAAGAGCTGGAAGCGATCATGGGCGAGGCTAACGAAGGCCTGACGCTGAAAGGCTCGCCTGCTGTGGTGCTAATGGCTGGTTTGCAGGGTGCAGGTAAGACCACTTCTGTTGCCAAGCTGGCGCGTTACCTGCGCGAGCGCGAAAAGAAAAAAGTGCTGGTTGTCTCTGCCGACGTTTACCGCCCAGCGGCGATTGACCAGCTGGAGACGCTGGCCAAAGAGGTTGATGTCGATTTCTTCCCTTCGCGTTCTGATCAAAAACCGGTCGATATTGCCACTGCGGCGATTAAACACGCCAAAATTCAGTTCCACGACGTGGTCCTGGTGGATACTGCTGGCCGGCTAGCCATCGACGAAGCAATGATGGCCGAAATACAGGCGCTGCATAAGGCGATTTCACCCGAGGAAACGCTGTTTGTGGTAGACGCCATGACCGGCCAAGACGCGGTGAATACAGCTAAGGCGTTTAATGAAGCGTTGCCGCTGACCGGTGTGATTCTCACCAAAGCTGATGGTGACGCCCGTGGTGGTGCTGCGCTTTCAGTACGCCATGTTACTGGCAAGCCAATTAAGTTTATGGGGGTCGGCGAGAAAGTTGATGCCCTAGAACCCTTCCATCCTGATCGTGTTGCCTCGCGGATTCTTGGTATGGGCGACATGCTGTCGCTTATTGAAGAAGCTGAGCGCACGGTAGATAAGGATAAAGCCGCCAAGCTTGCCAAAAAGGTCAAAAAGGGTGATGGCTTTGATCTGGAGGATTTTCGTGACCAGCTCCAGCAGCTCAAAAAAATGGGCGGCATGGGGGGGCTGTTAGGCAAGCTCCCTGGTATGGGGCAAATGGCTGAGTTAGCCCAAGGCCCTGGTCCTGAAAAAGAGCTTGGTAAACTGGAAGCGTTGATTAACTCCATGACGCCGAAAGAGCGCCGTGCGCCAGATATCATCAATGGTTCACGCAAGCGCCGTATTGCGGCAGGTGCAGGGCTGCAAGTGCCTGATTTGAACCGCCTGCTTAAGCAGCACAAGCAGATGCAGAAAATGATGAAGAAGGCTGGCAAGAAAGGTGGCATGCAGAAAATGATGCGTGGTATGTCCGGCATGATGGGGGGAGGTGGCCCCGGCGGTCCAGGTGGCCCTGGAGGTATGGGTGGCATGGGTGGGCCCGGTGGTTTGCCTTGGCGCTAAAACCACTGGCAGCAGCCCGCGGGGGCTGGGCAAGGTTGACGGCCTAAGAGTTTTCTGGCTGTCAGGCTTTCCAAGTAGAGCGCATTTGCGTAGAATGCTGCCTCTTCATGTAAGGGTGATGGCAGCGCTATGCGCAAGTGTAGGCCAGTATTCTGCATCGAAGCGCTTAAAGTACTAAGTAATCACTGACTTATTAAATGTTGGTGATGACAGTACCCTGAAAACAGCATGATGAGTGTTCTGATAGCGATGTGCGCTATTTCACACTCTCGTAACCTCAACCGAAGGATAGTTATCGTATGGTTACCATTCGTTTGGCACGTGGTGGCGCCAAAAAGCGTCCCTTTTATCACCTGACTGTTACCGATTCTCGCAACGCCCGTGATGGTCGTTTCATCGAGCGTATCGGCTTCTTCAACCCGGTTGCCCGTGGTCAGGAAGAGCGTCTGCGCGTTGATCTGGATCGTGTTACTCACTGGCAGAGCCAAGGCGCCCAGCTGTCTGGTCGTGTTGCTGAGCTTGTTAAAGAAGCACGTAAACAGGCTTAATCCTGTTATGACAGGTGCTGTTGCAGTTGGAGCTGTCGTCGATGACGCGTTTTGAAACTAGCCATACAGACGACGCACATGTGGTGCTTGGTAAGCTAACCAGCCCCCACGGGGTTAAAGGTTGGCTAAAGGTGTACTCCTATACCAGCCCCATGGACAGCATTTTGCAATACCCCGAATGGTGGGTGCGTCAAGGCGAAAGCCTAAAGCGGATAAGCATTGTTCAGGGGCGTCGGCAAGGTAAAGGTCTTGTGGTGCAACTAAAAGGTATTGATGACCGGACGGCAGCGGAAGCGCTGGCGCAAACGGAGATTCTAATGCCAAAAGAGGCACTGCCTACGCTTTCCGACGACGAGTATTATTGGCATGAGCTTGAAGGCTTAACGGTTTTCACTCAGTCAGGTGAGCGGTTAGGGCAGGTTAGTTACCTGTTTGAGACCGGCGCCAATGATGTCATGGTGGTGCGTGGTGATAATGACGCGATCGACAAGCGCGAGCGTCTGTTACCTTTTTTACCCGATGATGTGATTGTTGAGATCAGCCCTAAAGATGGCCGTATGGTCGTTAATTGGGATCCCGAGTTCTGAAAGCAGGTTTAAAAACAGGTTTTGAAAAAAGCTTTGAATAAGCCGTCTCCGAACGAACTCACGGCAACTGACTCACCAGCATCAAATGGTGAAAAAGATGCGGAGCAAGTGCCTGCAATGTGGATCGGTGTGGTGTCGTTGTTTCCCGAGATGTTCGATGCTATTACGCAGCAAGGCGTAGTGGGTCGAGCAGTGGAAAGACAGCGTATTACCCTGGAGTTTTGGAATCCACGTGACTACGCCACCGACCGCCACCGCAGTGTGGACGACCGCCCTTATGGCGGCGGCCCCGGTATGCTGATGAAGGTAGACACATTACGTGCTGCTATCTTTGATGCTCGCCAGCGAGCAGAGCAGGCGACCGGCCAAACGCCTACTGTGATTTATCTTTCGCCCCAGGGGCGTAAGCTGGATCAACAGGGTGTCAAGTCACTAGCATCAGCAGGCCCCTTAGTGGTGGTAGCTGGTCGCTATGAAGGCATTGACGAGCGTGTGGTGGAGAGTGACATCGACGAAGAGTGGTCAATTGGTGACTATGTGCTAAGCGGTGGTGAACTGCCGGCAATGGTGCTGATTGATGCGGCGGCAAGGCTGGTGCCCGGTGTGTTGGGTCATCAGGATTCCGCTATCGAAGACTCGTTTAATGACGGCTTATTAGACTGCCCGCACTATACCCGTCCTGAGGTGATCGATGGGCGCCAAGTGCCTGATGTGCTGCTTAGTGGTAATCACGCAGCCATTAAGCGTTGGCGATTAAAGCAGTCGCTAGGCCGGACATGGCAGCGCCGCCCTGATTTGTTGGCAGGTCGCGAGCTTGATGCCGAGCAACAGCGGCTTCTTAACGAGTTTATCGAGGAACACGCTCTGTCCGCTTCTAGTTAATTACAGCTAAGTAGGTCAGGGCGGCGGTGCAGGACGCAAAGGCTAATAGCCTACGTACCTGTGTCACCCATAACGACTCCCGCGTAGCTCGTTTCGAGCGCCGGGATCACGGTTTGCCCCTTCCACAACTGCGTGGCAAACCACTACGTTATTTAGGAGTATCAAGATGAGCAGCAAGAACAAGGTGATCCAGGCGATCGAATCCGAGCAAATGACCAAAGAGATTCCGGCTTTTGCACCGGGCGACACTATTGTCGTTCAGGTAAAAGTTAAGGAAGGCACTCGTGAGCGTCTGCAGGCGTTTGAAGGTGTGGTCATCGGTAAGCGTAACCGTGGCCTGAACTCCGCGTTCACCGTACGTAAAATTTCTCACGGTGTTGGCGTTGAGCGTACCTTCCAGACTTACAGCCCGCTGGTTGACTCTATCGAAGTCAAGCGTCGCGGTGACGTTCGTCAAGCCAAACTGTACTACCTGCGCGAGCGCAGCGGCAAGTCTGCGCGTATCAAGGAAAAGCTGGCTTAATCGCCACTTTTTCGCGGGCGCTTTGCGCCCGGATACTAAGGCCCCGTCTCCGCTCTGCGGGGCGGGGTTTTTGTTTGGGGAGCTACTCTCTTGAGACCATTAGCTTATGAGCGTGATTGATGCTTTTCTGGATGCCCTGTGGCTTGAGCAAGGGGCAAGCGATCATACGCTAGCGGCCTATAGGCGGGATTTAACCGCGTGGCAACAGCAGCTTGAAAGCGAAGGTGAAACATTACTAACCCCTTCGTCGCAGCGCTTTGGTGAGTGGCTCGAGCTCCGCCGCGAACAGGGCTACCAGCTGCGCAGCAATGCCAGACTGCTCTCATCGCTGCGCAGCTTTTACCGCTGGGCGCGGTTATATGGGCATATTGCCAACGATCCGCTCGCCGAGGTTACGCTACCTCCGGTGCGGCCAAGTTTGCCAAATACCCTGGAAGAGGATGAGGTTGAACGCCTGCTGATGGCGCCGGACATAACTACACCGCTAGGCGTTCGCGATCGCACTATGCTTGAGCTGCTGTATGCCTGTGGGCTACGGGTATCGGAACTTGTTGGGCTGACTGGCGATGCGGTAAATCTACGCCAAGGGGTTGTGCGTGTGCGTGGTAAAGGCGACAAAGATCGCCTGGTGCCAATGGGGGAGGAAGCCATCGAGTGGCTGTCCCGCTATATGGAAACCACAAGGCCAGTGCTAATGCAGGACCCAACGCGACCTGCGCTGTTTCCTGGGCGGGCGGACAAGGCCATGACACGGCAGACATTTTGGCACCGTATTAAAGCCCATGCTATTACAGCGGGCATTACCAGATCGTTGTCACCTCATACGTTGCGCCATGCGTTTGCGACACATTTATTGAATCATGGGGCCAATTTGCGGGTCGTACAGCTGCTGCTAGGTCATAGCGACCTATCCACAACGCAAATTTACACGCACGTTGCCCAGGCGCGCCTGGAGCACTTGCATGCTGAACACCACCCACGAGGTTGAAGATATAATGCGCCAACGTAAGACGCTATTTTTAGGTAAATCCCCTGTTTTGACGTTACTTGCTCCCTGGTTAGTCGTCGCGGGTAGTTTACTGCCAGCGCTTGCCAGTGCTGATGTGATTGCCGAGCGGTTAGCCGAAAATCTAAGCGTCAGCGGTCATTCGATGCCGGTGAAACAGGTAAGTGCTACGCCAATGGAGGGGATTTACCATGTGCGCCTAGAGAGCGGCGAATCTTTCTACTCCAATGCGGATGGCAGCCACTTTTTGGTAGGGGACCTCTACCAAAATGGGGATAATGGCTTGGTTAACTTGACCGAGCAGTCGCGTAACCAGGAGCGTGCTGCTGCGCTTGCTGCCGTGCCGGATAGCGAACGGGTTATTTTTCAAGGTATGGGGGAGCCAAAAGCGACGATTGTTGTGTTCACCGACCCCTCTTGCCCTTACTGTGTGCGGCTACATGAGAGTGTGCCAGCGCTTAATGAGCTGGGAATTGCTGTCCACTATATGGCGTTTCCCCGTGCAGGCATGGGTAGCGCGGCAGCAACATCGCTAGAGCAAGTGTGGTGTTCTGACAACCCAAGCGAGGCCATGAATCAGGTCAAGCAGGGTCAGACGCTTTCAAACTCGGCAGGTTGCGATAACCCGGTTAGCGGGCAGTATGAATTGGGGATGGCACTAGGAGTGCAAGGTACTCCGGCGATCATATTGCCTGACGGGCAGTTGATTCCTGGTTTTGTACCCCCCGAGCGGCTTGTTGCCATGTTAGGCTTGGAAGATGAATAACGTCACCTCAAGTGACGAATGATAATGCTGAGACACTGATCGACAAAGCGGCGCTTTTGGGTGCCCATCACGAAAGGGGAAGTATTTTGAAACCGGTAAGAGTAGGCATTTGTGGGCTAGGTACAGTCGGCGGCGGTACGTTTAATGTATTAACGCGTAATGCGGATGATATTAGCCGCCGTGCGGGCCGCCCGATTGTGATTGAGCAGGTTGCCCACCGCAGCATTCATCCTGACTGCGATATTACCGGCATTAATGCCACTTCAGACGTCTTCGAAGTGGCGAACAACCCCAACGTAGATGTATTGGTTGAACTGATAGGCGGCTACGATATTGCGCGTGAGCTGGTGTTGGCGGCCATCGCGAACGGTAAACATGTGGTCACCGCTAATAAAGCGTTGATTGCCGTTCACGGCAACGAAATTTTCCGCGCCGCTCATGAGAAAGGCGTGATTGTCGCCTTTGAAGCAGCGGTAGCCGGCGGCATCCCCGTCATTAAATCGCTACGTGAAGGCTTGGGTGCGAACCGCATTGAGTGGGTAGCAGGCATTATCAACGGTACCGGCAACTATATTCTGACGCATATGCGCGATGAGGGCCGTGCCTTTGAAGATGTGCTCGCAGAAGCCCAGGCGTTGGGTTACGCCGAGTCCGATCCCACCTTTGATGTGGAAGGCATCGATGCTGCCCACAAGCTCACAATCCTTGCGTCCATTGCTTACGGCGTGCCGCTCCAGTTTGAGAAAGCCTTTACTGAAGGTATCTCACGCATTACTGCTGAAGATGTTGAGCAAGCAGACAACCTAGGCTACGTAATTAAGCACCTAGGCATCTCTAAACGTACCGACCAAGGCCTCGAGCTGCGGGTTCACCCGACGCTAATTCCTAAAGAGCGTCTATTGGCCAATGTGCATGGTGTCAAAAATGCTATTGCGGTAATGGGCGATGCGGTTGGCCCAACGCTTTACTACGGCGCCGGCGCCGGCGCTGAGCCGACAGCATCTGCAGTTGTTGCCGACCTGCTGGATGTGGCGCGGGATATTACTACTGACCACCATTACCGGGTGCCGTACTTGGCGTTTAGCGGTATTGATGAAGACGTGAGCCAGTTGCCCATCATGCCGATGGAAGAGATCACGACGGCTTACTATTTGCGTCTACTCGCAGTAGACCGACCCGGTGTATTGGCGCGGGTGGCGACGATTCTCGCGGAACAGGGCATTTCTATCGAAGCACTGATCCAGAAAGAAGCGACAGAAGGTGAATTAGTGCCGATCATTCTGCTGACTCACCGCACTAAAGAGAAGCAGATGAACGAAGCGATCCGCGAGATTGAATCCATGGCCGACATTGCTGGCCCCTTGACTCGGATTCGCGTTGAAAGCCTGGACGAAGGAGAGTAACCCCATGCGCTACATCAGCACTCGCGGGCAGGCTCCCGCACTCTCCTTTGAGGAGGTAGTGTTAACTGGCATGGCCAGCGACGGCGGACTTTATGTACCGGAAACGTTGCCCCAGTTTTCTAAAGAAGAGCTGGCCAGCATGGCCGGGCTCTCTTATGCAGAGATTGCTTTTCGGGTCATGAAACCTTTTGTAAATGGTGAAATTGACGACGATACGTTTCGCCGCCTAGTGACCGAGGCCTACGCTACTTTTAACCACGACGCTGTCGTGCCGTTAAAGCAGCTTGATGCCAATCACTTTTTGTTGGAGCAGTTCCACGGTCCGACGCTGGCGTTTAAGGATGTCGCACTGCAGCTGCTGGGCCGCCTGCTGGATCACTTCCTGAAAAAGCGCGGCGAGCGTGCGGTAATTATGGGAGCGACATCTGGCGATACCGGTTCAGCGGCCATCGAAGGGTGTCGCCACTGTGATAACCTGGATATCTTTATTCTCCACCCGCATAACCGTGTCTCGGAAGTGCAGCGCCGCCAGATGACCTCGGTGCTGGCCAATAATGTCTTTAACATTGCTATTGAAGGCAATTTCGACGACGCCCAGGCGATGGTTAAGGCAAGCTTTGCTAACCAAGACTTCCTCAATGGCACGCGTTTGGTCGCAGTGAACTCGATCAACTGGGCGCGTATTATGGCGCAGATCGTTTACTACATTGCATCAGGCGTTGCGCTGGGTGCACCTCAGCGTGAAGTAAGCTTCTGCGTTCCATCGGCCAACTTTGGCAATGTGTTTGCTGGTTATATGGCTTACAAAATGGGCCTACCAGTGAAGCAGTTTATTATTGCCACTAACGCCAACGATATTCTGCATCGTACGTTAGCGGCTAACGACTTCTCGAAAAAAGAGTTGGCGGCGACACTGGCGCCCTCGATGGATATCGTTGTCTCGTCAAACTTTGAGCGCCTGTTATTTGACGCCTATGATCGCGATGGGGCTGCTGTAGCGGCGCTATTGGAGCGCTTCCAGCAGGAACCCACCGCACTGGCCGATGCGCCACTGGCCAAGCTACGTGAAAAATTCGCCAGCCATAGCGTCGACGATGAAACCATTCTGGAAGTCATTCGCGAAGCCCACCACCGTACCGGGGAGATTCTTGACCCGCATACGGCCACCGGTTACCGCGCTGCCGAGCGCGCACGCGTAGATACGACGACGCCTGTGATTACCCTAGCCACCGCTCACCCGGCGAAATTTGCCGAAGCTGTGGTCAAGGCGGGCTTCCAGGGTGTGCCGTTGCCTACGCACATGAATGATCTGTTGGAGCGCGAAGAGCGCTACACGGTACTGCCTGCTGAGCTTAGTGCGGTTCAGCAGTTTGTCGCTGACAATCGGCGCTGAGGCGTCATGGCCGACGAGTCAGTACTCACCATCCAGCAGAGCGCCAGTCATCCTCGCTTAGAGCCTCGTCCAGTGGACGAGGCTGTTTATGCGCGTGCCCAGGCGGAGGGATTAAGCGAGCTACAGGCGCGGTTGTTAGCTTCGCGTCTACCGGGCTATGAAGGAGAGCTGGCCCCATTGGTATCGCCTAGCCTGCGCTATTTGGTACACCCGGAAAAGCTAGCCGATAGCCGCCGTGCCGCTGAGCGCATCGCTCAGGCAGTGGCAGAAGGGGAGTCCATCGGTATTCTTACCGATTACGATGTGGACGGCATTACCTCCCATGTGGTGATTCGGCGCACCCTGGTGGAGCTATTTGGCGTACCTGAATACAAATTGCATAGCCTGATTGGTCACCGTATTCACGATGGCTATGGCATCAGCTTGCCACTTGTAGAGCGCACACTTAGCTTAAAACCGCAGCCCACGTTGGTGATTACCGCTGATTGCGGGAGCTCTGACGAGCCGCGTATTGCGCGCTTAAAAGCAGCGGGTATCGATGTGGTGGTCAGCGACCACCACGCGCTGCCGCTGGAAGGCCCACCGCCTTCTGCTTATGCCTGTGTTAACCCCACCCGTCTTGACTGTGAGTACCCGGATAAAACGATCGCTGGGTGCATGGTGGCATGGTTATTAATGTCGCTTGCCCGCGGTGTATTGATTGAATGGGGTGCGTTGCCAGACGCTACACCGAAGCTGTCGCCATGGCTCTCCTACGTGGCGCTTGGTACCGTGGCTGACTGTGTCTCCCTGGGAGGTAGTCCTGCCAACCGAGCGGTGGTTAACTATGGCTTAACGTTGATAAACCGTATGGATGCTGCCTGCTGGCGTGCCATGGCGGCTCGGCTTGGCGCAGATAGCGTGCCGTTTAATGCTGAAACGCTGGCGTTCCAAATGGGGCCAAGAATTAACGCTCGCTCGCGGTTAGATGACCCCTATGCAGCACTGCACTTTATGCTGGCAGAGAGCGATGGTGTGGCGAACCGGCAGTTAGAAGTGCTTGATCAGGATAACCAATCCCGCAAGGCGATTGAGGCGGATATGGCGGAAGAGGCGCGCACCCTAGCCACATCAGCCCTGGATGCCAATGAGGCTGCGGTGATAGTTCTGTTGGAAGATGGCCACCCCGGTGTACAAGGTATTGTCGCTTCACGCTTGGTTCAGGCCTATGGCCGCCCAGCGGTAGTGTTAACCCGAGCAGCCGCGCCTAACATGCTGACCGGCTCAGGCCGCTCCATTGAAGGCTTGCACCTAAGGGATGCACTACAGCGCACCTTTGAGCTTGCCCCTGAGGCGCTGCCGCGTTTTGGTGGCCATAGTGGTGCTGCTGGAGTAGGCGTGCCACGGGAGCAGTTGGCGGCCTTTAAAGCCGCTTTTTTGCAGGCGGTAGCTGAGCAACTTGGCGAAACGCCGCTCTATCCGAGGCTCTGGACCGATGGAGAGCTCTCTACCTCCCAGCTATCGTTGGCAACCCTTGTGGAGATCGAAGCGCTTGGCCCTTACGGTCGGGAGTTTGATCCACCGCTATTTGAAGGGCGCTTTATTGTGGAAGCACTGCGCCCGGTAGGGGCCGAAGGCTCTCACTTGATGATGGAGCTTTCCATGGGCGCAGTGATCAGCAAGGCGATTTGGTTTCGAGCACTAACACCTGGTGAGCTGCCCTCATTTGATGTGGGTGACACCCTGCATTGTGCCTATAAGCTGAATCGCAATCGTTGGCGGGGCCGGGAAGCGCTGCAGCTGATGGTGGAGCATGCTAGCCCGGTTTAAGCTATGGGTAAGAACTCGCTGATTTTTCAAACAAAGTCAGCGAAGTCATTGTGATTAATGACAGTATTTGTAGTTTCAGTCTTTGTAGTTTTAGTGCTTTTAATTTCAATGCTCAGGTAAGGACGCAGCTACGCGTATGGAAGACTTTCCCCAAGATCCTCATAGGCCCTATGAGGACATGATGGCGATGCTGCTCGGTACACTGTTCGTTGCACTTGGTGTGGCGTTTTACACCCAGGCCGTACTTATTACCGGTAGCACGGCAGGTATTGCACTACTACTCAACTACGTCACTGGCTGGGGATTTGGGGTCTGGTTTTTTGCCATTAATCTGCCGTTTTACTATTTGGCGATTAAGCGCATGGGGTGGAGCTTTACACTGCGCACATTTGCAGCGATTGGCCTGGTGTCGCTGTTTTCCGAGCTAACCCAAGGCTGGGTGCAGTTTGCCGATGTGCCTTCGCTCTACGCCGCATTAATGGGCGGCGCGCTGATGGGAATTGGTATGTTAATGCTCTTTCGCCACCGTACCAGCCTGGGCGGGATTAATATTCTGGCGCTCTACCTGCAAGAAAAGCACGGCCTGCGGGCAGGCTACGTGCAGCTGGGTATTGATGGATTGATTCTGCTGGTGGCGCTTACCCAGTTACCGCTAGACCGCGTGGGTTACTCGGTACTGGGTGCGCTTACGCTGAATTTAATTATTGCTCTGAACCATAAGCCAGGGCGTTATATCGGGGTTAGCTAGAGAGACTCAGCTAAGCCAAAACCACCACACGATAGAAGCGATTAGGCCAAGACCTGCGAGATTAACCAATAAGCTCATAAGACCTCCTGTTGAACGGGCTTCCATAGCCGCAGGCGGTTGGCGTTGCTGACCACAGTGATGGATGACAATGACATTGCTACCCCTGCGATAATCGGTGATAGCAGCATGCCGGTAAATGGATAGAGCACGCCTGCGGCAATTGGGATACACAGCACGTTATAGCCAAAAGCGCCGACCAGGTTCTGCTTGATGTTGGAGAGTGTCGCCCGACTAAGCTCAATGGCGGTGGCGACGCCATGCAGCGAGCTGCGCATCAGGGTAATTCCGGCGCTCTCCATGGCAATGTCGGTGCCTTGACCGATGGCAAAGCCTACATTAGCGCGAGCCAGTGCTGGGGCGTCGTTAATACCGTCGCCCACCATGCCCACCACTTCCCCCGCCTGCTGACGACGCTCGATTTCTGCATGTTTATCATCCGGTGTCATGCCTGCTTTAAAATCCTGGATACCCACTTCCTGGGCTACGGCGGCGGCAGTGTGTTCGTTATCACCGGTGAGCATGACTACCGTTAAGCCATCATCCTGTAAGCGTTTTACCGCTGCCGCAGCATCCGCACGTAGTGGGTCGCTGATGCCGAATAAAGCGGCAAGCTTACCGTTCACCGCGAGGTACACCAGCGAGCGGGCTTTGGCTTCCAACTGGCGAACACTCTGCTCGGCAGGAGATAGGCTTACGCCTGCTTCTTCTAGCAAACGGGCGTTCCCCAGCAGCAGTGCATCTCCCATTTGGGTAGTGCCCTTTACGCCACCGCCGGTGACGCTCTCAAATGCTGTCAGTATTTCGGCAGAGGCATGATGCTCTTCAGCATAGGCGGTTAGCGCATTCGCTAGGGGGTGCTCCGAGCGGCTTTCCAGCGCGGCTACCCAGGCCAGCACTTGGGTTGAGTTTTCGTGAAGCATCGTGGCATCGGTGACGCGGGGTTTGCCCTCAGTGAGTGTGCCGGTTTTATCAACCACCAGCGTGGTCAGCCGGCTGGCGGTTTGCAGTGCTTCACCACTTCGTACTAGCACGCCGTTCTCGGCTGCTTTGCCTACCCCAATCATGGTGGAGATTGGCGTTGCCAAACCCAAGGCGCAGGGGCAGGCGATAATCAGGACGGTGGTGGCGGTGACCAACATATGAATCACCACCGGCACGGGGCCGAGGTTGTACCAAGCTAGTGCCGTTAGTACTGCAATGATCATGACGCTAGGTACAAAAATTCCCGATACCTTATCGGCTAGCTCACCAATCGGCGGGCGCGAGTTTTGCGCACTAGCTACCTGTTCGGTAATGCGCCCAAGGCGGGTGTCGCTGCCCACGCGGGTGGCGCGATAAACCAGGCTGCCATTGCCGTTAACCGTACCTGCGCTAACCTCATCATCAGCAGACTTGTGAACAGGTAGCGGCTCGCCGGTGAGCATGGATTCATCGATATAGCTTTGGCCGTCGAGAACAACGCCATCCACAGGCAGGCGCTCACCTGGGCGTACGCGCACATGATCATCCAGAGTAACGTCGTCAATAGGCACTTCCTGCTCTTGGCCATTGCGAATCACTCGGGCGGTTTTTTCCTGCAAATCGAGTAACCGCTTTAAAGCACTGCTGGTGCGGCCGCGAGCGCGAAGCTCAAGGGCGTTGCCTAACAGGATAAGCCCGATAATCATGGCGGACGCTTCAAAATAGATACCGTGGGCTACCTCAGGCAGCCATGGTGCGAACAGCACCACTGCCATTGAGTAGAGCCAAGCGGTACCGGTACCCATCGCCACCAGTGTGTCCATATTGGCTTGGTGGTACTTAAACTGCTTCCAGGCGTTGGTAAAAAAATGCCGCCCTGGAAAAGCCAGAATACCTAGCGCGAGTAAACCCACTAGCAGCCAATAAATGCGCCCAACGCCCATGGGGTGGGGATGGTAAAAAAACATGCTCAGCATTAGCGGGATGGCGAGGGCTAGCGACAGAGCACTGCCTCGCAGGCGTTGACGATAGGTGATCGCTTCTTGAGCTTCGCGGGTGCGTTCGGCCTCGCGCATATCCACAATGGGTTCGGCGCTATAGCCTGCCGCCGCGACGGCTTCAATGAGAGTGTCGCGCTCAGCGCTACCCGTGACCTGGGCTGTATGGGTGCCAAAATTTACTGAGGCGGCGGTAACGCCTGGGGTGTTAACAAGTGCCTTCTCAACGCTTTTGACACAGCCTGCGCAGGTCATGCCGCTAATCAGCAAACGCTGGAGGGGAGGCCTATTGGGTGACGTGTGTTCGGCGATCTTCTCGACGGTATGGCTAACGGGGTCTGCTGTCTCAGAAGGAGTGGGTGAGTGGTCGCCAGGTGGATATCCCGCTTCGTGTAGCGCTCTGTCGAGCGACTCGTCCTCTAACGTACTAGTGACCTCAAGGCGTTTATCCGCAGGGACACCTTCTACCTGAGCATTTGGGTCCACGGCGTGAATGGCCTCACGCATGCGTTTTACGCAGCCCTGGCAGTTCATGCCAGGCACGGTACGTATCAACGTTTGTGACTGCTCGGTTTCGCTATGCATTGTGCCTCCTCGGGAAAGCTTTCAATTAAACGACATAGGCTGTGGCCATCTGGGGTGCCGTCTGGCATCTCCTGCCAGCTTTGCAGCGCCTGCTCCATACGCCGGGCAAGTGCCTCCAACTCGGCAATTCGCGCACGAATCTGTGGTAGCCGGTTAGCAAGTAGGTCGCGTACCAATGGGCAAGGGGAGTCTCCTTGATCGGCATGAGCCAGGATGTCGCGAATTTCCGCTACGCTAAAACCAAGCTTGCGCGCCCGCTGAATAAAGTGAAGGCGCTCAAGGTCCGTGACGGAATATAGCTGGTAGCCATTGTCAGGATGGCGGGTTGGCGCTAACAGCCCTTCTCGGGTGTAGTGGCGCACCGTTTCAGCGGTAACGCCCCCGCGCTTGGCTAGTTCGCTAACTTTTATAGTGGCTGTTGGCATAACACCCTCACCGTTTAAAAACTAAGCTATGGTAAGTGTAAAACCTATTGGTTACCTGTAGGTCAAGCGGCGTATAAGGCTGGTTTGAAAATCAATAAAACACTGATTTAAAACGATCGTACGACTAATGTATAAGCAAGAAACGAAATAAAACGCTCGTTTGCCCTTGAATCAAACCGGACATTAGGCCAAAACTGACGTGTAAGAAAGACGTGCAAGATGACGTGCAAAAACAACGAGGGTGGATGGCACTATCTGCCGGATCATTGGGAAAAGAGGCCCACTATGCATAATAACTTTAAAAAGCTCACTCTGGCGGCCGCAGTATCAGCGGTGGCATTCGCAAGCCAAGCTAACGCAGGCGGATACCAAATTAACGAGCAGAGCGTAAGCGGTCAGGGGTATGGCCACGCAGGCCGTAGCTCAAACATCAATGATGCAACCATTGTGTTTGGTAACCCAGCAGGGATGTCGTTCCTCGATCGTGCACAGATCACAGCGGGGGGGACATACCTAAATGTAAACAGTTCTATTTCGAATGCCCAGGCAACACAAAGCAGCCCGGCCATTTCGCAAGCAACGGGCGGGTTGACCGATACACTGCCAGTGGCAGGAACCAACGATGGTGACATGGTGCCGGGAACGCTAGTTCCATTTGCATTTTATGCTCACCCAGTTAATGAGCGGTTAGCGTTTGGCTTTGGTGTCTATGCCCCTTTCGGCTCGAAAACCGATTATGAGGATAGTTTTCAAGGGCGCAATCAAGGCAACTATACCGAAGTTAGGGTAGTGTCGGCTCAGCCTACGGTCTCTTACCGCTTTAATGAGCAATGGGGCGTAGGGGTTGGTTTAACCTACAACCGTGTGGATGGTGAACTACGTCGCCAAGTGCCTATAGCAACGCCTCTGGGCCTTTCCGAAGTCGACTCACGGGTTGAGGGTGATGATGATGCGTGGGGTTATAACCTGGGGGTGATTTATCAACCTGTACCAGAAACAACCTTCGGTTTAACCTACCGCTCAAAGGTTGATTACACTCTTGAAGGAGACTTTACAGCAAGCTCTCCTGTGCTTGATCAGTTGGGTATAGGGACCATTACTGACAAAGCCTCTCTGGATTTAACAACGCCTGAAACGGTTAACTTCTCGCTCACCCAGCAAATGAGTGATGATCTCAAGCTAATGTTTGGTGTTTCCTGGGCGCGCTGGAGCCGCTTTGACCAGATTTTAGTGACCGGTGATGAGCGCGGTGAAGTCACCAACGAGCAGCAGAATTACTCGAACGCCTGGGCATTTTCAACCGGTGGCGAGTATCAGTTAATGCCTACTCTGGCGCTGCGCGCTGGGGTAACGCTTGACTTTACGCCGACTCAGGATGCTACCCGAAGCGTACGTATTCCGTCAGATGATCGCCGTATCTTCTCAATCGGTGCGGGCTGGAGTCCAACACCTGACCTTACCTTAGACTTTGCTTACTCTTATCTTACCGAGCGTGGCACCCACGTTAACCAAAGTAAAACGGATAGTTTCACTGTGGCAGGCCAGCAAACACCGCCTATTACCTCTAACTACTCAGCTGACTACAAAAACGAAGCCCACGGCTTCGGTGCTCAGCTCACCTACCGTTTCTAATTGGCAGAGCGTTAGTACTTACAGATTGGATATCGTTACTGACCCGGCCTCGGCCGGGTTTTTTGTATTCATCCGGTTTTACACAGTGCCCGCCCACGCTGGGTGGGTGCGGTAAGCGTTAGGTTTCGTTACAATGCGCCTCAGAATTCCGCCGCTGGGTTGGCTGGCACCTGCTCTTTCAAGAGCGATGCGCAGTCATCCCTGCGGCGCCTGTCTCTTTTGAACCGTGCGGTACTGACCAAGGCTAGGGCGATCCATGTTGGAAACTAACCCGATTCATAACCAGATCAAGGACCTGTCTGAGCGGACAGATGTTCTTAGGGGGTATCTTTGACTATGCCGAGCGTAAAGATCGGCTAGAAGAAGTTTCCCGTGAGCTAGAAGACCCTAACGTCTGGAATGACCCTGATTACGCCCAGAAGTTGGGTAAAGAGCGTGCCTCTCTCGAAGCTATAGTGGCAACCATTGACGAACTTGATCAGGGGTTGGCCGATAGCAGTGACCTGCTAGAGCTCGCCGAGATGGAAGATGATGAAGGCACCGTTGATGAAGTGCGCAAAGAGCTTGATAGCCTGCAAGTGGCACTAGAAAAGCTTGAGTTTCGCCGCATGTTTTCTGGTGAAATGGATCAGAATAACGCCTACCTTGATATCCAGTCGGGCTCTGGCGGTACAGAAGCTCAAGATTGGGCGAATATTCTGCTGCGGATGTACCTACGCTGGGCGGAGAGCCACGGCTTTAAAGCTGAGATTGTCGAAATTTCCGCAGGCGAAGTTGCTGGTATTAAATCAGCGTCGCTACATATTCAAGGCGACTACGCTTTTGGCTGGCTACGTACGGAAACCGGTGTTCACCGCTTAGTGCGTAAGAGCCCATTTGACTCTGGTGGCCGTCGGCATACCTCGTTTGCATCCGTCTTTTTGTCGCCGGAAATCGACGATAGTTTTGAAGTCGAGATTAACCCCTCTGACTTGCGGGTCGACACCTACCGCTCTAGTGGTGCTGGCGGTCAGCACGTTAACACCACCGATTCAGCGGTGCGCATTACCCACGAGCCTAGCGGTATTGTGGTGGCGTGTCAGAACCAACGTAGTCAGCACGCTAACCGCGACTTCGCCATGAAGCAGTTAAAAGCGAAGTTGTGGGAACACGAAATGCAAAAGCGTAATGCTGCCAAGCAGGAAGCGGAGGACTCTAAAGCCGATATCGGCTGGGGTAGCCAAATTCGCTCTTATGTACTGGACGATCAGCGTATTAAAGACCTGCGTACCGGCGTGCAGTCCAGCAACTGCGATAAAGTGCTCGATGGTGATTTGGACCAGTTTATCGTCGCCAGCCTGAAGCAGGGTTTGTAATCTTTTTAGCGTTTGAACATGAATAGGGTGCCCGATGGCTAACCAAGACGCGTCTTCTGCAGAAAACGAAAACCACCTGATTGCTGAGCGCCGTGCCAAGCTCACGGCTCACCGTGAGCGTACGGCTGAGCAGGGTAAGAGCGCTTTCCCGAACGACTTTCGCCGCGATAGCTTAACCAGCGAGTTGCAGAATCTGCTGGGCGAAAAAGAGAAAGCGGAACTGGAAGCGCTTGACCATTATGCGTCAGTGGCAGGGCGCGTTATGCGTAAGCGTGGCCCCTTTATCGTCATTCAGGATGTGGCCGGCCAGATCCAGCTCTATGTCGATAAAAAGGGGCTGCCTGAAGACGTACTTGAGGACATCAAGGGTTGGGATATTGGCGATATTGTTGCCGCTCGAGGTCCTGTGCATAAGTCGGGCAAAGGTGACTTATACGTCATGATGGTGGAAGCTCAGCTACTCACCAAGAGCCTGCGCCCGCTGCCCGATAAGTTTCATGGTTTGACCGATCAGGAAGCGCGCTATCGCCAGCGCTATGTTGACCTGATTATGAATCCGCAGTCTCGTAAAGTGTTTGAGACTCGGGCAGCGGTAATCAGCTCCATGCGACGCTTCTTTGAAGCCCGTGGTTTTATGGAAGTTGAAACACCAATGCTGCAGCCAATTCCTGGCGGTGCTGCGGCTCGGCCGTTTATTACCCACCACAATGCGCTGGATATTGATATGTACCTGCGTATTGCCCCTGAGCTTTACCTCAAGCGTCTGGTGGTGGGCGGCTTTGAAAAAGTCTTTGAAATCAACCGTAACTTCCGTAACGAGGGGCTGTCCACTCGACATAACCCCGAGTTTACGATGGTTGAGTTCTATTGGGCATACGCTGACTACCGCGATCTGCTTGATATGACTGAAGCGATGCTGCGTACAGCGGCGCAGGAAGTGCTGGGTACTACTACCATTGTTTATCAAGGCGCCAGTTATGACTTCGGTAAGCCTTTTAATCGCCTGACGCTGCGCCAGGCAATTCTTGATCACGGTGATGGCATCAGTGATGCGGACCTGGATACGCTGGATGCAGCACGGGCAGCGGCCGAAAAGCTCGGTATCAAGGTCAAAGAGAGCTGGGGGTTAGGCAAGGTTCAGACCGAGATCTTCGAAGAGGTGGCTGAGCACAAGCTGGATCAGCCGACGTTCATTACCGAGTACCCGGCGGAAGTCAGTCCGTTGGCACGCCGCAACGACGCCAATCCCTTTGTCACTGACCGCTTTGAGTTTTTCGTGGGCGGTCGAGAAATCGCCAATGGTTTCTCGGAGCTAAATGATGCTGAAGACCAGGCTGAGCGTTTCCGCGAGCAGGCTGCTGAAAAAGATGCTGGCGACCTGGAGGCTATGTACTACGATGCCGACTACGTGCGCGCGCTTGAGTACGGCATGCCACCTACGGCAGGTGAGGGCATTGGTATTGATCGTTTAGTGATGCTATTTACTGATAGCCCTTCCATTCGTGATGTACTGTTGTTCCCGGCAATGCGCCCAGAGGTGGATTAAATTCAGCTAACTGTGTGGTTGCGGACGAAAAATTGGTAAGGGCGTGATTTAGCGCCCATAATGGTCAACGTTTCGACGGCGAGGAGAATCCCATGAAACTGCTAAATCGCTCTGCCCTGAGCGTCAGGCCGACCCAGACCTTCGTGGACTGGATCAATGCGCTCGAACCCACCATGGGAGACGACGACCTGACCCTGGACGACGTCGAACGTGAAAGCACGGTGTATCTTATTCCTGAAATGGATACCCCTGAAGCGCTGGAGACCTTTGTTCGCGAACGCCACGTAGAAATCCTGGAAACCGAGCTGCGTGCTTGGGAAGAGGATGAGCGTCAGTGGCCGGAAAAGCTCGATTGGTCGCTGTTTCAGGACTTCTTGCGCATTGAGCACAGTTATCTAGCGATTGACCTGGACGACGAAACCGCTCTGGAAATATCAGAGGTCGAAGATGCGCTTCTGCTCGACAACGAACAAGATTAGCGTGCTATTATTTTAGCGTAAGCGCATCGTAAAACCGGCTTAGGCCGGTTTTACTGTTTTTAAGGGGGCTGTTTGGGAACTGACTACCATGCGACTGTTTGAAACCCGCCCAGGTGACGATGGTCTGCCAGGGCCAGAGCGTGCGCTGGCGGTATTAGCGTTAGTCACCGGAACGCTGATGGCGGTGGTTGATACCACTATGATCAATTTGGCCCTTCCAACTATTGCCGCTGACCTAAATGTACCCGCCTCTAGAGCCGTATGGATTACCAACTTATTTCAGGTCGTGTGTGCGGCGTTCCTGTTGGTGTTTGCTGGTATTAGTGAGCTCATCACCCGCAGGCGGCTCTATTTATTTGGCTTAGCCACTTTTGTCGTGGCGGCACTTGGCGCAGCACTCTCGCGTAATTTAGAAACACTGTTGGTGTTTCGCGCCCTACAAGGGTTGGGCGCGGCGGCTACGCTCTCCATCGGGCCGTCACTGTATCGGGCGATTTTTCCATCGCGATTGCTGGGTAGTGCACTTGGTTTAAGCGCTCTCGTTGTCGCTGGAGGTTACGCGGCTGGCCCCACGTTGAGTGGGGTGATCCTTTCATTTGCTGACTGGCCTTGGCTATTTGCGATGAATGTCCCGCTTGGGATTTGCTCATTGTGGCTTGCCAACCGAGCACTGCCGCGGGATAAACCGCGCCAGGGTAGCTTTGATATTCAAGGCGCTTTTTTTTCCATGCTGATGCTGGCCAGTTTCTTTATTGCTATGGATGCCATTGGCCACGCTGCACCGCTATGGCAAAGCGGTGGTTGGGCGCTACTGGCAGTGTTGGCTTGTTACCTCTTCGTAAAACGCCAGCGCTGTGCACCTTACCCGTTACTACCACTGAGCGTGTTTGAGGAAAAGCGTTTTACCCTGGCAGTCTCGGCATCAGGCTTGGCCTTCATTGGCCAAGGGCTAACGTTTGTGGCGCTGTCGTTTTTCTATCAGGAGCAGATGGGATTCTCACCGCTGGAAACCGCATGGCTGTTTACCCCCTGGCCACTGGCAATTATGGTGGTGGGGCCGTTGGCAGGGCGTTTGGCTGACCGGTTCAACCCCAGCCTATTATCCAGCACTGGGCTTGTACTGCTCATTATCGGCTTAGTCGCGCTGGCGCTGGTGGATGAGTCCACCGGTGTGGTGGGTAGCCTGTGGCGTACAGCCCTATGTGGTATCGGTTTTGGGCTGTTTCAGCCGCCCAATAATCGCGAGATGATGGGGAGTTTGCCGCCCGAGCGTAGCGCCAACGTGTCGGGCGTGATGAGCACTACTCGCACCGTTGGACAGTCATTCGGCGTAGCGCTGGTAGGAGCCGCGCTAGCACTTGGCTTGCCTATTCAAGTAACGCTTTGGCTGGGGGCTGGCACTACGCTGCTTGCATTAGTGGCTAGCCTTTCGCGCATATCGCATGCCCAGCGTGCCCTTGTTGAGCGGCGGGCATCGTCTGTTGGCAAGTAAGCGCGTACAATAGAGCGGTTGCTGATTGAAGGAGAGCCCCCATGGCGATGCAGACACAAATAGAGCAGAAGTTAGCGGCATTAACCCCGGACGTGCTGCGCGTAGAGAACGAAAGCCATATGCATAACGTGCCGGCTAACTCCGAAACACATTTTAAAGTTACCCTAGTGAGCGAGAGCTTCGATGGCATCATGCCGGTGAAGCGCCATCAGCAAATTTACGCCCTGTTGGCCGATGAATTGACTGGCCCGGTGCATGCGCTGGCGTTGCACTTATACACGCCCAAAGAGTGGCAGGTGCGGGGCGGTGAGCGCCCTGATTCACCCAACTGCCGTGGCGGCGGCCAGTGACCCCAGAGGTTATTCGTAGGCAGTATCTCGACGCTATGGGCATCACTGCCTGGGCGTCACGTTATGAGCTGCCCAACGCGCTGCCAACGCAAGCCTGTGAGTGGGAAGACGCTCCTGCACCTCAGCCGCCACGTGAGCGTTTGCACGCCCTGCTGGATGATGCGCCTGCCCCACCACGCCCTCGTAGTCATACGTCGCCGACTGAGCCTTCTCCCCATGTTCCTTCAGGGGCGGCATCGCCGTTGGCGGTACGCGCTCTGTTGGGCCAGGAAGCTCCTGCAGTTGCCCCGGCGCCTGAGGCGCCCGTGTTGCCTGATCCCAGTAGTGCTCCTACCCCGCCCATCCAGCCACATCATTTCAGCTTTTCTTGTGTATGTATTGGTGGTCGCTGGCTTATTATTTGTGAGGGAGAGCTTGCGCCAGCCGAGCAGTTGTTGCTAGGGAATGTGCTGAGGGCGGCGGGTGTGCTAAATGGTGAGCTGCCAGCGGTAACCTATTTTAAATGGCCACCCATGGCAGCTGTTTTCACCCCTGAAGAGCCACTTGAGGAAGCTCAAGAGGGTGTGGCTGCGTTTATCGCTGGGGCCGCCAGCCGGCAAGGCTGGCAACTAGAGAGGGTGCTATGGTGGTGCGTTGATTCAGTATCTGACGACTCACCTTTGGCGCAGGTTATGGCGGTTAGCCAAGAGCGTAGCCAAACGCTTGCGCTACCGGTATGGCAGGGGCCTACTCTGGCGGCCCTTACCCAAAGTGCCAACGTGAAGCGGGCGCTATGGCCTAGGTTGGTTAGCTTAGGTAATCAGTGGCGTAACGCGACGCAGCAGAACAGTGATTAGTCAGCTAACGCCTGCTCATGCCGCTTTACTACACGCCCTTGAAGCTAAAGCGAATAGCGGCGCAAGCCCACAGCAGCTTGTTGATGCGCTCGGCGACCCGAACACACAGGTAGTGGGCCACTGGCAGCAAAACGTACTAACTGGCTATGCCATAGTGATGCGTTTACCGTTTGATGCTGAACTGCAGGCTATCGGTGTATTACCAGCATGCCAAGGGCAGGGGATTGGGCAGCAACTGCTCGGTGAGGTAATCGCTTGTGCCCAGCAGTGGCAAAGTGAACGGTTATTGCTCGAAGTGCGGGCGAGCAACCAGCGTGCTATTCGGCTTTATCTTCAGCAAGGCTTTCATGAAGATGGCCGTCGCCGAGGCTACTACCCGGCAGCGCTAGGCACTGCCGGGCGTGAGGACGCGCTATTAATGTCGCTGTCCTGCTAGTTATGGCGTTCTGGTTAGGAGGCTAGCTGCCAGAAAGCCCTGCTGCTAGAAGGGTTAGCCGTTAAGCAGCACTGCTGTTGTCCATGCCATCAAACTTGCTGAGTACGCTCTGTAAGCGGCGCTCCCACTCTTCACGCTCCTGCTTGAGCTGGGCGTTTTCGCTCTGCAGCTCTTCGTTCTCCAATTTCATCATTTCCATCGCCTCGACGGTATCGGTGACTTTCTGCTCTAGCTGGTTAAATAATTCAAGACTCATGCCTACCTCCAGTAAATAGCGGCGGGCAATTGCCGCCGTTAAGGGTATAAAATAGCCAATCAGTTGGGCGAGCGTAACGCTGCAGCAAGATGGCGGCAAGTGCTTTACGCTGGCTGTCGATAATAGAGCCTGGCAGTACTTTCGCCAGCACGGGTTTCGCGATGCAGCTTCCAGTTGGCTGGCACCTCTGGAATGAGCGCCTGCTCGGTTTCCAAGTAGATGATTGCTTCGCTCGCTAGCCAGCCACCCGCTTCCAGTGTTGCACAGCAAGGGGCGGCAAGCCCCTGGTGAAACGGCGGGTCAAGAAAGACAATATCTGCAAGCTGGCTTGATGAATTAAGAAATGTCAGCGCATCAGCGGTGACGACCACTCCTTGATTAGCGTTAAGAGTGACTAGATTATCGCGAATCAATGTGGCCACCCGATTATCGCGTTCAACAAAGATAACCTGAGAAGCGCCTCGGGAAAGTGCCTCAATTCCCAGTGCGCCTGTACCGGCGAACAGGTCCAGCACTTGCTTGCCATAAAGCTGTTGGCCGAGCCAATTAAACAGCGTTTCGCGCACTCGGTCCGGGGTGGGCCTTAATCCTGGATGATCGAGCACGGGAAGCTGGCGGCGGCGAAATTCACCACCGATAATACGCAGCTTACCCGCAGGCCTAGCATCAGCGTGCCGGGAGGAGGGAGAGCGCGCCGCTGAGCGAGTAGTTGATGAGCGTGGGGGACGTTGTCGTTTCATAACGCGGATTGTAGCGGGCTGCTTATCCAAAGTCTTGGTTGGCGGTGGTAGGATGGTCACAATGTTCACTTTTAAGTCGGATGACACCCATGTTTGGTTTTTTTAAGCGCAAGAAAAAGCACGACTCTCAGCAAGAGTCGCAAGAAAATCAACAGCCGCTAGAGCAGCAGGATCAACAGGGCAGTGAGCAGGCCACCGCTGACGTGGCCTCTCAGTATGAGCCGATTGATACCCCGGTTGAGGTAGAGGCTCCAGGTGATGAGCAAATAACCGAAGAAGCCCCAGCTTCTGTAGAAGTAGAGGTTGCAAAAGAAGCGCCTACTCCAGACGCTGAGCCAGAGCCAGAGCCAGAGCCAGAGCCAGAGCCAGAGCCAGAGCCAGAGCCAGAGCCAGAGCCAGAGCCAGAGCC
>NZ_NWUX01000017.1 GCF_002374315.1 Vreelandella nigrificans | reverse complement strand
GCCCAAGCGACCCACTAGGTGAATAGGCGCGAAGTAGTCGGGGTAGTCTTGCACTAACAGCTGCCAGATGGTTTCTGGGGCTAGCTGTTCGTCGTCACCTTCTACGCCTTCTCGTGCTACTGCATAGCCTTGCTGGGTAAAGGCTTCGCTAAGGCTGTCGAGTAGGGGGGCTACTTCTTGGGCATAACGCTGGCCGGTACCGGAGGCATAGGCACTACTTAGCCCTGCCAAGCGGCTTAGCGCCTCGGCAGGTAGCGTCATGGTGGCAGCATTAAGCGGTGCGGGGGTTAGTTCCACATCCAAATAGCTGAAGTGCTGGTGGTGTGCACGGTTCAGGCGAATAGCCTTAAAGCGCGTTTCACTGAGCACTGCCACGGCGTTACCGGCGGCGTCGAATAGCTCGAAATCAGCGGTGAACGAGTGGGGCGCACGCTTGCCCATTACGGCACGCGCAAGCACGGGAGCTACTGCTTCAGTATTGACCTGAATACGGCCAACACGCACCGGCACAAAGGCTAGCTGGGCAGAAAAGTCGCTTTGCTTGGCCAGCAGCGGGATAAACAGCTGGAAAGCGCTATCTAGAATACCTGGGTGGACGTGGAGTGTGCTCAGTTGGGCTTGCACATCGTCAGACAGGCATATCTCACCAACGATACTGTCGCCTTCAATCCAGCCACGGCTAATGGCTTGGAACGCCGGCCCGTAATGCAGCCCAATGCGCTCTGCCATTTGCAGGTGCTCAGCCAGCGTGTAGTCAGGGGCACGGCTGGGCAGCACAGGGGCTTGGCGGTTGAGTAGGAATCCTCGGCTTTCGCGCATGCGGCGAGCCACGGTGTTTAGCTGCCACTCGCTGCCGCTGGCTGGCTCCCTGGAGAGAATAGTCAGGCGGCCATCATCCGGGCTTAGCGTAAGGCGCATGGTACGGCCATTGGGGCCATCAAGCAGCAGTGGGGCACGAATCTCTAGTTCTTCAATATCCAGCAGCGGTGTATCTTTTTGCTGCAGCGCGGCGGCTAGGGCGAGCTCTACAAACCCTGCGCCAGGAAAGACGGCGCCTTCGCCAACAACGTGGTCGGCAAGCCATGGCTGGCGTTTGGTATCTAGCTGGCTTTCCCAGGTGTTGTCTTGTTGCGCTATTGGATAGCCAAGCAGCGGGTGCTGGTAATTGCGCGATAGCAAGCCTTGGCCATCGTTAGTGCCTTGAACCCAGTGATGGGCGCGCTGCCACGCGTAGCGGGGTAGTAGCACGCGCTGTCCTTCCACCGGAAAGAAGCGACGGCTATCCATACTGAGACCGCTAAGCAGCAGTTGGCTTAGGCAGCGGTTAAGCCCTTCGCTACCGGGTTTGTGGCGCTCGATAGTACCTAATACTAACCCAGTACGCTCTTGCTGGCGTAGGGACTCATTTAGGTAGCGACGCAAAATAGGATGGGCGCCTACTTCCACAAAGACATTGAAGCCTTGCTCGATCAGCGCGGTTGCCGCGTTATCGAATAGCACCGGCTCGCGGATGTTGAGCCACCAGTAGTGGGCGCCTAGTGTGGTGCCTTCGCTGACTGCTCCGGTTACAGTAGATACATAGGGTATCTGAGTGGCCTGGGGAGTAATGTCCGCCAAAACAGCCACTATGTCAGCTTGGATGCTGTCCATGGCAGGGCTATGGAAAGCGTAATCCAGCGGTAGCCGCTTAGCGAAAATATCTTGGGTGCTGAGCGCAGCTTCAAGCTTGCCTAGCTGATCCCGGTCGCCCGCTAGGGTGATGCCCTTCGGGCTATTGATGCCAGCGAGACTCACCTTGTTGAATTCGGGTTTTTCAAGCCATGGTGCAACGTCTTCCGCGCTCATGGCAACTGCGCTCATTTCGCCCAGGCCACGGGTTTTACCCTGGTAGAAACTGCGGTAGTAGATGACTTTGACGGCATCTTCCAGGCTAAGGGCGCCAGACGCCCAGGCCGCTGCGACTTCACCGACACTGTGACCGAAAACCGCAGCAGGGGTGATACCTTGGGCTTTCAGCCACTCCGTTAGCGCAACCTGCAAGGCGAATAGCGTAGGCTGGGCGATTTCGGTGCGTACAAAACGCCCCTCAGCACCCTCTTGCTGATTTCGGCCTGCTAGCTCGGCGCGCAGGGAGAAATCACCGTATTGCTGGAAAAGAGCATCGACACGCTCAATTGCGTCGCTAAAAACAGCATCGCTCTCAAGCAGGTCGTGGCCCATTGTTTCCCATTGGCAACCATTGCCATCGTAAACAAAGACTGGCCCACGCGGGCTAGCTAACCGCTCAAGTGCTGTTACCTGACTCTCTTCGCCCTCTGCAAATTGGCTTAAGGCCTCTGCTGCTTCCGCTTGTGTTTTAGCAAAGCAGAGTGCGCCGTATGCATGTTGCTCCCGGTGATGAAACAGGGTGTGAGCGATGTCGTAAAAAGATTGCCCGCTGTCACGCAGGTGGGCAGCAAGCGCACGGGCATTTTCGGCCAGCGCTTCTTGGCTGCGGGCGCTAAACCGAATAGGTAGGGCTTCGGCAGGCGTATGGCTCGGTACTGCTGGTTTTTCTGGGGCGCTTTCTAAAATGACATGGGCGTTTGCGCCGCCAAAGCCAAAGGAGTTAACACCGATCACCAAACGACCCTGCGGCTTAAGCGCATGGGCTTTCGTCACAACGCTGATGTTCCACTCATCAAACTTGATGCGTGAGTTGAGCTTGCGGATGCCGATGGTGGCTGGCACTTCGCGGTGTTGCAGGCTATATAGCGCCTTGGCGAGCCCAGCGACGCCTGAGGCGGTCTCTAGGTGGCCTAGGTTGCTTTTTACCGAGCCAATGAGTAACGGTGTTTTGCGGTGCTTGCCGAGTGCTTCACCAATGGCGTGGGTCTCGATTGGGTCGCCAACCGCGGTGCCGGTGCCATGGGCTTCCAGGTAGTCAATTTCATCCGGTGAGATACCTGCCTGCTCGTAGGCCCGGCGCATTAAATCAACTTGAGCGCTGGGGTTGGGCACCGTTAAGCCAGATTTATGGCCGTCGGTATTGACGGCTGAGCCTGCTACCACCGCAAGGATATTGTCTCCATCGGCAACAGCTAGGTCGTAATCTTTGAGCAGAAATAACCCAGCACCTTCTGAGCGTACGTAGCCATTGCCAGCTTCATCAAATACCTGGCATCGCCCAGTGGGCGAAAGCATGCTGGCTTTGGAGAAAATAATAAAGCCGTAAGGGTGCAGGTGCAGGCTAATGCCTCCTGCCAGCGCCATGGTGGTTTCGCCGCTACGAATGGATTGGCAGGCTTGGTGAAACGCCACCATTGAGGACGAACAGGCGGTGTCCAGCGACATGCTGGGGCCGTGGAAATCGAATACGTAAGAGAGGCGGTTTGAGGCAATACTTGAGGTATTACCTGTGGCAGTGGAGGCGTCAATTGCCCCCATGTCGTCAGCTATGCGGTAGGAGTAATCAAGGCTGGCGATGCCCACAAAAACACCGCACTGGCTGCCGCGTAGGGTGCTGGGCACAATGCCCGCGCTTTCCATCGCTTCCCAGGCAAGCTCCAGCAACATACGTTGTTGCGGGTCCATATTGGCCGCTTCGCGGGGCGAAATCCCGAAAAACGCTGCGTCAAACCCGCTAATATCACCCAAGCTGCCAGCGGCAAAGGTTACGCTGGTACCTGGATGGCGTTTGTCAGGATGCAAGAATGCATCGTGACTCCAACGGTCAGGAGCCACTTGGGTGACGAGGTCTTTTTCGGCTTGCAGGTCCTGCCAGAACGTTTCAGGGGTGGTGCCGGGGAAACGATGGGCGGCGCCGATAATGGCAACGCGTTTAGTCATTCTTGCTCCTGAGGTTCTGGTTCTGCCTTGATCATATCGTTACTTATATCGCGTCCAAACACTTGTTTAAATAGCTGAACGCCAAGTTCGTTTGCTGCTAATCCTTGCGGCTTACGCTCGCTAGGCAATCGTTCAGTTGATCGCGTTTGCACGTCGGTTGACCATATCATGTACGGAGTGCTGCCAGCAGGGGGCGAATAATGCCTGTAGGCGTCGGGTAATATCGGCACATGGTCACCGTACCAACCTAAAAGCCCTTGCCTAGTTGCTGAGTTTAGCGCTGTTTTAACGCTGGCTAGCATTTGATCAGCCTCACCTAAATGGCGTAGGTAGACGGCTAGATCACGTAAATGTTCAGATAGCGGCCAAGTTGCGTTAGGCAGTGTAGCGGCTAAATGCCTCTGATCCGGGGTTTCCAGATGCAGTGGGCCGTGATTTTCCATGGTGATAACAAATACAAACAGTGGCCTATTATCTCCATCTTCAAGCAGGCGTCCAACCTTTCGTGCAACGGCGAGGTCACTAATGTATTGCCCATGCTTATCTTGATTGTCGAATTCGCTAATATCAATGAATAGATCAAAGCCAAGTTTTGGAATAACTCGGTCGCGTAAATAAAATGTAGCGGGGTAAGGGTGAATGCACACGGTGCGATAGCCTTGTGCTTTAAAAGCGCTGGCAACATTTGGCAACGGATGGTGCACAAGGGTGCGATAAGGATTGAATTGACGCGCTCCCCAGGCGGTTGGTGAAACCCCAGTGAGTACAGCACACTCGGTGCGTACCGTGTTAGCGCCCCAGGCGGGAACGTCTAAATCGCCGTATTGAATGGCCTCATCACGAGTGGCGTCAAAGTGGTGCAGCAGCGTTGGGGCGACCTCAGGGCACCATGGGCGCGGGTCGAAAAAGGATTCGCTCTGAACCAGGACAACGTTAGGCAGGGCAGTATTAGGCTGGGCATCATTAGACTGTTCAACTGCTGCCTCATGCGTCGTTTGCTTCTCCATCATGCCGTAAAAAGGGGAGTCGGTCGGTGCTGGAGGTGAAGAGCGCATCAGCGCAACACCGTACGCCCATAGGCTGGTAAACAGCCCTAAGTGATGTAAGTCGGCAGCCGGAATTAGGCTAACTGGCGGCGATTGGTGTAACCCAGCCCATATTAGCAGGGCACCTAGCGCTGCTATGGTCAGCGTTTTTAACAAAAACGTATGCCCTTCCCACAGGCTAAGAAGAGAGGCCTCGAAATAAACAAAGCTGCCAATCGCAATAGCACCGGCTGTGCTGGCGGCAATGGCCAGCCCGACACCAAAAAATGGCACGTAGAGACGTGGATGCAAAATAGCGTCCCAGAAGTACTCGAAGTCGTGGCAAATAAAAGGTTCGTTTAAAGTGCGCGACTTGGTATTACTGGACTGCACGACGACCAACTGCAGCGAAAGAATAAAGACAATGGCAAACCAGGGGCGCTGCAATAGCAGGGTGAACACGCCAAACAGTAGCAGCCAACTACCCAAGTGAATGGCGTTGGCAGCCATTGGCCGTTGCCAGAAAGGTTGTGGGCGCGGACTGAGCAGCGCTTCACAGAGCAAGCTGCCCAGCAGGCCTACCGTTAGAGGGGCCATTAGGGCAAGCGTAAGAGAAGCCTGCATGCTAGCCACCCCCTGACGGGTGAAAGCCCAAGCGCTTTACTAGCCATTGGGAAATACCTGCCGGCAAGACGGCAAGCCACCATGTGCCAAAATTCAGCGGGAACGGAAAGCTTACCCTGGCGCGATTCGCGCTGATGCCGCGGGCAATGGCTTTGGCAGCACGCTCTGGTGGCCACTCCCAGGGTTTGGGGCCTGGCATGGCATTGCACATGGGTGAGCTAACATAGCCCGGCATGACGACCGTGACGCCGATGTCATGGGGGGCCAGTAATCCGCGTAGCCCTTCGCCATAGGCTTTGATGCCGGCTTTGCTGGCGCTATAGCTTGGCGTGGCAGGCAAACCGTACCAGCCTGCTAAAGAGCTAATAAATACCAGTTGGCCGCTGCCCCGTACCTGCATGGCGGGCACCAGATGCTGAGCCATCGCGATAGGGGTTTTTAGATTGATATCCAACAGTGCTTGAACGTCATCCCATGGTTCTAGCACGGTATCGCTTGTGGGGTGTGCGTTTTTGCCAGCGTTAGCGATGACGATATCCGGCACTTGGTCGGCACAGAGCGTGGTTAGCCACTTTTTGAGTTCTACATCGTTAGTCAAATCGATGGACGATGGCGTAACCTGCGCGCCCCTAGCTCGGCACTCAGTGGCAATATTTTCCAGTGCTTGCGGTTGGCGGCCATGCAGTACAAGGTGTGTGTCCGGCGTGGCGTAAACCTTTGCCAGTGCGCCGCCAATAGCCCCCGTGGCGCCGGTAATCAATACGCAGCGCCGTTGGCTCGCACGGGCGGCGGCATGCGTAGCTGACGTGTTTGATGGTGTACCAGCGCTCAAAGCAGTTTCTCCAAGGGGGAGGGGCAGGCTTCAAGTATACGCGCTGCGTTGTCTACTGCTAAATCGATGCCAAGCTGGCAGTAGAAACCACCATTAATTTGTGCCGTATGCATGACGGTGTTGCGAAAATAGCCAAACAACGTTTGATTTGGTGGTGGGGGTTGCTGCCAAAACTCTTCCAGGGGCCCTTCATACGTCAGGCCTGCCAAATTATAGATTGGGTCGCTAAGTGCGTAAGTGGGGCACAGTTTCTCCAATGAGACAATGCCCACGGTACTGTTAACCGTCACTGTACCGGTTGCATGCTGAATGAGAGGATTCAGGTCGCCCGACTCTAAATATACGATTCGCCCTTCAAGGCCGTAAAAACTGGCCAGCCGCTGGATGATTTTTGGGTAGTTCACTAACCCCATATCCAGTGGGTGGTTTTTAATGCACAGCAGGGCATCGCTTGGGGCGTGTTGTGCAAAGGAGCCCATCACGTGATCCATCACTTCTTCCATATTGTCATAGGGAGAGTGGTCACGAATTTGTGCATCGGTATTGAGCTGTAGCGGCAGCATAAAATAGGATTTGCCACTCTCAATTAAGGACTGTATGCGCTTGGCATCACGCCTTTTCCACTGTTTGAGCAGCGTAAAGCGTTTGATGTAACCCGCGTACTCAGTGGGTGCGGTAATGGGGGCATGGTTACGGTAGTGGGGGCTCACCAGAGGGTTGGCGAGCCCCGCTAAATGATAGGCGACATCATGCATGGCGCGGATTTTAAACGATGACCTAAAGCGCACCGGCGGCGGAAGTTCAGGCAGATTTTTGCCAGTTTCATAAAACCAACTGGGGTCGCGGGGCAGCAGCGAGTGACCGTTAACGCCTTCGCGTTCTAGCGTTACCCAAAAGGGGCGAAAGTACCCTTCTTCAAAAACATGCGTGCGGATACCTGCGTTAGGCGCTTGCTCAATCGCTGGGCGATGCACTGGGCGCCGGTCACCAAAAGCGACTTGGTCGGTAATCTCGTAGCGTTGCCATAACGATTGAATATAGTCTGGAAGCTCGCCTAACGTGCCTCGAAATAGGTGGCTATGTCCATGCGTGCGCTGCCAGTAAGCAATATCACCGGTGTTGAAGTGGACCTTAATCACACGGTGACCGTCATCGGTAAGCCTGCGGGCTAAGCGCTGATAAAAGGGCGAACAAACGCCTTGTAGGAATAAAAATGCGCGCTTCTGCTTCAACTCAGTGGCTTCCAATCAATAAATTACGATAGCAGCGATACAGCCGCTGCCTCCATGTAAGTATATGTTTTTGCGACCCAGTTTTATGGGATCCTGGTTTCTGAGATCCTCGTTTCTGAGACTTAGATTGTTGTGATTTGGCCTGTTCCAACAGACTAACTACCGTTTCAGCGTTGCAGAGTTGCCGAGTGCGTGGGTCAACATAGTTTGGGTACAGCAGTAGCGTGCCCGCAATAAGCGCATCCAGCGATAACACACGATGGCGCCTAGGGCAGTGCATAGCATCCTCGGTTAGCCCCCAGCCCGCGTAGAACGGTAGGCCATACGTGCATACATGGCGATTGCGCAGTAGCGCTTCAAAGCCGGTGAGCGAGCTCATGGTATGCACGGCATCGACACGCTCTAAAAGCACCGTAATGTCGATATCGCTGGCGTCCAAATCATACAGACGTTTAGCGCTGTTATCGAGTGCGCCGATACGAGCACCGCTTATCACATCTGGATGTGCCTTATAAACGATGAAAGCGTTCGGGTGCGCTTCCCTTACTGCACTGAGTAACGCTTGGTTGGTGCGTATCAGGGGTGAGCCTGTTGCAATAGAGGCATCACTTTCCACTTGGCCTGGAACTAAAATAACTTGCCTGTCTGTGGGTAGCTCAATCTCTTCCTGACCAGGCACGTTATATTTCGAAAGTTTCAGTGCTACCAAGCGTTCGCGTAATTGAGCAGCCCGAGTTAGCAGGTCATCACTGAACTCAGCTTGGTTAAGCAGTGTTTCCAGGTCACTAGGCTGGCTGGGGTCGTAGTAAATTCCTTGGCGGTCGATTACCAAAGATAGCGGCTGAGTAAGGTCGACTCCCAGGCCAACTGAGCGAATAAAGCCATCTTCCATGCGCCATAACTGCGCTAGATGATGCTCATGGCGTGCCTTGAATTCATCGTTAATTCGACTGGACCACACCAGCAACTGGTCTGAGCCAGGGGCAGCTCTTTCAAGAGGTGTCGGGGGCATCTTCGGCTGATAGCGAACATCTGCAGCAGGGCCAAGAAAGCTACCGATAAAGCGCCGTTTCCAAAATGAAAACCCACAGGCAAGCCATGGACCGCGCAGCCGTTCTTGCTGGCGCTTTTGGTCAGCGATAAGCGCAATGGTTTCTTCTAATGTGGCTGCCTTGCCGGTATAGGGGTTGGCGTAGCGGGCATAGCGCAGGTAGGCTGCAGCAAAAACTTCTTCCAGGCTGCGCTTAACGCGCCGCCGCGTGCAGAGTAGCTGGTCTTTAGTCAGCCCCCAGCCAGCATAGAAGGGTAGGCCGAAGCAGTGGACCTGTTTGCCTGCTAACAGCGCTTCAAAACCTAGCTGGCTGGTAACTACATAGACCGTGTCGATTTGGTCAAATAGCGCCCAGGGATTAATGTCATGACTAATAACGCGGCAGCGCGGGTGAGTTTGTGCGTTGGCTAAGTGACCGCGCTTTTTGCCAGCAATGACGTCTGGGTGGACTTTGACTAATATCTCGGCGTTTGGATGGTCGCTTAATGCTTGTTGCAGCATCTGTTCAAAACTTGCAGCATTGGCTCCACCGTGGTGAATAGAAGCATCGCCTGCAGTTTGGTCTACCACTAACACCTTAGCGTTAGTCTCAAGCGGTTGGTCTACAGCGTGGTTATACTTGGATAGGCGATAGCGCTTGAGCAGGTCGATGCATTGTCTGGCTAGCTCAAGCTCGTCCATCTCAAACGTAGAGCTATTCAGCCAGTTCTCTAAATCGCTGGGCCGTGAGGCATCGTAGTAGATGCCAGTGTGATCAACTACCATGCTGTGAGGCTGATAGCCGTTTACCCCCAGCCCTAACGAGCGTAAAAAGCCATCTTCCAAGGCAATGTAAGGCAGTGCATGGCGCTTGGCATACTGGCGCGCACGAATGCTGGTGGGCTTTAGTCCCCAGCCAAGCACGGCATCCGGCTTTGTTTTAAGCCCACTAATACGTGAAAAGTGGTCAAATTCAGTTAAAAATGCTGCAAGGGCGGTAATCTTGCGGATGCCTGGAGATGTATAGCCTGCTGTACGTTTCGCCATAGGGCTGCAGCTTCATTAGGGTCAATGGAGTAGGCGGCGAACATACGTGAAATAGTGGCGCTTATCAATTAAGCCACTGCTGGTATTGCGCAGTAAATTTTGAATGATGGTAATGAGCTATCCGTCACGCAGTAAAAATGAACAATCTTTAAATCTAGCTCGGTACTCGCGCACTCCCTTGCTCTTTTTGGTACGTTCTTCTTATAACGTAATTAATGGGATCTTGACTCAATATAGCTAGGTTAGCTTGATGTCAAGGAAGGTTGATAAACAAAGGAATAATTGGTGCTTCTAGCCCACGTTTTTAACAAGCTTTTTACGCTTAGTTCCTTAAAGGGGCGGTTGTTACTGGGGCTTTCCTGCACGCTGCTGCTGCTGGCGGCGTTGGTGTTGGGTATGGCTTGGCAGGTAGGTAAGACCATGGTGCATGAAACCAATATGGCGCACCTGCGTTACGAGACACAGCTTCTAGCCGACGAGCTTACCCAGCAAATTGAACAGCGTATTCAGGCACTTGAACGGTTGAATGATTTGGTAGGCGTGAGTGAAGATCCTGATGTATTAGAGCGTGCTTTAATTAATAACGATACGTTATTGGCATGGTTTGATGGCATTGTAATCTCCGACAGGAGTGGGCTGATTCTCTCCGACTGGCCGACGGTGAGTGGCAGAAGAGGGCTTGAGAGCACTGAGTTTGAGTACTTTAAAATGCTAAGAGGGACACGTTTCCCTTATGTGAGCGAGCCCTTTGTTGGCCGCGCCAGTAATATGCCCATGATATTGATTGGAGTGCCGCGTAAAGACGCACAAGGAGAGTTCGTTGGGTTCATTGGCGGCATTGTCAGCCTGGACGCAGGAGGTTTATTTAATCGTTTATCAAAAGTACGGTTAGGTGAGCACGGCTTTGCCGCAGTCGCGACGGCATCAGGGAAAATTTTATATCACCCTGATAGGTCCTTGGTGAATATGCCGATTCCTCACTTGGCAACAAACCCTTTGATGGAGTTAGCAATTGACGGTTGGACGGGTGATGGGGTGGAAACGCTTCTGGATGGCCGGTCTAGCCTTCAATCTTATGCTCAAGTATGGCCGGCCAGCTGGGTGGTCGGTTTCTTTTTGCCGATTGAGCAGGCATACCAGCCCTTGGTTGGTTTCATTAAAAAGCTCTGGTGGGTTTGGGTAATGCTGGCGTTGTTGATGATGCCGTTTTTATGGTGGTTATTAGCACGTATTTTGACCCCGCTAAACCAGTTGGAAGAGCAGATCGGAGAAGTGGGGCAGGGCTGTCGAGCTCATGTCCGTCTCGCAACTTCCATGCAAGAGCTTCAGCAAGTAGCCATCACCTTTAATCGCGTCGAGGATGAGCGCCAACAATTGGTTGACAACCTTCAGGAGCGCGAGGCGTTCCTGGATTCTGTGCTGAATGCTTCTCCTCAAGGTATGTTTGTGGCGAATTTTGGTGGCTTCATTACTTATATGAACCCAGCGCTACTCGACATGCTGGGGGTTGCCGAGACGTTGCCTATGGAGGCTTGGTTGAAGCAAGTTCATGCTGATGACATTGAAGGTGCTGAGGATATGTGGCGCCATAGTCTTAAATCTGGCAGTGATTTTGTGCGCCAACTGCGGTTTATTCGCAGTGATAATGAAATGCTCTGGCTGGATATTCATGCACGGGTGGTAATGCTTTCTCAAGGAGGGCATTCACTAGGCTTAGTGGGGGTAGTAAAAGATATCACCGAGCGCCGTGAACAAGAGGCCCTTCAGCGCTGGGAAGCTGAGCATGATCCATTAACCGGCTTACTTAACCGACGTGGGTTTGAGCGTCGTCTCGAAGATGCTTTTGCAGATTTTCAGAAAACCAGCACACCTTCCGCGCTGCTCATGTTCGACCTTGACCACTTCAAGCCTATAAACGATGACGGCGGCCATGCGCTAGGGGATGAAATGCTACGCCGTATCGCTCAAGTTGTGGCTTGGGAGGTTCGCCGTAGTGATCATGTAGCCCGCCAGGGAGGTGACGAATTTGGCGTTCTCCTGCCAAGCTGCACCATTGGGCAAGCTGAGAGGATTGCTGAATCTTTGCGCCAAGCGGTAAGTGAAGTATCCGTTGTGCATGAAGGCAAACAGTACAACGTTACGTTGAGTGTTGGGGTTACCCGGTTTGATGAAGGGGATGGGTGCGTTGACGATGCCTTGAGTCGAGCCGACTCAGCAAGCTATGACGCTAAAAGAGAAGGGCGCAATAGCGTGGTTTTGAACGTACCTGACAAGCTAAATTCAACATCCCTATTTGAGTAGTATGGGTAGGAGGGCGTTTGTTTTTTCTCGCCTGGAGCATTTGTGTTGCGGTTGAGCGGGTCGACAAACCTTCGTTATCGGTAGAGTATAAGTAGTTGCTGATTCAATCGAGAGCGCCTCTGTGGAACTAATTGAGCTGTTTTCCCGCACATTAGACGTTACGTTGCCAGTGTTTGCCATGGTGTTTATCGGCATTGGCCTAAAGCGTTTACGATGGATTGATAGCGCTTTTATTTCTACGGCCTCTGCGTTGGTGTTCAAAGCGACGCTTCCCACGCTGATTTTTTTAAGCTTGATCAAGGCAGACCTGAGTGTCGCCCTGGATGTGCCATTACTGCTATTTTTTGCTGCCGCGACATTGGCGCAGTTTTGTTTTAGCTGGGGATGGGCGCACTATCGGGTTCCCCACGCTGAACGGGGCATTTATGTACAGGGCGCTTTTCGGGGTAACTGTGGTGTAGTTGGTTTGGCGTTAGCGGCAGGGATGTATGGGAATTATGGGCTTTCGGCAGGCAGCTTACTGCTTGGTGTTGTGATCGTCATGTACAACGCACTTTCTGTGATTGCGTTGGCGGCCTACCAGCCTGGGCAATCTACAGATTGGCGAAGTTTGTCGAAACATATTGCCACCAATCCGTTAATTATTTCTGTCTTCGCGGCCCTACCTTTTACCGCTTTTTCGATTCCGTTACCCAGTTGGGTGATCACCTCTGGTGATTACTTTGCCTCTCTCACCTTACCGCTTGCACTGATTTGTATTGGTGCAACGCTCTCGGTGGCCAGTATTCGCGTAGGCAGCCAAGTTGCCTTAAGTGCCAGCAGCATGAAGATGATCGTGCTGCCTTTTGCTTCCACCCTGGTTGCATGGCTAGTGGGATTCTCTGGGCCACAGTTAGGCCTACTCTTCCTGTTTTTTGCCAGCCCCACCGCAGCTGCTAGCTTCGTTATGGTAAAGGCGATTAACGGAAATGTGGCTCTAGCGGCCAATATCATCGCAATAACCACACTGATGGCGAGTGTTACCGTTACGGCAGGCGTCTTCTTGCTGCGCCTTCTCGGCTGGATTTAGTGATTAGATTCAATAACTTTGTTGAATAACGCCAACTCAGTTGGCCCTACCTAAGTCAACGCGTTATACTATGCGCCCGCTAGTTTAGACCGCGTTAGTCCCTGTAGCTCAGTAGGATAGAGCAGCCGCCTCCTAAGCGGCAGGTCGCAGGTTCGACTCCTGCCAGGGACGCCAACGGCCATTCTTGAGACGTCCTGAGAAGGCCTAAAAAAGAGTATAATACTCTGAAATACATGGTTTTTTAGCTCCTCGTTGTTCCTCGCAGTTCCTTCCAAATCCCGCTGCCAAATGGTATACAGTCCGGTATATGCCTTCATTCGGAAATACTCGGTATACCTCCATGGCGCTAACTATCCGACAAATAAACGCAACTAAGCCCGGCACGAAAATTATTACCCTCTCAGATGGCATGGGATTAGAACTTAGGATCTCAACCAATGGCAGTCGTGGATGGCGTTTGCGCTACACGCGTCCCAATGGCAAGCGCAACATGATCAGCCTTGGTCAGTACCCTGAAGTGAGCCTTGCCGAAGCAAGGGAGAAGCGGACGGATATGAGGCGTCTAATATCCCAAGGCATTGATCCTGTAGAGCAAAAGCAGAGCGACAAACGCCAACGACAGTACGCAACTGAAAACACGTTTGAAGTGCTGGCCATGGAGTGGCACGCCGCAATGGTGCCGCGCTGGAAAGAGAGTTCTAAGCGTGCCAATGACAGCAGGCGCGTGCTTGAAATGTATGTGTTCCCCAAAGTAGAGAATCGGCCGATAGAGAGTATTCTGCCCCTCGAATGGCTGGACATACTGCGTACGCTTGAAGAGTTAGGGAAATTCGAACAGAGACGCCGCCTGCACGCCTTTTGTCGTGACATCTACCGCTTTGCCATCATTACGGGTAGAGCCAGCTACAACCCCCTTACCGACCTTCAAACGGCGCTCAAGCCCTACAAGCGGGGCAGCTTCCACCATATCCCCCAAAGCGAGCTACCACAGCTTGTGCGCGATATTGAGGCGTACGATAAAAGCCCCATGGTGCGCATTGGGCTAAAGCTGTTGCTACTGACAGCCGTTCGCCCTGGAGAGCTACGCCGGGCTGAGTGGACTGAGTTCGACTTAGATGCAGCCGTTTGGAAGATCCCCGCCGAACGCATGAAGATGGGCAGGGCGCACCAAGTGCCCCTGCCTAACCAGGCATTGTGTGAGCTGCGTTATCTTCACAAGCTAACAGCCCCCTTCAAATTGCTATTTCCTGGCCGTAACGACCCACGAAAACCAATTTCCGATGCCGCTTTTGGCATGGCTCTAAAGCGTATGGGTTATGAGGGGAGGCACGTACCCCACGGCACCCGCCATGTGGTGGCCACCGGCTTAAAAGAGCTGGGCTACCCCAGGGAATGGATAGAGCTACAGCTATCGCACAAGCTGCCAGGGATCGAGGGCGTTTACACCCATGCCCAGCACATGGCACCGGATCAGCGGCCCGCCATGATGCAGTTTTGGGCGGACTACCTAGATAACATTAGTGCTGAGGTTTAAATGCGACTAAAGCTGCCAATCAATTGCCCTGAATGCGGAACGAAAACCCGGACTAGATCGAGCCGAAAAATGACAGAGGGGTATCATGTTTTATACCAAGAGTGCACTAATCAGGAGTGTGGCATTAAGTTTAAAGCTGACGAGACATTCAAAGATACGACAATCGATGCAGTGGCGGAAAACTTCGATTTAATGAGTTTAAACCCCGATGCATGTGCGTTAATGATCATCGATCAGCAGCAAGCGGATATGCATTATCCCTATTTTAGAAAGCGCAATAACGAGCGAGCAGAGTACAACATGTATCGGCTGCTGAGTGCATGGCGTGAGAACTCGCTGCACATCATCCATGTTCGCCATCTCTCTGGTGATCCAGAATCTCCCTATTCCCCCGGCCATCCTGGTGTGCGTTTTAAACTTGGTTTAGAGCCTCTCGCTAACGAGGAGATTTTCGATAAAAACATCACAGATGCCTTTTTACGCTCCAACATTGAGGATTGGCTGCTTAAGCGATCCATTCGCCAACTCGTGGTGGTGGGGTCGACCAGTGAGGGAGCGGTAGAGGCGACAGTAAGAAGCGCCTCTAACTTAGGGTTCACCGTATGGGTTCCCGATGACGCTTGCTACACCTTCGAGAAATTCAGTTACGACGCAGAGGATATTCTTCCTGAAACTATTCATTCCCTTGCAATGACGAATTTGCACCAAGGCAACTCTACGGTAGTGGATACTACGCTGGTGCTCCACGCGATCGAACACGCCATTGCTACCAAGGAAGGGGAGAGCAATGGCCAGCGCCGTCACTGAGTGACGAGCTAGGCATCTGCGTGTTGTAAATTTTCCGATTTCTACAACAGAAAAACATTGGCTGATTTTTTATAACCAATTGAATTTAAAATATAAAATAAATATGCCCATCGGGTGGCGCTTTATCAACGTGTTATAAAGAGGTCATTAAACACTTTCTGTTGTATATCCATACAGTTCTACAACAGCCCTTTCTGGTAGTCCTCCCCGTTCCTCGTCAAGCTAGTGGTGTCTCAAGCGTAAGGCTTGCAACGTCACCACTAGCTGAAGGAACCCACCTTATGGCTCATCAAAAACTAACCGCTCCTTTGTCATCCAAAGCCGCTTTGGATACTTGTCTAGCTGCCCAGAATCGTTCGCGTGGCATCCCGTTGTGCGGGAATCGTGGCACAACGCGCATCGATGGCGCGTCATTTCGTTAACCGTCAAGCTTCATAGGGCCACTAGGGCACTTGCCTGGAATGACACAGCGAGGACACAAATCAATGCCTGAACTCACCACTCACACACCGCCTTTCAGAATGGTGAACAAGATCCAGCTAGGTAACCGCCTGCTGCGTCGCAAGGAGGTCGAGCAGAAAACCGGTAAAAGCCGTTCTGCCATTTATGACGGTATTCGCCAGGGCACTTTCCCGGCCCCGGTGCCGATTGGCGGCAAAAGCGTTGCTTGGCTAGAGGAGGAGGTGGATAGCTGGATCGCCAACTGTTTGGAAGAGCGCAAACGCCAGCGCCTGGAAGGCATTCCCGCACCGCTACGCATGACCACACACCAGCAGGAGCGCCACGCATGAGCCAGTTTGAATTCACCATCAACGGAAAAACGCTAAAGCTCACCGCGGACGATGTGGTCAAGCTTGAGGCCGCCATGGTAGACGCCACCAAATCACCCAGCCGAAAGGCGTTCCGTAAAGGTTCGACCGGTGATATCAGCGCTAAATGGTTAGATGGCCAGGGCGATGGCTTGGAGCGCTTCAACCGCCACCAGTCGTCCACCGAGATCCTTACCGACTGCTAACCCCTAACCCTACCAAATAGGCATAACGCTGCTGGGCCAAGCCCAGCGGGTATGGGGAAGTTTTGCCCAAAGATCGCAAAAAAAGCCCCAGAGCGGGGAGCACTGGGGCCAAGCGAAGTTACATCAAAGGGAAGACATGAAGCCTATCAAATTGTGCGTAATTTGCTGCCTGAAAAGCTTGCGAGGAACACTAGGGAATGCTTATCATGGTGTAGCTGTAGCAAAATCTACAGCCGGGCGTGAGAACCCGAATTCACAAAGGCGCTACAGCGCCCCTACCATTGCAGGCGCTTTTTTCATGCCTGTAGTGCGTCGTTATGGCGGCTGTGCGTGGGCACGCTTCGGCGTGGCCGGTTTCCTTTGTGACCGGTTTCTCACCCTGCGTACAGTCGCCTCCAATCGTGTGAGAACGGTTGTTGGTGACTCCAAACACAAAGGAGTCTTACCCATGGCCAATCAAAGCCAAGGTGCGTACACGCACACCCAAATTTCCCCCTCGCATATTGCTACCGCGCTAATCGGTGCAAAACTGATTGCCTACCGTGTTAACCGTAAGCCTGAACAGCTTCACCAGTTGTTGGGCATGGCACGCATGGCCACCGCGCTAAAACTCCTCTCTTACCAAGAACATGACCAACTCCTGATCGAGCTAGAACGCCTATGCGTTGAAGGAGTGGATCATGCCTAGCACGAACCATAGCCCACGTCTGGAAGATGCCGTTTGTCTGACAGAGGCCGAATGCCTGTTGATCGACCCCCGTGCCTATTATGACGACCTGTTCGAGCAGTGCGAGATCCGCTTAGAAGCCGCCAGTAATCTCATGATGACGTTGAGTGTATTGGATGCCCCCAGCTCTTGTGCCGACACTCGCGACATCGCCCATGTAGCGCTCTCCTGCCGCTTATTGTTGGCGGACTCACACGATTTGCTCATGGCAGCCCGGCAAGCCTTCCGACGCCAAAACCCGCCTGCCAGGAAGGGGGGCGAAAATGGCTAGGACGATCGTTCAAAAAATCCAGCAAGTGGCTATTGCCGCGCTTAATGACGCCGAAACGCTAGTGGCTGAATGGCTGCCCGATGGTGCGCGCCAAGGCAGCGAATGGGTAGCACGCAACACGGCCCGCGACGACCAGGGGAAAGGTTCGTTTGGTGTGTCACTGGCCAGCGGTAAGTGGAACGATTTTGCTGATCCAGACGCCCACGGCGGCGACCTTGTGTCGCTGCTTAGTTACCTGCGCAGCTGTCGGCAGGTAGACGCTGCCATGATGATCGATCAACGGTTGGGGCTGGGTATTTTTCATCGTAACGGTGAGGCGCAAGCCTCACCCCCCATTGCAGTTACCCCCACCAAAAGCCAGCTACGCCAGCAGGCGGAAGCACAACGCCTTGCGGCTCAACACAAAGCCGCCCAACTGGCCAAAAAGCTTTGGCTCAATGGCCAGCCTGCTTGCCCTGGCCATACGTATTTGGTGAGCAAAGGGGTTAGCCCTTATCGACTGCGCCAAACGCCTAAAGGCCAGCTAATGGTGCCGCTTTACGCCGATGGTGAGCTGGTCAATGTGCAATTGATCGATGCCCAAGGGAATAAGCGTTTCTTGAAAGGCGGGCAGGTGCTAGGCGCTTACTCCCCGCTTGGCCGGGTAATGCCTGGAAAGACCCTTTATGTCTGTGAAGGCTGGGCCACCGGGGCCACGATTCACGCCCACACCCGCGAGCCAGTGGCGTGTGCCATGCACGCGGGAAATTTAGAGCCGGTTGCTTGTGGCCTATGTGAGCGCTATGGCCACCTTGAAATGGTCATTGCTGGCGACGACGACCGCGCTACCCCTGGAAACCCTGGCCGTACAGCCGCCAATGCCGCCGCGTTAGCGGTGGGGGCACTGGTGCTGTTCCCGGCTTGGCCGAAAGAAGCCCCGCATATCTTGACCGATTTTAACGACTTGGCGTGCTGGTATCGCCAACAAGGGGGCCACCATGAGTGAGAAAAAACGCGAGCAGCAAAGCCACCTTGCGCTTGTTGGCCAACCTACCGCGCCGGAGATCGACACTTTAGAGCGCCCAAGCTACGCCGTTTACGAAGGGCAAACCCTGGTGGATGGGAAGTTGTTTCGGGCGGGTACATGGTTCCACGGCATCAAGCAGGGACAAGGCGATGATATTGGCCAACCGTTTGACCTATGGATCTGTGCGCCGCTGCATGTGGATGCTGAAACGCTAAACAGCGATGACGGCAGCGTAGGCCGCTTACTGCGCTTCAAGCACCGGGGCAAGGTCATTGAATACGTCATGCCCATGGAAGCACTGGCCGGAAAGGGAGAAGAGATCCTAAAAGCCCTTTTCCGCCAAGGCTTAAAAGTGGAGTACCACCAGCGCCGCTATGTGCCTGCCTATATCGCCAGTCACCACGACTTAAACCGTGTGCTGGCCACCACGACCAAACCGGGCTGGCACGATGCAAGCGGGGCGTTTGTACTCCCCAGCAAAATCTTAGGCGGGCAAGACGTGCGCTTTCAGGATAGCGGCAAGGGTGCCCACCTATTTTCCGAACGAGGCACGCTGGAAAGCTGGCAAAGCGAACTGGCGCACTACTGCCAGGGAAACCCGGTGCTGATCCTGTCTGTTTGCTGCGCACTGGCAGGGCCACTGCTTTCAAAAGTAGGCGTAAACGGTGGCGGCGTGCATTTGGTGGGTGACTCCTCAAGCGGTAAGTCACTGGCTCAGGCTATCGCCGCCTCCGTTTGGGGCGACCCTAGCCGCTTTGCGGCTTCTTGGGATATGTCGCGGGGCGGTATCGAGATCGAGGCATCCTCACGCAATGACACGGTGTTGATTCTGGACGAGATCAAACGCGCCGATCCCAAGCGGGTACAAGAAATGGCCTACGCCATCGCCAACGGCACCGGCAAAGGCACCATGACGCGGGAGCGGGAAGGGCGGCCCAAGCTTTACTGGCGTGTTTTAGCGCTTTCCAGCGGGGAGCGGTCACTTTCTGAACATGCGGCCATTTCAGGCAATGCCGCCCACGCTGGGGCAGAGCTGCGAATGGTGGACGTAAACGCAGGCACCCGCACCTATCGCGCCTTTGATGATGTTCACGGCATGAATGGCGCTGCATTCCATAGAAAGCTAACAACAGCGACCGCGCACCACTACGGCATGGTGGGGCCTGCGTTCGTGGAGCGGTTGATTAAAGAGGCTGATCCCGACGTTTTCTATCAGCGTTTTGCCGAGGTACGTGATGGTTTTCAAGCGGAAGGGCCACAAGCGGGCAGGGTGGCGGATCGCTTCGCCATTATCGCCCTGGCGGGGGAGATAGCCATTAGTTACGGGCTTTTACCCTGGAAGGCCGACGATGCTGCTAGTGCTTGCCGCCAACTGTTTGAGGAGTGGCTGCTTACGGTCGGTGATGGTAACGCCGAAGACCGTCAAATACTTAGCGCGCTATCGGATTTTATCGCCATGCACGGAGACAGCCGCTTTTCTGACATCGCCGCACAGCTACCCAACTCCAATATCAAGCACCGTGCCGGTTACTACGAGATAGAGGGCATAAAACGCCTTTACCTGTTTAACCGTGCCTCTCTCTCAGAAGCCGCTGCGGGGTATGGCCGGGAGCGCGTGATACGCACGCTCGAAACCTATGGTGTGTTGGCCAAGATGGATAGCGGCCGCAACCAGAAAAACTACCGCCTGCCAGGAGGAGGGAGCACGCGCTTTTTCGTCATTGATCCCGACAAGTTGGATGCTGAAAGGCTGGGAGCAAGATGAAAAACCTAATTACGCGTGAACCTATTTTCCATGGCAACAGTGGCAACAAGGCAACGGCCAGTAACCACGCGGGTTTTAGCGTTGCCTCAGTAATAAGAGAGGTGGCAACAATGGCAACACATATCTTTATGTACCTATGTGGTTGTGTGTCTGTTGCCATTTCAAAAAACCTTGGCAACGGTGTTGCCACTAAAAACACTTTTAAAATCAGTGGAATAGCCTCTGTTGCCTTGTTGCCACGATTTTTGCGACCTAGAGGGTGGAAACACACAGGGGAAAGGATTTTGTTCGTCTTGCGAATAATTTTAACCAGCCTAGTTAAGTCGACCCCTTTCCTTTCCCGGCAGGCGTTTTTCACTCAGCTACACATTTCCCGTTGGTGGGGCATTGGCTCCACCGTTTCACCCGCGCACCCATGCCAACCGTGAGGCCACTATGACCCAGCAGTCACCTGAAGCCACGCCAGCCGCTAAACCGGAGAGCCATGAAATGAAAATATCCCATATGCGTTACTTTAAAGTTCCCAACATTGTTTCTACCGAGGTCACTGAGGCAGAACTAGCAGCACAACTGGAGAGGGAGAGAGCCAAATACTTAATACGCCGTGAGAAACTCGAAGATGTGTCTAATGAGCTAGCAAAATTACGGAAAACGCTGACTGCTTTAGGTCAGCAAGAGAAAGTAGTCGATACCGAATGGCGGCAAGAGTTCGTTAAGGGCTTTGGAAAGCAGAGCAAGGAAGTACGTGAGAAGCTCAAGCAAAAGGGGCAGTGGGCCTCTGAGGCTAGCCAGATCAAGGAAATGATAGCTCTACTGGAGCCACAAGCGGAATGGCTCAAAATGCAGACCCTTTCTGCGCGCATATCGCTACGGATAGCCGCGCGCCGCTTTGATGATCTTTCATCGCACAATCAGCTAGTGAATAGCCTGAGAGAAATGAGTGAAAGCGAGAGCATGGCAAAGTTTAGCGCCGCTGTGCCACAGCTTTTTGAGCGTATCGAGGTGGATACCTATAACGATCCAGTCTTTATGATTAAACTTGGCATTGATGTCTCGTCTCAGCCAGGAAAAAGCATCGCCACCCGCTTAAATAAAGAGGACACCCGGCAGGTTAATGATGAGATCCGCGCCCGCAATCACCAAGCGCTGGGTGAGCTGTTGGTTCGTTACATGCCTTCACTTGATAGCCAAGAATGCATGCCAGTAACCCAGCTACCGTCGCTCCTTACATGCGAAGCGGAAGCCAGAGACTACCCATCAAATATTGGCTTTGCGCGACGTTTGAAAGAGCTTGAACTGCAAATGGAGTATGTACCGAGCCTGGACGATTTGGATAGCGCCCAAGCCTAACCTCAGCCATTCGCGAGCATATGACCAACGCCCCGCCTTTGTGCGGGGCGTTGTTGTGTTAGGCAGGGCGGAAGGGCGGCCAGCCTTAAACAAGCGCCTACGGCCATTCATGCGGTGATGTTGCCAACCAACCGGCCCAGCACCGGCTGCGACCCACGGCGCGTTGTCATCACCCCGCCCCGCCCGCGCGCTAAATGTAGTGGTTTTTATGCACTCCCGCGCCCGCCGCCAAGCCGCGCCACTGCTGGGCTGGCTGGTAAAAAATGGGCGCATGAAAATCATGCGAATTCATGCGGGGTTATGCACTTCAGCACGGTATGTGTGACTAATCAGGCTTGAAAACTCGCTTATACCTTGCTGGCAGCGAAAAAGAGCGTGCTTGAGTAGTCCTAGCAAGGCCTCCGTGTACAGATCATGGGAAATGCTAGTAATTAAGCGTGAGGTTTTTCGCATCTGGGGGGCTTTGCTTTTTCGTTATGGGGTAGGGCAAACAGAGTACAGGGCTTATAACGGCACTCAGCGGCTTTACGTGACGGTTCCAATACGGCGCGTTGTCCCTCACCCGCCTGCGGTGTTCGCTTGTTGGGCAGTTCTTCATGCATCCTGAAAAATGGGCTTAGGCACGCTATTACTGGGCTGTAGGCGAGTTTTGGCTGCATGGGAGTCATGCGAAATTCTGCGTTTTGGGAATTGGTATAGGTAAAAACATTGAAGGTGGATAGAATCTTATTCATAGTAAAATATGGCCTTCCTGAGTATGCTTAGGAGAGCCTGAGTAATCGTCTTATACCATATATTAATATAAAGGCTGTGCTCGATCTCGTACCCATAACTAGATTAGGTATGCCTTTAAACGACAATCGTTGTCCAGATCTTAATTAATTTCAGGGGGTTGGGATGTTTGAAACTATCGATGCACTAGATATATATAATAAAAATGTAAATATTCTTATTGGTGCTGGTGCATCAGCAGATTTGTTCCCAACACTGTCATTAAAGGTTAAAGATGCGCAAGGAAGACGAGAGACTGTTGAGACCTTATCCCATAGATTTGAAAGTTTTAAAAGCATGCGCACGGCTTTGTTTATGCATTATTATAATAAATGCATTTATCCTGTGCAGAATTTTAGCCCTGAATTTGTTTTCGCGGGTGAAGAAGATCTGAATATAAAAAATTATGAGTGCTTTATTAAAACCTTAATTGGTTTAATGGAGAGGCGGAAAGATTTGAATCGCAAAATAAATATATTTACGACCAATTATGATGGATGTTTGGCGCATTGTAGCGACTCACTGTTACAAGAGGATGTGTATGATTTTATTATTAATGATGGGGCGTCTGGATTTTTTAAAAAATATTTAAATGCTAAAAACTTCAACACTTTTCAGTGTCAGACAGGCGTGTTTGAAAGATCCAGCTACGGTATACCTCAAATAAATATCATTCATGTGCATGGCTCAATTTATTGGTTAAGAAATAATGATAAAATTGAGGTGGATTACTCTAAAGATTTTAAAAGTTTTTTGAGTTCGAATGATATTGAGAGAATTAAAGAATTTTCTGACTATATATGTACTGAGGGTGGCTATACGGAAAATATACCAGCCGTAGAATTTTCACAACAAGAGATTGATAGCTTTTGGTGCAAATACAATCAGTTGCCTATTGTTAACCCCACTAAATGGAAGTTTCACGAAACTGTTTTTGAGGAGCATTATTATCAAATGCTTAGGCTGCTCAGCTATGAACTTGAAAAGCCTAATTCAATCCTCATTACTTTTGGCTTCTCTTTTGCTGATGAACATATTTTAAGATTGGTTCAACGGTCTTTATCTAATCCATCATTACAGACATACATATGTTGTTATGATTCTAATGCTGCAGTGAAGTTAAAGAGAGAGTTTGGTTCGTGGAGAAATATACAAATTATTGCGCCACCAGAGGGGGAGGTTTTAGATTTTACTAATTTTAATAAATATGTTTTTTCTTTAAAACCTGAGAAGTATGAAAGCACTGAAAACCTGGGTGATCTATGAGTATTATAGTAGGCGAGGTTATAGCTGTTACTGGCACTAAGATATCTCTTCGAATATTCGAGGACTCTAGCCAAGAAACAATTTTCTATGAAGGTGTAAAGTACAGAGGTGTTTCTTTAAGAGAGCATATATCTATTCAGCGAGGGTTTATCGATATCGTATGTATGGTTGAAGGGGAGTATCTTGATGAGCGAAAATTTTTAGAAGAAAGTGATAAAACATTTTATATTCGTAAGGTAGATGTAAAGCCGATAGGTTTCATTCTAAATAATAAGTTTCATGAGGGTGTGAAATACATGCCCATGATTAGAGATAAGGCCTCGTTGTTAAGTGAGGCAGTGGTGGGAAGTATTTATGGGGCGAGTAAAACCTCAAATTTTTCAATTGGATCTATGCTTAAAGAGGATGTCTCGATTAATTTACCTTGGACAAAATTGTTTAATAGCCATCTGGGGATATTTGGAAATACTGGTAGCGGGAAATCAAATACATTAGCGAAGTTGTATACCACTTTGTTTAAAGAGAAGCATGTCTTTTTAAAAGATAAAAGCCGTTTTTTAATTATGGATTTTAATGGAGAGTATACTGAGAATCAGATTTTAAAAAGTGATGAGAAAAGAGTGACTAGACTTAATCAAAGAGGTGAGATGGATAGGTTTATGATTGAGTCCTCTCACTTTTGGGATGCAGAAACTCTTAGCTTGCTATTCCAGGCAACCAATAATACTCAACAGCCTTTTATTAGAAGAGTGCTCAACGGGAGAGCACTATATAAAAATGTACCTGACTCGTTGAATACTTATGTTGAAAAGACCTTTGAGAAAGCATTTAGCTCTGGTGAGCCGAAACCTGATGCTTTAGAACTATGTCGTGAAATTGCAAAAATTGTTAACAACGAACCTTTGCAGTATCTTTTAAGAGGTATGATTTACAATCATCAGCAGAAATATTTTAAAGATTCATCTGGGAGATATTATAATTCAAATGGAGACGGATTTAATGCTAATATGAAGCCCGTTGTGAGTAGTATCGATCTAAATTTTTTGGATGATTTTAGTGAGCTAATATTAAGGTTTTATTTACAGTTGTGTTCGGATGTTGTGTTAGGATATGCCCAGTATGAACATATCCAACCAGTACTTTCAAGAGCTAAGTCTTCAATTGCTGGGCTGCGTAGTGTTCTGAAAGTCGTAGAGGTTCCACCTCCTCCCGCATTGTTAGAAGTAATATCATTAAAAAACTGTAGTAGTGATATTAAAAAAATATTACCACTGCTAATTGCTAAGAATCATTACGCTAGCCACAAAAAGTCTGACAGCTTAGGAAGCCCCCCCACGCGTACGCTCCATATAATTATTGATGAAGCACACAATATTCTTTCTGAGCAATCTACACGAGAGCATGAAGTCTGGAAAGATTATCGACTTGAACTATTTGAGGAGATCGTCAAAGAAGGTAGAAAGTATGGGGTGTTTCTAACTCTGGCTAGCCAGCGCCCTGCTGATATCTCGCCTACTATTATCTCACAAATACATAATTTTTTTATACATCGGTTGGTAAACGAGAGAGATCTTAAGTTGATTGATAATACAATTAGCACTTTAGACTTGTCTTCAAAGTCTCTAATACCAACGTTAGCGAAAGGTTGTTGTGTTGTGACTGGAACGGCTTTTGAATTGCCGATGATATTGAAGGTTGATCCCCTCCTTAAAGAGCATCGCCCAAGCAGTGATGATGTTGATCTTGAAAAGCTATGGGCACATCATCCATTGCTTTGAGAGGAAGTTATGACTCAACGAAACTTAATTTTAATGAATTCTCATGAATAAATTTTGGTTGGTTTTGTTTATGGTAATAGGTGTTGTTATTAATTGCGACTGGGTTGCATATATGAAGCGTAATAGTGGATCTTTAATGTCATGCTTTTTTATTGATAGAAAGACATGGGATGAAGCGAAATGAATGACATCTTGCAAGTAATCGGCTCTTTTGCATCAATACTTGGTGTCCCTTTAGCTGTTTATCTCTATTTAAAGAGTCAGGTTCAAAAGTATGCCCAAGTTAGGAGAGAAATTGTCAAGAGGCTATCTCATCAAATTGGTGAAGGGAGGACTGTGGGGTTGTTTGAGCTAAACGCTGTTATTGATTCACTTGTAAGAGAAAACAGATTAAGAAAAGAATCTATTACTGGTAATTCAATAATAGAAGATTTAATAGCTGAAACGGTATCATCTCCTCTTCTGGATAGTGGTCGAAAGGAACAGCTTATATCGGAGTTGTCACAGGTACATTCAATTGGAAAGATTTTTTATACTATACAAAGTGATGATTCTACCTTTGAGAAATTTATAGCGTATCTAAAAGCTGAAAATGGGGATACGGAAGAAGTAGAAAGGGTGCATAATAAAATATTAAGTGCATCAAGGAGGACGCGCGAATCAACAAAAACACCAGAAATGTTTGCAGTGATCTCTGCAACAATTTCATTAACACTTGCCTTCCTGGCTTCTACAGCTTCACTCACAGATTTAACTAGCAATTTTCGTAACATGTCTGAATTTTTAGGGAATGATATTTTTATTAACGTCTCGTTGGGAGTTGGTGCATCATTATTGGGTGTTGTAGTTGTTGCGTTAATTGCGAAACTTTCGGCTAAAAAATAAGATAAGCCGAGTCGTTATGAAGTCGTGGGGGTATATGGACACTGAGGATGTTAAGTTGAAATTTTAAAAATGTGATTGAATTCTCAATTTGTTTGAGCAGCGCTAGAGTTTAAAGTGTGATTGATAATATAAAGTAAGAAAAATACATTAGTGAAGAGTAGACTATTGATTTCCTGGGCTAAATTTAATCGGTGATTACTGCCAGGAGCGATGCCAAGAGAAAGGTTTCTCGGAATGAGGTTATTGCTTTAGGTGTAAAAATTTTGGTGAAACGAACGTGCCTGACGGCAAGCGACTTACATATCCTATAGCCGAAAATACCCATTGAAGGAGGATTTTTGGACCACTATTGGGGATGGAGATCACTCCCGAGGCAGTAGTGAGCGCTACTGCATGCCTTGCTGTTTTACTTTTCAAGGTGTTGTGTAGCCTAATCTAATTGTTACAACGCATCGATATCGTCTCTATGGCCCTGTAAGGGTGGATATTAATTATTGGTATACAGACTGGTATACTTAACTGAATGGTTTATGGATGAATTATTTAAAATTCAATGAGTTATTTTCTATCTATGGCTCCTGCCAGGGACGCCAACGGCCATTCTTGAGACGTCCTGAGAAGGCCTAAAAAAGAGTACAATACTCTGAAATACATGGTTTTTTAGCTCCTCGTTGTTCCTTCCAAAACACACCGGCCGCGACCCACGCCGCGCCATTGTTACCCCACACCGCCCGCGCGCTAAATGTAGTGGTTTTTATGTACCCCAGAGACCTCTGCCAAGCCGCGCCACTGCTAGTCTGGCTAGACAAAAATGGGTGCATGAAAATCATGCGAATTCATGCGGAGTTATGCACTTTCAATAAGTGAGAGGGAGAGCAAAACCCTGGAGCTAATCCACCGGGTTTGAGGGTCGCTTAAAGCTACTCTTAAGCGAGATAGCTCGTCTTCCCTCTGCTTTGTGGGAGTGCTCCTTAGATGAGTCGGTATGCAGTTTGGTGCGCACGCTAGGTGCGCAGTCAGAAATATGCGCCGGGTGCATGATGACGTATTCAGGCTAAATATGTAGCCGTAATTTGACTTGTTGAGCAGGTGGATTCAACATGTTGTTGAACTTTATTTCAGTTGTTTTTCTATTTCATTTTTTTAAGATCATGTTTTTTAATATTTTTTGTTAATTTTTTTGAGATAATGTTTTGAGGGATTTGAGATAATGAGTGACCCTGCTTCATTTCATCATTATGACCTGGTGCTTCTAAATCCATCCTTCGACTCACCTCTTGTCGATGTACTGACTGAGCTTGAGTATCTGAGGAGGCTCCGGCTTGGCGGGAGCACGCCAGCACCTACATTTTTCCAACTTAAAAATATTTTCCATATACTGGAAAGCTTAGGATCGGCAAGAATTGAAGGTAACCACACTACGCTGGCTGATTATGTCGAAAGCACGTTAGAGGGCACACAACGCTCGAGTGATCATTTGAGTGAGATAGCTAACATCGAAAGAGCTATGTCATACATTGAGGAAGAGTTGGAGCCTGATGATCCCATATCAGAACATTTTATAAGAGAGTTGCATCAGCTTGCAGTAGATGGCCTTGAGCGAGAAGGCGATGAAACTCCAGGTGCTTATAGAGCAGGGCAGGTGAAAATAGCCAAGTCTAGCCATCTTCCTCCAGAGCCATTTCGGGTCGGAGAGTACATGCACGAGCTGGTTAATTTTATAAATAATAGCGATCAGCAAAAATACGATCTCATGAAAGTGGCTTTAGCCCATCATCGATTTGGGTGGATACATCCATTCACCAATGGAAATGGGAGAGTAGTTCGCTTATTAACTTATGCATTAATGATCAAGTACGGCTTTAACGTTTCGTTGGGCAAGACGGTCACTGGGCGTGTGCTCAACCCGACTGCTGTTTTTTGCAATGATCGAGAACGCTACTATGAAATGTTATCGCTTGCTGATTCAGGCTCCCCAGAAGCACTGCATGACTGGTGTGTATACGTTTTGCAAGGGATTCTAGATGAGCTGAAAAAGCTGGATAAGCTTTCAGACTATACGTTTTTGAAAGAGAATATTTTGTGGCCAGCGCTAGAACATGCCCGAGAAAGAAAGCTGATAACGACACAAGAGAAAGATATTCTAAATTTGGCTATTGAAAGGCAAGTTGTTAAAGCAAGCGATCTTGCTTCTGTAATGAAGGGCTCAAAACCCCCTCAAAGAACATACCAAGTACGGAAGCTTGTTGAAGCTGGAATGCTTAGGCCTATAGCTGAAGGGGCTCGACAATATACGATTGGTTTTGATAATAGCTTTCTAGTTAGAGGTGTCATAAAAGCCTTATCTAATAATGGATTTATTCCACCTCAAGTTGAAGGGCTTTAAAGCGTAAAGTACAGTACCATAGTATTCTGGCGGCCTTATTTAAATGCCTATGAGTGCACTGTACTTATTGCTTGAATTCAGGATCTAGGGGCTCAACGTTGCCTGCGAATCTACTCTTCGCAGCCTTGTTGGTAGTTGGATGACATGCACATACTTGCACGCTGTTCAGCTTCAGCGATGGCTTCTGGGGGCATTTTGGCTTCGAGATCTCTTCTGTTTTCCATTGTCATGTCGCTGTTGGCTTCAAAAAGGGTGTACCACATGTACGCTGTGGTATCGTCTTGACTCACGCCACGCCCAAATTCGTATCGGGATCCAAGAGCCGACTGGGCTTCTGGATATCCTTGCGCAGCGGCGAGACGAAACCACCTTACCGCTTCTACATCGTCTTCTAGTACGCCCCAGCCATGCTGGTACCTGCGCCCAAGTTTGAATTGAGCTTCTGCATTGTTTGCTTCAGCAGCAATGCGTACCCATTTTTCACCCTCTGGCCCAAAGGGGTCCATGTTACCAAGTTTGATCTGTGCATCTGTATAACCCTGTTCAGCGGCCATAAGGTACCACTTTCTCGCTTCTTCCCTGCTTCGCTCAATGCCCCAGAACGAATCATTCATGCTGTTTTCGTACACATCCCCAATTTTATACTGTGCCGGTAAATGGCCCTGCTCGGCGGCCAAGTGCCACCACTTCAGTGCTTCGACACCGTTACTCCTAATGCCCCAGCCCCGGTTGTACATATACCCAAGTCGGTACTGCGCTTCTGCATCACCTTGCTCTGCGAGCGGTCTTAATTCCTGCATTGCTGTTTCATGCTCACCTGCATGATAGGCGGCTAGTCCAGCCTCCAGGTTGTTTGCTGCTCCGACGGTGGGAATGAGTATTAACGCTGCAGCAGTGTGCTGAATGACTTTTCTCATGGGCTTCCTTTCGTATTCGTATCTTTGAGAACTAGCCGATAAATGGGCAGTTTTACTTTTCAGGATCAAAAATGAAAGATTGATCGCTGCTTGAGTGAGCACCTACGGGGCTATATGCGACGATGCCGCAGCCGAGAGGGCATGCATGTGACGGGTAAAGTAATTGGCCAAGAAATTGGGAAGCCTCGTCCGTCACGTCAGGGCGAAGCACAGTTGTCAACTTCTACTCAGAAAGTCTTGGTGTGCAGTTCCCGCGGTAGTCCCACTGTTCTTGTGTAGTGCCTGGAAGACGGTCACTGGAAACGTACCGCGTGCCGTGCTCCTCAACTTCTATTGTCACCATATAACGTAGCCTACAGCCTGTGGCGTCTTCTACAACAGGGCCAATATCCAGCACCTTATATTGCAAATTCTTGGCATATGCTGAGGTGCAGTCGCCGTTCTCTAACGCCTCATTGTAGGTATCCAGTTCTTCCTGGGTTACATCTTGCCAGATCTTTCTGCGGATCTCGTAAAGCTCAACGGAGTTGCACATGCGCGATGCGCTAGATATGACTCCTTCATCGCCTACTTTCAGCGACATATCTGGCTGTGGCGGTCCTTCATCACCACATCCAGCGAGTAGTAAAGCCGTCGCTATGCCCATCAGTAGCCTCATCCTGCCCCCTAAGTCTGTTTTGCGCAGGGTAGCATAGGGTAGTGGGGGAGTATCAGGCGCGTTTTAACTGCTGCATTGAAGCGACCAAATCCGTAAAACGCTCTCCTTGTATCGTGACGTGATCACGTAAGAGTGCTTCTGCCTGAAGGGCCTCGCCAGCTTCTATCGCGGCTATAATCGCGTCATGTTCCTGAAAAGAGGTCTCCAAGCGCATACGTACTTGTAGTTGCATGCGCCTGTAGGGCTGCAATACGGCATGTAAGCGGGCTGACTCTTGGGCCAGGAATTCATTATGGCTCGCTTCATAAATTCGTTGGTGAAATAAGCTATTTTCGTAGTAGTAACCGTTACTATCTCCTTCTGCTACTTTTGCACGACATGCGTTATGAGCCTCTTTGAGCAGTGCCAACTCATCTGCTGTTATTCGCCGTGCAGCCAACCTTCCACAGACACCCTCAAATTCAGCCATGACTTCGAAGCGCTCGACTAATTCTGAAATACTTAGCTTCGTTACGAAGGTTCCACGTTTAGGCAACACTTGAACCATTCCTGACATTGCAAGCTGTTGAATAGCTTCACGAATGGGTGTACGCGAGCACTGGTACTCTAGCGCTAATGCATCTGGGTCTAGCTTGTCTCCTGGCAGAAAGCGCCCCCCCACAATGGCATCTTCCAGTAAGTCACGCAGCCGTTGTGTCTGCGATATCTTAGCCATAAGTCGTATCCTCTTTAGCTTGACTGAAATATATAACAGGCCTAGTTTGTTAAATATAACATGGCTTGTTGTTAAATCCTTGCCTTTGTAATCTTATGACAATGACGTGCGGGGCTCAGCTGTATGCATATGAATATGACCTTCCTCCAAGGTTTACTCACGAATATAAGCGAGCGCACTCGCGCACTAAGCCATCAGCAGGGGTTGCTCAAAGATAATAAACAACACCTTAGCGTTCTTACCGAGATGTGTGAACGACTAATGCAACGTGATGGTGAGGCCTCACAGATTCTGACAGCCCAACAAGCGTTAGAACAGTACAGCCAGCTGGATGAGGAGGAGCAAGAGGCTTTTTTCTCTCTGCTGGCAGATAGCTATGCAGCAGAACCTGATGCTATCCATGCTGCATACCAAGTCTATTGCGAAAAATATGATAATGCTGCGCTTGCAAAGCTGTTTGATGCTTGTGAACCACGTAGACAAGACTTATTGCGTAGGCTAAATCTTTGCCCTGGCGGTACGTATGAGTTAGTCAAAATGCGGGCCGACCTTCTCAAGCGATTAAAAAAATCTCCCGCTCTTGCTGCGCTAGATGCTGACTTTTCTCACCTTTTTAATTCCTGGTTTAACCGTGGTTTTCTTGTGCTGGAAAGCATTGATTGGAACACCCCGGCAGCTGTACTTGAAAAGCTCATTCGCTATGAAGCGGTACATGAAATCAAGGACTGGGACAGCCTGCGCCGTCGACTCGATCCCGACGACCGCCGGTGCTACGCATTTTTTCATCCAGCAACGGGGGACGAGCCGCTTATCTTTGTTGAGGTGGCTTTATGTAAGGGGATTCCAGATAACGTCCAAAGCATTCTGGAAAATACTGAAGAAACTCCCTTAAGCACGGCTGATACCGCTGTTTTCTACAGTATTAGCAACTGTCAAAGCGGGCTGAAAGGCGTGTCGTTTGGTAACTTTTTAATCAAACAGGTCGTTCAGGAACTCAGCCGAGAATTCCCTCAAATAAAGAGTTTTGTCACATTGTCGCCAGTCCCAGGCTTCGCAACCTGGCTCGCTGAACAGCGTGCCACTGAAAGCATTGTGTTATCAAAGGAGCTTGAAGCATTGCTTGCATCGGAGTCTTTTGACACATCCCAGGTATCGGCCAGTAATCAGAAGGAGTTGATGCGTATTGTGGCGTATTACCTTGTGGAGGCTAAGAGCTCAGCAGGACTGCCCCTTAATCCTGTTGCACGTTTTCATCTGGGTAATGGGGCCAGCCTTTATCGTATTAATTGGCCCGCTGACACTTCCTTTAAGGGCATGCAACAAGCCCATGGCGTTATGGTGAACTACCTCTATCGACTCAGTCATATCGAGCAAAACCATGAGGCATTTAGCCAGCACCAAAGTGTGGTGTGCGCAAATGATATCCGCCGTCTTGCTAGCCAGGCATCTCAATATTTTACTGCTGATGCTAAAGCTTAGCCGTGCTTTACAGACAGTTCCGCGTAGTGACTAACCGGTAAACCCAGCATAGTGATTAGGTACAATAACAAGGAGCACAAGATGAATAACAATCTTTACATGCAGTTTTATCCTCACTTTGAACGCCAGCCTGACAAGGTGCTAATTGATACACCTAGTGGGAAGCAGTATCGCTATAAAGACGTTATTGCCACCAGCCGAAAGATTGCCAGTCATTTACTAGCGTTAGGCATTGAGCCGGGCGATAGGGTGGTTGTTCAGGTTGATAAAAGTCCCGAAATGTTAATGCTCTATTTGGCTAGCTTGCAGGTTGGTGCTGTCTATCTGCCACTAAATACTGCTTATACGGAGAGTGAGGTTCGCTACTTTTTGCAAGACGCCGAGCCTAAACTCTATATTTGCCGACCGGAAGAGATGACGCTTGCCACTCAACAGGCAGCTATATGCGGTGTACAGCATATTGAAAGTTTAGGCACGCGGGCTGATGGCAGCTTGATGGAAAAACTAGGCGACGTTGAGGAAACGACGTGGGTCTGTGAGCTGGGTCCTGATGACTTAGCCGCTATTCTCTATACCTCTGGTACTACTGGTCGCTCTAAAGGTGCCATGCTGACGCATGCCAATTTAGCCTCTAACTGCTTGGCCCTCAGCGAGGCATGGCACTACAGCGAAAATGATCACTTACTGCATGCTTTACCTATTTTCCATACTCATGGGCTGTTCGTTGCATGCAACGTAACGCTCGTTAACGGCGCTTCGATGACCTTTTTGCCGAAGCTGGATGTAGACGAGCTAATTGACCGTATGCCTAAAGCGACCGTTTTGATGGGAGTCCCTACTTTCTATACTAGGCTCCTTCAGTCACCTCGCCTCACCCGAGACGCTGTCGCTAATATGCGGCTATTTATATCCGGCTCTGCTCCTTTACTTGCTGAAACCCATGAAGCCTTCGAAGCGCGCACAGGCCACGCCATACTTGAACGGTATGGTATGACTGAAAGCAATATGAACACCTCTAATCCCTACATCGGCAAGCGTCGCCCAGGTACGGTTGGTATTCCCTTACCGGGTGTTGAGGTGCGTATTACCGACCGTGAAACGGGCTGCACCATTCCCCAAGGTGAGACAGGCATGGTGGAGCTAAAAGGGCCTAATGTCTTTAAAGGCTATTGGCGGATGCCGGAAAAAACTGCGTCGGAGTTCCGTGATGATGGCTTTTTTATCACTGGTGACCTTGGTTGTATCGATGAACTTGGTTATCTAAATATCGTGGGCCGTGACAAGGATCTGGTGATTTCAGGTGGCTATAACGTTTATCCCAAAGAAATCGAACAGCTCATTGATGACCTGCCTGGAGTGGCAGAATCTGCGGTTATTGGCGTGCAGCATACTGATCTGGGGGAGGGTGTCGTCGCGGTAGTTGTTCCTAAAGAGCAAAACTGTTCAATCACCGCGTCAGAAATTCAGGAGGCGCTGAAGGATCAGCTGGCGCGTTATAAGCAACCCAAGCGGGTCTTTTTTACACAGGCGCTACCACGGAATGTAATGGGTAAAGTGCAGAAAAATCAGTTACGCGACACCTATGCCGATACCTTTCAAACACAAAATACGGCCGCTGAAATTTGACGTGGTTTTCTACGCCGCAGGGGAGAAGTACATCACTGCTGCGGCTTAAGATTTAACGCATGATCCTCACAATAATGACAATGAAGGAATACTACTATGGTGATTTACGGAGTTGCCCTTTTGGCAGGCTGCATGCTGGTCGGTCTTTGGGCGGGTGACGTATTGGGCATGATGCTTGGTGTGACCTCTAATGTTGGCGGCGTCGGTATTGCTATGCTGCTGCTGATTTTTTTAGGCGGCTATCTGATGGATAAGAACAAGATGCCCGCCAGCACCGAAAGCGGTATTAAGTTCTGGAATGGCATGTATATACCCATCGTCGTGGCGATGGCGGCTAGTCAGGATGTGGCAGCGGCACTTGATGGTGGATTAATTGCCATCTTAGCGGGATTCGTGGCGGTAACGGCTAGTTTCCTGGTGATTCCTCTATTTGGGCGCTCTCAACGTCCAACCCCCTTGGAAGAGCAACCACCACAAACGAAGTCTTCTCCTTCCTCTCCGGCCCCCATTCGCTAACCCGAGGTTGATGCCATGATTGAATCATTAATTGCCCAGTTAGAACGCCAGCATCTAGTGGCTGCTTTCGCCCTTGTTGGGGCAGCGATGTATATTTCCTACCTTGTTAGCGACAAGTTAACCAATGGCCGGGTTCATGGGTCCGCTATCGCGATTATGGTAGGACTTGCACTCGCCTATTATGGAGGCATTCACACCGGTGGCAGCAAGGGACTCGCGGATATCAGTTTATTCGCAGGGCTGGGATTGATGGGTGGCGGTATGTTGCGCGATTTAGCGATTATTGCGACAGCCTATGGCGTGCGTTTTCATGAAATTCGTGAAGCAGGCATGAGTGGCATTATTGCTCTTTTTCTAGGCGTGGTGCTTTCGTTTGTTGCTGGTGTCGCGGTTGCGTTTGCTTTCGGGTATCGAGACCCCGTTTCACTCACCACTATCGGTGCTGGCACCGTGACGTATATCGTTGGCCCCATTGCGGGTGCGTCCATTGGCGCTTCTTCAGATATTATCGCGTTGTCTATCGCCGCGGGTTTAATCAAATCAATACTGGTGATGATCATGACGCCCATTATGGCGCGCCATATTGGCTTGGATAACCCTCGCTCGGCAATGATATTTGGTGGCCTGATGGGAACCACCAGTGGTGTTGCGGCAGGCCTTGCTGCAACCAATCCCAAGCTTGTCCCTTACGGTGCAATGACCGCTACCTTCTACACGGGGTTGGGGGCTCTCTTAGCGCCTTCTGTTTTATATCTGGCAGTACGGGCTATCTTCTAGCTATTGGGTTCAGGACCTTTGGAAGCGCCCAGGTTGAGTCGGTGTAGGCATGGCCTTCGCCGGCTCATTTGCTTTGCTAGGACGCAGTAAGCGAATCCAGCTCTCTCAGCCAGCTCTCTCAGCTAACTCGGCTTGAATCTATCGTTGTTGTGTCAAAGCGCTGCTTTGTTTAAGAAAAACGGCATGCTCTATCGTTACTTATTGCTAAATTCGGTTAGTGTCAGTAGGGGGAAATCACTACAACGAAAATGTTCAAGGATTCAACAATGAAATACCCGCTTACTCTGTTAGCCGCTGCGGTTGCTGCTGCTGTTACTAGCACAAGCTATGCAGCTCCATTACTTAGCGACCAGGCTCTGTTGGTTGATAGTCCAGAGCATATTAGTGCCAATGCGTGGGTGGAGATCTCTCAATCCGCTTTTGAGGGTAATGTTCTTGGTGTCCAGGAGCTATTGGGGGAAGAGACTGCTCTGTGCGCCATTATGAAAGCCGATGCTTATGGTCATGGGATTGCTAACTTAATGCCTTCTGTCATTGCGTTAGGTATTCCCTGCATCGGTGTGGCGAGCAATGAGGAAGCTCGCGTGGTTAGGGCAAGCGGCTTTGAGGGACGATTAATGCGGGTACGCAGTGCCACACCTGCAGAGATTCGTGGTGCATTTGATTACGAGATGGAAGAGCTATTCGGTGATATCACCGCTGCGCGACAGGCTTCTGAGGATGCGGCTGAAGCGGGTGTTACGCTGCGCTATCATTTGGGCCTCAACTCAGGGGGTATGGGGCGTAACGGCATGGCGCTTGAGAGCGAAGCCGGGCGACAGGAGGCATTAGAGCTGCAAGGCTTAGCGTCTATGGAACTGGTGGGTATCATGACCCACTTTGCCTTTGAAGAGGAGGAGTTTGTTCGCCAAGGGCTGGAGCTTTTCCATGAGCAGAGTGCTTGGCTAATCGAGGCCGCTGATCTGGATCGTGATGGATTAATTCTTCATGCGGCTAACTCGTTTGCCACAATGGAAGTGCCAGAGGCACGGCTGGATATGGTAAGGCCGGGTGGCCTGTTGTACGGTGATTTGCCGCATTATGAGCAATTTAAGCCAGTGATGTCTTTCCGAACGCGTGTTGCATCGGTGAATGATTATGCTCAGGGCAGTGGAGTGGGGTATGACCATGTAAGGGTGTTAGAGCGTGATAGCCTGCTGGCAAATTTACCCGTTGGCTACTCTGATGGTTACCGGCGTGTGTTTACCGATGCTGCCTTTGTGCTGATTAACGGTGAGCGGGTGCCGGTATTAGGCAAAGTGTCAATGAACACGACCATGGTGGACGTTACCGATTTAGAAGGCGTGTCTCCTGGTGATGAGGTGGTGCTCTACGGACTTCAAGGTGAGGAGCGTATTACCATTGAAGAGCTTGAGGAGCTCAACGACGCACTATTAGCTGATCTTTATACGGTGTGGGGGAATTCTAACCCGAAGGTGCTGAGACCGAGTGACCGTGATAGCGAGTGATTGTCCAGACATAGTTATTTGTTGAGTAGTTGCTTGCTGAGTAGTTGCTTGCTGAGTAGTTGCTTGCTGAGTAGTTACTGGCTGAGTAGTTACTGGCTGATCAGTTGCTGAGCCGCGATGTTAAAGCCCCCACTCACCCGAGAGGGGGCTTTGGCTTGGGTAACTCATCAGCTTCATTAGAGGGTATCTAGTTTTTGAACCACTACTGGTTGTGTTAGCCGTCGGCATTGAGACAGATGGTGATATCCATACATGACAGGGCCTTAGAAAAAGATGGCAAAAACGCAGACGTTAGAGATAGGCTTGGTGCTTTATCCGGGGGCACAGCAGGCGGCTGTACTGGGGTTGACCGACCTGTTCTGTGTCGCAAATCGTATCGCCTCGACACATTTGCAGCAAACCGAGCCGCCATTGCGAATAACGCACTGGCAACAGCAGGACGAGGCTGGTGTTACTCCGGTACGTATATTTGATAGTGGCTCAGGCGAACCTGCCGTGCTATCGGCATTGATTCTGCCGCCTACACTGGGCGAACCGATTAGAGCGGATGACACCTTGTCGCTGACGGCGTGGCTGTGTGAGCGGCATGCGGAAGGAGTCACTTTGGGTTCGGTCTGCGCTGGCGCTTTTCCATTGGCGGCTACCGGCCTGGTTGCAGGTCGCAAGATGACTACCCATTGGGCGTATGCCGAGTTATTGCAACAGCGCTACCCTGATGTTCATGTAGATGCAGATCAACTAATTATCGATGATGGTGATGTGATTACGGCCGGAGGGCTTATGTCCTGGACGGACCTGGGGCTAAAGCTTGTGGATCGGCTGCTGGGTCCAACGGTTATGATCGAGACGGCGCGTATGCTACTGGTTGATCCTCCTGGCCGTGAACAACGCTATTACAGTGTATTTTCTCCCCGCTTAACACATGGGGACACCGCGGTACTCAAAGTGCAGCACTGGCTACAGGCGACCCAGGCCAAGGAGGTGGCATTATCCACTCTGGCCGCGCAGGCCGGGCTGGAAGAGCGCACTCTATTACGTCGCTTCCAGAAGGCGACTGGCATGACGACGACCGAATACTGTCAGCGGCTGCGTGTTGGTCGGGCCCGTGAGTTGCTGCAGTTCGAAAAGACCTCCATTGAGCGCGTTGCATGGGAGGTGGGCTATAGTGATCCCGGTGCCTTCCGTAAAGTATTTACACGCCTTGTCGGCTTGTCACCTAGTGCATACCGCCGTCGCTTTAGTGCACTTGGCTAGGGCGCACACTTCTAAATACCGAGTCCAGATTTTATCAAGCTCTTATCAAGCTCTTATCAAGGCTTTATAAGATGGTAGTGAATAGATGTCGATATTGGCACTGAAAATGTCTTTGACGCCACTTCTCGCTGTGCCATATAGGGGGGAACATAGCGGCTATCAATCCAACGGATTATCAACCCACTTAATTCTCAATCTACCTAAGGGGCTACATCATGAAAAAGCTTGGTTTGATCGTCGTCGATCTGCAAAACGAATATCTACCTACAGGTAAGCTACCCCTATCTGGCATTGAAGCCGCTGCTGCTAATGCTGCCAAGATAATCGCTGATGCCCGGGCTAAGAATATCCCTATCTTCCACATCCGCCACGAGTTCGCCAATGGTGAGGCGCCGGTGTTCGTGCCAGGCTCCGATGGGGTCAAAATTCAACCTGCCGTGGCCCCGACTGGAGATGAGCCGGTTATCGTTAAGAACTACGTCAACTCATTTCGCGACACTGACCTCAAGCAACAACTTGATAATTGTGGGGTAGAGGAAGTAGTGGTTATCGGTGCGATGAGCCATATGTGTGTCGATGCCTGCGTGCGGGCGGCCGTTGATATGGGTTACGCGGCCACGATAGTACACGACGCTTGTGCCACACTTGATCTTGAGTTCAACGGCGTGACCGTGCCTGCAGCCCAGGTTCATGCAGCTATGATGGCGGCCTTCGAGTTCGGCTACGGTACCGTTACATCGACGCAGGCGTATCTGGCGGCGAAGTAAACAACAGCGCACCAATCCAAGATAAGCCCGTGCTCTCGAGGTCTGGTCAACTTGGACGCAGGGTGGGCGTCGCATTTGGTTACTTGTCCGGTTAACGGCTGACGTTTCGGCCACGGTCGGCCATGGCGAAGTCAAGGATGGAATCGCGCTGCACTTACATTTACATAGGACTCATTGGAGAAACTTATGGCTCTGAAAAAAATTTCCAGTTCGCTGGCCGTGGCGCTGAGCTTTACTGTTGGTGCCGCTGCAGCTCAGGCAGCTACCAGTACTGTGCAGTTGCAGCAGATCCGTAATGCAACGGTGAAGATCGGTTATGGTGAGACCACCTTTTTGATTGACCCGATGTTATCGGAAAAGGGCACCTATCCAGGGTTTGAGGGTACCTACCGCAGCACACTGCGTAACCCCCTGGTAGATCTTCCGATGTCTGTTGAGAAGATCATCGATGGGGTGGATGCGGTGATCATCACCCACACCCACTTGGATCATTGGGATGACGCCGCTCAGGAATTTCTACCGAAAGATATTCCGCTTTTCACGCAGCACGAGGCTGATGCGCTCATGATCCGTGAACAGGGTTTCACTGACGTGCGGATCCTTTCCGATAAGGCTGAGTTCGGTGGCGTAACCCTGAGCAAGACGGGAGGGCAGCACGGCACTGATGAAATGTATGCTGTGCCAGAACTAGCGGAGGTCCTCGGCGAAGCCATGGGTGTTGTATTCCAGGCGCCGGACCAGAAGACGATTTACTTGGTGGGCGACACTATTTGGCGAGATGAGGTCAATCTGGCCATCGAGGAGTACAGCCCAGAGGTCATCATAGTCAATGCGGGCGAAGCACTGTTGAGCGACTTTGAAGAGTCCATCATCATGGGCAAGGAAGATGTGCTGCGAGCTGTCCAGGCGGCTCCGAATGCCACGATCGTTGCCTCGCACATGGATGCCGTCAACCATATGGCGCTGACCCGTGAAGAGCTGAGAGAGTATGTGCGGGAGCAGGGTATCGAGGATCGCGTTGAAATCCCTGAAGATGGTGAAACAATCAACTTTTAAGTTTCTCAAGGCTGCCTATCATCACAGGTAACCGCCATTAACCACCCCGCTAGAATGAGCTTCACCCCGAAAATTGGACAACCAGTCCAACCTTCGGGGTGGTTTTGTTTTGGGGAAAGGCCTGGGGGAGTGTTAGAGCATCATGGCGGCCACCCATCCAAAGACAATCAGCGGGATGTTGTAGTGCAGGAAGGTTGGCACAACGCTGTCCCAGATATGGTCATGCTGGCCATCAGCATTGAGACCGGCGGTGGGGCCAAGTGTCGAATCAGAAGCCGGCGAGCCAGCATCGCCCAAGGCGGCGGCGGTACCTACCAGTGCCACTGTGGCGAGTGGCGAAAAGCCAAAGTTAAGCGCGAGTGGAACGTAAAGCGAGGCGATGATGGGTATCGTTGAGAACGAAGAGCCGATGCCCATAGTAATAAAGAGACCGACGAGCAGCATAATCAGTGCTGCCAGGCCTTTGTTATCACCAATTATTTCCGTGGAACTACTCACTAACGCTTCAACTTCACCACTGGCCTGCATCACGCTGGCGAAGCCAGCCGCGGTAATCATAATGAACCCGACCAGGGCCATCATACGCATGCCTTCAGTAAAGATGCCGTCCTGCTCGTGCCAGCGGAAGACGCCACTCAGTGATAGCAGGGCAAAACCAAAGATGCCCCCCAGCACCATTGAGCCGGTGTAGAGCTGAACTGCAACAGTTCCAATGAGTGCAATTGCCAGCACAGCTTTTTGCCAGCCTTTTAGATGCTGGGCCGCTTCTGCGGGCGTCTCGTCGCCTTTGGCGAGGTCGCGGTCCTGGTAGTGGCGGCTTTTGCGGTAGCTAAATAGCGCTGCCACTGCAAGGCCAAGCGCCATCCCGCCGATAGGGATCACCATCGCCATAGGCACCATTCCTCGGGTGACCTCTAACCCCAGTGCGGCGCCACTCTCATTGAGGTTGGTAAGTAGGATGTCATTTAGGAAGATGGCACCAAAGCCTACCGGCAACAGCATATAAGGGGCGGTAATGCCAAAGGTAATTACACATGCAACCAGACGGCGGTCGAGCTGCAAGTGGTTCATCAGCTTGAGTAATGGCGGTACTAGTACCGGAATAAACGCAATATGCACCGGAATTAGGTTTTGAGAACTGACCGCCGCTGCCAGCAGGGCCGCCAGTAGTGTATAGGTCACCATTCGGCGACTGCCGCCTGAATCATCGACCTGAAAGCGCACAATGGCGCGGTTCGCCATTACTTCTGTTATGCCTGAACGTGAGAGGGCAACAGCAAAGGCGCCCAGCACCGCATACGCCAGTGCTACGGTAGCACCGTTACCAAGGCCGTCGTTAAAGGCATCGAGAATGGCGTTGATGGGCATACCCGCATAAAGCCCGCCCACCAACGTCGCGACGATTAAGGCAAAGACAACGGAAACCCGAGCAAGACTGAGGCTGACCATCACTAAAATGGCCAAAACAATAGCATTCATGGAAGCTACTCTTGTCGTTGGAATTAGATTTAGTTGGAAGTGAATACAATGAAACCCCGCAGCCTGTGGCTGCGGGGCAGGCTAAGTCGCTTAGTGCTGACTTGGCAGGGTGCCAGGACGAAGTAGAGGACTCAGCGTTCTTGATGCAATCAGGTTGCTGGCTGCTTCAATGTCTGGTGCAAAGAAGCGATCTTGCTCATAGTGGGTGACACGGTCACGCAGTAATTGCTTGGCTTGCTCTAGTTGTTGCGTGGTCTTTAAGCCATGGCGCATATCAAGCCCTTGGCAGGCACAGAGCCACTCAATGGCAAGGATGTCACGTACATTATCGGCCATTTCCCATAGCCGCTTACCAGCTGCCGGTGCCATGGAAACGTGGTCTTCCTGGTTGGCTGAGGTAGGTAGGCTGTCAACGCTATGGGGGTGCGCCAATGCTTTGTTCTCGCTGGCAAGCGCTGCCGCGGTCACTTGCGCGATCATAAACCCAGAGTTAACGCCGCCTTTTTCGACCAAGAAGGGCGGCAGCTGGGACATATGCTTGTCCATCATTAGCGAGATGCGGCGTTCCGCCAGTGCACCCATTTCGGCAATTGCCAACGCTAAGTTGTCAGCAGCCATTGCCACTGGCTCAGCGTGGAAGTTGCCGCCGGAGATAATGTCGTCACTGTCAGCAAACCCTGTGTTAGTAAAAACCAGGGGGTTGTCGGAAACCGCGTTGACTTCTACCGCCAGCACCTCGGCGACTTGGCGGATTTGAGTAAGCGCAGCCCCCATTACCTGTGGCTGGCAGCGTAGCGAATAAGGGTCTTGAACCTTTTCGCAGTTGGCGTGGGAGTCGCCGATGTCGCTGTTTTCGCCGAGCAGCTGCCTATAAGCCGCCGCTGCGTCGATTTGGCCGCGCTGACCACGCACCTCATGGATACGCGCATCAAATGGTGAGCGTGATCCCAAGGTGGCTTCTACCGTTAGAGAGCCACAAACAGTAGCGGCAGCATAGAGGTCTTCGGCATCAAATAGACCGCGCAGGGCGTAGGCAGTGGAAACCTGTGTGCCGTTGAGTAGTGCTAAGCCTTCTTTGGGAGCAAGCGCGATGGGGCTAAGCCCCGCGATCTTGAGCGCCTCTTCAGCAGAGAGCCATTCGCCCTTGTAGCGTGCTTTACCCACACCGATAAGCACTACGCTCATGTGGGCCAATGGCGCTAGGTCACCGGAGGCACCCACCGAGCCTTTGAGCGGAATATGCGGATACACCTCCGCGTTGATAAGGGCGATCAGCGCGTCGAGTACTTCGCGACGAATGCCAGAGAAGCCCCGTGCCAGGCTGTTAACCTTAAGCACCATGATGAGCCGTACCAGGTTATCGTCCATGGCAGCGCCTACGCCGGTAGCGTGGGAAAGCACTAGCGAACGTTGCAGCGCTTCCAGGTCCTCATCGGCAATACGCGTTTGTGCGAGTAGCCCAAACCCGGTGTTAATGCCATAGACCGTGCGATTTTCTTCAACCACGCGGTTGACGCAATCAACACTTTTTTGAATTGCATCGTTGGCGCTGGCGGGCAGACTAACGGTGACCGGAGATTGAAACACCTGGCGCGCTTGCGCCAGGGTCATTTTGCCGGGCTGAATGTCGAGATGGGTCATGATTACCTCTTTCCAGGGTTTAGGTGGGGGGCTAGTGTGATGAAGGGGGACTGTCGTGACTCATCGCGCAGCAGGTTGTAAGCTGCGTACATATCCAGGTGGAGGGCATGTTCCTCCTCATAGAAAGGGATCGTTTCCCTTAGCGTTTTCCACGCCAGTTCAGTTCCTGGAGCAAAAGCCTGCTCATCGATCAAGTCGAAGGCCTGAGAGGCCAACAGGTATTCAATAGCGAGTATTTGAAACGCATTGTCGAGAGCTTGGTCCAGCTTCAGCGCGGCGCTTTCTCCCAGGCTCAGGTGGTCTTCCTGAAGTCCCGAGGTCATAAAATTGTCGGTGACAGCAGGTTGGGCTAGGCGCTTGTTGTCAGCTACCAGCGAAGCAGCCGAATATTGTGCAATCATCATTCCTGACTTAACCCCAGCCTCAGCTGTCAGGAAAGGAGGTAAGTGGTTGGTTTGAGGCGTTACAAGACGGTAGGTACGGCGTTCGGATATTGAACTCCACTCGCACACGGCGATCGCCAACAGGTCGCATGCCATGGCTACAGAAGCGCCATGGGGGTTAGCCTGTGACACAACTCTATAGCCATCCTTTCCCGTAAACACCAGGGGGTTGTCAGTTGCAGAATGAAGCTCGTTGTCTATCTGTCTAGCGGCGTGGTCGAACTGGTCACGGCAGGCACCGTGTACCTGGGGCATAGAGCGCAGGCTGAGTGCATCCTGTAGGTGTTGCCCTCGGCAGTGTGCAAGGCGAGGGCTTCCCTGTAGTAGTCGACGCAGGTTATCCCCTGTGTGCTGAACGCCACCGTGCCGTTTGAGGCTTGTCACCTCTGCCAGTAGAGCGTCCTGCTGACCACCGAGCGCCTCGAAACTCATGGCACCGATGATGTCGGCCCATGCGGCAAGGTGTGCGGTATCCGCAAGTGTTAGGCAGGCTAGGCCCGTCATTGCAGGAGTGCCGTTGACTAGGCTGAGGCCGTCTTTAGGCCCAAGTGTAAGAGGGGCCATGCCGATGGTATCCAGAGCCTGTTTGGCCGGCATGCGCTGGCCGAGGTACTCGACCTCGCCATGGCCGATCAACGCTAGGCCGATGTGTGCCATGTGGGTGAGATAACCGACTGAGCCTTTTGAGGGAACAATCGGTGTGACCTCTTCGTTCAAGAGCCGCATCATCCCCTCCACGACGAAAGGGCTGATGCCGGAGTAGCCGTGGCTATAGTTGATAACGGCGCAGCAGATAATCGCTCTAACCTGCTCCTTCCGAAGAGGTTCGCCGATGCCACAGGCGTGACTCATTAGCGTATGGTACGAAAGCCGCTGCAGTTCGCTTGGTTCTAGCACCACCTCGCATAGTGCGCCCAGGCCGGTATTGATTCCGTAATAGGGAGTAGCCGAGGAGGCGATTTCTTCGACAGTCTTGCGTGCAGTGATGATTCTGTCCCAGGCTTGTGTGGTCAGCGACAAGGACACCTTGTGGCGTGCGATCTCGACTACCTGCCGCCAGTCGACAGGCGTTGCGCCGAGCGTGATATGCCGAGAATTGTCACTCATAGGCCTTCTCCGCCTGTTGGTTAAGGGCGTCTGGCTGCTGTCCCTGAGATCCCTGCATGATGAAAACCTTCGCCGCTGAGGCTACGATCAGTGCGAACAGGAAGAGCACTATGAAGCCGCCTGCTGCGGCTAGGAACTTGATGCCATCTACGCCCTGGGCGCCACCACCGAAGGCCACCATGATGTAGGCGATGACACCAATTGAAAGGCCCCAAAGAACCTTCTGCTTGCGAGGGGGTTCTTCATTCGCCGTCATGTTTTTGGTGCAGATGGTGGCGATAGTCGAGGACATTGAGTCCGCCGCGGTCGAGAAGGAAATGATTAGAGTCAGAATGGCCAGCGGAATCAGTAGCGCTGACAGTGGCAGGTGCTGTAGGAACCCCCATAGCCCAGAGACAGCTCCGCTCTCGGTGACTACTTTGACTAGATCCAGAGTGCCATCCATTTGCCACTTGATGGCTGACCCTCCCCAAATGGCGAACCAAACAATGCCGAATATCGAGGGCAGTATCCAATTAATAATGAGAAACTCACGCAGCGTCCGGCCGTAGGAGATTCGTGCTAGAAAGAGCCCCATCAATGGTGCATAGGCAATCCAGATCGACCAGTCGTACATAGTCCACCAGGTCACCAAGGCCTCGCCACCGGACTCCTTGGTGTCGAACGACCAAAGGAAGAAATTATCGAGCCAGTAACCTAGGCTGGTTACAGACAGGCTGAGAATGTAGTTTAACGGGCCAATAATCACCAAAATAGCAACGAACGCGTAGAAGATATAAGCATTGATCGATGATAGGAAGCGGATGCCACGTTTGAGGCCAGAAACCGCTGAGGTGATAAAAATAGTCGAAATGACCAGTGTCAGAATCAGCCAAGTAGTTGGGTTAGAAGCGATGCCATATTCGACCTCAAGCCCGGAGCTGATCAGAGCCAAGCCAGCACCTAATGACGAGGCGAGGCCGAGCGCAATCGCCAGTACCGAGATGATATCGACTACTGCACGTACTAGAGGATTACGCTCGGTGTTGCCGAGAATCGGCGTCAGTGTCGACGAGATCGAAAAGCGTTGTTGGCGGTTGAAGTGCATGTAGCCGATCATCAGGCCAACGATGGAGTACATGGCGTAGGGGATGAAGCTCCAGTTGTGAAAGCTTCTTGCCAGTGCAAAGATTGCGGCTTCAGAACTGGCGGGCTCGAAGGCTTGATTACTGATCTCGCCATAGACGTTGCCCAAATAGATAATCGGTTCGTTAACTGAGTAGGTCACCACTCCCGTGGCGATCCCTCCTGTCAGTGCCATGGCAAAGGTTGCCGCCATGGAGAAAGTTGGTTTGGCGTGTTCACCGCCTAACCTGATATTGCCAGCTTTGGAGAAGAAGATATAAGCGGTGATGCCCAGTGTTGATATAGCTAACAACTGATATAGCCAGCCAAAATCAGACAGTGATAAGTAGAATAATTGTCTGGCGACACTGACTAGCAACTCGTTGTTTACGAGTCCTATGATGACGGCTAGTAAGATGATGGCGAAGGCGGGTATGAATACACTGCGGTTCAGACTTTTCTTGCCGTGCGTTGACATAAAGAATCTCCCGTTGGTGTTGTTGTTCTCATTCTCATAGAGCGCTGAAATCGGCACCACCAAGTGTTATGCGCGGTGGTGCCGGTATCCCCCCGTGAACGTTACTTCAGCATCGGCAAGTCGAGACCGTTTTCACGGGCAGACTCTTTGGCAATGTCGTAACCAGCATCTGCGTGGCGCATAACACCGGTACCTGGGTCGTTACGCAGCACGCGGCCTAATCGCGCGTGGGCATCATCGGTTCCGTCGGCGACGATTACCACGCCTGAGTGCTGGGAGTAACCCATACCTACGCCGCCGCCATGGTGCAGTGATACCCAGGTAGCGCCACCGGCGGTGTTCAGCAATGCATTGAGCAGCGGCCAATCGGAAACAGCGTCTGATCCATCCAGCATCGATTCGGTCTCGCGGTTGGGGCTAGCAACAGAGCCGGAGTCCAGGTGGTCGCGGCCAATAACTACCGGTGCTTTAAGCTCACCGTTTTTGACCATTTCGTTGAAGGCTTGACCAAGACGAGCACGATCTTTCAGACCTACCCAGCAGATACGGGCCGGTAAGCCTTGGAAGCTGATGCGCTCACGGGCCATATCCAGCCAGTTGTGTAGGTGTGGGTCGTCAGGGATCAGTTCCTTGACCTTTTGATCGGTTTTGTAAATGTCTTCCGGGTCGCCGGAGAGTGCCGCCCAGCGGAAGGGGCCTATGCCCTGACAGAATAAGGGGCGAATGTAGGCAGGTACGAAACCAGGGAAGTCGAAGGCGTTCTCAACCCCTTCTTCTTGAGCCATCTGGCGAATGTTGTTGCCGTAATCAAAAGTGGGTACGCCCATCTTCTGGAAGTCGAGCATGGCTTGTACATGTACTGCCATGGACTGCTTAGCGGCTTTTACGGTTGCCTGGGGTTGCGACTTGCCACGGGCAACATACTCTTCCCACGTCCAACCCGAGGGTAGGTAGCCGTGTAGCGGGTCGTGGGCGCTGGTTTGGTCAGTCACCATATCGGGTTTTACGCCACGCTTGACCAGCTCGGGCAGCACATCTGCTGCGTTTGCGCACAGGCCAATCGAGATCGCTTTGCCTTCTGCGGTGTAGCGCTCTATGCGCGCCAGTGCATCGTCCAGGTCGTCGGCTTGCTCATCCAGGTAGCGCGTACGCAGGCGGAAATCGATGCTGGTTTGCTGGCACTCGATATTGAGCGAGCAGGCACCGGCGAGGGTGGCGGCGAGAGGCTGAGCGCCGCCCATGCCGCCAAGGCCTGCAGTGAGAATCCAGCGGCCTGTCAGGTTACCATCAAAGTGTTGGCGGCCCGCCTCAACAAAGGTTTCGTAGGTGCCTTGGACAATGCCCTGGGAGCCGATGTAGATCCAAGACCCGGCGGTCATCTGGCCGTACATCATCAGGCCTTTTTTATCCAACTCGTTAAAGTGTTCCCAGTTGGCCCAGGCAGGTACCAGGTTAGAGTTGGCAATCAGCACTCGCGGGGCGTCTTTGTGGGTTTCAAATACGCCTACCGGCTTACCAGACTGAACCAGCAGGGTTTGATGATCTTCCAGGCGTTGCAACGTCTCGACAATTTTGTCGTAGCACTCCCAGTCACGTGCGGCGCGGCCAATACCGCCATACACTACTAAGTCCTCAGGGCGCTCAGCCACGTCTGGGTGGAGGTTGTTCATCAGCATGCGCATGGGAGCTTCGGTCAGCCAGCTTTTACAGCTAAGCGTGCTACCGGTGGGAGCACCAATCTTGCGGGAAGCGTCGTGACGTTTGTCGTTAGGTAACATGGCGAAATTCCTCTGGTTAGTCGATTTGTTGTTGATTGCTTTAAGCAGGGCTCGCTAGGTGTCGAGCGCCAACTGAAAAACAAGCCGAGCCGCCGCGCGGGCAGTACGGCTATCGATGTCGTGGTCAGGGTTTAGCTCGGCTAGGTCAGCTAGGCGTAGCTTGCCGCTATCACGGATGGCCTCGATCAGTGGTTCAATCACTGAGAGTGAGACACCTCTGGCGGCAGGAGCACTTACGCCAGGTGCTTCGGACGCAGGTAGAACATCCAGATCGATAGTTAGATAGAGGTGGTCACAGCGCACCATAAAACGCTCAAGGTCGCGCCTAATGCTCTCCAGTTGGGCAGGCTGAAAGTCTCTATCTTCGCGAACCATCACGCCGAGCTCCGCTGCGCGGCTAAACAGGGCGCGAGTATTGGCGGCACGGCTAATTCCTAAGCAGGCGTAGCGGAATGGCCAGCCACGCTGAGCACACTCATCAGCAATTTGCGCAAAGGGAGTACCCGAAGATCGAACGTGGGATGGGTCCCGTAGATCGAAGTGAGCATCAAAATTGATAATGCCTATGCGAGGTGCTTTTTCACCTTTATTTGTGAGGTGCTGAGCAAGCCCCAACCAGCTGCCATAGGCCACCTCATGACCACCACCCACAACAATGGGAAAATGATCCGCGTTGAGTAACGCACTTAAATGGTCGGCAAGGTGCTGTTGTGCCGTTTCTAGTGCATCGCCTTCGCAGCGTATATTCCCAGCATCATAAGCTGGCCCAGTACGGTGCCAGGCAAGTGGTGCCAGTGCCTTACGCAGAGCTGTCGGGCCTTTAGCTGCGCCGGTACGTCCTTGGTTTCTGGCAACCCCTGCATCACTTTCAAACCCCACCAAGGCGCAGCCTGGCATTGCCGTTTGGCTGAGTGGCTGGATTTTTTGATGCCAGCGCTCGCTGTTGGCTTCAGGGTCTGTTCGGCCTTGCCAGAGTGACATGTCGATCATTGTTGCCGTTGTCTCATTAGCCGCCATGGGTCACTACTCCCTGAAGCAAACGTTGGCGCAAACGGCCCGGCTGCACCGCATAGGCGAGCTCGGCGGGGGCTTCGACATTCCAAACACACAGGTCAGCTACTGCGCCCTCGTAGATTCGCCCTTGTTCCTTCAACCCCAGCGCGCTAGCGCCATGAGCGGTCATTCCTGCAAGCGCTTCTTGAGGTGTCATACGGAACAGTGTGCAGGCTAGGTTGAGCATCAGCGTGGGCATAAATAGTGGTGAGCTACCGGGATTAGCATCGGTGGCGACGGCCATTGGAACGCCTGCTTTGCGCAGGGCCGTGATAGGCGGTTGTTGCGTTTCACGTAGGGTGTGGAAAGCACCGGGTAGAATGACGGCCACGCTGCCTGCCTCACGCATGGCGGCGATGCCGGTGTCATCCAGGTATTCGATATGATCAGCGGATAACGCACCGTGGCGAGCGGCCATGGCCGTGCCACCTAGGTTAGAGAGCTGTTCAGCATGGGCCTTAATGGCGAGGCCGTGGCGCTGTGCCGCTTCGAAGACGCGCTCACACTGTGCTACGGAGAAGGCAATTTTTTCGCAGAAAACATCGACAGCATCTGTCAGACCTTCAGCCACCGCAGCCGGAATCATTTCCTGGCAGACCAGATCAATATAGCCGTCGCTATTGTCTTTATATTCTGGGGGAAGGGCGTGAGCACCCAGCAGGGTAGTGACGACGTTTACAGGTAGTATCTCGCCCAGGCGCCGTGCGACGCGTAGCATTTTTAGCTCGTCTTTGACGGTTAGCCCATAGCCAGATTTAATCTCCACGGTAGTGACACCGTCGGCAATCAGTGCTTCAAGGCGCGGTTTGGCGAGCGTTAGCAGGGTATCTTCGCTAGCCTCGCGAGTGGCGCGAACGGTGCTGAGAATACCGCCCCCGCGTTTGGCAATCTCTTCATAGCTTGCCCCTTCCAACCGCGCTTCGAACTCCTCTGCTCGGGAGCCTCCGAAGACGAGATGCGTGTGGCAGTCCACAAGCCCTGGGGTCATAACGCCGCCGTGCCCCATCTCGATGCAGCTATTGGCTAGTTGCTCATTGAACTCACGCATGGGTGTTAGGAGAGTGACTCGTGCTCCCTCCGTGATAACGGCCATTGGTTCAGGCAATGTCCGTAAACCATCGAAGACGCTGATGTCGCGCCAGAGACGGCGATCCGTTGCATTCGACATAGGGAGCTCCTCTCAAATTTATTTCAAAACTTATTTCGAAAACGTAATGTATATACAATTAAGGTCAATTGAACAGGATTCGTCAAGATGCCAGGTGGCACTGTTATTGAAGGATATCGAAGATAAGGTAGGGTGATATTTATAGTTATTTTAAATAAAACAAATACTTGTGAGGTTTTTTGCGTTTTTATCCATCAGTCTTAAATTTATTTATTAGACTAATGTCTACATTTTTCAAGCAAGAATAATCTTCAATCACTCACTTAATGTATATACATTAGGGTTGGAAGCTTACTTCAAGGCCTTAATACAACAGAGTTAGTTCAACAGAGTTAATACAACAGAGGCGTGCCCATGCTCACACCCAACCCTCCCTCCCAGCAGCGGCCAAATATTGCGCTGATGCTTAAGCTGTTTTTACCGAGCGCACTGGGAATATTGATTTTCTTCGTGCCTGTCGAAATAGGCGGCCGCAGCACTATATTGCTCGATCACATGGTGACAAGCGCCCGGGGGATGTTAGGCGAGGCTAGTGGGCTTTATGCGCTGGCGCTGATCGTGTCTGGTGCCGCCTACCCATTGGTGCGAGGCTACTGGAAGCGGAATGTTACCGAGCGTATTTTTACTGCACTAAAATTGCTTGGGGTGGTGGCAGCACTTCTGGCTATCACTGGCTGGGGGCCAGCTTTTTTGCACGAGCCGGATATGCTGCCATTCCTGTTTGATAAGTTGGTGATCCCGGTAGGGTTGATTGTTCCTATTGGCGCTATTTTCCTCGCCTTGTTGATCAGTTATGGGCTACTTGAGCTTATTGGTGTGCTGGTACAGCCGGTGATGCGCCCTATTTGGCGAACTCCAGGGCGTTCGGCTATCGATGCGGTAGCATCTTTTGTAGGCAGTTACTCTATCGGACTTTTGATTACCAACAGGGTTTATCAGGCCGGGCAGTACTCGGCACGAGAGGCTGCCATCATTGCTACAGGTTTCTCTACCGTATCGGCGACGTTTATGATCATCGTGGCGCGCACGCTGGATTTAATGGCGGTATGGAATCTGTATTTTTGGCTAACGTTATTGATCACGTTTATTGTCACCGCCGTTACAGTACGTTTACCGCCGTTATCACGTATGGATAACAGTGCTGAATATGGTGAGCCCGAGGCGGTAGCTGGCAAGCGCTGGTCGACGGCTTGGCAGACCGGGTTGGAGGTAGCTGCCCGAGCGCCTGCGTTGCATAAAAGTGTGGCGATCAATTTTAAGGAGGGGTTAGTGATGGCCATCAGCATCCTACCTTCCATTATGTCGGTTGGCTTGCTGGGACTGCTTACGGCTAAGTACACGCCACTGTTTGAGTGGTTAGGCTGGCTTTTCTACCCCTTCGTGGCGGTGTGGGGGCTTGCGGATGCTGCGGCACTTGCTCAGGCCTCAGCTGCTGGACTCGCCGAAATGTTTTTACCGGCACTGCTAATGGCAGAGGCGGAGTTTGTGGCCCGTTTTGCAGCAGGAGTGGTGTCGGTATCCTCTATATTGTTCTTCTCAGCCTCTATTCCCTGCATTCTTTCTACAAGCATTCCACTGTCCGTAGGGCGAATGGTGGTGGTGTGGTTCATTCGCGTTGCACTAAGCCTGCTACTCGCCGTACCTACGGGGTATTTAGTGCAAGCCATAATCAGCTAATGCCTTGTTAGAAATATCTTATTAAACAATCACTTAATTATGAGGCTTGGCGATGTACCGAGGAGCGTAACTTGTAACGATTACCAGGGTGTAATAACCGGGCATAGCTGATGAGCTGCTCGCCTGACCATGTACGCCGCACCATGCTCAAGCAGGGGGTGGCGGTATCAATGGCTAACCACTCGGCTGTTTGGTGGTCGACGAGTACTGCCTCAACAATATGTTCCACGTCGGTGATCGGGCAGGCCGCTACCAGTACTTCGTTGGGTGTATGTAGCGAAAAGTCGCTTTTTAGATAGTTAGGTACCCAGCGGGGGTTAACGTAGCGGTTCTCAAGCTGTATAGGCGTATCATTTTCCAAGTGTACGAGTAGTGTTTGAAATACACGGCTGCCAAGACGCACACCCAGACGCAGGGCGATTTCGTCATCTGCTTTAATTGCCTCGCAAACCAACACGCTGTTGCTGTAATCATGCCCCCTAGAGCGTACTTCATCGGCAATGTTGTACACCTCGACCAAAGACGATTCTGCTTTGCGATCAGTCACAAAGGTGCCTAGCCCCGGCTGGCGAGTTAGGTAACCCTTGTGGACGAGGTCGCGGATCGCCTTATTGGCTGTCATACGGCTGACCCCAAAGTCCCGAGCAAGCTGCTCTTCTGGGGGGATTTGGTGGTGAGCTGGCCAGGCACCATCCTGAATTTTTTCCAGCAAGTGCTGCTGTATTTGCAGGTAAAGTGGGGGAGCGCTGGTCATGAAATACCTTTCAAGTGAATAATGTATATACATGCCCAGTGTACCTTGTGCAAAGGAAGAGAACACCCTATTGCTGATGGCAAACCGGGCCAATACGGGCCCGGCTGCAAAGTATATATAAAAGTATATATCGAGAAGGTTTGCTAAGAACGTAAAGAGCGCCTTAGGGGGTGTGTAGCTCTACGCTTAGCGGCTCTAGGTCCATTCGAACGTTCTCAAAGCTGTACAGATCCAGAGTCATGTCCTGACTCCAGTAGCCTTGGGTGTGTTCATCTTGAGTAAACACAATCCGCAGCGCTTGGTTATCGTCACCAATTAGCAGGGAACTGACTTGGTCGGTGGCTGAGTTATCTAGCAGGTCAAAACCGATAAGCTCCTGCAAATTACGGTTAGCACTGAAAATACCACTCTGCAGGCTCACTGGCACATCGAAATACTCGCTACCTGAGGTTTCATAGGCGCCATCGCGAACGTGATACTCACCGCTTTCCGGCAGGTAACGGTCGCCCGGCAGCAAGTAGCCTAGGCGCACGTTTTCCACGTTGATTGGAAAACCAGACGAAGGGCGCGTTGCTTTACTCGTATCTACGAGGGTTACTCCGCCTCGGCCAGCCACCTGCCATTCTCCGTCAGCAACGATCAGAGCTGTGCCTTCATCAATGCCGACTCCCAGTGGCTGCCCATCTTCATGCTCCAGCATAACCGTTAGCAGGCGACCTAGGCGGGCTTTACGATCGAAGTGCTGGTCGATTATCCCTGCTTCGAAGAAGCCTAATCCTGGGCGCACAACAGCAGGGCCGTACTCCTGATTATTCATGCCTTGATAGTCGTCGCTAAACCCTTTGAATAGAGCCCCTTGGCTATCACCACCCGCCAGCATGGAGGAGGACATAATCGCTGCGCCAGCGCTGGTTCCTGCCAAAACGCCACCTCGTGAATGTAAATTCCGTATGGCGGTTAGCACCGGCGTATCGCTGCCATCTTCTTCTAAAAGCACGGCGGTAATGCGGGTTTGGTCGCCGCCCAGGAACCAGATGGCATCCAACTTATCAATTGAAGCAGCAAGTGCTTCGTCTTGTCCGTTGTCAGCCCATGTTGATTCATCCACATCTTCGGTTCGCTTGTCATCAGCAATAGCTAAGGGAAGCAAACTGATATTGTCTTCTGTGAGACCTAGCTGGGAAAAAGCTTCAGCAAGTTTGTCATAGTTACCAGAAATATTGCCGGATGCAGCTGGTACTACGCCTAGGCGTATCTCTTCGATAGGCTTATCGATGGGACTGATAACCGCTTGAAATATATCCTGATGGCTCTCTTGCAAAAAACCGCCTGTGATAATAAGTGCACCTGGTGAGCCGGCAAAGACTGCCTGACTGCTAAGTAAGACACCACTTAGGGGGAGGGCAAGAAGGGCGTTTTTAAGAGGATTGCGCGTCGTAGAAATCGACATGAATAAATTCCTTAATCAATACGTCTAGTGCCGTCACTGGTTGACGAACTCGGGAAAAACTGACTGACGAATTGATCAGGCTATTCGTTATACCACTCGCTTAGAGCAGTACGAGTGAGGGGATAAGCGCCTGTGCGCACTACCGCATCAACCCAACGGCTCAGTAAAAGCCGATAGGTAGGCGATAACAATGACAGGCAATGGTGTGACATAGGGGGGAACACTTCTTATCATTTTTTTAAAAGCTACCACTGCTGCATGGTCGTTAGCAAATCTTCAAGGCGGAGGTGCTAGTCTTGGATTAATAACCAGATAACAACGAGCCAATGCGATGCATGTTCACGATTACCAGCAGTACGATGCCACTGGCCTTGCCGAGCTGATTCGCCGTCGAGAAGTAAGTCAGGCAGATGTTTTCGAGGCTGCGATGGCGGCAATTGAAGAGCTAAACCCATCCCTCCATGCAGTGGTCAGAACACGTTTTGAAAAGGCGAGGCATGAGAGCCTCCAAGTGTCAGAAAGCTCAGTCTTTGCTGGCGTTCCTACATTAAGTAAAGATCTATTGATGGCATTGGCGGGTGAGCCGCTGGCTTTTGGAAGCGCCTCGTTATCAACATGGTGCCCAAAGGAAGAGTCGCTTTTTATCCGGCGCGTGCGAGATGCAGGATTAGTAGTGCTGGGGCAGACCGCAACCCCTGAATTGGGATTGATGGGAATTACTGAACCTAGGGCCTTTCCTCATCCGCAAAACCCCTGGCGGGCAGGCTATTCTCCTGGCGGCTCAAGTGGTGGTTCTGCCTCTGCGGTAGCAAGTGGGATGGTGCCTATTGCGCTCGCGGGGGATGGTGGTGGCTCTATTCGTATTCCTGCCAGTTACTGTGGTTTGTTTGGTTTTAAACCTTCCCGTGGTCGGGTGCCGCTAGCGCCTGCCCATGGTGAGGTGTGGCAAGGGGCAGTGATTGAACACGCGCTTACTCGCAGTGTGCGCGATAGTGCAGCACTTTTAGAACAAATTAACGGTATGGCGCCCTCAGGGCCCTACCCGGTACCCCATGAAACGGGCTATGTAGCTGCCTTGTCATCCTCCGCTAAACCGCTGCGTATAGCGGTATCATTAGGTGGCTTCTTGAGCCGTGGACTTGGCACCCAGGTGAGTGCTGAGGTGAAAACAGCCGTCGAGAAAGCCGCTCAGGCGTTGTCTGCAATGGGGCATGAAGTGGAGTGGTGCGACCCTCCGGTTGAAGGCAATCTCCTGGCGGACAGTTACCTTACGCTCTATTTAGGCCACCTGGCAGCCGATCTTCAATGGATTAGTCAGCAAACTGGGGTGTCTGTTCATCGGCTTGCCATTGAGCCTTCCACCCGCGCTGTCGGTAGGTTGGGCGCAAAACTATCGGCTCGGGATTACGAGCTTGCCAAGCGCTACTGGCATGTGGCTGCCGAGCAGATGAGCCAATTTCACCAGCGCTTTGATGTGTTAATCATGCCGGTGGCTGCGGATACCGCACCTAAAATAGGGGAGTTATACCCTTCAGTAGCACGTGAGCGGTTGATGTCTTTGTTAGCTGTTCCAGGCATTCCATCGTTGGCATTAAAAGCCGGAATGTTAAAACGCTTGGCGGTAGATGCGCTTAGTCGAACCCCGTTTACACAGCTTGCAAACCTTACCGGTCAGCCTGCCATGTCAGTCCCTTTCCATGTGGCAGCTAATGGGTTGCCTGTTGGCGTGCAGGTAGTAGGGCGCCTTGGTGAGGATAAACAGCTGCTACAACTGGCGGCAGCGATGGAGCAGCACGATGACTGGCAATGCCGTGTATGCCAAAAGCTTGAACCTGAGTAACGCTGTTTTTCATATGTAGCCCCTGTTCCTGATAGGTGGCTTTTCCTCTTTATTCTTCTCCTTCTGCAACCAAAGTATGAAGAGATTGGGCTTTCTCTTGTCTCGCCATACTACCATACTAGTTGTATCAGATAAGGGCCGCATAACGGCCACCGAATTTGGATGCCCATTATGAAAACACTTCAAGCACTCTGGGGGGAAACTCGCGAAAGCGACCCCGTTCGGCAGCGTCTTTATCAAGTGCTACGCCAGTCGGTTATCCAAATGGTGTTGGCACCCGGTCAGGCGCTATCAGAAAAGGAAATTGCGGACACTTTCTCGGTCAGCCGCCAGCCAGTGCGAGAAGCCTTCATCCGGCTTTCCGAGGCAGGGTTGGTGGAGGTAAAGCCTCAACGTGGTACTTACGTAGTAAAAATTTCCCAGCGGGCGGTGCTTGAGGCGCGCTTTGTGCGTGAGGCGGTGGAGGTCGCGGTCGTGAAGCTGGCAGCTGAAAAGGGGATTGAGCCGGCCACACTGACAGAGCTACATGATTTGTTAGCGCGTCAGCGTCGCTGTATCGAACCTAATGATAACGATCGCTTTTATCGTCTTGATGAAGCATTCCACCGAACGCTTTCACTGGGTGTTCAGCAGTATGCGGCTTGGAAAGTCATTGAAGAAGTTCGTGCCCAGCTTGACCGAGTACGCTACCTCAGTGTGCCCCATAGCACCCCGCTGGAACGGCTTGTGGATCAGCATGCCAACATTATTGCCGCCATTGAGGCGCGAGATGTACACCAAGCAGAGCAGGCGATGTCGCTTCATTTGCGTGAAATTTTGGTCTCAATGCCTGATTTGATTCGTCGTTTCCCCGCCATGTTTGAAGAGCAGGCAGCGTTTGAAGAACCAGAAACCCCAGTGCTGAAGCAGGAGTCGATGCAATGAAGATAGAGCACGCCTATACCATCGTGACATCGCCAGGGCGCAATTTTGTGACGTTGAAGATTGTGACCGACCAGGGGGAGTATGGCATTGGTGATGCCACGCTCAATGGTCGTGAGATGGCCGTTGTGGCTTATCTGGAAGAGCATGTGATTCCAACCTTGATCGGCCGGGACCCCCAGCGCATTGAGGATATTTGGCACTATCTTTACCGCGGCGCTTACTGGCGGCGTGGGCCCGTCACTATGAGCGCGATTGCCGCCGTGGATATGGCGCTTTGGGACATTAAAGCAAAGCTTGCAGGTATGCCGCTGTACCAATTGCTCGGCGGCAAGAGCCGTGACCGAGTCATGGTCTACGGCCATGCAACGGGCCGCGATATCGAAGCTTGTCTGGAAGAGGTCGCCCGCCATGTGGATGAGGGCTACAAAGCGGTACGCGTGCAGGCCGGTGTGCCCGGTATTGCCAGCATTTATGGTGTTGCCAAAAAAGATGGTGAGCCCTATGAGCCTGCCGATTCTGACCTGCCCGCTGAGCATGTCTGGAGTACCAGTAAGTACTTAAATCATGTACCCAAACTTTTTGCCGCCGTACGGGAGCGCTTCGGTGAAGAGCTGCATGTGCTGCACGATGTTCATCACCGTCTGACACCCATCGAAGCCGCCCGCTTAGGTAAAGAAGTTGAGCCCTACCATCTATTCTGGCTTGAGGACTGCGTACCCGCTGAAAATCAGGAAGCGTTTGGGCTTATTCGCCAGCACACCACCACGCCGCTAGCAGTGGGCGAGGTCTTTAATAGCCTGTATGACGCCAAAGCACTAATCGAGAATCAATGGATCGACTATATACGAGCCACCCTAACCCACGCTGGTGGTATTACCCATGTGCGCCGAATCGCCGATTTGGCAGGGCTTTACCATGTGCGCACCGGTTTCCACGGCCCAACGGATCTTTCGCCGGTGTGCCTTGGCGCTGCGATTCATTTTGATACCTGGGTGCCCAACTTTGGCATCCAGGAGTATATGCCCCATACCAGTGCGACGGATGAAGTCTTCCCCCACGATTACCGCTTTGAAGATGGCCACTTTATCGTCGGCGAGACTCCTGGCCACGGCGTTGATATCGACGAAACGTTAGCCAAGCAATACCCCTATAAGCGCGCCAGCCTACCGGTGAACCGGTTGGAAGACGGCACTCTGTGGCACTGGTGAGCTAGGGGCACTAGTGAGCTAGGGACATTGGTGAATTCGCGGCATTGGTAACTTAAAAGTGCGGGTAAGGAGAGTCACGTCAATGAAAGCATTCCAGGTGAAAGCGCCACACGACTACCAAGTGGCTGATGTTGAGGTGCCTGAGGCGGCCAGCAAAGAGGTACTTGTGCGGGTGGCCTTTGCAGGTATCTGCGGCTCAGATATGCACATCATCCATGGCGATAATGCCTTCGTGCGCTTCCCACGTATCACCGGCCATGAATTTGCCGGTGTTGTGGAAGCAGTAGGGGAAGAGGTACACGGTGTTAACGTCGGTGACCGCGTGTGTGTGGATCCGGTTATTAGCTGCGGTAAGTGTTACCCCTGTCGTATTGGCCGCCCCAACGTGTGCAGTTCGCTTGAAGTGATCGGTGTCCACCGTAATGGTGGTTTTGAAGAGTTCGTTACCGTGCCTGCCGCTAATGTGCACCACTTACCCGACCATATTGGCTTGGATGCTGCTGCCCTTGTCGAGCCCTACACCATTGCGGCCAACGTGCTTGATCGTATGCAGCCCCACCCCGGTGACCGGCTAATGATTTTGGGGGCGGGTGTGATCGGTATGACGATCCTGCAGATGGCACTGGCCAAGGGTATCGAAGAGGTCATCGTCACTGATGTCATCAATGAGCGATTAGCCGTCGCGAAGCAGCTTGGCGCCACACACATCTTTAATAGCAGTGAGCACGATGTTGAAAAAGAGGTGCTCGCGCTAACACAGGGTGAAGGTGTGCCGCTGATTGCTGATGCGGCCTGCGTGCCTGCGCTGTTGCCGCAAATGCTGCGTCTGGCATCGCCAGCAGGGCGCATTGGTTTACTGGGCTTCAGCGTTCAGCCCAGTGACCTTGTGCAGCTAGAAGTGATTAAGAAAGAGCTGACCCTGGTGGGGTCGAGACTTAACAACCGTAAGTTTCCGGAGGTGCTTGAGCTAATGGCGAGCGGGCAGTTGGATCCGTTAGCGCTGGTCAGTCATCGGTTGCCGCTGAGTGATATGCCTAGTGCCATCGACATGCTTGATCACCGACCAGAAGAGGCCCGTAAGGTGCTGATTCAAATCAGTGCTTGAGGGCGGGCTACACCAAGGCATGCCAATGCATGTCAACCCACGCCACTCCATGCTCACCCATGCGTAGTTAACCGCTGCAATTAACAACTAACAACACTCGTATGCAGGAGAAAGACAATGATCAAAAAGCTTATCACCAGCGCTGTACTGGGGGCCGCCATACTAGGCAGCCATTCTCTAATGGCGGCAGATTTCACGCTGCGTTTTGGCCATTTAGCCAATGAGCAGAACATTTGGCACCAAGCCGCCGAGAAGTTTAAAGAGGAAGTTGAAGCCAACTCCGACGGGCGAATAGAGGTGCGTCTTTATCCCAGTGAGCAGCTTGGCAACGAAATGGACGTGATTAACAGTATCCAACTGGGTACTGCGGATATGACCATTACAGGGGAGAGCTTACAGAACTGGGCGCCTAAGGCCGCGATGATGGCGGTTCCCTACGCTTTCCGTGATGCCGAACATCTTCATGCGGCGGTTGACGGCGAGATCGGTGCTGAGATTGAAGCGCAAATAACTGAGCGTACTAATTTGGTCCCTCTGGCATGGTTTGAACGTGGCCCTCGCGAGCTGACCTCCAATCGTGCTATCCGCCATCCAGATGACCTTGATGGTCTACGCCTACGTGTTCCTAACGTGCCGCTATTTGTTGATACATGGCAGGCAATGGGTGCACGTCCTACGCCAATGGCGTTCAGTGAAGTGTTCACTGCACTTCAGCAAAATACCCTGGAGGGTCAAGAGAACCCGCTTAGCCTGATTGAAAGCGCCAGCTTCAACGAGGTGCAGGACTACGTCAACATGACCGGTCACGTGCGCAGCTGGATCTATGTGGTGATTGGTCGCAACCAGCTGGAGCGTATGCCCGAGGACCTGCAGCAGGTGATTCGCGATGCTGCCCAAACAATGCAGGCATATGAAGCTGAACTGTTCACTGAAGACCAGGCGCGCCTTGAACAAGCACTACAAGATCGTGGCATGGAGTTTATCGAGGTCGATGTTGATGCCTTTGCTGAGAAAGCTCGCCCCGCCGTACTCGATGCCTTGACGCCAGAACAGCGTGAAATCTTTGACGCTATCCAAGACTTATGAAGTCGTATTTGTAGTGAATGATTAATGAAACTGGGCGGGTAGCACGCCAGCCCGGTTTCTACTGCAATAGCGGCTTGCCCCTGAGGATATGGTTATGAACTCGGATCACAAAGCGCTTGAACAGCAAGCGTTGGAGAGTCTGGATTCAATGTCGGCGGTGCCTAAGTTTGAAGGCGCCATTGGGCGTGTGATCGGCTGGGTGGATAAATGCTTTTTAACCTTAGCTGTCATGGCGCTGATTACCATTGCTGCCACGGTTCTGCTGCAAATATGTTCGCGGCTGTTTTTGCCATTCTCTATTGCCTGGACGGAAGAGCTATCACGCTATTTGTTCATCTACATGGTGGCGTTATCGGTGGGGGTGGTATTGCGCCAAAACCGTAATATCAGCGTTGAGCTTTTTCATCACTTGTTGCGTCCGCGAATGAAAGCGGCTTTCCAGGTATTGATCTGCTCGATGATAGGGCTATTTGCCTTTCTGGTGCTGCCTTACGCTTGGCAATATGCCCAAAATGGCGCCTGGCAGACCTCGCCAACGCTGCGTGCTCCCATGCTGTATATCTTTTTCTCAACGGTCGTCACCTTTGCGCTCCTCCTGGTTTACAGCTTACTGGGATGCATTGAGGGAATGGTCGCTATGTGTCGCTCTTCTGCCTCCCATCAGGAGCCGTAAGCATGGAAGTTATTATCCTGTTTAGTGTGTTTTTAATACTGCTAATGATTGGGATGCCTATCGCCTTTTCATTGGGGTTAGCGTCGCTTTCATATCTTCTTCTGGAAGGCATTTCACTGACGATTATCCCGCAGCGGATGTATGCGGGAATCGACACCTTTGTACTGCTCTGTATCCCAGGCTTTGTGCTGGCTGGCAACCTGATGAATGCGGGCAATATTACTGAGCATATTGTGCGCTTTGCCAACGCCTTGTTAGGCCACATTCGCGGCGGGTTAGGGCTGGCGAATGTGGGTGGTTCGATGATTTTCGGTGGTATTTCGGGTACCGCGGTGGCGGACTCGGCCAGTATAGGCTCGGTGATGATTCCTGGTATGGCGCGTTCGGGCTATGACAAACCTTTTGCTGCCGCCGTCACCGCCGCATCCTCTACCATTGGGCCGATTATCCCCCCCAGTGTGCCGATGATTATCGCCGGTTCGCTAAGTGGTATTTCGGTCGGGCGTATGTTCCTTGCGGGCGCTATACCTGGCTTGTTAATGGGCCTGGCTATGATGATTACGGTGTACATTCTAGCCGTTCGTCGTGGCTACCCTAAAGAGAAGCGGGTGCCAATGATGCAACTGCTGCGTGAAGCGAAAACAGCCTTTTGGGCACTGTTAATGACCGTGATTATTCTCTACGGCATTATCGGCGGTTTCTTTACGCCCACAGAAGCATCCATCGTTGCCAGCCTTTATGCGTTAGTGGTGGGCATGTATGTCTATAAAGGACTGTCGTGGAAAAATCTTCCGGGGATCTTATCTGACACGGTACTAACTTCCTCGGCACTGCTTTTAATGGTGGGATTAGCCAACCTGTTTGGCTGGATACTTACCAGCGAGCAGATCCCTCAGATGATTGCTTCACTGATTCTCTCTATCAGTGACAACCCACTGATCGTTCTACTCATCCTTAACCTGATTCTGCTGTTTGTCGGCGCCTTTATGGAAACTATTGCAGCGCTGATTATTCTCTTCCCAGCGTTGGTAGGCGTGGCCACTGGCGTTGGTGTTGACCCGGTGCATTTTGCCGTCATCGCAGTCTTGAACCTGATGATCGGGCTAACCACACCGCCGGTAGGGGTATGCCTCTTTGTGGTAGCCGGGATTGGTAAGCTACCCATGTTGACCGTCGCCAAAGCCATCATGCCGTTTTTGCTATGTAACTTGGTGGTGCTACTACTGGTGACCTATGTTCCTGCGATCTCGCTTTGGTTGCCTAACCTGCTGATGGGGAGTAATTAACGATGGCCCTGCAACGTATTGACGCTTCGCCAAAAAGTGGCCAGATCGGTATCGTTCACTTAGGCTTGGGTGCTTTTCACCGTGCCCATCAAGCCGTCTATTTAGAGCGCTATCGTCAACGCAGTGGTGATAGCGAGTGGGGCGTGTGTAGCGCTAACTTACGTTCAAGCGTTGGTTTGGTAGATGGCCTTCGCGATGCTAACTACCGTTATCAGGTTGCCGAGTACGCTGATAGCGACACCCTCACGCTACGCGAAATAGGCGTGATCGAAGAGACGCTGTTTTCTGGTTGTGATAGCTCTGGAAATAGTTCTGGAAATAGTTCTGGAAATAGTTCTGGAAATAGAGCGGGGAACTGGGGGCGTGACCGTGAGGCGCTACTGGCGCGAATGGCTGCTGTTGATACACGCATCGTTACTCTAACAGTGACCGAGAAGGGCTACTTTCTAAACCCTGCCAGCGGTGAGTTAAGGCTTGAGGACCCGATGATCATCGGCGACATTGCCTCGCCCCAGCAGCCGCGCACCGCGCTAGGTTTACTGGTGGAAGCGCTAGCACGGCGGCACGCAGCAGGCATCGCTCCATTTACGGTGCTTTCCTGCGACAACATGCCGGATAACGGTAAGCGTACACGCCAAGCGGTGGTGCAATTGGCTGAGCAGCGTGATGTAGCGCTGGCGAGTTGGATTGCCGATAAGGTTGCTTTTCCCTGCAGCATGGTAGATCGCATCGTCCCCGCCATGACCGACGTGGACTTCGAGCGTTTGGCGGCGCTGGGAGCTAACGATCCCAATGCGGTAGTGAGCGAGGCGTTCACCCAGTGGGTAGTGGAAGATAACTTCCCCATGGGGCGCCCAAACTGGGAGGCTGAAGGCGTTGAGATGGTCGCTGATGTGGCGCCATTTGAAACCATGAAACTACGCATACTCAATGGCAGCCACTCCTTACTGGCTTACCTTGGCGCATTAGCGGGTATTGAAACTGTCTTTGATGGCGTTAATCACGCCGGACTGCGTGCTTTGCTACGCCGCTATATGCTGGAAGAAGCGGCCCCTACGCTCAAAATGCCCGAGGGGATTGATTTAGCGGCATATGCCGACTCGCTACTGGCACGCTTTGCCAATGACAGTTTGCGCCATCGCTTGCAGCAAATTGCCATGGATGGCAGCCAGAAGCTCCCTCAGCGCTGGCTTTCTGGTGTGCTGGAACGCAGTGCTGTGGGGCTTTCATCGCCCTGTTTGGCATTAGGCATGGCTGCCTGGATCCGCTATACCGATGGGGAGGACCTGCAAGGCAATCGCTACCCCATTGATGATCCCATGGCCAAACGATTTGCTGAACTGCATCAAACCCACGGTGGTAACTCAACGGAGCTAATTAATGCGTTTCTAGCGGTCGATGACGTTGTGCCTGCTGTGCTGGCAGCGAATCAGCCATTTGTCGACGAGGTACTGTCGGCTTACCAAGTGCTGACAACCGACGGGCTAAGCGGGGCATTAGCGGCGCTCAATAGCAAAAAATAGGGAGTTACTAATGGAGCATACCTGGCGCTGGTTTGGCCCAAATGATGCCATTCGCTTAGCAGAAATTCGCCAAACAGGCGCAACCGGTATCGTGACGGCACTGCACGAGGTGTCCAACGATCAGGTTTGGGCAGTTGAGGCGATCCATGAGCGTCAGCAGATGATCGAAGCCGCTGGTCTGAAATGGTCGGTGGTGGAGAGTGTGCCAGTGCATGAGTCGATTAAAAAAGGCCTGCCCGAGCGGGATGCACTGATCGCAACTTACTGCCAAACCCTGCGACATCTGGCAGCCTGCGGGATCGATACTGTTTGCTACAACTTTATGCCGGTGTTGGACTGGACGCGCACGGACCTGACGTATGCGCTGCCGGATGGCGCCTTAGCGCTACGCTTTGACCAAACTGCTTTTGCTGCCTTTGATCTTTACCTCCTCAAGAGGCCAGCAGCAGAGGCTGAATACAGCGCCGAGGAGAAGGCCCAAGCAAGTGGTTATCTTGAAGGCTTAGATCGTGCTGGTCGTGACAAACTGGTCAATACGCTAATTGCAGGGCTACCTGGGGCTGAAGAGCACTACACCCTTGAACAGTTTCGCGCTGTATTGGAAGAGTATGCTGATATTGATGCTGCTCAACTGCGCGAAAACCTGGGTTATTTTCTGCAGGCCGTCATCCCAGTGGCAGAAGAGATCGGTATACGCATGGCGATTCATCCAGATGACCCCCCAAGGCCACTGCTTGGCCTTCCGCGTGTCGTCTCGACCCGCGAAGATACCCAGTGGATTGTCGATCGCGTGCCTAGCCCTGCCAATGGCTTAACGCTTTGCACCGGCTCTTACGGCGTTCGGGAAGACAATGACTTGGTGGCCATGATCCGCCATTTTGCCCCGCATATTCATTTTACCCACCTACGCGCCACCCAGCGCGAAGCGGATACACTTTCGTTTCATGAAGCGCCGCATCTTGCGGGTGATGTAGATATGGTGGGCGTGATCCACGCTTTGGTAGAGGAAGAGCGTCGCCGGGAACGTGAGGGAGGGGCGTGCATACCGCTGCGTCCTGACCACGGCCATCACATTCTTGATGATCAACAGCGCAAAACAGCGCCCGGCTACCCGCTTTACGGGCGCCTGCGCGGCTTGGCTGAGCTTCGTGGTGTGGAACTGGCGGTGCGGCAGTTAACCGCCCGGTAATCCGTAACCCCTTCATCTATTATTCTTAGGTCTGTTATCCCTAGACCCATTATCCTTCAACCCATTACTCTTCAAGATGGAAAAGCCCCACTGATTTAAAGAATCAGTGGGGCTTTTTTGTGCACGAATGGTTAACGATTAGCGAGGCGTAGAGGGGGCTTCAGAACTGGTTAACATTGGTTCTGGGACTTGTTCCATACGTTGGCGCTCTTGGTCAAGAATCGCCAGCGCCTGGGCAGAGGTGACGTTGGAAGCTGGCGTCAAGAGGCTAACAACCACCCCGGCTAACAGAGAGGCTAGAACCGCAGGAATACTCGGGTTACCCCAGAAGGCTGTCCAATCACTATTGGCGATAATCGTTAATGATGTGGCTGAGGCGAAAACTAGTGAAGCGATGGCGCCCTGCCAGTTGTAACGGGGCCAGAAACGGCCTAGTACCGCGCAAACGAATAAGCCTGACAAGATAGTTGAGATCATGCGGGTAATGTAGGTAATAACATTATCCGAGGCTAGTGCGAACAACAGTGCCAAGCCAATGGTTGCTACTAGTGCTATACGGGAGAAGCGAACCACATTGCGCGCCGATGGGGTACGCCCAGTTACTAATACATACAAGTCACGAATAAGCGTGGAGACCCCGGCAATAGCGTCTGAGCTGGCGCTCGACATAGTGGCTGAAAGGCCCGCCACCAGTAATAACAAGCCTAACCCTAGCGGCATGATTTCAGTGGCTAAGAAAGGGAAAGCGTAGTTGCTATTCTCAAGCCCTGGGTTAAGGGCATGCGTGGCCATGCCAATAATGGCGGGAATGATGGAAAAGCCAAGATAGAGAAAGCCGGTGATCAGGAATGAGCGGCGCACTGAGCCAACTGATTTTCCAGAGTAGATCCGCTGACGGAAGGAGGGGGTTGCGAGTACACCAATCGCAATAACGGCGGCTAGTGACAGTGCGGGTAGCGCACCAATTTTACCAATGCCTAAAAAGCTGGTGGCCCCTGCATCCATGCTTGCTGTAAGTCCCGAAAAACCGCCTACCTCAACCAACGCCAGCACTGCCATCAAGATGAAGCCCGCGAAGAGCACAACTGCTTGAATAGTGTCAGTCCAAATAACTGCGAAATATCCCCCAACCACACAGTAAATGCCGAAGCCAAGGGCAACCAGAATACGTGCCGTGGTTAGGTCAATACCCGCCATCCAGGAAAGGTAGAGGCCACCTCCCAAAATATGTGCGCCCAGCCAGCCAATGCAGGCGATATAGATAAGCAGCGCGACGATGTTACGCACTAGTCGGTTGGCGCCAACATAGTAGGAGAGTTCTTCGCTCATGGTCATAAAGCGCAGTTCGCGCACGGAGGCAAAACAGACGGCGAGCAGTAAAATGCCGACAGCACCGCCGAGTCCGTATAGCGCGCCAGCCCAACCATTCGCATAACCAAACCCAACGGCACCCATGCTAGAGCCGGTACCAACCATGGTAGCGACGGTAGTGCCGACGGTGAGAAACAGGGGCACACTACGTCCACCAAGTAGAAAGTCGTCTCCGCTACCGCGTTTGTGCCGGGAGACCCACCACCCAAACGCGATCATGGCGATAATGTAGAGCAGAAAGGTGGTGAGGAATATTTGACTGTTCATGTTAACCTCTTATCGTTGTTTATCCGGCCGTTGCCGCGGCCGAAGGTGGGCAATGGAAGCGATTACCGCAGGGCTTGTTTGTCTTAATCACGCGGTAATCTGGCGCTGTACCCTTGCCGGGGTACGGCGCTTTTTTGTAGTACTTATTTTTAGGTTTTTAGGCGCGATCAGCGCGAAAACACTTCACGTCAACCTCAACTTTGCAATCCACCACTAAGTCCTGAACGCTGCAGATGCGTGCCGGTGGGTTGTCACCAAAGACCTCCTTAAATACTTTGTTGAAAGAGCTGAAATAGCGCGCATCAGTCAGCACGGTGGTGACATGCACGACGTCTTCAACGCCGTAGCCAGCTTCTTGCATGATGGCCAGGCAGTTGTCGAAGGCGAGGCGGGTCTGCTCAACGATGCCGCCTTCAACGACTTCGCCATCGGTCATTGGTGTTTGGCCGGAAACGTACAGCCAGCCACCGGCTTCTACGGCGCGGGCAAAGGGCAGCTTCTGGCCGCCGGTCCCAACGCCGCCTTCGGTTCCGTATCGAATAATGCTCATGGTGTTTGTTCCTGGTTGGGTGAAAAGGGAGAGGTGGTTTGAGAAATACGTTCTGTCCTGCGTAGCATTCGGCCAGAGCGCTGGTTTGTAATAGTGCCTTGGTGGTAGGCGATCTTGCCGTTCACCACCACTAGGTCGATGCCTTTAGCTGCCGCTATCGGGGTCTCGTAATTGGCGGTGTCTTCCAGCACCTTGAGGTCAAACAGAGTGAGATCTGCATAGGCACCTATGCGGATTACGCCGCGATCCGTTAAACCAAAATTGGCAGCAGAAAGGCTGGTCATCTTGCGCACTGCTTCTGGGAGTGGCATCAAGTTTAAGTCGCGACTGTAGTGAGCCAGCACACGCGGGAAGGCACCCCACAGCCGCGGGTGAGGGTGCGGGTCGTTCGGTAAGCCATCAGAGCCCACCATGGAGAGCGGATGCGCTAACACTTGCTGCATATCCGCTTCACTCATGTTGTGGTAGACCGCCCCTGCAGGCTGCAACTGCTTGGCGGCATCTAGCAGTGACACACGCCATTCGGCGGCGATCTCTTTTAGTGGGCGACGTGCCTGTTCCGGGTGGGGGTGAGACCAGGTAATTGTGATCTCAATCTCATCCGTCACTTGGCTCAGGTCGAGGGTGGACGAGCCAGCGGTGTAGGGGTAGCAGTCGCAGTGGGCATGCTGATGTTGCGCGGCAACCTCCAGTTTACTAAGCGCCTTGCCTGCACCTCCCCAGTTGCCCGCACCTGCGCACTTAAGGTGCGAAATCACCAGGGGAACCTGCCCATCCCGAGCGGTGGCAAACGCTTCATCCATCGCGCCAAGCAAGCCCGCAAACTCATCACGAAGATGGGTGGTATAGACGCCACCTGCTTTTCCAACGGCTGCCACCAGTGGTGTCATCTCCGCTGTAGGTGCGTGTATGGCGTTACGGTAGGCAAGCCCCGAGCTGAGCCCTAATGCGCCCTCATCCAGTGCTTGGCTTAGTAATACCTCCATTTTGGCAATTTCTTCTGCAGTGGCCGGGCGGGCAAAGTTGTTCATCACCTGGCTGCGTAGACTGGTATGTCCGACCAGTGCGGCAACGTTAATGCTTGGTGTGGCGGCGTCTACGGCATTGGCATAATCAGCGAATCTGGGATAACAAAAGTCCTCTAGGTTGCCCAGTAAATTCATTGGATCGGGTACTTCGGTGGCGAGTGTCACAGGGCTTGCGCTAATACCGCAGTTACCCACCACTACTGTGGTTACCCCCTGGGTTAGCTTAGGGAGCATCTCGGGAGTACGAATGACATTGGTATCGTCGTGGGTATGAACATCGATGAAGCCAGGGGCTAAATAGCGCTGCTCGGCGTCGATGATGGTAGTAGCAGTGGCATAGGGCATGTCGCCGATAGCGCAGATACGCTCGCCTTGAATAGCCACATCAGCACGAAAATGCGGTGCACCAGAGCCATCAAGCACGTTGGCATTACGAATTAGCAGGTCGTAACCCATCTCAATCTCCTAGTGGCTGGCGGTTATCGCCGCCACGATGGTCATCGAGGCTAAGCTTGAGTCGGCGTAATTTAGTGCGTGAGCGCTCCCGGTGGCGCATGGCAAGCTCCAGCGCTAATACGTCGATGACGGCCAGCATGGCGTAGCGGGAAGCAGAAGGGTGGTAGATAAAGTCGGTCTCCCGTGACGTAATAGGGAGCACAATGTCAGATGTTGCGGCGAGCGGTGAGTTCATTGCGGTAATGGCTACCACGGTAGCGCCATACTGCTTAGCGATCTGCGCAGACTCCACCATTTCCGGGGTATAGCCGGTTACGGATAGCACGACAACAACGTCATCTTGCTCAAGGGTTGAAGCCACCATGCGGGGCAATAGTGCTTGGGGATAAGCGCAGATTGCATAGCCAAGGCGTACTAACCGAAATTGGAGCTCTTGGGAGAGGATGCTAGAGCCGCCGCCTGCACCGAATACCAGTATCTGGCGTGCTTTATCTAACTGCTCAACGGCACCTGCCACATCGGCTTTGGCGAGTAGGTCACGGTTGAGCGCTAATGTTTGCGTGGCGATGTCATATACCACGCTTGAACCGTCTTCCGGTGTTGCTTCTTGAATAAATCGGCGCCCAGCGGCCAAGGCTCGGGTTAGGCGCGTTTTTAGGTCGCGCACATTAGTGCAGCCGATGGCGCGTGCAAATCGGGTTACGCTGGCATCGCTAACCCCAGCTCGCTGGGCAATGTCACCGATGCTCGCTTCGGTGACAAACTCGATGTCTGCGAAGATAAGCTCAGCGACTTTCTTTTCTGCGTCACGTAGCGCGGCAAAGTCGGTGGTAATACGGGATAAAATATCAATTTCTTGGCTCACCGTGAGCTCCTAATGGTTGCCTTGTTTGAAAAGTATGTTAGTTTCTAACCTTAAGTCAATAGTTATGAAAGTATCTAACATTGATGCTTTGAAAGAGAGACGTTTTTGAAAGAGAAATGTTTTTGAAAGAGAAACGTTTTTGAAAGAAAGCTGATTTTGAAAGAGATAAGGAGTAGCACATGCAGACAGTAGCGTTAGCGGTGGATAAAGGAGATATCGAACTGGGGCCCAATGTGCTGTCTGGTGTTAGCCTGCCGGCAGCGGTGGTGCATGAAGGTCCGCTGATGCATAACGTGGAGTGGATGCAGCGATTTGCAGATGCTCACGGTGCTCGCTTGGTGCCCCATGGTAAAACCACCATGGCCCCTGCACTTTTTCATCGCCAGCTTCAGGCGGGGGCGTGGGGAATTACCTTGGCGACTGCCCCCCAGTGTCGTGCGGCCTTCGCCCATGGCGTCACCCGGTTGCTAATGGCTAACCAACTGGTCGGCAAAGCCAATATGGCCATCATTGCGAGTCTGCTTGAACAAGACGCAACGTTTTATTGTGTGGTGGATAGCCATGAGAACGTGAGGCAGCTTGGACACTTCTTTGCTGAGCGAGGCTTAACGTTATCGGTGCTTATTGAGGTCGGAGTAGAGGGTGGCCGCTGTGGCTGCCGCAATCAGCAGCAAATTTTATCGTTAGCGGAAGCGATAGCTGATGAGCCTGCACTTTCACTAGTGGGGCTTGAAGGCTATGAAGGAGTGGTTCACGGCGATAACCCTGAATCAGGTGTTCGTGTTTATGCCCAATATCTAGTGGATGTTGCCGTGGAGCTTGAGGCTGCAGGACGTTTTTCGCAGACGAACCCAATTGTCACTGCATCAGGCTCTGCCTGGTATGACGTAATTGCAGAGGCTTTCCGTGGGGCGCCGCTGCAGGGGCGATTTACCCCCATGCTTCGCCCTGGGTGCTACGTGGTTCACGACCATGGCCTGTATCGTGAGGCGCAGACCGCTGTAATGGCGCGCCGCCCTGATTTACAGCAGGGGCTTGAGCCTGCCTTGGAAGTTTTCGCCCAGGTGCAGTCGCTTCCCGAGCCAGGGCTTGCGATTATTGCGTTAGGTAAGCGCGATATTGGCCACGATCAACTGCCAATTGCACTACGCCGCTACCGGGAGGCTGATGAGCTCTTAAAACCTGGGCTTGCGCAACCGTTGTCGGTTGCTGGCTGGGAAGTGACGAAGATGATGGATCAGCACACCTTCGTACGCCTTCCCGAAGAGACTCAGGATGTTGAAGTCGGTGATATCGTCGCTTTTGGCGCCTCTCACCCCTGCTTGACCTTTGATAAGTGGCGCCAGTTGCTATTAGTGGATGATCAACTGAACGTGAAGGAGCGTTTGGTGACTTGCTTTTAAAAAGCACCTTCGTTGCCCGTTGCGCTAAACCGCTACTTGCGCAGTTAAGCGTGCAATAGCGGTGGGCAGCTCATTGGCATGGTGGATGCCAATGGCGCCCGCAGGGGTTACTTCTTCATTCGGGAAGTGATTGAGATGAATCACATGCATGCCCGCCGCCAAGCCTGCCTCCACACCCACCGCTGCATCATCAATAACGACACACTCGTGGGGAGCGTAGCCCATGGCTGAAGCAGCTTTGCGATACAGCTCTGGGTCTGGCTTCCACACGTTTAGGGTATAGGCGCTAAACAGCCTATCGGCAAAATGGTGACCGAGATGGGTGCTCTCAAGCGCGCAGCGGATTTTGGGTTCGGGGCCATTGGAAACGACGGCTTTAGGGTGGCTGCTTAACAGTTCCAGTGCATCGGACATTCCGGGGATGGCCACAAGTTCAGCACGCATGCGAGTCTCCATGCGTGCTCGCATGCCTGCTTCCAGGGTGAAAAACTCATCTTTCCCTAACGTCTGAAAGCGGCTTTCCAGGGTTTGCACGATGGTTTGGAAACGTACCCCACGAAATTCATCCATATATTGCTGCGCTGAGAAGGGTAAATGGAACTCGGGAAGAATGTCGCCCATCACTTCGGCTAGCAGTACTTCGCTATCCACCAAGGTGCCATCGCAGTCAAACAGTAAGCAAAAGGACGTGGGTGTGTTCATAGTGGGTGTGTTCATAGCAGAACTCATCGGCATACTTCCTCGTTAACTAAGCTAATTGGACGTTCGCCTTGGAGTGCTAGGCGAATGTTATCCACTGCCCGCTGAGCCATGGCGTCTCGGGTTTCATGGGTGGCTGAACCAATATGAGGTAGCGCCACTACGTTCGACATTTGCGGGAGAGGCGAGTCAGTCGACAACGGTTCTTGCGCAAAAACATCCAGTCCGGCCGCTTGAATAACGTTGTTGTTCAGGGCATGGATCAAGGCATTTTCATCGATCACTTTACCGCGAGCGATATTGATCAAAATGCCCGAAGGCTTCATCAAAGCGAATTCATCAGCGCCAATCAAATGCTCGGTGCTGGCGGTGAGTGGCACTGTGACACAGACAAAATCAGCCTCGGTCAGTAATTCGTTGAGTTCGCGGCGCTGCGCACCAAGCTCTTTTTCAAGGGCGGGCTTGGGTGAAGCGTTGGAGTAGAGCACTTGCATACCAAAGCCAAGAGCGCCGCGCCTTGCAACAGCCTGCCCAATGCGGCCAAAGCCCACCATACCGAGGGTCTTACCATATACATCACTGCCGAATAGGGCGGGGCCAATGCTGGTTTGCCATTTGCCCGCTTTGACCCACTCGGCTAATTCAACCACTCGCCGTGCTGTAGCCATGATGAGGGCAAAGCCTGTGTCCGCCGTGGTTTCGGTGAGCACGTCCGGTGTGTTGCACAGCATAATGCCGAGCTGGGTAAGTTCATCAACGGGGATGTTGTCGTAGCCAACAGAAACCGTCGCGATGGCTTTTAAGTTGGGCGCTGCGTCTAGCAGCTGGGGGGTAATTGCTAAGCCGGAACCGATAATGCCATGAGCCTGCGATAGGGCGGCGAGCACCTCCGGTTGCGTTAGATTTAACGGCTTGGTGAGTTCAAGTACATGAAAGTGTTGCTCAAGTTCTGCCCACTGGGATGAGCTAAGCCTCCCTAGTACGATGACGCTCTTTTGCATGCTGCCTCCTGTCGCATTGATGGTTATTGTGAGTGCCAGTGGCTATGTGCGTATCAGTAGCTATGTAAGAGCCAGTGGCTCAGTGCTGCTCAAGTGCTTGTAGCTGCTCGCGGCTTGGCAAGCCTTCCATATCGCCCACCACCTGAACGGCCTGAGCACCGATTAAGTTACCGCGCTTCAGCGCCTGGGTAGGCGTCAGGCCATCTAATAGCGCGCTGATTACGCCCACCGCAAAGCCGTCTCCTGCACCGACCGTATCCACGACGTTAGCCACGGGTTGGCCTGGAACCAAAACACTTTCCAGTGTGCCGGTGAGAGTGCCGCGATAGTAGCTGCCTTCCGGCCCCAGTTTAATGATGACGGCTTTGGCACCGCGTGCTAAGTAGAAATCGGCAATCGCTTCAGGTGACTCGCATCCAGTGAGCAGGCGCCCTTCGGAAAGCCCAGGTAATACCCAGTCGGCGCGGCTTGCTAGCTCATTTAAGGTAGTCCGCATGGCATTCTCACTGGGCCAAAGTGATGGGCGTAGGTTGGGGTCAAAGGAAATACTAGCGCCATGTGTACGCGCTTGTTTCATTAAATGGCGAGTCAGTTGGCAGGCACTTTCTGATAGGGCTGGGGTAATACCCGTTGCGTGCAGATGGGTAAGTGTCTGAAAGTCGACACCCTTTGCATCTTCAATAGAGAGGTGACTGGCGGCACTCCCACGCCTGAAATATTCAACTCGTGGATCGGCACCAGCCTGTGCACGCTCTTTAAAAAGAAGCCCTGTGGGGTGCTGTGAGTCGGTACGAATATGGCGGCTATCGATACGCTCAGCTTCCAGTGCTTGGTGAATGAATTGGCCGAAACTGTCATTGCCCACTCGGCTTAACCAGCCAACATGAAATCCCAGTCTGGAGAGGCCGATCGCGACATTGTTATCGGCACCGGCCAAGCGGCGATGAAAGTGCTCAATACTCGCAAGGGAGCCAGGAGTGTCTGCGACAAACATCGCCATTGCTTCGCCGAAGGTCAGTATTTTGGGTGCAGGAGTAGGCTGTGTCATAGGGTGTGTCTCAGTAACCTTGTTGTTGATTGGGAACGATACCATTTTGGCTATTAACCAGAGTGAGTCTCGCGACATCGATACCTGGGGCTACCCCGGAAAGGTGGTACTACCTCGGGTAATCAGCGTTGGTGGATGACGGTATTGCACAGGGAGTTCACGGGCACGCTGGGGAAACTGATTGAGTAGGCAAGCAATGGCTGCGTGTCCAATCACATCGGTTGGCTGGGCCAGCGTAGTAATGCCAGGTAACACCAGTTCACACCAGTCCAGCTCATCGATACCGATTAAGCCCAGTGGGCCCATCGCAAGGCCAAGGTGTTGAAAGCTGCGTACCATGGCAAGCGTGGCATTGCCATTGGCGCACAATACAGCCTTGGGTACGGTGGTGGGATGCTCAGCAAATGCCTTTAGTATTGGTATAGCTGAGTGTTCAGCTAAGCTGCTTAGCACCAGCGTCTGGCTGTCTAGGCCTAATGCTTCTGCTTGCTGATTAAATCGTTTCAGCCGTTCCAGACGAGCACTGGCATGCTCGGGTGTCTCACTCACGTAAAGCACCGAGCGATAACCTTGTTGCACCAGATGATCCAGCGCCATATCAATCGCCAGCACGTTATCGAGTCCGATAACCTTGGCATCGAGTTGACGTACTTCACGGTCGAGGAGTGCCAGCGGAATGCCGCCCTTCATTAGCGCTTGTAGTTGAGGCTCGGGTTGCCCAGCCGCATTGATAATCAGCCCTTCCACCTGGTAGGCCGCCAGTGACGCCAAGTGCTTTTGTTCCTGCTCTGGATCGTTATCGGTATTACACACAATCAGTGAATAGCCATGGGCGCGGGCTGCCAGCTCTACACCGTGCACGATGGCAACTGAAAAAGGGTTGCGTATATCAGCCACCAACATACCTAGTAACCGCGAACCACCACCTTTTAAGCCACGCGCCATGAGATTGGGTTGATAGCCCAATGATTGCGCCGCTTGCTCAATCCGTGACTGGAGTACAGAGGAGAGCTTGTCGCGCTCTGGCCCGAAAAACCGCGATACGCTGGTTTTGGAGGTGCCCGCCAATTTGGCAACTTCGATGAGGGTGGCCCGGGATGACGACATAAGTAGAGTGCTTCTAATCTAAATGGGAACGTTCCCAAGGTAGGTGTTTTCGATACGAAAGGCAATACTTTCGACTTGGCTGGATTAATACAATGAACCTCCTGCCGTTTCCTCCGTCGAGACAAGCCTTCTACCTTCAGGCAGGGTAAACTACGCGACTTTGAGTCAACGCTTGGCGCTATGCATGCACCCGATCTATACACCAACAAGCCATTTATCAGAAAGCCATTCATCAAAAATCCATTTATCAAAAAGCTATGAGTTAACTGAGGCGGGTGACCGTTATTTTGATGGACTGGCTGAAAAGTTCTCCCGCTCACTTTATCAGGCACCCCGTGGCGAGCTGCGTTTGGCTATGCTGGATTATTTGCTACCGCAAATGCTGCACCTAGAAGCACAGCCTGTGTTGGATGTAGGCGGTGGTTTGGGGCAGCTTGCTGCGTGGCTGGCTGAACGTGGGCACGCGGTGACCATGGCAGAGCCTTCTCAGGATATGCTGACCCATGCAAGCGCGTGGCATGCCGAGCGTGGTGCTGCAGGTACTTTACTGTCTGACCAGCTTTGCTATCTGGCGGCGCCGCTACAGGCGTTACCGCAGCAAGCCCCTGGGCCTTGGCCACTGATTACCTGCCATGCTGTACTGGAGTGGCTGGGGGAACCTCGGCTGGCCATGCAGATCCTCGCTAGCTTGTTAGCCCCTGGTGGGCAGTTAAGTTTGATGGTGTTTAACCGCGATGCACTGCGTTTTTCGAATGTGGTGAAGGGTAACCTGCAGAAAGCGCTGAGCGATCAGTTAGCAGGCAAAGGCAAACGGCAGCGCTTAACACCTATTTCTCCGGTTACCCACGATGAAATATGCCAGTGGGGCGCCGATAACGGCCTAATTATGGAGGGTGTGGCGGGAGTGCGTGTGTTTCAGGATTATCTTCGCCAGCCACCTGAAAAAGAGAGTGATCAGGCCGCGTTACTGGCGCTGGAAAAACAGTACTGCCGCCAAGACCCTCACTGGCGGCTAGGCCGCTATTTACTTTATACCTTCACCAAACCCGAGGCTGATGTATGAGCGCTCAATCGCCCGCTTGCCAACTCCTTGAACGTTTTTATGGTCAAACAGCGCATTTATGGCCCGTTGCGCCGCCTGCTGACCCTTGGCTGCAAGACCACTCCACGGCAATGATAAGTGGCGATATGGCGTTACGTCAGCAATGGTTGACCAGTGGTAAAATAGCCGCCAGCCCGTTTGATGTTCCTATCACCCAGCAGGATGGGCAGGTGGTGCTGTTCTGGCCAAAGGCCCATCAACTGGGGATCTGGTGGCTTGAATGGTTATGCTGCGTGCTGCCTGAGAATACGCCGGTGGATGTAGTGGGGGAGCATCAGGGAGGCATCAAACGTGTACCCAAAATACTCGGTGAGTTTGGGATGCGTTGCGATAAGCTTGATAACGCCCGTCGCTGCACTTTGTTTGCTACACGTACTGTGGCTATTGAAAAGTCCGATAACACTTGGCAAACCTTTGAAGCACTAGGAGTGACGTTGGTGAGTCACCCCGGCGTATTTGGCCATGGCAAGGTTGATGAAGGCACGCTGTTACTGTTGGAGAGCATCGCAAGTAGCTTGCCTAAAAAACCGCTCAACGTACTGGATGTGGGCTGTGGGGATGGCATTATCGCTGCTTGGCTGGCCAAGCAGGGGCATCAAGTCACTGCTGTGGATGTCAGTGCGTTTGCGGTAGAAGCCAGCCAGCGCACCTTAGCTGCGAACGGGTTGGAAGGGCGGGTGTTGGAAAGTGATATCTACTCAGCGCTGGAAGGCGAGTCTTTTGACCTGATAGTGAGTAATCCGCCATTTCATCAAGAGCGTGCGATTACCTATGGCCCCAGCGCGCGCCTTATCGAAGATGCCCCCCGTCATTTAACCGCCAAGGGGCAGCTTATACTCGTAGCAAACGCCTTTCTTCCCTACCCAAATGTGCTGGAAGGCGCTTTCGGTAGTTTTGACATCCTGGCCGATAATCGACGTTTTAGGGTGTATCAAGGGCGTTTGCAGTAATCAATTGGGGCGGCGATTTCTCCGGGCTGTTTTTTAGGGCGATTTCTCAGGGCCGTTTCTCAGGGCTATTCCGCAAAGAAAACGCTTAGCACGTGGTCTAGATGCACTTCCATGGCGTGGCGAGCGGCAGCAGGGTCTCGAGCCTCTATGGCTTCAACGATGCGTTCGTGGTCGTTCTGAGAGCGCTGAGGCATGTCTGTTTCCATGAACAGCTCTTGAAGGCGGCGGAACATCGCGCCGTATTTGTGCCCTAGCAGATGCTTGATAACAAGCGCATAGGCTGCGTTGCCTGATGCCTCGGCGATACGGATGTGTAGCAGCCGGTCCCCAGCGCAGTTACGCCCTCCGTTAGCATTGTCAGAGACATTGCGCTCAAAGGCTAAACGGATCGCTTGCATGTCTTCTTCGCTAGCGTTCAGGGCTGCCAGCGCTGCAATTTCTGGTTCCAGATAGCGGCGCGTTTGCAGCAGCGAGAAGGGTGGAATCTCCTCGTCCAGGTTGAGCTCAATTTCACTCTCGAACTCTGGGTCTAGTGCCCAAGACTCAGTACGTGCTGCTGCGCGCATGACCGGCTCCTGGGTGGTTGAGCAAGTCTCTAACACAACAACACCATGCCCAACGCGTACTTCCACTTGCCTCACTACTTCCAGGGCGATCAAGGCTTCTCTAACGGAGGCACGACTGACACCCAGTGATTGAGCGAGTTCGCGCTCAGGGGGTAATAGCGTGCCAGGCGGAAACTCACCTTCACGGATTAGCTGCTGCAACTGATCAGCAATCTGGCGGTAGAGACGCTGTGAGCGGATGGTTTGAATCGGCATTCGTGGTATTTCCTATCCGTTTCATTGATGTTTTTCGACTAAAGTTGATGGCGACTAAAGTGCAATCTAAAAAGCTGGCATTTAGCTTTTTGAGGCTTGCCAGGATCAAAGTTTTTCACTCATACTCGGCTCATTGGTCAGGCCATTGGATGTCTGGATAACTTGGCCTTCTGTATGTTCCCACTCTTTTGAAGGGCGCGCCATAGCTTTAGGGCATGTCATAGCTATTTATGTCGTAGCTGTTCATGTCATCGCTGTTCATGTCATCGCTGTTCATGTCATCGCTGTTCATGTCATCGCTGTTCATGTCATCGCTTTTAGGGCGTGCCATCGTTATTAGGGAAGTGCCATACCATGAGACTTAAAAACAAAACTGCTCTGATCACGGCTGCCGCTAATGGCATTGGGCGAGCTAGCGTCGAGCGCTTTGTCGCCGAGGGCGCGACCGTATTCGCCACAGATATTGATATTACTAGCTTAAAGGATATGCCAGGCGTTGAGGCGTATCGCCTGGATGTTACTGATAGGCGAGCGATTCATGACTTAGCTGATTCACTGCCTGCCTTGGACATACTGTTCAACTGTGCCGGTATGGTGGCAGGTGGCTCGATACTCGAATGCGACGAGGCTACTTGGCAGCGCTCAATGGATCTAAATGTTACTTCGATGTTTCATACCCTCCAGGCATTTTTACCGGGTATGCTGGCTAAAGGAGGCGGCAGTATTATCAATATGGCTTCCGTGGCATCCAGTATTAAGGGTGTCGCCAATCGCTGCGCCTACAGCACCTCAAAAGCGGCGGTCATTGGGCTGACCAAGTCAGTGGCTGCCGACTTTATGACCCAGGGGATTCGCTGTAACGCGATTTGCCCTGGCACTGTTGAGTCGCCTTCGCTCAAGCAGCGTATTACTGAGCAGGCTTGCCAAGAGGGCCGTGGCGACGCTGAGGTGCTGGCATCTTTCATTGCGCGCCAACCTATGGGGCGCCTGGGCCGAGTAGAAGAAGTGGCGGCATTAGCCGCTTTCCTAGCCAGTGATGAGTCGCAGTTCATCACTGGCTCCGCGCAATTGATTGATGGCGGCTGGGTGAATTGATCTTTTAAGGAGACATAACAATATGAAGCTTTTACGTTTTGGGCAACCAGGCCAGGAAAAACCAGGCATTCTCGATAGCGCAGGAAAGGTGCGTGATCTGTCCGCCATCGTTAGTGATATTGCTGGCGATGCATTGAGCGACGAAGAGTTACGGAAGCTTCGCGATATAGACCTTTCCTCGTTGCCAGAAGTGGCCGCTGATGTACGTTTGGGGCCTTGTGTTGGCCAGGTGGGCAAATTCATCTGCATTGGCCTGAACTATTCTGACCATGCGGCGGAAACGGGTGCTTCAGTTCCTCCTGAGCCGGTCATTTTTAATAAATGGACCAGTGCCATCTGTGGCCCCAATGACAATGTAGAGATTCCTCGTGGCTCGAAGAAGACTGACTGGGAAGTAGAGCTTGGGGTGATTATCGGCAAGGGCGGCCGCTATATTGATGAAGCCGATGCAATGTCTCATGTGGCGGGGTTCTGTGTTGTCAATGATGTCTCTGAGCGTGAGTTTCAATTGGAACGCAGTGGTACCTGGGATAAAGGCAAAGGCTGCGATACATTCGGCCCTTTAGGCCCCTGGTTGGTAACACGAGATGAGATCGCTGACCCCCATCAGTTGAGTATGTGGCTGGAGGTTGATGGTCAGCGTTATCAGGATGGCAGTACGTGCACTATGGTGTATCAAGTGCCTTTTCTGATTAGTTATCTGAGCCGTTTTATGAGCTTGCAGCCCGGCGATGTGATTTCAACAGGAACGCCACCAGGGGTAGGGATGGGACAGCAACCACCTGTTTACCTGCGCGATGGACAGCAAATGCGCTTAGGTATTGAAGGCCTCGGTGAGCAGCAGCAACGCGTCGTACAGGCTTAAAAAAATCAAACTGTTGGGATCTGGTCGGTGAAATCTGGTGGATGAAATATAGCTATCAACGTGCTTAGTACCCGCAGATACCAACATCAATAATAAGTGTCAGGCCCAAGGCTAAAAATATCTTCAGCTATATTTTTACCAATATTTTTTTCACTACAAAGGCCTGACCACTGGATCAAAGTACCTGTCAGGCCAGTTGGTTGATGGCCTGTACTTGGTGGAGAGGGACGCACTAATGCAAGTTCTCGTCTGTTCAAAACCGCACCACCTAGAGCTGCGTCACTCTGACCGCCCTGAGTGTGCCGCTGGCCACGCTATTGTACGTATCCGGCGTGTCGGGATCTGTGGCACGGATATTCACGCTTACGGTGGCAATCAACCCTATTTTGAGTACCCACGGGTGCTAGGTCATGAGCTTGCCGGGGACGTCGTCGACATCGCTGATGATCAATCTCACCAATTGCTTGGCAAACAGGTCTATGTCATCCCTTATCTGCACTGTGGCGAGTGTCGCGCTTGTCAGCAGCATAAAACTAACTGCTGCCAGAACATGCAGGTGATTGGTGTGCATAAGGATGGTGGTATGGCGGAGTATTTAGCTGTTCCAACCACGCACCTAGTGGTGTCGGAAACCCTTAGCATCGATCAATTGGCGCTGGTGGAGTGCATGGCGATTGGTGCCCATGCGGTAAGGCGTAGCGCACTACAAGGGGGCGAGCTTGCCGTTATTGTTGGGGCAGGTCCTATTGGTATGGGGGTTCTGCAAGTCGCGAAAAGCCTAGGGGCACGTACCTTGATGGTGGATACCAACGCTTCACGGTTGGCTTTTTGCCGCGATGTGTTAGGGGCTGATGCGATAGCTGACCCTCAGGATGCTGATGTCGCTGTGCAAATAAGTGCCATGAATAGCGGGGCACTGGCAGATGTGGTGTTCGATGCCACTGGAAACCCTCGTGCCATGCAAGCGGGGTTCGATCTGGCCGGCCATGGCGGACGCTATGTACTGGTAAGTGTGGTGAAAGCCGACATTACCTTTAGTGATCCTGACTTCCATAAGAAAGAGCTGACGCTGATCGCCAGCCGTAATGCCACTCGCGAAGACTTTGACTGTGTGGTGTCGCTGATGGAGAGCGGCCACATCAATGCTAGAGCGATGATTACCCATCGTGCGCCCCTCGCTGAAGTGCCTTCCCAAATGCCCCAGTGGTGTGATCCTGCCAATCAGGTCATTAAAGCCATGATTTCGATTGACTCTGAAGAGGTGTGCTTATGAGTGACCTGATTGCGACTCAAATACCTCGTCTCACGCTGCGGGTGCACAGGCTGGATAATGTCAGAGTCGCCTTGACCGATTTGCCTGCGGGCACAGTGATTGAGGATCAGGGGAGGTATATCACGCTCCCAGGCCCTATTCGTCATAAGCATAAGTTCGTGCTGAGAGATATGAGCGTTGGTGATTTCGTCATTATGTATGGCGTCAGGGTCGGTAAAGTGACCCAGCCCATAGCAGCGGGAGGGGCCATTACAACTGAAAACCTGGTGCACTCGACGGAAGATTTACCTACCAACACCCAGCAGGAAGCGTGGCAGCCCCCCGAGGTAACTGCGTTTGCGCAGACAACGTTCGATGGCTATCACCGCCCCGATGGGCGAGTGGGGACAGCGAATATCTGGTTGGTGGTGCCCTTGGTATTTTGCGAGAACCGTAATATCGAGGTACTACGGCAATGCGTGGCTGATGCGCTGGGCGACGATCCTTTTCATAGCTACAAACGTATGGCAAGGCAGCTATTGCATGGTGACGTTGCCGCTGAGTCAGCACTGCCAACGGGAGAGCGGCTATTCCCCAATGTGGATGGCGTGCGTTTTCTAATCCACCAGTTGGGATGTGGTGGAACAGATAGCGACGCTGAAGCGCTCTGTAACTTACTGGCAGGCTACATCTGCCATCCCAATGTGGCGGGAGCTACGGTACTCAGCCTGGGATGCCAGAAAGCGCAGATCACCATGCTGCAAGAAGCTATTGCCGCACGTGACCCGAGTGGACACAAGCCTGTCAGCTATTTCGAACAGCAGCAGTCTGTTAGCGAAGAAGAGCTGATACGTGATGCGCTGACAACGATTTTTGATGGCCTAAAGAAGGCTAATCAGGTGACACGCCAACCAGCGCCGCTCTCTGAACTAACGCTGGGCGTTGAGTGCGGTGGTTCGGATGGTTTTTCCGGGCTTTCTGCTAATCCGGTGGTTGGGGCAGTGGTGGATCGGCTGGTGGCGCTGGGCGGTAGTGGCATCCTGAGCGAGTTCCCTGAGCTGTGTGGTGTTGAGCATGAGCTGCTTGCCCGTTGCCATGAGCCTCAGGTGGCCGAGCGGTTTACCTCGTTAATGGCGGCTTACCAGCGTCATGCCCATGCAGTGGGTGCGGATTTCTCCATGAACCCCTCACCGGGCAATGTTCGTGACGGCTTGATTACTGATGCGATGAAGTCGGCCGGGGCGGCCAAGAAGGGCGGCGATAGCCCCGTAGTGGATGTGCTCGACTACACCGAACCCATGACCCGTAAGGGCCTTAACCTGCTCTGCACGCCTGGCAATGACGTTGAGTCCACCACTGGGCTGGTTGGGTCTGGTGCCAATCTAGTGCTATTTACTACAGGTTTAGGCACTCCCACCGGTAATCCTATTGCCCCCGTGATCAAAATTGCCAGTAATAGCGAGCTGGCAAACCGGATGAGCGACGTCATCGATTTTGATGCTGGCCCGATCATTCGTGGTGAAGCTGATATTGCTGAGTTAGCGGATCAGTTACTGCGCTTGTGTGTCGATGCGGCTTCAGGCCGTTATGTGACTAAAGCGATGCGCCTCTCTCAACTGGACTTTATTCCCTGGAAGCGGGGTGTCTCGCTGTAAGCCATTTAAAACAACACTGCCTTTAGGGCAGGAAAAGTGCCGTTAAACACAACAAAAATGGAGTGCTTTATGCGCCTTAATAAACTTTCAATTGCTATTACCCTTGCTACGGTAACCAGTGTTGGCCTTGCCAGTGCTGCCCAGGCAAGTACTGTGATCCGTATTGCTTATGGCAACCAGCCTGGTGAGCCTGTGGATGTGGCTGTTAACCAGTGGGCAGAGTGGGTCAGTGAGGCAAGTAATGGCGAGCTAGAGCTAAAAGCGTTTCCCGCCAGCCAGCTGGGCTCAGAGACCGAGGTAATGGAGCAGGCCCGTTTTGGCTCAGCCATTATTTCGATTACTGCATACAGTAACTTTCTCGACTCGGTGCCTGATCTTGCCGTGTTGGACGCCCCCTATTTAAGCGAGGACTTCGAGAGCAAGCTTAAGGTGTTTGACTCCGAGTGGTTTGCGGACCAAATGGCGCAGGTAGCGTCGTCGGGTTATCACATTGTTATTCCTAACGCCGTCTATGGTGTACGCCACTTGTTGTCCCGCAACCCAGTGAATAGCCCTGAGGATCTCGATGGCGTAGGTATTCGTGTGCAGAACTCACAAATGTATGTCGCGGCCATTCGTGCCATGGGAGCAACGCCCACGCCTATGTCACTAGGGGATGTTTATCCCGCATTGGCTCAAGGAATGGTGGATGGCGTCGAGAACCCTGCAGCTGTGCTCTACGGCGGTAAGTTTCATGAGGTGGTTAAGCATCTCAGTTTAACAGCGCATATGCATACCGTGGCACCGTTCGTCACCGGTCAAGCGTTCTGGGACCAGCTCGACGAAGAGCAGCAGCAGATCCTAACGGATACAGGCCAGCAAATGGCGGAATACCTCGCTGAACTGGTTGAAGAGGATGGAGACCAGGCGCTTGAGCGGTTACGTAGTGAGGGCGTAGAAATTCACGAAGTAGATATCACCCCCTTCCGTGAGCGGGCTGCCGAACAGATCCCATCCGCGTTTCCCCAGTGGAGTGATGGTCTCTATGACAATGTTTACGACATTATCAACGGCTGATTAGTGCGTGATCTTATGGTTCCCCAGCTTGCTGGGGAACTTGGTGGAGGATTCGGGTATGAAGCGTATTTTCACGTGGCTGGATAGGATTATGCGCCTGGATGAGGTGTTGGCCACGGCGGCAGTCTTCGCACTTTTTCTAGTCGCTATCAGCAATATATTTATGCGGTATCTGTTTAACTCTCCCTTGGCGTGGACAGAAGAGGTACTTCAGCTACTGCTGGTCTGGGCTACTTTTCTAGGCGCTAGTGCACTAGTGCGACGGCGCGAGCATGTGTTTATTAGTTTTGTGACCGATAAGCTGCCACCCCGTTTAGCGCATTGGAATGAGCAGGTATTTAGTGTTGGCGTCATTCTGATTAGTGCGCTTGTGATGCTGTATTGGGGAACCCAGCTACTCAGTTTTTCCGCATTGCGCAGTACGCCGATGCTGCAAATCCCCTATTACTGGATTCATGTTGCGATCCCTGTCAGTGCAGCGGTGATGATTTATCACTGTGTGGTGCGACTCGTTCAGCGGTATCAATCATAGGAGTCAACCATATGGCTGTCAGCATAGCTCTTGGCGCGCTGTTTTTGCTGTTTCTGTTAGGCACACCCGTTGCTTTTGCCCTGTTTTTCTCCACCTTCCTTTATTTCATCGTAGGCGCCGACCAGCCTACCATGCTACTTATCCAGCGCTTAGCAGGGGGGCTGGAGTCCGTATCGCTATTGGCCATACCGTTTTTTATTATGGCTGGTGTTTTCATGAATTACTCGGGCATTACCGACCGGCTGCTCCGGCTGGCTGAGCTGCTGACGCGGCGTATGCATGGTGGGTTGGCTCAGGCTAACGTGCTGTTGAGTACGTTTATGGGCGGGCTTTCCGGTTCCAATATTGCCGATGCGGCTATGAATGCAAAATTATTGGTACCCACCATGACCGATAAGGGCTACACCAAGCCCTTTTCCAGTGCGGTAACGGCTGCGTCGTCGCTGATTACATCAACCATTCCGCCCGGTATTGCTCTGATTGTGTATGGCTATGTCAATAATGTGTCGATAGGGCGTCTCTTTCTAGCTGGGGTAGTGCCGGGAGTATTGATGGCGATAAGCCTAATGGTGCTGGTTTCCTATCTATGTCGACGCCATAACTATCAACCGCCTGAGCGCAAAAAAGTAACACGCCGTGAGTGGGTCAGTGTCACTCGAGCGGGAATAATTGCCTTAATGCTGCCCTTGGTGGTGATTGGGGGGATTCGGGTCGGTGTCTTCACACCAACTGAAGCGGGTGCCATTGCGGTGTTTTATGCGCTCATTGTTGGTGTTTTCGTTTATAAGCAGATGACACCAAAAACCATTGCTCTGGCAACCAATGAGTCGCTGTTGGCATCGGTAAATGTGCTTTTCATTATTGCGGTGGCATCAGGATTTGCCCGTTTCCTTACCTGGGAGCAGATACCCCAGGAAATCGCCATGCTGCTCTCTTCTCAGGTAGGCAGTGCGATTGTCTTCCTGCTCTTGGCAAATGTGCTGCTGTTAGTGTTGGGTATGTTTTTGGAAGGTAATGCCATCTTGATTGTGCTTTCACCCCTATTGGCACCTGTGGCTGCCCAGTTCGGTATTGATCCGGTGCATTTTGGGATTATTTTTATTATTAATGCCACGATTGGCACGATTACGCCGCCACTAGGGACAGTAATGTTCACCACCTGCAGTATCACCGGTATTGATATTGCTTCTTTTATCCGCGCCGTCATGCCGTTTTGGTTAGTCATGGTCGGGGTGCTTTTGTTGACGACGTTTGTTCCTTTTGTGTCATTAGCGCTGCCTAATCTCGTGTTCTGATTAGGCAAAAAAGTGCATCGCTAAGCGGTATAAAACCACTATGATGCAAGTTGGTATTGGTCGTTAATGCTAGCTAATTGATTAGGGTGGCCGTAATGGCGGGAAATATTCGAAATACAGCAGTGCTGGGTAGTGCTGTTGTGCTGGGCGGGTTGTTGGCGCTGGGGCTTGTATGGGGCGGAAGCTATTTCAAAGGCGCTGCAGAAGTGTGGCAACAATCTTCACGCAGCGTCACTGTGCGTGGTTTAGCCGAGCGCCAAGTGGCGGCAGACATGGTGCTATGGCCTCTGAACTATACCGTTACCGCCAATTCGCTATCTGAGCTTGAGCAACAGCTTTCCAGTAATGAACAGCTGATTCGCCAATTTTTAGATGAGCGCGGCTTCAACATGAACAATGTGAATGTGACGCCACCGCGCATCACGGATCAATTTAGCAATATGTATGGTGGTGAGCGGCCAGATGAACGTTACCGCGCCGAAGCCACACTGCTATTACGTACCGATAATGTGACGGGGGTAATAGAGGCCTTGCCCCAAGCAACCACACTTGTACGCCAGGGGGTACTGTTATCGCCCAGCTATGAATACCGAACCGAGTTCCTATTTACTGGCCTGGATGCTATTAAACCAGAAATGATCGCTGAAGCGACGGCTGATGCCCGCAATGCCGCTCAGCAGTTTGCGGAAGATTCTGGTAGTGGGGTAGGGGGTATCCGCCAAGCAACCCAGGGCTACTTTTCTATTAATGACCTAGATAGCTACACGCCTCATATTAAACAGGTCAGGGTTGTTACCACGGTGGATTACTCACTAGAAGAGTAAGCGCTACCGCCTCATGATAAGAGGGGAAAGGGGCGCTTACTGACCCTGGTAGCGAATAACCGTTATGGTGTAGAACGTTTCGCCATTGGGCGTAAGCACCGTAATGTCATCGCCTACTTCTTTGCCCAGCAGCGCCTTGGCCATGGGGGCATCGATACTGATCCAGCGTTTTTTGGTATCGGTTTCATCATGGCCAACAATACGGATATGCAGCTCTTCACCGTCTTCATCTTCCAAACTCACAAACGCGCCAAAAAATATTTTATTGGTGTTGGCTGGTAAACGATCAACCACCTGAAGCTCTTCCAAACGCTTTGTCAGGTAGCCAATACGGGCAATCACGCGGTTTAACTCTTTCTTGTTATAAGTGTAATCGGCATTTTCACTGCGGTCGCCCTGGGCGGCGGCTTCGCCGACTTTGGCCGAAATTTCAGGCCGCTTTACCCTTAATAGATGGTCCAAAACAGCGCGCAGGCGAGCAGCCCCTTCACTAGTAATCAGGTTGCTTTTGGGTGCTTGGCGCGGGTCTTTTGCTGGGTCACGCCAGCGTGTCATATTGCGGCCTTTCATTGAGTTTTTCGCCTTGAACAAAACACTAAGCTTACGCTAAGGGCGCTCACTATCACATAGTGACGAACCACTGGCGAATCATTCAAACGTTCGTTACATTATGAGGGCGAGCTATTTAAACGATCCGCTGTATAAAAATAACTTAGGAGTTTTCAATGCGTGCACTTCCTTTTTCTCGCCTACTCATCGCGGCTGCCCTGGGCAGTACACTGGCGCTGGCGCCGTTGGCAGCCACAGCCTATGACGGCGAACTGTTCTCTCTGAAGAACCGCTGGGAGCATACCGTCACCGATATGCCGGCTAACCAGCGCGAAAGTACCCTAAGGTCGCTGGCAAGCGAAGCCGAGAAGATTGCTGATCAACACCCAAATGAAGCAGAAGTGCTGATTTGGCAGGGCATTGTGCTTGCGTCTTATGCCCGTGAACGTGGTGGTTTGGGAGCGCTAGGCACTGCTGGAGATGCGCGTGATGTGTTGGAACGGGCGATTAAAATCGATCCGCAGGGTGGTAATGGTTCAGCCTATGTAACCCTTGGGGCTCTTTACGACCGTGCGCCAGGCCGTCCGCTAGGATTTGGTAATAGCAACACCGCTGAGCGCATGTTCCAGCGAGCGTTAGAGATCCGTCCCGATGGCATCGATGTTAACTACTACTATGCAGCGTTTCTAAAAGAGCAGGGCAACACCCAGGCTGCCCGCGAGCACGCCCAGCGCGCTGTTGACGGTGCTGCCCGTGATAACCGCCAAGCATCTGATGAAGCGCTACGCCGAGATGCACAGGCATTACTGCAAACACTGTAGTTGGCTGGATATACTGTTATTGAGAGAAGGTTGACTGAGCTAGCTTTTATCCAATTCGCTTTTTGCTGAGTTGGCCTTTTTAAAGTGAGCGCAGCGCGGCAGTCGTTTTGTTGCTGCATGCGTTTATCACTAGATTGGCATTCCCGATGGTGAGCATTGATAATAGTACGATTGTTATCATCGGGAGTGCTCCATGGCGTCTAACCCTACTTTTTCAGCGCCTAGTTCCTTAGCGCCCATCTCTACTAAACTTGATGATACCAAGCTGTCACAACCTCAGCTTGGGCGCAATGACGTCGAACTTCTTAAGCGCGACACGCTCTACCAAGGCTTTTTTCGTCTCGAAGCGTTGGAGCTACGTCACCGTCTGTTTGAAGGTGGCTGGAGTGGTGCTATGCGCCGTGAAGTGCATAACCGTCATGATGCGGTGGGTATTCTGCTGTACGATCCGGCTCGCGATGCGTTAGTGCTGGTAGAGCAATTTCGCGCTGGTGCAGTTGACGACCCACTTTCCCCCTGGAAGCTAGAGCTAGTGGCTGGGCTCGCGGATAAGAATGAGCCGCTTGAAGAGGTTGCCCGTCGTGAGGCACTGGAAGAAGCAGGTTGTCACGTTGGTCAGCTCACTCAGCTACATACCTACTACCCAAGCCCCGGCGCCTGCAACGAACGCGTGACGCTATTTTTTGGGCTGGTTGATAGCCAAGGGCTAGGTGGTGTTCATGGCTTGGATGAGGAACACGAAGATATTCGTGTTCATGTGGTGAATTACCCCACTGTATGGGAACTCTTGGAGCAGGGACGACTCGACAACGCTATGTGTTTGATTGCGCTGTATTGGCTAGCGGGGCAGCGTGCCTCACTGCGTGCAGCCTCTTATCGTGCCTCTATACCCAGCACTGATATTAAGCGAACCTGATAAGGAGTGAACATGGCCAGAACCGCCTATGTCACCGATTTAAAATCCCTACAAGGTGAGTGCAGTGCTAATTATTTGCGCTTGATACGCCTGGTGGGTGATATGGAGACCGGTCAGCGCCGTGATATTGCTCTGCGCGGCGATAACCAGTATTTCGGGGACCTGCATCTCTATATTCAAGAGCAGGCGCCTTATACCACCATGGTGGATGTGTCCCAGAGCGGCCCGCTTGACTCGGTAATTGAAGGGCCAAAAATGCGTGTTCACCTTTACCATGATGTGCGGATGGCGGAAGTGACAGACTTTCAGCGCGAACGCCATTTTAGCGGCCGCTATCGCTATCCTAATGCCAGGATGCATCAGCCCGACGAAAAGCTGCAGCTCAATCGGTTTTTGGGTGAGTGGCTGGCCCATGGTTTGGCTCATGGGCACGCTTGTAATGTGCCGGAGATGCCCTAATGCGGTTGGTTCAAATTACTGATGCTCACTTGCACGCTGACAAAAAAGCGCGTTCCAGAGCGGGTGTTCCCTGGCGCCAGTTTCAACAGGTACTTGAGTGTGTGATCGCAGAGCGTCCTGACATCGTGGTGTTCACCGGTGATGTTAGCCAGGATGAAACGGCTGCCTCCTACGCGCTGGCGTGCCAGGCGCTTGCCACGTTACCTTGCCCATGGTTCTGGATTCCTGGCAACCACGACCAGCCTGAGCTAATGCTGGCGGAGCACCCACTACTTGAAGAAGTGGATTTAGAGCAGTGGCGTCTCCTGCTGTTGAATACCAGGGTGGAGGGGCGCGCTTACGGCAGGCTAGGCAGTGAGCAGCTCTCTACGCTTGCCGCGCAGCTTGAAGATGATAACCGTCCAACGTTGATTGCGATGCACCATCCGCCGGTAGCGGTGGGAGCCGCGTGGATGGATGCCATTGGTTTACAAGACCGCGATGCGTTTTGGCAGGTACTAAGCGCTTACCCTCAAGTGAAGATTGTGCTGTTTGGTCATGCCCATCAAGCCTATGCCCAGAAGCATTGTGTGGCGGGGGCAGAAATTGGTGTGTATGGCTGTCCAGCGTTGGCCGACCAGTTCATGCCAAACTCCGAAAGCTTCGCGGTTGATGAAGCCTCAAGGCCAGGCTATCGCGTTATTGACCTTCATGGTACTGAATGGCAGACCTGGATAGAGCGCGTTGCCGTATAGCGATTGTGGGAACGGAAGCCCTTTTACAGGCGGTCTCACTGCTAATAATAGCTTGATAGTCGATAAAGATATAAAAAGATAGTTATTAATTCTTTTGGGTTATTATTGACTCGGCGTTACCCTACTCCTAAATGTCCATCGTTGGGATCTTTCTCGATGAGTGGCAAACAGCGTTTGCACATGCAAGCTTCGTTTTGTGAGGGAGTAGGTAATGAACCAGTTTTCTGCGCCGTCGACGTCTCGGCGTGAGGTGCCCGGTGCACCTGATGCAGCGCGTCTGACCCATTTAAAGCAGCTAGAAGCTGAATCGATACATATTATCCGGGAAGTGGCCGCAGAGTTTAGTAATCCGGTCATGATGTATTCCATCGGTAAAGACTCCTCGGTCATGCTGCATTTGGCCCGCAAAGCGTTCTACCCCGGCACACCGCCGTTTCCGTTGATGCATGTGGATACCACCTGGAAGTTTCGGGAAATGATTGAGTTCCGTAACCGCATGGCAGAAGAAGCGGGGATGGAGCTGATTGTGCACACCAACGAAGAGGGGCGGGCCGCTAATATCAACCCCTTCGACCACGGCAGTGCCAAGTACACTGACATTATGAAAACCCAGGCGCTGAAGCAGGCTCTGGATAAGTATGGGTTTGATGCTGCCTTCGGTGGCGCACGCCGTGATGAAGAGGCGTCTCGCGCTAAAGAGCGCGTTTACTCCTTCCGCGATAAATACCACCGCTGGGATCCTAAGAACCAGCGCCCTGAACTGTGGAATGTGTATAACGCCAAGGTGAATAAAGGCGAGTCAATCCGTGTGTTTCCACTCTCTAACTGGACCGAGCTGGATATCTGGCAGTATATCTATCTAGAGTCGATCCCCATTGTGCCGCTTTACTACGCCGCCAAGCGCCCTGTGGTGGAGCGCGATGGCATGCAGGTCATGGTGGATGATGACCGCCTGCCACTTGCTCCAGGTGAAGTTCCTGAAGAGAAGTACGTTCGGTTCAGGACATTAGGCTGCTACCCGCTAACAGGCGCTGTGGAGTCTGAAGCCGCTACGCTACCGGAAATTATTCAAGAGATGCTGCTGACCCGTACCAGTGAGCGTAGTGGCCGGGCCATTGACCGTGATCAAGTCGGTTCAATGGAGAAGAAAAAGCGCGAGGGTTATTTCTAAATGGGGAACGTCTGATGGCTCACCAGTCCAATTTAATTGCTGATAATATCGAACAGTACCTGCACGAGCATGAAAACAAAGACCTGCTGCGTTTTATTACCTGCGGCAGTGTAGATGATGGCAAGTCCACGTTGATTGGGCGCCTATTGCACGACTCTAAAATGATCTTCGAAGATCAATTGGCGGCGATTACCCAAGCTTCCAAAACCAGTGGTACCACCGGTGATACGGTGGATTTGGCACTATTGGTTGATGGTCTTCAGTCTGAGCGTGAGCAGGGTATTACCATTGACGTGGCGTACCGCTTTTTCTCCACGGATAAGCGCAAGTTTATTATTGCTGATACGCCTGGGCATGAGCAGTACACCCGCAATATGGCCACGGGTGCCTCTACCGCTAGCTTGGCGATTATTTTGATTGATGCCCGCTACGGTGTGCAGACCCAAACCCGCCGCCATAGCTTTATCGCCGATTTGCTGGGTATTCAGCACTTGGTGATTGCGGTTAACAAGATGGATTTGGTGGGGTTCTCCGAGCAGCGCTTTAATGAAATTGTTGCCGAATACCGCGCCTTTGCCACTAACCTGCAGGCCCCGGATATTCGCTTTGTACCGATGTCGGCACTTAACGGCGACAACGTGGTTAACCCAAGCGAGCAAACACCCTGGTATTTTGGTGCGGACTATGAAGGCCAAACGCTGATTGAATTGCTGGAAAGTGTGGAAGTAAGCCGTGACCAAAACCTTACTGACTTGCGCCTACCTGTTCAGTATGTAAATCGCCCGAATTTGGATTTTCGCGGTTACTGCGGCACCTTGGCCGCGGGCGTGCTGCGTCCTGGGCAGGTGGTGAAAGTATTGCCGTCTGGTAAAACATCACGAGTGGCTCGTGTGGTCACCTTTGATGGCGACTTGGATGCTGCCTACCCGGGTCAGGCAATTACCGTCACTTTAGAAGACGAAATTGATATCTCTCGAGGTGACTGGATTGTCAGTGCAGATGCTGAATTACCGCTTTCCAATGCGTTAACCGCAGATATCGTCTGGATGCATGAAGAGACGCTAACGCCAGGTAAGCTTTACGACTTTAAGCTGGCCACCCGCGATCTTTCAGGCCAAGTGAGCGCGATTGAGTACCAAATCGACGTTAACACGCTGGAAAAACACACTACCAGTGCGTTGGGCCTCAATGCTATTGCCCGCTGTGAGGTAGAGCTCACCGCCGCCATTCCGGTAGATGACTACCGTACCAGTCCCGGTACAGGCAGTTTTATTATCATTGACCGGTTAACCAACGTAACGGTTGGGGCGGGCATGATTCGTGGGGCAGCTAATCGTTCAGGCGTAGCAGCGCCAACGACCGATTGGGTCGCTTTTGAGCGAGATCTAAATGCGCTGGTGCGCAAGCACTTTCCCCACTGGGAAGCCAAAGATATTGGCGAGCTTTTTAAACGCTGATTTGCCTACAACGGATTGACCAATAGCTAGCGTGCACCATTAGAGGTCATGGTTGTGAATGACAGCTGTGAATGACAGCTGTGAATGACAGCTGTGAATGACAGTTAGGGTGGCTAGGTATGGTTGACGCCTGAACTGATGGGGCGCATTAATAAGGCACCTTACTAATGTATGTGAGTAAGGTGCATGAGTAGGGCGCATCCCAAGCCTGCTGTTAGCGACATTTGATCGCTGGCAGCAGGTTTTTTTAATTAATTGCTATCGCGGATGGACGATATTAGTGAAGCGCCCATTTAAACGTGAAGTTTAATCAAGAGATTAAGGAAGCTATTGATATGTTAACTATTCTGGACGGTGGTTTGGGGCGTGAACTGAAGCGTTTGGGCGCGCCGTTTCAGCAACCAGAGTGGTCGGCGTTAGCATTAATGGAAGCGCCAGAAACGGTGACCCAAGCGCATAGGGCATTTATTGATGCTGGTGCCGACGTGATTACGACCAATGCCTATGCGGTCGTGCCGTTTCATATCGGTGAAGAACGCTTTGCTGAACGTGGCCTTGAGCTGGCTAGCCTGGCCGGGAAATTGGCAAGAGAAAGTGTCACGGGGCAGCCACGCAGCGTTACAGTGGCAGGTTCGTTGCCACCACTGTTTGGTTCTTACCAGCCAGAGTTATTCGATGCTGCACGTGCGCCCGAACTACTCGCCCCGCTGGTTGAAGGACAAGCCCCTTATGTTGATGTCTGGCTTGCTGAAACCTTAAGCGCGACTGAAGAAGCGAAGGCGGTAGCGCAGGCATTAGGTGATGATCAACGTCCCCGCTGGTTCTCTTTTACGTTGCAGGATGCCGATGAAAGCAGCCAGCAGCCTTGCGCCCTGCGCTCAGGGGAAACAATCGAGAGTGCCGTGGACACGGTAGTAGCTGCAGGCGGTGAAGCGCTGCTGTTTAACTGCAGTCAGGCTGAGGTGATGGAAGAAGCAATACGGCGTGCCCGTGCTGCGATAGACGCCAAGGGCGCTGAGCTGCGTCTTGGGGTTTATGCCAATAGTTTTGTGCCGCAGAGCAACCGTATTGCGGCTAATTCAGGTGTCAGCGATATGCGTGATGACCTTGGGGCAGAAGCTTATGCCGAGTTTGCCCAGCGTTGGCAAGCGGCAGGAGCTACGATGATCGGTGGTTGCTGTGGCATTGGTCCTGAACATATCGAAATGCTCACGCGCATCGCGCGTAGCCAAGCGTAAAAACAGGCCTGTACGTTTCGCATAAGGGTAAGTCAAAATTATGTCTAAAGTGAATAAGGAAGCCTCAGTGCCACTACTGAAAGGGGTAACGCGGCGCCAGTTTTTACAACAAACGGCAGCGCTATCAGTATCAGCAAGCGCCTTAGGTGGCTTACTGCTTCCTGGCAGTGTAAGCGCAGATACTGCCCTGACACCCCAGCGTGGTGGGCATCTAATTCTGGCCATTGACAATGCCTCAAGCAGCGACCGGCTAGACCCTGCCTACTATTTTGAGCAGTACATGTATCACATAGGCCGTCAGCTGTTTAATACGTTGACCGAGCTAAACGATGATGGGTCGCTGGCGCCAGGCTTGGCTGAGTCCTGGGATACCACGGATGCCACGCAATGGGTGTTTACGCTACGCCAGGGCGTAACGTTCCATAACGGTAAAACACTAACCGCTGATGATGTGGTGTATTCGTTAAACCATCACCGTGCGGAAGATTCGCCTTCGGCGGTGAAAGGGTACATGGAGCAGGTTAGCGAGATTACTGCGCTTAGTAGTAATGAGGTGCAAATTACGCTGACCGCACCCAATATGGATCTGCCGTTTTTGCTGGGCGAGGTGAACTTTGCGATTACTCCCGCCGATGCTGACTTCGACCAGGGCATTGGTACCGGTCCCTTCGTGCTGGAGCGTTTTGAGCCTGGGGTGCGCACCTTGGTGAAGCGTAACGAGAACTACTGGAAGAGTGATCGTGCCTTTGTCGATAGTGTTGAAACCCGTGCGTTCAATGATTCCAGTGCCCGGGTTGCGGCACTTATCAGCGGTTCGGTGCACTTCGTTAACCGAGTCACGCCCAGTATTGTGAGCCGCTTGGAGAGCGCATCCTCGGTACGTATCAACCGTAATGTGGGCAACTTTCAGGTGACATTCCCTGGCCTCGCTGACCGTGCGCCGTTTGATAATGTAGATGTGCGCCAGGCAATGAAGTTTGCCCTGGACCGTGAGCAACTGCTAAACCTGTTGGTGCAGGGCTATGGCCAGGTTGGCAACGACTCGCCACTCTTCCCCAGTAATCCCTATTTTACTAATGACCTGCCCAGTCATGCCTTTGATCCGGATAAAGCGCTCTATCACTGGCGTAAGGCGGGGCTGGATCGAGCCATTCGGCTTAGTGCAGCTGATGGTGCGACCTTTGAAGGGGCGGTGTCGGCAGCAGAACTCTACCAGCAGTCGGCCAAACGAGCGGGCATTCCGTTGGAGGTTAATCGTGTGCCTGCGGATGGCTATTGGTCGGAAGTGTGGCGCCAGCATGAATTTTGCGCCTCGGGCTGGTCGAGCCGTCCCACCGCAGATACTTACCTGTCCATGGTGAATATCTCTAACGCTCCTTGGAACGAAGCGCGCTGGGCCAATGAACAGCTGGACCAGCTAATTATCGCGGCGCGCGGCGAGCAGGATGAGGCTCAGCGTCGGCAGATGTACCATGATATTCAGCTTTTGTATCAGCAGGAAGGCAGTACCGTCGCACCGCTGTATATGGATTCAATTTCGGCGAATCGGGCAAATGTACATGGCTACATCGATGTGCCAGGAGAAGTGGCTACCCGCTCAGTTGAAAAAATGTGGCTAGCTAGCTGATCAGTGCCCGCTAGGCATGCGCGCCCCGCAGAGTGGGGCGCGCTTAAAGGCGTCATTAGAAAAGCTACTCTAGAAAAGCTACTCTTCGGCGTTACTCTCTGTGCTTAGCGTTAGGGAAGAATAACGGCTGGTCGTTAACGGTGAAATCGGCAATCGCTTGCTGACCCGCTTCAGAGACTAGCCACTGATGCCATTGGCTCGCTAAATCGTGTTTCAGGTGGGGATGCTGTTGTTCTGAAAGCAGTAGGCTGCCGTATTGGTTAAATAGGGCATTATCGCCTTCAAATAGCAGCGTTAAGTCTTGTGGGTTTTGAAAGGCTACCCAGGTAGCACGGTCGGTAAAGCTGTAGGCATTCATGCCTGCTGCTGTATTGAGCGTTGGCCCCATGCCACTGCCCAGCTCGCGGTACCACTCGCCCTGTGGGATAACGCCTGCGTCCTCCCACAGGCGCAGTTCGGCACGATGAGTGCCGCTGTCATCGCCCCGTGATGCAAAGGGGGACTCACTGTTTGCGATACGTGCAAATGCATCAGTCACGCTGTCGGTTTCAGCAATCCCCGCAGGGTCGTTGCTTGGCCCCACAATGATAAAGTCGTTATACATCACATCAAGGCGTTCGCTGGCATAACCATCGGCAATAAACTGCTGTTCGCCTAGAGTATCGTGCACCAGCAAGCTGTCGACATCGCCACGTCGAGCAATTTCAAACGCCTGGCCGGTGCCTACCGCTATCACGCGCACGGCAATCCCTGTCTCTTCGGCAAACGCCGGAATAATAGCGTCAAACAGGCCAGAGTTTTCAGTAGAGGTGGTGGAGGCCAGAGTGATGAAGTTATCGGCTGCCATCAGGGAACCGCTCGTGATTAACCCAACAGCGCCAACTGCTATAGATGCGATTGCGTTTTTCATGCTAATGCTCCTTGGATGTTATCCAGCATTGTTCGTGTTATTCGTCTTGAATTACCAAACCAGTTCGCCACGAACGAAGGCTGCTGCCTCACTTGAGGTGGGAGAGGAAAAAAAGGCTTCGGCGGGAGAGTGTTCGAGCAATGCGCCGTTATGCATAAACACTACGTTATCGGCTAGTCGGCGCGCCTGGTGAAGATCATGAGTAGTCATGACGATGCGTGTGCCGCTGCGATGAAATTCAAGCACTGCATCTTCAACGGCTTTGATCGCAGCAGGGTCTAGTGCCGACGTCGGCTCATCTAAAAACAGCACTTGGGGATTAAGCAACCAGGCGCGGGCTAACGTAAGTCGCTGCTGTTCACCACCAGAAAGTACCCGGGCTGGCCGCTTGGCAAGCGCTGCCAAGCCAAACTTTTCTAGTGCTTGCAGGGCCAGAGCTTTGCGCTGGTGACGGGGTACCTGACGCACTGCCAAAGCATAAGTTAGATTATCTAGAGCCGATCGGCGCAGGAGCACTGGGCGCTGAAATACCATCGCCTGTACAGGTGTTTGGCCTTCCCATACGACTTGGCCACTACTAGGGCGTAGCAAGCCATGAGCCAAGCGCATTAATAGGCTTTTACCCGCGCCGTTAGGGCCCATAATCAGCGTGCGCTGGCAACCTGAAAGTGACAGTGTAGTGGGGGCCAATAGCCGATTGCCGCGGTGCTCGAAGCTAACCTGGTCAATGCAGAGTGTCGGTACGCTAGACGTAGCTATCGGCATAATAGGAGATGCCATGGTAGAAGATGGCTCGACAGCAGGTGACTCGGCAGCAGGTGACTCGGAAGTAGGTGACTCGGAAGTAGGTGACATAGCAGGAGATCCAAGAGGCGTGCTCATCCTAGCCGCCTCTTGGAGGTCTCGCTGACTAAATGCGCCAGAGCGTTGATTAGTGTGACAAGGGTGAGCAGCACAATGCCTAAGCCTAATGCCAGTGCTAGGTTGCCTTTACTGGTCTCCAGCACAATGCTGGTGGTCATCACACGAGTAACGCCATCAATATTGCCGCCAACAATCATCACTGCGCCGACTTCTGCACTGGCGCGGCCAAAGCCTGCCAGGATCACGGTTAAAAGACTGAAACGTGCATCCCATAGAAGTGTTGGCATCATACGGAGTTGATTAAGCCCCAAGGAGCGTAGCTGTTCAGCGTACTCGCTATGCAGTGCTTCAACTTGTTGGCGGGTAAGTGCAGCGATAATTGGAAATACCAGAATGACTTGGGCAATAACCATAGCCGTGGGCGTAAACAATAGCCCAAACTGGCCCAGCGGCCCTGCACGGGAAAGCAACAGATAAACACACAGCCCGGCCACGACAGGGGGCAGGCCCATTAATGCATTGAGCAGTACAATCAGTGCATTGCGGCCGGGAAAGTGCCATAGCGCCAGCGCTGCGCCTAACGGCAACGCCAGTATGCTGGCGATGAGCACCGCGAACAGCGATACCTTAAGCGATAGAATCACAATCGCGAATAACCCCTGGTCCATACTTAGAATTAGGGTAAGCGCGGTATAAAAGGGGTTATCGCCTGGTGACATAACATCCCGCCTTTATGTTTTTGTACATTGGAGCTGTGGTTAAAGATGCAGTGGTGATTAACAGCGCAGGGGGGAAACATAAGCCCTGAATTAAAAAGCATAATGTAGGTAAATTGACCACAATGCACCTAAGGCTGAAATATATGCAGTGCTATACAGTATTATGCAATTAGAGATAGAGGTATGCCATGTTAAGGGAGTATCTCACTACGGCAGAGGTGGCAGATTACCTGCGTTTAAAAGAGCGCAAGGTGTACGATCTGGTGCGCCAAGGGCAGATTCCCTGCAGCCGGGCCACGGGTAAGCTGCTCTTTCCCCGTCAGCATATTGATATGTGGGTACTCAGCCATTTATCGGGCGACCAAGCGCAGCGCTCGCCGCTACCGCTAGTATTAGCAGGAAGCCAAGACCCACTATTAGAGTGGGTGGTTCGAGAGAGCGGCAGCGATTTAGCAACGATTTGCCACGGTAGCGGCGATGGCGTACGCCGCTTATTAGAGGGGCGGGCAATGCTGGCAGGGATCCATCTGCTCAATCCGGCAACCGGGCGTTATAACGAACCCGCCGCGCTGGGGCTTAGCGGCATTCGGGACCTGATTGTGCTGCACTGGGCGAAGCGCCAGCAGGGGTTGCTGGTAGCAAAAGGTAATCCGCATGATATTCGAACGCTCAAGGATATTGCCCATAAGCAAATCACTATTGCCCATCGTCAGCCGGATGCCGGTGCGGCACAGCTACTGCGCTGCCTGCTACAGCAGGCGGGTATTGAGCACCGCACACTTACTTGGGCGGCTCACGCGTCGCTTAGCGAAGATGACTTAGCGCTAAGCATCTCCCAGGGCGAGGCGGATGTAGGGGTGGGAGTGAAAGCTGCTGCCAAGCGCCAGCAAATAAGTTTTATACCGCTAATTGAGGAGTCGTTTGATCTAGTGATGCACCGGCATAGCTACTTCGAGCCAGCAGTGCAGGCGCTTTTTGCATTCGCACGGCAGGAACGCTTTGCTCAAAGGGCCAATGCCCTAGACGGCTACGAGGTCAGTGGTTTAGGCAAGGTGCTGTACAATGCTTGAACGTGTTGTTTCCATCTGTATCGCTTGACGACAGTATAAGATCCGCCACACTGGACAAGGATTGCAGGCCTAGGCCCCATCAGGATAAGGAGAGCATGATGAACCACTTAATCCGCGCTAAATATAAGCTGCGCTGCTACTTCGGTATGTGCTCTTAATGTCGTGGTATCAGCACTGGATAAGTTTTGCCAAACGACTTGTGCATGTGGTCGCCAAGCCCATGAAGCAGAACAGTGGGCAGGGTGGTGTGATGGTTCATCCTTACCGAGGCTATGGCTCTTCGCGAGAAGTTTTTGTGATGGGGCGGGTGTTTCGTCAGGCTGCTCTTGGTCGCGCTATTCCTCGGCGCGGGGTGCTACGGGACACTGCAGATGTAGCGCGGCGTATCTTTAGGCGGGGGTTGGCGGATGCCAGAGTAGACATTCGCATAGGCAACAACCAGCTATGTATTACTACCGATCGTGATGGCTACTTTGACGCTCAACTACCGGTCAGTTCCGCGCTTCCGGTAGATGTTTCCTGGCATCGTGCCGATATAATGGTTCATGCGAAAGGATATCCACCGGTTCGTACTAACGTGGAGATTTATGTGCCTCCTCCCGAGGCAGATCTGTTGGTCATTAGTGATATCGACGATACGGTCATGTTCACCGGTGTGGCAGAAAAGCTCAAAATGCTTTACCGACTATTTGTGCGTAAACCCCATCGTCGTACGGCATTCCCGGGGGTTGCCTCACTTTATCAAGCGTTGTATCGCGGTAAAAGCGAAAAGGCCGAGCGGCCTATTCTGTATGTTTCTAGAGGCCCTTGGGCTATTTATGAAATGCTGGAAACTTTCTTTCAGCTTAACCGCATTCCTGTGGGTCCTATCCTCTTTCTGCGCGAGTGGGGCATCTCATGGCGCAAACCATGGCCACGGCGGGCTGAGGCCCATAAGCGCGATTTAATCGACCGCATGTTAGCGCTCTATAGCGATATGCCCTGTATCTTGATTGGTGATAGCGGCCAGCATGACCCTGAGGTCTATACGGAAGTGGTGAAAGCCTATCCTGGGCGTATCAAGGCGATCTATATCCGTCGGGTTGATCAAGACCCCAAACGGGAGCAGGCTATTCAGCGCTTACGCGATGAGCTAGCGCATACTGACTGTGAGCTGGTGCTGGCAGCAGACAGTGTTCTGATAGCCGAGCACGCTTATGCCCAGGGAGATATTTCTGCCAGAGGGCTGCAAGCTGTACAGCGAGATGTTGACGAGCAGCAAAACGACCCTGCTTAAGCTGCGTATTAGCCCCGTTATGTGCGCCACTACGGTCGTGGTAAAACTAAGCGCTTACAAAGGGGTCAACTAGTTAGCTTTTATGAGTGGTGAATGCCCATGGTTACGGGGTTGATATACCCTGGGTTGTTACGCTCGAGGTTATTATGTTTATAGTATTCATTGTGTTGGCGTTGGCCATTTTTGTATTGCCTAATATGTGGGCGAAATGGGTGCTAAAGCGTCATACCCGCGGCCGTGATGATTACCCTGGCACCGGCGCAGAGCTTGCTGACCACTTGTTACGCCGTTTAGGTATAGAAGGCGTCAGTGTTGAGCGCACAGAGTTTGGTGATCATTACGACCCTGAAACCCGCTGCGTACGCCTCTCTCCCGATAATTACGATGGCCGTTCGCTGACGGCAGTAACGGTGGCCGCTCACGAAGTGGGACATGCCATTCAGCACCATGAAGGCTACACGCCCCTGCTGGCCCGCAGCCGGTTAGTGCAAGTGGCGCAGAAAGCCGAAAAGCTGGGCGCAATTTTAATGATGGCTGCCCCTTTCCTATTTGTGCTCACGCGGTTGCCCGGCGGGCTGGCGGCCATCATTGCGATGGCAGTGATTAGTTTTGGCACTGCTGCGCTAGTACATCTGGTAACGTTACCTGTAGAGTTCGATGCCAGCTTTAACCGGGCTCTACCACTGCTCAAAGAGTATGTGCCGCCTTACGATATGCCCGGCGCTCGCCACGTACTCACTGCTTGTGCCTTTACCTACGTAGCCGCATCGCTCGCCAGCATCCTGAATCTAGGTCGCTGGTTGGTTATTTTAAGGCGTTAAGGGTGCTTGTGCTTTTATGCTGAACCTTGGTGACTCTGTTGCTTGGCTTCAGACTCCTGGCTTGTTTAATTTTTCTTCGTAATTGATGAGTTTGAAGTGGATTTTTGTAAGAGATCTCTTACAACGATGTAAGAGATTGCCGCTTTGTGTCCTCCACAGGTTGCGCTTCGCGCCTGCCTCGTTATCCTGATCGTTTCTTATTTACTAGTAACGATCCAAGGAGGGAGCGATGGCCAATGGTACAGGCCTGCAATTCACCCTAACGCTACCCGGCGTTGATGATATCGCGGTGATTGATTTTACCCACCGCGAAGCGCTCTCCCAGCCCTTTGAGCTGAT
>NZ_NWUX01000016.1 GCF_002374315.1 Vreelandella nigrificans | reverse complement strand
CCCGATGGTCTGATGGTACCGGTTGTACGCAACGCCGATAAGAAATCCTTGATTGAAATTGCCAAGGAGATGGCGGAACTGGGTAAAAAAGCACAAACCAAGAAGCTCAAGCGTGATGAGATGACCGGTGGTTGCTTTACTATTTCGAGCCTTGGCTCTATCGGTGGTACAGCGTTCACGCCGATCGTTAATGCACCGGAGGTAGCGATTCTGGGGGTATCGAAAGCGCAAATGAAGCCGGTTTGGGATGGCAGTACCTTCCAGCCGCGTTTAATGATGCCGCTCTCGCTCTCTTATGATCACCGTGCAATCAACGGTGCGGATGCCGCACGCTTTACCGCTTTCCTAGCGGATATGCTGACGGATATCCGTCGTTTACTGCTGTAAGCATTGTTGGAGCAAGCCACAAGCGGCGCCCTTTTAGGGCGCCGCTTGTGTTTTGAGGCATTGGCGCAAAATGCTAGAAAGTGAATTGTGCACCGATGAGTGATGGGCCAACGGAGTGGTGCGGTTAATGCGTCAGAAAGAAACGGATTGGCCACCTAGAATAGCCTTCAGGTCGGTGTTTACACCTCTCGGTGAGAGATCAAGCAGAGCTTCTAAACTGTGAAGGTGGTCATGTACGCACTGCCTGGCCCCCTCGGCATCACCGCTAGCAAGATGTACCAATAGCGTGGCATGGTCACCTTCCAGGTAACACGAGGCCAGCGTTGGCCGCTTATATAAAGCAATAACAATAGAGGTGCGCAGAATCAGGTCGGTCAGCATGGTGCCTAAAATGCGATTGGAAGCATGTTCAGCAAGCAGATGGTGAAGAGCCAACGAGTGCTCAATGCGCGCTGGTTCATCCTTCCTGGCATAGGCCTGCTTTTCATCTGCTACTTGTTCTTGCAGTGCTGCCATTGTGATGGCATCAAGCTTACCCGCCTGCAGTGCCACTATCTCGCCCTCAATCAACCTGCGCGCTGAAAACGTCTCGCGGGTTTCTTCGACAGAGGGTGCTCGAACACGGGCAACTTGGTTGGGGCGTTGATTGATGACATGCTCAGCAGCAAGCCGCGTTAGCGCCTTGCGCACCACCGAGCGGCTAACGCCAAATACTTCTCCCAGGGTGATTTCTGGCAATTTGGTATTCGGCGGCAGACGCTGCATCAGTACCGCGTTGCGGATATGTTCAACGATCGTCTGGTCGTTATATCCACCTCGCTTGGAAGTGCTCAAAGGTTTATTGTGCCAGCCGAGGCTCATGATGCCTTTCTCCAGGTGGTCCTCATTCAACTTTCGCATTGTTACCCCGGCCACTATAACAGCACAATGTTTTGGCTTCCTAACAGCACTAATTACTTATCAGTACTAATTACTTATCAGTTTACTTATCAGTACTAATGACTTAGCAGCACAAGTACTGATAATCATAAGCACTTGTGCGGCGGCTGATACTAACTTGTGCAACTGTTTATACAAATTTATGCAACAACACTTAGCTACGCTGGTGCTCAGGCTTTACATCCAATATTTTCAGGGTGTTAGTACCGCCATGGGCATTCATATGATCGCCACGGGTAAGAATGACGTGATCATTCGGGGCAGCAATGCCATGAGTGACCAGTAATTCCAAAGCCCGGTCGTTGAGCTCTTCCGCTTTCATCTCAGTGGTATCAAACGCTAGAGAGACCACGCCACGGTATAGCGCCATACGCCGCTGGGCAATCTCGCTGTGCGCAAGTCCCACGATGGGTAAGCCAGAGTGGATGCGCGAAGCAATGAGTGCCGTGAAACCGCTTGAGGTCATACAAGCGATAGCAGCCACCCCTTGCAAATGGTTGGCGGCATACATGGCGGATAGCGCCACGGTTTCGTCAATTTTAGAGAAACCCTGATGCATGCGATGGCCAGACTCTTGAGCACTACGCTCGCGCTCAGCCCCCAGACACACTCGGTTCATTGCTTCAACGGTTTCTACAGGAAAGTCACCAGCCGCAGTTTCAGCGGAGAGCATCACCGCATCAGTGCCATCCAGTACCGCATTGGCAACATCGAACACCTCGGCACGCGTGGGCAGCGGTGCACTGATCATCGTCTCCATCATTTGGGTGGCGGTGATAACTGCACGGTTTAGGCTGCGCGCCCGCTTGATCAAACGTTTTTGCACGCCAATCAACTGTGCATCGCCGATCTCTACCCCCAAGTCGCCTCGCGCCACCATCACCGCCTCAGAAGCAGTGATAATGCCATCTAACGTTGCCTCGTCAGCGACTGCTTCGGCACGTTCAATCTTGGCGATAAGGCCAATTTCCTTGCCCGCGTCACCCAGCAATTCACGAGCTTCCTGCATATCAGCAGCACTGCGCGGGAAAGATACCGCCAGATAGTCCACCCCAATTTCGATCGCAGTCTTGAGATCTTGCTTATCCTTATCGGTAAGTGCTGCTGCCGATAACCCGCCCCCTTGCTTATTGATACCTTTATTGTTGGAAAGCTTACCGCCAACGATAACCCGGGTGTGGACTTCTTTACCCCGAATGGCGCTAACCTCAAGTACCAAACGGCCATCATCAAGCAGCAGGCGGTCTCCAACGCTGACATCATCCGCCAATGTTTTGTAGTCGCAGCCAACACGGGACGCGTCACCCGCATTGCCATCCAATAGCATGTCGAGTACGAAGGGCTGCCCCTCTTCAAGTACCACTGCTCCCTCTTTGAAGCGAGCGATGCGAATTTTAGGGCCTTGCAGGTCAGCCAGTGCTGCCACGCTTCTGCCTAACCGCTGGGCAATCTCACGTACTTCATTCAGACGCCGACGATGATCCTCAGCCGACCCATGGGAGAAATTGAGCCGAACAACATCAACCCCAGCCCGCAACATCTTCTCCAGTACGCCTTCACGGTCACTCGCAGGGCCTAACGTGGCAACTATTTTTGTACGTCGAATCGGGGTATATGCGGTTGGTTTCATGACTGCCTCGGGAGAACAAGAATGGCTCGAAAATCGTTGACGTTCGTACGGGTTGGCCCGGTCACGATCAGGTCATCAAGGGCGGCAAAAAAGCTATAGGCATCATTGCGAGCCAGGTACTCTTGCGCGGACAGCTGTATAGCTTCAGCGCGTTTCCAGCACTCGGGGCCAATCAGTGCGCCCGCGTTATCCTCCGAGCCGTCAATCCCATCGGTATCAATTGCCAGGGCGTAAATACCTTCCGCTCCCTTGAGGCTATCGAAAAGCCCCAATAAGTATTCGACGTTGCGTCCACCACGCCCGTCGCCTTTTACAGTAACACTGGTTTCACCACCGGAAAGCACCAATAGGGGCCGTGTGATTTCATCTTGTAGCTTGAGCACCATACGTGCTTGAGCAGTACCCAAGTCGCGGGCCTCGCCCTCTAAATCGTCACCCAATACCCTGATATCAATCCCGTCTTTTCCAGAGCTCTCTTCAGCGCTGCGTCGCGCAGCATCTAGCGCATCACAGGCACGTGCGAGGATGATATGTTGGTCGCGAGCAAACCCAGGGCTACCGGCTTGTGGTGCGTTATGCTCGGCCATGAGGTGTTGGCGCACGTTATCGGGGACTTCGATCGCGTAGCGTTTGAGGATCGCGAGCGCATCAAGCGGTGTGGAGTGATCAGGTAGCGTAGGGCCAGAGGCAATTAATGATGCCTCATCGCCCGGAACATCAGAGATTAGGTACGTCAATACACGGGCTGGGTGCGCGCAAGCAGCTAAACGGCCGCCCTTAATCGCAGATAAGTGACGACGCACCGTGTTGATTTCACGAATCGACGCGCCGCAGCGCAGCAGGGTTTTATTGATTGCTTGCTTATCTTTTAGACTGATTCCATCGGCAGGCAACGCCATTAGCGCAGATCCACCTCCGGAAATTAACGCAATCACCTGGTCGTCTTCGCCCAGCTCTTTTACTGCCGCCAACATTCGTTTAGCAGCCTGCTCACCGAGTGCATCTGGCATTGGGTGAGATGCTTCCAACACCTCGATGCGTTGGCATTCGGCACCATGCTGATAACGGGTCACCACTAGGCCTTCCAAATCGGATGGCTCACCAGAGGATCGTGCCTCCCAGGCTAACTCCAACGCACGCGCCATGGCTGCAGCGGCTTTTCCAGCACCAACGACAACGGTGCGTCCAGCAGGTTTGTCAGGCAGTTGGTCGGGTAGCAAGCTATCGGGATGCACCGCAGCGACAGCCTTTTCAGCCAGGCGCTTCAGCCACTGGCGAGAGGCTTCTTCACTGGTGAAGGGGGCTAAACGAAAAACGGCATTCATCGGTAGACTCCTCAGGCAAGAGCCAGGGCAAACAAGAAAAATGGGGAAAAAAGCCCGGTGGTAGAGAAATGGCAGGACAAAGGAAAGCTACCACCGGAGAAAAGCAACGCGTCACATGTAATAGCAGCGGCGAGTAGCGGGCAGAGCCCCGCCTTCACTCAATAACGCCGCACCCAGGAACCTAGAATTACTCACCCACCTCGTGATCCGCCAATTTCTCCAAAGCACGTAAAATGCCAGCATGATCCCAGTCAGCACCACCGTTAGCAGCACACGCCTGGAACAACTGTTGCGCATTGGCGGTACCCGGTAATGAAAGGTTCAGGCTACGCGCACCTTCCAAGGCCAGGTTAAGATCTTTTTGGTGCAGGCGGATCCGGAAGCCTGGGTCAAAGGTACGCTTGATCATGCGCTCGCCATGCACATCAAGGATCTTCGATTGGGCGAGCCCACCCAGCAGCGATTCGCGCACTTTGACCACATCGGCACCCGCCTTAGAGGCGAACAGCAGGCCTTCAGCAACGGCCTCTATGGTTAATGCAACAACGATTTGGTTGGCTACCTTGCAGGTTTGGCCAGCGCCGTGGCCGCCGATATGGGTAATAGTCTTGCCAACAACTTCAAGTAGTGGCTTAGCACGCTCGAAGCCTTTATCCGTCGCCCCGACCATAATAGTAAGCGCAGCATTAATGGCACCACCTTCACCACCAGACACCGGGGCATCCACATACTCGCCGCCAGCCTCAGTAATGCGCTTGGCAAACGCCTGGGTCTGCATCGGCGCAATAGAGCTCATATCGATGACCAAGGTGCCGGGTTGAAGACCTTCGATCACGCCATCTTCACCGAACAGTACAGTTTCCACGTCCGAGGTGTCCGGCACCATGGTGATAATCACCTCGGCGACTTGGGCAACCTCTTTCGGGCTTGCCACTTCCTGCATGCCTTTTTCGGCAAGCGCCGCATCCAGTGTGCCGCGCTTTACGGTTACCAAGGAGTGGCCCGCGTCGAGCAGGTGGCCTGCCATGGGGCGACCCATAATGCCCAAACCAATAAAACCTATCTTGCTCATCGTCTTTCTCCTTCAGTCTCATTCAGCACAAGCCAGCTCAATGCGTTCTTGTGCGTTCTTGTGCACCTGGAGTGCTTAACGTGCACTATCCAGCCAGCCCAGGCCTTGTGACGTTCCCGCTTGGGGTTTGTATTCACAGCCAATCCAGCCGTCGTAGCCCAAGCGCTCAAGATGCGCGAACAGGAAGGGGTAGTTGATTTCACCGGTCCCTGGCTCATGACGGCCCGGGTTGTCCGCAAGCTGTACGTGGGCAATTCGTGCCAGATGCTTTTCTATCGTGGGCGCTAGATCACCTTCCATAATCTGCATGTGGTAGATGTCGTATTGCAGCTTCAGGTTGTCGCTACCAACGTCGTCAAACAGAGCCAGCGCCTGCTCAGTACGGTTGAGGAAAAAGCCTGGGATATCACGGGTGTTGATTGGCTCGGCGATCAGCAGAATGCCAGCGGCTTTCAGCTTCTCAGCAGCGAAACGTAGGTTCTCAACCACCGTCTTGCGAGCCTCATCATCACTAACACCATCTGGCTGGATACCGACCAGGCAGTTGACTTGGGTATTGCCCAGCACCTGAGCGTACTCAATCGCCTTATCAACGCCAGCGCGGAACTCCTCCACACGGTCCGGATGGCAGGCAATGCCACGCTCACCGGCTACCCAATCGCCTGCCGGAAGGTTGAACAACACCTGAGTCAAACCATTGGCATCCAGGTGCTGCTTAATTTCCGCAGCTGTATAGTCATAGGGGAAAAGGTATTCAACCCCTTTGAAGCCAGCCTCAGCGGCGGCCTTAAAACGATCGAGGAAGTCCACTTCGGTGAACAACATGCTGAGATTTGCAGCAAACTTGGACATGTAGATCTCCTTGCTTCTTACCGTGGAGCGAAAGTTGTGACGGAAGTTGTGACGGAAGTTGTGATGACAGTAGTGATGACAGTTGTGGCGACAGTTGTAGCAACAGCTATGGCCATTACTGTGGTACTTCACCCTGGTGTTGAGCGCGTCGCGACCAGGGCGAAACTCAGGTCAGGCTGGCGATAGAGCTAGGTGCATCAGTCAAATTTTCGGCTAGCTCTTCAAACTCATTGACCCCATCAAGATCGGTCCCCATTGAGATATTGGTGACACGCTCAAGGATGATTTCCACAACCACCGGCACACGGTGTGTACGCATCAGTTCACGGGCTTGCTCAAGAGCCGGTGCGATATCCTCAGGCTTGGTAACACGCAATGCCTTACAGCCCAGGCCTTCAGCAACGGACACATGGTCGACACCATATTCAGCCAACGCCGCTTCTTCATCGGTATAGTTGATGTTCTTGAACGACAGCTGCACGCAATAATCCATGTCGAAACCACGCTGTGCCTGACGAATCAACCCAAGATAGGAGTTGTTCACCAGTACATGGATATAGGGCAGATTAAATTGCGCCCCTACTGCCAGCTCTTCGATCATGAACTGGAAGTCGTAATCACCAGACAGCGCGACGACTTCGGCCTCGGGGTCAGCGCGGCAGACGCCCAGCGCCGCAGGAATAGTCCAACCAAGTGGGCCCGCCTGACCACAGTTGATCCAGTGGCGAGGCTTGTAAACGTGTAGGAACTGGGCACCAGCAATCTGGGAAAGCCCAATGGTGCTGATGTAGCGTGCATTTTTGCCGAACACTTTGTTCATTTCTTCGTAAACACGCTGGGGCTTAACCGGCACGTTATCGAAGTGTGTTTTGCGTAGCAGGGTGCGTTTGCGCTCCTGACACTCCTCGGCCCAGGCGCTGCGGTTCTTTAGCTTGCCGTCCGCTTTCATTTCCCGCGCAACTTCAAGAAATAGCTCTAGCGCCAGTTTGGCATCCGAAACGATGCCGTAGTCGGGCCCAAAGATGCGTCCTATCTGGGTTGGCTCAATATCTACGTGTACAAATTTTCTATCTTTCGTATACGTTTCGATATTGCCAGTATGGCGATTAGCCCACCGGTTACCAATCCCCATCACAAAATCTGAGGCAAGCATGGTTGCATTGCCATAACGATGAGAAGTCTGCAGCCCCACCATACCGGCCATCAGCGGGTGATCGTCTGGAATGGTGCCCCAGCCCATCAATGTCGGAATTACCGGCACGCCGGTCAGTTCAGCAAACTCAACAAGCTGCTCTGAGGCATCTGCATTGATGATGCCACCCCCTGCGACCAGCAGTGGTTTTTCAGCTTCGTTGAGCATCGTCAGTGCTTTTTCAACTTGGGCACGGGATGCTGATGGCTTATAAGCCGGGAGTGATTCGTAGGAGTCTGGATCGAATTCAATCTCGCTCATCTGAACGTCGATCGGCAGGTCGATCAGCACCGGGCCAGGACGGCTAGAGCGCATGAGCTGAAAAGCTTTCTGAAACGCCCGCGGCACCTGTGCAGGCTCCATCACCGTCACAGCCCATTTAGTTACGGGGCCAGCAATTGCCTGAATATCGACTGCCTGGAAATCCTCTTTATGCATCTTGGCGCGCGGCGCTTGCCCGGTGATACATAAAATCGGGATGGAGTCGGCACTAGCGGAATAGAGCCCAGTGATCATGTCGGTGCCCGCAGGGCCAGAGGTACCGATACATACCCCGATATTGCCAGCAGTTGTGCGGGTATACCCTTCTGCCATGTGCGACGCACCTTCCACATGCCGTGCCAGCACGTGATCAACACCGCCTACCTTACGCATTGCCGCGTAAAAGGGGTTTATCGCGGCGCCCGGCACACCAAAGGCAACATCAACACCCTCTTTTTTCAGGACGTGAATGGCGGCTTCTGCAGCGGTCATTTTAGCCATTACAACTTCTCCTCAACAGTTGAATACTATTTTTGTATCCATTTTTTGTATTCAATTTGGTATTTGTTCTTGTATTCAAAGTATGCGCCAGGCGAACCACTGTCAATAATTAATGGAAAATATTTCCATATAATCACATAGCAAGAACGCAACCTAATATTAATCAATGTGTTAGATTAATATTAGGTTAGAAATTGCATACAAAAGAAAGAGCAAAACGCTGGGCGGGATCAGCAGGCATGGGTAAGGGACCGGCAGCTTGGCTACCAGTCCACTCATTAACAAATAGCTATGGGTTAATAGCTAATATCTTAGTAACTACAATAGATAAATAACGATAGGCGGCTAACGCATCAGTCGATAACAACCTTGATGGCGAGCGGATACTCAAGGCAGTTGTTACCTTCTCCGCCACGATCCACCACCAGGAAGCGCCCTTCTCGCTCCAGAACCGACTGGATCGCATGCCAGGTACCGGCATGGTAGTTAACGCCTTGGTGGCCATCGGTCACAAAAGCCCGCACGTCTTGGCTATCAATTGTTTCGCCTTTCGGCGCCACTACCACCACAAAGCGTTCTTCATGTAGTGGCATAAAGGCTTGGCTGCCCAGCGGGTGGCACTCAAGGAAATCCAGCGCCAGGGGCATCTCAATCGGCTGACTGACAAAGATATTGATCAGCGCACGCGCATTTTCACCCAATGTTTCAACTTTCGCCAGGTCATGGTAACGACGCGTACGCCCAGCATTAATGGGAAAATAATCCGCTGTACGCGTGTCAATCACGTCACCAAAAGGTGCAAAGGCCTCCGGCGTCAAAGGCTGTACTTTTAATTCCAGCATCGGCTTGCTCCTATGTGTGTATTAACCGCCTGCGTATTCCGCCCGTTTGTTTATTTCAACTACTGCTGATTTCAACCACTGCTTATTTTTCAACTACAGCTAGGGCGTAGCTATAACGCAGCAGACTTAGCGCGGGCCCACACCACCCAGTTTCATATGGCGATTAACATCTTTATAGAGCAGGTAGCGGAATGGTCCTGGGCCACCGGCGTAACATGCCTGCGGGCAGAAGGCGCGCAGCCACATAAAGTCACCCGCCTCGACCTCTACCCAATTCTGGTTCAGGTGATAAACCGCTTTGCCTTCCAGCACATAAAGTCCGTGCTCCATGACATGCGTTTCATCGAAGGGGATAACCGCGCCAGGCTGCAAGGTAACAATATTGACATGCATGTCATGACGGATGTCGTTAGGATCGACAAAGCGTGTGGTGACCCACTTTTCGTCAGTTCCCGGCATCGCCGTGGGCGCAATATCGTTCTCATTGGTAACGAAGGGCGCAGGTACCTCAATACCTTCAACCTGCTCATAAGCTTTGCGCACCCAATGAAAACGCACCGGCTCCTCAGCATTGTTATGCGCCTCCCAGCGGGTACCGGGGGGTAAAAAGGCATAACCGCCAGGCTGCATGATATGTTTTTCACCTTTCAAGGTGAGCGTTAGCTCGCCTTCAACGATGAACAGCACCCCTTCTGCTGCTGGATCGGGCTCTGGCTTTTCGCTACCGCCACCGGGGGAGACTTCCATAATGTATTGGGAAAATGTTTCGGCAAACCCCGACAATGGTCGCGACAACACCCACAGTCGGGTTTTATCCCAAAATGGTAAATTACTGGTCACGATGTCACGCATGACACCTTTAGGTATCACTGCATAGGCTTCGGTAAATACGGCGCGGTCCGACAACAGCTGTGTTTGTGCCGGGTGCCCCCCCTGCGGAGCGTAATAATTGCGCTTGGTCATCATCTTTCCTTTTATCGTTGGCATATTGTGAGACATCAACTCAACTGACTTAGCCATGGCCTAGCATGCTTGAAATATTCACTGCTGCCTCAGCCACCAGTTCTTGTAACCGACCGTGGGTGTCTGCAGGAATCTCGTGCACGGGCACCATAATGCTGACCACGCCCTCCATCACCCCATCTTGGTTATAAAGGGGATAGACAATCGACGAGATACCAAAATGAAAATAGGAGTCCGCAATAACATAACCCCGGCGGCGATCTTCCTGCACTAACTCCCATAAGGCGTCACGATTCGCTGGCGTCCCTGGCTTGTTGTCTAACAACTCACCCGATGGATAAAGAGCCTCGAACTCATCATATGACAGTTCAGCCAGCAACATTCGACCTAATCCAGTGCGGTGCAGTGGTAGACGTGTGCCGACGCTGACGCGGCGGACGGTTGCATTGGAGGCCCCCACCCGTGCCACATAAACGGCATCTCGGCCATCGCGAATCGCAATATGGCTTGAGCAGCCCGTTACTTCGCACAACGCCTCAATCACTGGCTGTCCCACTTGAACTACGTCCAGTGAAGCCACGTACTCAAAACCTAGCCGCAACACATTAACGCCCAGCGAATACAGTCCGGTCACAGGGTGGTGACGCAAAAATCCCATATGCTCCAGCGTTTGTACTGTTCGATAGGTCGTAGACTGAGGAAACCCGACGCGCTTGACGATTTCGGCAAAGCTCATCTCGCGGTGGTGGCGGTTAAGCTCCATTAATATCATCAGCCCCCGCTCAAGCGCTGGGATTAGTCGTTTTTGTTCATCTTTGCCCCTCATGACTCACTCGCTCACTTCAAAACGCGCGGGATGGTGCTCAGCCCAATGACGTGCAATATCAACACGCCGAGTCACCCAGACACGCTCATGGGCTTCAATGTGGTCAAGAAAGCGCTGTAAGGCGCGGAAGCGGCCAGGACGACCTATCAACCGGCAGTGCAAGCCGATAGAAAGCATTTTCGGCGCTTCATCACCTTCGGCATACAAGACATCGAATGCATCGCGCAGATAAGTAAAGAAGTGATCAGCCGTATTAAAGCCCTGGGGTGAAGCAAAGCGCATGTCGTTGGAGTCAAGTGTATAAGGCACCACCAAATGGGTGTGAGTATCACCCTGGCTATCCTGCTCACGCGTCCAGAACGGCAGGTCATCTCCGTAGTAGTCGCTGTCATACAGAAAGCCCCCTTGATCTAGCACCAAACGACGCGTGTTGGGGCTATCGCGGCCGGTATACCAACCCAATGGCTTTTCGCCGTAAAGCTTCTGGAACACCTCAATTGCACGCTGCATGTGCTCACGCTCTACCGCTTCAGGCACTTCTTGGTAGTTAATCCAGCGATAGCCATGGCAGGCGATCTCATGGCCAAGCTCTTTGAATGCATGTGCAACATCAGGGTGACGCTCCAATGCCATCGCCACGCCAAAAATAGTCAGCGGTAAACCCCGTCGTTCAAACTCACGCAAGATCCGCCACACTCCGCTCCGCGAGCCATACTCATAAATCGACTCCATGCTGAGATGACGGTTAGGGAAGGCGGGCGCGCCTAATATCTCTGAAAGAAATTGCTCGGAGCCAGCATCACCGTGCAGCACTGAATTCTCTCCGCCCTCTTCATAGTTCAGCACAAACTGCACGGCTATTTTCGCTTTACCGGGCCAGTTAGCATGAGGGGGGGTACGGCCATAGCCGACCAGATCACGGGGGTAGTCGGGAGAATACATGATGTCAGTTTCCTTGTTGTGGAACGGCGTGCCGGTTTGTTCTTTGGGAAATCTTTACCGACAATTTTGTATACAACAAGAAGATAAACTGTACTCACCAAACGTGCAAGCCTACCCGAAAGGTTCGTTAACCTTAGGCAGGGTCATCAACGCATTCGTCTGAGCCAAAGCCGCATCCAGAGAGTCGAGCAGCTTGATTGATGGTGGGTGCGCCACCTCATCACGCAATCCTGCCAAGGCCGCGCCGCCGATGATGATGACATCCGGCGCCAACCGTGAGCACTGTTCATCAATCACTTTTTGCAGCCTTATTTTTGCCTGCTCCCGCTGTTCGGGCAGCGCTAAATCGTCTATCACAACAGCATCAATCCCGAGGCAGTGCCGACTCACCCCGAGCCCGTTAAGGGTATCTTCAATCATCCGCGGCCAACGCCTACCTGGGGTAATGATCGAAAAACGCGCCCCCAACTGCATGGCGGTCAGCACAGACGCTTCCAGCATGCCAACAACAGGCACAGGACTGAATTCTCGCACCGCGGCCATGCCTGGCTCACCAAAACAGGCCAGTAACAGGGCGTCCGGCGGTGTAGACGTGGGTGAAAAGCAGTGCTCGGCCATATTCACTACAGCGGCGGCCGCCGCCACGCAGTCTCGCTGTGAACCGATGTAGGCAACGCTCTCGTTCGCCGTCATCGTCGAGATTTTCACGGCATCCCCCAACAGTTGCTGGGCACGAGAGGCCATCGCTTCCGTCATCGCCAGATTGGTATTGCCATTTAACAGCAGCAAGTGTTTCATCAAGAAGTCATACCAAATATTTGATGCAGGTCGGGCGCTACCGCTTCTTCTTCAACAATCGAAAGCGAAGCCTCAATCTCCATCAGATGATGATTCATAAACGCTTTAGCTTTTTCACCGTCACCTTCGGCCAGGTAGTTAATTAGGTCCTCATGGTCGTGGGACTCGCACCCCAGATTCCCAGCACTTCCGTAAACCGCCAGAATCAACGATGAACGTGAACAGAGCTGGCTAACAAAGGCTGCCAAGGTGGCATTACCCGAGAGCTGAGCCAAGCGCTCATGAAAAGCCGCTGAAAGCCTAATCGCCGTGCTTTGCTCTCCGGCTTTGAGAGCTTTATGTTCACGCTTGGCCATATCACGTAGTTCGCTGACATCCTGCGGGGTAATATGCAGCGCTACTTCGGGCATCAAGCCACACTCCACCATCTTCCGAGCAGCGAATACATCACGGGCTTCTGCCGCTGTTGGACGAGTGACACTGGCGCCCCGCCGTGGGGTGATCGTTACCAGTTGCTCAAGTGCTAGACGTTGAAGAATCTTACGTATGCCCGTTCGGCTGACATTAAATACCTCGGTTAGCGCATCCTCTCGCAGCCTAGCACCAGGTTGCAGCTGCTGTTTGATAATGGCATCACTGATAGCCCGGTAAATGACCTCATGGCGCTCATCGCCATCACCATTTTTTCCTAAGCGCTTGGGCTGCGGTTTCGCCCCATTTATTAGGCTCAATTCTTGCTCCATGATAAGTCTCCTTGTATGCCTTATTCATATACTATTGTATACGCATTAAGGTGCGACTTTCACCGCATGTAGCAACCATGCAAAAGAAGCGCCTAAAAAAGCACACAGCCCGCCATAGGGCGGGCTGTGCTAGCAGTACAACTAACGAGGCGGTGCTAAGGCTATTCCGACCAAGCTTGAATAACTGCCCGCTCTTCATCCGTCATATTGGTCATATTGCCAAGCGGCATATAACCACTCTGCACAACCTGCTGGGTTCTCTCCTTCTGGAGCAAGATCTGCTCAATACTGTCGTACACCACCCCAGCTGGAGGTGCTGAGAAACCGGGTTGAGTGGGCGACTGCGAGTGGCATGCCACACAGTGTTGATTAACCAGTGCGGTTACCTCGGTGATATCAGGACCACTTCCCTCTAGCTGCGCATTGGAAGATGTTGCTTGGGACGGCATCGCTATCCAAAAGGCCACCAGAATAAGCGCGACACCTACCACCGGGTAAGCAGGCTGTATTTTACCCGCGTGCATTAAAACGAAGTACTGACGGATCAACGCCCCAGCAAAGATAAACAGTGTCATCAGCACCCAGGCGTACTCATGGGTGTAAGCAAAGGAGTAGTGATTGCTGATCATCAGCAATACGACAGGCAGCGTGAAGTAGGTATTATGAACTGAACGCTGCTTACCACGCTTACCATCAAGCGGGTTGGGCGTTTCGCCAGCCTTCATCGCTTTTACCATGCGGCGCTGACCAGGAATAATCCAAAAGAACACGTTGGCAGACATCGCGGTTGCCATTACCGCCCCCGTTAACAGGAAGGCCGCCCGGCCCGAGAACATCTGAGTACTTAAGTAGGCAACCACAACCATCATGACCGCCACGCCGATGCTCAGCAAACCATCGCGTTCCATATTAGGGCTGATACGCTTACACATCTCGTTATAAACGACCCAACCTAGCAACAGGAAGGCCAATGCCAGGATGTTGGCTTGCCAACCGGTAAGGTTCGCTGCCCACTCCCAGTTACTGTTGGGGTTCACCAAGTAAAAACCTGGATTGACCATATACAAAATAATGAACAGGGCAAAACCAGATAGCCAAGTGGTGTAAGCCTTCCAGAACGACCAGTGCAGATCATCCGGTAGCTTTTCTGGGCTAGTGGCATATTTCTGGTTATGGTAGAAGCCGCCACCATGTACAGCCCACATTTCACCAAACACACCCTTCTTGCGGCAGTTTTCATCTTTCGGTGTTTTGAGGCCGTTATCCAGCATCACAAAATAGATAGACTCGCCTATCCAGGCGATAGCAGCGATGACGTGTAGCCAACGCAGCATAAAGTTTCCAAATTCAATTAAATAGGCTTGCATGAGGGGCACCTCGCCTCGTTTGTTTATTGTTGGGCGGCTATATACAAGTAACTTTTATTGTCGTTAAGCGGTTGATCGTCAGCTGCCGCGATAAGTCGAGTAGGCATAAGGTGATAGCAATAGCGGCACATGATAGTGCTGCGATGCATCATTAACCCCGAAACGAAGAGGAATAATGTCCAAGAAACTAGGCGTTTGCTCTTTCACCCCTTGGCGCATCAAATAGTCGCCAGCATGAAACACCAGTTCATACTCCCCCGTTACTAGCTCACTGCCTTCAAGTATTGGTGCATCGCAACGGCCATCATCATTAGTTTCAACCGTCTTAAGAAGCTGGCGTAATCCTCCTCCTAAACGATAAACCTCGATTTTAATGCCTTCTCCAGGGCATCCCTGGGCGGTATCTAGAACATGAGTCGTAAGGCGTCCCATCAGTTTCTCCTGAGGCTGTCTAACGACGCCACCATTGGCGGCGCATAATTGGCAACGAAGTAGCTGAGCATGCTACACAGCATTTCAGCACATACTGACAACATTTTTATACTCTTAGTATCAACATTTCAAAGAATTTTTGTATACATTTTTATTTTTTGTAGTCGCAACCTGGCATTGTCGTCCTACACGCATCCCGCCAAGCGATAGAAAATGCCTGATTCGCTTCATTGCCTAAGCAGTACATTGCCCTAAAAAATAGCTGGCCTTGGGCCAGTTGGGTCTACCTCTAGGGAAAACACCGTGAGCCAACCCTCTATAAAGCCTGCTTATCAAAAATTACAAAGGCAGCAGAGTCACGAATAAATCCCGCAAAAATATTTATCATTTACTGACATTTTGTGTACAGTACGAACCAATAATATCCACAATAGCTAATGACTATTGAATACAAAAACAAAGGAGATGCAGTTATGAGTGAAGTCTCAGCCTCTTCCGATCAGCGGAAGCCACCTAATCAGCGCAATACCTCTCTGTTTGATTTCTATGGAAAACCTCGTTTTCTGAAAGCACTCCCCCTCTCTCTTCAGCACCTGCTGGCGATGATCGCTGGCGTCATCACTCCGCCCATTATCGTCGCAGGCGTCGTGGGTGCGAGCATAGAAGAGAAACTGCTGCTTATTCAGATCGCCGTACTAGCATCAGGTATATGTACCGTTTTCCACCTTTATGGGGTTTGGAAATTCGGTGCCCGACTGCCAGCAATCTTCGGTGTAGGATTTGCCTATGTGCCTACATTAGTCGCGGTCGGCGCTCAGTATGGTATTGAAGGGATTCTTGGCGCGCAGCTGATTGGCGGCATGACGATGGTAGTGGTGGGCTACTTCATCCAGTACATTCGTCACCTCTTTCCGCCCGTCGTTGCCGGAACAGTCGTATTGGTTATCGGCTTATCGCTTTACGATATTGCTATTCGCTACATGGCGGGCAGCGGTAATGTGAACGCAGCAAATTTTGGCGACCCTATCAACTGGCTGGTAGCAATGGTCACCCTAGTGACGGTACTGGTTGCAGCGCAATTCGGTAAGGGAGTCGTCAAACTTTCCGCTATTATCGTAGGTATCGTGGTGGGCTACCTTCTTTCACTCGCCCTGGGGATGGTCAGCTTTGAGAATGTAGCAAATGCCTCCTGGGTGGCAGTGCCCAAAGTGATGCCTTTCCAAATGGAGTTTCATGCTGCTGCTATCGCCTCCATGATGGTCATCTGCATTATCAACTCGGTACAAACCATTGGTGATCTTTCAGCCACTACTGTCGGCGGCATGAACCGTGAATTGAAGACTAAAGAGTTAACCGGCGGTTTACTGGGTAATGGTCTTACCACCACTGTAAGTTCTTTCTTTGGCGCACTACCTACATCTACGTTCAGCCAAAATGTTGGCATTGTAGCGATGACCAAAGTGATCAGCCGTTATGTATTGGTATTGGCCGGTATCTTTATGATTCTGGCGGGCCTTAGCCCGAAGTTCGGGGCAATCATGACGACTATCCCCTACCCAGTGCTCGGTGGCGCAACGATTACCGTATTTGGCATGATCACTATGACGGGTATTCAACTGCTGATCAAAGATGAGATGACTGCCCGCAACATGACGATCGTAGGCCTTGCACTGGCGCTAAGCCTAGGTATTGCAACGGTTCCAGCCGCGATAGAGCAGTTCCCTGCCATCGTGAGGAACCTGATTGGCGGCGCCCCCATTGTAGTAGCGGCAATCACAGCCTTTACACTTAACATCATATTACCTAACAAATCACTTTCGGATGAGGCCAAAGAGCGCGCAGCCATCGCCAAAGCGGATGAGGAAGCGGCTAAAGCGGAAAGTAACAAACTTAGCCAAAAGCTTTCCCAACATAACGGCAATGCAAGTTAATTAACGAGCACGAGCACCAACAACCAGAAAATAGAACTGCTGCACTCGTCGGCAGTTCTATTTTGCGTTTATGGCTAATGCCCATATGGCAAAACTTAGGAATACCGATGCGTTTACTAGATAATATGACGTTAAGAGTTAGCTGGTCGCTGGTCCTGCTCTCTTTCCTGCTCCTGCTTTTTGTCCTCAGCAGCACAGGGCTTTATGCCGTCAATCATAGCCAGCAAAGTATTGAGCAGCTCACTAATGTCAATGTTAACCAGCAATCCACTCTTAATAGAACTAACTCAACGCTACAAGATACGCGTCTTAGCATGGCGCGACTTTATGAAGAGCTAATTGAGCCTCAAACATCGCTTACCACGGAAGAGAGGCAGCAACGCGCCTCGGATCTGCATAGCTCGCTCAACAATGCTCGTGATGTGTTTACGGTCTTCCTATCACTACCCGCTAATGCCGCACATAACACTCTTATTGCCCCCATCGCCGCAAGCTTCGATAGCATGCTGGATGAGCATCTTCTGCTACAGGTAGCGGCTCTACAGCAAGGCGATGTGGCGACTTATCGCCAACAGCGCGATGCCGCCTACCAAGCTTATGCCACTTTCTATCAAGATGCCGTGGGCTTCTTTCATCACGTAGAAGAAGAAGGGAATGAGCTGCTGTCCAATTTTGACTCCGTCATCAGCATATCCACTATCACCATCATTACCGTCTTTCTTATTGCGCTCATCGTCAGCCTGGTTGTGTATTGGGGAGTAGGCGCTAATTTAATACGCCCCATGCACCGCATTACCGAACATTTCCAGAGCATGGCTAAAGGTGATCTTTCTAGAGAAGTGGAGATCCGTGGCCGAAATGAAATCGGTGTACTTTTCGCCGCTCTGCGCCATATGCAGCAGAGCTTACTAGGTACTGTTACCACCGTCCGAGATAGCAGTAGCGAGGTACTTACCAGCGCCCAAGAGATAGCGAAAGGCAATCAAGACCTCGCAGCACGCACTGAACGGCAGTCCGCCTCTTTAACCGAAACCGCTTCCAGTATTGAAGAAATGACCTCGACAATGGAGCGCAATAGCGACAATGCCGCCCAGGCAAGACAAGTTGCCCGAGCAGCCGAGGATAGCGCCCAGCAAGGTGGCAGCGTGGTCACCAATGTCATTAGCCACATGCACAACATTCGCGAGAGCTCACGGAAAATAACCGACATTATTGAGTTGATCGACTCCATCGCCTTCCAAACTAATATTTTAGCGCTCAATGCATCCGTAGAAGCGGCACGTGCGGGGGAGCATGGCCGTGGCTTTGCCGTGGTTGCCAGCGAAGTACGCCAGCTAGCCACCCGTAGTGCTAACGCCTCAACGGATATTCGAAAACTGATTGAAACATCGGTCAACATGGTGGAAGCCGGAACACAGCAAGCTGACCAAGCAGGCGAAACTATGGCGGAAATTATGGCATCGGTGAAGCAAGTCACCACCTTGATGAATGAAATCGCTGTCGCAACCGAAGAGCAGCGTGCAGGCATTAGAGAAGTTAATATTGCGACCAACGACATGGAACAAACTACCCAGCAAAATGCCGCAATGGTCGAACAAGCCAGTACCGCCGCTATCCAGCTGCAGCATGAGGCAGAACGTCTAACCGCGATTGTTGCTCGGTTCAAGCTTAATGAATCACCGCTGCTTATTGCGCAAACAAGCACTGTTTAATCAGCAATACTTATCTAGCAATACTTAAATTAATAAACCCTTAAAAACACAAGCTAGAAAATTAAAGCTAACTAAAAATCAGAGCGTTGGAGCGAGCTACCATGATACTGGGTCTTACACTACTTTATGTAGGCGCTGTTCTATTCATAAATGGTATCTGGCTCCTGGGCAAAATCAGCAACCAGGAAGTATCAGTCATCAACGTATTAGTTGGGCTGCTGAGCTTTATTATCGCCCTCCACTTAATATTTACAGACCCTAGTAACACAATCGCCATTAGTGCGGGGGCTTTTACGCTGCTGTTTTCCATCACCTACCTTTGGGTAGGCGCCAACCAGTGGTTGAAAGCAGATGGGAGAGGCCTAGGTTGGTTCTGTCTTTTTGTTAGCATCACCGCTGCGATTATTGGTGCACACTCAGTATCTGGAGAAGCGACGAGCTTTAAACTGTGGAATACCATAAATTGGCTTGCATGGTCTCTCTTATGGCTCAGCTTCTTTTACCTATTAGCGTTGGCGAAACCCATTCAACGACCCGTTGCAACCTATACCATTTTTTGCGCTATTTTTACCGGCTGGATTCCAGGGGTAATGATCCTGCTAGGAATTATCAATTGAGCAGTGAACTACCACCCAGCTCTACCCTCAATCGGCATTGCTCAGAGTGAGCACGGTGTTAGTATTGAGGGAGAGACCAGCATCGCTTTTAACACATTGAGCACTGAGGCTTTTACTGGCTATATCCACTAAATCATTTAGCCTAATAATGATTGATAAAAAAGATTATATCTATGATGAAAGTTGCGATACTTGTGGACATACAGAACGTTTATTACACCACACGTGAGGCGTACGGCAGGAATTTTGATTACAACAAGTTCTGGGCCCAAGCAACGGCTAATAGAGACGTTGTGAAAGCTGTTTGCTATGCCATCGACAGAGGTGACAAAAAACAGCGAGAGTTTCAAAACATACTCAGAGCTATTGGGTTTAATGTAAAGCTAAAACCCTTTATTCAACGATCAGATGGCTCCGCAAAAGGTGATTGGGATGTTGGCATCGCTCTAGACGCAATGGAGTACGCCGAACAGGCCGATGTGATTGTGCTGGTATCAGGTGACGGCGACTTTGATCTTTTGGTAAATAAAATTCGTGTTAAGCATGGGAAAAAAGTTGAGGTTTATGGCGTCCCCCAACTGACAGCAGCGTCACTAATGAGTGCGGCCAATGAGTTTATCGCGATAGATAACGAGCTGTTGTTGGGTTAAAAGTTGCTGTAAAGCCACTTTCCTGAAGACCCGATAATAGTGGTGCACTTGCGGTGTGAGGCAGACCTTTTCTTCACTATTCACTTTGCAACTGATCGACCCGCGTTAGGGTAAGCCGTCTCCCCTCATGCAGTGAGAAGTAAAACTGGCCTTCTACTTCCACGGTTTTACCTAAATACGGGGCTATTTTCTGGTGAGGGAATATCTCAACTCGGTTCAGATATTCATCTTCGATCCAATAATGAAAAGGGTCGTGAAAGTACCGCACAACGCCGTGGGTAATTATTTGACGGCCATCAAAGGCAGCAGGGTTTTTCACCAATATTGGCAGTGGCACCGTTACTGTTTGCTGCCCGCGACATCCACTCATAAGGATTATTATAAGTAATATCGCTGCCATACAGCCGGTGCGTTTTGGTATTGACCTCATTGCGTTGCTCCCATCGACTGTTCTTTGGGCTTCACCAGTGTTAATGACCCCAGTCCCCAGTCAAAAGTAGGCTGGTCACATCACCTACTTGGCGGCGGCCGAAGGCTGGTTTTAAAGGTGGCTATCTCTTTGGCTACGTGGTGCCTTGTACGTTGGGTTACATAGTGAGCAACGTAGTACGATGCCAACAAGCCACACCCGATCAAATCAGTGACCCAGCCGGGGTAGATCAGTAACCCTGCGGGTAGTAGGAAGAAGACACGCGCAAAATGACCGATGACACCGACTCGGTAGAGGTACCCCTCCATTGCAGCAGCCACCAGCCAGATAGCCACCAAAGCGGTGATGGACGATATAACAACCCTTAGCGGCTCACCTTGCAGGATCAACGCCGGATTAAGCACAAACAGGAAAGGCAGCACAAACAAGATGCCGCCCAGGCGCACCGCGTGAAGACTGGTTTTGGTGTTATTAGCCCCTGCCACCCCAGCCGCAGTTATAGCGGCCAATGCCACTGGTGGCGTAATGTAGGAAAGCATTCCCCAATAGAGAATAAATAGATGGCTACCCATGGGGTTGAGGCCAGCAGATACCAGCGCGGGGGCGAGCAGGATAGACAGGAAAATATAGCAGGCACTGACCGTCATCCCCATTCCGAGAACAAAGCTGGTAATGGCACCCGCCGCCAGCATCAACGGAATACTACCGTCGGCATAAAGCAGCAGTTCGCGTGAAAATGATCCAGCGACACCAGTATAAGAAAGTCCTCCAACGACAAGACCAATACCTGCCAACACGGCTACCAAGTTGCCAATGCTTTTTGCCAGCTGAAATAAAAAATCCAGACCTGTTTGGATATTGAGCTGCTGATGGCGGCGAAACAGTGAGATGCCCAGCAATACCAGCGTTGCGTAGTAAGGCGCATAGCTTTCAAGGCGCATCACCAACAACATGTAAATCAGCAACGCTAGGCTTAACAGGTAGGGCCAACCAGACTTCAGTGTTGGCCAAATGCCGGGGATCTCGTCGGCACGCATGCCTTTCAAACCGTTACGAGCAGCGTAGTTGTCCACCTGCAGAATAAGCGCCATATAGAACAGTATCGCTGGCAATAAGGCGGCAATCATCACTTCGGAATAACTGACGCCCAGAAAGGAGGCCATAATGAACGCTACGGCTCCCATAATGGGGGGCATCAAGGTGCCGCCTGTGGAAGAACAGGCTTCGACGGCAGCCGCATACTCCTTCGAATAGCCACTGCGCTTCATTGCCGGGATAGTAATCGCACCAGTGGTCAGAATATTGGACACTGCACTGCCCGACAAACTGCCCATGAACGCACTGGAAATCACAGCAACCTTGGCAGGCCCGCCACGACTTTTACCCATAAGCGAGGTGGCAAAGTCCATAAAAAACTTACCACCACCGGTAATCGTCAGGGCGATGCCAAACACCACAAAGCCTATAATAAGGTTGGCAACGACCTGCATGGGCACACCGACAATGCTTTCCACACCCATTACATGGGAGCGAATGGTTTCTCCTAGCGTGAAAGGGTTGCTCCATAAAAACCCTGGCATGTGTCCCGCATAAATCGGATATAAACCAAACACTAAAGCCACCGCAAAAATAGCCCATCCGCCACACCGCCGGACGCCTTCGAGCACCAATAACACCATTACGCTGGCAGTAGCGGTTGCTTCAGTAGGCGCAAAAAACTCCCATCCCTCTTGCATCATACGCAGACCGTTCATACCCAGATAGGTAGCACAGCCTAATGCAGTAGCTGCCAACCCCCAGTCATACCAAGGCAAGTGGTGCCTATCCGCTTCCCGGGCGGGGTAACACAGTAGTGCTGATGCAAGGAAAACACCGATCAGATAGTAAAGAAATGCATTCCCCAGAGGGGAAAAACCAAACAAGGACAACGAAAAGGTTTGATTGATGGCCATTAGTAGGCCCGCCAACCCCAATAACATAACAATTGCGCGGGACGTCCTGTTCAGCCGTACTGGGTTGTAATCGCTATTATGACTCATGGCCGTTACCTTTAAGCTCGAGCGTGGCTGGGGTAACAGCCCCAGCTGGATCGGAATTAAAGTGCGTCAAGCGTAGCCTGACGGCGCTCTTCCCAACGTGCTTTAAAGGCGTCATCGTCAAGGCCGCTGGCGTCTTCAACTGTCGACTCCCAAGCCTCCTGCAAGGCTTCCAGGCGCGTAATGCGTGCATCATTCCAGGCCTGCATGTCTTTGTCCCAGAGACCTTTTTCTTCCATATAGCGTACGGCACCGGCATGGAAGGGAATATCAATGGGTGGCACACCGGAATCGCTGATCACCCAACGATGAATCGCCGAGGTAGCGTCCTTATAAAGGTCGTAGGACTCATCCAACGACTTAATCATGGCGTACACCTCCTCCTCATCCTTGTCCGCCATGGAGACAATGATGGGATAGCGGTAAGCCAGCATGTTAGCTGGGGTGTCTTCAGATAAGCCCGCACCAATGGTCTCGGTGAACGACTGGAATACCGGCGCCACCTGATTCATGCGCCCCCACCCCTCTTCATCGTCAGCGGGGATATCCACCCAACGCAGTCCTCGGGGAGACTCTTTAAGCTCGTAGAGCTGGCTTGCCGTTGTTGTCGTACATACTGCATCAGCTTGACCCTGTACCAGCGAACTCATGGCAGCACTGTGAGCTGGGAACATCACTGCTTCAACGTCATCACGCGTGAGGCCACCGAAAGCAAGAATGGCATCACACTTGACGCTAACCGAGGGGTTACCCGCGGTGTACGCGACGCGTTTACCACGCAGACCCTCCAGACTATGGATTTCTGCATCGGCAGCGGTCGGAATCCCAAAAGAGGAGGGTCGGCCAGCCACCGCGCGCAGATCCTGAGGCCCCCAACGGCGTTCAGCAAAGTCGAAGGTTCCTTCTGATGCAAAGAATGACTCGGTGGCCAGGAAGGCATAATCCGCCCGCCCTGATACAAGCGGTTGCAACCGCCCTATGGCAGAACCGGCGGGCTGAATACGAATACGCGTGTCGTAAGCACGGCCAAAGGCATCCGCAATGGCCGATGCTTCAGAATGCCCCTGGGAACCAACATCGTAGGCTGTCCAGGTCATGGTATCCGGCAGCTCTTGAGCGGCCGCTACGCCGCTCAATGTAAACATCGAAAATGAAAAAGAGGCGGCGATAATACTGGCGTTAAGTGTCTTATATTTCATGATGACATCTCACTTATTGTTGGAGTTGTTAGTGATACGCTGAGGCAATAAAAACAAGCCGTACTTAGCGTTTCTTTTCTGTAGGTGTAATGCCTTGTTCAATGAAGCGTGCGATACGTTCTGGGCTAGTGCCGATATCTCTAAGTATGTCCTCCGTATGTTGTGCAAAGGTGGGTGGTGGGCGCTGGTAGCGACAAGGGGTACGACTAAGCTTGATCGGTGAGCCTGTGCCTTTGTAATCACCCAGTTCGACGATCATTTCCCGGTGCGCGGTGTGTGGATGCGCCAGAATTTGAGACGTTTCCAGCACAGGGCCACAGGGCACGCCATTACCAATAAGGTGCTCTGCCAACGCCAGACCATCCCGGCCCCGCATAGCCCCTTCCAAGGCGTCGCGCAGCGCATCACGGTTTGCCAGGCGCGCTCCGTTATCAACAAAACGAGGGTCTTTGGTCAATGCCGAACAGTTCAGTTCATCACATAGCTTGGCAAACTGGCCATTGTTACCCACGGCCAAAAACAGCGGCTGCGTCGCGGTTTTGTATACCTCATAAGGCGCAATATTCGGGTGGGCGTTGCCAGTACGCTGGGGAGCCGGGCCACCATAAAATACGTTAGGGAAATGCGGATGCATCAACGAAAGGCCCGAATCAAACAGCGCTGCTTCGACAAATTGTCCTTGACCACTGTGTGCCCGCTCATGCAATGCCAGGGTAATACCGATGACCGCATTTAACCCCGTCACGATATCCACAATGGGAAGCCCTACCCGCAGCGGGTCACCCCCCTGCTCACCATTGACACTCATCAGGCCCGCCATGGCCTGAATGACCGCATCGTAGCCAGGCAAGCCCCCCATGGGCCCATCCGCACCAAAGCCGCTAACCCGGCAGTGAATCAGACGTGGGAAACGCTCTTTCAAATCGTCATAACCCAGCCCCCACTTTTCCAGCGTGCCTGGTTTGAAGTTCTCAACCAGCACATCGGCATTCTCAAGCAGTTCCAGTAATAGAGCACGCCCCCCCTCCTGGCCCAAATCAAGCGACATGCCTCGCTTACCCCTATTCAAGCCGTGGAAGTAGGAAGCTGCATCCCCCAGGAACGGAGGCCCCCAACCACGAGTTTCATCTCCGCAGGGTGGCTCTATTTTGACGACGTCTGCACCGTGATCCGCCAATACTTGCGTGCAATACGGGCCACCAAGCACTCGGCTTAAATCAATCACGCGCAACCCACTTAATGAGGCATTGCTAAGACTCATGACACTCCCTCTTCTTGAGGATGTGTAGTAACGCCTAAACTTGCGACGAGTTCCGCAACGCTGGTGGTGCTCATCGGTTGTTCGGTCAACAGTTCGACAAGCAGCTGTGAAGGCGTCTCATCAACAGCCAATGGGTTCTGCGGCAGCAAACGATAACGCATCACCAGCGCCGCCAGTGCTGCACGGCGTTGATTATCGCCTTGCTGTGCCGCTTCCCAGGCTAGAAAAGCTGCCGAGGCAATGTGGTAAAGCGTGCTCGCTATGCGCCGGACTTCATGCTCGGCATCCGCACTGTCTGCCACTTGCTGGGCTGATCGAACGCCTTGGTCCACCACGCTTGCTAACAAGCTCTGCTGTTGCGTGTTCAAAGCTGACTCATTGATCAGGCGATGCAAGTATTCGGTTAGCACGGGCAAGGCACCCTCCCGGCGGATAGCGCGAAAAACATCGAGAGCAACGATGTTGCTCGTACCTTCCCAAATCGAACCTAAATGGGCATCACGTACAACCCGTGCGTCCGACCACTCTTCGATATAACCGCACCCACCCCGCACTTCCATCCCATCCCCAGCCACTTTCCGAGCATCGCGTGTGGTACGGAACTTGATCAGTGGCGTAAGGATACGTAACAGTTGGGCAGCTTCCTGGTCGCCTTGATCAGCTCGGCGCAGGCACTCAGCCGTATGGAACACCATGCTGCGTCCCTGCTCGGCAGTCACCATCATTTTGAGCAGCTGGCGCTGCATCAGCGGCAGCTCAATCAGGCGGCGGCCAAACGCATAACGGTTACGCGCAATGAACAGGCTCTCATTGATGGTGCGTCGCATAAGCCCAGCGGAGCGCACACCGTTGGAGAGCCGTGACATGTTGATCATGTCGGTCATATGCTTGAAGCCCTTGCCCTGCTCGCCCACCACATAAGCTTCAGCACCTTCCAAAACAATCTCACCGCTGGCCATGGAACGAGTGCCCATCTTGTTCTTAAGGCGCAGGATGCGGTAGTGGTTCAAGCTGCCATCAGGCAACCAGCGAGGCAGTAAAAACAGGCTTAACCCACGGGTGCCAGTTTGGTCGCCCTGTGGCCGTGCAAGCACCATCGCCAAATCCGCATCGGGGTTGGAACAGAACCACTTATCCCCATAAAGACGCCACTGGCCGCTCTCGAAACGAGCTTCCGTGGTAATCGCACCAACATCAGAGCCTGCATCCTGCTCGGTCATGAACATCGCGCCCTGAAAGTGTTGCTCCTCATCCTGAGTGGTCAGCTGTTCAATAAACTGGGCGACCAACTCGGGTGAGCCGAATTTACGCAGGGTACGCGTCAGCGCATCGCTCATGCTCAGCGGGCAGCACAAACCAAACTCTGCCTGCACGAACAAAAACGTCAGGCCGTACTTGACGGCAGGTGGCATCGGCTTCGGCCAATCCAGCACTCCGCCACGGTGTGACATAGCCGCCAAGCCAAAATGGGAGTATGCGTAATGCTCAAGTCGTAGGTAGGCCGGGTGCTTATCTATGTGCTGGGCATCAGCCCCATTGCGTGTACGCAGATGAAGTACCGGTGGGTTTTGATCCGCGGCCAATGCTAATGCCTCAAGTTCATCGCCGACCAGCTCGCCCATTTCATGAAAAAAAGGCGCCGTATGTTGGCGCAACGCAGGGGCAAGATAAACGTCTAGTAGGCAGGATAATTCTGGGTCGCTGGCAAATGCATTGTGCCCACGGTTATCGGGGATATTGCGATGTATCGCAGTGGACATATCGATTCTCCTTGTTATATTTTCGATAACGTTTCCTGCATACTAGAAGCCGTTAATACGGCGCAGCCAATACTGATTTTGGATGCACTGATAGCTTTTTTTGTATCGTTGGCGTTCCAGGAGTCACTTATGGCGTTGACCTTTCGGCAGCTACGTTACTTCCTGACCCTGGCGGAAGAGCTCCACTTTGGTCGTGCCGCTGAAAAGCTGCATATTTCACAGCCACCGCTTAGCACGAGCCTGCGACAGCTCGAAGAGGACCTGGGCGTCAAATTGCTACAACGCAGCAGCAAGAGCGTTAAGCTGACCACCGCAGGCGAGGTGTTTCAGCGGCAGGCAAGGCGCTTGCTCGAGGATCTGGAAGAATCACGCATCATGATGCAACGCATCGCAGATGGCGCCTCGGGTATTTTGAGAATCGGCTTTACTCCCGCCATGCTATTCCGCGGTTTGCCACTTGCTTTACAGCAACTTAAATCGACACACCCTGGAATTGAGGTAAAGCTGCTTGAGCGAAATTCATCCGATCAAGTTGAGGGTATCGAGTCTGGACAGCTCGATATCGGTTTTATTCATGCCATGCCGCTTCCTAATACGCTGGAAAAACTGGCACTGGCTAGTGAGCCATTGCTGGGCTGCGTACCCAGCCACCATCCGTTAGCACAACGACAATCAATCTACCTCAAAGATCTGTGTAGCGATTCGTTCATCACGTTTCGCCGTGATCTTTCCCCTCACTACTATGACCGTATCATGGGCCTGTTCCACGTTGCCGACCTAACACCTAATGTGACACATGAGGTGTCACAATGGCTGACAGTGATCGCATTGGTCGCCAACAGCATGGGAGTCGCACTGGTACCGAAATCACTGATGGACACACAGTTTTCTAACGTCAGCTTCCTTCCTTTGGCTGATGTTTCTATCACACATGAGTCACACTGCATTTGGCTAAAAGATAATAAAGCAGAAAATCTTGAACTGCTGGTTAGCATTCTCCACGACTTCCACTCATAGCGATGGAGATGCCATTATCTTTTAAAGAACGCGGCTAATTAAATTCACTTTACCCACCTTTTGCATAGCACTTAAGAGAAGTGCATAACCACCTTACTGAGCTGTGGGCTAACACTGGCAACGACTCAGGCCAAGCCATAAAAAAACGTGATACGATAATCTTTTATACTAGTTAAATTTTCTGTCATTTTAACCGACAGTACCACCGCAAAGGGAATCCGCTTTCACCATGTCGTCAGCTACAGACTGTGTCGCTACGCTTATTGATGACTTCCAGCAGCGTCGACCAATTCGCGCTGGTTCACTGATTATTACCGTCTATGGCGACTCTATCGTGCCGCGTGGTGGCACAGTGTGGTTAGGTAGCCTATCGAAACTGGTGGAGCCAATCGGCATCAATGAGCGGTTGGTGCGTACATCTGTCTATCGATTAACTCATGAAACATGGCTACGCGGTGAGAAGGTTGGCCGTCGCAGCTACTATCGTTTAAGCGGCCCGGGGCGGCGTCGTTTCGAACAAGCCTTCAAGCGTGTTTATCACGGTGCCCAGCCATCTTGGTCAGGGCAATGGACGCTGGTCTTGCTAACACAACTTCCTCCAGACAGGCGCCAGCAAATTCGTGATGAACTAGAGTGGCTAGGGTTTGGTAGTTTTGCCCAAGGTGTTCTGGCACATCCCACGCTATCACGTGCAGAGACCATGGTGGCATTACAGGAGCTGGATGCGGCCGATGATGCTATCGTGATGCAAACTCAGACCATGGAGCCCATGACCAGCAAGCCACTGCGTCTCCAGGTCAGAGACAGCTGGAACCTCGATGAACTAGCTGAGCTCTACCAACGCTTTCTCGTCAAGTTTCGCCCCCTATGGAATGCGCTCAACACAGAGAACCATCTAGGGCAGGAAGAGTGCTTTATTGCCCGCACCTTACTTATTCACGAGTATCGCAAGGTTCAATTACGCGACCCCATTCTGCCTGACGAACTACTCCCCACGGCATGGGAAGGACGCTACGCCCATCAGCTCTGCCGCAACCTCTATCGTTTGCTCTACGAACGCGCAGAGCGCTGGCTAGACCAACACCTGGAAACCGCCGAGGGCCCATTACCAGCCCCCGGCCCCAGCTTCTACCAGCGCTTCGGCGGGCTGGAATAGTTCATGGCTGTGGCGACTTATCCAGCGTCTGCTGCTTAGGTTGTGTATCACCGGCCAGCAAGGTTGGGCGATCAGCATCAAGTTCTGTCAGCGGTTCACAGGGCTCCAAGCTGTCACGGCAACGGCTCACTAAGCGCTGATACTCCTGGGTACCCTGCTGTTTCCAGGCAAATTCCTCATCACTCAGCGCACGCTTAACCTTTGCAGGTGCCCCCATCACCAGCGACTGTGGCTGACACTCGAAGCCTGCCTTAACGAACGCTGCCGCCGCAACGATAGAGCGTTCAGCAATGTTGGCGCCGTCCATCACCACGGCGTTCATACCGACCATGGCATCACGCCCAATCACGCAGCCATGCAGTACCGCGCCATGGCCGATATGGCCATCCTTCTCAACCTTGGTGACGCAGCCAGGGAAGCCATGCATCACACAGGTATCCTGAAGGTTCGCGCCCTCTTCCAGCACCAGGCGACCGAAATCACCGCGCATCACCGCACCGGGGCCCACATAACAGCCGGGTCCCACGATTACATCGCCAATTAACACCGCAGTAGGATGGACATAGGCGGTCGGGTGTACCACCGGCGTCACCCCTTCAAGTCGATAGTAAGGCATCACGTTCTCCGTTAGTTGGATTGGCTATGGCGACGGCTTTGCACCACCACAAAGCGGCTGGCGACAAAGGCTTGATTACATAGGGAAGCATTCGCCGCAGGATTACCACCTGTGGCGTGAAAGTCACTAAAAGCAGCCGACTGGTTGACGAATATTCCCCCATCCAGGTTCAACGAGAGCGGGGTTGCCACTTCCATCGCCAACTCTTCGAACTGCTCGGCCACAACCTCATCAGTCGTATAGCCACCTAGGGTTATCGCGCCCTTTTCCCGGATCACGTCACGCGCCAGTTCAATGCTATGCGCGGTGTTCTCAGTCGCGATAACAAAGCTGATGGGCCCGAAACGCTCCTCACTATAGGCAGCCTTCTGCTCTGCATCTACTTTGAGGATAAGCGGCGTGTGAATACGGGCGTTGGAGAATTGAGTGTGCGCTCGCGGCTCGCTATCCAGCACTATTTCGCCTAAGCCACGGCATTCATCAATCCGTGCTTGTGTCTCCCGCGACTGGAGGGCACCCAGCACCGTACAGGCTCGGTCGTTGTCGCTCAGAAACGCTTGGACGGCTTTCGCAAGCGCTGCCGCAACGTCGTCAAAACTCACATGGCCATCCGCTGTTTCAATACCGCTTCTGGGCACATAGATAGCCTGAGGGGTCGTACACATCTGGCCGGAATAAAGGCTCAGCGAGAAAGCCAGGTTCGCCGTGATGGCCTTAAGGTTATCCACGCTGTCGATAATGACCGTGTTGATACCAGCTTTCTCGGCGAAGACCTGGGCCTGGGTGGCGTTCTTTATCAGCCAGTCACCAAAAGCGTTGGAGCCGGTGAAATCGATCAACTTAACGGCAGGATCAAGCGCCAACGCCTTGGTGAGCGGCGCATCGACAGTGTCTGGCACCAAGCTCACCAAGCAGGGGTCGAAGCCGGCTTCCTCAAGTACCTGTTGAGCAACACGGGTAGTCATCGCCACCGGCAGAATCGCGCCAGGGTGAGGTTTAATAATGACCGGGTTGCCGGTCGCCAGACTGGCAAACAAGCCTGGATAAGTATTCCAGGTGGGAAAAGTAGAACAGGCTACTACCAACGAGATACCACGCGGCACGATATGAAAACGCTTATCCATGGCGATGGGATCATGCTTGCCCTGGGGCTTGACCCATTTCGTGGTAGCGGGAATCTGAGCCATCGCCTGCCAGGCGTACGCCACGGCTTCAAGACCGCGATCCTGAGCATGCGGCCCACCGGCCTGAAACGCCATCATCGGCCCCTGGCCGCTGGTATGCATCACCGCTTGGGCGATCTCCGGGCTTATGGCATTCAGCCGCGACAAAATTTCCAGACACACCCCGACGCGCACTTCGGTCCCGGCATCCCGCCAGTCGCGTATTGCCCCTTGCATGGTCGCGATCAACTCTTGGGGGTTTGGCTGCTCATAAGTAATACCCAGCTCAAAACCATAGGGGGATACTTCGCCCCCCACTTGTTGAGTGCTACCAGTGGCATGCAGCGCAAACGGCTGATTGAGCAGTGACTCGAATTTAGACGGTGCCGCTTTCACAGCATCCTCGGGGTATGTCCGCATACTTTCTGGATAAGGCGTCCAAAAGCTGCGGTTTGTGATAGCCGTAACGGCTTGATCCAGAGTCTCACGGTGACGGTCGAACATTTGCTGCGCTGCTTGCGTCATGGGGCGCTCCTGCACTCACTTATTTTTTTGATACGCTATATTTGCAAAGACTATATTTCATGTAACAAAACATCAAACGCTTTCCTAGGCACCATCCACTTAATAGTTAGCGAGAAATGTCTAGAACCGCCCAAAGCTTCAAGCGCTGAAGTAACTTTCTGGCCTACAAAACGATAATTCATACCATGGTCTAACAGCTGTTGTTTATTCTTAAAAAATTACACAACCCACTGTAAAAAAAGCAAAAACCATCCACACGCTCAGCAAGCGACACATTAAAAGCCAATCCACACCATTGATGCGTATCAAAATAAACCTATACTCGGCAGATAGCCCCTCCTGTGTGCCACAGGCCGAACTGAGGAAAAAATGCTGACTACGCTAACAATAATCCCACCCCTGGACGGCGTTTTATGCATCACGCTGAATCGCCCAGAAGCACTGAATGCGCTTAATACGCAGCTTCTCAGCGAGCTAGCCGATACCCTAAGCGATGCTGATAATGACGATAGGGTTCGCGCCGTGGTGATTACTGGCGACGCAAAGGCGTTCGCTGCCGGTGCGGATATCAAGGAAATGGCCGAACGCGATCTGGTCGGTATGTTGGAAGACCCCCGTCAGAACCACTGGGCCACCATCACGCGTTTTCGTAAACCGATCATTGCTGCCGTCAACGGCTATGCTTTGGGCGGTGGCTGCGAACTGGCCATGCATGCCGATATCATCATTGCCGGTGAAAATGCCCAGTTCGGCCAGCCGGAAATCAATCTGGGCATTATGCCCGGCGCTGGCGGCACCCAACGCCTGCTTAGGGCGGTGGGTAAATCACTAGCCTCTCAGATGGTACTCACTGGCGAGCCGATCTCCGCACGCCGCGCGCTTGACGCGGGCTTGGTCAGCGAAATTACCCAACCCGAATTGACGCTAGAGCGCGCCATGGCCATCGCAACACGCATTGCGACCAAGGCACCGTTAGCTGTGCGCCTGGCAAGGGAGTCACTGCACAAGGCGATGGATACTGACCTAGCCACCGGCCTGCGCTTTGAGCGCCATGCCTTCACCTTGCTGGCAGGCACCGCCGACCGCGAAGAGGGAATTCGCGCCTTCCAAGAAAAACGACCTGCCACTTTTCAAGGGCACTGACACAAGGATATGACCCATGAGCCAAGCGCCCCTGCTTTACAGCGTAGAAGACGGCGTCGCCTGTATCACGCTGAACCGCCCCGAAAGCCTGAACAGCTTCAACACTGAGATGCATGCAGAAATGCGCACGGCACTAAAAGCCGTGCGCCAGGATTCAAGTGTTCGCGCTTTGTTACTGACCGGCAACGGCCGAGGTTTCTGCGCCGGTCAGGACCTTTCCGACCGTAGCGTCGCGCCCGGCGAACAAGCACCCGACCTCGGCGAGTCGCTGGAGAAACGCTACAACCCCATGCTGCGTGCTCTTAAGGACATGCCATTCCCCACTATTTGTGCGGTGAACGGTGTAGCGGCTGGCGCTGGGGCCAATATCGCCCTGGCCTGCGACATCGTCTTGGCGGCCCGCTCGGCAAGTTTTATTCAGGCCTTCTGCAAGATCGGTTTGATTCCAGACTCTGGCGGCACTTGGACATTGCCTAACCTAGTGGGCATGGCCCGCGCCAAGGGCCTAGCGATGCTGGGCGACAAGCTCCCCGCTGAGACCGCCGAACAGTGGGGCATGATCTGGCGCTGCGTCGACGATGAGGCGCTCCAAGAAGAGGCCATGAACATGGCGCGCCACCTGGCCACTCAACCCACCCGTGGCCTGGCACTGATTAAGCGCGCCCTGCATGCCAGCAGCGATAACAGTTTCAACGAACAGCTCGACCTGGAACGCGATCTTCAGCGACTGGCCGGGCGCACCGAAGATTACCGCGAAGGCGTCAGCGCTTTTATCGAGAAACGTCGCCCCACCTTCAAGGGAGAGTGATATGCCAGCCCTTCCCACGTCCGCCGTTATTGGTGTGATCGGTGCAGGTGCCATGGGTGCCGGTATCGCTCAGGTTGCCGCCCAGGCTGGCCACCAGGTGATTCTCCATGACAATCAACCGGGTGCCGCCAAAGCGGGTATCGACAATATTCGCCGCCAGCTGGAACAGCGCGTTGCCAAGGGCAAGATGTCCCAAGGCGATGTGGATAACATTATCGCTCGCCTGCAGCCTGCCGACGCTATCGATGCCTTAGCCGACAGCCATTTGGTTATCGAAGCTATCGTCGAGAACCTTGAGATTAAGCGTCAGGTGTTTGCTCAGCTCGAAGCGTTATGCTCGCCGGGTACCTTGCTCGCCAGCAATACCTCGTCGCTGTCGATCACCTCCATTGCTGCCAACCTTGAACGCCCGGAACGCATGGCGGGGCTGCACTTCTTCAACCCCGCGCCGGTGATGAAGCTAGTGGAAGTGGTGTCTGGCCTGGCAACCACCAACGAGGCTGCCGACACCCTTTTCGACACCGCCATCGCCTGGGGCAAGGTCGCGGTGCACGCCAGCTCCACCCCAGGATTCATCGTTAACCGCGTGGCCCGTCCTTTCTACGCTGAAGGGCTGCGGCTGTTACAGGAAAGTGCCAGCGACGCCGCCACCCTGGATGCACTGATGCGCCAGGCCGGAGGGTTTCGCATGGGGCCTTTCGAGCTGATGGACCTGATCGGTCATGACGTTAATTACGCGGTGACCCGCTCGGTGTTTGATGCCTACTACGGCGATACCCGGTTCAAGCCCTCCCTGGTGCAGCACGCCCTGGTAGAAGCCAAACGCCTGGGGCGCAAATCCGGCCAAGGCTTCTATGACTACCCTCGTGAAGGGCAGCGTGAAGGCACCGAGAAGCCGCAGCCCAAGTTTGCAGCACCAGTAAACACAAAACTGCCAGCGCTTGTCGTACAGGGGGCGAATGGGACCATCGCTCCGCTGCTGGAACGCGCCCAGGAAGCCGGACTCGACGTGGTACATCGCGAATCACTGCAGCAAGATGGCACCCCTCGCCTGTACCTAGGCGATCTGATTCTGGCCCTTAGCGATGGGCGTTGCGCCGCCGAGCGCGCAGTCAATGAAGGGCTGGAAGCCCTGGTCCTTTTCGACCTATGCCTGGACTACCGTAGCGCCAGCGCTATCGCGCTTGCTGCCAGCCACACAACATCACCCGAGGCCCGCCAACTAGCGACCGCCTTCTTCCAGCGCCTGGGCATGGACGTGGCCTGGCTGACCGACACGCCGGGGCTGGTGGTATTGCGCACCGTGGCCATGCTCGCCAATGAAGCCGCCGACGCCGTCTTGCAGGGTGTCTGCAGCGCCCAGGATGGCGACCTGGCCATGCAGGCTGGCGTCAACTATCCCCGCGGCCCCTTGGCCTGGGCCGATTCTCTAGGCCTACCCTTCGTTCACCGCACCCTTACGCATCTACAGCAGAGCTACGGCGAAGAGCGCTATCGCAGCTCGTTCCTGCTGCGGCGCAAAGCCTTGAGCGAGGAAAGCTTTCATGAGTGATACCCAACTGACCCCACAACAGCTGGCGGAAGCCTGTGCCGACGCGATGTTTTCCCGCGACCATGCCAGCCAAGGGCTGGGCATGCGTATTACTCGCGTGGCCCCCGGCTTCGCCGAACTGACCATGACCGTGCGTCAAGACATGGTGCAGGGGCACGGCAACTGCCATGGCGGATTTCTGTTTGCCCTGGCTGACTCAGCCTTCGCATTTGCCTGCAACAGCTACGATGAAGCCACAGTAGCTTCCGGTTGCAGTATCGACTATCTCGGCCCCGGCCAGCTGGGAGACGAGATCACCGCCACCGCCGAAGAGCGCAGCCGCCGCGGTCGCACCGGCATTTATGACATCACGCTGCGCAACCAGCGCGGCGATACCGTTGCCCTGTTCCGTGGGCGCTCCTACAAAATTCGCGGCAGCGTACGCCGCTTGGAAGATACTGACGCAGAAAATACTGCAGCTGGAGATAACCGATGAAAGACGCGCTAATCATTGATGCTGTTCGCACCCCAATAGGTCGCTACGGTGGCGCACTTTCAAGCGTGCGTACCGATGACCTGGGGGCCATCCCCATGCGCGCCCTGATGGAACGCAACCCAAGCGTCGACTGGTCACTGATTGACGATATCTTTTACGGCTGCGCCAATCAGGCGGGCGAAGACAACCGCAACGTAGCACGCATGTCCGCGCTGCTCGCTGGGCTTCCGGTGGAAGTGCCCGGCACCACTATTAACCGCTTGTGTGGCTCCGGCATGGACGCCATCGGCAACGCCGCCCGCACCATTAAAACTGGCGAGGCAGGGCTGATGATCGCTGGCGGGGTGGAGTCCATGTCCCGGGCACCCTTCGTGATGGGCAAGGCGGAACAAGCCTTCTCACGCCAAGCCGATATCTTCGACACCACCATCGGCTGGCGCTTTATCAATCGCGCCATGAAAGCACAATTTGGCGTGGACTCCATGCCCGAAACCGCTGAGAACGTGGCCGAGCAATTTGGTATTTCTCGGGAAGATCAAGATGCTTTCGCCCTGCGCAGCCAGCAGCGCACCGCAGCCGCCATGGAGACTGGTCGTCTGGCCGAAGAGATCGTGCCCGTCGTAATCCCCAGGCGTAAACAAGACCCGCTGGTCGTGGATGCCGATGAGCACCCGCGTGCCTCTACCACCGCAGAGCAGCTAGCCAAACTACCCACGCCCTTCCGCGAAGGTGGCAGTGTTACAGCGGGTAATGCCTCGGGGGTTAACGATGGCGCCTGTGCGCTACTAATGGCGTCTCCCGAGCAGGCCGAACGTTTCAGCCTCAAACCACGCGCTCGCGTGGTGGGCATGGCCACCGCTGGGGTAGAGCCCCGCATCATGGGGTTTGGCCCTTCTCCCGCCACCCGCAAGGTGTTGGCCCAGACCGGGCTTACTCTGGAGCAGATGGATGTCATCGAACTTAACGAAGCCTTCGCCGCCCAGGCGTTAGCGGTCATGCGCGACCTGGGCCTTAGCGATGATGCCGAACACGTCAATCCCAACGGGGGGGCCATTGCACTCGGCCACCCGTTGGGTATGAGCGGCGCTCGGCTAGTCACCACCGCGCTGCATGAACTCGAGCGTCGGCAAGGACGCTTTGCGCTATGCACCATGTGTATTGGTGTCGGCCAGGGTATTGCGCTGATCATTGAGCGCTTATAAGCCCATTACTAAAGCCATTCCAATTGACCATGGCGCATTTAGAAACTAGTCCAATAACAACTTGCCTGACCGGAGCCCCGATGACTCAGCCCGCTACACCTATCGACACTGCAACGCTCGATCCTCTGGAAACTGCCAGCGTCGACGAGCTGCGCGCCACTCAACTCAAACGCCTGAAGTGGAGCCTGAAACACGCCTACGACAATGTGCCCTTCTACCGCCACTCCTTCGACAAGGCCGGGGTGCACCCCGATGATATTCAGGCGCTGGAAGACCTCTCCAAACTGCCTTTCACCACCAAGGCCGATTTGCGCGACAACTATCCGTTTGGCATGTTAGCCACGCCAATGAGCGAGATCGTGCGCATTCACGCCTCCAGTGGCACCACTGGGCAACCCACGGTGGTGGGCTACACCCAGAAGGATATTGATGTGTGGTCCGATGTGGTGGCGCGTTCAATCCGCGCTGCCGGCGGCAGTCGCAACGACAAAGTGCATGTAGCCTACGGTTACGGCCTATTCACCGGCGGGCTGGGTGCCCATTACGGTGCCGAACGCCTGGGCTGCGCGGTGATCCCCATGTCGGGTGGTCAAACCGAGAAACAGGTTCAGTTGATCCGTGATTTCCAGCCGGACATCATCATGGTCACTCCCTCGTATATGCTCAACATCGCGGACGAAATGGAGCGCCAAGGCATCGACCCCCACACACTGCCGCTGCGTACCGGTATTTTTGGCGCTGAGCCCTGGACCGACAGCATGCGAACTGCTCTTGAGAAGCGCCTGGGTATCGACGCATTGGATATCTATGGCCTGTCGGAAGTGATGGGCCCCGGCGTGGGCATGGAGTGCCTGGAAACCAAGGATGGCCCGACCATCTGGGAAGATCATTTCTACCCCGAGATCATCGACCCAGCCAGTGGCGAAGTGCTACCCGACGGCGAATACGGCGAGCTGGTATTCACCACCTTGACCAAAGAAGGCCTGCCGGTGATTCGCTACCGTACCCGCGACCTGACCCGTTTGCTGCCGGGCACTGCACGCCCCATGCGGCGTATCGACAAGATCACAGGCCGTAGCGACGACATGCTGATCATTCGCGGGGTGAATGTGTTCCCAACCCAGATCGAAGAGCAGTTGCTTAAGATCGCGGCACTTTCTCCCCACTACGAGATCGAAGTCAGCCGTCAAGGCAATATGGACACGGTGCTTGTACGTGTAGAGGCGAATCATCATGACATCGCCCGCGACCCCGTGGCCTGCGAACAAGCCGCGCAACAGCTTCAGCACGCCATCAAGACTTACATTGGCATTAGCAGCCAGGTTGAAGTGTGCCCGGTAGAAAGCGTTATGCGCTCGTTGGGCAAGGCCAGACGCGTTAAAGATCTGCGTTAATGCAATTCGCTGGCACCTAACGGGGCCTGACTAAGATTGCTCGAATCATATGGCAATCAACTAAAGACTTGTCCTGCCATCTCAAAAGCCCCTCCGAGGGCTTTTTTGATACCTAAAACCCTCCTAAATTTAACAATCACAAAACGTTAAGTGTCGCCTAAAAAGTGGCCTATGCCTTTGTATCTGGTTAGTTTTCTCATTATTCATTATCACAAAGTCTTAAAGCGACACACAAAGATACCTGTTGATAAATAATTATGTGTCACTATACTTCAAAGAAGATAAGTTCAACCCCCTGACATACCGACGCCGCGGAGGTCTCCATGTACGCGCAGCTCGTTGAAACCGGTACCAGCAAGCTCAGAACGCTTGATGAGATGAGCCCTGAGGAACGCCAGTTCCAGGAGCGCATCAATGATGAAATCAAGATAGAGCCAAAGAACTGGATGCCGGATGCCTATCGCAAGACCCTGATCCGCCAGATCTCGCAACACGCCCACTCAGAAATCGTCGGTATGCTGCCGGAAGGCAACTGGCTGACACGGGCGCCAACGCTCAAGCGCAAGCTACAGCTAATGGCCAAAATTCAGGATGAGGCAGGTCACGGCCTGTATCTCTATAGCGCCATGGAAACCCTGGGTGCCGACCGCGACGAAGAGATCGACAAGCTTCACGACGGCCGCGCCAAGTACTCCAGCATCTTCAACTACCCAACACTCAACTGGGCTGATATGGGCACGATTGGCTGGTTGGTCGATGGCGCTGCAATCGTCAATCAGGTACCGCTACAGCGCACCTCTTACGGCCCCTATGCACGCGCCATGATTCGTGTGTGTAAGGAAGAGAGCTTCCACCAGCGCCAGGGGTATCAGATTCTGCTGACCATGATGCAAGAAGGCACTGACGACCAAAAAGCCATGGTGCAGGACTCCATTAACCGCTTCTGGTGGCCAGCCCTGATGATGTTCGGCCCATCCGACGAAAACTCTCCCAACAGCGCCCAGTCAATGGCCTGGAAGATCAAGCGCCACAGCAACGATGAGCTGCGCCAGCGCTTCCTTGACCAAACCGTGCCGCAGCTTGAGCTACTGGGCTGCACTGCTCCGGATCAGGATCTCAAATATAACCAAGAGACCGGCCACTACGAGTTCGGTGCAATCGATTGGCAAGAGTTCTTCGATGTAGTCAAGGGCAACGGCCCCTGCAACCGCGAGCGTGTAGAGGCACGCCGTAACGCCATTGATAACGGTGCCTGGGTTCGTGAAGCCGCCGTGGCTCATGCCGCCAAACGACAACGCCGAGCGGCCTGATTCTTAAGACCTGATTTTTGATTCTTAAAACAATCGAGAGCCCTGCGACACGGGGCTCCTTTGACCACAGAGGCTTTCCTCATGGCTGACTGGCCCCTCTTCGAAGTTTTTATACGCAGCAAGCACGGCCTTAATCACAAGCACGTTGGTAGCGTACACGCCGCCGATCGCCGCATGGCCATTGAAAACGCCCGCGAGCTTTACACCCGTCGCAATGAAGGGGTGAGCATCTGGGTGGTTCCGGCCAGCGAAATCACGGCCTCTTCTCCCGATGAGAAAGAGCCGCTGTTCGACCCGTCTAACGATAAGGTCTATCGCCACGCATCCTTCTACAAACTGCCGAAAGAAGTCGGCCACATGTAAGGGAGGCAGTGATGCAAAACATATCTCATCAAAGCGCGGCTCATCGAAGCTCGGCTCAGAAAAACACAGCTCAAAAAACACAAACACCGTTGATCGATTACCTGCTGCGCCTTGGCGACAACGCATTGATACTCGGCCAGCGCCACGCGCAACTGTGCGGCAAGGCCCCAGCGCTGGAAGAGGAGCTGGCCTTAATGAACGTGGGTCTCGACCTCTTCGGTCAGGCACGCAACTGGCTGGGCTATGTTTCTGAACTGATGGCTTCTGAACTGATGGCTGACAAGATCGATGCCGACCATCTGGCCTTTCGTCGCGACGCTCAAGACTTCCGTAACCTGTTGCTCGTCGAACAACCCAACGGCGACTTCGCCGACATCATGGGGCGCCAGTTTCTATTCGATGCCTGGCACGTACACTTGCTTGAGGGGCTGACCCACGCCAACGACCCGCGCATTGCTGAAGTGGCGGCCAAGTCGCTAAAAGAAGCGACGTATCATCTACGCCGCTCCTCTGAGTGGGTTATTCGCCTGGGCGATGGCACTGAAGAGAGCCATGCCCGCATGCAGCGTGCCCTCGATAATCTGTGGCAGTTCACCGGCGAGCTATTGCAGATCGACGAGATTGATCAGGCCATGCTGGAAGCCGGCATTGCGCCAGACCCAGACACGCTGGCCACCCGCTGGAAAGTCACCGTGGAAGAGGTACTTGAAGAAGCCACCTTGTCACGCCCTGCCTACGACGCCTGGATGTATACCGGCGGTAAAGTTGGCCATCACACCGAGCACCTGGGCTTTCTATTGGCGGAAATGCAATATCTGCCGAGGGCATATCCCGATGCGACCGTCTGGTAACCATCCGTCTGCGCCTATCGATAACAGACTTACCGATGACTGGCCCTCCAGTGACTTGATCGGTAGCGACCGCAGCGGCCTGCCGCCAGCCGGTGACGAAGGCGATGTTGAAGCCGTGCTGGCCGTTTTGCAGGAAGTGCCAGACCCGGAAGTACCGGTGGTCAGCGTGGTTGAGCTGGGAATTGTGCGGGATATCGATTGGGTTGATGGTCGGCTAGCGGTCAGCGTGACGCCGACCTACTCCGGCTGCCCGGCCACGGAAGTTATTGAGCAGCATATCCATGAAGCGCTGGTGGCTGCTGGCTACTCAGACCCGCTGATTCAGCGCCGCCTATCACCCGCTTGGACAACCGACTGGCTGACCGAAACTGGGCGCGAAAAATTGCGCGCCTACGGCATCGCGCCGCCGGTGGGAAGCGCCAGCAAGCGTAGCCTAACCGGCCAACCCGACCCGGTAGTGCCTTGCCCTTTATGCGGCAGCAATGCCACCGAACGTGTCAGCGAATTCGGCTCCACGGCTTGCAAGGCGCTCTACCGCTGCCGCGACTGCCTGGAGCCTTTTGATTATTTCAAGTGTCTGTAAAACGACGAGACCATTTCCCATGAGCCGATTTCACGCCCTAACCGTCAAGGATGTGCGCAAGGAAACCCATGATGCCGTTTCCATTGCCTTCGACGTTCCCGATGACCTGTTGGACGCCTTTCGCTTTACCCAAGGGCAGTACCTAACGCTGCGCCATGACATCGAAGGTGAGGAAGTCCGTCGTTCCTACTCGATTTGCACCGGTGTCCACGAACATGAGCTGAGAGTCGCCGTCAAGCTGGTGCCGGGCGGCAGTTTTTCCACCTTTGCCAACCAGCAACTGCAGCCCGGCGACAACCTGGAAGTAATGCCACCACAAGGCAAGTTCTTCGTACCGCTCGACCCCAGCCGCGAAGGACACTATTTGGCGGTGACTGCCGGCAGTGGCGTCACGCCCATTATGTCGATTGTTTCCACCACGCTGGAAAGCGAGCCAAACAGCCGCTTTACCGTGATCTATGGTAATCGCTCCACCACGGGAACGCTGTTTCGCGAACGCCTTCAGGATCTCAAGGATCGCTACCTGGAACGCCTCAACATTATTTACGTGTTCAGCCGCGAGAAACAAGAAATCGATCTATATAACGGGCGCATAGATGCCGACAAGTGCAACGCCCTGTTTGACCGCTGGGTAGACGTACCCAAGCTCGATGCTGCTTTCATCTGCGGCCCGCAAGAAATGACCGAAACAGTGCGTGATGTTCTCACCCAACACGGTTTATCCAAGGAAAAAGTGCACTTTGAGCTGTTCACTGCGGGGCTACCGACGGCTGGTGCCAAGCGCCGCCAGGCGGCGAAGGTGGGTCAAGTGGATACCGAAACCTCACACATCAAAGTGATCATCGACGGCCGCACCATTGAATATAACCTGCCCCGCAATACCCAGAGCATTCTGGACGCAGGTAACGAGCACGGCGCGGATATTCCTTTCTCATGCAAGGCTGGGGTGTGCTCCACCTGCAAGTCAAAAGTCATCGAAGGAGAGGTGGAAATGGATGCCAATTTCGCCCTGGAAGATTACGAAATCGATGCCGGCTACGTGCTGTCCTGCCAATGCTACCCGATCAGCGACAAGGTCGTACTCGACTATGACGATGTGTAACCGGCAGTAACGTCGGTTTTATTTACCCTGATATCAACAACTGATACCAACAGCTCATACCAACAGCTCATACCAACAACTGATCCCAAAAAGACGGGCGGGAGAACGCTCAATGCCAGTTTTACAGAGTTACATTGCAGGCCAGTGGTTCGGGAACACCGAAGCCAAAGCACTGCTAAGCGCCATCAATGGCACAACCGTTGCACATACTCACGCAGAAAACATCAACTTTGCCGAAGCGGTGGAGTACGCCCGCAACACCGGCGTAAAAAATATGCTGGCACTGGACTTCCAGCAGCGGGCCGCCATTCTTAAAGAGCTGGCGACCTATATCCAGGAGCACAAGCATGAGCTCTACGCCATCTCCCACCATACCGGCTGCACCAAAGCCGACTCCTGGATCGACATCGACGGCGGTTTCGGCACCCTATTTACCTACGCCTCCACGGGCCGCAAGGAACTGCCCTCCGGCAATGTGGCCCATGAAGGCCCGGTGACCCAACTAGGTAAGGATAACCACTTCAATGGCACCCATATTCTGGTGCCCCGCCGCGGCGTCTCTGTGCATATTAATGCGTTTAACTTCCCCATCTGGGGCATGCTGGAGAAGTTCGCCCCCGCCTTTTTGGCCGGTATGCCGTGTATCTTTAAACCAGCAACCGCCACCAGCTATCTGGCCGAAGCGGCCGTAAGAGTGATTAATGACTCTGGTCTACTGCCCAAGGGAGCCCTGCAACTGATCATCGGTGGTGCGGGTGACTTATTGGATCACCTGGAAGAGCAGGACTTTGTCACCTTTACTGGCTCGGCGAGCACTGCACTGAAGCTGAAAAGCCACCCGAACATCATGGCGAAAAGCATCCCGTTCAACGCCGAGGCCGACTCTCTTAACAGCGCCATCATGGCACCAGATATTAGCCCGGAAGACGAAGAGTTCGAGATTTTCGCCAAAGAGGTCGTCAAAGAGATGACCGCCAAAGCGGGCCAAAAATGTACCGCGATCCGCCGGGTGTTAGTGCCCGCTGAACACATGGATGCATTAGCAGACAGCATTAAGGGGCGGCTTGCCAAGATCGTGGTAGGTGACCCCCACGAGGAAGGCGTGCGCATGGGCGCGCTCTCTTCCCGTGACCAATTGAGAGACGTTAATCATGCAATTGAACAGCTACTAGAGACCAGTGAGTGCGTCTTCGGCAGAGACGGCAGCGTCAAGCCTGTCGGCCAGGGTGTGGAAAACGGCGCTTTCATCACTCCCCACCTGTTGATCAGCCGTAATCCGCTGAACGACGGCGGCGCTCACGACATTGAAGCCTTTGGCCCCGTCGCGACGCTAATGCCCTACAGCGGCATCGATGAAGCTCTGGCCATCGCCGCCAAGGGCAAGGGCAGCTTAGTGACCACGCTGACCACAAAAGACCCCGCCATTGCGGCTGAAATGATCCCCGTTTTGGCCGCCCAGCACGGCCGGCTGCAGATTCTGGATGCCCAGGCATCAAAGGAATCCACTGGCCACGGCTCCCCACTACCGATGCTAAAACATGGCGGGCCCGGTCGCGCAGGTGGCGGTGAGGAACTCGGCGGCATTCGTGCGGTTCACCACTATCTACAGCGTACTGCCATCCAGGGCTCTCCAACCATGGTAGCGGCGGTGACAGGGGAGTACGTGCGTGGCGCCAAGGTTATCGAGAATGACGTCCACCCGTTCCGTCGCCATTTTGACGATCTGCAAGTCGGCGAGTCACTGCTAACCCACCGCCGTACCGTCACTGAAGCCGACATCGTCAACTTTGGCTGCCTCTCCGGCGACCACTTCTATATGCACTTCGACGACATTGCCGCCAAAGAGACCCAGTTCGGCCAACGCATTGCCCACGGCTACTTTGTGCTGTCTGCCGCTGCGGGTCTATTCGTTTACCCAGGCGAAGGCCCTGTACTGGCTAACTATGGCCTGGATACGCTGCGCTTTATTACACCTGTGTTGGTCGGCGACACTATCCGCGCCCGCCTAACCTGTAAGCGCAAGATTGATCAGGGCCGGACATCTCCTGATGGCCACCCACAAGGTGTGGTGATGTGGGACGTAGCGGTGACCAATCAAAACGATGAACTAGTCGCCAGCTACGACATTCTAACGCTGGTGGCAAAGCGGCAGTAACGCCCCAGCCAATACAGCCACCGTCGCGGGTGCCTTAAGGCTCGTCCCTCGCCATGCGTTACCCGCGCTACGATGTATACAACCCTCGAACTTTTTCAGAAAGTGTAGTGCGTGGTAGGCGAAGCGCACCCGCCGCGGCGGCCCGGCGCAAAAGCAGCGCGCAGCGCTGCTGGGTTGGGTGTGTGCGAAACGGTTTAGCTTACGCCGCCTGCCTCGCCTCATGCCTGCCGAATAGTGGCAACAAAAAACGGATGACAGGGCATACGCTCTGTCATCCGTTTGTTTAGCGAGAAGGTTCATAGAACCGCACTAATAGCGCCTTTTTAATACAGCAATCGCGGCAGGAAAAGCACAATAGCGGGGAATATAAGCACGAGCAGTGCCCGTATAGTACCGGCGACCCAGAAAGGCGTAACGCCACGGAAGATAGTGCCTGTTGATACGTCCGGCAATACGGCCCTCAACACAAATACGTTCATTCCGACAGGGGGCGTTATCAAACTGATCTCGATAACAATGACCACCAGAATGCCAAACCACACTAGGTCATAACCTAACCCCGCCACTACCGGGAAGAATACCGGCACCGTAAGTAGCATCATCGACATACTTTCAAAGACGCATCCCAGCACGACGTAGATCGCAATAATCACCAGGATGACCACAAAAGGGGCTACGTTCAGGCCGTTAACCAGCGCCAGTAAGTCCCCAGGCAGGCCTGCGCGGTTAATGAAGTTGGCGAAGATCAATGCCGTTAACACCACAGCAAACAGCATTGCCGTTGTGCGCACGGTATCCATCAGCACATTCATTAACACTTCCAACGTTAAGGCGCGGCGCATCAACGCAATCAGGAAGGCCCCCATGGCACCAATGCCAGCAGCTTCAGTGGGCGTAAACACTCCAAGGTAGATACCGCCAATCACTAGCACGAAAAGTGCTAGCGTACTGCCTACGCTTTTTAACGCCTGAAGGCGCTCTGGCCAGGGCACTTTTTCTGCGGCGGGCCCGGCACTGGGGTCACGCCAGAGAACCCACTTGATGGCACCAATATAGAGGAAAATCCCCAGGATCCCCGGGATAAAGCCAGCCGCAAACAGCTCACGGATACTGGTTTCAGTCAGAATGCCATAAATCACCAGCATGACGCTGGGTGGGATCAGTATTCCCAAGGTGCCACCCGCTGCAATGGAGGCGGCGGCCAGCGAATCCTTATAGCCATACTTACGCATCTGAGGCATGGCCACTCGCCCCATGGTGGCGCAGGTAGCAAGGCTCGAACCGCAAATGGCACTGAAACCGCCGCAGGCAACGATCGTCGCCATCGCCTGACCGCCCTTACGGTGACCTAGAAAGCCGTTAGAGGCCCTGAACAAAGCGTCTGATAATCCCGCATGAGAAACAAAGTTACCCATTAGGATGAACAGCGGAATAACCGACAAACCATAGTCCATGGCGGTATCTACTACCCTACGCGCCGCCATTGCTTCAGCAGCGTTCCAATTGCCGGTCAGCAGGTAGAACCCTCCAAACCCAACGATCCCCATCGCAAACGCCAGAGGCACGCGCAGGAAGACTAGAAACAGCAACACTGCGAAACCGTATAACGCTTCAGTCATGGGGTTCTCCTTTGCTCAACGGGCCGCCTTGCTTGATTACCTTGAGTCCTTCGAGCAAATAGAAAACGGCTCGTATGAGCGTCAACAGTGCTGAAAGCGCCAGCATGATTGCGATCAACCCAACCAAATAGCCACGCGGTATGCGCAGGAATTCAGTCACGTCACCCCATGAGAAGGCACGCTCAGCCAGCGCCCAAACGCGCTGCGCCATTACCCAAAGAGCAGCCGTCACTATCAGATTGACGAGCACCTCGCGTATCCAAACCAATTTTGCAGGGAAAATAGCATCCAGGAGGTCGACACTGACATGCTCCTGGCGCCAGCAAACGACGGGCAACGATAGAAACACCAGCGCCGCCAACATCAGTTGGGTTAATTCAACAGCACCAAGAATGGGGGAATTAAAAAAGTAGCGGCCACCTACATCAGCAGTGGTCAGCAGCATCATGCCAAAGAGGGTAGCGCCTGCCACCCCCTCTAACGTCAACTGCAGAACCCGGCTAACGCGCGCAGCACGTGTCACTTGGGTTTGCATGATCGCTCTCCGTACAGCGCCAGTGGGAACTTACTTTAAGTCGTCTGGTGCTAAGTTTTCGGGTACTAGGCTGCTTATGCTCTCTTCTTCGGCGGCAGCGATAAGTTGCTCGCGGAAGAATTCGATAGCCGCCATGCCATCAACATTACGGTTTGCCGAAACCGACTCTGCCCATTCGGTAATCATCTCGTCGCTCATACTTTGCAATGTACTTAAATCATCGCTACTGAGTTCGGTAAAGGTATGGCCCTGCCCTTCTGCAAAATCGACACCCCGCACATCAGATACATCCATCATGTAGCCGAACAAGCGCGACAAGCGCTCACCAGAGACTGACTCAACGGCCTCACGGTCCTCGGGCGACATTTCATCCCAGATCATTGGGTTGACGACGATAGTGAAGCTGCCGCGATAAAAGCCACCATCCACTTTAAGGGTGTAAGGGAAAATTTCGGCCACCCGGAAACTACGTAGACCTTCAGGGACCAGCATAGCGCCGTCGATAACGCCCTGAGAGCCTGCTTCATAAACCCCCGTAGGCGGGAGGGCAACACCGGTCAGCTCCAAGGCATTGGAGAGATCACCCATCACGCCACCGCCCACTCGAATACGCTTACCCTTGAGGTCTTCTAGGGTCTCGTACTGTTCGCTGCTGAAGATCCATCCTGGGCCGTGAACACCGGCAGCGACAACATCAACACCGCGGTGCTCTCCAGCGGCTGCCAGGTACTCCTGGTGGGTGCGCCAATAAGCGCTGGATGCATTTTCTGATGAGAAATCTTGAAAAGTGGGAAATTCCGGGAGCTTGGTTAGCTGAAAGCGGCCCGTGTTATACCCATGGAAAACCCAGGTGGCGTCGGCAATACCATCAGCGACTATTTCCATCTGGGAGGCAGGAGGTCCCATATCATGTATCACATCTACCGTTACGCGGCCCTCAGTCGCTTCTTCAATCCACGCCTTCCATGTTGGCCATACCATGGTGTTGATACCGTGGTTGGGCCCCGCCCAGGTACTCACGGTGATTGTCGTTTGCGCCAAGGTGGTGGTGCTCAGCGTTGCGGCGGCGATAGCGCCAATCATCAGGTTTGTTGTTTTATTCACTGTTCTTTCCTCTGGTCGTCACGAAGTGGAAGCGCAAAACGTGATACTTTATTATTGTCATTTAACGATTAAACGAATCACGTTATTTATCACAATGCCTGCAGACATCTGGATCATGCAACGATCCATCGACTAATAGATGCTAATACTTAAGTATCAATATAAATATACTGCTTAATTTACAATTATTTATATTAAAAAAGCCGCCTCTCTCAGTCACTATCAATGGCTACAGGGAGATAATTTAGAATTCGCATTTTTGTTACAAAAATCACATTATTACTGACATCAATGACACGCCATCTCCAAAACATGGGCCCCTTCTGCCATCTTGGCTTGCCTTTATTGTGTCTCGCTTTTTAGCCAATTCTCTCCAGCTGCCGCTCAAGCTTGCGCATGGTATTGAGCAAGTCACGATATTCACCAACGTTTAGGGTCGACACCAGACCGGCTTCCCAAGCCTGAGCTTCGGGCACTAGTTTATTAAGTAGCGCTTGCCCTGCATCTGTGAGCTGTAAGTCATGAAGCCGCTGGTCTTGCTGGGATGGTGTGCGGCTTATCAGTCCACGTTCTTCCAGCGACTGAATAGCCCGAGACACGCGTGCCTTATCCATATTGGTGTAGGCACATACCTTCTTAGCGGTTAAATCATCACAGTGGCTTAACCACGCAAGCACGCGCCACTGGGCGATGTTGAGCTCATAAGACTCGGCATATAGCTTCTCTAACGCCTGGCTGATGCGATCAGCTAAACGGTTAAGCTGATAGGGTAAAAACTGGTTGAGATCCAACTCTGCCCTGGCCGAAGACTCCAGAGGCGTATCACTTTCTACTTTATCCATCGTCATTGTGTTTCTCCTAGAGCCACCGTTTTCAGGGGTGGTGGTGACAAAGATCAGCACGATAGCTGGGAATATGGGCACCAGCAACGCGCCTATCACACTGATCACCCCGAGGAAGAGAGTCCTCTTAGCTCCATCCAATAACACTGTTTCGAATAACACTGTTTCGAATAATACTTTTCGCAACAACACTGTTCGCAACAACACTGTTCGCAACAACGCTGTTTCCAATAACGCTGTTTCGTATAAACCGACTTACCGCTTACTCGCCTTCACCACACAGTGGTGTCATCAGCGTTAGGTTATCCACGCTAAAGATAAGGCAAAACAGTGCCGATAGATAATCTCTCTTGCAACTAATTTGACTATTTCGCTTCTTATACTTAGGTATCATCTTGCAATAATAATCTGATTTACTGAGGATTATTGTTAATTTCATGCAAAAGACAGGCTGACAAATCGATGAAGCACTGGACATTTAGTTTCACTAGAAACTATCCTCCTAACATATAACAATCTAATCACCTGTTAGCAACGGAGATACCATGAGCAAGAAATTCGCATCCCATGCCGATACCGAAGAGAAGCAGATCAGTTTCACCAAGCTGGCAGAGGGGCTCTATGCTTACACTGCTGAAGGTGATCCCAATACCGGCATTGTGATCGGTGATGACAGTGTGATGGTCATCGACACCCAAGCGACCCCCATCATGGCCCAGGACGTTATCCGCCGTATCCGCGAGGTAACTGACCTACCGATTAAGCATGTAGTGATGTCTCACTACCATGCCGTGCGTGTTTTAGGGGCTTCCGCGTACGATGCGGAGAATATCTACGCTAGCCAGAACACCTATGACTTGATTGTTGAACGTGGTCAGCAAGATTATGAATCTGAGGTTGGGCGCTTTCCTCGCCTGTTTAAGGGAGTGGACTCTGTCCCAGGATTGACCTGGCCCAACATTGTCTTCCAAGAAAAATTAACCGTGTTCATGGGTGAGCGTGAGGTGCAGATCATCCATCTTGGTCGCGGTCACACCAAGGGCGACACCATTGTCTGGTTACCTAAGGAAAAAGTGATGTTTTCCGGTGACCTCGTTGAGTATGGCGCCACCCCTTACACCGGTGACGCCTACCATGAGAACTGGCCTTCCACACTGGATCGCCTACAGGCCATGCAACCCCAAAAGCTGGTACCCGGCCGTGGAGATGCTCTGCAAACTGCCGAACAGTGCCAGGAAGCCATCCAGGGTACCCGCGACTTCTTGAACGATATGTATGGAAGCGTTAAAGCAGGTAAGGCGGCAGGCAAATCTCTCTCCGAGTGCTACGCCGAGACCTACGCGCTACTTAAGCCTAAGTATGGCCACTGGGTAATCTTTGACCACTGCGTCCCCTTCGACATTACTCGCTGCTACGACGAGGCTGGCGGCGAATATCCGGACCCCCGTATCTGGACGGCAGAGCGCGACACCGCCATGTGGCACTCGCTGCAGGACGTCGTCGGAAATCAGTAAGTGCTTACCAGCGCCACCCACTGATCATGCCCAGCTGTCGGGTGTAAAGCACCCGACGCTGTAGGGGAGCAATAGATGCCAACAACCTATAAAAATCCTGTCTATCCTTACCGACGCCCGTCTGAACTCGATGTTCAAGACGCCCGCCATTACCCGGTGGTGATTGTTGGTGCCGGACCTAGCGGCCTCGCCGCCGCCATCGATTTGGCTCAGCAAGGCATTCATTCGATTGTTCTGGACGATAACAACACCGTTAGCGTTGGATCGCGGGCGCTGTGCTTTGCTAAACGTTCGCTGGAAATCGTAGACCGCCTGGGGTGCGTTGAGCCGATGCTCGAAAAAGGCGTCACTTGGCAGCACGGCCGCGTCTTCTTTCAGGATCGCGAGGTCTACGACTTTAACCTGCTGCCAGAAGACGGCCACCGCATTCCTGCCTTTATTAACTTGCAGCAGTATTACTTTGAAGAGTTCCTGGTCAACCGCGCTCACGACTTTGCTGAGCAAATTGATCTTCGTTGGAAGCACAAGGTCATCGATGTCGATGCTCAGCCTGACAGCACCTCCATCAAAGTCTCTACTCAGGATGGTGATTATCAGCTGACCTGCGACTATCTCCTCGTCTCGGATGGTGCCAACAGCCGAATCCGCGACATGCTGGGCCTAGAGTGCAAAGGCCAGGTATTTCAGGATCGCTTCCTGATTGCTGATGTAGTGATGAAGGCTGACTTCCCAACAGAGCGCTGGTTCTGGTTTGACCCACCCTTTCACCCTAACCAGTCAGTGCTGCTGCACAAAGAGCCAGACAATGTGTGGCGTATCGATTTTCAGTTAGGCTGGGATGCTGACCCGGAAGAAGAGAAGAAAGAGGAGAACATTCGCCCACGTGTTCAGGCAATGCTTGGCGAAGACGTGGAGTTTGAACTTGAGTGGGCCAGTGTCTACACCTTCCGCTGCCGCAAGATGGATAATTTTATTCATAACAGCGTGATATTTATGGGCGATGCGGCGCATCAGGTATCCCCCTTTGGTGCCAGAGGGGCCAACGGTGCCCTACAGGGTGTGGATAACTTAGTGTGGAAGCTTGCTCGCGTTCTCAAACAGCAGGCGCCAACAACACTTTTGTCCACCTACAACACTGAGCGCCAGCATGGCGCGGCAGAAAACCTCCTTAACTCTACCCGCGCCACTGACTTTATTACCCCGAAGAGCCATATCAGCCAAGTGTTTCGAGATGTGACACTGGAGCTGGCTGAGAAGCATGCTTTCGCCCGTAGTTTGGTCAACAGTGGCCGCCTTTCCATGCCGTGCCGCTATGACAACTCGCCACTTAATACACCCGATATTGATGGTGGCCCGAACGAATTACGCCCTGGCAGCCCTGCCAAAGACGCCCCCATCCGCTTGGGCAGTGATAAGGGTACTTGTGAGCGCGCTTGGTTACTCAACCAATTTGGCGACGGTTTTGTACTGCTGCTCGACGGCCGCAGCGACGGATCTAGTGCCGAGGTGCTTGCAGAGGCGCTAAGTGAGCTATTAAGCCGACACAAGGATTTGCGTGCCGTAATCATTGGCCCAACGTCTGCTGCTCTGGGCACCCAGCCACGCACGACCGTCGTGGACGATATTGAGGGGCTAGTGGCGCAACGATACGGCCTGACGGCGGGTGCCGGGTACCTTATTCGCCCTGATCAGCATATTGCTGCCCGCTGGCACGCCATCACTGCCCGCAAGGTTGACGACGCGTTAGACCGCGCGCTGGGCGTTCATCTTGCGGGCACCGTTGACCCTACCTTCCAGGAAAGCTGTCATGCCAAGGCTTGAACTGAATCCGAACTTCACTGATCCGGACGCCTTTTACGCTGCGCTAACGTCGCTGCATCGAGATCGAAGCGAAGCCGAGAGCGAACGCATTAATGCCCGCCTGATCCTGTTACTTGCTAACCACATTGGCGAACAATCGGTGCTTGAAGAAGCAATTTCCCATGCTGGGTTAGTGGGCGATAAGTAACCACCATCATTTATTAATATACGTTCAAATAAAGCAGGGCTTAACAATGACTGAACAATTGAAATATCAGAACGGTTTTCATAATCACTTTTCAACCGAAGCGCTTCCTGGTGCATTGCCAATTGGGCAAAACTCACCTCAGAAATGCGCTTACGGGTTATATGCAGAGCAACTCACTGGCTCAGCATTTACAGCACCACGCCATCAAAATTTCCGTAGCTGGCTTTACCGCATTCGCCCCTCTGTCGTTCAGAGCGCGTATCAGCCACTAGAGAATCACAACGTACACACCGCTCCATTAGATAAACCAGCGGCGGACCCCAATCAAATGCGTTGGGACCCAGTTTCAATACCCAATGAACCGACTGATTTTATTGATGGTTTATTTACCATTGCCGTGAACGGGGATGCAGGTACTCAAGCGGGCACGGGCGTGCATGTCTACACCTTTAACAAGGACATGACAGAGCGGTTTTTTTACAATGCCGATGGAGAACTGCTTTTCGTTCCTCAACTGGGCGCTATTCGTCTACGCACGGAGTTTGGCGACATTGAGGTCGACAACGGTGAAATTGCTGTCATCCCACGTGGCGTTAAATTCCAAGTGCGTAAAGCTCAAGGTGTAGAGGCTGCACGGGGGTATATTTGCGAGAACTACGGTAGTCCTTTAGAGCTGCCAGGCCTCGGCCCCATAGGGTCTAACGGTTTAGCAAACCCGCGTGACTTCCAAAGCCCTGTGGCAGCCTATGAAGACCTAGAAGGCGACTACCGCTTAGTGGCTAAGTTCTCAGGTCGTTTCTGGGAAACAAAGCTCAACCATTCACCGTTAGATGTGGTGGCTTGGCACGGCAACTGTGCGCCGTATAAATATAACCTCGCTAATTTTAACACCATCAATACGGTTAGCTTCGACCACCCAGACCCGTCAATCTTTACCGTATTAACGTCGCCCTCCGATACGCCGGGAATGGCCAATCTTGATTTTGTCATCTTCCCGCCGCGCTGGATGGTGGCCGAGAATACCTTCAGGCCGCCCTGGTTCCATCGCAACCTGATGAGCGAGTTTATGGGGCTTATTCATGGCGAGTACGATGCCAAGGCGGAAGGTTTCACCCCTGGCGGCGCCAGCCTACATAATTCAATGTCCCCCCATGGCCCGGATGCAGAGACATTTGAGAAAGCTTCCAACGCTGAGCTGAAGCCCCAGTTCCTAGGGGCTACCCTGGCCTTTATGTTTGAAAGCCGCTACTGCTTCCATCCAACGCCTGCTGCTCTGGAGGCTGACTTCCGCCAACGTGACTATGTGGATGTTTGGTCGACGCTGCGTTCGCACTTCGATCCAAGCAAGCCCTAACGCTATTTTTTCTTGTGGGGCTACCGTGCCCCACCTTGACGACAAGGATTAAATCACCATGAAACTTGCAACACTTAAGCAGGGCCGCGATGGAGAACTTATCATTGTTTCCCGTGATCTTAGCCGCGCAGTTAGCGCTGTTGATATCGCCCCCACACTGCAGAGTGCCATCGAGCAGTGGGATGCCGTTAGCCCTAAGCTGGAAGAGCGCTATGCACAACTGAATAGCGGTGATGCGGAAGGTGCTTTTGCACTGGACCAGAGTGCACTGCACTCTCCGTTACCACGGGCCTATCAGTGGGCTGACGGCTCCGCCTATCTGAACCATGTCAAACTGGTGCGTCAGGCACGCAATGCCGAGATGCCCGAGACGTTCTGGACCGACCCGCTTATGTATCAGGGCGGTGGCGACTGCTTCCTGGCACCCACCGAAGATATCGAGGCGGTGAGTGAAGAGCATGGCATCGATTTTGAAGGTGAAATCGCCGTAATCACCGATGATGTGCCGATGGCAGTGTCCCCAGAACAAGCCGCTAAGCATATTAAACTGGTAATGCTGGTCAACGATGTCAGCCTGCGCGGCCTTATTCCCGGCGAGCTCGCTAAGGGCTTCGGCTTTTTCCAAGCCAAACCCGCCTCTTCTTTCTCCCCCATCGCGGTTACCCCAGATGAGCTGGGCGATGCCTGGCAGGATGGCAAGGTTCACCTGCCGCTGACCGTGCACCTAAATGGCGAGAAGTTTGGCGAGCCAGAAGCTGGCCCAGATATGATTTTCAGCTTCCCACAATTGGTAGCCCATGCAGCTAAGACGCGTTATCTCGGCGCGGGCGCTGTTATTGGCTCAGGTACTGTCTCCAACCCGGACCCCGATGGTGGCCCTGGGAAGCCTGTCGTTGACGGTGGCGTAGGCTATAGTTGTTTGGCTGAAGTACGGATGGTGGAACAGATCCTTCACGGCACAGTAAAAACCCCCTTTATGCGCTTTGGTGACCGGGTACGTATCGAAATGTTCGACCGCGATGGCAACAACATCTTTGGCACCATCGACCAACAAGTAGTGAAGTACCAGCCCAAATAGAGGGAGGTTAAATGACGACGCTTTATGGCTATTTCCGCTCATCGGCTGCTTACCGGGTGCGGATCGCCTTAAACCTGAAAGGCCTGGACTACGACCAAGTCCCGGTCAATTTGGTGAAAGGTGAGCAGCGTGGTGGCGAGCACCTGACGCGCAATCCTCAGGGGATGGTGCCCAGTCTGGTGCTGGACGATAGCTCAGTGGTTAACCAGTCGCTGGCGATCTGTGAGTATCTCGACGAGGTACACCCCGAGCCCGCGCTGCTACCGGTTAACGCGTTAGCGCGCGCAAGAGTTCGTGCGCTTGCTCAGTCGGTCGCTTGCGAGATTCATCCACTCAATAACCTGCGGGTACTCAAGTATCTCGTCAGAGAGCTGGGGGTGGATGAGGCGGCTAAGTTAGCGTGGTATCGCCACTGGATTACCGAGGGCTTCGCAGCCCTGGAAGCGACGCTCTCTGCTGACCCCAGCAGCGGCGATTTTTGTCATGGCAACACACCAACATTGGCAGATATATGCTTAGTCCCCCAGGTATACAACGCGGAGCGCTTTGAGTGTGATTTGTCGGCGTATCCGACGATCCAGCGTATCGTTGCCAATTGCCGGGCGCTGCCAGCCTTTGAGAAAGCAGCACCGGAGGCGCAACCCGACGCCAGCTAAGATATAATAAGCAGGCTAATTTGCGGGCGCCTTTCCACTTGGTAAAGCGCCCGCCTCGTGTACGTGGACGCACCATTTTCGTGACGCTTGTCTTGGGGTGGGCCGCCGATCCAACGATAAGGAGCTAAGGGTGCTGAAGCTGTCTTCTACCGCCACTGTCGTGGCCCTAGCCGCATTAACAGCGCTTGGCCCTCTGGCTACCGATATGTACTTGCCAGCCATGCCGGCGATGGCAGAGGCGCTAAATACTGGCCCAGATCAGATACAGCTAACCCTTAGCCTCTATATGGCCGGGTTCGCACTGGCCCAACTGCTGTGTGGCCCAGTCTCTGACCGGTTTGGCCGACGCCCAGTGATGATTGCTGGCCTGATACTGTTTCTCGCTGCCAGCATACTCTGCACCCTGGCACCCAGCGTCGAGTGGTTGTTAGTAGGCCGTTTTCTACAAGCCTTCGGTGGTGCTGCTGGCCCAGTGTTAGCGCGGGCAGCGGTGCGTGACATCCATGGTCCCATCGAGGCTGGGCGGATTCTTGCTTACATGGCGAGCACCATGGCGCTCGCCCCTGCCCTGGCCCCCGTTGCGGGAGCGGGCTTACTGCTATTTTTTGGTTGGGAGTCTGTATTCGTGTTGCTTGCACTCTACGCAGCGGCGATGCTCGCTGTGCTAGTGTATTTGCTGCCCGAACCGCTGCCGAAGGAGCGACGGCAATCAATTCATCCTGGGAGGGTACTGGCAAACTTTCGGCTACTGCTAAGCCAGCGTGCCTTTATGGGCTATACCTTGGTGAATGCTGCCGCTTTTTCCGGGCTATTCGCGTACCTTTCAGGCTCATCCTTCGTACTCATCGAGTACATGGGCGTAGCACCTACTCTTTATGGCGTACTGTTCACTCTGATCGTAGCGGGTTTCTTCGTTGGGACGCTGATCAGCGGCCGATACAGCCACCGGCTGGGTCGCGACCGCCTCATTACGTTGGGCGCTACGGTCTGCGCGGCAGGTGGTGTCGTCATGGCTGGCCTGGCTACTGCCGGTATCCATCAGCCCTGGGCAGTGGTGGGGCCCCATATAGTCTTCATGCTAGGGGTAGGTATTTTAATGCCCCAAACAATGGCTGGCGCACTCGCCCCTAACCCTCAGTGTGCAGGTGCCGCCTCTTCACTGTTTGGTTTCCTGCAGATGACGATTGCCGCTGTGGTAGGTGGGTTAGTAGGACAATTCCACGACGGCAGCTCGCGCACCATGGCCTTGACCATCGGCCTGATGGGGCTACTCGCCCTGGTAAGCCACTGGCTACTGGTACGTCGTCGCATCGAGGTCCAACCTGCTGATACAGTTTTTTGATGGATAGCAAAAGGCCACGCAGTGCGTGGCCTTTTTTACCTATCTAAAACACTTCAAAATAAGACACTTCAAGATAAGCCACTTCAAGCGGCTTCGACAGCAATGGTCTTGGGGCGACCCTGGCGAAACTCCATTAGCAATTTCTCGCGGCGTTCGGCGGCTTTTTCCGCAGCAGCCTCGCGAACTGGCCCAAAACCACGAATCTCTTCCGGCAACTTGAACAGTGCCAGTGCAGTGGCATGATTGGTGCTATCAAGACGAACGACTAACTCATCGATAAGCTGCTCGTAGTCAGCCAGTAAGGCGCGATCAAGCTTGCGGTCGGCACTAAAACGGAAAGGATCCAGGGCTGTGTTGCGCAAACCGCGCATCTTTGCCAGCGCCCCCATCGCCTTCAACACCCAGGGCCCAAAGCGACGCTTCACTGGACGCCCTTGCGCATCCTTGCGACCACTCAACAGCGGCGGCGCCAAGTGGAAGGCTAGCTTATAATCACCGGAAAACGTCGCTTTGATCTCATCCAGAAAATCGCTCTGGGTGTAAAGTCGTGCCACTTCATACTCATCTTTATATGCCATCAAGCGATAGAGCTGATGAGCGACGGCTTCACTCAATGCTTCACCACACATGAGAGTGGCCTCTGCTTCACGTACTTTAGCCACCTGTATGGCATAACGTTCAGCCCAAGTGCGATTCTGATAGCGCTCCAGGTGGCGGCTGTTACGCGCTACCACTTCGTCCAGCGTGGCATTCGTGGACAGTGGCATCGTATCCAGGTGCTGCTGGAGGTAGTCGGGCTCCACCGCTGCCAAACGCCCCCAGGCAAATGCCTGACGGTTCTTTTCCACCGCCACGCCATTGAGCTCTAAAGCACGCTGTAGCGCAGGTTCAGAAAGCGGCACCAAACCTTGCTGCCAGGCAAACCCAAGCATCATCATATTGGAAAATACCGTATCCCCTAGCAATTGCTCAGCTAGGCGATTGGCGTCCAGAGAGGCAAAGCGAGCATCTCCCACCGCTTCGCGCAACATGTTAAGGCGCTTGCTGGGCTGCATATCCGCATCGCGATAAAGCACATAATCCGCCGTGGCTAGCTCAGCCAGATTGGCAACGATACGGGTGGTCGGCTGCAGCACATTCAGCGCTTTCTGGGAGCTAGCCACCACCATGTCACAAGCGATCACCGCATCGGCCTGTCCCGCTTCGATACGTACCTGATTAAGCTCGCTGGGCTGTGATGCCAAGCGCACATAGCTAAGTACCGCACCACCCTTTTGCGCAAACCCCATAAAGTCGAGCACGCTGGAACCCTTGCCCTCCAGGTGTGCCGCCATGGTAATCAGCTGTCCAACCGTCACCACCCCAGTACCGCCAACACCCCCTACCAGTAGGTTATAAGGAGCAGTAAGTGTCGCAAGGGCGGGGCTAGGCAAATGTGCTATACGCTCCCAAAAGGCGTTATCTGCTGTGACGCCTTGGCCTTTACGCAACCCACCACCTTCGACGGTGACAAAGCTGGGGCAAAAGCCACTGACGCAGGACATATCTTTGTTACAGGAGGACTGATCGATTTTGCGCTTGCGGCCTAGTTCGGTCTCGCGTGGTACCACCGATAAACAGTTGGACTGCACCGAGCAATCACCACAACCTTCGCAAACATGATGATTGATAAACACCCGGCGGGCGGGGTCTTCCATCAGACCACGCTTGCGGCGGCGGCGTTTCTCAGCCGCGCACACTTGGTCATAAATCAACACGGTGCAGCCGGGGATCTCGCGCAATTCACGTTGCAGCGTATCCATCTCTTCGCGGCCGTGGAAAGTGACCTCTTTAGGAAACGCCTTTTCATGTCCTCGGTATTTTTCAGGCTCATCGCTAACCACCATGACCCTGCGTACACCTTCATCCAACGACTGCCGGGCAATCATGGGAACGTTGATTTGACCGTCCACCGGCTGACCGCCCGTCATAGCGACAGCGTCGTTAAACAGGATTTTATAGGTAATATTGACGTTGGCAGCCACGGCCTGACGCACCGCCATGGAGCCCGAGTGAAACCAAGTGCCTTCGCCCAGGTTCTGGAAAATATGCCCATTGCCGGTAAAACGGCTCTTACCCACCCAGTTAACACCTTCGCCACCCATTTGAATCAATGACTCGGTGCTGCGACCCATCCACGAAGCCATAAAGTGGCAGCCGATCCCCGCCAGGGCTTTGCTGCCTTCAGGTACTTTAGTCGAGCTGTTGTGTGGGCAACCAGAACAGAAATAAGGCATACGGCGTACACCGCCGAGCTCTTTAACCCCGGCTTGGCAAGCATCAACGGCTGCCAGCTTGTCGCTAAAATCAATCTCGAAAAAGCGCGCTAGGCGCTCTGCCACAAAGCCCGCCAATAGACGTGGGCCAAGCTCGCCGACAAAGGGAATTAGAGGTTGGCCGGTTTCATCCTGCTTGCCGGTAACAATTACCTCACCTGGGTGGTCGGGCTCCGACATGTACTCTTTAAGCTGGCTTTCGATAATGCCGCGCTTTTCTTCAATGACCAGCACCTCGCGCTTGCCATGAATAAACTCAAGGATGCCATGCCGATGCAGCGGCCACACCATTCCGACCTTATATATTTCAATCCCTAAATCACGTAGTTTGGCTTCATCCAGCCCCAATAAACGGAGTGATTCGAGCAAGTCCAGGTGGGCTTTACCGGTGGTGACCAAGCCAAAGGTCGCCTGCTCTTGGCGGAACAGGTACTGATCAATCGGGTTGGCAGTAGCAAACGCCTGCACGGCGGCAAGCTTGTGCTCAAGGCGGGTCTCCAGTTGAGGCCCCGGCAAATCGGGCCAGCGGTAGTGCAGCCCGCCTTCCGGCATATCGAAATCCGGCGTTACATACTCGGGCAAAGGTGGCACATCCACCGAAGCACCACTCTCCACGGTTTCAGAAACGGCCTTGAAACCCACCCAACAGCCAGAGAAGCGTGAAAGCGCATAGCCCCATAGCCCAAAGCGCTCATACTCCGCCAATGACGCAGGACTCACCACCGGCATAAACCATGCCATAAAGGCGACATCAGACTGGTGAGGCATGGAGGACGACACGCAGCCATGGTCATCACCCGCAACCACCAGCACACCACCAGTGGGTGAGCTACCGTAGGCATTACCGTGCTTTAAGGCATCGCCCGCGCGATCAACGCCTGGCCCCTTGCCGTACCACATGCCAAACACGCCATCTACTTGCTTATCGGGGTCTGTCTCGACTTGCTGACAACCCAGCATCATGGTGGCAGCAAGGTCTTCGTTGATGGCCGGTACGAAATCGATGTGATGCTCTTCCATGGCGGCTTTCGCCCGCCAAATCTCTTGGTCTACACCGCCCAGGGGCGAACCACGATAGCCACTAATTAGCCCCGCGGTATGCCGACCATCGCGGCGGTCAAGCTCAGCCTGTCGCAAGGCGATACGAACCAGTGCTTGGGTGCCAGTTAGAAAGACACGGCCTTCGCTACGGTTATAGCGGTCGGCCAACTGATAGTCATCGAGAAGATTGTCATCGAGTGCAATATCGAGAGGCTGGGTAATTGAACCCGCCTGCTCAGTGACTGAGGGGGTTGTCATGAGAGTTCACCAGTACGGTTGAAGAGTTATGGTTGTAATACCCTTGAGTCTAGCCAAGAGCGCACTAAAGGTGCTTGCGAATTCACTCTTCAAAATCCTGGATATTAATAATTCCTTTCATTTTTTATGTTTTTGCACAACTATATTTACCAAATCATAAATAAATGAAATACCGCCATGAAAGAAGCGACCAAAGAGATCACCTTGGACAAGTATGATCAACACATCCTTACCCTACTTCAGCAACAGGGGCGTATTACCAATAATGAGCTTGCCGAGCAGATCGGCCTATCCCCCGCCGCCTGCTGGCGACGCGTAAAAGCCTTGGAGGAGAGTGGCGTTATTCGTCGTTTTGCAGCGTTGGTGGAACCCAGCCTAGTGGGCCAGCCACTAGCGGCGTTAGTGATGGTGACGCTGGTACGCCACCATATCGACAACACTGCTGAGTTCGAGAGTCGCATCCGGCAATACCCAGAAGTTCTGCAGTGCTATGCCACAACGGGCAACGCCGATTTTGTGCTGCGGGTTGTCATCGAAGATATGGCAGCGTACGACAAGTTTCTCAATGAGAAACTCTTCACCCTGGACGGTATTTCCCAGGTCAGCTCCAATTTCGTGCTGCGTAATATCAAAGAAGAGACCGCTATCCCGATTCGTTGAACACACCAACCAAGCTCGTTGCGTCCATGGCTTAAAAACAAGACTTAAGTACAATGCCATCCCCTCTCAAATTAGTTGCTATAGAAACTATATAAAGGCAAGGTGAGCGGTGTGATTTTCGCAATACCGAGAAGGCGTCACTTGCTCGGTACCAGGCGTTACCAATAACAACACAGGCGCTAGGTGTTCGTACAAGGCTTAATAGCGCCGGTTCTGGAGCTTTATACATGAATAAACCAGCTCGCTTCATTGTGGGTGCTATTGCTGCTTCAAGCATGGCGTTCAGCCTATCTGCATTGGCGCAGTCCACTATCACCGTAAGCACGTGGGGAGGCCCTAATCACGGTATTAACACCATTGTTTGGCCGACCTGGAAAGCATGGATTGAAGAAGCCACTGATAATCGTGTCACGGTAGAAGTAGTGCACGATATGGGTCCACCTCCCGCGCAAATGGAGATCATTGCGGATGGTATCGCGGATGCAAGCTGGATTTTTCATGCCCATATGGCTGGCCGCTTTTTAGCAACTCAACTGCCAGAGTTCCCTACGTTTGAGGAGTTCTCTTCAGAAGATGCTTCCGCCGCTTATTGGCATACCCATCAAGAATATTTACAGCAAGCCAATGAGCACCGCGGCGTTGATGTTGTCGCCATGGGCGTGCATGGCCCCGGCCAAATATTTACCCGTGATCAAATAAGCTCAATTGATGAGCTTGCAGGTAAACGACTACGCGTTGGCGGCGGCGTTATGAGTGGCTTAGCCGAGGCAATGTCAGTGACCGGTGTCGCCATTCCCCCGACAGGCACCTACGAAGCGGCCTCCCAGGGCGTGGTTGACGGTGCGATGCTAACGCTTGAGAGCTTGCGCAGCTTTCGCGTCGTTGAAGTAGCCCCGCATACCCTCACCGTAGACGGCGGTTTCTACCGCGGCAGCTTTGCGATTGTGATGAACCCCATGTTCTGGGACCAAGTGTCGGATGAAGACCGGGCGGCGATTGAAAGCGTATCGGGCGAGCGGCTGTCACGCTTGTTTGGCTATATGATGGATGTTTCTGACCAACGGGGCGTTGAGTTTGGTGAAGAAAACGGCGCGACCTTTACCCAAGCATCAGAACAGGACATTGAACACCTGCGCGATGTATCTAATAACTTACTGGATGCATGGAGTGAATCGGTAAAGAGCCGCAATGTTGACGCACCAGCAGCGCTTACCTTCTTTCGTGAGCAGTTAGCCAAGGCAGCGGCTGAAGAAAGCATTGCCAACAGCGTCGTGAGTAACTGAACCAGCAGAAGGGGCTTTCTCGCCGCTGCTTGCAGTGGGCGGCGAGAGCAGTGCCTATTGCCGGATGAAGCTACAACCCCCACCTGTTTCACTTGAAACTAAATTGATCCCCGTCAAGATGCCCCTTCTCTCACCAGTTGATACTGATGTCATCATCAAGAACACCTGGAGAGAACCACCATGGCTACTGCACAGCATAAAGACACCACGACTTGGTGGGGACGCCTAACAGAACGCTGCTATACGGCATCAACCGACACGCTAGCACGCAGCGTAAAGGATCAAGCAGGCGCTGCTTTTGATGCGCTTGTTAATGATCTGGAGAGACCTCTAGAACCACGCTTTGAGCAGGCAGTGGCCTGGCAATTGGCAGCAGGCCAACCAGCCCACTTCAAACCAGCCAGAACCCTAATGCCGATGATGATGCAGCGCTTTGGCCTTGAGGAGAGGGTTCTTCAGGAAAAAGGTCAGATTCGTCATGCCGACTACGTTGCACTGCGTGACACCTGCAATGCATGTGCGGCCGTGGGCGATTGCTGGAAAGCGATGCGAGCCAATGCCGAGATAGAGGAGTGCCGTCGCTTATGCCCCAACGCAAACGCCTTTGATGCCTTAGCGGCACAGTCAAGCTGTGTTGATTGAGGCTCACTTGCACGCCCACCAATTTATGTTTCCACATCGACGTATCCCTCTAACGTAAAGCGCCCCCATCCAGAGGATGGGGGCGCTTTAGCTTTAACCGCTCTATTCGGAACTTGCCTAAGAGCTTGTTCTAATAACTTGTTTTAATAACCGGTTCTAATAACTGGCTATAAGAGCTGGGTTAAAAACGTATTACTGAACGTATTTTAAGACGCTTGGTGGCGCAGTCGCGGGCTAGCTAGCTCTCCTACCACGGTGATCAACACAAGCAGCGCCAGCAACCACGGCCACTGAGTACCTACCTGGAGGGTCGCGAGGCCCAGCGCATCAATGAAAATTAACACGATGCCTAACGGGCTTACGTAACGCACCATAAACAGCCACAGCGTATGCTGGGTGCGGGTTAGCCCCAGCTCTTCCCTGAAGATTTCATTACGCAGCAGGAAGCCTGCCATCAGTGCCATACCCAAGCCACCTAGCGGCATCATCCAGCGGGAAGTTAAGTAATCTAACCAGCCAAAGAAGTTGCGCCCAGCCAGCGACCAATCAGCACCAATGTTGAACGACAGCATAGCCAAGGTACTCACCAACCACAGCACAATACCCACGCCCCAGGATGCCTGCTTACGCGTCATTCCCTTGCTTCCCGTGAGCCAAGCCACCGTCGCCTCGATCATCGAAATCGACGACGTAAGCGCCGCCATCGACAGCATCAAAAAGAACAGAATGCCAAACAGTGTGCCGAACGGCATAGCTTGGAAAGCCAGTGGTAAGCTCATAAAAATCAGCCCTGGCCCTTCACCGGGGTTCATTCCGTTTGCGAAAATAATCGGGAAAATAGCCAAGCCAGCCATCAGCGCGACAACGGTATCAGCAATGGCCACGCTGAATGTGGTGCGCGCAATGGAGTGCCCTTCTGGCAGGTAAGAGCCGTAGGTAAGAATCGCACCGGACGCGAGCGACAAGGTAAAGAAGGCATGCCCCAATGCCGCTAATAATCCTTCACTGGTTAATCCTTCGGTATTGAAGGAGAACAGGAACGACCATGCATCGGCAAAACCACCGGAAAAAGCACCGTAGCCGATCAGCACACCCAGCATGATGACCATGCCTGGCATCATCCAGCTAACACTCTTTTCAATGCCGGCTTGTACGCCCTTGCCCACGATGAACATGGTCAACACCGTCACCAGCGTGCTCCAGGCGCCTAGCGTGAAAGGATTTGCATTATTAGCGGCGAAAATTGCCGCCATGTCATCAACGCTATTGCCCGCCAGCCCGCCACTCAGCATTTTCCACAGATAGGAAAACGACCAACCCGCGACCACCACATAGAAAGACAAAATCATAAAGCCACAGAGCATGGCCATCCAGCCGAAGATTGACCAGAAACTGCCATGGCCAGACTCATGCACCACACGGCGAATAGCATCAATCGGGCTGCCCCTCCCACGGCGGCCGAAGCTGATTTCAGCCATCATGATAGGAACGCCTACCGCCAATATGCAGGCGAGATAGACCAGCACAAAAGCGCCACCACCAAACTCGCCAGTGATGTAAGGAAACTTCCAGATATTACCTAGACCCACTGCAGAACCAGTGGCTGCCAGTACAAATCCCCAGCGGCCCAACCACAGCGTCTTGGGGGGCGTATTCGTCGTTGTCATTGGGAAACCTTATAAATTTATATTGTTTTTTAGGCTATTTATTTATAAGCAGTTAGAACAACCACTTAAGTGTGTTTAGCTGTATTCCATGGCCAAACAGCCATGGTCAGCCAACTGCGGCCAACCAATCTATAAAGAGTCCAGGGAGATAGCTATACGGCAGTAGTGGAGCTAAATCATATTCACTGCAGTGTCACCCAAATGGGTTAGACGCAACTGTAAACAAATCGTTACACTCAACTCAAAATGCAGGAGAGTAAGGTCCAGCCGTTGCATTTTGCTGACACCATGTAAATAAATCGTTACAGCTAATTTGGTTAGCTTAAGTACTTTTTTCTTAAGGACGATCTTAAGGGCTATCCTCAAGGGCTATCTCAAGGGCTATCTCAAGGGCTGTCTTGAGTGCCAATACCGTAACGCTTGAGTTTGTTGGCAATCGTTGTATGCGAAACACCCAGGCGCTTTCCCAACTGGCGGCTAGAAGGGTACTGTTGATACAAGGTAGTTAAGATGTTTCTTTCTACCTCCCCTAACATATCGCTCAAGCTTCCCTCTAATGGAATGCCAGCAAGCTCAGTTGAAGGGTCACTGTGAGGAAGGCGCAAATGCATCGGCTGAATAGCCTTCTCTTCGCACAATGACACCGCCTGGAACAGCACATTTTCTAGCTGGCGCACATTGCCCGGCCAGTCGTAGCGAGTGATCTTTTCCAGTGCTGCGGGCGAAAGATCGGGCAAGGGGCAGCCTATCTGACGCGCCGCACGATCCAGAACATACGCCGCCAGCTCATCAATGCCGTCCATACACTCACGTAAGGGTGGCACCTGCAGCGAGAGCACATTAAGACGATGATAAAGATCGAGTCGAAATAACCCTGCGCTGCATAGCTGTGGCAGATTCTGTTGCGTGGCACAAATCACTCTGACATCCAGGTAGGTTTCTTCATCGCTACCCACACGTCGAAAGCCGCCATCCTGAAGAAAACGTAACAGCTTCGTCTGCAAACGCGGGCTCATTTCACCGACTTCATCAAGAAAAACAGTGCCGCCTTCGTTAAGCTCCAGAAGACCAAGCTTACCTTCCGGCCGAGCGCCCTCGAAGGCACCAGGTGCATAACCGAATAGCTCTGTCTCAGCCATCGACTCGGGAAGCCCAGCACAATTGAGTACCACAAACGGCGCTTGCCCACGGGGGCTTGCCAAATGGCACGCTCTGGCCACCAGCTCTTTGCCAGTGCCCGTTTCACCCACGATCAATAACGGTGCATCTAATGGCGCCATGCGGCGCGCCTCGTTGATCACCGCTTTCAATCGCGAACTCGACTGAAAGATGGCCTCAAAGCCACGCAGCTCCTGGCGCTGCACCTGGTAAATACGCGCACCAATACGGTCAGCCCGGTGCAAAGTGACTACCGCCCCGGCGAGTGAATCCACCTTAGTGTCTTCCGTGTGCAGTGGCGCAATATCAGCAAGATAAGTGTTTCCCTTCAGCTTTATTCGCAGCCCGTTGATGCGTGAGTTGTTACGGCGAATCAAATCAGGAAGATCAACCTCATCAAGATACCGGTCTAACGAGAGCCCAGGTACTTCTTGCACACGCACCCCTAACACCTGAACAGCAATACGGTTGGCAGCAACGATTCGACCTTGCATATCTATCGACATCACTGGGTCGGAGAGCGAGGAGAGCAGCGCATCCAACTCCAGGTGACGGCGTTCACTAGGCATCAAGTTGGCGCGCTTGACACCAAAGACACCGGGGATGGACTCCAGCACAGGCTTAAGCGTAATTAACTGTGCATTGAGCAATTTCGGGACATATAAGTAAATGGTATTGCCCTGATCGCCGCCTACTTCTCCCCGCGCTACATTAATTCGGTAATCGGCAAACTGGGCCACTATATCGCGAAGCATGCCGATTCGATTCTGACAATGAAATTTAAGACGCATAGACCCCTCACGATACAAGACAAACGCAGTTACTTAACCACCACCCACCGGCAACCCCTGCTCCTCTTTCATACTGCGCAGTATTATTTCAGAGCGGACCTGGGTGACATTAGGGTGAGGTAATAAGTGGTGATGAATAAAGTCTGAAAACTCGGTTAGGTCCTTGGCGATGATGTGCAATACATAGTCCGCATCACCGGATACAGAATACGCCTCACGCACCATGGCATGCTTCGTTAGTAACGCTACAAAATCATCATCCATGCTTTCACCGTGAGCTTTAAGGTTGACTCGGGTAATGGCACGCAACCCAAAGCCCAGGCTGGCGGCATCAAGCCGAGCCGAATACCCCTTGATCACACCTTCAGCTTCTAACCGCGCTCTGCGGCGGGAGCACTGAGAGGGAGATAGGCTAACGCGCTCTCCTAATTCTGAATTAGTGAGAGCCGAATTTTTTTGCAACACCGACAAAATTGCAAGATCGTAACGATCCAGAGAAATTCCGTGCATTGAATACTCCAGTTGCGCACAGTCTGTGCGCCATTTGGCTGCATAAGGGGCTAGTTTGCAACCTAATTGCACCCTCTCTTCCCTATACTGGCCTTGTGAAACAACAAGACAATAAAGGAGTGACAGCGATGGGCCCCTTCCCACATAACGCGCCAAAAGTAACCATAAGTGATGCTAACCCAGCAGGCACAGATGGCTTTGAATTTGTTGAATTTGCTCATCCTGAGCCGGAAAAATTAGATAACTTATTTAGGCAAATGGGTTTCATCCCTGTTGCCAAACATCGCGAGAAGTCGATCACCGTCTATCGTCAGGGTGATATCAACTACCTGCTTAATAGCGAGCCCAACTCCCATGCGTCATCGTTTATTGAAGCGCACGGACCATGCGCCCCGGCAATGGCTTGGCGTGTCGTTGATGCTCAGCACGCCCTCAAACGCGCCGTAGACTTGGGCGCAGAAGAGTACACAGGGAACAAAGCAATCGATGCACCGGCTGTTATTGGCATTGGCGGCTCACTGCTTTACTTCATTGATACGTACGGCGAAAAAGGTAGCTGCTATTCAAACGAGTTTGAGTGGTTAGGCGAGGAAAACCCTACTCCAAAAGGGTTTGGCTTTTACTATCTTGACCACCTCACGCATAACGTCATTCGCGGCAACATGGATACATGGTACAAGTTTTATCATGACACCTTTAACTTCCGTGAAATACGCTACTTTGATATCACCGGTAAAATGACCGGCCTTACCAGCCGCGCCTTAACATCTCCCGACGGGAAAATTCGTATCCCAATTAATGAAAGTGCAGACGATCATAGCCAAATTGAAGAGTATCTACGTGAGTACAACGGCGAAGGCATTCAACATATCGCCATTGCGAGTAACGACATATATACCGGTACTGATTTAATTGCTGATGCAGGGCTAGAGTTTATGCCTGGCCCGCCAAGTATCTATTATGAAAAATCGCTAAAACGCGTAAAAGGCCACCAAGAGCCTCTTGATAAGCTTCGTAAGCGTGGCATCTTGATTGACGGCGAAGGTGTCGTGGGCGGTGGTGAAACCAGAATTTTGCTACAGATTTTCTCAAAAACGGTGATTGGCCCAATCTTCTTTGAATTTATCCAGCGCAAAGGCGATGACGGCTTCGGAGAGGGCAATTTCAAAGCACTTTTCGAGTCCATCGAAGAGGATCAAATTAACCGTGGCGTGTTGCAAAGTACGACTGAATAATAACAACACTGCCGAAAAGGAAACACTGTGCACGACGACGCTTGGCGTAGCTATGCGAATGCCCCCCAAAGGGGGGCTATTATTTGCCCCGCTAAAAAAATCCAAGAAGGCCAAACACTATGCATAGAAATCATTAGTAATGATGACGCTTTTCCAGTCGTTATAGCACGTTTAAATGGCTTGGTTTATTGCTATGTCAATAGCTGCCCTCACCAGTACTTGCCATTAAATTATCGTTCTGAAAACATCATCTCGTCGGATGGAAGCCGCTTTCTATGCAGCGCCCATGGGGCAGCGTTCGATATTAAAACAGGCAACTGCTTATCGGGCGCTATTGATGAACTTGATGCCATACCTGTCTTTGAAGACCAGGAAGGAAACTTACGCATTGGCTAGTTGCCAATTAATGCCCAGTTAAAGCCCAAAGCTCTCTTCCCCTCCCTCACTATAACGTCCTCCCCCCTCCTTCTCACCAGCATTGCCCCATTAGCATCACAAGATGCTAATGGGGCAATGCTGGTGCAAGAACTAAGCTCTCTATAGAGCAAACAGGCATAGAAAACAGCGCAGCAACCACTAGGCTGCTAATGTAATGTGTATATAGCTGGCTAATAGAGTTAGCGGCACTAATATTGCTTATTCAATACAGTACCTTTCAACGCTTAGGTTGCGCACCAAATAATAAAAGTGATTAGAGATCCATACGCCCCAGGTGGCGTTCAAGAGGACATAGGAGACTACCATGAAGCCCCATTTTTCGATGAAAGCCCTCGCTACAGCCTGCTTTTTAGGCAGCTCGCTAGCTGCCAGTCAGGCCATGGCACAAACAACCATTAATCTGGGCTACAACGGCGCCCCTGATCCTGATAAAAACGCGGTGCATGTTTTTGCTTCTAACCTAAAGGCGCTGATCGAAGAAAAAACGGATGGTGAGATCCAACTGCAGCTTTACCCGAATAGTATGCTGGGTGAAGAGCAGGAGCGTATGGAGCAGACGATGAGTTCGCCGATGCTCAATATTGCTTCCTTTGCTGGCGTGTCTCCGCTAGTCGATGAAATTTTTGTCAGCGCCATTCCATTTCTATTCGATGACTTTGACGCAGCGCGCAGCTTCTTTGATGAGGGCAGTTACTGGCAGGAGATAGAAAACGTCCTGCAAGAGCGTGCGGGTATCGATATGCTGGCGGTGGTGGAAGAAGGTGGCTTCCTCGCATTTACCAATAACAAAAAGCCCATTTCACATCCTGACGATTTTGCCGGCTTACGCTTCCGCGCCATGGACCCAAGCCAAGTAGCCCTCTATGAGGCCTTCGGTGCGTCAGGCACTCCGATACCCTGGACAGAAGTCTACATGGCACTGCGCACCGGTGTGGCCGATGGCCAAATGAACCCGCCCATGTACATCATTTTAGGCAGCCTTCACGAAGTACAGGACTACTTAACGCTTGCGAACATCCAGTACTCCAACCAGTTTTTGGTCGGCAACAGCCAAATGATTGAAAGCTGGGAAGAAGAGACCCGTAACGCCTTTATGGAAGCCGTGGCCGAAGCAAATCAGCAGGCGCGTGAGCATAACGAAGCCAAAGTTGATGAACGCATTGCCTACCTTGAAGAGCAAGGCATGGAAGTGATCCGCCCCTCTGAGGAGGACCTTAACGCCTTCCGGGAAGTTGGCCAACCAGCTTATCTTGAGTGGCTAAGCGAGCGTAATATTGACCAGCGCTGGATCGACATGGCACTGGAAGATGCAGGTATGAGTGAACTGCTTGAATAGTTAATCGCTGTCTAACCAAGCACTATCTAATTAAATGATACCTAATTAAGCACTATCGACGGCAGTAGAAGGGCCGGTAATTACCGGTCCTTTTCTCCTATTGTGACTCTTTCTTTGCGGGTAGGATTTTCCATGCACGCGCTACGCAATCGCATGTTAGCGATCAGTCGGCCTCTATCCATCACCGTGGCTGCACTACTGCTGTTGACCAATTTAGCCATCATTCTATATGGCGTTTTTATGCGCTACTTTATCGGTGGAGCGCCTATTTGGACCGATGAGTTATCGCGCTTTCTGATTATCGGCACCGTTATGGTGGCGGCAGGGGCAGTGTGGGTAGAAGGCAGCCATATGCGCGTCGCATTGATTGAACGTTTACTGCCTGTGCCCATAGCGCGCGTACTTAATCTGTATCAGTGGCTGTTAACACTCAGTATCGCCATTGGCGGAGCCTGGGTCAGTTACCGCTACGCGCTCTCGGTTAGCATGTTTACCACCTCAGGCCTGGGTATTAGCCGCACTATTCCGCTAATGTCAGTACCTATCGGCTTCGCGTTACTTGCCTGGCATGTACTTTGGTATGGCCCGGCACCACTACCCGTGCTAACTGAACAAGGCGTTTTAGAGCAGAGCAGCCCAGAGCAGGAGCGCCCTTCATGATTGTCACGATGTTAGGCGTTTTCCTTGTTCATGTTCTCTTAGGGCTACCTCTATTTATTGCGCTGTTGACCACCGCTATTGTTGGCTTTCTGTTTGTCGACCCCGCGATGATCCCCCGCATGATGCCGCAACAATTTTTTAGTGGCATCAACGCCTTTTCCTTGATGGCGATTCCGCTATTTATTTTAGCCGGTAACTTAATGAATGTGAGCGGCTTAACCGAGCGGCTAATGGGCTTGGCACGCCTGCTGGTGGGACATATGCGCGGCGGTATGGGCCATGTAAACGTTGTATCGAGCGTCTTCTTCGCCGGGGTTAATGGCTCCGCCGTAGCCGACACCTCGGCCCTGGGCTCGTTGCTGGTGCCCGCCATGGAAAAAGAGGGCTACTCACGTGCCTTTGCCGCTGGTTTAACCGCTGGTAGCTCACTTATTGGCCCGATCATTCCTCCCAGCATCTTTATGATTTTGTACGCCTCCCTTACTAACACCTCTGTAGGCGACCTATTTCTGGCGGGAGTGGTGCCAGGCCTGTTACTGGGCGTTGCGTTTATGGGCATGAATGCGTGGTATGCATGGAAAAAACGCATGCCCAAGCGAGGTGAGCTGCCCAACCTGAAAGCCTTAAGTATTGCCGCCCTCGTGGCGTTTCCTGCGCTAATTGCACCAGTCATCATTGTTGCGGGCATTGTATTGGGCGTGGTTACACCAACAGAGTCAGGGGCACTGACAGCCCTTTACGTAGCTTTATGTGGCGTGTTGCTAGGTGGGTTGCAGTTGCCGCAGTTTTGGCAAGCTATCAAAGACACCGCTCGCCTAACGTCAGCGATTTTTTTAATTATGGCAGCGTCCGCTACCATTAGCTGGTTACTCTCCTATGCCCAGGTTCCCCAGCAATTTGTCACCTTATTAGCACCTTATGCAGAAAACGCGGTGATTATCTTGCTGCTATTAAGCTTGATTACTTTTTTGACCGGCATGTTCATGGAGGAAGTCTCCGCGCTGATGCTACTCACGCCTATTTTTGCACCCGTGGCGATGATGGCAGGCATAGACCCAATCCATCTGGGGGTCATCATTACTCTCAACATCACCATTGCCCTTATTACACCACCGATGGGCGCCTGCGTGTTTGTTGCCGCCGCCGTTAGCCGAATAGAGATTGTCTCGTTATTCAAAACGATTTGGCCTTTCGTACTCACCGCTATCGCTGTCTTGATACTGTTAATCTTCTTTCCGGCCTTAACGCTTTGGCTACCCCAATTGCTTGGATAATTAAGATGCACACCTCCTCTACTGACTCGTCCAGTATCAACTTAGCGCCTATTCCGAGCATATCAGCGCTGGAGTGGTCGAGTGTTAGCCATATTGCCATTCAAGACTGTGGCGAACGCTTAGTGCCAATGAGCTTAGCGCCTTCGCCGATTAAGGTATTCCCCGCCTACGCACGCCTAGGGATTCCTGGTGCAATACCGGAATGTTTTGTGCGCGAGGGGGTTTATCGGGCGCTACTGGCAGCAGCACGGAGCTTACCCCAGGGAATCAGCTTACTGGTACTGGATGGCTGGCGCCCATGGCGTGTCCAGCAGTACCTGTTTGATACGCTGTATGAAGCGATTCTCTATCACCATCCTAACGCCACGGAGGATGAACTATTAACACGCACAAGCGAGTTTGTATCATTCCCTAGCCGTGATCCCTCAGCCCCCAGTCCACATTTAACCGGAGGGGCAGTCGACGTTACCCTCTGCGATTCCGATGGACTACCACTAGACATGGGAACGCTCTTTGATGAAGCCATTCCTGCCTCCCATACTGCGCATTTTGAGCTGTTAGGTGAATTGTCCCCTCCCCAACAGCAAGCAAGAGATAATCGTCGGCTGCTGTATCACGTAATGCAGCAACAAGGATTTACCAACTTACCCAGTGAGTGGTGGCATTTCGACTTAGGTGACCAACTGTGGGCGCATTACGGAGGGCATAACCAAGCCTGCTACGGACCAGCAGAGCTTGAGACAATAGAGAACCGCTGGCGGCGGCACATCAGCTAGCTCAGAGCTTTTAGTCCTGCTGCAATTCAGGGTTGGTAGCTGCCCCCATAGGGATATGGACTACTGGGCGGCATATTGAAACTTGCCGAGTAACCTGCCTGAGGGAAAACCCAACCACTGAGTGTGGCAGATGTATCCTGCACTCTCTTTTTATCTTATGTGCGTTGGGCGATCCCAAGAATAAAATCTTTCTCAATCAATGATATCGACAAACTCACTAAGGTCTTGTACTCGGCTACTTTCAATAGTTACCCCAAGACCAGGTGAGTCATCTAACAAGATATGCGTTTCATCCCCCGGCATCTGAGCAACATCTTCCCGAATCATGGCCGGGCCTACCAAGTCATTCGCAATAATATTGGGATGTGCCAGCGCAAGATGTGCACCTGCCAGTGTCGCAATAGATGACTCCACCATGGAGCCAATCTGGCAGGGTATATCAGCAGCCATACCAGCTTCAGCCATCACCATAGCGGGGCGTAAGCCAGCGGATTTCATCAATTTAATGTTAACCATATCAGCAGCATTAAGCTGAATCACATCCAACATCTCTTTTACGCCATGAATAGGTTCATCCGCCATGATGATAGCCTCAGTAGACTGGGTCACATGTGCCATTGCCACAAGATTTTCCATATCTACGGGTTGCTCAAACCAATCCACTTGATACGGCGCTGCATGTCGGATGACCTGTAGCGCTTGCTTTGTACTCCACCCTTGATTGGCATCCACACGCAACGCCACTGATCGGTCTAGCACCTCTCTAACACGCGCAATTCGCTCAATATCATGTTCCGGGGTATCTCCAAGTTTTATTTTGATAGATTGATACCCACGCCGAGCAGCCTCTTTCGCCTGCCGAGCCATCTCCTCTGGCGCTAACATGCTGATAACGTAGGGAAGCTCCAAACGCTCATGGCTACGCCCACCTAGCATGGCATAGAGGGGCTTCCCACTCTCCCGAGCCAAGAGGTCATGGAGAGCAATATCGAGTGCGGCTTTAGCCGATGGATTATGGCGAATTTTTCGATTCGCAGTGTGATGGAATTGTGCAATATCACTGGCTTCGGAGCCGATTAATAATGGAGCGAGCTCACGCGTTATGATTTCTCGTGCCCCGAGATACGTCTCTCCGGACACGTGTTGATCTACCACAGCTTCGCCCCAGCCAACCTGCCCAGAAGCGGTCTCTATACTCACTATCAGGCTGGCGATATCGTGATAAGTATCATAGGAGATCTTGAATGGCTGCTTAAGCGGAAGGCGTACGCCATAGACTGTGATTTTATTAATACGCATTAGTAATGCCTTATTATGTCCAGGAAAAGAACTGAGCCAGAGTAATCATGAGACTCGCAGTGCCCAGCTGAAGAATCGCTAATGGAAGTATCCATTTAATCCACTTGCTCCACGACACACCTGCTACAGCTAGTCCTGCCATGAAATATCCCGACGTTGGTGTAAGAATATTGGAGATACCATCACCAAACTGGAACGCAAGAACAGCAGTCTGACGCGTCACTCCCACAAGGTCTGCAAGAGGTACCATCAGAGGCATTGTCAGTGCAGCTTGACCACTACCAGAAGGAACCAGGAAGTTCAGGATGAGTTGAACGAAGAACATACATACTGCAGTAATCACAGCAGGCATCCCGCTCAGCAACCCTTCGAGATGAAAAAGAATAGTATCCAGAATATGCCCGCTTCTCAGAATCACCAGGATGCCAAAAGCAAAGCCCACTACCAGAGCACCCATCGCAATTTCTTGGATGCCCTCAACAAAGTGGTCGGCAATTTTATTCGGGCTCATACGCGCAAATACACCGATTAAAATAGCCATCAAGAGAAAGGCACCAGACATCTCACCGATATACCAACCATGTCGTATCACGCCGTAGGCAATAACGAGAATAGTGCCTACAAAAGCGGTGAGGACGAGTTTATCGGCAGCCGATAACGTTCCTGGTCTCTCACTGGCTTGCGGTTTACCGAACTGGCGGCGATCACTATTAAAGACCGGGCTGGATTCGGGATGAGCTTTCACCTTTGCAGCATAGCGAGTGACGAAAGCAATACTGATGCTGACGAATATCAGCCAGTAACAAACTCGAAGGGTCATTCCAGAGAAAATAGGGAGTTCAGCGATATCCTGAGCAACGCCAACCGTAAAAGGATTCATAAACGCTGCAGAGAAACCTGCACCAGCCCCTACCAGTGGTACCGCCGCGGCCGTAATAGAGTCATACCCCAGCATACGAAGTAACGGTGCAAGGATAATAATAAAAGCAATTGTCTCTTCTGCGAGCCCGAAGGTTGCTCCCCCCATCGCAAATAACAGCATCAGCAGAGGTATGAGGATGAGATCGCGTCCAGTAAGCGCATTACTGATACTGGCAACTACTTTTTGTAATACTCCTGTCGCTTTAAGAACGCCAAACGCACCACCTGAGATAAAAATAAAGAAGATGATACTACTGCCTTCACCCATCCCCTCAAAGACCGCCATGAAAGGACTTAACCAGCCAGCTCCCTGAGCTTCAACAGCCGCATAACTGTCTGGCACCACAACCGTACGCCCTTGCTCGTTTGTTACACGCTCGTAGCTACCCGACTGAAGAAAGTGAGTTGATAAAGCAGCGAGACAGATAAAACTAAATAACACGACAAAAATATGCGGGAAGCGAAATGTTGGCCGTGAACTCTTCTCGTGTGTCATTGTTTTTTCGAGAGGTGTCATGGGGTATCCCCAGTTTATTGGTGGTTATCGAGAAACTGCATTGCCACACTTGCCAGGAAGTCGCTCCCAGTCGATAGAATGGCATCGTTGAAGTCATAGTCAGGCTGGTGAAGCTTCGGTGTTTGTGGTCCTGAGCCATTGCCAATCCATACATAGGCACCAGGAATATGAGAAAGAAAGGCCCCCATATCATCAGCTCCCATACTGACTGGGTGCTCTACTAGCTGTTCATGCCCCCAACGCTGCACCACCACATCGCGACACAATTGGGCACACACGATGTCATTGGCAACCGCCGGTGTTGAGGGAACGTAATCGAGTGTGACATCGCATCCGGTTGTTTTAGCAACTCCTTCTGCAACGTCGTTAATACGGACCTCAAGACGTTTGCGTAACTCTGGTTTAAAGCAGCGCGCGGTGCCCGTCAGTCGAGCGGCAGCAGGAATAATGTTGCTAGCGTGGCCGCTTTGCAGGCTACCTAGGCTAATAACAGCGATATCCTGAGGATCAATATTTCGGCTGACAATATGTTGAATGGCGGTTGTAAATAGGCTGGCCGCGACGATGGGGTCTGTCGTGAGATGAGGCATCGCACCATGCCCACCAGAGGAGTGAAATGTCACCTCAAAGTCATCGCTTGATGCCATGTGAGGGACGTCATGAATGACAAAATGTCCTGCGTCTACACCTGGCCAATTGTGTAGTCCAAATATCGCATCAAGAGCGAACCGCTCCTGCAGTCCCTCCGCAAGCATCGCTTCAGCACCAGTGCCAATTTCCTCGGCGGGTTGAAAAATCAAAACGACAGTCCCTTGAGCTGAGCGCTGTTTAACCAACCGTGCAGCAGCAGCCATCAGCATTGCTACGTGTCCGTCATGCCCGCATGCATGCATTACATTTGACAGACAGGAGCGGTGCGAAAACTGATTAGCTTCTTCAAGTGGCAAGGCATCAAAATCGGCTCGGAGCCCAACGGTTGCACCCGTTCTGCCACCTTTGATGACGCCAACCACGCCGTAGCCTCCTATATTCTCATGCACCTCATCTACCCCTACGTCACGTAGCGTCATTGCAATACGCTCAGCGGTCATAGACTCCTGACCGGATAACTCTGGGTGCTGGTGGAGCTCCCTACGAAACGTGATCATCTTTTCAAGCTCAATGGCTGATAACGTCATGAGAGGTAGAACCTTATTGTAAATTGGTAAATGAACACCCTTGGTAGGTTTGCGCCGTCTAGCGCCTGCGGTAACGCATGCTTACACAGCATGAGCTGCGTACATCGTTACGCGCTTAGCTAGATTGTTTTTGAGTATGTTGTAACGCTTAGCGCGAATAAAATACTTCTTCCCGATGGCGTCATACCTTTATGAGATGAGGCTTTAGTTGTATTTTCTGTACGACACGAGTCGCGCATCGTGACGTCATCGGGAGCGGACATGAACACAAAAAAATTAAAGTACTTCATGGCGGTGGTCGAAGCAGGCTCGATATCGTCTGCAGCCAAGCAGATACCTATCGCTCAGCCCGCTTTGACGCGACAGATACATCAACTTGAAGCCGATATAGGGGCAGTCTTATTTCATCGTGACCGCAAAGGGGTGTCTCTAACCCCAGCAGGGCATTACCTATATGCCAATGGGCAGCGCCTGCTGTCAGAACTAGAAAGTGTCGCAAAGAAAACACAAGATATCGCCAATGGTTACCGCGAAAGCCTCTCGCTCGGAATTAGCACCATACATCCCTATATTCCTAGCATCACTGCACTCATCAGCAAGTTTCGGTCACGTTACCCATCGACGCAGTTAACACTGGAATCAATGTTATCGGGGCCTCAAGCGGCTGCAATTCTGGCAGGTCGGCTTGATGCGGGTATTTTGTTCATTGAGCGAGAAGATGAACCACGTCTTGACTACTATCCATTGGCCAGTTTTCGTATGGCGGTATTCACCAGTAAACGTCACCCGCTCATCGCGACTCCCCCTACTTCGCTTAAGGATTTTCACGACGCGCCGTTTATTCGCTTCAGCCGAACCTCAACTCCTGGAAGCTTTGATCGGCTAGATGGGTGTTTTCAAAAGGTAGGCTTCATTCCCAATACCGTTCAGGAATGTCGCGATGACATTACTATTCGCAGTTTGGTTGCAACAGGAATGGGCTATGCGATTATGCCAAGTATCATGGCACTGGGAGATGAAGACATCGTGGCCCACGAATTAGATGATTTGCCAATAGCGACAGACCTCATGCTGGCTTGGCAAAAGGGCCGTCAGCCAGAGACAGTAAAAATACTCTGTCGCCTCGCGGCAGAACCATTGTAACTTTTCCCTCTAAGAACCGGCCCACAGTCACATTGCGAGGTATAGTTAATAAATTAACTATAGGAAGATTAACGCTATGTCGATTGAGCTATGGCTATCGTTTGTGCTGGCTTCGTTCTTGGTTATCGCATCCCCTGGCCCTGCCGTTGCCCTGCTGGTAATGACCGGCATCAACCAGGGGCGCAAGGCCGCCCTGGCGATGTTACCAGGCTTCTTCTTAGGTGACTTGGTGGCTATGTCGCTATCGTTTGCAGGCGTAGGTGCCCTACTGATGGCGTCTGCAGAACTATTCACAATCGTGAAGTGGCTAGGGGTCCTCTACCTACTTTATCTAGGAATAAAGATGTGGCGTGAATCCGGCCAACTGAACAATTTGGAAGCTTCTGGAGCGAACGTCAAGCAAGGCACCGCAAAGGCATTTTGGGTAACACTCTTAAATCCCAAAAGCATTCTATTTTTCATGGCCTTCATGCCACAGTTTATTACCCACAACCAACCATTAGCGCCGCAGCTAGCAATTCTATTTACCACCTTTCTTGTAATAGGCGTCATCTCAGACCTCGGCTACACACTCCTATCGACGACCAGCCGACAACTGATAACCGCAAAGTTTCGTCGTCTGCTGCACCGCTGCGGTGCAGGCAGCCTGATTGGCGCAGGTGTGCTAATGACTGTGATGCGCCGTCCCGCAGGGTAGCTCAGTTCGGTATTTAAGCCCTGCGTGAACGGCTTCTGTCGGCCTATCATAGGACTTATCGCTTACAGCGTAAGACCGAGCAACAGGTAAGCCACTAAGGAAAGAGTAGCAACAGCAAGCGCAAAGGGAATTTGCGTCTTGATATGGTCGATATGGTCAGAAGCAGCCCCTGTTGAGGCAAGCACTGAGGTATCCGACAACGGTGAGCAGTGATCCCCGAAGACACCGCCACCCGCCACTGCTGCCACCGTGGCATACACCAGCGGTGTAATCATATCGCTGCTAAAGTTGAAGGCGAGCGGTACAGCCAAGGGCATCATGATAGCGAAAGTGCCCCAAGAGGTACCGGTTGAAAAGGCAATAACAGCAGCGATCAGAAATGTCATTGCTGGCAGTAGCGCCGGTGTCAGCCATCCACCAGTAGCCTCAACAATATAGCTGGCCGTGCCCATGTCTTTGGAAAGTTGATTCAACGAGTAGGCTAGCGCCAGAATTATGATGGCTGGCATTACTCCCTTCATACCCGCCATCGAGGTTTTCATAATGTCATTGAAGGGAATGCCCTGAAGGCGCATAACGATACCGAGAAACACAGCAGCTGCCAGAAATGCCTCCATGGTCTTGGCCGAGTCCATCACGATAAAGGTGCCCACGGCAACACCGATTACTACCAATACCGGGGCGAAAAAATTCCAGAACAGGTTGGTGCGTGCCCCTTCATAAGGCGGAATCTCTGTTAGTTCCTCGCCCACCAGTGGTTCTGCCCCATCACGCAGTACTTTGCCCTCTTCCCGAGCTCGACGCTCAGCTTCTCGCATCGGCCCAAAGAGTGGAATAACACCGACAATTACCAGTCCCACGACCAGCACCGAGAGCCATGCATAGAGGTTAAAAGGAACGGCATGTAGAAACACCCCCATCGCCTGGGCAGCATTTTCGATAGGCCCCATGCCAATCAACAAGCCAGAGATAAACACCGCCCAGCCGGTAATCGGAACCATCACACTCACCGGGGCCGAAGTGGAGTCGGCGATATAGGCCAGTTTTTCCCGCGAAACCCGATACCGATCCGTCAGGCCACGCATGGTGCTACCGACAAATAAGGGGCTGAAATAGTCGCTGAAGAAAACGAACATACCCATCACCCAAGCGACCAACTGAACCCGCACCCGCGATAAAGCACGACGCTCCACCCAAGCGGTAAAGTTCTGAATCGCCCCTGTGCGTTGGAAAAACGCGATCACCGTGCCAATGAAAAGTTCCAACAGCAGTATCCAGGAGAAGCTGGTGGTGCCCAGGGTTTCCTTTAACAGCGTGGGAAAGCCCATCAAGCCATTACCCAGAGTAATTACCCCAACGAAACAGGCAACGGCCAGCGAGAAAACGGTATTGCGAGTAATAAATGCCAGCACAATGGCCAACGCCGCCGGCATGATGGACAGCAGCCCAATATGATCTTGAGGATCCATTGTCATCTCTCTTTTTATAATGGTGAAGGGGGATCAGGTTTCGTGCTTTGCCTTACGGCGCTCCATTTCACTGGTCAGGTAGAAACCCAACCGACGCACGGGATCGGGCGGCATCCAGCTAGCCTTGCCGAATAACGACGCTATATTTTCGACCGGCTGGCCCAGAGCATGGCGAGCCAAGGCATCGCCAAGGAAAGTACCCTTGACGATGCCGCCGCCATTGCACCCCGCCGACACATACAAACCAGGCTGGATCTCACCCCAGAGTGGCGCACCGTTATAGGTCAGCCCGGTGGTCCCTCCCCAAACCTTGTCAAAGCGCACAGGGGTGAGTTCGGGATAGCGTGCCTCAAGGCTCGCTTTCAGTTCGGCCTCAATACGGGCGTTATCGGCTTCGCGTTCATAGCTGTAACGCGAGCGGATCATCAAACGTCCATCAGCGGTGGTGCGCAGCGTACAACCCAAGCGGTGTGCGGGTAGCAGCCCCCAGGTCGTCGCAGCAATGCGTTGTCGTTCAAGCTCAGGCAAAGGTTCGGTAATAGCGGCATAGGTATAAATAGCGGTTAGCCGAGCGGGATCGGCGCCTAATGCACGGGAAAAGGCGTTATTGGCGAGTATTACCCGCCCTGCTGCCACTTCTCCGTCAGGCGTGATAACACGCCACTTATTGCCATCAGGCACAATCTGGGTCGCGGGGGAGTGCTCATGCAACTCGATGCCAGCCGCCAATGAATCTGCTAAACCAACAATTAATGCCGCGGGCTGCACCAGATAGCAGTCCGGCGAATAAATGCCTTGGGCGTAGTAGCGCGTCCCAATCCGCTCAGCCAGTTGGCTACCGTTCAAGGTCTGGTAAGAAAGGCCAGCAGCGTTAAGAAAAGCTGCATACTGGGTTAAGGCACGCTGACCTATCGCACTACGGGCAGCTCGATAAGTGCCGCTACGTTCGAGTTGGCAGTCAATTTCCAGGCGTTCGACACGCTCGCGCAGTAGCGCCATGGTTTGTCGGCTTAACGCGTTCAGTTTCTCCATGCGCTCAAGCTCTTCGGGGCGAGCATCATTGGCTAAAGCGATTTCCAGCATGAAACCAGAGTTACGCCCAGGGCTACCTTCACCCACTTGGTCAGCTTCGAGAATTTTGATGCGGTCTGCGGGCCGCGCCTGCTGCCAAGCCGTGGCTGCCGCAAAGCCGGTGTAGCCGGCCCCGATGATGACAACATCCGCCTCAGCTTGGCCACACAAGGCGGGGCGCGGCTGGCGTTTCGGTAGCCAAGCGTTCCAGCCGCAAAGGCGCTGATGGGAGGGATGCGAGGGTTGTGGCATGACGATTTAATCCAGATACAGCAGGCCATGGGCCTGATTAACCATAGCGGCGACTTCTTCCTGCATGCCTTGGAGCACCTCCAGCTTATGAGTCGTTGTCATGCGAGACTTGAGCATCGAGCAGCTCATAGCCCCCAAGGGGTGTCCACTATGGTCGAGGATGGGAATGGCTAAGCCGCAGTATTCCGGGAGCAGAGAACCTTCAACGCCGCGGGCGTAGCCATGTTGCAGTAAATAGCTAATTTCGGCTTCGACATCGGCGGTGGCGATCGCGTAATCATCCAGCAACCGTGCAGCGTTATGATCGAGAATCTCGCCTCGCTCATCCGAGCCGAGATACGCGAGCAAGGCAATCGACGCTTGACCGACGCCTAGCGGCAAACGCCCGCCTGTCGCCCTGACGAAACTCCCCACCGGATAAGCGCCGTTCTGTACTTCCAGGCAGACAGCGTTGAAGCCATCTCGGGCAAACAGATAGAAACTGTCTCCCCAGCATTGCGCCAGCACCAGCAACCTGGGTCGTGCCAAGTCACGTAACCCAGCGCCATTGCCCGCCTGAGCACCAAGCACTAGCAACTCATAGCCCAGCAGATAACGCCCACGAATGGGTGAGGAACGCAGGAATCCTTGCTGCTTGAGACCTTTTAGCAACCGGTAGAGCGTAGGGCGGCTGAAACTCAACTCATTCAGATAATCGTCTACACTCGCCCCCCGGTGGCCGCCACGTGCGGTAACCTGCAGTATCTGCATAGCGTGAACGAGCGTGGCAGGGCCTGATGAGGTGATATTTTTATTTACAGGCATTATGTTTATCGTTATTTGTCTAGGTGAGCTAGAACATAGCAAGACAAATTCACGAGTTCATCTCACTAAGTGAGACACAACCGTTTTCATTCGATAAAGCGGGTGTGAGCGGCTGGTGCTTAGGGGGTTGCCCCAATAACAGGACAACAATGACAGGACAAGGAGCGTGCATCGATGGGGACACCCAGCAATATAGTAGCCTTTTGGCGTCTGGTTGAATGGCTGACACCCACCTCATTCCCCAAGACCAATCCTAAACGCGATGAACGTGAACCGATTTACGATATTCGCACTGACTCCAGCGACGCCCTCCCCTGGCAGCCCAACCACCCTCATGCACAGCATCGTTGCTCCCAGACATCACTCAGGCTCACCCATGACAATCATCGCGAGCAGTGGGCCTATGGTGTTTATGCAGGACTGATCAACATCAATACCGCGCGCCTAGAAATCGAGTCTTGGCTTGGGGATGATTTTGATCATGTAGTGCGCGACGAGCGCCAACCACTTGGAACATCCGCCATCGGCTTTCAAGTAGATAGCGCAGGCCGTGTGATCGCCGACACATTGGTGTTATCAACCTTTGCTTGGGCTTTTGGTGCGCTACGTAAACAGGCAGCACAAGGACGCACCACGCTACACGCTGATGCGCTACGAACCGAGGATTTTGCGGATGCCGAAGGCGTGGTGTATGACCGCTTTGCCAGTGAGCTTTCAGGCGCCGAGCTAACGATAGAGAACCTATCTCACTTCTTGGCGTGGTTATTTGACTACCTTGGGCTTGACACGCAAACGCTGGCACCCACGATATGCCGGGTACAGTGCGTCCGCCGTCCGATAGCAAAAGAGGTACAAGAGGATGACGACGTACACCCAGAGACGGAACCCCCTAGTGCCCGCCTAACCGCTGCGTTAGAGATGCTCAATAGCCTTTTTCTGGATGATCTTGCATTAGTCCAGCGCAGTGCTGAAACCGGTGATATTGGCGCAGCGTTAGCGCATTACCTAGGTAAACGCCCTCCGACACATATCGACCTGCGCAAAGAGCATCAAGAAGCCTGGGAGCTACTTAACCCCGCGGTGTATCCGCCGGGGCGGTGGCCTACAAAAGGTCGTTATCCGTTAGTGTTCAGCCAACAAATCGCCGTCAACCAAGCACTGCGAGGGTTAGGGGGGAACAAAAGCGGCCTCATGGCGGTGAATGGCCCACCAGGCACGGGTAAAACGACACTGCTCAAAGACGTGGTGGCAGGCATCATCGTTGAACGTGCCCAGGCATTAGCACGCTTTACCTCCCCTTCCGATGCCTTTGAAAAATCTCGCCCTGCTTGGCAAAGCGGTGAATGGCGGCAGTTTTTTGCCCCCTTGGATGCCTCATTACTCAACTTCGGTATTGTAGTGGCATCCAGCAATAACGGTGCGGTCGAAAACGTCACCTTGGAGTTTCCGAAAGCGGCCGATGTTGATCCTGAGTGGGGCGATCGGAAGCATAGTCCCTTCACCGAGATTGGCTCCCGCTTGCTGGGCGATGCTGGAGAGTCCTGGTCGCTCTTAGCGGCATGCCTGGGGAAGAGCAAGAACAAAACAGCCTTTGCTGACGCATTCTGGGGTTGGGAGAAAAAGAAAGCCGAAGGAGAACCCTTACATATTCCCGACTTGCTCAAAGGACCTCGACCAGAGGGCGTGCCCGGCTGGCGCCAGGCGGTGGCGTCTTTCCAAACAGCGCTTGATGAAGAAAAACGCTGTCGACATGAACGGCAACATGTCTATCAAGCGATCATGGCCCTGGGAAAGACCCAGCGGGAGATCGCGGCCTTACAGCAACACGAACAGGCACTGACTGAAACCTTGGCCCAAGCGGAGCTGTATCAAACAAGCACCATTGAACAACGGGATGATCACCAAGCGACATTCGAGCGTGCGTTATTGCGAGTGAAGAGCGAGAGGGAAGCCGCCTTAAAGACTGCCGAACGCGATGTGGAGAGCCAGCAAACCTACTGCTTGGCCGCTGAGCACTCACTCCAAGGGGTGCAACAACAGATTAAACGTTGCCACGAGGATGGCCCAGGCGTTGTTAAGCGATGGCTGAGCAAGTGGTTGCGTCGCCTACCCAGCGTGGTCACATGGCAAGACACGCTACGCACGTTATCCAGCCAAGAGATGACCGTGCGCCAGCAAGTGTCAGAGTGCCTCAAGCGCAAGGCGCTGGCTCTCGATACCTGCAACCGTGCAGAGCAACAATTAAGCCATTCAGCACTAATCGAAGCAGTTGCTACTGAGCATCAGCAGTACCAATCCAGCGAAGCCGTGGCCAAGCAAGCAATCACACGCTGTGAGCAAATACGCGATCAACTTACCCACCAGCAGGCAGCGCGGGTAGCGGCAGAGAAGAAAGCCCAAGCGGCCAGCCAAACGATCAATGCCTATTGTGAAAAGGTCGGCCACCACTACTGTTTAGCACCAGGCTTTCTCGTTGAGTCTTCACACACCAAGGAGCTTGCTTCGCCATGGGCAGACCCTGAATGGGAGGCTGCTCGTGTCCGAGTTTTTCTAGCGGCTCTGGATCTCCATGATGCGTTTGTTCTCGATGCAGGAAAACCACTGCAGAACAACCTGCGTGGCATGATGCAGCTATTGCGTGGCAAAGCCCCTGGCGACCTCCCCGAAGGAGTCGCGGAAAGCCTCTGGTCTAGCCTGTTCCTCTTGGTTCCGGTCGTCTCTACTACGTTTGCCTCTTTTGGTCGGCAATTTGCAGAGCTGGGCCGTGAGAGCCTGGGCTGGCTGTTGGTTGATGAAGGAGGGCAAGCTGCGCCACAGCAAGCAGCAGGCGCTCTTTGGCGAGCCAAATCCGCGCTGGTGGTCGGCGATCCTTTGCAGTTAACCCCAGTTGTGACAGTACCCGACCGCCTGCAGGGCTCACTTGCGGAAAGCCTAGATGTCAGCATGGCATGGTTGCCAGGCAGCACCTCGGCCCAGGCACTGGCTGACCAAGCCAGCATATATGGCAGTATTATCGGTACGACCTGGGTAGGAGCACCACTGCTGGTTCACCGCCGTTGCGATAGTCCCATGTTCGAGATCTGCAACGAGGTGGCCTATGACAATGCCATGGTGCATGGCAAGCCTCCCTCGGAGAGCTCCCTTTTTGAAAGCGCCTGGATCGATGTACCCCCAGAGCAGGCCGATGGCCACTGGATACCCGGCGAAGGCCGCGCTGCAAAAGCGTTAATCGAGCAGCTAATCGCACAAGAGGTGTCCAATAAAGATATTTTCCTCATCTCGCCCTTTCGTACTGTGGTCAAGAAACTGCACCACTTGGCGGCGAGCTACCCTGGCGTAAAAGCTGGCACGATCCACACGGTTCAGGGTAAGGAAGCCAACGTAGTTATTTTAGTGCTGGGCGGAAACCCACAGAAGGCTGGCGCTAAAGACTGGGCATCGGCCACCCCAAATCTATTAAATGTCGCGGTTAGTCGCGCCAAGTTGCGCTTATTTGTTGTCGGAACGCGAGAGGGCTGGGCCAGATATGCCTATTTTGGAAACTGTGCCGAATGGCTGCCCTCGATATCGCCTGATAGCTTGCAACCAGTTCAGGAAGAGCCACTACTCAACGTACCGTCCCATAGATAGATGTTTCAACCCATCACTGTAGGCAAGAGCAAAAGTAGGCTGCCCAAGCAATTTCACATGCCAGCGTGCTTGAGTATCGGCATATCTTCATCGCTTTGCATTGTTCACCCTTTACCCGCGACCTAGAATAGCCAACGTCGGTGTTCCTCGGAACTTAATAGAGAATCCACCGCGGCTTACCCGCGAAACGGAACTGCCCCCGCAACTGTAGGCGGAGAGCGATGCTCAATGACGCCACTGGACGCATTGTCTGGGAAGGCGAGCTAGCCATGACCCGCCAGTCAGGAGAACTGCCGACACGTTACTTAATCGAGCAAAGTGGCCCGACAGTATTACCTGCCTGGGCGCTACGCTCATCATGCACGGGAGTGTACATGATGTTGAGATTGACCACGGCAATCGCCGCGAGTGTTGTTGGCTTTGGACAGGCGGCTTACGCCTCCACCGAATACCCCCTCACGCTAACCAGTTGTGGGCACGAGATCACCTTAGAACAAGCACCTGAAAGCGTGGTGAGTATCGGCCAGGCCCCCACTGAAATGCTCTATATGCTGGGCCTTGGCGATAAAGTAGCGGGAACTGCGCTGTGGATTAGCCCAGTATTGGAGGAGTTTGCCGAGCTTGATGCCAAAATTGAGCGGCTTTCGGATAACGCGCCAAGCTATGAAAGTGTTATCACTAAACAGCCTGACTTGGTGATCTCGGCTTATGAGTGGATGGTCGGCCCCTCAGGCATGGTGGGCACCCCGGAAATGTTTGATGATGCTGGCATCCCTGTGTGGACCCTGCCCACCGAATGCGTTGGTAAAGACAATAACCAAAGCATGGATGGCATTCGAACCGATCTCTTCGACACCGCGCTGCTCTACGAGAGCATTGCGACGCTAGCGCACATATTTGACGTTGCCGAGCGCGGCGATGACGTTGTTACTGACCTCCAGGCACGTGAAGATGCCGCAGTCGCGAAGGCTGAACGTCTCTCCTTACCCGCAGACCTTAGCGGTGTCTTCTGGTACTCCTCTGCCGATCTCAGCATTGACCCCTATGTGGCAGGTATCAACAGCGTACCGGGCTGGATGATGTCCAAACTGGGCATTCGCAATGTGGTGACCTCTGAGGAAGAGTGGCCCACCGTTGGCTGGGAAACCATCGCACGTAGTAACCCTACCTTTATCGCCGCTGCCAAAATGGACCGTCGCCGATTCCCGGCCGACGATATCGAGGTTAAGCGTGAGTTCCTCTACGCCGACCCTGTCACCAGAGCCACCGAAGCGGTGAAGCATGACCACATCATTGAGATCGATGCCCATGCAATGGACCCCTCGGTTCGCTCGATCTTTGCGCTGGAGACCCTCGCAGACAAACTCGCTGAATTTGATTTTTCAGAATGATGCGTACTGACGCGCCACGGCTTACTAGAACGTCATGGCTGTTTATCACACCGCTAGTGTTGATGGCAGCACTGCTGTTCGGTACGGCTGTCGGTGAAACGCAGATACCACTTTCGACGGTTATTGATGTGCTCAGCGCCAAGCTGGGGCTGAGCGATCGCCATATTGGCAGCGTGGATGAAGCGGTAATCTGGCATTACCGTATGGCACGGGCGGTTGTCGCAGCCTGTTGTGGCGCAGGCTTGGCGCTCTCGGGCCTGGTGCTTCAGGCACTACTGCGCAACTCACTGGCCGACCCTTACCTTTTGGGGATTTCGGCGGGTGCTTCGACGGGCGCCGTCATGGTCACTATCGCAGGTATTGGTGCGGGGGTGATTTCGATGTCCGTTGGGGCCTTTGCCGGAGCGTTGGCCGCCTTCGCGTTCGTCGCACTACTCGCCTATATGTCGGGTGGCGGGACAGGAGTAAAGAGTGCCGGGGTGTTGATTCTGGCAGGTATCGCAGGGGCGCAACTGTTCAATGCGCTGACGGCCTTTGTCATCGCTCAGTCCGCCAATGCGGAACAGGCACGCGGCATTATGTTTTGGCTGCTGGGCAGTCTTTCGGGTGTGCGCTGGCCCGAGGCATGGCTAGCGCTTCCCATTGCAGGGCTTGGCGTGGGCATGGCTTTATGGCATGTCCGCACCCTGGACGCCTTCACCTTCGGCGCCGAAAACGCAGCCGTGCTGGGGATCGACCTGCGCTGGACGAAAGTCCTGTTGATTGGTACCACCGCACTGGTCACCGCCGTCATGGTGTCAATCACCGGAGCCATTGGCTTTGTCGGCCTTGTGGTGCCCCATGCCTGCCGGATTGTTGTTGGGGTGCGTCACCGTCAGTTAGTGCCTGCAACGGCCTTGGCTGGCGCGGTGTTTCTAATTCTCTCTGATGTGGTCTCGCGGATTATCATTCCCGGCCAAGTAGTGCCCATAGGAGTGATCACTGCCCTAGTCGGTGCGCCTGCATTCGCTTTTATTATGGTGCGGGGGCGTCGGCGATGAATCACACCGCAATCCTCGACGCCCATGGTATCGGCTGGTCGGTCCAAGGTCAGCCCATCGTCAGCAATGTCGATATCAGCGTCCGACATGGCGAAACCCTCGGTTTGATTGGCCCCAACGGCTCGGGAAAATCTACCCTGCTACGTATGCTGGCAGGCCTACTAACGCCGACCTACGGTGAAATATGCTTTGATGGCAAGCCCATACAGCAGATGAGCCGACGCCAAATTGCCCGGCTGATCACCCTGGTTTCTCAGCAAGCCGAGACTGAAGACCGCATCACGGTACGCGATGCGGTGGAGCTGGGGCGTACACCTTGGCTAACCGCGCTAAGCCCCTGGGGAGCAGACGATGAAGCTGCCGTGAACCAGGCGCTGCGGGCAGTGGATATGGAAGCCATGAGCACACGTGAGTGGAACACGCTTTCAGGCGGCGAGCGCCAGCGCGTACACATCGCCCGTGCCCATGCGCAATCGCCACAACTACTGCTGCTTGATGAGCCCACCAACCACCTCGACATTCATCACCAGCTGGCTATTCTCGATCTGGTCAAAACGCTGCCGGTGACATCGGTTATCGCGCTCCATGATATTCACCATGCGCTGCGCTGTGACCGCGTAATGGTGCTGAAAGCAGGAAAAAAGGTAGCCCTGGGCCCGCCTGCCGACATTCTCACCAGCGACCTTATGCGCCATGTATTCTCCGTCGACGCCCGGATTGTTCCCGACCCCGCCGGTGGCGCATCGCTTATTTCTTTCCAACGGATTCACTCAATATGAAGATGTTCTTTAGACTCGTATCGCTTGGTTTCTTCGCGATTGGTTGCTTGACGATTGCCTTTTTACCGCTCGCTGCGTTAGCCGCCCCTCAAACCCATACTGTCGAGATGCTCAACCGCGACGACACCGGCCCGATGCCCTTTTCACCCGGCTATTTGGCTATCCAACCTGGGGATACTGTGAAATTTCTGGCCACCCACTCTGGCCACAATGCGGCCACTATTGAGGAGATGATCCCCGAGGGTGGAGAAGCGTTTATCGGCAATATCAACGAGGAAATTGAGGTGACACTCAATGAAGAAGGCATTTGGGGAATCAAGTGCTCACCGCACTACACTATGGGCATGGTAATGCTGATCCAGGTAGGCGACACCGCCGCGACCGAAGACGACCTGCCTGATAACCTCCCACCTGCCGCACGGCAACGCTTTATGGATATTCTGGAGCAGTCGTCGCACAACGGGTGATACCGCCTGAAGCTCGAACCGCCAACGCATGAACCGCCCATGGCTGTTAAACCGCACCATCGGCGTATCATAAGAGCACACGCCTAGGCTTGTTATTCGTTAAGGCGATGCTGCAACGAATGCAGCTCCTGGATGTGCTCTTCAAGCTCACGTACCTCTTCTGCTAATTTCTCACGCCTTTTCTGAATCTTATCTTCGTCACCGTCTCTAAGTGCATGTTCAAGCTCTAACTCGCGCTCACTTACCTCTTCCTCGCTTTCCCGCACCTTTTCAGCAGCCTCTGCAAGTACTCGCTCATTGGTGCAATTCTTCTCGATGGATTGTAACGCGCGCTGAAGCCCTCGAATGCGCTGCTGGTTATCGTAGGTTTGGGCATATTCAAGTTGCTGACGTAAGTTAAGAGTTTTGTCTTCGCATAGCACGTCTGCAGCATGGGAGAACTGTAACGGTAAGACACTCCATACTGCCGCTAAACTTAAGTAACCTAACCACTGTCTCTTCATGGCTTACTCCTAGAGCATTGCATTGATTGATAACTGGGCATGCTTACTCAAGTAGTTAATAACCCGTCCGTTGCTAACATCTATCTGCGTGGCAACCCAAGAGGCGTAATCAATCACTTGGGCCACTCAGTGACCAAGATCGACTTTAAAGGCGGTTGCCCACACATTATACCTCTACGCCGCTGAGAGCAGTCGTCGCACAACGGGTGATACCGCTTGAAGCTCAAACTGCCAATGCTTGGATCGCCCATGGCTGTTATTAAGCCGCACCATCGGCGTATCATAGCGTTGGTGTATAAGGAGAATAGCAAGCGATGGCACGCAACGACACACGACTCAATGCCGTTTTTCTCCTGCTGCCTCGGCTGGCACAATTCGCCTGGCGTGTGCTGTGCCATTTTCTGAAGAACCGCGGCATCCTGCTTGCAGGTGGGGTCGGTTACAATATTCTTCTCTCCATCGTGCCGCTCTTCGCTGTTCTGGTCGTGCTGTTAACACAAGTAGTGGATGAGCAGCACTTGCTCAGTGTGCTTGCCGTGCAAGCGCGCCACTTAGCACCGGCCCATGCCGAAGTACTGATGGACGCTGTCCGCGGCCTGCTGGATTCACGCGACGTAATCGGCCTGCTTAGCTTTCCTATCCTATTGCTCTTCAGCTCATTCGCCTTTCGCATGCTCGAAGATGCCCTGGCGATTATATTCCACGCGCCAGAGAGCCCCCATATCAAGCGCAGCGCCTGGGTTTCCGTAATGTTGCCTTACGCCTTTATGCTGGTGCTAGGTGCTGGGCTAATGGCTCTGACACTAGCAATCACCCTGGCCAGCTCACTCAATACACTGATCATGGCGCTCTTTGAACGAGAACTGCCGTTTGCTGGCTTTTCTGAGCCGGTGCTTAACCTGAGTAGTTTTATTGGGGTTTTCTTGCTGTTCAGCGCTATTTATAAAGTACTCCCGGTTGTTCGTATCGCTTTACGCCGGGCGGTGGTGGGTGGTTTTGTGGCAGCACTATTGTGGGAGGGCGTACGGCTACTCCTGGTCTACTATTTCACCCATCTCTCGTTCGTTAACGCTGTTTACGGCTCCCTGGCAACGCTGGTGATTGTACTGCTCAGCCTCGAGATAGGGGCCATCATCTTATTGCTGGGAGCCCAAGTCATTGCTGAACTGGAGCGTAATACGCGCCTTGGCCTAGCGTGGTATGTTGACCCCGACCGTGCCCCTATCACTCATGTTGACTAAACGTCAGCCTCTTAAACGTTGACAGGTTTTTTTGCACCTCTCTTCGCGACTGCTCTATAGTCGTGGAATGCTAAAAGGATGGCTCTAGCCTATGGCCGTTAACCTACAAGCACTCTCCCCCAAGCTGATAAATCTGATGCTGGACACCGTCTTCGTTGTTGATGAGGAGAACCAGATCGTTTTTGTGAGTGATGCCTGTGAGTCATTGCTTGGTTACCGCTCCAGCGAGTTGATCGGTACATTAATTACCCGCTATATGCATCCTGATGATCTGGCAGCTACCCGGGCCTCTATTGTCCGTGTCATGAGGGGCCAACCTCACATTGATTTTCGCAACCGCTATATCCGCAAGGATGGCAGTATCGTACATATTCTGTGGTCGGCCCGATGGTACGCAGAGGAAAGGGTTCGCATCGGAGTTGCGCGGGATGTGACAGCCCTTATGCAAGCCGAGGAGGAGCTGCGCTTCCTTGCCCACCATGACCCGCTAACCAAGCTGACCAACCGGTCGCTGTTCTATGATCGACTGGCAGCGAGCCTGAGTGCGGCCCATCGCCATCGAAACAGCCTGGCATTGCTGTTTCTGGATATTGACGACTTCAAGATGATCAATGATACCCATGGACACGCCGTGGGCGATGGTGTGCTCTGCACAGTGGCACAACGGCTGGAAGATTGCGTGCGGGAGACAGATACGGTGGCGCGGATGGGCGGTGATGAGTTCGCGATTCTATTAACCGAGATACAGTCTGCTGATGCTGTTGTGGCAAAAGTGGAGAAGATTCGTATGGCCATGAACGAGCCACTGGGTGCTGACTTCAAGGGCATCAAGATGCCATCCTGTAGTATCGGCGTTGCCTGTTATCCCATCGACGGGGAAGATGCCGATACCCTGCTAAGCTATGCAGACAGCCATATGTACCGAATTAAAAAGCGCCGTTCCGCCGCAGGATGACATACCCGCGGTAGAACTCGGCGACATAAAAACGCCACCATCTTTTGATGGTGGCGTTTTACAGGAGTACTCCGCAAAGAGCTGATCAGCGCCTCTGGGCATCTCTCTGGATAGCTATCCGTATTCTCTCTGCATCCCGCTGTACTCTAACTCAGTGTCAGGAACTCGATGTCAGGAACTTGATGCCAGGAACTCGGTGTCAGGCCATGGTATGAACTGGCAGGCGGTCACGTCTGGCACTCCACACCAAAGTGACCAAAAACAGCGCTAAGCCTAAGAAGTCCATCATTAAGGAGCCATGAGGCCATAGCATCAAGGCACCTATTGGGAACATGGCCAAGCGCAGCCACCAGGGCAACTCGCTTTCCAGGTGGCCTTCCAGCCCTGCAATAATGGCGTAAATACCGAACAGCGCGAAGGCAAACACGATCAGCATCTCCGTCAGCGTTCCGGTAATGATTGGCGACCACACAAACAGCAAGGGAATGATGTAGAGACCCTTAGCAATTTTCCAGGCAGTAAAACCGGTACGCATAGGCGGCGTTTTGGCGATGGCTGCCGCCGCGAAAGCGGTGAGACACACTGGCGGGGTCACATTGGAGTCCTGAGAGAGCCAGAAAATCACCATGTGCGCTGCCACCAGCATCATTGATATCGTGTGCGGCGAAAGCGCTTGTTCATAGAGCTGTGAACGGAAATCATCCGGTACCACGGCCAGCAGTTGCTGGGCACTGGCGGCATCCATCGGGGCATTCAGTGCTTCCAAGGCATCAGGTGCTGCGAGCATAAAGATCGCCCGTGCCTGCTCAGGCAGAGCACCATTCATGATCAGCTCCAACAGCTGGCTTTCTGCCATCAAACCATACAGCGCCGGTGCCGACAGGGTGCCCAATACGATGTAAGCGGCGGTCACCGGCAGGCCCATGCCCAACACAAGAGAGGCCAGCGCGATCAATACCATGGTGATTAACAGGCTACCGCCCGCCCAATCTGAAATCATCAACGAAAAGATATTACCGATACCGGTCGTCGACACCACATTGACGATTAACCCAACCGTCAGCAATAAAATTGCGGTGGAAATCATATTGCGGGTGCCCAACACCAAGGCGTCGATGATCGCCTGCAGCTTCATGGGAGTACGCGACAACCAGGAGGCAACTACCACCGACACGATAGCGATACCAGCAGCGTAGGTGGGAGTGAACCCATTGATCAGCGCCACCACCAGCACCACGAGTGGCAGCAGGTAGTGCCAACCGCCCTTCAGTACATCAATCAGCTTAGGGGCCTGTTCCATTTCTATATGCTGGGCGCCGCTACGCTTGGCTTCAATGCGCACAAACATGGCCACCGAGAGGAAATACAGCAGTGCAGGAAGGGCCGCAACACCGATAATGGTGAGGTAAGAAACCTGGGTATAAGAGGCCATGATAAAGGCACCCGCCCCCATCACCGGCGGCATTAGCTGGCCCCCGGTTGACGCTGCAGCTTCAACACCGGCCGCGAAACGTGGTGGAAAACCTGCCTTACGCATTAACGGAATAGTGATCACACCGGTGGAGACCGTATTGGCTACGCTAGAGCCGGAAACAGACCCCATAAGCCCCGACGCAAATACCGCTACAAATCCTGGGCCACCAACAAAGCGCCCCGCCGCACAACGTGCTAACTCGATGATGAACTCTCCAGCGCCGGAACGTACCAAAAAGGCACCGAAGAGAATAAACATAAACACATAGGACCAGGAGATTCGCGCAATCGAGCCCAGCATCCCGTCGCCGCCGAGGAAGCTGCGAAACAAGACAGTTTCCCAGTTCAGCCCTGGAAAATTAAATACCCCGCCGACATAGCGTCCCCACCAAGCAACGTACGTCAGCGCAATGATACATAGTAGTGGGATGAACCAGCCGGTAGTGCGGCGGGCGAATTCGAGCACCAGTGCCAAAGCGGTAATCGACACGATCCAATCGGCCAGCGAAAAGCGCACCCCACGGGCATAGAGCGCATCCTCAAAACCGATCAAGTAAAACGCACAGCCTAGGGCGGCTAGGCCAAGACACACATCAATCGCGAGTAACAGGCGCTGGCCGCTAGCGGAGCGTGCCTTAAACATAGGCACGGAAAGAGCGCATAGCAGGCCAAACATGCCGAAGTGTAATGCACTCACCCAAATCTCTGAGACGGTGCCCAGGGTATTGAAATAGATATGCGACAAGGCAACGATGATGGCAAACAGGCTGAGAATTTTACCAAGCCAAGGGTGCTCAAGGCGCTCTATAGCGTTGCTTGCGGATTCATCGCGCACCGTATCTGGTGTCGAATGGCTCATGGTGTACCTCATAAAACTAGGTAAGGCATATAGGGAGGCCATCCACCCGGCTTATGCCAGGCAGATGCAGGGCGATAGGCCTTTAGCCTTCGAGAAGGTGCTCGGGAATTTCAATGCCTTGTTCCTGGAAATAGCGTGCCGCACCGGAATGCAGTGGCATCGGCAGGCCCTCAAGGGCTTTTTCCAGTGCCATATCACGGGTTGCAGGATGGATGTTATTCAGGAACGGAAGGTTCTCGAACATGGCCTTGGTGATCTGATACACATGCTCTTCAGGAACATCGGCGTTAACCACCAGGATGTTGGGTTGGGCAATGGTATTGATTGGCGCGTCTTGGCTGGGATAGGTCTCAGCGGGAATTTCAAAAGCGCTCCACACCGGATACTGGCTGTTGATGCGCTCAAGTTGCTCAGCGGTCACGTTCAGGGTGGTGATGTCACTGCCCATATTGGCGTAGGCACTGGTCACAGCGGAAGCCGGAACACCTGCCGGTATATTCATACCGTCAATATTGCCGTTTTGCATAGAGTCAGCGCTTGCGCTGTAGCCCAGGTAGGCGATATTCATCTCTTCTGGGTCGATGTCCAGACCAGCAAGAATCTGCCGACCAGAGCCCTCGGTACCGGAATTACGCGCACCGATAGAAAAACCGCGGCCATACAGTTTGGCCAAATCATCAATGGTACCGGTTTCTACCAGTGCGTTGCGCATCACGAAGTGCTCGACGTTCTGCCACAACATAGAAACCGAGCGCACATTGTCATAGGCTTTGGGCACCGGCCCCTCACCGGTCCACGCCCAAGCGCCATAAAGCGCTTGAAGAATGCCGAACTGGGCTTGGTTGTCATCCATTAGGCGTAAGTTTTCTGCTGACCCCGCCGAGCTGATCGCAGAAACAGAAATACCGTGGGTGGGTTCGAGCTTGACACGTATCAGTGTGGACAGCGCAACGCCTACCGGATAGAAAGTGCCACCGGTAGTGGCAGTACCCATGATGTATTGGCCACCCTCGGCGGGTTCCTGGGCGGTAACAGCGGAGGCACTGACACCTAGTGCAGCGGCGGTAGCGAGGCAAAGTGCAGTTTTGAGAAATTGGCGTTTCAGCATGGTGTTGCTCCCAGCTTATTGGAATTGTTGGAGTAATCACTACTCCATTTCCCATAGAGCGAGAAGCCAGCCAATTTTAAACAAACGCATATAAATCAATTTGTTATATTTTTTATTATTCGACAAAAGGCGAAGACAGCGGCACTACCGTCGGCCATTTTTCGCCGATGCTTTTTGCCCTCATCGGCAAAAAATGGCCGATGCATCGATCCTATAATTAGGGCACGAGAAAGTCTTCGCGGCGTAACTGGTGGCGCTGCATTTTCTGATTGAGCGTGCGGCGCGGTAGGTCGAGTTCATCAAGCACCGCTTGAATGTTGCCTTGATGGCGCTGGAGCGTCTCTTTCAAGACGGTCGCCTCAAATGCTTCCATGCGTGCAGAGAGCGCACATGCTTGGTGTGGTGGTCTGGGCGAACTTTGCCAGGGCAGGTCCAGCCCCAGAATAAAACGCGTGGCGATATTACGCAGTTCGCGGAGATTACCTGGCCACCGATGATTGCTAAGGGCAGTCAGTAGCTCCGTTGTGGGCTCGCGCAAGGGCCTTTCGTGAACCTCGGCAGCTTGATGGCAGAAATGGCGAAATAGTAACGGAATATCCTCACGGCGCTCACGCAAGGGGGGAATCGCTAGCTCAGCAATCGCCAGGCGATAATAGAGGTCCTCGCGAAAATCGCCCTTCGCTACCATCTCCAGCAAGTTTTCTTTACTTGCCGCTACCACCCGCAGATGGAGGCGGATCACTTGGTTGCTGCCTAGCCGAGTGATCTCCCCCTCCTGTAGTGCGCGCAGTAGTTTGACCTGGGCGGACAGCGGCAGTGACTCGATTTCATCCAGAAACAGGGTGCCGTGGCTGGCGGCTTCCAGTCGGCCAATGCGCCGCTCTCCTGCTCCAGTAAAGGCCCCTTTTTCATGCCCAAACAGCTCCGATTCGATCAATTCGCTGTTCATGGCGCCACAGTTCAACGCCACGAAGGCACCTTGGCTACCGGTGCCAAAATCGTGCAAGGCGCGGGCCACAACTTCTTTGCCGCTGCCAGTTTCCCCGTTGATAACCACGTTAGCGCGGCTGGCAGCGAGGTTTTCCACTTGGCGCCGCAATGCTTGCATGCCCGAAGCATCCCCGAGTAACCGCGTACTCAGATGGTTCTGGCGTAGCGCTTGCTGCAACTGCAGATTTTCCAGCGCCAGGGCGCGATGCTCCAGTGCCCGACGAGCACACTCTTCCAGGCGCTCAGGGTCGAAGGGCTTTTGCACGAAGTCCCAGGCCCCTTGCTGAATCGCTGCAACGGCCATTGGGACATCGCCGTGGCCTGTAATCAGAATCACCGGGGGCGGCGTGTTAAGCTCTTGCACGGCGGCAAACAGCGCTAAACCATCCATTTCGGGCATCTTGATGTCACTGATTAAGACACCACACTGCTGGTCGCTCTGCAGTGCCTTGAGCGCCTCGCGGGCACGCGAAAACGCCCGTACCTCTAATCCAGAGACCTCCAGCCACTGGCTGAGAGAGTCGCGTACATCGGCTTCGTCTTCTACCAACCAAACGGGCAGAGAGGTGGCGGATATGCGAGAGAAAGGAGTAGAAGATGACTGGGTCATAAAGATGTCTCCTCACCACGTGGTAACGCCAGACGAAACCACGCTCCTCCAGCGGAGTGGTTGCCAGCGCTAAGCTTGCCGCCAAGATCCTGAACAATGCCGTAGCTGATAAATAGCCCCAGCCCCAGCCCCTCGCCCACCGGCTTGGTGGTGAAGAACGGATCGAACATCTGCTCAATAACGTCTTGAGGCAAACCAGGACCGTTATCATGAATAGTTAATAGCACCTGCTCTGGAGTTACCTCCGCATGCAACCGAATTATACCGCCTGATGTGTCACTCAAAGCATCCAGAGCATTACCCAGCAGGTTGGTGAGCAACTGTTCAAGGCGAACTTCATCGCCACGCACCAGCAGTGGCTGCTGCCAGTCACCGTCCCGCTCCAAACGCACTTGCTGCTGCTGGCAACGCTCCTCCAGTAGCTCCAGTATAAAGTCCAGGCTGGCTTGGAGGTTGACGCTGTCGCGGCTCCCGCCCTTACGGGCGAAGAGCTTGAGTTGCTCGATTAACCGGGCCAGACGTTTACTCAATACCTGGATACGTTGAAAGTTGTCACCTGCCATATCCAGGCGGCCAAGCGCCAGCAACCGCTCGCCGTTGGCCGCATACGTGCGTATGCCAGAAAGCGGCTGGTTGAGTTCATGGGCAATCCCTGCCGCCATGGTGCCTAAAGCAGCCAACTTACCCGCCTGAACCAGCTCGGCCTGGGCATCCTCTAACGCTTGAGTGCGCTCCTGAACACGCTCTTCAAGCAGAATATTGGTTTGCTGGATCATTTTTGCCTGAGCATCACGCATATGCTGACGTTTTTGCCGTTCGCGCAGCCACAGACCAAACAGCAGGAGCGCCAAAAGCGTGACTAGGCCAGCCAGAAGCAGGTTACGGGCACTGGTATAAAGCGGCCGTACCGGGCTCAGATAATGCATCGACCACCCCAGCGTGGAAAGCGGCAAGGAAGTGACAAGAAAACGCTCGCCGACTCCCTGCCCACCTATTACCAGCGTATCGTCACGTAGGCGCTGACCTAGTGGCGAAAGCGGCTTATCAAGAAATTGGCGCTGGGCATCAATCTGCGCAAAAGCATCCTCAGAAAGCCCATCAATGTGCCGAAAACGCCACTGCTCGCGGCTGGAAAGTATCACAACGCCATTGGCATCCGACAAAATGACGTTCTCTTGCGCTCGGCGCCAATCATCTTGTAGCGCTTCCAGAGAAACCTTCACCACCAGAACGCCCTCAGCGCCAGTATCATCGGAAAGCGTGACAGCGTAAGAGGTGAAATAGCCGGGCTCTCCGGTTGTGCTACCTATCGCAAAAAACTCACCACTGCCGCTCTGCATGGCATCAAAAAAATAGGGGCGAAAGCGATAGTCATGGCCGATAAAGCTTTGATCGAGCTCATAATTGCTACTGGCCAGGGTGACCCCTTGTTGATTCATCAGGAAAATGGCATCAGCGCCTGAGCGCTCAGCTACCAGTGCCAGATGCTGATTGACCGGAGACAGGAAGATATCACTGGGTTCACGCAAAACAGCCTGAATTAAAGGCTGCTGGGCCAGCAACCCAGGCAAATAGGTAAAGCGCTCTAACGCGCCTTGCAGGCTGCTGGTATAGAGAGCCAGGCGATTATTGGCGTGGCGTTGGGCATCCGCTTCAGCTTGGCTGTATTGCCAATGCCATAACCACCAGAGACCCAAAAGGCTCAGCATCGTCAGAGATGCTACAACCAGGGCGCGCAGCCACATCTTTCTGCTCACGGTGAGTTTGCCTCAAAGGTCGGATTGATCAGGTCTAAGAGCTTATCACCCAGGCGTGATCACTCCCATTACCGAAGGCAGCTACAGCCCAGGAATGAACAGCGCAAAAACCCCACCAAAGTACAAAAAACCAGAAGATTAAGCCAACCTAACCACTATTTACAGATAAAAGACCGGCTACTTCCTTAACCCGCCAAACCACACACCTATTCACTGAGCTGCTACTAATCAGCAGAGCGCTTGGCATGATCAGCAAATAACTCCTACGTTGTTTTAGAGACTAGAGTTTTAAAGGCTAGAGTTTTAGAGGCTAGAGCTTTAAAGGCTAGTTTTAAAGGCCGGTTTTAAGACCAGCTTTAAGACAGGGCATAACAACACGGGGAGACGTAACGATGGATGCACTTGCGAGAAAGCTGGGCCTCAAAACGGATCCCACCATTTTTTTCACATCCGCAGGGATCATGATTCTTTTCCTGGTGGCGCTTTTGATTGCACCAGGCGCAATAGGCGAAGCCTTCGGCGCAGGACGGCAATGGATTGTGACCAACCTTGGTTGGTTCTTTATTTTAGGGGTGACAAGCTGGGTGGCGTTCCTGCTGTGGGTGGCACTTAGCCGTTACGGGGCGATTCGCCTGGGTGGCAATGATGCCAAGCCGGCTTATAGCAACATCTCCTGGTTCACCATGCTGTTCGCCGGTGGTATCGGCACGGTATTAATGTTCTGGGGCGTGGCTGAGCCGATCTCCCACTTTACGGCTCCCCCTAGGCCGGGTGTAGAGCCCTTCTCGGTGGCCGCCGCCGACGATGCCATGAGCTTTTCGATCTACCACCTGGGGTTGCATACCTGGGCGATTTTCGCCATGCCTGGGCTGGCGTTTGCGTACTTTATCTATCGTTACAACCTGCCAATGCGTTTCAGCTCGGTCTTCTACCCGTTGATAGGCGAGCGCATTTACGGCCCTATTGGCAAAACCCTCGATATCTTTGCCATTCTCGGCACCCTGTTTGGTGTGGCGGTTTCGATTGGCCTGGGCACCCAGCAAATTAATGCAGGGCTAACTGAGCTATTTGGTGTGCCGGATGCAGTGATGACGAAAGTGATCATCATCGCCGTGCTAACGGCCGTTGCCGTGGGGTCCATCGTTGCGGGGCTGGATGCCGGTGTGAAACGGCTCTCCAATATCAATATTGGGATGGCCGTCGGCCTACTGGTGTTTGTGCTGTTTACCGGCTCGACCGTTTTCCTGTTGCGTGCCGTGGTCGAGACCTTTGGCCTCTACATATCGAACCTGTTACCCATGGCGTTCTGGAATGACACACTGGCGAGCTACACCAGCAATGACGGCACCGGCTGGGGATGGCAAGGCAGCTGGACAGTGTTCTATTGGGCCTGGACAGTCACCTGGTCGCCTTTTATTGGGATCTTTGTGGCGCGTATTTCACGCGGGCGAACCATCCGTGAGTTTGTCCTTGGGGTGCTGTTCGCCCCCTCCATCTTTACGCTGGTCTGGTTTGCCATCTTTGGCTGGTCAGCGATGGAAATAGACGGGATTGGGGCCGAAGCCCGGGCAGCCATGGGAGACCAAGCCGGGGTACTCTCCGCGGCTGTCAGCGAAAGCATCCCCCTCGCCATGTTCGCGTTTTTCGAAAACTTCCCAGCCGCCACTTTGATTCAGGGCTTAGCGGTAGTGATCGTCGCCATCTTCTTTGCCACCTCATCAGACTCCGCCTCCCTGGTCGTTGATATGCTGTGTACCGGCAGCCCAGACCCCGGCCCCTGGCACCAGCGAGTATTCTGGGGTGTCTCTGAGGGCATGCTAGCAGCCATGCTGATTGTGCTGGCTGGCGATGCGGGGCTTAGCGCACTGCAGGAAGTGATTACCGTCGTTGGCCTACCGATGTTTATTCTGGTGTTCGCCATGATGTTCTCACTGTTCCGCGGCCTGGCCCAAGAGGACCTCAGCGAAGTGAAAGTAGGCAGCCCACCCAGCCAGAAAGCACTAAGGCCGGAGGAGTAGGTGACAGGAAACAGAGGCCTGCGATTTCTCGCAGGCCTCTGTTTTTGTAATTTGAGTGACCCGGGTAGATTGAGCTTTATATCTATAGCTTCTTCACTACATAAAGAACGTTGAAATGTAGCGCTTAAGAAACCCAGCCCACTTAAGTAGCCTGTGCTAGGTTGAATTTAGTGGGGTGTAGGGTGTAAAGGCTGCTAACGACCCTGAGCTGATGTTCTCTATAACCATATATTTACGGAGCGCTCAGCTCACAATGCGCGTTTTTCTGGTGGCGGTTGTAATATGAGTGCGCATATTTCTGGGAAAGTATGCTGTAAGTTTTGGTAAAACAATAGTTTATAAAAAGGCGTTGTATGCTTATGTGCCATTTTGAAAAAATGATCATGAAGGTTAATGTGCATGCGCATTTTTCTCACGAGACTTACGAGAAAAAATAGTATTCAACCCTTTTCTATCAGTAATTTAGGTACCTGTTGGCAGGGTACGGCTTTCCAGAAAAACGCGCATGCGCATGAATAAAACGGTTAGCTTCCGTAGGAGATAAGTGTGCTATTTTCAAAGAGGAAAGGGCTATCAATTGTTCGTGATTCTGTTCAGAAGGACGGAATGGACGATGCTCTCAGGCATGGGCTTTGGAATGCTTTACATATTTGTATATGGGAGCAAATTGAATATAACCATTACTCCCAGACATTTAAATCTTCTAATGTATATGGTTTGTTCCAGCATTATTGGCACAATCTCTTTAAAAGGCCCTTAGATAATTTACCTAGCTACCTTGATGATGCTCATAGGCGTGTAAGAGAGTATTTCTTTAAATGTGAGTGGTACGAGGTTTACGATTTTATTGAGTTTACCGCCCAGAACTGCCCTGAAAGTCTTGCAAAAAAATTCACTGATTTTTGCAACCATATATTGGAAAAAGAGCTTTCGGCTTACCGTTTTGTTGGAATTCAGCTAACTGATATAACAAGCGCTGAAGAGTTAGAGAGTATTGAATCTGCGATTGACGCGACTACAAAACACTCCGGAGCAAGAAAACATCTGCAAACTGCTCTCGCGCTGTTATCAGATCGTAAGTCACCTGATTATAGAAACTCGATCAAAGAGTCAATAAGTGCGATAGAGTCAATTTGTGTAGCAGTTTCTGGAAACTCCAAGGCCACGCTTGGTAATGCATTGAACACCATTGAGACCAAACACAAGTTGCATCCCGCTTTCAAGAAAGCGCTATCAAGTTTGTATGGCTATACCAGTGACTCAGATGGAATTCGCCACGCACTGTTAGAAGAAAGCACAATAAGCTATAGCGATGCTAAGTTTATGCTCGTTGCATGCAGTGCTTTCGTAAATTATGTATTAGGCAAACAAAGTGAAAAAAGCTAACACCTATGAGCCTTCTGCCTGTCAATAGGCCGCAGCATTTTTTATTGACCGCGTAAGCGGTCAATATCAAGTCCCTGAGCCAGTGATCCTACTTCATCTGTCATCGTTGGCTGTTGGTGGCTTACAGCAAACACCTATTGAGGCTCTCTAACGTGGTAGTTCACCACTGCCAAACCGGGTTGCTCCTTGCAGGTTGGTCTGGGGCACTAGACATTCATCGGTTAACCAGCATCTGTCCTATTCAAACAGCGGGTTACTTTATAGTCCCAGTTAGTTTCAGGTTCAGAGCCGGTGTAAGCCCACTCGCTCAGGGTATTGGTGCACGCCAGCAGGATGGATAATCAAAGCGACGGGCTTCTAGTTGGGTGTAGAAGTCGGGTTTTAGATATGAAAGTCAGTCAGCAGACACCCGGTTTCAGCACACTCCTTGATGATCCAGTTAGACATTGATCATCATCCTGCTGCGTGACTAACTCGTTAAAAAGCGTTGTTCATCAAACACCTTTTCGTTCTTTAACATGAAATAGACCGCACGCCCCAACTTGTGGGCCAGAGCCGATAAAGCTTTAGCTTTACTCATGCGTTTCTGGAAGCGTTGCAACAGCTTTTGTGCACCTGGATTGCCGCGCAGATAAAGCACAGCGGCCTCAGAAA
>NZ_NWUX01000015.1 GCF_002374315.1 Vreelandella nigrificans | reverse complement strand
GATATCCGTCGTTTACTGCTGTAAGCATTGTTGGAGCAAGCCACAAGCGGCGCCCTTTTAGGGCGCCGCTTGTGTTTATGGCAGGCATAAATTGCCAAAATAAGGGTGACCAAAGTACAAGGAGTCGTCACTTTGCTGTTTTCACTCAAAAAAACGCTAAAAAATCGTGTTCTCAGGCTTTTGGGGAGTTGTGTCGCCTGAACGGCACGGTTATTGTCAATTCATCGACTTAGCTTGTTGCTAGCATTCAGATACTTTCATTCAAAAACGATTATTCAAGGAGCAATGCCATGCGTTTAATCCTGTTGGGTGCCCCCGGCGCGGGGAAGGGGACTCAAGCTCAGTTTATTTGTGAGCAGTTTAAGATTCCCCAGATTTCCACCGGGGATATGCTGCGCGCGGCAATTAAGGATGGCACTGAGCTTGGCCTCAAAGTAAAAGAGATTATGAATAGTGGCGGATTAGTGTCGGATGAGATCATTATTGATCTGGTAAAAGAGCGGATTGGCCAGCCTGACTGCGCGAACGGCTTTCTATTCGATGGCTTTCCCCGCACCATTCCCCAAGCGGATGCAATGAAAGAGGGGGGCGTGAAACTTGATCACGTGCTGGAGATCGCCGTGCCTGACGAGGAGATTGTTAGCCGCTTGGCTGGTCGGCGTGTGCATCCAGCATCGGGCCGGGTGTATCACGTCGAGCACAACCCACCTAAAGAGCCTGGTATTGATGATGTGACGGGCGAAACGCTGATTCAGCGTGAGGACGATCAAGAGTCCACCGTGCGTAATCGACTGTCGGTGTACCACGACCAGACCGCCCCGTTAGTTGAGTACTATCAGCAGTGGGCCAAGGAGGATCCTCAAGCCGCTCCTGAATACCACCGAGTGGAAGGTGTGGGTAGTGTTGCCGACATTACCCGCCAAGTAAAAGAAGCGCTTAACTAAGCGGCTTCTTGCTCAGGAATAATCACTCGATGGCCCGCCTTGTGCGGGTCATCGCGGTTTGGGTGGTGCACGGGGTATAAGATGCATGGGTGCAAGATGCACAGGTATAATAAATGTCTATTTCTACTGGGTGCGAAACGGCTATGTCATCACTCCTTCTTGCGCTGGACGCTTCATCTAGCGCCTGCTCAGCAGCGCTGCTACGCCAACAGGGAACGCAGCGTGAGTGCCTAGCGCGCTTTGAATTAACGCCGCGGGCTCATACTCGTCGACTGATGCCCATGGTGGATGAAGTTTTAGCGGAAGCGCAGGTTTCTCCCCAACAGCTTGATGCGATAGCGTTTGGACGCGGCCCCGGATCGTTCACCGGCCTACGTATTGCCGCCGGGGCTGCTCAGGGCTTGGCATTTGGCTTGGGTTGCCCCCTTATCGGCGTTTCGACGCTGGAAGCGCTGGCATTACAGGCCCATCGCCGCTACCACTTTCGCCACCTTGTTACAGCACTTGATGCACGCATGGGTGAAATCTACGTAGCTACTTGGCACTGCTTAAACGATGGCGTAAGCCGACAGAGTGATGAGGCGGTATTGGCACCTGCTGGACTGCGTTTACCACCAGAAGAGCTCGATTGGGTAGGCGTTGGGTCAGGTTTTAGCCTTTGGGAACAGTTCAGTGCTGATGTCCAGGCAAGTATGTCCCAACACCTTGTCGACCTTGAGCCAAGAGCAGAAGAGATGGCTTGGCTGGCAATGCGCGATCTAGAAGCAGGGCTGGGGCAGGCAGCCCATGAGGCGCAGCCAGTTTATCTACGCAATGACGTGGCTTGGAAAAAGCCCGCATGAGCCAGATAGTGCCCCCTGATATGCTGCCGCCAGGTTTGACCCTTGGCTATGTGAATGGCCAGCTAGCACTTGTTGGCGATGAGCGTCAGTATGGCAAGCCGCTAAGTGTGGACTTTGCCGCGGGCAAAGCTGCCCATCGCCGCCAGTTTGGCGGTGGCCGGGGCCAGCTAGTTGCTAAAGCCTGTGGGTTGACCAAAGGGGTAACGCCTAGCGTCGTGGATGCTACCGCAGGGCTAGGGCGTGATGCCTTTGTACTGGCAAGCTTAGGCGCATCTGTGCTGCTTATTGAACGGGTGGCAGCCATTGCGGCACTGCTTCAAGATGGGCTCGTTAGAGCCGCGCAATCGGAAGACATCGCACATATTGCTGCGCGTATGGCGCTTTGCCACGGTGATGCTGCTGATCAGTTAGCAGTGCTAGTGGCGGGAGCGGCCTTCGACCCACAGGTCATCCACCTTGACCCAATGTTCCCTCATCGCGAAAAATCAGCGCTGGTGAAAAAAGAGATGCGCTTGTTTCGTGAGTTGGCCGGTGACGATAATGATGCTCCACGGCTGCTTGAAGCAGCGCTTGATGTGGCTACGCATCGCGTTGTTGTTAAAAGGCCTCGCAAGGCGCCGCCCATTGAAGGGCCTGCCCCACAGCATACCCTTGAGGGTAAAACGAGCCGCTATGACCTCTACGTCCATCGGTCATTGACCCGCTGAGCGTTATTAATTACCTCGAGGATTAACCCCTCGGGAATTAAGCACTCTGGAAATAAGGAACCTCTATGCAGCATGAGTGGCGAGAAGGGAATCGCGTTACCCTGTTGCCGGAAGCATCCCGTTTTCTACCTGCCATGTTTGATGCGGTACAACATGCTCAACACTATGTGCTGGTTGAACTCTATCTTATGGAGTCGGGCAGGCTCGCTGATAAAGTGTGTGAGGTGCTTATTGACGCTGCCAAGCGAGGGGTAAAGGTTTATCTATTGCTGGATGGCTATGGTGCCATGGGCTTGGGGCGCGAGGAGCGTTCCCGTTTGCAGCGAGCTGGCATTCAGTTACGTTTTTTCAACCCTATTGGCTTTCATTCACTGGCGCGTAACTTAAGTCGTGACCACCGTAAAATTGTCGTAGTAGACGGCGATGTTGCCTTTACCGGTGGTTTTGGTGCGGTAGATGATTTCTTGAGCGCTTGGTATGAAATTGCGGTGCGCATGGAAGGCCCGGTAGTGGCTGATTGGGAAAAGCTATTTCGTCGCCTATGGCGCTCACGCTTAACCCGCGCGGAAAAGGAGCATTCAACACAGCGTCACGATAATAAGGAAATGCTGGTTGACCAACGGTTTCCTAAGCGCTATCCAGACGGCGTGCCAGGGCGCGTAATGTCGGCTAGGGGGTATCGCTACCAGGCGATACGGCACTCGCTGTATGGGCGCGTCAGCCAGGCCAGCGAACGGCTGTGGCTCTGTACCCCTTATTTTGTACCTACCTTTTCGTTGCGCCGTAGGCTTGCCCGTGCTGCTCGCCGAGGGATTGATGTGCGCCTGTTGCTGCCAGGTAGCGAGCATGACCACCCAGGCGTTCGCTACGCCGGGCAGCGTTACTATCAAGGTCTGCTTAAAGCCGGGGTGCGTATCTATGAGTTTCAGCCAACGTTTATTCATGCCAAGTTTGTGTTGGTAGATAACTGGGTCAGCATTGGGTCATGCAACTTTGACCATTGGAACCTGCACTGGAACCTCGAAGCTAATCAGGAGATCGAGTCTAGTGTGGTGGCGGATGATATCCGGGCGCTATTTGAGCGTAATTTTGCTGTCAGCCAAGAGGTGGATGCCGCTGCATGGGCCGCGCGCCCCTGGGGGCAGCGCGCTAAGGAGTGGGTGTACGGCATGCTGAATGCCATTGTTACTCGCCTTAAATAGCTTACTTTTTAAATGGCTTACTATTTTGGAATAGCTTACTTTTTAGAATCGCTTCTTACTTGCGCTTTTTACCTTTAGCCGGGGTTTTCTTGCGTGGCTTTGGTTTAGGAGTTTCTGGCGGCACACGGTAGTGTAGGTAAAGGTCAAGTACCAGCTCGGGCAGTTGGGCGACTAGCATCTCCTGGTTAGCTTGATCTTTAGCCATTTCTGCCATGTCAGGCTCATCATCGAATAGCCCTGAGAGCAGCATGAAAGGTAGCAGAAGGGTGGCAGCGGCTTCTTCATCATCCTGGAACCAAGCGCTCTCATCACTGAAGACGCCCTCCATGAAGCCTGCGCACCAGTCGCCAATAGGGGTCTCTTCTGAGGGCAGCCCATCAAGTGTTAATTCAAAAGGTAGCTCTGGCAGGCCACCCTGTTCCAACACCGCCACAGCGTTATCTCTCAGCAGTGTCAATAAGTGGGTAATTTCGTCGCGCTCAGCGTCATCTTGATAAGCTGGCTCGCCTTGAAACAGCTCTGTGAGCCACTGAGTGGACGGCAACTCACTTGGCGCAACGGCCAAGGCGACTAAGAAACCATGGGCAGAAATGAGATCGAGCGCATCTTCACCCACCTGTTCAGAATCTAAAAAGTCATCTAGCCTGTCCAGTTGCTCATCCTCAAGCAGTGGCTGAGGCGGGGTATTGTCGGGCGAAGTTGCTGTGGGCATGTTATTGCGCTCTGCCATGATGAGCCTCGTATTAAAAAGTCATCTTTGAGGAACCGATGCTGATCGGTAACAATCGTTAGTAACACCATTAACGGCTAGTTTATCACTAATGAAGACTTCACCACTGCCTCCGTGGCCTCTAGAACAGCTGGCGGCTTTATCTGTCGCTGCCCTGCAGTGTGCCGCGCAAACACGCGTGACGGAAGCGCTTGAGCGGTGCCGAGAAGTGTACCCTGAGCTGCCGACACCAAAGGTGTGGTTTGACTTGAAAGGGGCTTCTGCGGGGCAAGCCCACTTGGGGCGCGGCGGTCTGCGGTTCAATCCAGTGCTATTAGAGGCGAATCGCAGTGCCTTTTTTGACGAAGTCATCCCCCATGAAATGGCGCATTGGCTAGTGTTTCATTTAAAGAATGGCCCGCGCTTGAAACCCCATGGGCGTGAATGGCAATCGGTAATGCGGGATCTATTTGGTTTACAGCCAAGCGTGACTCACCGTTTTGATATTCAACAGTCTCAGTCTCGACCTTATCATTATAAGTGCCATTGCCAATCTCACTATTTTACCGCTAGACGTCACTCTTTAGTGGTAAAGGGGCGCCGTTATCGCTGCCGTTATTGTGATCAGACCTTGGTCTACACTGCTTTGGTTAAACCTTAAAACAAAAATAAGATATTGTTTTTTATAAAAAAAATCTTAATACCAATGTCTAAGAGGAAGCCGGCTCGGGTAGGTTTATGCTAGGTAAATATTAAACAGGTCGGTGCACCTAATAATAATGCCGGCGCCATTTTCCAGAGAGAGCATTTTCACGGACAGAGGCAATTTCATGAGCGAACATAAAAACGTCTATCCAGTACGCGATAGCATCGCCGCCAGTGCGTGGGCAGATAAAGATAAATATAGCGCTATGTATCAACAGTCGCTGGAAGATCCAGACAGCTTTTGGGCTGAACAGGCCAAACGGCTCGACTGGATTAAAGCACCCACCAAGATAAAAAACACCTCTTTCGCACGTGATAATGTTGATATCCGCTGGTTTGAAGATGGCCAGCTTAATGTCAGTGCTAACTGCCTTGACCGCCATTTAGAAAAGCGTGGTGATCAAACGGCAATTATTTGGGAAGGCGATAATCCCGAAGATTCGAAGCATATTAGCTACCGTGAGCTATACGAGCGCACTAACCAGTTGGCGAACGGACTTAAATCGCTCGGTATTAAAAAAGGCGATACCGTTACACTATATATGCCGATGATCCCTGAGGCAGCGATGGCGATGCTGGCTTGTGCCCGCATCGGTGCCGTTCACTCTGTTGTATTTGGTGGTTTCTCGCCGGATGCCGTTGCTCAGAGGGTAATTGGTGCTGACTCCAAGTTGGTTATTACCGCCGATGAATCGGTACGTGGTGGTAAGCATGTGCCACTGAAAGAGAACGTTGATTCTGCACTGACGCGTAACGGCACTGATGTGTGCAAGAATGTGCTGGTAGTGAAGCGTACTGGCGGTGATATTGAGTGGCAGGAAGGTCGCGATATCTGGTTTGACGAATTAGTCGACAAGCAGTCAACCGAGTGCCCTGCAGAAGCCATGGGTGCTGAAGATCCACTGTTTATTCTGTATACCTCCGGTTCTACCGGTGCGCCGAAAGGTTTGAAGCATACAACCGGTGGCTACCTTACCTACGCGGCCATGACGCATCAATATATCTTTGACTACCAAGAAGGTGAGATCTATTGGTGCACGGCGGATGTTGGTTGGGTAACCGGGCATAGCTATATTGTCTATGGTCCGCTTGCCAATGGTGCCACTACGCTGATGTTTGAAGGGGTGCCAAGCTATCCGACCCATGGTCGTATGGGTGAAATTGTCGATAAACATCAGGTTAATATCCTTTACACTGCTCCTACTGCCGTACGTGCCTTGATGGCCCATGGCGATAATGTGATGGATTCTAGCAAGCGTGATTCGTTGCGTTTACTAGGCTCGGTAGGTGAGCCAATCAACCCGGAAGCCTGGGAGTGGTTCTATCGAGTTATTGGTAACGAGAACTGCCCCATCGTGGATACGTGGTGGCAAACCGAAACCGGTGGCATCATGATTGCGCCGTTGCCTGGTGCTACTGATCTCAAACCAGGCTCGGCCACCGTGCCCTTTTTTGGGGTGAAGCCAGCGCTGGTGGATAACGAAGGCCATGAAATGGAAGGTGCCACCGAAGGTAACCTGGTGATCCTTGAGTCCTGGCCAGGCCAAGCGCGCTCGATCTGGGGCGATCACGAACGTTTTGTGCAAACCTATTTCTCTACCTATGATGGGATGTACTTTACCGGTGATGGCTGCCGTCGTGATGAAGATGGCTACTACTGGATTACTGGCCGCGTAGATGATGTGCTCAATGTCTCCGGCCACCGTATGGGTACCGCTGAAATTGAGTCGTCTTTAGTGGCGCACCCGTCAGTGGCAGAAGCGGCGGTAGTGGGCTTCCCGCATGATATAAAAGGACAGGGTATCTACATTTATGTGACGCTGAGCGATGGTATCGACCCCACCGATGAACTGAAGAAAGAACTTACTCAGTGGGTACGTAAGGATATAGGTCCTATTGCCTCGCCAGATGTCATTCAGTGGGCACCAGGCCTGCCTAAGACACGTTCAGGTAAAATTATGCGCCGTATCTTGCGCAAGATTGCAGCCAATGAGTGTGACGGTTTAGGGGATACCAGTACCTTGGCAGACCCGTCTGTAGTTGATGAGTTGATTGAGCATCGCGCTAATCAGTAGTTCAGCACACCCCTTGCGGCTAGCCGCGGGGGGATATTTTTTAAATGGTGAGACGAAGCGTTTGCTATGCTGTATCAGTCGCATCGCGCTAATTTATTGGAGTGCCGGCCGTGGAGCCGGCACTGCCGTTTTTGCTCAACTGACAGTTAGATGACAAATTGTGCATGTGATGCTTGGGCATGATGAAGCCCATGGGGTACCATGCTTCAACCGTAAGAGCCTAGCGTCGCGGCGGCAGACAACCCCGCTGCTCGAGGAACCGGAGGAATATCCATGGCAGTAGCCCATAAGTTTATCGTCGCTGACGACCATCCGCTGTTTCGTGCAGCACTCACCCAGGCGTTGCGCCAGCTGGCCCCCCAGGCTGAGATTGTCGAAGCCGACACCATGGAGGCCACTAATGAAGTCGTTAACCGCCATCCTGATGCAGATTTAATTCTGCTGGATTTACACATGCCGGGTGCCCATGGCTTCTCAGGCTTGATCCAGTTGCGCGGACAGATGCCTGATATTCCGGTCGCTGTTGTATCGGGAAGTGATGAGCCCTACGTGGTGCGTCGTGCCATTGACTACGGCGCATCAGGATTTATCCCTAAATCTTCCTCTCTACAGCTGATTGCAGAGGCCGTGGGAGAAATTTTGCAGGGTGAAGTATGGCTACCTGAAGCACTCGCCAATGTGTTGGAGGAGACGAGCGAAGAAGAGTCGCGTTTTGCCGAAGCGATTGCTTCACTAACGCCTCAACAGTTTCGCGTACTCAATATGTTGACCGAAGGCTTGTTGAATAAACAAATCGCCTATGAACTGAGCGTATCTGAAGCGACAATTAAGGCCCACGTCACTGCTATTTTGCGCAAGCTGGGCGTGCATTCCCGCACCCAGGCGGTCATTGCTGCGCAAAAACTGGAAGTGGACCCTCCTAAAGTCGAGTCATAAGCTCGATAAGACAAGCCGCTCAGCGCCGCGTTTATAGCAATATAAGCGCGGCGCTGTCGTTTAAAGGCCCTTGTGCTTACCCAGCAGCACGGCTAGCTTGGAGTGTACGTGTTAATAGGGCGCGTAGCGCTGCGGGCTTCACCGGCTTCAAAAGCAATTGATAGCCCGCTCGTTTTATCTCTTCTGCTACGGCCTCGGTGCGGTCGGCGGTAATCACAATACCCGGCACCGCCGTTGTCAGCCGTTCACTAAGTGCCTCAAGCGCCATCAGGCCCGTCACTTCGTTATCTAGATGATAATCCGCTAATATCGCATCAGGGTCACCGTCCATATTACGCAGGATCGATTTGGCACCGCCAATGCTGGTTGCGGTGAATACTTCGCATCCCCAGCCACTGAGCATAGCGGTCATACCTTCAAGAATTAGCGTTTCGTTATCGATACATACAATCCGAGTGCCTGCTAGCTTATTGCCGCCACGGCGACCCTGAGGCTCTTGGTCGGTTGGAGTAATCTCACGTGCCGCTACAATAGGCACGCTAACGGCAAAAACTGTGCCTACTCCTACCCAAGAGCGTACTTTGATAGGGTGGTCAAGCACGCGACTCATACGGTCGGCAATGGAAAGCCCTAGGCCTAACCCTTTTTCGCTCTCTTTATGGCGTGAGACCTGATCCAGTCGACGAAACTCTTGGAAGATTTCTGTCAATTTAGACTCTGGAATGCCAGGGCCGCTGTCCCATACCTCTATCGAGAGATGGTCTCCGCGGCGGCGGCAGCCCATCAATACGCGACCTTCCTGGGTATAGCGAATGGCGTTAGAGAGGAAGTTTTGCACAATTCGACGCAGCATTTGTGGGTCAGAGTCGACCCACTGCTGGGTCGGAACGACATTGAGATCCAAGCCGCGATCATCCGCCATCACTTCAAACTCAGCACGCAGCGGGCGGAAAATATCTGCTAGGGCAAAGTGACTGCGTCGGGGGGTTAGGGCGCCGGCATCCAGCTTTGAAATGTCCAGTAGGGTGCCAAGCAGCTCTTCAGCGGCCTGTAAGGAGTTGTCGATATGTCCAATGGTGCGCTGAGTGTCGCTGGTAGTGACATTTTGCATCAAGGCCGAGGTAAACAAGCGTGCGGCATTCAGCGGCTGCAGTAGGTCGTGGCTGGCTGCGGCCAAAAAGCGTGTTTTTGAAGCGTTGGCATCTTCGGCTAGCTGTTTAGCCTGACGTAATGCTTGCTCGGCTTCAGCGCGTACACGGTTTTCCTGACGTAGTGCCGCATTCGCTTCAGACAGCGCTTGGGTGCGTTCGCGCACTCGCTCTTCAAGGGTTTCGTTGGTCTCTTTCAGCGCAATCTCAGCCTGTCGGCGTTCAGTAATATCCTGATAAAGCGCAAAAAAGCCAAGGATTGACTGGCTATCGCCAAAATGGGGCGTGTAGGTGACCAACATATAGCGCATTGCAGCGTTAACGCGCATCGAGACCTCAAAACTAACCCGCTCTCCTGCCAGTGCCCGCTTCATCCAAGGTAGGCGCTCTTCGGCCTGCTTAACGGGTAAAACATCTTCGTAGCGTCGTCCAATCACCGCATTACGGTCGATGCTAAATGCCTGTTCATAGGCGCGGTTGGTAAATAGGTAGCGGCACTCTTTGTCAAAGTAGGCGATGAGTGCTGGTACGTTATCGGTGTAAATACGGATATTGTTTTCAGAACGTATTAGCGCCTCTTCAATGCGCTTTTGTTGTGTGATGTCCTGATAGGTGTATACAAAGCCGCCACCAGGCATCGGGTTGCCCTGGACCTCAAGTACGCTACCATCCTGGCGATAGCGTACGTAGCGGTGGGGGTGACCGTCGCGAATATTATCCAGCAGTAGCTGAACGTGTTCTTCGGGGTCTCCTGGGCCGTACTCGCCGTTATGAGCGTTATAGCGGAAGATGCGATCCATTGGCGCGCCCACGCGAATCAAATGGTCAGGGAAGCGGAATAGCTCCAAATAGCGTTGGTTCCACACCACTAACCTGAGGTTCTGATCAACAACGCTGATACCTTGATTGATATTCTCAATAGTGGCCTGCAGCAGTGCGCGGTTAAACTCCAGCACTTGGGAGGCTTCGTCAACGATTGAGATGACATCGGAAATGCCAATTCCGCGCCCTTGCAGCGCTGAGTTCACCACGATGCGTGCCGAGGAGGCGCCTAGTACCGAGGCTAAAAAGCGCTCAGTAAACTGGATGACGTCAATAGATGCTCGAGTGCCGTTCTCCATGGGCTTGCCGGTTCGAAGAGCATAATCTTCAAAGGCGCGATCGACTTGGTTAGCGCCGAGAAAGCGCTCACAGAGCACCTTTAAGTCGCCCACTGTCGTAGCGCCTGTCCAGGGCCGGTTAACTGAGGTTTGGCGAGTTTCGACGCTATCGACAAACAGTGAGGCTTGAATACGCTCGACTACGCGCTGAGAGGTGATTTGCGAAACAAAAATGTAGCAGAATAAATTGATGCCTAGTGAGAGCATAACCCCATGGGTAAAAGTGTCGCCGAGGTTTAGGCCAAAGAGTGTCGTGGGCGATAGCCAGGCAAGCCCTAAGGGACCGCCTGTTAGCCATTCGTGGGGTAGCACGCCAGCGTTGATCATGGCTGGCATGAGCAGGCTGTAGGCCCAAATGGCAAAGCCTGCGTTCATCCCAACAATCACGCCTAAGCGGTTACCGCGTTTCCAGTACAGCCCACCAATCAGTGCCGGTGCAAACTGAGCAGCGGCTGCAAAAGAGAGCATGCCGATAGAGGCCAGTGAGGTGAACTCGCCTATTAGCTGATAAAAGCCGTATGCCATGGCCAGCACGGCCACAATGGTAAGGCGTCGTGCGCGTAGTACTAGGCGGCCATAGTCGCGGGCTTTGGTATCAAACCAGCGCAACCTGAACAGGGCGGGGATGACAATCTCATTGGAGATCATGATGGAAACAGCTACCGCAGCAACGATCACCATGCCCGTGGCGGCGGAAAATCCACCAATAAACGTCAGTAGTGTTAGCCACTCATGCCCTGATGCCATGGAAAGCGCAAGCACGTAAGTATCAGGCTCCACCCCACTATCTGAGAAAAGCAGCAGGCCAGCAGCGGCCAGTGGTATCACGAAAAACGCAATGGCGAGCAAATAGAGTGGAAACAGCCAGCGTGCTTTGGAGGCATCATCAGGGTGGATATTCTCCACAACCGCTACATGAAACTGCCGCGGTAAACAGAGAATTGCCAGCATAGCGAGTAGGGTTTGGGCCCAAAAGCTTTGACCAAAATCCTGGTTGGCTAGCTGACGCTGAAGCTCTAGCTGGCTTTCGGCATGGGCCATCAGCTCACTTAATCCACCAAACATGCCCCATGTTACAAATGCGCCTAGTACAAGAAATGCCGCGAGTTTTACCAACGACTCAAAAGCTACCGCATGAATAAGCCCCTCATGGTGTTCCGTCGCATCGGTATGGCGTGTGCCAAACAGAATAGCGAAAATCGCCATCACGATGGCCACGTAAAAAGCAGTATCGCCAAAGAGTGGCGTGTGGGTCATGTCCTGTGCGTCAGTCAGCACGCTAAAAGAGGTGGAAACGGCTTTAAGCTGCAACGCGATGTAGGGCAGGGTGCCAATGAGTGCGACTAAGCTGGCGAAAGCAGCCAGTGACTGGGTTTTACCGTAGCGAGAGGCAATAAAGTCGGCAATCGAAGTAACGTTTTGATGTTTGGCAACACGAATCATCTTGGCCAGCACTGGCCAAAACAGTAGAAATGTTAGAATTGGGCCGACAAAAATGCTGGCAAATGACCAGCCAGCCGTCGCCGCTTGGCCCACTGCACCGTAAAACGTCCAGGAGGTGCAATAAATGGCCAGCGCTAGACTGTAGATAATGGGTCGACGACGACTAGCGCCATGGGTGCGGGCACGACGGTCCCCGTACCACGCAATCCCAAACAGAATCGCAATATACAGTAGTGATACTGCGACCAGCAGCCCGCCATGAAACATAGTGTCTCCCCATGTTGAGTGCTTCGCCTAGCCTACGACGTAGATAAAGAGAGCTATTCTAGGCGAAGGAGGGGGTTACGTCTGCTGTTCAGCGGCGAGTTGGCAAACAGTTGTTAAAAGTGGTGAGGTTTCGCGCAGCCTGCGCAGCTGGTTTAGCTCCGCTGCACCGGTATCAGGGTGCAAGGGGACTAGCTCTCGGCTTGTGCAGTTCAGCACGTAAGGCTGTGTGGTCACAATATCGATATGGTGCCGCTCAAATTGATAGAGAATAAATTCAGCAATCACTGCGCCCTCGCTAGTCGTTGCACGCACATTATCGCTGTCGATGACACTAAACTTGGTTGTCATGGGAAAAGCGAATGTCCAGGGGCGCCAAACGGCACTAGAGGTGTCACTGGAAATAACGGTCGCGGTCTCAGGTAACTGTTCCTGCTTGTGTTCAAACCAAGAGTACTCCACCTGAACTTGGTAGCCTAGCATGCCCAAGCCGCCGCATACGGGCACAATCCATTTAGGAAGCCGCTTACGGCTAAGTGTTCTAAGTAGTAAGCCAATACCTGCGGCGGCAAGCCCTGCAAATATGGCGGCAACGAGATGCCAGATCATAAAATATCCCTTCTAAAAGCCATCGGGCTTCCCTGAGGAAGCCCGATGGTAAGCTATCATTCCACGTGTCTATTGGCAGTATGCATATAGAGGGAATGATTATGGCTTAGTGATCAACTGCTACACCAGCACCTTTCGGGTAGCGGACGCTTTCCACCAAGTCTTGAATCTCTTGGGGAGGCTCTTCCGTTACGCTAGAGACAGCAAACGCAACCGCGAAGTTGATCATCGCACCTACAGCACCGAAGGAGAGTGGCGAGATGCCCAAGATCCAGTTGTCAGGCGTGTTAGCCAGCATATTGGTGCCTGGAATAAACAGCCAACCCAGGTAGGTGAAGATGTACAGCAGTGTGGACACCAAGCCTGCCAGCATACCAGCGATGGCACCTTTACTATTCATGCGCTTAGAGAAGATACCCATCATCAGCGCTGGGAACAGCGAGGCACCTGCGATACCGAAGGCCAGTGCTACGGTTTGTGCTGCAAACCCTGGTGGGTTAAGCCCCAGGTAGGTTGCTAGTAGAATAGCGCCACCCATGGAAATACGCGCCGCGAGCATTTCTCCTTTCTCGGAGATCTTCGGATTGATCATGGTTTTGATCAAGTCATGGCTAATCGCTGACGAAATCGCAAGCAGTAGACCGGCTGCTGTTGATAGAGCCGCAGCGATACCGCCTGCTGCAATTAGGCCGATTACCCAGCCAGGAAGATTGGCAATTTCGGGGTTGGCGAGTACCAGGATGTCGTTGTTAACTTCAAGTTCGTTACCCTCCCAACCAAGATCTGAGAAATCAGCAGCATTGTTGTAGAACTGAATGCGGCCATCGTTGTTCAGATCATTATGGGTGATTAAGCCGGTGTCTTCCCAGGTGCGGAACCACTCAGGACGGTCCTCATAGAAAATCGGGTTGCTTAAGGCTTCTTCATAATTCTCGACTTGACCAGACATCTCCGGATAAATCGTAGTGATCAGATTAAGGCGAGCCATAGAGCCAACCGCCGGTGCAGTTAGGTATAGCAGCGCAATGAATACCAGTGCCCAACCAGCAGACCAGCGTGCGTCAGCAACTTTTGGTACGGTAAAGAAGCGGATAATAACGTGAGGCAGACCCGCAGTACCGACCATCAGAGACAGGGTGAACAGCACCATGTTGAGTTTGTTATCCACATCGGCTGTGTAGTCCTGGAACCCTAATGCGTTAACGACTTCATCTAGCTTGGCCAAAAGAGGGACGCCAGACTCCGTATGTGTACTAAACATGCCGAACATCGGAATCGGGTTGCCAGTTAGCTGCATCGCAATGAAAACTGCCGGAATGGTATAGGCAATAATCAGTACTACGTACTGTGCAACCTGGGTATAGGTGATGCCTTTCATACCACCAAAAACGGCATACAGGAATACGATTAGCGCCGCAATCCAGATACCCCAGGTGTTGCTGACTTCCAAGAAGCGAGAGAATGCAACACCAGCACCGGTCATTTGGCCGATAACGTACGTCACCGAGGCCACGATTAAGCAGACAATCGCCACAAAGCGGGCGGTGTTGCTGTAGAAGCGGTCACCAATGAAGTCAGGCACGGTGAACTTGCCGAACTTACGTAGGTAAGGGGCAAGCAACATTGCCAGAATAACGTAACCGCCTGTCCAGCCCATCAAGAAGCTAGAGTTTGCATAACCGCCAGAGGCCAGTAGACCCGCCATGGAAATAAACGATGCTGCTGACATCCAGTCGGCGGCTGTCGCCATGCCATTCGTAATTGGATGAACACCACCACCGGCGACGTAGAAGTCTTTTGTGGAGCCCGCACGCGCCCATATCGCAATGCCGATATAGAGCGCAAAGGAAGCGCCGACAAATAGTAAATTGATTGCAAATTGGCTCATGCTGGCTTACTCCCCAAGGCCAAATTTTTCATCAAGCTTGTTCATTCTCCAGGCATAGAAGAAGATCAGCACGATAAAGGTGAGGATGGAGCCCTGTTGGGCAAACCAGAAGCCCAGGTCAGTCCCTCCAACCAGTATGCCCGCCAGCAATGGGCGAAAAAGAATAGCGCATCCGTAAGATACAAACGCCCATACAGCTAGGCATCCGAATATCAAGCGAACGTTGGCTTTCCAGTATGCAGCAGCATTGGTTTTGTCGTCTGCCATTGTGTTGCTCTCCACTTGTGATTTTTAGGGTTGGAAAGTGAACTCAAAGTAGCGTGTGATTCATCAGGGCAACCTTACGTGGAACTTGCTCTGTGTTTCCTAGTATTCGAGCTTCAAAGCGACATGTTGGCCAGCCAGGCACATCAGCACGTTATTTTTGTAGCGTTAATCTTCTTTTAAGCGCTTACCAGAAGTCGCCATGTTGGGAAACGTTAAGCAAGCTTTTGGGGCCCCTGGTAACGCATTGAGTTAGTCAACGGGTTAGCCAGTTTGATTACCCCTCCAGATTCACTATTAATACTGGTCAATAAATCAAAAAAATAAATCCCAGACTTTGGTATCAGATTACTTTGACAAGATTATTGTAAACAGTTTTATACGCGGAAATGCTTATTTTTTCTAGTTTTTTTTATTTTTTTTGTCGATAATGAAAGAGTGATAGGACGATAGTCTATAGCTCGCTTAAAAGTAATGTTTGCTACGTTTAACAAAGGTCCTTTTAGTGTCTTGTTAGTAAGCGTAGGCAATACTTTGGTCGTTAATAAAACGTCGATTCGACGTTAGCTTTATAGCGAAAAGTATAATAAGTAGCATTGGTAAGTTTTATTCGGTCGGCTTGTATAGGCAGCCTATTTATATAGCCGTAAAGTGAGGTCGCGCATGGTAGAGGTTGAACTGTCCCAGCTGCCATTTACGCTGCTGGATGAAGAGGGGCGTGATCATGTGCGCCGCGGGGTAGACTTGGCTTACTTTGACCGAGATGAAATTATTTTAGAAACCGGTCAGGCCGGTGAGTGCGTATTCCTGATTCATAAAGGCGAAGTGGCAGAGCTTGATACTACTTTGCCAGCTTCTAGCGCACGCATTGGTCACTACACTGCAGGTGATTTGTTCGGTGCTATTAGTATCTTAAATGGGAAGAGCCGCTACCGCTTCCAGGCCGAGCAGGAGTGCTTGTGCTACATCATGCCTAAAGCACTGTTTATACAGCTATGCCGCCACTACCCTGAGTTCGAGAGTTTTTTCAAACAGTCACTTTCGCACAAAACACGTTTGCTGACAGAAAAACGCGCTGAAGGTGGCGTGACCATGGCTGGTTTTATGCTGGCTAAGGTGAGTGAGTGCATGCGTGAGCCGTTATTGATGGACGCATCGGCTGATATTGCCAGTGCGGTTAAGCAGCTTAATGACAGCCACGCTGATAGCTTGCTGGTCAACACCCAGGGAAAGTATGGCATGGTCACCAAAACGGACCTGCTAAATGGATTAGTGCTTGGTGACTGTAGCAACGCAACGCCCGTCGAGGCGGTTGCCCATTACTCGTTGGTTACCGTGACGCCTAATCAATACTTATTTGAAGCTTTGGTGTTAATGACACGTCATAAGGTTGCTCGGGTAGTGGTAATGGAGCAAGAACTGCTCAAAGGAGTTGTTGAGCTGACCGATGTGCTGAGCTATTTCTCCAGCCGTAGTTATGTGGTCAGTCTTCAAGTTGAGCAGGCGAATAGTCTTGAAGCATTGGCGGCTGCCAGCCAACGTACCCCAGAGTTGGTAAAAGCATTAATGGCCCAGGGGGTAAAACTGCGCTTTGCGATGGATCTTTTGGCTGCACTCAATGGGCGCATTATAAGTAAAGCCTGGTCATTTACCGTTGATGAAACTCATCATAGCGATAGCTGCATGATGGTGATGGGGAGCGAAGGCAGGGGGGAGCAAATTCTTAAAACAGACCAGGATAATGGCCTGATTTTAGCTGATGACAGCCAATGGCCTGATGTGGCCGAGCAAATGCAGGCCCTTACACAGACATTGATTCGATTGGGCTACCCGCCATGCCCCGGCAATATTATGGTGTCTAACCCGGAGTGGGTTGGAAGTGTCTCACAATGGAAGCGAAATATTGTGAAGTGGGTCAGTGCCCGTGATGGCGATAGCTTGATGAAGCTGGCTATTCTTCTGGATGCCCACGCGGTTGCAGGTAATCCAGCGTTACTGGAGAGCGTTAGGGAAGAGCTTTTCGAGCGCTGTTCCCGTGATGAGCTATTGCTCTCTTACTTTGCTAGAACAGCGCTACGTTTTTCGACACCGTTGACACTGTTTGGCTCGCTGAAAAAGCCCCAGCACGGCATCGATATTAAAAAAGGCGGCATTTTTCCGATTGTTCATGGTGTGCGCACCATGGCGCTTGAGAGACGGATCAAAGCGACGTCAACGCTTGATCGCTTGGACGCCTTAGCGGCTGATGGCCGATTAGACCGGCGCTTTGCTGATGATTTGGGAGAAGCGCTGGCGCTATTTACCGAACTGCGTTTGAAACAGCAGCTTCAAGAGCTAGATACAGCGATTGATAAGCGCACTAACCGGGTTGTTGTTCAGGAGTTGTCATCCCTTGAGCGGGATTTGCTACGTGAAGCTATGCACATTGTTAAAGACTTCAAACAACGCCTTTCACATCGTTATCATCTGGAGTATTCGTGAGCGGCATGCGACTGTTAGATCGGCACGTGGCGCTATTCAGCGGCTCGTTGCGCACCCTTCTACAGCGGGAAAGCGACCGCCGTCGGTGTGCCGGCTCTCCTTACGCTTGGTTATTCCAGCCCTATATGGGCGAAGAATTAGTGGCGCTGGCCTGTCATGCCTCAGATGATGCCCAGCCGGTAATTAGCGTAGCTGCGGTGGTGCTTGACCAGCATCATGTACAAACCAGCCGAGCCTGGGTTGCCACAATCGCCAACACCCAAAGCGCCAATGCTACAACACTGCGTCGACATCACTGCCTCTATGGTACGTCAGTCGCTTTGGCTCCCAGTGCAGAAAACCTTGGTACGCTGGCGGAGTTTATTGGTAACCGGCCTTTAATAGGGTGGCAATTAGACCGTTCACTCGACCGACTCAATGCACTGTTTAAAAAGGGGCTGGGTTTTGGCTTGCCTAACGCCCAGGTGGATGTTGCCAAGCTTCATCAGCGCCAGCTACGACGTTTGCACCCGCAGGTAGATATAGATAGCCGCATTGGCGATGCGCTCGACCGCTGGCAGCTGCCAACGCTGAGTGGCCATAGTGTGTTAGGTGAGTCCACGGCTAGCGCTCTGCTGTATCTCCGTTTGCAGCGGGAGGCTGAATAGCTTGCCTAGTAGCCGCTAATCTGCTGGGTTTATGTTGGGGGGAGCTAGCGAGTGTTGTTAGAATAGCGGTCGCTCTTTCTACCATCGGCAGTGCTTATACCATGCAATCTCCTGACTATTTGGACCCCTTGACGGCAGCTATCACGCCAGCGGCTAGCCTTAAGGCCGCGCCAGAAGCGCCTGACGCAAAACAGAAGCGTGAATTCAACAAGTTGCAAAAACGGCTACGCCGCGAGGTAGGTAACGCGATCATCGATTACCAAATGATTGGTGAGGGTGATCGAGTGATGGTATGCCTGTCTGGTGGTAAAGATAGCTACACAATGCTTGAGATTTTGCGCAACCTACAGCGTAACGCACCGGTTAATTTTTCGTTGGTCGCGGTTAATTTAGATCAAAAGCAGCCAGGTTTCCCCGAGCATGTACTACCTCGGTATTTGGATAAGCTGGGGGTGGAGTACCATATTCTGGAGCGTGATACTTACTCAGTGGTGAAGGAGAAGACCCCAGAAGGTAAGACGACCTGCGCACTCTGCTCGCGGCTGAGAAGAGGGTCGCTATACGGGTTTGCAGAGGAGATTGGCGCGACTAAGATTGCCTTGGGTCATCACCGGGAAGATATTCTGGAAACGCTGTTTCTCAATATGTTCTTTGGCGGATCATTAAAAGCTATGCCGCCTAAGCTACTGTCAGATGATGGTAAAAATGTTGTGATTCGCCCCCTTGCCTACTGCAAAGAGGCGGATATCGCTGAGTTCTCGCGGCTAATGGAATTTCCTATTATTCCCTGCAACTTGTGCGGCTCACAGCCTAATCTCCAGCGCCAGGTCGTTAAAGATATGCTGGCTGAGTGGGATAAGAAACACCCAGGGCGGTTGGAAAGCATGTTTAAAGCCGTCACTAATGTCGCCCCCTCCCAGCTAGCTGACCGACAGTTATTCGATTTTGAGAACCTGGAAGCCAAGCAAGCGGCTATGTTGGCCGGGCGTATTCAGGCGCTCAGCGTGGAGTAACGGCCTGCTCTTCCTCTTCGGCCAAGGTGATTAAGCGCGGCATATCGAGAATGTTAATTTCTCGGCCTGATACGGCAACGACTTCTTGTTGCTGGAAACGGCTAAGAATACGGCTGACAGTCTCTACGGCGAGGCCAAGGTAGTTCCCCAGATCGGCGCGGGACATGGAGAGCCGGAAGCTAAAGGGGGAGTATCCGCGGCGACGGAAGCGGTCTGATAGTGTGATCAAGAAGCTCGCTAGCCGCTGGTCGGCGGTTTTGCGTGATAATAGTCTCATCATGCGCCGGTCGTCCTTCAGCTCTTTGCTCATGCTCCGGTAGAGTTGTCCCCGTAGCTCGGGCAGCTCTTCGGAAAGGGTATCAAGGCGATCAAAGGGGATTTCACAGACGGTGGTGGTTTCTAGCGCAATAACGCTACCTGGGTAGTAACTTTCATCAATCCCATCCAGGCCCACCAACTCGCTAGGCAGATAGAAGTTAGTTAGCTGGTCATTGCCATTACCTTCGCTGGTCGTTTGCTTAAGACTGCCCGAGCGAACTGCGTACACGCTGGTAAAGAGGTCACCCTGACGAAAGAGGGGTTCACCCTTTTTCAGTGGGGCTCGACGGCGAATAATGGCATCGAACTGTCCCATGTCCTCGAGCTCAAGGGCCAGCGGCAGACACAACGAACTAAGACTGCAAGTTTGGCAGCGAGCTTCTTGCAGCAGTGAACGCCGTTGGCTAGCTTGTTGAGGCATGTCAGTCTCCCTTGGTCATTAGCCATCATAGGCGCTAGGCATTAGCACCTCAAGAAGGTTACATAATCTTTGAATAACGCTGTGCCGATTGGCTTGGCAAATGAGCATCGAATGCCATGGCGAGATGGCGAATAAGTAAGCGGCCCGTGGGGGTGGCAGTCAGGGAGAGGCCGTCACGTACTAGTAAACCATCCTGCTCTGCAGCGCGAAGCTGCTCAAGAACAGCAGAAAAATAGTCCGTGGCGTTAATTTCCCAACGCTGACCAATGGCCGCTAAATCAATTTGCATATCGCACATCAGACGTTCAATGACATCTCGGCGTATTAGGTCATCCTGATTTAAACGCAATCCTTTCACTGTTGCTAGCCTACCTTGATCTAAAGCAGCCTCAAAGTGTGCAAGAGAGGTTGGGTTTTGCGCATAAACATCATCTACACGCGAAATTGCTGAAACACCTAGCCCGATAAGATCGCACTGAGCATGGCTAGAGTAACCTTGGAAGTTACGCTGCAAGGAGCCATTGCGCTGGGCAATCGCTAAGCTGTCATCCGGGCGGGCAAAATGATCCATGCCAATATGGATATAGCCTGCGCTGGTCAGCATTTCAATAGTGGTATGCAGGATGGCAAGTTTCTCATCAGCGCTCGGCAGGTCCTGCTCGTTAATACGCCTTTGAGGCGCAAAGCGGCTTGGCATATGAGCATAGTTAAACACTGATAGGCGAGCGGGGTTAAGCTCTATTACCTGGCTTAGCGTATCAGCAAAGCTCTTTTCGGTTTGAAAAGGTAGCCCGTAAATCAAATCGAGATTTAGCGAGCGGAAACCGAGCCGGTGTGCCTCTTCCATTAAGGTTTCGGTGAGTACCCGGGGCTGAATCCGGTTAATGGCTTTTTGTACCTGAGGATTTAAATCCTGTACCCCAAGGCTAAGCCGGTTAAAGCCTAGCGACTGTAAGTGGCGTAGGGTGAAAACATCCGCTTCCCGTGGGTCAATTTCAATTGCGTAATCACGCTCTGGTGCCATGGATAGACCAAAGCGTGCGTCTAGCCTATCCACCAGGTCGCTCATTTGAGCCAATGATAGAAACGTTGGTGTTCCGCCGCCCCAGTGCAGTTGTTGCACTGGTCGCTGGGTGTCCAGGTGTCGAGCGGTTAGCACCATCTCTCGGTCTAAGCGGGAAAGATAAGGTTCCGCCAGCCCTGTGTTTTTGGTGGCAATTTTATTGCAGGCGCAGTAAAAACAGATTTTTCGACAAAACGGTACGTGCACGTAAAGCGATAGTGGTCGCTGGTGCTGATTGCTGCGCTCAAGTGCTTGAGTAAAGTCATCGGCGGTAAACTGATCATGAAAAGCGAGCGCAGTTGGGTAAGAAGTGTAGCGTGGACCGCTTGTATCGTATCGACGTATCAGCGCTTCATCCCAGGCGGTGGCCGAATGCGCTGCATGTGTAGGGTGTGGAATGGCAGCAGTGGCGCGTGCGGGCATGGAAGGCGCTCCCTGTTTTAAGAGACTAGGTTTTAAGAGACTTGGTTTTAAGAGACTAAGTTTGCAAAGCCAACGTTTAAAAGCCAGGCCGAATGTACGGTGTTAAACCGATAGGAGCAGGCTTAATACGAGACTGAATGCTAGAGCAAGCGCATATTGAAAGCGTTGAGCTGAATCAAGTTATTCGCGTGACAGAGAGAAGTCTAATGAGCGGTGTGGCCAATCAGAGACCATAATTGCCAAACAGCAAAGCCGATGATGGTAATGGCGGCGATACTGCGGGTAGCTGGGTGACGAATCAACTGGCTAAACTGTTGGGCAGCCAAGCCGGTAGCAAGCAGTGCTGGCAGGGTGCCTAGGCCGAAGGCACCCATTAGCATGGCGCCTTGATATGGATCGGCGATGGCCAGGCTCCAGGCTAGCATGGAGTAGACCAGGCCGCAGGGGAGCCAGCCCCACAATGCGCCAAGGGTAAAGGCCTGGGGGATATGCACAACGGGCATCAAACGTCGCCCCAGCGGCTCTATATAGCGCCATAGGTGGCGGCCAATAGCTTCGACCTTAAGCAGCCCTTTCCACCAGTTGGCGATATACAGTGCCATTAAAATCAGCATTAACGCAGCAAAGGTCTGTAGCAGGACGCGCGCGGTTGGTGAAAGTGAAATTAACGTACCCAGTGCTGCCACTAGAGCGCCTGCGACCATATAGCTAAGTATACGACCCAGGTTATAGCTGAGTAGTAGGCCACCCATGCGCGCTGGGTGTCGCATGCTAGGTGGCACGGCGAATGTCAGTGCGCTCATAATGCCACCACACATGCCAATACAGTGAGCCCCTCCCATCAAGCCAAATACAAAGGCTGCCATGACAGGCGGTAGATCTAGTCCTGTTGGGTTCACGGCGGTGGCTCTGACTTATGAGAATCCGCCTTTTTGCCGGCGGCTTTTTTACGCTCTGCGCGCTGCTCTTTGGTTAGGTCGTTCTCATCGTCATCAAACAAAACGCGGTGGGCAGGGCCTTCCAGGTCGTCAAACTGGTCATGCTTAACTGCCCAAAAAAATGCCCACACCGCTAAGCCAAGCAAAATAAGAGAAAGAGGGATAAGTAGGTATAGGATGGTCATGCGTTCACCGGAGGGGCAGTAGCTGCCAGTGTGGGAGTCTGGGTACGCCAGCGAGAAAGGCGTAGTGCATTACCTACCACTACCAGAGAACTAAGCGACATGCCAATAGCTGCAAGCCATGGTGGTACTAATCCCATGGCTGCCAGTGGCAGTGCTGAAAAGTTGTAGCATACCGACCACAGCATATTTTGACGCATGATTTTGCGGGTGGCCTGAGAAATATCAATGGCATCATAGATCCGCATCAAACGTGGGCTGAGTAGTACGGCATCTGCTCGCGTGCGGGCTAAATCGGTGGCGCCGTTCATGGCGATGGCAACATCAGCCCCGGCTAAAACAGGCACATCATTGATGCCGTCGCCAATCATCACCACACACTCGCCCTGAGCTTGTAGCTCGCGTAAGCGTTCAAGCTTGCCTTCAGGCGATTTCCCCGCATGCCAAGTAGTGATGTTGAGCTGTTGAGCCAGGCTCTCTACCGCCTCTTGCGTATCCCCGGAGAGCAGTTCAACCACTAAGCCACGAGCCTGTAGGGCTGCCACCGTCTGCGCTGCATCATCACGAATGCCGTCATGCAGCTTAAACCATGCACGTGGTTGGCTGTCTTCGCTAAGCAGTAACCACTGCCCTGTACTTGGCGGCACCATAGCGGTTGTAGTGGCAAAGTCAGGTTTACCTAAGCGCCATGTGGCACCATTTAGTGTGCCCTCTAAACCAGAGCCGGTGTAGCTTTGCACATGGCGGGCTTGTAGCGTTGCATCGCGAAATGGTCGAAATGCCCGGGCAATGGGGTGCTCTGAATGGGCTTCCAGGGCAGCAGCGATGGCTTGTGCGCGTTCGCTGCTTAGCTCAGGTAGGTGCCCAGGGATAGCCACGGTTTGTATCAGGTGCATTTCGCCCCGGGTCAGCGTACCTGTTTTATCGAAAATAACTCGGGTAACGTTAGACAGTGACTCCATGGCATCGGCGCGGGTAATGAGTACACCGCGCTGGCGCAGTTGCCCATGTCCTGCCGTCAATGCCGTGGGAGTCGCCAGGGCCAGCGCGCAGGGGCAGGTAACGACCAGTACCGATAGCATTATCCATAGCACCCTTGAAGGGTCGATGAACCACCAGGCCACGGTAACGCAGACCGTGACCAGCAGCAGGCGCAGTACAAACAAATGAGCCATGCGGGCTGCCATTTGGGCTAGTCTTGGGCGGCTAGCAAAAGCACGATCGGTTAAATCCACGATGCCCGCTACCCGTGCTTCACCCCCCGCATGAGTGACGGTGACGATCAGCGGATTTTCCATGTTTTGGCTGCCACCGGTTACGCTATCGCCAATACGCCGCGTAACCGGCAAGTACTCACCGGTCAACATCGACTCGTCTAAGCTGGATTCACCTTCCTCAATAATACCGTCGGCAGGCACGCCGTGACCGGGCTTAATCAGTATTCGATCGCCTGCCTGAAGCTCACTAGCAGGCAGAATGCGTTCGCTGCCGTCAGCTTCAAGGCGGGTAGCGGATACCGGTAAAACACCGCTTAAGGCGTTACCGCTATGGCCACTGCGTCGTCTGGCACGGCCTTCTACGTAGCGGCCAAACAGCAGGAAAAAAGTGAACATGGCTACCGAGTCGTAATATACCTCGCCAACATTAAAGAGCACGGCGTAGCTACTGGCTAAATAGGCACCGCCAATGGCGAGAGATACCGGTACATCCATGCCCAGCACGCCGGTTTTAAGATCACGCAGCGCATTGCGGAAAAAGGGCTGTGCTGAGAAAAGTACGACTGGCGTCGCCAGTGCAAATGAGAGCCAGTGGAAAAGTGCGTAAAAATCCGCGCTGATTTCCCCTGGGCCAGCGACATAAATAGGGATAGAGAACATCATCACTTGCATCATGCCCACTGCGGCCACGATCAAGCGACGGACGTTCATCCGCTCCTCGTGCTGCAGGCGTGCTTGAGCTTGATCAGGTTCGTAGGGCTGAGCATCGTAACCAATCGCCGCTAGTTCAGCGAACAGCTGCGACAGTTGGACAACCTTTGGGTCCCAACTCACGCGAAGGCGGTGGTGGGTTAAATTAACCGCGCTTGATACAACGCCTTCAAGGGCATTTAAGCGGTGTTCAATTAGCCAGGCGCAGGCAGCGCAGGTGATGCCTTCTACGGCTAGTGTGGCCCTGACAAACCCTTCATCACCATCAGCGTGTACGAACTGCGCCTGTAGGCCAGGATCATCAAACACTGACCATGTTTCAGCTTTGGCAGCTTGCCGCTCATCGGGGCGTTCGGGGAGTTCGGTGCGGTAGCGGTAGTAGCTTTCCAGGCCGCCGTCCACAATAGCGTGAGCCACCGCCTCGCAGCCAGGGCAGCAAAGCGGGTGGTGGGTCTCATCCAGGATGATCTGCCACGGCGCCCCGGCGGGCACCGGGTTGCCACAGTGATAACAGCTAGGAGTCGTACTAGAAGTAGTACTAGGAGTAGTAACAGTAGTGCTCATTCGCTTGCAGAACGCCCTCCGGGCAGTAGGGCAATGCTATTTTCGTCAGGAAAGCGAGCTTCGCCGATCAATCGCCAGTCGGCATTGGTCAGTTGTGGCTGAATCTGGATATACCAGCGATAGCGTAGGTTGTCCGGCCCTTGCGCAATATAGCGGCCATCCCGTACGTGCTCTAAGACAAACTCTTGGTCTCGATCATCCTGGGTTGGGAAGATAAGCATCATGTACAGCTTGTCTGGCCGGTCATCTCCTGACAGATCAATCACAATATCACTGGTCAGCGGGTCAATTCGCAGCTCGGCTGAAAGATTAAGCTCATTGGCACGCTCCTGTTTGGCAAGAATCATGTTAATGGCCTTGCCATGCTCATAGTAATCTTCCTGCACCACCATGCCGTCTGCTGTTTTGATCGATAGAACAGCAAAGGTGGAGCTAACCACGATTGAAGTGAACAGTAAGCCAAGTAAAAACCAAGGCCAAAACTGCTTATACCAGGGTGTCACGTCAGTGGCAGGCATTATGTATTTATCTCCTAATGTTGCCCAGGAAACGGGCTTCACGCTCAAGGCGTATACGTTCGTCTTGCTGGGACTGCAAAGTAAAAGTAATGGGGTGGCTTGGCTCGCTTAAGTCACTTGCTTCAACGAGCACGGTAACCACTTGAAAGCGCGAGGCGCCAGCCGGAACATTAACCATGACATCGTCCAGCGCCAAGCTGGGCAAGCCTGAAACACTCAGGCGGTAGGTGTGATCTTGATTATCTAAGTTGCGTATATTCAAGCTATACACATTACTGATACGCCCATCCCGAGTGGTCTGATAAAGCTGTGTGCGATCACGCTCCACGTCAAAGCCAAGCGGCATTCGGTCGTTAACCGCCCAGGCAAATGCAGCCATCATTACAAGAAGGGCGGCAAAATAGCCGAGCAGGCGAGGGCGTAAAATATGACTCTTTTTGCCTTCCAGTGCATTTTCGGTCGTGTAGCGAATTAGCCCCTGAGGGTAACCCATCTTATCCATTACGCTGTCACAAGCATCGATACATGCAGCGCAGGTAATGCACTCGTACTGTAGGCCGTCACGGATATCAATACCCGTTGGGCATACTTGAACGCACAGTTCGCAATCAATGCAGTCGCCCAAGCCCGCTGCTTGAACCTGTGCATGGCTGAGCGATTTTTTGCGGTGGCCACGAGGCTCGCCACGGGCTTCGTCATAAGAAACAATCAGCGTGTCGCGATCAAACATTACTGACTGAAAGCGTGCATAGGGGCACATGTAGATGCACACCTGTTCACGTAGCCAGCCGGCATTCAGGTAAGTAAAGACTAAAAAGAAACCTACCCAGAAGTAAGACCAGCCGTGGGCTTCTAATGTGGGTAGTTCGCTAACCAGTGTGCGAATGGGTGTGAAATAGCCGACAAAGGTAACGCCGGTGGCTAGGGCAATAAATAGCCATGCTAGATGCTTGGCTCCCTTACGCCACGCTTTGTTGGTAGTCATGGGCTGCTGGTCCAGCTTAATGCGCTGGTTTCTGGTGCCCTCAATACGGTGTTCAAGCCAAATAAACAGAAAGGTCCAGACGCTTTGCGGGCAGGTGTAGCCGCACCAAACACGTCCCGCAAATACGGTAATAAAAAACAGCCCAAAGGCGCAGATAATTAGCAGCCACGATAGTAGTACAAACTCTTGTGGGTAAAACGTGGCGGCAAAGATATGGAATTCTCGGCCCGGCAGGTCGAACCAAATCATGGGACGGTTGCCCAAGTTGATCCATGGTAGTAAGAAAAACATCAGCATAAGCGCCCAGTTAGCGCAGCGTCTGACCTTTTGAAACAGGCCCTTAATCTCGCGTACGTAAATGTGGCGCCGTTTGGCATACATTTCTTGGGTGTGGATTTCCCCGGGTGTGTGGTGCCCAACAGTTGGAGGCGTAATATCGTGGCTAGGTATTTTTTCCATGGCGATGATCGCAGCTCACAAGGCAGGAGTAGGCGGCAGTATGGGAATCAGCTGTCAGCCAGATAACACTCAATGTTGAGTAGTGTATCGGGTTGTGGATGAAGAAAGGGTGCGGTATGTAACCGCACCCCTATTAGCGTAGCCTGGAAATTGAAACGTCGGTTAGTCGTTAAACCGTAGGCTATAGACGTAAGCGGCTACCAGGTGAACACGCTCTTCACCAATGTAGGCTGCTTGTGCTGGCATATGACCATTACGACCGTTACGCAGTGTCTGGCGAACCGAGTCTGCAACACTTTGGCCTGGTGCTTGGTAGAGCCAAATATCGTTCGTCAGGTTTGGTGCACCCAATGCAATATTGCCGGTACCGCTAGGCCCGTGGCAGGCAGCACATACCGCTAGGTAGGTGCTCTCGCCGCTGGCCGCACGCTCAGCATCATGCTCTAAGCTAGATAAAGAGAGTACGTACTGGGTTAGGTTCTCAATATTATTTTCACCTAACTGCTGCCACGAAGGCATCAGGCCATTACGGCCCCGGTTTAGCGTAGTCAGAATATTTTCAGGCTCACCACCGTATAACCAGTCGTCGTTGGTCAGATTCGGGAAGCCGTAGCCGCCCTGGGCGTTGGAGCCGTGACATACGGCACAGTTATTCTGATAAATACGCTCTGCAACCTGCATGGCTTCTGGATCTCTTGCCAGTTCAGGAATAGGCACTTCCTGATACTGCGCAAAGATTGGTGTGAAGCGTTGCTGGGCCTCAGCCACTTCCTCTTCCCATTGGCTCTCTTGGGACCAGCCTAGAACGCCGGCATAGTTACCTAGTCCTGGATAAAACACTAAGTAACCCAAGGCGAAAACCACCGTCAGGATAAATAGCTGGAACCACCACTTGGGTAGTGGGTTGTCGTACTCTTCAATGCCGTCAGCAGCATGGCCAGTGGTTTCAACATTACCGTCAGCATCTGGGACTTTATCGGTGCGGCGGTTGGAGAGCAAAATCCAAACGCTTAGCGCGATAGTGCCTAGCGTGATGACAATAATCCAGGCACTCCAGAAGCTGGATAGGGAGTCACCCCATAAATTATTCATCTGTTTTTATCTCCCCTGTCGTGGCGGGAATCTACTTCGCGCTCAGGCGAAGCATGCTTATCACGGGCTGGTTGCTCATCACTATCGTCGGCGAAGGGCAGGTTGGCTGCTTCGTCAAAGTCTGGTTTGCGTCGCTTTGAATAGGACCAGGCAAAAATGCCTATAAAAGCAACAATCAAAATCAGCGTAATAAGACCGCGGAAGGTTCCCGTATCCATAGCTTAACGAGTGCCCTCAAGCACAGTTCCTAGTTGCTGTAAGTAAGCGACAAGAGCAGTGATTTCTTGTTGGCCGCGTACTTCAGCTGTGGCGTTGGCAATATCTTCATCGGTATAGGGCACGCCTAGCTGACGCAAAGTACGCATCTTTCTGGGTGTTGCATCACCGTCGAGGGTGCGTTCAAACAGCCAGGGGTAAGCGGGCATAATCGACTCAGGTACCACGTCACGGGGGTTATACATGTGCGCACGGTGCCAGTCATCACTGTAGCGGCCGCCAACGCGGGCTAGGTCCGGCCCAGTACGCTTTGAGCCCCAGAGGAAGTTGTGCTCATAAACTTCCTCACCAGCAACGTTATAGTGGCCGTAACGCTCGGTTTCTGCGCGGAATGGGCGGACCATTTGTGAGTGGCAGCCCACGCAGCCTTCACGGCGGTAAATATCGCGCCCTTCCAGCTCTAGTGCGCTTAAGGGGCGCAGCCCCTCAACAGGTTCAGTTGTGTCCTTTTGAAAGAACAGCGGAACCACTTCGGCCAAGCCGCCGAAACTGATCGCAACCAGAATCAACACGGCGAGCAGGCCAACGTTTTTTTCGACAATCTCGTGTTTCATTGGTCTCAACTTCCCCGGTTTAAGCGGCTTGTGGCGCTGGTTGGCTGATGGCTTCGCGACCTTTTACAGTCATGTAGACGTTAAACGCCATAATCAGCATGCCCACGATCCAGAAAAGACCGCCAATCAGGCGAACAAAGTAGCCTGGGCCACTTGCTTCAACCGATTCAATGAAGGTGTACATCAGGGTGCCATCGGCGTTGATTGCACGCCACATCAAGCCTTGCATGATGCCGTTCACCCACATTGCGGCGATATAGAGTACGGTGCCGATTGTCGCCAGCCAGAAGTGCACTGCAATCAGGCTAACTGAGTGCATTTCGGTGCGTCCAAACAGGCGTGGAATCAGGTGGTACATTGAACCAATGGTAATCATGGCAACCCAGCCCAGTGCGCCGGAGTGCACGTGACCAATGGTCCAGTCGGTGTAGTGAGAGAGCGCATTGACGGTCTTGATAGCCATCATCGGCCCTTCGAAAGTCGACATACCGTAGAAGGAGAGTGCGACCACCAAAAACCGCAGGGTAGGGTCGGTGCGCAGCTTATGCCAAGCGCCGGACAGGGTCATCATGCCGTTGATCATGCCGCCCCATGACGGTGCTAGCAGAATGATCGACATGATCATGCCCAGTGACTGGGCCCAGTTAGGCAGCGCGGTGTAATGGAGATGGTGCGGGCCTGCCCACATGTAAATCATGATTAACGCCCAGAAGTGGACGATGGAGAGGCGGTAAGAGTAGATGGGACGCTCAGCTTGCTTCGGCACGAAGTAATACATCATGCCCAAGAAACCTGCCGTGAGGAAAAAGCCTACCGCATTATGCCCATACCACCACTGCACCATAGCATCCACTGCACCGGCATAGATCGAAGTGGAGTACATGAGTGTCACGGGGATGGCAGCATTGTTTACAATGTGCAGCACCGCAACGGTAATAATAAACGCAGCAAAGAACCAGTTAGCCACATAGATATGCGATGTTGTGCGCTTTTTAATGGTCATCAAGAACACAATCGCGTAACTAATCCAGACGACGGCAATCAAAATATTGATTGGCCATTCGAGCTCTGCGTACTCTTTGGTCGTGGTGTAGCCTAACGGCAGCGTTACCACGGCGGATAGAATAACCGCCTGCCAGCCCCAAAAAGTAAATGCCGCGAGCTTGTCAGAAAAGAGGCGCGTCTGACAGGTACGCTGAACGACATAGTAGGATGTCGCAAACAGCGCCGAACCACCAAAGGCGAAGATTACGGCGTTTGTGTGTAACGGACGAAGACGCCCGAAGCTTGTCCAAGGTAAGCCAAGGTTCAGTTGCGGCCAAACCAGCTGCGCGGCAAGGATGACACCAACAGTCATACCTACAATGCCCCACACAACGGTCATAATCGCGAACTGCCGAACTACCTTGTAGTTGTAGGTCGGGTGTTCCAGTGCTGTGCTCATTTCATGTTCCCATCGAACGCGGTTAGGGGGTAACCCGTGGCATTTTGCACGGATGCGGCCACCCGCTTGATGATGCAGGTCAAGATCCAGGCGCGATTCTAGCGCAGCAACGCCTTAAGCTGAACAAGCCAATTGGTTTAACACGGAATTACTAGGAGAAATTGGTGTCATTCTATGCCGAGCTTGGGTTTGTCAATGTGACGGCAAGCGAGTTGCCTAATGCGATGGATAGCCGCTCGATACAGCGGTTTATAGTCGACGGCTATGGGCCTTTAGCCATATCAGGTGTTCCAGAATATGGCCGACTGCTGTTTATTCATGGTGCGGGAGCTGGGCAGGCTTCAATGTTCATGCGGCATTTTGTCGCGAGGGTGGCAAGCCAGGGAGTGCAGGTACTCACCATTGACTTGCCTTACATGCAGCAAATGAATGAACTGGGAAGGCGCCGCCCGCCCCCGCCGATTAAACATACGTTGGTACAGGCTTGCGCATGGTATGAGCTGCTGCTCCCTCTTGGCCCTACACCGTTATGGGTGGGAGGAAAGTCTATGGGAGGACGTATCGCTACTATGTTGGCAAGTTCTGAATTGGCAAGCTCTGAATTGGCAAGCCCTGAGGTTCAGCTAACAAGCACCGATATAGTCGCTAATAGCCCCGAGGGGGAGGCGCTGGTCGGTAGAATTGAATGCCCAGGCGTCATTGTCGCGGGCTACCCTTTTCACCCTCCTAAGCAGCCCAATAAACTGCGGCTGGCACACTTCCCGGGCATTACCGCCCCAATGTTGATTCTCCAGGGCGAACGAGACCCATTCGGTAGTGTTGATGATGTTGCTGGTTACTCACTACCCAGTAATGTACAGCTTAAGTGGCTCCAGGATGGTGATCACGACCTTAAGCCCCGACGCGCCTCCGGCTTAAAACATGCGGTTTTAATTGACGAAGCAGCCACTAGTGCGGCATCCTTCGTCCGCGCTCATCATAAAGAGTCGTGGCAAGCAGTGCCGTAACAACGAGCCGTAACAACAAGTAGTTGTCACAAGCTAGTTGTGACGAGTAGTAGCGGCAAGTAAATAACATGTAAGTTTGAATGAAAGATTTAAACGTAACATGTTGACAAGCAGCCAGACTTCTGTAGAATGCAGCGCCACGTGACCAGCGGGTGGTTAGCTCAGTTGGGAGAGCACCAGCCTTACAAGCTGGGGGTCACTGGTTCGAACCCAGTACCACCCACCATTTAATTGGTGCCTGGAAGCGTAAAGCAGTACTAGTGACTGCAAGTACTAAAGTTGGTAAGTACTAAAGTTGGTAAGCACTAAAGTTGGTAAGCACTAAAGTTGGTAAGCACTAATTGATGTAGTAGTGGACCGGTAGTTCAGTTGGTTAGAATGCCGGCCTGTCACGCCGGAGGTCGCGAGTTCGAGTCTCGTCCGGTCCGCCATCATCAATTTATGCAGTAAGGTTTGTGCAGTAAAAAGTTATCGCAATTCGGACCGGTAGTTCAGTCGGTTAGAATGCCGGCCTGTCACGCCGGAGGTCGCGAGTTCGAGTCTCGTCCGGTCCGCCATTTAAGCATACATCGGCACTTGCCGAACGAATTCAAAAAAAGCCCGGATCACTGATCTGGGCTTTTTTATTGCGTGTAACTCATTCCGAGTAGCATATATGTATAGCGTGCAGCGTAGAGGCTGCACGCGCTGCCATCAGGCGATAGCGTTAACGCCCGCTTTGGCAATCTGCACATCCTGCTCAGGCTTAACGCCTGAAATGCCTACGGCGCCCACCACGTGGCCGTCTACAGTGATCGGCACGCCCCCTGATAGTAAGCCCTGTAGCGGGGCGGAAATAAATGCAGTACGGCCGCCGTTAATCATCTCTTCGAAAATTTGTGTCTCTTTACGGCCTAGTGCAGCGCTGCGCGCTTTTTGCGTGGCGACATCAGCACTAAATGGTGCAGCGCCATCTAAGCGGCGTAGCGCCAGCAGATGGCCGCCGTCATCGGTGACTGCAATGGTTACTGGCCAGCCGTTGCTATCTGCCTCCTGTTGGGCGGCATCTAGTACTGTAACTACGTCGGCTTGGCCAAGAATCGCTTTAGTCTGCATGAAAAACTCCTTTTTTATTAAGGGAAAGGTGCCGTGCAGCCAGCATGACTGAAAGTGGCTGTCACGGCAAAGTGAGCTAGCGTTTATACCAGAGCCGCATCAACCACTTCCACCCAGTGACGAACTGGGGTGCGGCCAGCGCTGGAAAGGTGTGTTTGGCAACCAATATTAGCAGTTACGATGACTTCTGGGTTGCCCGCTTCTAAAGCATTCAGTTTGTTGTCGCGTAACTGCATGGAAAGTTCTGGTTGGGTGATTGAGTAAGTGCCCGCAGAGCCGCAGCAAAGATGGCTATCTTTGACTGGTGTGAGCGCAAAGCCTAGCTTGTTGAGTACCTCTTCAACCGCGCCGTTAAGCTTTTGCGCATGCTGCAGTGTGCACGGGCAGTGAAACGCCAGCCGCTGTTGCTCTTTAAGCTGCAGCTTCTCCAGTGATTCATCACGCAGTACTTCAACCAGGTCTTTGGCCAGGGCGCTAACTTTTTGAGCTTTAGCAGCATAGGCTGAGTCGCCCTTGAGCATATCTCCATACTCTTTAACAAATGCGCCGCAGCCGCTAGCGGTCTGTACAATGGCTTCTGCACCTTGTTCGATATGTGGCCACCAGGCATCGATGTTAGCGCGCATACGGGCGCGGCCATCATCTTGAGCATTGAGGTGGAAGTCAATTGCTCCACAGCAGCCAGCTTCGCTGATAGGGGTAACGCTAATGCCTAGGCGGTCGAGTAGTCGAGCAGTGGCTGCGTTGGTGTTGGGTGAGAGTCCCGGTTGAACGCAGCCTTCTAAGATCAGCACTTTGCGTGCATGACGCTGGCTATCTGGGCGCTGGCCCGCATCAACGGGGGGAGGCGGCATTTTGCTGCGTAATTTGCCAGGCACCAGGGGTTTAAACGTTTGCCCTAGCTTTAGCAGCGCTTTGAAGCGCTTTGGGTCCACCAGAATTTTGCGTAGCGCGTAGCGTTGGGCACGCTCTGCGGTTGAGCGTGGTACACGACGCTCTATTTCTGCGCGGCCTATATCTAAAAGCTTGTGATACTCCACGCCCGAGGGGCAAGTGGTTTCACAGTTGCGGCATGTGAGGCAACGATCTAAATGAAGACGTGTCTCTGCGGTGACCTGGTCGTCGTCATCGCGACTTTCCAGTAACTCTTTCATCAGATAGATACGACCACGGGGGCCGTCGCGCTCATCCCCCAGTAGTTGGTAGGTGGGGCAAGTGGCGTTGCAAAAGCCGCAGTGTACACAGGTGCGCAGAATGCGCTCAGCTTCCTGAATATGCGGTTTCTGAAGGTCGGCATCGGTAAAGTGCGTCTGCATGTCAGCTCTCCTGATTAAAATGCCGCATAAAGACGACCGGGGTTGAAAATGCCATGGGCATCTAGCTCAGTCTTCAGATTGCGATGATATTTTTCGACCACTGAGTTGAGAGGAGTAAACGGCGACTCCGCACCACCCTTGGTGTGAGGGGTATAGCAAGTAGCGTGACCGCCGGCAGCTTGGCAAGCAAGGCGTAGGCTATCTGCGTCCAGATGGGTTTTTACCCAGCGCTGGCTACCGCCCCAGTCGTAGAAAATATCGTCTTCGGCGATATCAAGTGCTAAGGGTGGTGTGTGAGGTGGGAGCGATAAGCGCCACAGTGCTTGCCCCTCGCCGAGGGTAAAAAAGCCGTGCTGATGATCGCGTAGCTGCTGCCAGAAATCGGCAGGGAGCGCCTCGCCGCCAAGCCGCTCTTTAGTAGCGTTGACGGAGCTGGCGCCACCCTCTAAACGGATAAATAGCTCACCGGCATGCCAGGCTGCTGCGGTAATCGGGAGAGGCTGGCGGCCTAGTTTCGAGAGTTCGCTAAGGGCATCTTCTAATCCCATCGCGAGGCGCAGGCTGTGACTGGCGGTAGGGGTAGGTAATACCTTAAATGAGATGTCCGCCAGTACGCCGAGGGTACCCTGGGCGCCGACCATTAAACGCGATAGATCGTAACCCGCCACGTTTTTCATTACTTCACCGCCAAAACGCAGTAGCTTGCCTTCTTGGGTGATTATCCGGGTGCCCAGCACAAAATCTCGTGCCGCCCCTGCCCAGGGGCGGCGTGGGCCAGAGAGGCCAGTGGCAACTGCTCCGCCAATAGTGCTGGCATCGCTAAAAATAGGTGGCTCAAAGGCGAGCATCTGATGATGCTCAGCAAGTGCTGCATTGAGCGCGCTTAAGCGTGTGCCCGCGCGTGCAGTCACAACAAGCTCTACTGGGTCGTATGACACTATCCCGCTATGAGCCGCTATGTTTAGTGCTTTACCTTCCACTGGGCGGCCATAAAAGGCGCGTGTATCGCCAGCTACAATGCGTAGCGGCGTTCGCTCTGCGTAGGCGCTGCGCACCTGTTCGCAAAGGTCAGCAGCGATGTCCTGGTCAGTCGCGTTAATCGCTAGTTCGGTCATGGTCATTCCTGATAATTATTGTTCCTAGTGATGGTGATAACTAGGTGCCGCTTTAGAAGCGCGGTAGTTCCGGGTGCGGTAGTTCGTTGTTATGAACATGCATAGCGCCAAACTCAGCGCAGCGTGCCAGGGTGGGAATGTTTTTCCCTGGGTTAAGTAAGCGCTGCGGGTCAAAGGCGGCTTTCAATGCATGGAAAACGCTAATTTCATCCGCTTGAAACTGGCTGCACATTTGATTGATTTTTTCCCGGCCAACGCCATGTTCGCCGGTGATCGAACCACCTGCGGCCACACAAAGCTCCAGGATCTTGCCGCCAACATCTTCAGCAAGCGCCAGTTGGCCTTCTTTGTTGGCATCAAACAGAATCAGAGGGTGCATGTTGCCGTCACCGGCATGGAAAACGTTGGCGACCAGTAGGCCGCTCTGTTCGGAAAGCGCGGCAATACCCTTAAGTACCCGCGGCAGCTCCCGGCGGGGAATAGTGCCATCCATGCAGTAGTAGTCTGGTGACATACGACCGACAGCGGGAAAGGCATTTTTGCGGCCCGCCCAGAATTTGGCGCGCTCGGCTTCGTCCCGAGCTTGCTGAATATCGGTAGCGCCGGCTTGCTCTAGTACTCGGCGTACGGTATCGCAATCATCGTCCACATCCGCCTCAACGCCATCCAGCTCGCAAAGCAGAATTGCTTCTGCCTCAACGGGGTAGCCTGCTTTGATGAAGTCCTCAGCGGCTTTGATGGCCAGCTTGTCCATCATTTCCAGGCCTCCGGGAATGATGCCTGCCGCGATAATATCGCCAACGGCTCGGCCAGCTTTTTCGATATCGTCGAAGCTGGCCATCAATACTTTTGCGGTTTCTGGCTTGGGCAGCAGCTTCACGGTGATCTCGGTCACTACGCCTAACATGCCTTCCGAGCCATTCATCAGCGCAAGCAGATCAAAGCCTGGCGCATCAAGGGCTTCAGAGCCCAGCGTCATGTGTTCGCCTTCAATGGTTAACACATCGACCCGCATTACGTTGTGGACTGTCAGGCCATATTTTAAACAGTGCACGCCGCCAGCATTTTCGGCGACGTTGCCCCCGATGGAGCAAGCAATTTGCGATGAAGGGTCTGGGGCGTAATACAGCCCATAAGGGGCGGCCGCTTCCGAAATAGCCAAATTGCGCACCCCGGGTTGTACACGGGCTAAGCGTGCATCAGGGTCTACTTTTAGAATTTGGTTAAAGCGCGACATGACTAGCAGCACGCCCTGCTCAAGCGGCAGGGCGCCACCTGAAAGGCCGGTACCTGCCCCACGTGTTACTACTGGTACGCTCAGCGCATGGCAGCGCTTTAGAAGCTCTCTCACTTGCTCCAGGGTTTCTGGGAGCGCTACCAGCATGGGTAATACTCGGTAGGCCGCTAGTCCATCGCATTCGAAGGGGCGTAAATCCTCCTCGCGATGAAGTAGCGTTAACGAAGGAATGGCGCTTTGCAGATCACTCATTACTTCAGCTTTATCACGGTGGACGAGTTCGCCATCAAGGCGTTCGTCAAAAAGGATATTCATAACGACATCCCTAACTTTTTTATCATGAAAAATAGTGGCCATGTAGGTCGTAGCATGGCTGTTTAACCTGGCGACCAATCTGAGCTTTTTTTGTGCGAGTGTCTAGGTTGTGGTGCAATGGTCTGACCAGTAATTAGTCGATAGCCAAGCTAGTGTCGAGCCTTTCATCACCATAGCGTCCTCCTTTTGGAAAAACGCTGCTATGTGGGCTGACCATGTTGTGTTGGCAGCACGCCAGAGAAAGGAGTGAATAATGGCATTTGCCAGTGATGATGTATCTATGGGGCGGCGTACCCCTGAGCATGTGGCGGCCAAACTTGAGGAGCTAATTTTAGATGGTGTTTTTCGGCCTGGGCAGCTATTGCCCTCGGAAAGACGTTTGTGTGAGCGTTTAGGCGTGTCTCGCGCATCGCTACGTGAAGGGTTAAGAATTCTGCGTAGCAAAGCCATTATTAATACACGCCAAGGGCATGGCTCAACAGTGGCATCGCTACTGCCTATGCATCAGCAAAGCCCCTTAATGCACCTGTTTAAAGACCACCCACGTACGCTATTTGATCTGTTAGAGGTGCGTGCATTACTGGAAGGTGAGTCCGCCTACTTGGCGGCTAGGCGTGGCACCGCTATGGACCGTGTGTTAATTACTCGCCGTTACCGAGAATTAGCCGAGTATGCGGCTCGACCTGAAGCGATCGATGTTGAACAACTGGCCCGACTTGACCACGCTTTTCATTTGGCAATTTCTCAAGCCTCCCACAACCCTGTATTGGTGCATACGTTACAAAGCTTGACCGATTTACTGTTAAGTTCAGTGTTTGCTTCAGTGAAGCACCTTTACCATCGCCCAGGCCCAAGGGAGATGATCAATCAGCAGCATGCTCGCCTACACGATATGGTGATCAGTGGCGATGCTGAGCAGGCAAGGCGTATCGCTTTAGAGCATCTAACCAGCATCAGTGAGCTACTGCGCGAGGTAGAGGCAGAGCATGACCGCTTAGAGCGCTCTGCAATGCGCTTAGAACAGTGGTAATAGAACAGTGGTAATAGAGCAGTGGTAAGAGAGTGGTGATAATAGAGTAGCAACAGACCCTTCACCGCTTTTGAGGGCAGTGGGGGTAACCAATAAAAGGAGCATGGCGTGGCTATTTATCAATTTGGCGAGCAGCAGCCTGATATTCACGATGATGTTTATATCGCGGAGACTGCTGATGTTATTGGGCACGTGACGCTCAAAGCGCGCTCAAGCGTGTGGTACCAGGCCGTACTACGTGGCGATAGCGATCACTTGGAAATAGGTGAAGAGAGTAATATTCAGGATGGGGCAGTCCTGCATGCTGACCCAGGCTATCCACTTAAAATCGGTAAAGGCGTTACGGTGGGGCATCAGGCGATGCTACACGGCTGCACGGTAGGTGATGGCTGTTTAATAGGCATTCAGGCGGTAGTGCTGAATGGTGCGGTCATTGGTGAAAATAGCCTGGTGGGGGCCGGGGCGTTTATCAAAGAGGGGGCGGTGTTTCCTGCCAATTCACTGATTGTCGGCTCGCCAGCCAAAGTAGTGCGCGAGCTATCAGCAGAGGCAGTAGAAGGACTAAAGCTGAATGCTCAAAGCTATGTTATACGCGGCCAGCAGCATGCTAAAGCGCTGAAACGTATCGGCTAGTAGCGTCAAAATATGACTTTCAAACGCTACACCCCAGGCTAGGCCTGGGGTGTAGGAGTGTCTATCTCAACTTCTGTTTATATCAAGGTCCATCTACATCAGTGGGTCGGTGACTCCTATTACGTAGAATGCTACTAGCGCAATGATGCCGGTGAATATCAGGTAGTAGATTGTCGGGATAATGGTTTTACGAATCGTTGTTCCTTCACGGCCTAACAGGCCAACAGTGGCCGATGCTGCTACGACGTTATGGATAGCAATCATATTACCTGCTGCCGCGCCTACCGCTTGAAGTGCCACCATCATCGCTGTAGAGAGACCCAGGGTTTGAGCAATATTAAATTGGAACTCTGCCAGCATCAGGTTAGAGACCGTGTTCGAACCTGCAATAAAGGCTCCCAACGCCCCTACCGCTGGCGCAAAGAAGGGATAGACTCCGCCCACGTTATTAGCAACCGCCTGAGCCATCATTACTGGCATGGAAACCAGGTCAGCACCGTTAACGCCTGAGTTGATCAGAATACGTACCATCGGCACGGTGAACACAAGCACGAAGCCCGCACCGAAGATGGTTTTAGTGGATTCTGATACCGCGGCACTCATCTGGCGAGGGTTCATGCTGTGTATGAAGTAGGTCACTATTACAACGGCCAGAATGATGCCGCCTGGCAGGTACAAGGGCTGTATGCCGCCGCTGACGCCAGCTTCGCCAAAGATGTTGGCCCAGTTCAGGCTTACCGAGGTTAGCGCGTTACGCAGTGGCTCAACAGTGCGTGAAGCGACGAGGAAGATTGCCAGCAGCACATACGGAATCCAGCCTTTCAAAGTAGACATGGGGGCCTTACCAGCCACGTCGTCTAGCTTAATCTGCAGGTTGCCAATCCATTCATCCGGCCAAGAGGAGGCCTCAGGAAAGTCCCACGTATCTTTCGGTAGCAGGAAGCCTTTACGCGCCGCAGGTACTACGATGGCCAAGCCAACCATAGCGCCAATCATTGAAGGGAATTCTGGGCCCAAGAAGACACCGACCAAGGTGTAGGGTACGACAAATGCGACACCGGTAAAGATGGCGAAGGGGGCAATAGAGAGGCCTTCTTTCCAGGAGCGGTTGGCGCCGAAAAAGCGCACCATGACCAGCACAAGAATCAGCGGCATTAGAATGCCCACGATACCGTGAGTAATTGCCACGCCATTCGTTATCATCTGGAAAAACACCTCCCAGCTGGAGCCTGTTGCCTCTAACTGAGCGGTAATACCAGCCCGATCAAGCCCACTTCCTACGCCTACCACAACCGGTGTGCCCACGGCGCCAAAGGAAACGGGGGTAGACTGAATCATCATACCCACAACCACGGCTGCCAGAGCCGGGAAGCCAAGTGCCACCATCAATGGAGCTGCTACCGCCGCTGGTGTGCCGAAGCCTGAAGCGCCTTCAATAAAACAGCCAAACAGCCAGGCAACAATCAGTGCTTGCACACGACGGTCGGGGCTGATGCCCGAAAAACCGTTACGAATGGCAGTAATGCCGCCAGAGTGTTTTAGCGTATTAAGTAGCAAAATAGCGCCAAAAATAATCCACAGCAGGCCTGCTGTCTGGATCAAACCCTGTACGGTTGATGCAGCTACACGGCTAAAGGACATATCCCAAGCGGTTAAGCCAATAATCGCAGCGGTGAAAAAGACAATCGGCATCGCTATTTTTGCAGGTATTTTGAAACCTATGAGCAAAATACCTGCGAGCAATAGCGGCAGAAATGCCAGGAGTGCAAGTGTCGTTTCGTTCATGGGAGGAATGGCCCCTTGTTATTAATTTGGTGTGCTCCGGAGTAGCCGGCCAGTCGCGCTGGTTTGATCAGTGTGAAAGATACGTTTAGGGCGAAGTAATGACTACATTGGAAAATTGGTCTTACCAGTAATGGAGCTGAAGCAAAGGCATATTCGACTGGTTTTTTAAGGTTAACATTATGTTTTTATTTGTTTTTGATGCTTCTTGATACAGAAGTCGTATTGGTGGGCTATTAGACTAATTGACAGTGCAGTTACCTGCTTGGGGTGGGGTACAGATTAGTAATCGCATGACTTGCGTCGTTGGTGACTTGCGCCCATTGTTATCGATGAAGATGTCCATTCACCATTACTGATGACAATAAGTACTAATTACAATCAGGAGGTCTGTACTGTGGCAATTACCCTCTATGACCTGTGCGGGCGCGATGAGCGTTTACGGTTTTCTCCCTATTGCTGGCGGGTTCGGATGGCGCTGGCGCATAAGGGCTTGCCCTTTGAGACCGTTGCTTGGCGGTTTCTTGAAAAAGACGCGCTGGCCTTTGCCAACTACGATAAAGTGCCAGTGCTCTGCGATGGTGAACAGACCGTCACCGACAGTTTCGAGATCATGCGATATCTGGATAAGACATACCCAGATGCCCCTGTGCTTGGTAAAGGCGCCAGCTATCAGCGAGCCCTACTGTTCAAATACATTGTTGAACGCAGCGTAAATCCGGCGCTATTTCGCATTATTGCCATGGACTTGCTGGCGGCAATACATCCAGGTGATCGCGATTATTTTCGTGAAACCCGCGAAGCACGGTTCGGCTGCACGTTAGAAGAGTTCCACCAGCCTGAGCAGGGTAAACAGGAGCTTAAGCAGGCGCTGGCACCCGTACGAGACCTGTTGCGCGACAGTGCGTTTCTAGATGGCGATGCCCCAGGCGGTGTGGACTACCTGCTGTTTGGCAGTCTGATGTGGGCTTATGTTGTCTCATTAGAAGTCTTGATTGAGTCAGGGGGCCCCGTGGATGTATGGTTCAAACGCATGCTTGGTTTACACGATGGGATGGCAGGTAAAGCGATTACTATCCGCGACCTATAGCGCTGGGATGGTTGGAATAGTAGTTGGATAGCTAAATAGTATATGGATAACTGGGTGAGGGGATAGTTGGTTGTCTAAATGGTTCTTGAGGTAAATGCTCGGTTGGCTTAATAGTTGCGTGCTAAAAATAATTAGATAGAGAGGGAGAGGTACTGAAATTAGGTACTGAAAAGATCAGGATATTAGGAATAAATGAATATTTTTATAAAACAGAGGCTTACTTATCTCGTTATGGGGTAAGTGGCGCTTTTAGAATGCAGGGGGCTGTTAAGCCACCTGCTTTACAATATTCATCAATGTTGGTCGAGGTAGGCTATTTAATCAGAAATTATTGATTAATTAGTGAGAGGAGTAGTCCGTGTAAATTTTTAAAATTGGCATTAAGTTTTTGTTTATTATAATAATATTTTATGTCTTTTAAGTTACGGTGTGTCTACAGGGAGTGGTTTCGTAGTCTTATGCTAAAAATCATGTTGCGCTGCACAAAAAGCACTGCTAGCTTTGAAGGTAGCAAAGGCCAAGACCTCACTACAACCGCCTCTTAGGCAAATTGAATTGCTAGCACTACCAGCTAGCACTCTCAGGGAGACTACCTAATGAATAAGACTGTCGAAAAAACTAACCAACAGATTGAATCCACATTCATAACGCCAATGCGTTCCTATACGCTGTCAGCGCTTGACTACTACGAGCTGCTATTCAGTGCTCAGTTGGATGCTGCGCGTGCTTACTCGGATATGACCATCGCCCAGGCTCGCACCTGGCTGGACGTTAAAGATGCAGATGGCTTCAAAAAAGCGATGGAAAGCCAGCAGAAAACCATGTCTGACCTGTTGGAGCGCATGAAAGGTGATTCAGAGAAAGTAACCTCAATCAGCCAAAGCTTTATGAAAGATAGCCAGAAGATGGCCGAAGAAAGCACCAAGAAAGCGCTGGAAACCGCTAAGCAGTAAATCACGTATTAAAGTTAGAATGCCGCGCCCTTATCAGGCGTGGCATTTTTCATTGTATTGCTTCAAGGGCTGTATGTAGGGTGTTTGCTGAAAAGTAGCTGTTTCAAGTGTTATGGCTGCTCGGCCCGCACGCTTAGCCGGAAGCGGGCAATCCGGATAATTTGTTCAATTGCGGCATCTCGTTCCTGCATTAAGTCGTTATGCAAGCGCGCTTCAAACGCCGCCAAAATAGCATGTCGATCCAGTCCCTTAACGGCGATAACAAACGGGAAGCCGAACTTCTCTTTATAAGCAGCGTTGAGCTGTTCAAAGCGAGAAAATTCTTCAGGTGTACACTGATCTAAACCGGCACCTGCCTGCTCCCGGCTAGAGTCCTGGGTAAGCTCGCCTGCCAGCGCCGCTTTACCGGCCAGGTCAGGGTGCGCTTGAATCACTGCAATTTGTTGCTCAGGCGTCGCCTGTTGCAGCATCCGCCCCATTAGGTCGGCAAGGGCATCAGGAGTGTTATGTACCTCACTCAACCCTTCGTTCCACGCGGCGTTTGCCACCCATGGTGAGTGTTCAAAAATATCGCCGTAATGGTGGATAAAGCGTTCAAGACTGCATGTGCTTGGCGCAGGCGCAAGAGTAGGTAATGGCGAGGTAGGCACGAAAACTCTCCAAGCGTTCTATGATGAAATGACTGTATAGAATAAATAGTAGCCATGGAAATAGTAGTCATGGAGATAGTAGCAACGTTACTCTTTGACCGATAGGTCAATCTAGGTAGATGGTCGTAACAACTAATTTTAATAGGAGTGGCTATGGGACGCTTAACCACCCACGTACTGGATACCGCACAAGGGCAGCCTGGCCAGGGGATTGTGATTGAGGTATTTCGTATTTCAGGCGACACCAGCGAGCACTTGGGTAGCGTGGTGACCAACCACGATGGCCGCTGCGATGCGCCTATTCTTGAAGGTGATGCATTTACGGCGGGTGAGTACGAGATAGTGTTCCATGCCGGTGATTACTTGCGTGCTCAGGGTATCGATGCTGATGAGCCGCGTTTTTTGGACGTGATACCGCTACGCTTTGGCGTCGCTGACGCCAGCCAGCACTATCATGTGCCGTTACTGCTTTCGCCCTATGGGTACTCAACTTATCGCGGCAGTTAAGAGGGCTCAGCATGCAAGCGTATACCATTGATTTTGTTAATTTGCTGCTGCGCTGGCTGCATGTGATTGCGGCTATTGCCTGGATCGGTGAGTCGATCTACTTTGTCATGCTGGACAACAGTCTGCGCACACCCAAGTCGTCAGAAGACCGCGAGAAGGGCGTGTTTGGCGAGATGTGGTCGGTACATGGTGGTGGTTTCTACCATAATCAGAAGTACGCCACAGCCCCTGCTAAGTTGCCCAACGAGCTGCACTGGTCGTTTTGGAAAGCCTATACCACCTGGCTTTCTGGCTTTGCGTTGTTTGTTATTTTGTACATGGTGAATCCCGGCTTCTACTTGGTAAATCCCAATAGCTCCTGGCAGTGGGCCGCTAATATGAGTGGCTGGCAGGCGAATTTGCTGGCGCTGGCCTTCTTATTGGGCGGCTGGGTGGTGTACAACGAACTGTGTAAACGTATTAGCCCCAATATGGAGCGCGATGGTCTACTCAGCGTAGCCGTTGCCGTCATGATGGTGGTGGTTGCCTATCTCAGCACGCAAATGTTCACCGGGCGTGCGGCCTTTTTGCTTACCGGCGCGGTGATGGCAACGGCAATGTCGGCGAACGTCTTCTTCTGGATTATCCCCGGCCAGCGCCGCATGGTGAAAGCCATGAAGGCGGGAGAAGCCCCCAACCCTTTGGATGGCAAGCGCGGCAAACAGCGCTCGGTGCATAACACTTACTTTACGCTACCCGTCGTCTTGTTGATGGTAAGTAATCACTACTCGTTTATCTACTCCCACGAGCGTGCATGGATAGCCATGGTGCTGTTTATCTTTGCTGGCGCTTTGATTCGGCAGTTCTTCGTATTGATGCATGCAGGCAAAACCCAGCCAGCGTATCCCGCTTTTGGGGTCGGGCTTATTTTATTGGCATTTGGGGTGACGGCACCCACTGCTACCTTGCCGAGCGGCGAGGGGGTGGCGGGACAGCCAGACCAGGCACAAATTACTCAATTAATGGAGCAGCATTGTGTGCAGTGCCATGCTCGCAACCCTGCGCATGCCGGGTTTTCAGCGCCGCCTGCAGGCTTTGCCTTGGATAATTGGGACGAAATTCTTGGCCATAAAGCACAAATTCAACGAGTCGTGGCCAGCCGCTATATGCCACTGGGTAACATGACAAATATGAGCGATGAAGAGCGCGATATCATTGCCGCTTGGGAGGAGTGATTAAAGCTGCCTGTGACTTATCCCTGACATTCTGGACGTTGGGGATATGGTCCCTCAATGCCAAGGCGGGCTCGACAGCCTCAACGCCCCAGCACTGGAAAATGTGTAATTTGTCTCTGTGCCTGTGCCTGTCATGGCTTCTCCCACTGTTAGGCATCGAGGCATGCCTCAATTGACTTTTTCATATAAGAGACAAGCACTTCGAACTCCTCCCGGTTCTCTTCCCATCTATCATCAATCCTCCCGAGATAGCCTTCGCGAGCATTCTGCAATAACACTGCGTGATCAGGAGACGCTTGCTTTTCCGCCCATTGCGCTGCTGTATCTTTTGGAGCGATATCACCAGTAGCAGCGGTCAGCCACATCCGTGATAAGGTCAAAATCACGTTACGTTCATCACCAGCTGTCTCTGCAAGAAGATTGGGCAATGAATCTCGAATTGCCATTCGAATATCCGCTAGCGGCACAGATCCGAAAACGCTAGCAGCATCACCGCCATATAGCGGCAAACTATCATCAATTACCTTTTTTAGGACAATTGTAAGATCAGGATCCCTGGCTGGTTCTGGGATGCTTCCGGCTTCGAATTCCTCTCGCAACCACTCGCCGTATACAAACTCAGCCCGAGGTGGAAACTGCCAGGGGACAACATCTGAAACGGTTACGACAGTCAGCTCTATCGGCCTGATGAACTGTTGATTTCCGATTGCTCCGGACACACTCATCAACCGAGCGACAAGTTCTTTCCTTTGCCAGGTGGTAAGCGGGTCATTAACTGCGACCAAAATATCCACGTCACTGTCGCGTTTTAAGCCACCCACAACTGCCGAGCCAAAAAGATAAATACCGACGATTGAATCACTAAGCAGGTCTTCAATGACCGACTTGGCTTGTTTCGCTTCATCAGGAATCGTTGGATTCAATCTCTTCTCCGGCATCTGCTGGATGACCTGATTATGTGATTTTAATCCACTACGAACAGCTTGGCCCCTTGCTCTGTCGAGGAGCGATGAAGCTCAGCGTTGTCTGCGACCTGATAGCTCGACCCTGGATGAAGCACAAAACAACGTCCGTCTTCTAGCTCAGTGTGGAGCTCACCTTCTAGGCAGAGCAGAATGTGCCCTTTGGCGCACCAATGATCGGCTAAGTAGCCAGGGCTATACTCAACCATGCGAACTCGGATGTCGCCAAAATGGCGGGTCTTCCAATACGCAACTCCCTGCTCCCCGGTGTGTTCAGTTTTCTCAACTTCAGACCAGTCAGTAACCCCAAAGGGTAAATCGGTAATGTTCAAACTGCCTATCCCTCTATCCTTAAGCACATAAAACGTGTCATAGCCGCAGCAAATTTGCAGCGCAGCGGAATATTTGTCCAGAAGATTAGATTTAGTGCCGAAGGATTACTTGCTCGCCACTAGCCTAGCTGCTAATCCCAGGAACATGACACCTAAGATACCATCTATATGACGACCTATTTTTAGCAAAAGCCCGCGTAAACCCTCGCTCGATTGAGGGCGGGGAGCGGTCACGCATTGAACACAGGCCTAAAAAAGTTCGTTCATAGCTGATGGTGCACTTTGTTTCTTCAGCATATTTGAAGGCGGCTATACAGGCTGCGTCTTGAAGTGACTTTTCCCGATATTGCTCGTACTCGGCTAGGCCTGGAAATGTGAACATCGCGAGCGCAACATGACTGGGTCAGCCCGGGCGATAAACAAGCGCCATCGGCTTCATACCAATGGCGCTTGTATGCTTTTCTAATCAGTTAGTTAGGGCTTTGTTACCTTAACTTGTCTGCTGTTCAGAAAGCGAGGGTGCTGTTTTAAACTGGTTCATCAAACCGTAGTAGAACAGCCCGCCCAGGGCTGCGCCAATCATCCATCCAAAGCCGTCAAGGCCGGTAAGCGCTGGTACTAACACGGTGGAGAGTGAGAATAGCGCTGCACCGCCAAAGGCGAGAAGGGCGCGGGTGTTCCAGCCGTTTACATAGTAGTAGGCGCTACTTGGTGCTGAAGAGAATAACTCTTGCATGTTTAAGTTCTGACGCTTAATCAGGTAGTAGTCGACCACGATAATGCCGTAGAAGGGTGCGACGATTGCCCCTAGCGCATTTACAAAGCCGGGAACACCGATCTGACTGATCACCGAAAGCCATAGTGCGCCAACAAAGAATGCAATGACAGCGGTAATCAGGCCACCCATCTTAAAGCTGATCTTGCTGGGGAACAGGTTAGCAAGGTCGTAGGCAGGGGGAATAAAGTTGGCAACCAGGTTGATACCCACCGTAGCGGCAAAGAAGGTGAGTGCGGCGACAATCGTTAGCGGTAGTGAATCCACCCGCTCAACGATATCAGCGGGGTTGGTCAGCGCCTCGCCAAACAGTACCAGAGTGCCTGCGGTAATAATCAGCGCGATAAAGGAGAAGAACGCCACGTTAAGTGGCAAGCCTAGTAGGTTGCCAAGCTTCATCTGACGCTCGGTTTTTACAAAGCGGGTAAAATCGCCAAAGTTGATCACCACCGCCGCAAAATACGCCACCATGGTGCCCACAATCGCCATAAAGGCCGCAATCGAGCTGCCGCTGGTTGCACCGTCGCCGCTAAAAATGGTGCCAATGGCGGGGATCAGCTCGCTTCCCGCTTGGAACCAGACAATGATCATCAACACTAGCATCACTACGTAGACCAGCGGGCCTGCCCAGTTAAGAAAGTGCTTGATGCGCTCAATGCCCTGCCAGAAAATCGCGATCTGGAATAGCCACACAATCACAAACGACACCCAAGCCACGCCAGAAAGACCTAGGAAAGTACTGCCATCGCCTGCGCCATAAAAGGCCGTAATCAGCAGAGTAACGGCGGTAGAAGCAAAGTAGGTCTGCACGCCGTACCAAAATATCCCCACAATGGCGCGCAGCATCGCGGGCAGGTTAGCCCCCCGTACCCCCATGCTAGCGCGCACCATCACCGGAAAGGGAATGCCGTATTTAACGCTGGGCTTACCGGTGAGGTTAACCAAAAACATCACAATCACACCCGCTAGAATAATCGCTGCCATGACCGCCCAGCCGTTCAGGCCGTAGGTTAAAAACAGCGAGGCTGCCAGGGTGTAGCCAAACAGGCTCTGAATATCGTTAGACCAGACATTAAAAATCTCAAAGGCGCCCCAGTTACGGTTCTGGGGTTTCAGCGGTGCAAGATCCTCGTTGTACAGGGTAGGGTCGATGTGCTGAATATCTAGCTCACTCACGACGTTGTTCTCTTTCATTGTGTCGGCTCGCAGGTTGGTTAATTAGGCTACTGGCTAAAGCGCTGGCAGGGAGCCCAGTGCTTCATCAGCAAGTAGTAGGTAATGCCTGCGGGGATAAGGCTGGCGTACCAGGAAATGGCCGAGAAAGAGAGCGCCGCCACTATGCCTACCACGGTAGCGATCAGCGCAGCGGCATTGACGCCTTTGTAGGGGCCTTCTGGGTCGTACAGCTTATTAATGTCCAAGGTGCGACGGCGAATAACGTAATAATCCACCACCAGAATGGCGAAGATTGGGCCTAAAAAGGCGGAGTAGGTCTGCACAAACAGCTGCAAGCCCGCAGCAGAGCCAGGCTGCACCAGCTTCCAGGGGAAGGTGGCGAAGGCCAGTAGCCCAACAATCACTGTGGCAACCGAGAATTTGATCTTAAATACGTCCATCAAGACATAGGTGGGGGGCACTACGTTGTTGAGTACGTTGGTGGTCACCTGGGCAAAGGCGATGAATAGCAGGGTGGTCATCAACAGTGGAGTATTGTCCACTGCGTTGGCGAACACCTGAATAGGATCGGCGGTGCCGGTGGCCTCAGAAACCATATAGCCAATCAAGCCCATAAACAGCGTGCAGGGCAGAATAGACATGGCATAAATGGTGGTTAGTAGGCTCTGGGGTGTGCCTTTTTTGTGCTCACGGGAGTAGTCGCTAACGTTCAGCATCATGGTGCTGTAGATGCCTAAAAACAGCATGGTGGCGCCCCAAAAGGGCATGCCCCAGGAGCCTTCCATGGTCAGCAGGTTAGCCGAAAGCTCATCGCCATAGCGCTGCACGGTGGCATAGAACATGTACATCAATGAGGCGAGGATAAAAGCGCTGCCGATATTCTCTAACCATTTGATGCCCTGGAAACCCATCACCGAAAGGCCAATTTGTAGGAACTGGAAGGTAATGAAGTAGAAGATAAGGTTGTCGAAGCCAAATAGGGTGGCCGACACCATATTGAGTGCCCCCGCCCCAATCCAGCTTTGAAAGCCATACCACACTACCGCAGGTACCGCGCGGACCAAGCCAGGTAATCGTGTACCGGTAAAGCCAAAAGCGCTGCGCGCCTGCACCATAAACGGGATACCGTACTTGTAGCCTGCTGCCCCATTGATAGCGAGTGCAATACCGATCACAAAGCAGCCGATGGCGATGGCCAAGGTGGCTTGCAATAGGTTCAAAGTACCGACGACGCTGGAACCCATGGCAAAGGTGCCGATGGATACACAGCCGCCGAACCAAGCCAGAAAATAGGAGCTACGCCCCATGATTCTGGTGTGTTGTGGGGCCAGGCTTTCAGCCCCTAATGCTTTCGACCCAGCATCGGGTCGTTCTTCTGACGCAAGAGCCGAGGGTGTAGCGCTCATGGTGTCGTCCTCGCAAGATTATCGGTTTTATTGGCAACCTGAGTATTTTGTATACCCAAGCAACGCTTGCGGCGTGGCGTGCTAATGGACGTACTTATTGGAAAAATCTATTTAATCTATTGTTATCGAATACTTTTTGAGTAGTCGTTGTTTTTGTGGGTTGTGTGGCTTTTACGACTTAAGTGGTAGCTCAAGATCAGATAGCCCGGAAAACTTACCTGTAAAGGCTTTTGGCCGTGGGTAGGCAAGGTCTCCATATTTGCTGGTATAAAGCCCTAGACTGACTAGCGACTCCGCCAGCTTGAGTGCCGCACTTACGCCTTCCACTACTGGAAGGCCCACCTCGCGGCTAATCTCCTGGGTCAAATTAGCCATGCCACCACAGCCTAAAACGATGGCACCAATGCCATCTTCATCCCGGGCGCGGCAGCACTCTTCAACAATGCGGACAAACGCCATTTCAGGGTGATGTTCAAGATCCAAGACAGGAATTTCGGCGGCGCGAATGCGACGGCAGTGGTGGCTAAAACCGTATTGCTGAAGCAAATGCTCGGCGATAATGCCGGTGCGCCCTAGGGTGGTAACGATTGAAAAGCGGGTGCTGATAAGCGTGGCTAAATGAAAGGCTGCTTCGGCAATGCCAATCACCGGTGCGCGGGTTAACTCACGGGCAGCCAATAGGCCAGGATCACCAAAGCAGGCCACTACATAAGCATCAATACCACCCTCGCGCTCGCCTTTTAGCACTTCTTCGGCAACCCCGACTGCGCTGATAACTTCATCGAAATGGCTTTCAATGGAGACGGGGCCCGCTTCGGGCTGTGAGGCACTGACCGTGGTGCCCAAGGTGGCCCGTTGCTGGGCTGCATGATAAATAGCAGCGGTCATGGACACCGTGGTATTGGGATTAATAATTCGTATATGCACAATAATCGGCCTGCATGTAAACAATGTATATGTCGTTGTATACGAAAATAGGTCGATTTCTGATGCTACGCAAGTGCTAAAGCAGGAAAGAATAACAAAAATAATAATCAAATAGTTTGACCATTTGTTCAGTTTTCAAAGGTTTAGTATGGGTGTGAGAAAGATAATTTTTAATTATCAAATGATTATCATGTGGCTAAGTTTTATTTGGTCATTGTTTTTGTTGCTTTGTATACAATTGTGTTGCTGGGTTATTTGGTGTGCAATCCCAATGCTGCCCTGCACCTAGAACCGGATGGAGAAGGTTTAGAGCTTGATGGATAAGGCTGCCTTTACGTCAATAGGTCATAGAGCGATGATTTGCCTTTTTGGCCCTGGATGACCGATAGTCAGAGCGGTGAGCATGTCCACCAGAGCGTTTTCTTGTGCTGCACACTTTTGGATTACATCGAAACCCTCGACTGCGTTTGGATTGCTAGGCGGGTATTGTCTGCCACTGAGCCGAGTACCAATTAGCCCCCCAGTACGAGCGCGTTGATCACACAGCTGAATAGGATGCTATGACGCCGCATATCGGACAGCGAATTACCGCCCAGTTTGACGAGTTAAGTGCCCAGGAGCAGCGCGTAGCGAGCTTTATTCTCGACCATTTTGACGATTTGGCAGTGTATAGCGCCGCCGATTTGGCCCGCCTAACCGGCGTTTCGAAATCGACAGTCAGTCGGTTATTTAAGCGGCTGGGGTTTGAGAGCTATCGTACGGTTAAAGATCACGCCCGCCAGCTGCGTAACCTGGGGGTGCCGTTAGTTATTGATGCTAATGCCATGGAGGAGGAGGCAGGGGCGCCGTTTCAGCGGCACCTTCAGCGGGAGCAGGATAACTTGCAGCGCTGTTTACATAACATCGCCCATCAGGATTTTTCATCCTTGGTGGGGTGCCTGGATAAGGCACGCCATGTGGTCGTAATCGGGTTTCGTAACAGCTATCCATTGGCGCTGCATTTCCGCCAGCAACTGATACAAGCACGCGCTCAGGTACGCGTGGTGCCCCAGCCAAACCAGTCGTTAGCTGAAGAGATTGTCGATCTCAGCGAGCAGGATGTGGTGGTGTTGTTTGGCTTTCGGCGGCGACCGACGGCATTTGCCTCGCTAATCAATACACTTGAGCGTTCGCCTGCTCAGGTGGCCCTAATTGCTGACCCCACGGCGGTAAATTTCGCGTCGCAGGTAAGCTGGTTTATGGAAACGCCACTGGAGAGTCTCTCTGCATTTGATAGCTACGCAGCGGCCAATAGTCTTATCTGTTTGCTGGCCAATGGTGTGTTGCACCAGCGCCTAGCGGAAGGCCGAGAGCGAATTAGTACGATTAGTGCTATTTACCATGAACTCAGTGAGCTGGAAGCTCCGACTATGAGTGTTGATTGGGACGCTCACTAGGCTGTCTCATTACGTGGTCACTGCTTGTCATTATTGGTGCATTGCGTTTTTGTGCGTGTCAGGAGTGCACCAATAACTTTCACACCCCCTCTCTTGCCGCTCTCTTTCCTATCAGACGACTGCTGCTTTTTAGTGCGTCTTGTTTGCTAATCCCTTGTTATAAAAAACGTTCGTTACTTCTGGTATCTCAATTGCTCTTCAGTGATTAGGTGAAACAAAAGTTTCTTATGATGTGTATGTGCAACAAAACTTTCGTTCGCTGTGCGTCCATTGCTACTGCTGTCACTGCCTGTCGCAGAGCATGACCTTAACAAACTGTCCCGAGAGCATTCCCCCTGCCAGGAGAGTCTTATGAAATCGTTATCACATCGCCTTAGTGGTTCGTTCAATAGCCGCTTCAAGTGTCTAAAGTCCAGCATTTTAGCCACGGGCCTATGTGCCGCTGTTGCTCTGGGGGCGTTAACAACCAGCCCAAATGTTCAGGCGGATGCGCTAGAAGCCATAGAGTCCCGGGGCACTATTCGCATTGCCGTGCCGCAGGATTTTCCGCCCTTCGGTTCGGTAGGTACCGACCTTCAGCCGCGTGGCTACGATATCGATATGGCTCAATACCTTGCTGATGAAATGGGCGTTGAGCTGCAACTGATCCCGGTTACCAGTGCTAACCGTATCCCCTATTTACAGACTGGCCAGGCGGATTTGGTGATCTCCAGCCTGGGTAAAAACCCGGAGCGTGAGGCGGCGATTGATTTTTCCGATGCCTATGCACCGTTTTTCTTGGGTGTATTCAGCGCTGATGTGGATGAAAGCGTGGATAGCCCTGAAGGGCTGGCGGGTAAAACCATCGGGGTAACCCGTGGTGCTGTGGAAGATATGGAGCTTTCCGAGATTGCACCGGACTCCACCAGGATCCAGCGCTTTGAAGATAACGCCACGACTATCTCCGCATTTCTTTCCGGCCAAGTTGATTACGTGGCCACGGGGAACGTGGTTGCTGCCGAGATCGCTGAGCGTAATAGCAGTCGGGCGCCCTCACTGGTATACCAGCTCAAAGATTCACCCTGCTATGTGGGCATGAACAAAAATGAACCTGCATTGATGGAAGAGGTGAATCGCTTGATTGCCCAGGGATTAGAGAATGGCACTTTAAATGAGCTGTCACAGCGTTGGTTCAGCGCCGATCTACCTGAAAATTTTGGTAGCTGAGGTTCATCATGGGGCCAACACTCGATTTTCTTACCCTGTTGCCCTACGCCAGCGAGCTGCTGCAAGGCCTTACCACCACGGTCATGTTGACTGTGGTGACGACCTTAACGGGGTTAACGCTAGCAGTGGCAGTGGCGTATTTGCGTGTCAACGGGCAGCCATGGGTGCGCTGGGGGTTGAGCGGTTACGTCGAAGTGACCCGCAACACTCCCTTTATTGTGCAGCTATTTTTTATCTTTTTCGGATTGCCTGGATTGGGCATCAAGATTGATGCCATTACCGCAGCATTTATCGCCATGACGCTTAACTTAGCCGCCTACAGTGCCGAGATCCTGCGCGCAGGTATCAGCGCTACGGCGAAAGGGCAGTTAGAAGCGGGCCGTGCACTGGGCATGACCACACTGCAAAGCTATCGCCACGTTGTATTGGTGCCTGCTTTTGCACGGGTTTACCCCGCGCTGATCAGTCAGTCGATAATTGTTATGTTGGGTTCGGCTGTGGTATCGCAGATTTCGGTATTTGACTTGACCTACGCTGCTAACTTTATTCAGTCACGTAACTTCCGCAGCTTTGAAGTTTACCTGCTGATCACGCTGGTGTACCTGCTCCTCGCCTTTGGCATGCGCCGCAGCTTTATGCTGGTGGGTAAGCGCGTGTTCGCCTATCAGCAAGGAGAACAACGATGATTGAGTTCACCTTCTGGGATATTTTACGCAACCTATTGCTGGCTACCCGCTGGACCATTGTGCTGTCGCTGATTGCCTTTGTGGGCGGTGCTACGGTGGGGCTGGTATTGACCTTTATGCGCCTCTCCAGCAGCCGCTGGCTGCAGCGTTTAACAGCACTTTATGTTGATCTTTTTCAGGGCACTCCGCTACTGATGCAGCTGTTTTTGATCTTCTTTGGTGCCGCTGCTCTGGGGCACCCGATCTCTGCCTGGTGGGCGGCCTCCATTGCGCTAACGCTGTTTACCAGTGCGTTTCTGTGTGACATCTGGCGTGGCTGCTTGGAAGCGGTGGCTAAAGGGCAGTGGCATGCGGCACGGGTGCTGGGTATGAACTACTTCCAATCCATGCGTCATGTGATTCTGCCCCAGGCGTTGCGGCTCTCTATTCCGCCTACGGTGGGCTTCTCAGTACAGGTCATTAAAGGGACGGCGCTGGCCTCCATCATTGGCTTTGTAGAGCTTACTAAAGCAGGCACCATGCTCAATAACGCGACCTTTGAACCCTTCACTATCTTTGCCCTTGTGGCACTTCTTTACTTTGCGCTGTGCTACCCACTTTCCTGCTACGCGCGCTATCTGGAGAAAAAGCTCTATGACGCTGGTTTACGTTGATAACGTTCATAAAGCCTTTGGCGATCTGGAAGTGCTTAAAGGCATTAACCTTTCGGTTGCGCAAGGCGAAGTGGTGGCGATTATTGGCCGCAGTGGCTCGGGTAAAAGCACCTTGCTGCGCTGCCTGAATCAGTTAGAAAAGCACGACAGTGGGAAAATCACCATCGCTGATAAACAGCTGGATGCGGCGTCGATGTCGCCCAAAGAGCTGAGTGAAAACGTGGGCATGGTATTCCAAAGCTTTAATTTGTTCCCTCATAAAACCGTGGGGGAAAACGTCTGCTTGGCGCCGTTAGTGGTGCGTGGTGAAGGGAAAACTGAGGTTGAGAAAATTGCCCGTGAGGTGCTTGAGAAAGTTGGCCTCTCGGATAAGTATGATTCTTATCCGGCGCAGCTTTCTGGTGGTCAGCAGCAGCGGGTAGCGATTGCCCGGGCATTGGCGATGCGCCCCAAAGTGTTGCTCTGCGATGAGGTAACCTCTGCACTTGACCCTGAACTGGTGGGGGAAGTGTTACGCGTGCTTGAAGCACTGGCGGCTGAAGGCATGACATTGATCCTGGTTACCCACGAGATGGGCTTTGCCCGCGACGTTGCCGACCGCGTGGTGTTTATGCACCAGGGGCGCATCCATGAAGAGGGCGCCCCTAGCGAGCTGTTCAGCAATCCCCAAACCCCGGAGCTGAAGCAGTTTATCTCTGCCGTACTCTAACGTAATGCCGCCTCGCTGCTAGCGAGGCGGAGCGGCGTAATGTCCCTACCCGGTCCACTGTGTTGCCTGGGCAAACACAAGAAAGCCCAAAGCAATCAGGATCCATACGCAAAAAAGTGGGAAGAAGAATTTGACCCACTTTTGCCACGGCACACCAGCAAGCGCCAGGGTTGCCATAAAGTAGCCTGAGGTCGGATAGAGGATATTGCCAATACCGTCACCAAGCTGAAAAGCTAACACCGCCGTTTGGCGGGTAACGCCGATAATATCGGAAAGGGGAGCCATTAGTGGCATGGTGACCAGCGCTTGGCCACTGCCGGAAGGAACAATGAAATTGAAGCCGAGCTGGGCGAAGAACATGCCAATAGCCGAAAGCAGGGTAGGCAGTCCACCGACAAGATTACCAAGCCCGAATACCAGCGTATCCATTATCTGGCCGTCTTCCAACATGACGGCGACACCCCTTGCTACGCCAGCAATCATGGCTCCTACTAATACGTCTCGGAATCCCTGGTTGAAGCCTGAGCAGATCTCATCAGTATCGAGGCCTGCGATAAGGCCAACCACGATCCCCATAATGATAAACAGGCCCGCCATCTCCATCATGAACCAGCCTTGTTGCAGCACGCCATAAACGAGCACCGCAAAGAAGGCGAAGGTGGCGATGGCCGCGAATTTCTGGCGCGAGGTGGCGATTAAAGCAGGGCTATTGTCAGCGTGTTGGTACAGCGTGCGTTTTTCAGATTCGTTGGTGTCACTGCTTAATAAACTAAGTGAGGGCGTTTGACGCACCATGCGAGCGTAGCGCATGACGAAGAAAATGGCTGCCGCCAGCATGGCAATAAACGCCATGATACGTATGCCATAACCGGAGTAGAGAGGTAGGTCTGAGAGTTGCTGCCCAAGACCCGTATTGATGGGGTTGAGCACGCCCGTTGTAAAGCCGACAGTGGTAGCGCAAAGCGCTACCGCCGCTGCCGTGACTGAATCAAAGCGTAAAGCAATCATCAGCGGCAGGATGACCGGTACGTAAACCAGCGCCAACTCTTGAGTCCCGATAACGGTTGCTACCAGGGCAAATACCGTCATCAATACAGGGATAGTGAGCAAGCTCTGGCGTGCAAAGCGCCGGGTGAGTTTATCAACGCCTATCTCAATAATTCCGGTGCGCCTCAGCACCATAAACATGCCGCCAATCATAAAGGTAAAAAAGACAACTTCACCGGCGCTCATCAGGCCATTGGGAATCGCCAGCATGAAATCAACGAGGCCAATCGGGGTTGCAGCGATCTGTTCATAAGACGTAGGGTCAATAGTGATGCGTCCGTTGGGGCCAGGAACCCGTTCGAACTGCCCTGCGGGTACAAAATGAGTTGCTATCGCTGCCAATCCAATAAATATGAACAGAACTACATAGATATCAGGAATTCGGCACCAGCTTTTTTTAGGCTTTTGGCTATCAGAGAGGGGCGAAGGAGGTGTTTGTTGGGACATGTTATGCCTCGCGTTTATAGGGCCGTCATCTATCTGGGGTGGCTGTTGTTATAAATAGCTAACCTTAGCAACAAATAGCGGGCATCAGGTTGTGCCAAGGTTACTGCTGAGCATCGTTGTGTGGTTTTAGAATTATGAAACGAGTGTTGCTAAAGAAGTTACTATTGGGAGGTATGTTTCACAAGCTCTTTGGTAAAGCACGTTACTAAAGCCTAACCATTAACGACAGAAGCCTCGGCCTCTTTGGGCGGTGCGGCATAAGTCCGCCCCTGGCGATCATCGTGGTGTTGAAGAAATCTACGTCTGCTGTGTTGCGGTGCTGTCATATAGAGCGCGTTAAACTGGTAAGCTAGCATCAGTTAGTTGAGTCACTACACGTCAATTTTGCATGGTTGGAACATTATGAACGCACTGCACTTCTCTTCGATCCGTCGTACCAAAATTGTCGCCACCCTTGGCCCCGCCAGCGATCGGGAAGGTGTACTAGAAGCCATGCTTGCGGCGGGTGTCGATGTGGTGCGTTTAAATTTCTCCCATGGCACCGCTGACGACCACCGCCAACGTTTAATGCGAGTGCGTGAAATTGCTGCCAAGTTAGGTCGCAGTGTCGCGGCCCTGGGTGACCTGCAAGGTCCTAAAATTCGTATTGCGCGCTTTAAAGAGGGAGCAGTGGTTCTTAAAGAGGGCCAACCATTTATTCTCGATATGGAGCTGGATGGTGATGCGGGCGATGAGCAGCAGGTGGGCTGTGACTACAAAACCCTCTCCCAAGATGTAACTGCCGGTGACCGCCTGTTGCTAGATGACGGTCGAGTGGTTTTGGACGTTACTCGCGTTGACGGCCAACAGGTGCATACCAGCGTGGTAGTGGGTGGCAAACTCTCCAACCATAAAGGCATTAATAAGCAGGGTGGTGGCCTCTCTGCTCCTGCGCTAACTGAAAAAGATAAAATTGATCTCAAAACAGCGGTTGAGATTGGCGTCGACTACTTGGCTATCTCGTTCCCCCGTCATGCAGAAGACATGCTGGAAGCACGTCGCCTGTTAGGTGAGGAGGGTAAAGAGATTGGTTTGGTTGCCAAGGTTGAGCGCGCCGAGGCGGTTGCGGATGACGCTACGCTGGATGGCATTATCGAAGCCTCCGAAGCGGTGATGGTAGCGCGGGGCGATTTAGGTGTAGAAATTGGCGATGCCAAGCTGGTTGGCGTGCAAAAGCGCATGATAAAGCGCGCTCGCTCGCTAAACCGCGCGGTAATTACCGCCACGCAAATGATGGAAAGCATGATTTCAGCGCCGCTACCCACCCGGGCGGAAGTGTTTGACGTTGCTAACGCAGTGCTGGATGGCAGTGATGCGGTCATGCTCTCTGCGGAAACCGCGGCAGGCGACTATCCGCTGGAAACCGTGGAAGCGATGTCGCGTGTTTGCTTGGGTGCTGAGCGGGAAAAATCAGCCCAGGAGTCTGGCCACCGTATCCATGAAGGCTTTACCCGCCCAGATGAGACCATTGCTCTCTCTGCGATGTATGCTGCCAATCATATGGAAGGAGTCACCGCGATTGCCTGTATGACATCGTCTGGCTATACGCCACTGATTGCCTCGCGTATTCGCTCTGGGTTACCAATTGTAGGCTTAGCGCATAATCCCATTGCCCAGCGTCGTATGGCGCTCTATCGTGGGGTTGTATCGTTACCTTTTGATACCTCTGAAATGACGCCTACTGAGCTTAATGACCGTGCACTTGAGCTTCTAGTGAAAACTGGAATCTCCAAAGCCGGCGATCATGTGATCCTTACCCGCGGCGACCATATGAATGCCCACGGTGGCACCAATACCATGAAAGTGATGGAGATTACCGACCAGCATGCTGAACAAAGCAAAGGCTAAAATAGTCCATGGATTAGCATTGGCGTGTCTACTGATAGGTTCCCCCGTAATAGCGGGGGCGCCTCCTATTGTGGCGGCCGCCTCTGATTTACAGTTTGCACTCACTGAAGCCGCTGAGCAGTTTCAGCAGGAAACCGGACATTCACTGAGGCTGAATTTTGGCTCGTCGGGTAACTTTCGCCGACAAATTGCCCAGGGGGCGCCTTTTGAGCTCTATCTCTCTGCGGATGAACGTTATGTTCAGGCGCTCTATGACGAGGGCCATACCAAGGATGAAGGCGTTATTTACGCCGTTGGCCGCTTAGTTTGGCTGCAGCGCGCCGATCGTGATGATTTACCCAGTAACGACGCACCGCTTGCTGCCGTGCAGGAGGCGTTGCAAGCTCACGCAAATGGTGTTGCTGAACGTATCGCCCTAGCTAACCCCGAGCATGCCCCCTATGGCGTTGCAGCTAAACAGGCGCTTCAGCATGCAAAGCTTTGGGAGCAATCCGAGTCTTTACTGGTGTTAGGCGAAAACGTCTCTCAGGCAGCGCAGTTTGCGCTCACTAACGATGCCCGAGGCGGGTTGGTCGCTTATTCACTTGCGTTAGCCCCGGCGCTTGCCGAGCGAAGTGAGTACGTACTTATCCCTGAGTCCTGGCATAGCCCGTTACGCCAACGCATGGTACTAACCAACCAGGCAGGAGAGGTGGCCAGCACTTTCTATCAGTGGCTGCAGCAAGATGACGGGCAAGCCATTTTGCGCCGCTATGGCTTTAGCGCTGAATAATGGTTGGTTCATGATGGATGGGACATAATGGATTGGTCGGCGCTTTCGGTCTCACTTCGCCTTGCGGGGTTTACCTGCTTAATCCTTATCCCCATCGCTATTTGGTTGGGCCGCTCCCTGGCCTACGCGCGCTTTCGCGGTAAAGGTTTATGCGAGGCGCTAGTGGCATTGCCGCTGGTGCTGCCGCCCACCGTCCTGGGTTTCTATTTGCTATTGAGCTTTAGCCGTGACGCACCATTTGGCGCCTTCTGGGCAGAAATGACTGGCAGCGGCCTTAACTTTACCTTTAACGGTATTTTAATTGCCTCCTTGATTGCCAACCTACCGTTTGCCGTACAGCCCATCCAACGAGCCTTTGAACATGTGCCCCACAATCTGCGTGAGGCTGCCTGGTGCAGTGGGCTTAGCCCCTGGCAAACGTTACTGCGTATCGAACTACCGCTGGTATGGCCAGGTATTATGTCAGCGACTGCGTTAACCTTTGCCCATACACTGGGTGAGTTTGGGGTGATCTTAATGGTAGGTGGTGCGATTGATGGCGAAACCCGCACCCTTGCGATTGCTATTTATGATCGCGTACAGGCCTTTGATGAACAGGGTGCCGCGCAGATGTCGGCGTTACTGCTACTGGTATCATTTATTACCTTAGGGTTAGTGTATGGGCTGGCCGGTCGTAGGCGGTGGGCACGTGGCTGACTTGCACATACCGGAGCTAGTCGCAGGTCTTCATGTGGCGGTCAACCAAACGGGGCCGATCCCACTGGCCGCTGAGTTTACTTGCCAACCCGGTGAGCTGTTGGCACTGGTGGGCCCTTCCGGCAGCGGAAAAACCACGCTGCTGCGCACCATTGCTGGGCTTTATCATCCTCAGCATGGGCAGGTAAGTTGTGCTGGAGATGTTTGGCTTGATGCCGAACGTAAGCACTCACTCTCGCCCCAGCGCAGGCAAGTGGGGATTGTGTTTCAGGATTATGCGCTGTTTCCACATTTAACCGCATTGGAGAATATCCAGCTGCCGTTGCGCCACTTACCGAAGCCTTTGCGCCGTGAACGGGCGGAGCAGTGGCTTGCCAAGGTGCGTTTGGATGGATTAGGTAAGCGCTACCCGAATGCACTTTCTGGTGGGCAACGCCAGCGAGTGGCACTGGCTCGTGCGTTGGCTCGTGACCCCAAGGTACTACTGCTTGATGAGCCGTTTTCAGCGGTGGACCAAGTCACCCGGCGGCGTTTGCAACGGGAGCTTGCACTGCTACGTCAACAGATCGATATTCCGATTGTATTGGTCACTCACGATTTAGAGGAAGCCACTGCACTAGCAGATCAAATTTGCGTGCTGCATAGCGGTATAAGCTTGCAGCAGGGTAGCCCAGGGTCACTGTTCCGTCAGCCTAGAACACCCCTAGTGGCAAGGTTATTGGATCGTCATAATGTCTTTGAAGGCGAGGTGGTGAGCATACATGGTCAGCGCCGCTTAAAGTGGGGTGAGTGGCTGCTGGAGGTGGCTGGGGAGGGGCTCAATGCGATAGCCGAGGGCCAGCGTGTTGCCTGGTACCTGCCGCCCTCTGATATCGTGCTTCATCGTCGAGGCCGTCCTTCACATGGCGAGCGTGAAAACCCTGTGGCTGCCACTGTCAGTGAAATGGTGGTGCTTGGCGGCATAACGTCGATTGTACTGCGCGTTTTAAACGGCGATATGCTACGTTTCGACATCGCTACCCATGCGGCTAGGCGTAACCAGCTAACGCTGGGAGAGCAAGTGCATGTATCACTCCTGGCGGAAGGAATTCACCTGATGCCGGAACATCGTGCACATGCGGTGCCGCACAACAAAAGGAACCTGCTATGACGCTTACTCGTCGTCAGCTGCTAAAAACATCTTTGGGCGTTTCTCTGGCCGCTAGCCTGCCATTGCCGCTACTCTCTGCCTGGGCGGCATCTAGCCAAGCTACTGTTTTGTCATTGGCTATTCACAGTGATAGCGGTCCTCACCGCTTAGAGGCTGAAGTTGCGGAAACCACGGCTCAGCGCCAGCGAGGCTTGATGGGGCGCGAGCACTTGCCAGCAGAGAGTGGCATGCTGTTTCGGTTTGAAAACGAGCAGCCTGCTGACAATGCCTTTTGGATGTATCGCACGCTGATCCCTCTCGATATTGCCTTTATTGACGGCGATGGGCGTATTGTCGCGATTAATACCATGCAGCCCTGTGAGTCCGACACTCCGCGTGAGTGCCCTTCTTACCCAGCAGGGGCTGCTTACCACTCTGCACTAGAGGTTAATGCAGGCTATTTTGCTGAGCGTGGCATCAAAGTGGGTGACTGCGTCTCTATCCCTGATATTGCAGGCTTCTGCCAACCACCGGCTTAAGGATGGTGGGGTCGCCAGCGAAAATTGATCACAATCAGGGCAATACCTGCAACCACCAAGCCGCCGCCCATCAGTTTATGAAAGCCTAGGCTGTCACCCATTAACAGCGCGCCTAGGCCCACGGCAAAAACCGGTGTGAGTAGTGTCATCGGCACCACGCGATTGACTGGGTGGCGGCGTAAAAGCGCGTACCAAATGCCGTAGGCAACAATCGACGACATCACCGCAGTGTAAATCATCGCACTCCAGCCCAACCAACTTGCCTGTTGCATCGCCTGCCACTGGCCGTTTTCAAATAGCCATGACCCCAGCGCCACCTGAGGGACCGCAAACAGCGCGACCCAGCCTGCCAGGGCCAAGGGGGCAATGGGCGGGCCGCGTTTAATCAACAGCTGCGACACCGCCCAGCCCAAGGCACTGCACAACAAAATCGCCAGGGGCAGGGGCGTCGGTAAGGTGGGGCCACCAGCTAATACAATAATCCCCGAAAATGATAGTAGCAGCCCCGCAATACGTTTTGGCCCCAGTCTCTCCTTAAGAAAGATAACCGCTAGCAGCGTTGCAAAGGGCGTACCCATTTGCACCAACAGCGCACCTGTGCCCGCTTCTGCCTGCCCTAAACCAATAAACAAAAGCGCGAAGTGCAGGCTGCCAAAGGTCACTGATAGCAGCAGCAAAAACGGTAGCTGAGCACGTGCCACTGGGTAAAAAGGGACTAGCAGTGCTGCGACCAGCATAAAGCGCAGCGTGGTCATCAGTAACGGAGGTAACTCCGCCACGCCGACTTTAATGACAATAATGTTCAGCGCCCAAATGGCGATCACCAACAGGCCGAGCAGCAGGTCGCGTAGTGGCACAATGATCTCCATGGCTAAATGCAAAAAGACGGCCATTGTAACAGCTTGGAGGGAAGGTGAAATAATGCGGAACATTACCAACTTTATTGCATTGTTGCATTACTTTATACCAAAGTTTAAAGGCTCGTTTTTGTAATATTTAATTTTTTATAATCAATTGCTTATTTATATATTGGCATTTTAATAACGCTATTTTCCACATGTCTAAGTTTAATAAACCAGTCTTTTCTTGCATATATTACAGTAATGCCCTAAAAAAAATGTAACCGATTACATTTTGTGGTTCGGTGTTTTACAGCCTATAACAATCCAACAATAATGAGGTGGATATGGATACCCCGCTACACCCAGGCCCTGTGGGTTTCAAGGTGCTGTTCGCTGCCGGTGTGCTGACATTTTCAATGCTGAGCACCGCTGGTTTTGCCCAAGCGCAAGCAGTGAACTCTGCCGAATTACCCATTGCCGCTCAGATGTATACGCTGCGTGATTTTGGCTCTCTTGAGGAGCAATTAGCGGCAGTGAGCAGGGCGGGTATTTTGGCAATTGAAACGGTGGGCACCCAGGACGTTTCTGTTGATGAACTTAACGCTTTGCTAGAAGAGTATTCACTCGCGGTGATCTCCAGCCACGTGCCGCTGGATGACCTGCGCCACCGCCTAGAAGAAACGGTGGCCTTTAATCAGGCGATTGGTAACGACACATTGACGTTGCCGTACTTGGCTGAAGATGCTCGTCCCGATGACGCGGAAGGCTGGCAGGCGTTGGGTGAAGAGCTAGGAGAAATCGCCTCTACGCTAGGTGCCGAAGGTTTCCGGCTGGCGTACCACAACCATGCCTTCGAGATGGAAATGTACGGTGATAAAACCGCACTTGAGCACCTGTTTGATGCTGCCGGATCCGATTTGCTGGCTGAGTTAGATATCGCTTGGGTGGCGCGAGGTGGGCTTGATCCGGTGGAGTATATCGCACGTTTCGATGACCGACTTTTTTCCGTGCATGCCAAGGATAACGCCCCTGAGGGAACTGCTGAGGATCAGGGTGGTTTCGCCACGCTTGGCGAGGGAGTACTGGATTGGGATTCGATACTACCTGCTATCGAAGCCGCCGGTGTGGAGTGGTACATCATTGAACACGATATGCCGCTAGACGCAGAAGCGGTGATTACCGAAGGAAACCGCTTTTTACAGGAGAAGCTAACCGCGCTTCGAGAAGAGTGATACACGCACAGGCCATCTCTGTTAGATGACAACTGCGAGGATACTTTATGAAGCGCTACCCTATTGATAGACGCAGCTTACTGCGCAATACCATCACCAGTGCTATCGGCCTGACTGCTCTCCCTTATATCGGGACTCGAGCCCTAGCCGATGATGCACCTGCCCAACGAGCTTTAAAGGGCAATATCAACCATGCAGTTGCCCGCTGGACCTTCGATTTTCTGACCCTTGAGGAGCTGTGCCAGCTCTCAACTCAATTGGGCATTAAGGCCATTGATTTAGTAGGGCCCGACGAGTGGCCTGTGCTACAGCGACATGGGCTCGACTCCTCCATGTGTAATGGCGCAGAACTGAGTCTTGAGGATGGCTGGGGAGATAGCCGTTTTCACTCAGAGCTGATTGAACGTTATCTCAATCATATCGACTTAGTCAGCCAGGCAGGTTACACCAACCTAATCTGCTTTAGCGGTAATGCGAGGGGGATGAATCCCGAGCAGGGGCTGGACAATGCTGAGGCGGGGTTAAAGCAGATACTTCCCCACGCGGAAGAGGGCGGCGTGGTGTTACAGATGGAGCTGTTCAACAGCAAAATCGACCACCCTGACTACCTCTGCGACAACTCCGCCTGGGGAATCGAGCTTTGCCAGCGGCTTGATTCACCCAACTTCAAACTGCTCTACGACATCTATCACATGCAGATAAGTGAAGGGGACATCATTCGCACTATCCGCGAAAACCATCACTTTTTCGGTCATTACCATACGGCTGGTGTACCTGGTCGCCATGAGATAGATGATACCCAAGAGCTGAACTACCCCGCGATTTGTCGTGCTATTCGCGATACCGGCTTTAAGGGCTATATCGCCCAGGAGTTTCTTCCCGACCGTACTAGCCAACAAGAAAAAATCGCATCACTGCGGGCCGCCATTCAGCTCTGCGATGTGTGATTTAGCGTTTCCAACGCGAAAAACAACAACACAATAAGGAAGACCACCATGCCAGATAATCACTACGATGCCATCGTGGTTGGTTCAGGTATTAGCGGCGGCTGGGCCGCTAAAGAGCTAACCGAAAAGGGCTTAAAAGTTTTATTGCTTGAGCGTGGGCGCAATATCGAGCATGTGAAGGATTACCATAATGCCAATAAAGAGGCTTGGGATTATCCCCACCGTGATCAACCCACCCAAGAAATGATCGCCAAATTCCCCGTATTGAAGCGTGATTACCCGCTGAATGAATCAACCATGGGGTTATGGGCCGATGAACAAGCAAACCCCTATGTAGAAGAGAAGCGTTTTGACTGGTTCCGTGGTTACCACGTAGGTGGACGCTCTCTCATGTGGGGCCGCCAAAGCTACCGGCTCAGCCCTATGGACTTTGAGGCCAATGAGCGTGAAGGCATCGCCATTGATTGGCCGATTCGCTATGCAGATCTCGCCCCTTGGTACGACTATGTTGAGCGTTTTGCTGGTATTGCGGGTACTCGGGAAGGGCTGGATATTCTGCCAGATGGCGAGTTTCTACCCCCGATACCACTTAACTGTGTGGAAAAAGATATTGCCAAGCGCATCGAAGATGCCTTTGGTGGGCAGCGTCATCTTATCCACAGCCGGGTGGCCAATATCACCCAGCCAAAACCGGAGCAAAACCGAGTAGGCTGCCAATACCGCAATAAATGCTGGTTAGGTTGTCCCTATGGCGCCTATTTCAGCACCCAGTCCGCGACTCTTCCTGCTGCTGTGGCAACGGGCAACTTAACCCTGCGGCCTTTCTCGATTGTCAGTCAGGTGCTGTATGACAAAGACCGCAAACGGGCGCGGGGCGTAGAAGTCATTGATGCCGAAACTCATGAGGTCCACGAGTACACGGCGGATGTGGTGTTTCTCAATGCCTCAACTTTCAACACCACCTGGATTTTGATGAACTCCGCCACTGATGTTTGGGAAGGTGGACTGGGCAGTAGCAGCGGCGAACTGGGTCACAACGTGATGGATCACCACTTCCGCTGCGGTGCCAGTGGCGATATTGAAGGCTATCTCGACCAGTATTACTTCGGGCGCCGCCCTGCAGGCTTCTATATTCCGCGTTTTCGTAATGTCGGCGATGAGCAACGTGGCTATGTGCGTGGCTTTGGTTACCAAGGGTCGGCCAGCCGCCAGGGATGGGATCGCGAAATTGCCGAACTCAATATTGGTGCTGATTTTAAACAAGCACTGGCCCAGCCGGGAAGTTGGAGGATTGGCATGACGGGTTTCGGTGAGATGCTTCCTGATCATGACAACCACATCTCTCTTGATCACTCCATTCGTGACAAGTGGGGATTGCCGGTGCTGTCCATCAGTGTCGAACTTAAGCAGAACGAGCGCGATATGCGTCGGGATATGGTTCGGGATGCGGTCGAATTATTTGAAGCTGCCGGCGTGAAAAACGTTAAAGGTGAAGAGGGCGATTACGCGCCGGGCATGGGCATTCATGAAATGGGCACGGCGCGGATGGGCCGAGACCCGAAAACTTCAGTGCTCAATAGTCACAACCAAGTGTGGGATGCCCCCAACGTTTTTGTTACTGATGGCGCTTGCATGACGTCATCCTCGTGTGTGAACCCTTCTTTGACCTATATGGCGCTAACTGCTCGGGCGGTGGACTTTGCTGTGGAAGAGCTAAAGCGGGGGAACTTGTCATGAACCGTCGCGAACTACTCAAATTGATCGCTCTTACGACCGGTACAGCAATGATCGGTGGTAAATCTTTGTTTGCCTTTAGTGATGCTGGGCAAGCAGAACACCTGTTTAGCGATGACGATGTGCAACGGCTGAACGAGCTTGCCGAAACCATTCTGCCGAAAACCGATACCCCAGGTGCAAAAGATGCGGGTGTTGGGGAGTTTATGGCGGTGTTTGTCAGCGCTTGCTATACGCCGACAGAGCGTGAAACCTTTCATCTTGGTTTAGCGCAGCTTGATACGCGTAGCCGAGCGGCCTATGAGAGTGACTTTATGGGGTTAAGTGGCGAGCAGCGCTTAGCACTTGTCACCGAGTTAGACCGTGAAGCGATGATGCATGCCCGGGAACAAACCAACAGAGAGCAACCAACGTCCGCCGAAGCACAGAGCACGGAAACCCAGACCGCTCAAAACCAAACAGCGGACACTCAAGGCTCCCAGCAGCAAGCGGATAGTGTGGAAGCGCTGCCTCACCACTTCACCATGATGAAGCAATTAACCCTGTTCGGGTTCTTCACTTCAGAGGTCGGCGCTAAAGAAGTATTGCGCTATGAGGCGGTCCCAGGCCGTTACGATGGCTGCGCACCCTATAACGGCGAGCCTGCCTGGGCAACATAATGCAACGGAGAGCATGATGAACAATCAACGCACACACGATCTAAAAGCTTGCTCCTATACGCAGGCGCTATGCCTCTTGGCCTGCGGCAGTTTGTTGGCATTCGACAGCGTAGCCCAGGAGGGTGCACCGAAAGAGGCGCTGACACCCGAGCAGCAAGCTGCTAAAACCGAAGTGTGGGAGCCGGTGCCCACTACGGTTTTGGTACCTGATTCGGGGGTTCCATCGGATGCGATTGTGCTCTTTGATGGCACCAGCTTGGACGCCTGGGAGGGCGAAGAGGGCGGGCCAGCCAAGTGGCACCTGGAAGGCAGCGCTATGACGGTGAATCGTGGGGCTGGTGGCATTCGTACTCAGCAAGACTTCTGTGATGTGCAGCTCTATCTGGAGTGGCGCTCGCCAGAGGATATTGATGGCATGGATGGCCAAGACCGGGGTAATAGTGGTGTCTTTCTACAAGAGCGCTATGAAATTCAAGTACTCGACTCCTACGACAACCCGACCTACCCCAATGGCCAGGCTGCATCCATCTATAAGCAGCATATCCCGCTAGTCAACGCATCGCGCCCGCCTGGGGAGTGGCAAAGCTATAACATCCTCTACACCGCACCGCGTTTTGATGATGACGGCACTCTTGAATCGCCTGCCTACGTTACCGTGCTGCATAACGGTGTAGTGGTCCAGCATCACGTTGAAGTGCAAGGCACCACCGAGTGGATTGGCGAACCCAACTACAACGAAGCCCACGGCTGCGCACCTATCTACCTGCAGGATCATGATGCCGCCGTTAGCTTTCGCAATATATGGGTACGGGAGCTCTAGTAGGGCATTTATAAGCAACCTGAGCGCCTGGCCCGCTGATGCTAAAGGCATCGGTGGGCTGGGCTGTAGAAGCTGAGTGCAGCACCTAAGAATTTTAGCTATGACCAAGGTCGAGTTATGGTCAAGCAAGCGGAGGTTGCTCTGGCGGTGGGTGTTGTCATCTACTATTGTGTCCCTTCCCCACGTATCCCGACCTTTGGTGTGTTCCTTTCACACGCTAAGTGCATACAATAGGTGAGGCTTTTTAAAAGCCTCACAACTGACCTACGTGCACACCATAAAACGCTCATCATAAAAATAGCTAAAAAAGGACCTACCATGACGCTGACACGCTCTATGGCTCGTTTCACTGCTGGCTTGGCTGGCGCTGCACTGCTTTGTACTGCTCTTTCTGCACAAGCACGCGAACTCTCTGTTTCTACCGTTTTATCTGATGCTTTCCCCTGGGGACAGGCGGCAGAGAAGTGGGCAGAGTTGGTGGAGGAGCGCAGCGGCGGTGAGTTAACGCTACGGGTGTACCCTAACTCCCAGTTGGTTTCTGGTGACCAAACCCGCGAATTTTCCGCTATGCGTTCAGGGCTAATCGATGCTGCTGTGGGTTCGACCATTAACTGGTCGCCGCAGGTGCCGGAACTGAACCTTTTCTCTTTGCCATTTTTCATCCCCGATGAAGCCGCGGTTGATGCAGTAACTGGTGGCGAAGCGGGGGGAATGATCTTTGAAGCGATTGAGTCCCGTGGCGTGATCCCGCTGGCCTGGGGCGAAAATGGCTTCCGCCAAGTCTCAAACTCCCGTGGGCCGATTAGTGAGCCAGGTGATTTGGATGGCCTGAAAATTCGTGTTGTCGGCTCACCGCTGTTCCAAGATACCTTCTCTGCACTTGGCGCTGATCCCACGCAAATGAGTTGGACCGACGCGCAGCCCGCACTGACTACTGGCGCTGTGGATGGCCAGGAAAATCCACTATCCGTGTTTGATGTGGCGCGTATTGATCAAGTCGGCCAGGAGTATTTAACGCTTTGGAACTATATGAATGACCCGCTGATTTTTGCGGTCAATCAGCAGGTATGGCGTTCCTTGAGTGAAGAGCAGCAAACGCTTTTACGCGAAACCGCTCAGGAAGCCGGTGAATGGGAAATTGCCATGACCCGGGAAGAGGAGAGTGAGCGCTTGGCAGCTATTCAGGAGCGCGGTGTTACCGTCACTGAATTAACGGATGAGCAGTACCAGGCCTTTGTGGATGCTACCCAGTCGGTTTATGAAAAATGGGCACCGCGGATTGGTGAAGCGTTAGTAGATGCTGCCCAGACAGCGATCGACGCTCGTTAAACGCACGCTATGCCGTTCTTCGCTATCGGCCCTTGGGGTCGGTAGCTTTTTTGCTGTGAGGCTGTCATGAAAGGCTTTCCTGATGCTCGCCCTGAACGTTGGTTGGGCGCGCTGGCATTAATTATTATCTCCTTGATCAGCCTGGGAAATGTCATTACTCGCTACATTACGGGAGGCTCTTTTTCGTTTACTGAAGAGTTTTCCGTTTTTCTGTTAGTGGTACTGACCTTTGCTGGCGCTTCCGTGGCGTTACGGCGTAACCGGCATATTCGTATTGGCTTCCTGGAGCGGGTGCTACCGCCCAAGTACCGTTCCGCCTTAATCCTTTTTCAAGCACTTTGCGGTGCTATCGTTTTGGGCTTGATTACGTGGTATGGCGGCAAGCTTGCCTGGCAGGAGCAACAGTGGCAGTCATTGTCACCAGGGTTGGGGCTTCCCCAGTGGTGGTACTTGGTGTGGCTGCCGGTGCTGACCACCGCTATGCTTTGGCGCTTGATTCAGCAAACCCGTGACCGTTTGAAGGGGGAGTTGAACAATGACGCCTGATGTTTGGATGATTCTCGCCTTCGCAGGGCTGTTGATTGCGGGTGTGCCAGTCGCCTTCTCACTGGCGCTCTCCGGGGCGGTAGGTATTGTGATTGGGCTATCACCGGATATGCTTGCGACGCTGGGTACCAATACCTATAACAGCATCGCTAAATACCCCTTAATTGCGATACCGCTGTTTATTTTAACTGGGCTTATTTTTGAGCGCTCTGGCGTGGCGCTACGCTTAGTCCGCTTTGCTCAGGCTCTGATTGGCCCGCGCCATGGTGGTTTGGCATTGGTCGCAGTGCTGGTATGTATGATTATGGGGGGCATGAGTGGCTCTGGCCCTGCAGATGCAGCGGCCGTTGCCATGGTGATGCTGCCTAGTATGACCAAGGCGGGTTACCCCAAGCCTTTTTCGGCCACGCTTATTGCCGCCTCTGCGTCTACGGCGATTCTTATTCCCCCTTCGGTAGCGCTGATTCTCTACTCAATCGTCGTGCCGGGTGTTGATCTGCGCGCACTGTTCGCGGCGGGCCTGTTTCCCGGTATTTTGGCTGGATTAGCACTACTTGTGCCTGCAATGATTGTTTCCAAGCGCTACGGTTGGGAGGGGGGCACGCCAGTAGAGGGGGCCGAACAGCTCAGCGTACGCACCACCTTTAAACAGGCGATACCGGCACTGTTTGCACCCGTACTGATTCTGGGCGGGCTCCGCTCAGGTCTATTCACACCAACGGAAGCCGCCGTAGTGGCGGTGGCCTATGGGGCGTTGGTAGGTCTATTTTTGACCAAGGAGCTTTCGCTACGGGATTTATGGGAACTGCTTGGCGAGGCGGCGATTATTTCCGGGGTTGTGATGCTGATTATCTCCCTGGCGGGTATTTTTGCCTGGGCGGGCACTATGCTGGGTACCTTTCGCCATTTGGCAGAGTGGATCATTAGTTTGACCGATAACGGCGTATTGCTGCTTATTTTGGTGATGCTGGCGGTGCTGGTGGCGGGTATGCTGCTGGATGCCATCTCAATTTATCTGATCATGATGCCGATCCTTATCCCGGTTATGCAGCACTTTGAGTGGAACCCGGTATGGTTTGGAATTTTATTGGCCATGAATATCGCCATTGGGCAGTTCACTCCACCGGTAGCGGTGAATTTGATGGTGACGACTGAAGTCGCCAAAATCCGCCTGGAGCATACCATTGGATGGGCACTGCTATTTGTCATTGCTATGGGCTGTGCGCTCGCTTTGGTCGCCATTTTTCCTGGTATTGCGCTTTGGTTACCCACGGTGTTGGGCTATAACGTTTAGATATTGGGGGCGCGCGAGCGAGGTAGTACATGGGAGAAAGTTCGTGTCTACAAACCTACATGGGGTATGCGTGACGCGCATACCTTCTCGCGGTTACCACAATTAACGCCTACTAAACGCTTAAGACGACTAGACTCAAAGCACAGAGCGTTAAACTGTGCAGTGGTTTCAGGCGCTTGCTAAGCGATCAGGTGCTTGAGAATCAATTAAGTGCTTGAGAAATAACCGGGTTCTTGAGAGATAACCGGGTTCTTGAGAGATAACCAAGTTCTTGAGAGACAAAGCTCTTGAGAAACAATGGTATTTCGCCAAATGCATCTTTTTTCGCTAAAGTAGTAACAGTTGGCACTGGCTTTTGGTGCTTGCAAAAGATTGTCTTGAAAACGTTTTGAAGTAGATGCACCTGAGGGGAACCGTTCTGCAGGTGGGTTCAAAGCGCATAACGCTCATAACATCAAGATAAAGAGGTATTTCCATGAAACGCCATGTATTTTCTACCGCTGCCTTTTCAGGCGCGCTGATAGCAGCGGCCAGCTTTGCTTCTCCGGCAGTGGCTCAGGAACGTTACATTACCATCGGTACCGGCGGTCAAACCGGCGTTTACTATGTGGTGGGCCAGTCGGTCTGCCGTATGGTCAACCGCGGTAGCGACGAGCACAACATTCGCTGTAACGCTCCCTCTACCGGCGGCTCGGTTGCCAACGTGAATGGTATGAAGAGCGGCGAGCTGGACATGGGCGTCGTGCAGTCTGACGTTCAGTACCGTGCTTTCCACGGCGAAGCCAACTTCGAAGAAGATGGCGCCTGGGAAGATATGCGTGCTGTCTTCACCATGCATGGTGAGCCACTAACGGTTGTTGCCCGTGCTAATTCCGGTATCGAAAACATCAGCGATTTCCCTGGCAAGCGTGTCAATATCGGCAACCCCGGCTCTGGTCAGCGCAATACCATGGATGTGGTCATGGATGCGTTTGGATGGGATGAGGGCACCTTTGCGTTAGCATCTCAGCTGGACGCTGCTGAGCAGGCTGCGGCACTTTCTGATAACAACATCGATGCTATGGTGTACGTGGTAGGCCACCCGAACGGTTCTATTCAGGAAGCGACTACCACGATCGATGCGCGCATTGTGTCAGTGACGGGCGATGAAATTGATGCCCTGATTGAAGAGTACCCCTACTACACCCGTTCCGTTATTCCGGGTGGTTTGTACCGTGGTAACGATGAAGACGTTGAAACCTTTGGTGTAGCAGCAACCTTTGTTTCTTCTACAGACGTTGACGAAGACATTATTTACGAAACAGTGAAAGCTGTTTTCGAAAACTTCGATCGTTTCAAGCGTCTACACCCAGCGTTTGAAAACCTGAATGAAGAAGACATGATCTCTGACGGCTTAACCGCTCCGCTACACGATGGTGCAGCGCGTTATTATCGCGAGCGTGGCTGGATCGAGTAAATCGGTAACATGACGCTCATAGCGGTAGATGAGTAGCGTTCATTGTGAGTGATGGAGCGCGGGCACCCTGGGTGTCCGCGCTTCTTGTTGAAAGCGCTGATTCTCAGCGCTGACCATTAGGCAGGGCAAGCGTATGCGTGATGACAAACACCCTTCGGCAGCCGCTGGGAACGACCTGGAGGATATGGTCGCATCCAGCGATACAGGGGCAAGGAAACCCCTAGGAATACCCGGTAAGCTGCTCGTTAGTATTGCAGCTGCCTGGTCGCTGTTTCAGCTATGGATTGCATCGCCACTTCCTTATATGGTTGGCTTCGGCGTATTTAATGCGACTGAGGCCCGTTCAATCCATTTGGCATTTGCGCTTTTTTTGGCCTTTATGGCCTACCCAGCGCTAAAGCGATCGCCTAGAGATCGCATTCCACTACAAGACTGGCTTTTCGCAGCAGTGGCTACTTTCTGTGGCGCTTATCTCTTCTTATTTTACTCAGATCTTGCCCAGCGGCCGGGGCGCCCCATCACCCAAGATGTGGTGGTTGGCGTTATCGGCATCGTGCTATTGCTAGAAGCGGCGCGACGAGCGCTTGGACCGCCATTAATGGTAGTGGCAGGTTTGTTTATTATCTATTCGCTATTCGGCCCACACATGCCGGGCATACTAGCCCACCGTGGTGTTAGCCTTCACGGCTTGATTAACCACCAGTGGTTAGGTACCCAGGGTGTTTTTGGCATCGCTGTTGGTGTTTCCACGAGTTTTGTTTTCCTGTTTGTACTCTTCGGGGCACTGCTGGATAAAGCTGGAGCTGGGAATTATTTTATAAAAGTTGCCTTCTCGATGCTTGGGCACTTTAAAGGTGGCCCTGCCAAAGCCGCTGTGGTTGCGTCAGGTATGACCGGGTTGATCTCGGGATCGTCGATCGCCAATACGGTGACAACGGGTACCTTTACGATTCCGATGATGAAGCGAGTTGGCTTTAGTGCCGAAAAGGCTGGTGCCGTTGAGGTCTCTTCGTCAGTCAATGGTCAGATTATGCCACCCGTCATGGGGGCTGCTGCTTTTCTGATGGTTGAGTATGTCGGCATTCCCTATGTAGAAGTTATTAAGCATGCCTTTTTGCCCGCGATAATCTCTTATATTGCATTGATTTATATTGTTCACCTTGAGGCACTTAAGGCGAACATGACGGGGTTGCCGTCCAGCAATCCTGTTCGCCCACTGCTAAATAAGGTAATTGGTTTTCTAACCGGCCTTATTTTGCTGATGGCGCTTTCATTTGCTGTCTATTATGGCCTTGGGTGGCTTAAGCCTGTGCTGGGTGATGCAACCCCTTGGGTTGTCGCTGTGGGCCTTTCGGTGATTTATATTGGCCTGTTAAAAGTGGGCGCCAATTACCCTGAGCTGGAGTTGGATGACCCTTCATCAAAAGTCATCAAACTTCCCCAGACGAAACCTACCGTCATGGTGGGGCTGCACTACATTCTTCCGGTAGTTGTACTGGTATGGTGCTTGATGGTGGAACGCCTGTCTCCAGGGCTATCCGCATTTTGGGCAACCGTATTCATGATCTTTATCATGGTAACGCAACGCCCTCTTATCGCTATGTTCCGTGGGCGCAGTAAGCTGGCCGATGATGTGAAAGAAGGTTGCTTAGACCTGTGGGATGGATTGGTAGCTGGTGCGCGCAATATGATTGGTATCGGTATTGCGACCGCCACAGCAGGCATTGTAGTAGGTGCTGTATCGCAAACCGGGGTTGGCCTGGTGTTAGCTGATGTAGTGGAAATCCTGTCAGGCGGTAACCTGATGCTGATTCTGCTGCTAACCGCGCTACTCAGTCTGATTTTAGGCATGGGCTTGCCGACAACGGCTAACTACATCGTAGTATCGGCATTGATGGCACCCGTTATCGTCATGCTAGGCCAGCAAAACGGCTTGATCGTGCCGCTGATCGCGGTTCACTTGTTCGTTTTCTATTTTGGCATCATGGCGGATGTAACACCGCCGGTGGGGCTGGCTTCGTTTGCGGCAGCGGCGGTCTCAGGGGGCGACCCACTGCGTACCGGCTTCCAGGCGTTTTACTACAGCCTGCGCACAGCGGCACTACCATTCCTGTTTATCTTTAATACCGACCTGCTGCTCATTAACGTGTCGTTTATGCAGGGGATTGTCGTGTTTATTATCGCGACCATTGCCATGCTGATTTTTGCCGCTGGCACGCAAGGGTATATGTTAGTGCGTAGCCGCTGGTATGAATCACTACTGCTGCTATTGGTCGCCTTTACGCTCTTCCGCCCTGGGTTCTGGATGGACAAAATCCATGACCCCTATGAATCGATACCACCTTCCCAGTTTGCTGAAGTGCTGGGCCAAGTAGAAGATGGTAGCAGCTTACGCGTGCAAATTGCCGGAGAAGATAGTTTCGGCGATCCCATGACGACCTATCTGCTTGTGCCTGTCCCACGAGGCGACACCGGGGAAGAACGCATGGAAAGGCTCGGTATAGAACTATGGGTAGAAGGGGATCGGGCGACTGTCGACTTTATTCAGTTTGGCAGCTTGGCACAGGACCTGGGTTTCGACTTTGACCAAGAGATCATTGAGGTGCTAGCACCTGTGGATCGTTGGGCGAAGGAGTGGATGTGGATACCTGGCTTTGCCATTTTTGCCCTTGTCGTTCTTCTTCAGCGTCGACGCCGCAATACTGGGCGTCCAGACAAGGCGGCTGCAGTAGCCTAGCGGAGGCATTATGTATAATAAGATATTACTTCCTGTTGATCTGAACGAGCCAGCGTCATGGCAAAAGGCACTGCCGACCGCTATTACGCTTTGCCAGACCTTCGGTGCCTCGTTACACCTTGTGACCGTGCTGCCGGAATTTAAGATGCCCATGGTGGGCGCTTATTTTCCTAAGAACTTCTCCCAAAAGGCTCATGAGGCCATTAAGGAGGCCCAGCATGCGTTTATTAAAGAGAATGTGCCTGAAGACGTAAAAGTGCAGAGCGTGATTGTCGATGGTTCACCTTGGGAAGCCATTATTAAAGTAGGCAAAAAGATAGATGCTGATTTGATTGTGATGGCATCACATACCAAGCGAAAATTTGTTGACTATGTTCTGGGGCCAAATGCCGAGCACGTGGTACACCACGCCAAGGTGTCGGTAATGATCGTACGCTAAGTAGCACCTAGCATAACCAACAACGCCAGGCTTTAAGCTTGGCGTTGTTGGTTTTGGCAGATGAATAATGTCTAGTAGCTAATTAATTACGTTAACTGACCGAGAGCTCACTGGTATGACGAGCCTGGTTATCTTGGTCATCTTGCCACTCAAATACGAGTTCTCCGCTTTGGTGCGGCGTCAGATGAAATCGCAAATAGGGGTTAGCTGAAATGGATTGATGCAGCTCAGCCTCAAAAGCGACCTCATCTCCTAAGCGTACGGTAAACTGCTCGATAATATGGCGCGGTAAGCGCTCACCACTGCTGTCTTCCCGAAGGCCCGTTTCCATAGGGTGATTAATCAGCGTGCGGACTTCTAAGGAGTCACCTGCAGCTACTTGCTGGTTAACGCTGACACGGGGATTTGTCAGAGGTTCGGTCTGGCTGTCTTCGCTACGCATTAAGCAACCGCTAACGGTAATGCGCACTTCCTGTGACACCGCAAATGTCTGCCCTTGATGGCTTTTGGCAATAGCCACCACGTGCTGGGTTTCGTTGAGTCGCACGCGCGTTGCTATATCGGGATAACGGCTTAATTCATTAAGCCGAAAGGTGGCAATTTCAGGCTGAGGGTTGCCAGCTGCAAATAAGTGAATATCGGTTAAATAGTCATCATCTGCTAAATCTCCATTGAACTGAATACCTAAGGGCACCGCAGAACCATCTTCAGAGACATGCGGTAAATCAAGTGTCAGTCCTTGAGTGATCGGTGTTGCGCCATTTAAAATTTGCTTGGCAGCATCAAGCTGCTGCCAAGCCTCACTGGCCCAAGCAAAGGGCGACAGCAGTATTAATCCTAAGCCCGCAGCGCCGTGTTGCAGGACTTTTCGACGCGATAGCGCTGTTTTTATGCGATATGAGTGAGACATAAGCCTCTCCTTAATAACGGAATGCAATCCGACCTGCGCGGCTACTGCTGGCTGCTTGTGAGGTTAGCAAGCGAAAGCGGGCCTTTAACCCCTAGATAGGCGCCAAGCATAATACACAGCAGCGCGATGATGCTGGGTAGTGCCAGCGTAGACATACCGGTTAGCCCCTGGCCGATTGAGCAGCCCAATGCCAATACCCCGCCAACCCCCATCATGAATGCTCCCGTCATGCTGCGCGCCATTTGGCCAGGCCCCTGGAACCCCTGCCAGTGAAAGTCACGCCGGACCAGTGCCATGGCAAATGCGCCGATAATAATGCCTCCCACAACCGCGACGCCAAAACTTAGCCGAGTGCCGGTTGAGAGCATTAAATATTGTAAGGAAGCACCAATCGGCGCCACAAAAGTCAGGCTTGCTAAGCGCATTGGCTCAAAATCATCAAAGCCGAGCACTCCCGTTGCATACCAGCCAGCGGGTACTAAAGCACCAATGATAAGGCCACTGATCCAATCACGTGGTGAGGCGCGAAAGTTTGCGTTGGAAAATGCCCAGGCGGCTATGAGCAAGCCGATAGGCGTTGCAACGGCCCACGCAGGTAGCGTGACTAGCCCCGCAATATCTCGGGATGCCAGAGTCATCGAGGTGGTTTGTTCAAGGTAGATACGCCCTGGAGCAAGTACACCGGAAAGGGCGATATAGGCCCCGATACCAAGGCACATTACGACAACTAAACTGCGTAGGTTACCGCTTCCCAATAAGACGAGCGCTCGCGCACCGCAACCGTTAGCTAACGCCATTCCATAGCCAAACAGCAGGCCTCCTAGCGGCAGTGAAAGCCATGAAAATGAGGGAATAATATAGAGCGAGTCCGACAGTGAGAAGTAGTCCAGTGCGGCAAGCCATTGGGTTCCCAATAGCGCGATGGCCATTGCCAGCATAAAGGCGCGAAGTTTTCGGGAGTCTCCCTGGGCTGTATTGGCAATGCCACGGAGTAAACAAAAGCCACTTGCCTGACCAACAGCGCCAAACAGCAGGCCAATCAACGCGCCTACCCACAGGGTCAGTTCAATATGACTCATGCTAGTCTCCTTACATTACATGGTGGGCTAATTAACAAAACGGGCCACCGTTCAGGTAGCCCGTCGACGCACTGGTTCGAAGTGCAGGTGCTAGCTAGAAGTGCTGGCTCGGTTCGTAGTGCTAACTTATACCTGTGTGCCCCAGGTATCTTGGCAGATGGCATTGTACCAGCCAACCGCATACTCAGCCTCTAATGCCCGAACCGTGTCCGGCGCGTCGGCAGGGCTAACGCCTCCTGCACCAGGGACCTCAGCAATTGCACCGTCGGTGACTCTGTACACGCCAGCGACAGAAATACCGTAATTAGGGCCAACTAAGCTATAGCAGGTATTGGCCCAGTAGGCCGTAGGTGCTGGCTGTTGTTCCAGCGATGATGCAATCGCCGCGGCCACTACTTTGGCTTGGGCGTTGGCACAGAAGCCTGATTTTGGCATCGGCGCTGCTACTGTTGCGTCGCCTACTACATAAATATCGCTCACCTGTTGCGATTCAAATGTGTCTGGTTTGACAGGCACCCAGCCAGAACTATCGGTTACTCCGGCGCGGTCTGCGATCCAGCCAGCCTTCTGAGGAGGGATGACGTTGAGCACATCGGCGCGATGGCGTGTACCAAATTCAGTTTCCACTTCTAGATTATCTGCATCGACACGAGTTACGCGACCATCATTGGAAAGACCCACCCACTCGATACGGTCACCGTACAAACGCTGCCAGCCCGCAGTGAACAAACCTTGCTTGGAGAAGTTATCTTTGGCGTCTAAAATCAATACCTTAGAGTTAGGTTTATGCTCTTTGAAATAGTGCGCCACCATACCGGCACGCTCATAGGGTCCTGGTGGGCAACGGTAAGGGTTGTCTGGCGCCACGATAATAAAGGTGCCGCCATCTTCCATGGCTTCAAGCTGCTGTTTTAATAAGGTAGTTTGATGGCCAGCTTTCCAGGCATGGGGCGCTTTTTCAGCGGCAGCTTCATCGTAGCCATCTAATGCATCCCAGCGCATATCAACACCTGGGGACAGCACCAAACGGTCGTAGCGCAAGGTATCGCCTGTGGATAAGCGAACCTTGTGTGCATCGGCATCAATGTCTTCGGCTAATGCATGTATAACGTCAACGCCGTAACGTTGTCGCAACTCATCATAGTTGTGGGCAATAGAGCGCATATCCCTTAAGCCGCCCAGAAAAAGGTTGCTGAAGGGGCAGGTGTAAAATACTTCGGCCGGTTCAACGAGCGTTACCTTAATGGCAGGATTGGCCCGCTTGAGATACTTGGCGGCTGTCGCACCACCAAAGCCACCCCCGACAACCACTACGTGCCCAGCATGCTGTCCCCCAATTGCCAACGACGGCATAGCACCGAGCAGGGGAAGGGCTGAAGCGCCACCTAAACCTTTCAATAACTGGCGGCGGCTAAGACGGTTCCAAGGTTGACTCATGGTGTTAGCTCCGCTGTGGCAGGTAAGTGAGAGAAGTAGTCAGCCAAGGTAGCCAATTCCTCATCGGTGTAACCCTTAGCGATGCGATCCATAATAGTGGCGCCGGTATTTTCCTCATGCTTAAACGCCAGCAGGCGTGCTTCCAATTGCTCTGCAGAACGGCCCGCCAGGGCTGGTACCGCGCCTACCATGCGCCCATCAGTGCCATGGCAATTTGCACAGCTACCCGCCAGCACTTCAAGCTGCAAGGCGTCGGTATCCAGTCTTGTTTCTGCAATGGCGGAATTGGCCGCCCCTAACGCTACCGCAAGAGCAAAACAAGCACGTAGGTGCATGCCCATGGAAGCACTCCTTAACTGTTTGTAATAGCGCTATACCTTAAAACAGTGCTGTTAAAATAAAAAAGAATATTTAATGATTTTTTTATGCTCTTTTTGATGTTTAGAGAGCGCTAACGCATCAATTTAATTGGCGCTAAAGACCGTAATGGTGGAATTTTTGTACTTACTGGTGCCGTTTTCGTTCGGCGTCCTCGCGCTCAACTACATTAAATAGACGTTAATCCATTAAGTTGGGATTAATGTTAAAGGCAAGAATGCAGCTCTGGTAAATCACAGGAGTTATGCCATGAACGGAACAACGACAAAAAACCAAGTCCATGCAGAGACGCCGATGACAAAAGATATGCCCACCATCAAAATTACGATTAATAAGATCGGTATGGATCGCCCCCGTGCTTGGCTAACCGCAGGTTTGGAAGATTTTAGGCGTGCCACTGCTGTGAGTTTATCCTACGGGATGTTTTGGGTGGGCTTGAGTATTGCTATCACGGTAGGGGCTTTTACGCTTGGATATTGGTATTGGCTACTGCCGATGATTGCAGGGTTTATGTTTATTGGCCCTTTAGTTGCGGTAGGCTCCTACGGTATTAGCCGGGCTTTAGAGCAGGGGCGAGTCCCCAGTCTCGGTGATGCGTTTGGCAGTTGGAAGCCCCATGCTGGCCAGCTAGCAATGATGGGCGTGATGATGATGATTTTCTTTCTTGCCTGGATCCGTTTGGCAACGCTTCTGTTTGCGCTGTTTTTTGGCTTTGAAGTGCCAAGCCCCGCCACACTTTATACGTCGCTGCTAACCACCCCAGAAGGCATTGGCATGCTGGCAGTAGGCACGGTAGCGGGCGGCATCCTGGCGTTTGGTGCGTTTGCCATTAGTGTTGTGGCCATTCCAACGCTGATGGATCAAGACTTAACCTTTATGGAAGGTATTGAGGCCAGTGTGCGCTGTGTTGCACGTAATTTCCGCCCAATGCTGCTGTGGGCCGCTATTTTGACAGGCTGCGTGCTAGTAGGGGTAATGACGTTTTATATCGGTTTAGCGCTCATACTGCCGGTATTAGGCCATGCCAGTTGGCACGCCTATGAGGACCTAGTGCGTTTTGAGCCAATTGAGGAGCTAAAAACCTAAGCTGCGATTTGCCTAAAACAGCAGTCCTTTGCCTAGCACAGCGGTTCGTTGTCTAAAAGTACTTCAATGGCATTAAGATGAAAGGCTAAGCTACGAAAAAGTTTGTAATTAGCCTGACCTACGAAAAGAGATGGCGTACTCTTCTCACGCTGTCTCTTTTTTATTGCCTGTAATAGGTTGTATGCCCATAGCATGCAGGGGTTCTACAGGGCACTTGGATACGAGGTATAGCTGTGAAAGCGTTGTTGTTGGGGTGGATTATGCTGGCGTTCAGTATTCCCCAGGCGGGTCTGGCTGAGATGCATGGGCTATTAGAGGAGCCCAGCGGGCCCGTTATGCTGACGGTGGTAGGCGATATTACGCTAGCTAACGCTGGTGATGATAATGATAAAGAAGCGCACTTTGACAGAGAAATGCTACTAGCACTGCCGCAGCACACTTTTGAGACGGGGACTCCCTGGACGGAGGGAACCAGCCACTATAGCGGGCCATTGATGCGTACTTTGTTGGAGCATTTAGGCGCAGAGGCTGAAAGCGTGTATGTGTTGGCGCTGAATGGTTATGAAGCAGAAATACCACTTAGCGACTTTTACGACTACGACGTTATTTTAGCGCTTGAGCGCGACCAAAAAGCCATTCCTATCCGTGAATACGGTCCGTTATGGGTGCTGTATCCCTTCTCTCAAGACGATGCGCTGTTAAGCGAAAAAATCCGCTTTAGATCCGTCTGGCAGGTCATGCAAATTAATGTCCGTTAGCGACCCAGTTGCGAAAGCGCCCCGTCTACTTAGATACCCTCGCCGGTTTAAGTTAGTGGCTATGATTACCGTGTTGCTGTTCGCGGCGGCACTGGTGGTCGCCGCTCTGGCTGCTTGGCGGCAAGACAACCTGACCCAAAGCCTACGGGAAGATACGGTTTGGGTGGTATATAAGCTGGATCGCGACGCGGTTCAACTGCTTAATCACCTGTTGGCGGCAACCCGTGGGCCTGTATCTCCAGCAGAGCAGGATGCGCTTAACTTACGTTTTGAGCTGCTTTACAGCCGTATCACCTTGCTGAAAGAGGGCGAGGTTAATTCGATACTGCAGAATATTAGGACCGCAAACGCGCTGCTGATCAATATTCAGCAGCAACTAGACACGCTGGATCCCATGTTGGCTCCCCATGATACTCTTCCCCAACTGCCGATCACTGAGTTAGAAACTGAGCTGCAAGCGCTCACCAGACTTACGGAACGCTTTGTGATTGCGGTTAATGGCTACCTGGCTGAATCTGCAACGGAAGAGCGCGCGATATTAAGCACGCTATATAAAGCCCTGATGTCACTGCTAATCGGCATGAGCTTAGCAGTACTGCTGGTGATTGGGTTTCTGGTGCGCGAAATGCGTGAGAGTGCCGCGTCGCGTCGTGAACAGGAGCTATTGAGTCGCCAGCTGGAAGTAACAGCCAAACAGGCGCAGGCGGCCAACCATGCGAAGTCCGATTTTCTGGCCATGGTCAGCCATGAAATTCGCACCCCGTTAAATGGTGTGATTGGCATGAGTGAGCTGCTGCGCGAACCCGCTAGCGTTGCCCAAGTAGAAGATTACGCACGTACTATTCACGACAGTGCCAACCAACTGTTGGCAATGATCAACGAAATACTTGATTTTTCTAAGATAGAAGCGGGGCACTTGACCCTTGAAACGTCCCCCACGGCACTCAAACCATTGGTTGATAGCGTTATAGCGCTGTTTGAGCCACGCGCTCAGGCGAAAGGCCTCCAGCTATTGCTGCACATCGATCCACTGGTGCCTGCGTGGGTCATGATAGATGCAGGCCGGTTGCGGCAAATACTGCTTAACCTAATCGCCAATGCCATCAAGTTCACTGACCATGGAAGGGTGACTCTACGTCTTTATACCAGCGTGTACTGGCTTACGTTTGAGGTCAGTGACACCGGCTGTGGCTTAAGCAAAGAGCAGCAGTCACTGCTGTTCGAACCTTTTCAGCAGGCCGATGAAAGCGTGGCGCGCCGCTTTGGCGGTACTGGTCTGGGGCTTGCTATTTGCAAGCGTTTGAGTGAGGCCATGCGGGGGCGCTTGTGGGTGACAAGTACCCCAGGCCAAGGGAGTATATTTAGGTGTGAGCTCCCCTTAATTGAGACTAATCCGGTGGCTACTCCGCTACCGCCAGAACCGACTAGGGACTTCCATGGCACATCACTGCTACTAGTTGAAGACAATGCTGTGAACCGCAAAGTCGCTATTAGTTTGTTATCACGTTTGGGCTGCGACGTAGTGTGTGCCGAAAATGGGCAAGATGCGCTGGAAATGGTTCAGTCTCAACAAGTTCACCTGATCTTTATGGATATCCAGTTGCCCGACATAGATGGTCTGACCGTCACCCGAAAACTGCGCGAAGCAGGCGGTTGGCTTGCAGAAGTACCTATTGTGGCAATGACAGCAGGTGGCGTTGAAGGTGACCGAGCGCGCTGTCTTGCAGCAGGGATGAATGACTACATCACTAAGCCTCTCTCCCTGTTATCGCTGAGCAACGTACTGTCACTGCAACTATTACCTTCATCGCAGCGGTTGCCTTCGTTTACCTCGTATGCCCCGACCACTGAGGGGCAAATGCTGTTGAATAACGCAACGCTACGGACTCTGCTCAGCTCATTAGGCCAGGAAAGCACCACCCAACTGATTATGCTCTATCATCAACAAGTAGATGATTACGTTGCTCAACTTGGGGCTTATCTCTCCAGTGCTGATACGCTCTCCGATGCGCAAGCCCAGCAGGTGGGACGCTTAGCGCACCAGTTAAGGGGGGAGTCGCTCAGTGTTGGTGCAGAGCAGCTGGCGGCCCAGGCGAAACGGCTGGAGTTATTAATGGCCAACAAAACACACCCTGCTTACCAAATAAATGAAATATTTAGTGCGCTGCGACAGAGCGTAGCACGCACTCATGCAGCCCTGGAAAAGTGGCGCCGTGATGGCTTCCCTGAAGCATAACGGTCTCTTAACCGCTGCTAGCAAGCAGCCAGAGCCGGTAAAGGCGGCCCGTGAGCTGGCCCAAGCGCTATGCCATGAGCATTTAGGGTTCGTGCTGTTTTTTTGTAGTGCGGAGTACCCGTTACCAGCGTTAGCTGATGCGCTCAATGAGGCGTTTGGGGGAGTGCCTATGAGTGGCTGTACCACCGCAGGTGAGATCACTCCTCAAGGGTATGACCGTGGCTCAATAGTGGCGATCGGGTTTGATCGGCGTGTGTTTGCCATAGAAACAGCGCTAATTGATGACCTTGAGCACTTTGACTTGGCTTGTGCACAACCGTTAGTAGATGCCTTGTTGGAGCGCTGCCGTCAGCAGAACCTTGCGCCCATCAATGAGCATAGCTTTGCGCTTACCCTGCTTGATGGGTTATCCAGCCGTGAAGAACAAGTGCTGGCAACGCTGGACGCCGCACTTGGGCGTATTCCCAGTTTTGGTGGCTCGGCGGGGGATGATAACCACCTTGCGCGCACCCACGTTTATGCCAATGGGCGTTTCTACACCCGTGCGGCTGTGGTCGTCATGCTAAACACGCGGCTGCCGTTTGAAGTGTTTTCAAGCCACCACCTTGTTCCTCTAGCGCATAAGCTAGTCGTCACTGATGTTGATCGCGAACAGCGCCGCGTATTAGAGCTGAACGGACTACCCGCTAGTGACGTGTATGCAGCACTGGTGGGGTGCCGTGTCGATCAGTTAACGCCTAATATATTTGCCCAGCACCCCCTCGCTGTTCACCTTGGCGGCCAGCACTATATTCGCTCCATTCAGCGGGTTAATAGTGATGGCAGCCTGAGTTTTTACTGTGCAGTAGAGACCGGTATTGTGCTAACCGCAATGCGCCCTACGCCGCTGCTAAACGACCTAAATGCGATGCTACTCAGCGTGAGGGAGCGTCTGGGAAGTGCCGCTGCAATTATTGGCTGTGACTGTTTTCTGCGCCGCATGGCCCTGGAGTCCTTGCAGCAAATTGATCAGGCCTCAGCGCTGCTGCGCCAAGCGCGGGTAGTAGGGTTTAATACATACGGTGAGCAGCATCACGGTATGCACGTTAACCAAACCTTTACGGGGGTGGCGTTTGGCACTCTTCCAGCTGTCAGCAGATAGCAACGAAACGGCCGATAACGCTGCGCTGCGTGAAGAAAACCGCCGCTTGCGCAAGGTTTGCCAAGCGCTCATGGAACGAGTTGAGTCGGGGGGCAGCCCTAACAGCGCACCTTATGCAGCGTTTGAGCGTTCGGTACTGTTGGCCGAACAAGTCCGTGAGCGCACTGATGCGCTACACCGTACACTGGATGAACTGAGCCAGGTCAATGCACGGCTGCTTTCGGCTAATGCTGAAGCAGAAGCCGCGAACCTTTCCAAAACAAAGTTCTTGGCGGCTGTCAGTCATGATTTATTACAGCCCCTAAACGCCGCGCGATTGTTTGCCAGCGCCCTGGAAACCCATGCGTTACCGGAAGCCTCCCAAGCGTTAGTTGGGCATATAGGGCGCTCGCTAAAAGATGTGGAGGGGCTGCTGGGTACGCTGGTGGATATTTCCCGTTTGGATGCTGGCGTGCTGCATGCCGACAAAGCCCCCTTTGCAGTGAGTACGTTGTTGGACGCGCTAGCCGAGGAGTATCAGCAGGTGGCGGCGGTGCGTGGCCTTAACCTGCGCTATGTGCCCTCTAGTGCACAGGTAGAGTCCGATTTGGCGCTGCTGGCGCGCGTGGTACGTAACTTTCTAAGCAATGCGGTGCGCTACACCGAACAGGGTCACCTGCTGCTTGGTTGTCGCCGACGCCCTCAAGGCCTGGAAATTATTGTGGGCGATACCGGCCCCGGTATCCCCGAACCTCAGCGTAAAGCCATCTTTCTTGAGTTCCGCCGGGCAAGTCAGCCGCATAACAACCATAGCCGTGGGCTAGGGTTGGGTCTGGCTATTGTTGATCGTATCAGCACGATGTTGGACCATCCTATTACGCTTACCTCAACGCTTGGACGCGGGTCACTCTTTTCTATTTTGGTGCCATACGCCCCTAGCATCACTGGGAGTGGTGGCGACAAAAAAGCCAGCGCGGTAGCTCGCAGCGCCTGGGAGTACGATGACCCGCTACAGGGATGTGTAGTGTGGGTGATTGATGATGATCCCGCGATTATCGAAGGTATGCAGGCGTTGCTGGGCAGTTGGGGATGTCGTGTGCGGGCGGCAGCCACCGTAAGCGCTTTAGAAGCGGTTAGCGACGGAGAGCGCCCCGCTGTGCTGCTGGTGGACTACCACTTAGGTGAGCATCGTGAAAACGGTATTGATTTGGCCACCCGGCTGCGGCGACGCTACCCTGGGCTTGCGACGGTTGTCATTACTGCCAACCATGAAGCAGCGGTAAAGCGCGCCACCCGAGAAGCAGGCATGCACTGTTTGCTGAAACCGCTAAAACCGCTACGTTTGCGGATGCTACTGGGCACGCTACTCGATAGCCCTTGAAGGGGCTCGCTTAAAAGACTTACTAGGTCAGGCGCTTAACGCTTGGCGAAAGAGTGGGGCAGCTCCTCCTCGCTGGCAATCACAATCGCATGTACCCGACTGGTAGCACCAAGCTTACGCAAGATCGCCGACACGTGGGTCTTTACGGTAGTTTCAGCAATCGACAACTCCCTAGCTATCTGCTTATTCGACATCCCCTGGGCCATGTAGCGCAATACATCCTGCTGCTTATCAGTTAGGCGTGCCAAACGCATCTGTTTCTCTGCTGGCACGGCTGATAAAGACCGTGCCGCATTGGGCGGCGGAGGCCGGCGCATGATATCAGCGGGTAAATAGAGCTGGCCCTGAAGTATCTGCGTTAGTGCTGCCAGCAACTGCTCCCTAGGTGTTGATTTGGGGATATAGCCGACGGCCCCCAGCGTAATGGCATCCAGCACTAACTGGCGCTCCTGGTGAGCGGAAACAATCGCAACGGGGAGCCATGGGCAGTGCGTTCTTAGCGTTTTTAGCCCCTCCAGTCCTTCAGCATCGGGCAGGCTTAAATCGAGTAGCAGTAAATCCAGTCCATCGTGCGCCTCTATGAAGTGAATCGCCCCAGCCAAGTTATCTGTCTCAAATAGCTGGGTGTCGGCGAGTCCGGCGCTAACCACCGCATGCAGCGCATCGCGGAACAGCGGGTGGTCATCTGCCACTAACAGCGAGTACATGGCGTCTCCTACCAAGGGATGAGGGTGCGTCCTGCCATCGGGCTATATCGCTAACAGCCTATGTGTTCAACACTGAGTAGGCAGCTTTTAATAATCATAATACTCAGGAGCTTTACGATGATCTACGCCAATCCAGGTGACGCGGGTTCCGTTGTGTCGTTTGAAAAACGCTACGGAAACTACATTGGCGGTGAGTTTGTGCCCCCAGTGAATGGTCAATACTTCGACAATATTAGCCCTGTTAACGGACAAGTATTCTGCGAAATTCCTCGCTCTAGCGCTGAAGATATTGAAAAAGCGCTGGATGCAGCTCATAAAGCAGCGCCAGCCTGGGGTAAAACCTCGGTTCAAGAACGCAGCAACACCCTACTTAAGATTGCCGACCGGCTTGAGCAAAACCTAGAAATGCTCGCTGTTGCGGAAACCTGGGATAACGGTAAAGCGGTTCGTGAGACCCTCAATGCTGATATACCCCTCGCGGTTGATCACTTCCGCTATTTTGCGGGTTGCCTACGTTCTCAGGAAGGTACTGCAGCGGATATCGATGCTAACACCGTGGCCTACCATTTCCATGAACCATTAGGCGTGGTTGGGCAGATTATCCCCTGGAACTTCCCGATTTTAATGGCTGCCTGGAAGCTCGCACCTGCACTGGCCGCGGGCAACTGTGTGGTCTTGAAGCCCGCAGAGCAAACCCCCGCCTCAATTTTGAAAGTGATGGAAGTCATTGGTGACCTGCTACCACCCGGGGTGCTGAATATTGTTAATGGCTTTGGCGCAGAAGCAGGCCAAGCACTGGCCACAAGTAAGCGTATCGCCAAAATTGCCTTTACTGGCTCAACGCCAGTTGGGGCGCACATCCTTAAATGTGCGGCGGAAAACATTATTCCTTCCACCGTAGAGCTAGGTGGTAAGTCCCCCAATATCTACTTTGCCGATATCATGAACGCCGAACCGACGTTTATTGATAAAGCTGTCGAAGGGTTAGTGCTAGCGTTCTTTAACCAGGGTGAAGTATGTACCTGCCCATCTCGCGCGCTGATCCAGGAGAGCATGTACGACGAGTTTATGGCCAAGGTTATTGAGCGTACAAAAACCATCAAACGTGGCAACCCATTAGATACTGATGTGCAGGTGGGCGCTCAGGCATCTCAAGAGCAATTCGACAAAATCATGTCGTACATGGATATCGCTCGGGATGAAGGCGCAGAATTCCTCACAGGCGGTGATAAAGAAACTCTGGACGACAGCATTAACAGTGGTTACTACATCCAACCCACGCTGTTGAAGGGTAACAACCAGATGCGTGTCTTCCAGGAGGAGATCTTTGGTCCGGTGGTGGCAGTGACCACCTTTAAGGACGAGGAAGAAGCGCTGGCGATTGCCAATGACACAGAGTTCGGACTGGGCGCTGGCGTATGGAGCCGTGATATCAACGTCGCTTTCCGCATGGGCCGTGGTATCCAAGCTGGTCGTGTATGGACCAACTGTTACCACCAGTACCCTGCCCACGCAGCCTTCGGCGGTTATAAAAAGTCAGGCGTAGGCCGCGAAACTCATAAAGTTGCCCTTGAGCACTACCAACAAACCAAGAACCTGCTGGTGAGCTACGATATTAACCCGCTAGGTTTCTTCTAATAGGTTAACTTGCAGTAATAGCGCCCGGCCACGTTGCCGGGCGCTTCTGCTACCCCCTGACGCCCACGCTACCGATAATAGCAGTGATTAACTGCCACATTTAAACATCATTAGGAGTCGCATCATGGATAGCACAATGCGGGCGGCGGTCGTACGCGAATTCGGCCAGCCGTTGGTGATAGAAGAAGTAGACGTGCCGCGCCCTAAACAGGGGGAGGTGTTGATGAAAGTGGCGGCCTCTGGGGTTTGCCATACGGATTTACACGCAGCCCATGGAGATTGGCCGGTGAAGCCCTCGCCGCCTTTTATTCCAGGGCATGAAGGTGTCGGACATGTGGTCGCCGTGGGGGCTGGCGTATCCCATGTCAAAGAGGGTGATCGCATCGGTGTACCGTGGCTCTACTCTGCCTGTGGCTACTGCGAGCACTGTTTAGGTGGTTGGGAGACACTTTGCGAGTCCCAGCAGAATACCGGCTACAGCGTGAATGGCGGGTTCGCGGATTACACCCTTGCAGATGCAGGCTATGTAGGGCGCCTTCCAGATGCTGTCGATTTTGTAGAAATAGCCCCTGTACTGTGTGCTGGAGTGACCGTTTATAAAGGCTTGAAAATGACCGATACCCGGCCCGGTCAATGGGTGGTGATTTCGGGTATTGGTGGCTTGGGCCATATGGCGGTGCAGTACGCCAAAGCCATGGGCCTGAACGTTGCCGCTGTTGATATCGACGATGGTAAGTTAGCCTTGGCCGAGCGGTTAGGTGCAACCGTAACCGTTAATGCCATGAAAACTGATCCAGTGGCCTACCTGAAGAAAACCATAGGCGGTGCCCATGGCGCGCTAGTGACGGCGGTATCGCCTAAGGCATTCGACCAAGCCCAGAATATGCTACGCCGTGGGGGCACGTTGGTACTCAATGGCTTACCACCGGGCGATTTCCCTTTGCCGATTTTCAGCACGGTGCTCAATGGGATTACCATTCGTGGTTCTATCGTCGGCACTCGCAGCGACCTGCAGGAAGCGCTGAACTTCGCCGCTGAGGGCAAGGTCAAGGCAACGGTGGCAACCGATACGCTGGACAATATTAATGACGTTTTTCAGCGTATGATCGACGGCAAAATCGAGGGCCGTATTGTACTCGATATGGCGAGCTGATAACTGGCTGGCGTCAATACCAGGGGAGGGTGACTTCCCCTGTTTAACGTTACACATGAACTTCACATCAAAGCACTTCACATCAAAGCACTTCACATCAAAGCACTTCACACTAACGCTTCACCCCAGCCATTCCCTATCCGCTATCCAGCATTCGCAGTTGCTCTTTCACGTTACTCTTTCAGCTAACCAGCGGCGCGCCATACGCTCGGCGTGGGCCAGATTGCTAACCACTGCTAATTTTCCCGCTTCACGACGAATACCTGCGCGTTTAATCTTCAATGCCATACGTGGTGGCAGCCCAACAAACATTACGCCTACACCTTGCGCGCTCAGTTCACTGCGCAGCGTATCCAGTGCCACCATGGCAGTGGTATCCAAGCTCGGCACATCGCGCATATCTAGCACCACAACCCGAACGCCATGATCAATGACCCGTAACGTGGCAATAGCTTTTTCTGCCGCGCCAAAAAACAGCGGGCCACTGATTTTATAGAGCGCTACTTCCGGTGGAAAATGTTCATGAGTGAAGGGCGTGTCTAAACGCTGGGTATTGGTCAACTGCGCCATACGGCGGATAAACAGCGCCGCCGCTAGGCCAATACCCACGGCTACCGCGATGACCATATCGAAAATCACCGTGAGTGCAAAACAGATCACCAGCACTGATACATCGCTGACAGGGGCGCTTTTTAGTGTGTGAACAAAGTGGCGTGCCTCGCTCATGTTCCAGGCAATGATAAATAGCAACGCGGCCAGGGCCGCCATAGGGACAAACCCCAGCACCCCCGCCAGCGCGACGACGGCAAGCAGGACCACCAGCGAGTGCACCACGGCGGCGATGGGTGAAAAAGCACCACTTTTGATATTGGTGGCAGTGCGGGCCAGGGCTGCTGTGGCGGTAATACCACCGAAAAAAGGTACTACCAAGTTGCCCAGCCCCTGGCCAATCAGCTCAGCATTAGGATCATGGCGCGTACGGGTTAGCCCATCGGCCACTACAGCACACAGCAGTGACTCAATGGCCGCCAGTAGTGCAATGGCCAGTGCTGGGCCAAGCAGTGCCTGAATCAGTGCGAAGTTGATCTCAAGTGGGGTGCCATCCGCCCCAGGAAAATGCCAAGGCGCGGTAAAGGTAGGTGCGAAGGGTGGAATGCCGCTGCCACTCTCCCCTTGAAACTCCCAGCTAAAGCGTGAAGCAATAGTATCGACCTCAACGCCTCCCAATAGCAGCAGCGTGGCAGCCAGAGTGCCCACTGCCAACCCGACTAACGGAGCGGGAACAGGTGTCTTTAAACGCGGCCATACCAGCAGCGTTGCCAAGGTGATCAAGCCAACGCTTACCTCCGCCAGTGACAGGCTTGGCAGTGCTTGGCCAATCAGCAGTAAGTTATGTAGGGTGCTATCACTTAGCTGAACCCCGGCTAAGCCGAGAAAATCAGGTAGTTGCAGCAGCGCAATCACTACGCCGATACCGGCGGTAAAGCCGAGAATGACCGGGTAGGGGACGTACTGAATCAGGCTGCCTAGCCGCGACAGGCCCAGCGCGACCAAAATAGCGCCCGCCATTAGTGTGGCTATCAGCAGCCCGCCAAGGCCGTGATTGGCAACAATGGGGAACAGAATGACCACAAAGGCCGCAGTGGGGCCAGAGATGTTAAACCGTGAACCGCCGGTTAGCGCGATCACCGCCCCTGCGACGATGGCGGTGTAAAGCCCGTGCTGGGGCGGCACGCCCGTGGCAATCGCTAGTGCCATGGAAAGCGGCACGGCTACCACGCCAATTGTCAGGCCTGCCATTACATCGCGTTTGAGTTTGCCCAGTGAATAACCTTCGCGCCAAGCGTTAAGTAGCGCACTGCCAGGTATCGGGAACACATACCCCGAGGGACGATGGGCGCGGGACATGGGGCAAGCCTCCTAAGCGATAGGGAAAACAAGCCATTACGCTACGCCTGCCCTAATCCTTGCACAACTGGGCGTTAGTCTTGAGTATTAGTCTTGAGAGAGGCCGAGGCACAAAAAATCCCAGCGCTGTGGCCGGGATTATTTTGCACGTTAAGTACTAACACGATTACATCTGCGAATCTTCCGGCGGTTCGCCGATGGTGCCGGGCATTGCTTGCACGTGGCCCATCTGCTCCCCGGCGAGGGTAAGGAAGTGAAGGTGACGTTCATATTCGGCCACCAGGTCACCAATCACCTGTCCACGGGTATAACCGTTAAGGTCTTTATCCTGGCCGCCTTCCGCTAGATACACGTCCAAACGCACATAGAAGTCATCGTCTGCTGGGATGAAGCTAGGCGTGCGCATACGGTGCGGGCACACTTGGTAGACAAAGCTCGTGGCATCGCCAAAGTCTACCTGGAGCGTCAAGTTAGGCAGTGATTCACCCTCAACGTGCTCTTCAGTGACGTTGGCGGTTTGGTCGCGGCTTTCAAGCTCTTGGGCAAACTGGGTCATGGCTGGGCGAATCGAGTGTTCAATCGTTGCCGCCGCGCCAGCGCGGTTAGAGGTATCCAAGGCACGATCCAGGCGCTCTTTCCAGTCGCCACCCGGTGCGCTGCCCGCAATCATACGGCGAGCGTCAGCTTTGCTGCCTTCAAGTTTCAGTGCTTTATACATTCCCACCATAACGGCGAAAATAACCAGCGAGAAGGGTAGTGCGGTAATCACTACGGCACTTTGCAGAGCGGCAAGCCCGCCTGCCATCAGTAGCGCAATGGTGATCAAGCCAATGACCGCTGACCAGAAAATACGCAGTTTAACCGGCGCATCATGGTTTACGTCGCTCAAAATAGAGGTGAAGTTGGCCAAGACCAAGGCGCCGGAATCCGCAGAGGTAATAAAGAATACAATGCCCAGTACAGTGACAACAGCGGCGGTAATGCTAACGTAAGGGTAGTACTCAAGTAGCGTATAAAGTGTGGTTTGCGGCGTATTCAGTGCTTGCTCGCCTAACTCGGCAACACCTTGGTTGGCGACCAGCTCAATACCGCTATTACCGAAGACGGACATCCATACCATCATAAAGGCCAGCGGAATAAACAAGGCGCCAGCGACAAACTCACGGATGGTACGGCCACGGGAAATACGTGCCAGGAACAGGCCCACGAAAGGGGTCCAGGCAATCCACCAGCCCCAGAAGAAAATCGTCCACCACATTTTCCACTCTTGAGCCTCTTCACCGGCAAAGGCATAGGTATCAAAGCTGGCACCCACAAATCCAGAGAGATAGTCACCGGCGTTATTGACCACTTTATCCAGTAATACCAGCGTGTCGCCGGAAAAGAGCACAAATAGCATCAGAGCTAATGCCAGCAGCATATTGAACTCAGAGAGGCGGCGAATGCCTTTCTCAACGCCGGTCACCACAGAAATCGTTGCTAATACCACCACCAGTACAATCAAAATCACCTGGACGCTAAGCGTTTCCGGCACGCCGAACATATAGGTGAGACCGTAGTTGAGCTGCATCACCCCAATACCAAGACTGGTGGCAATACCAAACACCGTAGAAATAACCGCAGTGATGTCTACCGCGTTGCCAATTGGGCCGTGAATACGTTTGCCCAGTATTGGGTAGAGCGCACTGCGAATAGCCAGCGGCAAGCGGTGGCGGTAGCTGAAGTAAGCCAGCGCCATACCCATCAACACGTACAGCCCCCAACCGGAAAGCCCCCAGTGCAGATAGGTTTGAACGACGGCGTTACGCATCGCAGCCTGACTTTCCGGGGTTAAATCCGGCGGTGCCAAGTAGTGCGCGACCGGCTCGGCAACGCTGAAGAACAGCAGGTCGATACCGATACCCGCGGCAAACAGCATGGCTGACCAGGAGAGCAACGAAAACTCGGGCCGTGAATGGTCGGGACCAAGCCGGATGCTACCAAAACGTGACATACCAATGGCGACCACAAATATCAGGTAAGCCACAATCGCCAGCATGTAGTACCAGCCAAAGGTTTTGCTCACCCAGGCAAGGCCTGCATCAAAAAAGGCGCCTGCTTGCTCGGTGAATACTATGGTGAGCACTAAGAAAATAAGGATACCAGCCACACTGCCGTGGAAAACCACAGGGTTGAGCCGGTCGCGAGAGGGGAGAACGGGGTTGTCTTTCGCCATGGAGGCAGACTCCTGTTGTTAGACAAGGTGAGGCAAAGTATTTATTTTTGAATGAACGTTCAAATAAAATACGTGGTTTAGTCGCCCAATTCAAGCTAGCACCTTTCGCCAGATGCGCTTAACACCCTGCTATTCCGGAGTATAGAGACGAAAAAGCCCGGCAAAGCCGGGCTTTTAAAGAAATTAAACGGTGATTAAATGATTACTCGGCAGCGCTTTCCACTGCAGGCTTTTCATGGCGATGGCTACGTTTACCATGCTCGCGTTCGCTACGCTGTTCTGCATGCACCTCGCGCATTGCCTCGCTTACAGCCTGGCGCTCTTCCTCAGTGAGGATCTCAGCGATTCGAGCGTGATACTCCTCTTGCAGTGCTTTTACTGCTTCACGATGATCGGCATGGGCTTCATTCAGCGCGTCTTGCTGCTCTTCGCTTAGTTCAGCACGCTGGTAGACTTCCTGGCGGCGCTCTTCCATACGCTCTGCCATTTGTTCGCGATCGTAGCCGCGCCCTTCATGGTGGCCTGCCTGGGCAGTGAATGCCAAGGGCATTAAGGCTACAGCAAGCAGGGCGGGGGCAAATAGTTGGCGAAGTGACATCTTCATGGCATACCTCTTAATAAGTTAGCGGATGCTAAGTTGACGATCTCAGTATCGTAGAGTGGCGTGCAAGCCGTTTGCACAAAGTGTGCAACAACCGTGATCATTTAAAGTACTAGGGGGTCGTAGCGTTAAGTGGGGCTCTGTTAACAAAAAGAGTTAACGAAAAGAGTTAACAAAAAGATCAGGAGGCATGAATGCCAGCTCTACGTGCTATACGACAGTGCCTTAGCTTAGGCACCCTAATGCTACTAATCAGTGGGTGCGGCTCAATACACCAAGGAGCGCCTTCCCTCGCTGCTAAAGAAGAGGACCATCGTAAGCAGGAAGTGACCTTTACCCGCCTACAGCCTCAGCGCTACACCCCCGATGAGTGGCCCCAAGCGCTATATGCCAGAGTGCTGCTACCCGATACGTTAAGTGCTAAGCAACGGCCTGCGGCGTTGATTGTGCATGGCGGCGGCTGGCGCAACCGCACGCCCGACGATATGGATGGCATTGCCGAGCAGCTAGCGCAGCAAGGTTACGTGACGGTTAATATTGAACATCGCTTTTCCCCTGAATACCGTTTCCCCACCCAATTACATGATCTACAGCAGGCGATGGCATGGATTCATGCTAACTCGCAAGAGTGGCAGGTAGATACCAACCGCATCGTGGGGGTCGGGTTCTCTTCTGGTGCGCACTTAGTGAGTTTGTTGGCGCTGGCTGGGGTAGAAGGGGCGTTGGCCGAGCCCTATGGCGGTGAGCAGAGCCGTCTAGCCGCTGTGCTGGCAGGAGGGCTGCCGAGTGATTTACTGAAATTTGACGATGGCCGCCTAGTGGTCGACTTTATTGGCGGTACCCGTGCTGAAGAAAACGAAGCATATCGCCTAGCCTCACCCGCACGGCAAATTACGCCACAGGCACCGCCGTTTTTTCTATTTCACGGCAGCTGGGATCGGTTAGTGCCGGTGGATCACGCTACTGATTTCTATCAAGCACTGCAGGAAAATAACATTGAAAGCGAACTTTACCTGCAAAGCTTTCGGGGGCACTTTGCCAGCTTTTTGTTCCGTGGCAGTGCCATTGAGGCGGGTATCGCTTTTCTTAATCGGCAGGTACTCAGCGAGGACTAGACTTTAGTTGTGTTCTGGCTTCATGCAAGGTTGGTGACAGTTTCGTGGGGTAGCGTTTGAGGCGCACAGAGTGATTTCTGTGTCAAAACATCAACAAACTTATAAAAAGAGAGCCTCGCTATGCTTAACACGCCCCGCGCTTCACTATCGTTTACTATTAAATCTTTATTGGTAGGTGCAACGGCTGCTATTGCTTCACTGTCGATTGCGCTTCCTGCTGTAGCTGATGATTTTCCTACGCGACCGCTCAATGTGGTGGTGGGATTTGGTACTGGCGGAAGCGCGGATCGCTTGGCCCGTATTATGTCGGGCCATATCTCAGAAGAGGTTGGTGTACCGGTACAAGTGACCAACCGCCCAGGTGCGGGAACGCAGGTAGCTTCCAACTATGTGCTTAATGTTCCTGACGATGGTTATACCCTGTATGCCTCGACATTTGCCCCTTACCTGCCTAACTCTATCTTGACCGGTGGTGCTAACTTTAGTGTCGATGACTTTTCTTATATCAACTTTCAGTGGTTCGATTTAGACCTTATCGCTGCCAATAAAGATAGTGGCTACGAAGACTTACCCAGCTTACTGGAAGCTATTCGCGAAGAGCGTGGCCAGGTGCGTGGTGCCGTGGTGCAAGGCTCAGCGGGCCATTTAATGGTTCGCTTGCTGTTGGATGAAGCGGGTATACCCCAAGAAAACCTCAACTTGGTGACCTATAACAGCGGTGGAGAAGCGCGCTCAGCAGTGGCGGGTGGTCAGGTGGATTTTGTCTCTATCAGTGCTCAAGGCAGTGAGGGAATTCGTGAGTTTCTTACCCCGCTGGCGATTGTTAGCGATGAGCGTATTGAGCAGTGGGATGCACTACCGATCAATGAAGCATTAGCACCGATGGATCTTGAAGTGCCGGTACTACAAGGCTCCATGCGTGGCTTTGCGGTAACGAGTGAAATGGAGCGCCAGCACCCAGAGCGTTTTGAGAAGCTCTCTTCGGCGATTCAAAGTGCTCTTGCCCGTAAAGATGTACAAGAGCAACTTGAGCGCAATGAAATGGGGGGTGTTTGGGTTGGCCCAGAGCGCTCCAATGAATTGATGCGCGAGAACTATCAAGTGTTTGAAAAGTACGCCCACTTGCTGAACTAATGCTTTCGAGTTGATGTTTCAGAACTAGTTTTCCGAACTGGTTTTCCGAACTAATCCTTCCATGATAGTTGGTCCCTGTTGTTAATAAGGGGCCAGCATGGAGTTTTTACCATGTCTGAATATAAACGTGACTATGGGGACTTTATCGTTCTCATGGGTTTGGCTGGCTTTACGCTGTGGTATTTATTAGATGCCATTCGTGTATCGGCCACTCCCCAGAATCTGCTGCTCATACTGCCACTTGCCATCATAGTACTAGCGATTATCGCGCTTGAGTTAGCGTTGCGCTTGAAGCATGGCTCGCTATTTAGGTCTTCTGCAGACGAGCCCCTGCGTAAAACATTACCCGTGGTGGGCTTATTTGCCGCCTATGTATTGTCACTTGAAACCTTAGGCTTTGATGTTGCCACTGTGCTTTTTTTGTCACTGTTCTTGATCCTTAAAGGGGAGCGCAACTGGTTACTGGTAGGTTGCTATAGCGTTGCTTTTGGGCTTGGTGTCGCGTTCTTTTTCTCGCAGATGCTGCCTTATCCCATGACACTACTGCTGCTACCAAGCTAAGGAGACAACATGATTGATTTTGGCGCAGTCGGACAGGGCATGGATCTGCTTTTTTCCAGTTTTGGCCCTTGGTTGGTAGTCGTGCCGGGTATCATCTTAGGGCTGATTTTTGGCGCTACTCCTGGCCTGCAAATTTCCATGGCCATGGCAATTTTCCTGCCCATGACCATGTACATGGATTTTATCCAGGCCATGCTGTTTCTCACCGCTATTTTTACCGGTGGCTCATTTGGTGCTGGTATCCCCGCTATTCTGATGAATATACCGGGTACCTCTTCGGCGATTGCCACTGCCTTTGATGGCTACCCAATGGCGCGTAAGGGCCAGCATAATCAGGCGTTAGGTGTCGCGTTAGCATCATCTGTGATTGGTGCGCTGATCGGCTATGTGGTGCTGTTCTTTATGATTCAGCCGCTTTCGTACATGGTGTTGCGGTTGGGGCCAGCAGAGATGTTTGTGGTTATTCTCTGGGGTATGACACTGATTGCGAGCCTAAAAGGCGAGCAGGTTCTCAAAGGACTAGTGGCCGGTTTCATAGGCCTATTAGTGGGCACGATTGGGTTTAGCGAAATCGGTTTGGCGCGTGGCACGATGGGGCAAACCTATCTGTTGGATGGCGTGCCAGTTATCCCTGCAATGATGGGGATGTTTGCGGCCTCAGAGTTGTTCAAGCTGGCTAATAAAGGTTTTATCGTTGAGTCTGCCGATCACCGCAAGGTAAAGATTGGTGAGATTTTCGAAGGTTGTAAAATGGCGATACGCTACCCCGTGGTGATGATTCGCGGTGGTTTGATAGGGGTGTTGGTAGGCGCGGTTCCTGGCGTCGGCTCTTCGGTGTCCAACCTGCTTTCTTACATAGAAACCAAGCGTCGTGACCGTGATCCCGACTCGTATGGGAAAGGCAATCCAAAGGGCGTAGTAGCATCAGAAGCAGCCAATAGCAGTTCTGAGGGCGGCTCAATGGCAACATTGCTGGCGCTAGGGATACCCGGTGGTGGCGCAACAGCGGTTATGTTGGCGGCATTTGCCATGCATAACATTACGGGTGGGCCGCAGTTTATTCGCCAACAGACAGATGTGGTTTACGCGATTATTTTCGCTAACTTCGCCCAAGTATTTCTACTGGTAATTATCGGCTTACTGTTTATTCCGCTCCTGGCCAATATCGTTAAGGTACCCATGCGGTTTTTGATTCCTTCGGTACTAGTGTTAGCGGTAATGGGCTCTTTTGGTTTAACCGGCAATATGACAGGCCCCGCCACGGTACTGGTTTTTGCCGTGATCGGTTGGATATTCCGCCACTATGGCTACTCCGTTCCAGCCGCTGTGATCGGGATGTTACTGGGTTCGCTGGCTGAAAAGTCGCTACTTCACTCCTACCAAATCAGCGGTGGTGACATTAGCTATGTGCTTGAGCGCCCAGTGACGCTGGCTATTTTTGCATTACTGCTTATTTCGTTGTTCAGTCAGCCACTAATGAAGCGTCTTAAAGCGCGTCAAGAGGCTGTTCAGCTGCGATAAGTCTGTTCTGTAATAAACCTTTTTTGTGATACATCTTTCCCTCTAGGCAGTAGAGGGAAAGGTAACTGAGACTTCAAAGCCGCCCTGATGCCGATTGGAGAGCGTGAGAATCGCTGAATGGGCGGTGGCGATCTGCTCGACAATCGCCAGCCCTAGCCCGCTACCAGGCGAGTGCTTGTTGTGGCGGAAAAAGCGCTCAGTTAGCTTGGCAATTTGCGCTTCATCCACTCCACTACCTTCATCACTCACGGTTAAGACTATTTGGTCTGCGTCAGCCGTTAATACAACAGTAATGGTGCCTTGGTAGGCGTGGCTGCCGCCTGCATGTAGGCTGGCATTGTCGATAAGGTTAGTGACTAGCCAGCGCAGCGTAATAGGGTCGCCAATGATATGGGGTATTGGCTGTTTCAGGTCAAATGCTAGCTCTTGGCCTTGCTTATAAATATTAGGAGCGGTTTGGGCACAGGCTTCCTGGCAAATCGCCACTAAATCGACTTTTTCCAGGTGAGAGGAATCGACTAATTCGTTACGTGTTTTGGCGTACTTAAGCAACTGCTTTACGGTATGGCTGGCATGCTCAGCGATACGCTGGATTTCTTGTAGACTAGAATGCACCGGTGATTGAGGTGTGTCTTTTAGCGCAATTTCGGTTAACGCGCGAATCTCTGAAATGGGCGTTCTAAGTTGATGCGAGACATCGGCATTAAGCTGTTGGGTACTTTCAATACTACGTTTCATCCGCTGCATTAGATGATTGATGCTTTGGATTAGTGGCAAGATCTCTTTGGGAGCATCATCATCCAACGCCTGCAAATCATTTGGCGAACGTTGGCGTAACGCTTGGCTAACCGCGTTAAGCGGTGCCAGCCCCAAGTGAATCGCCAGTAAAGCAATGGAAATAGCCAGCAGTCCCGTCACGACCATTAGCCCTGTAAGGGTAACCATAAAGTCGTTGGTGAGCGTATAACGTGCTTCTTTAGATTCGGCCACAATGACTTCAATGTTTACCGGCTCACTGCCTCGGTTGAAGGGAAAGGTGAGTGCCACTGCGCGCAATTCATTACCGGCATAGTTCACATCATAAAATACCGGTTCATGTGACGCGGTTGGGGGATCTGACAAACCGCTAAAGCCCGCAATCATGTTGCCGTTAGCTTCTTTAATGCGATAGAAAATTTTGCCCTCACCTCGGCTACCAAGTGTACTGACACTGAAGTAGTGCATATTGATACGTAGTACACCATCTGCAGTGTAGATGCGGCGCTCTAACCGTTGAGCTGCGTTAAGCAATAGGTCATCAAAGGTTTCATTAATTTGGTGAGATAACAAAAGATGGCTAGAAATGAGCGCTAGAATCGCAAGTGCGCAAAAGGGAAGGCCGATCCATAAAAGTAGGCGGCTACGAATAGATTGCCTTTTACTCATACGTCTGGCCTGAAGGTGGGGTAGGTTCCTGATCTTTCGACTCTAAATAATAGCCCAGCCCACGTACTGTTTTTAAACCGAAATCGTAGCCGATTTTTTTACGAATTCGCGATATGTAGGTTTCTACAGCGGCATAGCTAACCGGCTCATCAGAGGTGGATAGCCGATCAATGATTTGGTCCTTATTGACGAGCCGATTCTGGTTTATCAGCAGGTACTCCATCACTTCCAGCTCTCGGCGGTGCAACAACATAGGTTTACCGTCAAGACGTAGCTCCATGGCATCGGGGAAAAACTCTAAACGCCCACACTGCAGGGTTTCTCCACCAAAGTGTTTAGCGCGCCGGACGAGTGCCCGCGCCCGAGCAGCAACCTCTTCCAGGGAAAAAGGCTTACATAAATAGTCATCTGCACCCACTTCTAGCCCATGAATGCGTTGGTCCAGGCTGTCTCGTGCAGAGATGATTAACACGGGGATGGTATTTTGTTGATGGCGTAGTTTGCGCAGGAGGGAGATGCCATCTAGCTCCGGCAGCCCAAGGTCCAATACCAACAGGTCATACCCACCCTGTTCGAGTATATGGAGGGCTTTTTTGCCATCGTCGGCAACATCAATATTGAAAGCCGCCTCCCTAAGCGTAGTTGCAATAGATTTTGCTAAGTTAACATTGTCTTCTACTACCAGCGCCTTCATAAGTCATCCTGTTGTTATCCTTCTGGCTGATACTTATAACCGACACCATACACCGAGCGAATAATTTCCAGTTCAGGGAGTGCTTCGTGGATTTTTTTGCGTAGTTTTTTAATGTGGCTGTCCACGGTGCGCTCCGAGACAATGCGGTTATCTCGGTACATATGATCCATTAGTTGCTCGCGGCTGAAGATACGCCCCGGCGATTGCATCATTACCCGCAGCAGCTGAAACTCAACCGCCGTCAGGCCTAAGTCGTGGCCGTTGGCTAATGCCTGCCAGCCCTCTTCATCCAGTGTAACGGGGGCTTGGCGACTGTTTATAGAGAGTTCAGTCGTTTCATTAACGGCGTGGCTACGGCGTAGTACGGCTTTTACCCGGGCGACGACCTCACGGGGGCTAAACGGCTTACAAATATAGTCATCCGCGCCCAGCTCTAACCCCAGCAATCGGTCTACCTCCTCTACCTTGGCAGTGACCATAATGATCGGCAGCGTTGGCCACTGCTGTCGAATCTCCCGGCAGAGGGTTAAGCCATCTTTACCCGGCAGCATAACGTCTAACAGCACTAGGGAGGGGGAGTGCTGCGTTAACCAGGGAACGACCTCGTCACCGTTACTAACAATCGTTGTGTCGAAGTTGTGGCTAGCCAGGTAGTCAGCCATCAAACGGGCAATTTTGGGCTCATCCTCGACAATGAGTAGCGAGGCGTTGTGGATCGAGGTTTGTTCAGTCGAGTCTTGTAAGGACATAGTCAGCTCGCTAAATAGTTAACAGGAGTAAGTAGAGGGAAGCGTAGTGTCCACTTTAGGCCGCCAAGCGCCGAAGCACTGGCCTCTAGCGTTCCGCCATGGGCGTTGACCAATGCGCTGGCAATGGAAAGCCCTAAACCACTACCGCCGCTAGCGCGGTTACGTGAGCCCTCTACACGGTAAAGGCGTTCGGTTAGCCTGTGAAGTTCGCTGCCAGGGACTCCCGGTGAGCTATCTTGCCATACGATAACAGCATGCTGATGCTGAATGTTTAGTGTTACCTGCAGCTCGCCGGGTGCCTGCGTGTAGGCACAGCTGTTGTCGAGTAGGTTGTTCCAAAGCTGACGCAGGCGCTGGGCATCACCACGAACCATAACATTGGGGCTGATTTGGGTAATCAGTGCTAACCCACTCTCCTCAAGCCAGCGGTCAGCATCGCTTAAACGGCTACTGAGGCTATCGCTCAGGTTCATCGGCGCTAGCTGAATGTCCAGGGCGCCAGCATCGCTTTGTGAAAGCAGTCGTAGGTCATTGACCAAGCGCTCTAACTGGGCGACTTCCTGGGCCAGTGATGTAAGGTTTTCCTGGTTTAATGGGCGAATACCGTCCTGCATTGCTTCAATTTCGCCACGTAGCACCGCCAGCGGCGTGCGCAGCTCATGAGCGGTATCGGAAACCCAGCGCGCTCGGGCATCGCGGCTAGCTTCCAAGGTGGCCGCTAGTACGTTGAAGTCCCGTGCCAAGCGGGAAAGTTCATCACGGCCACGTTCAGGCAAACGGGTGTGGTAATCGCCTTCGGTAAGCAACAGGGTAGCCATTGCCAGCGCTCGGGTACGTCTGCCTAGCCACCAGGAAAGCCCCCCAGCTAACAGCAAAGATGCCAGCACCAACGATGCCACAATGACCACTAGATTGCGCTGTTGACGCTCTAGAAAGCGGCTCTCCATTCGCTCCATCATGTGGTGGGGGGGCCGAAAGCCCAGTGAGCCAATGGCTTGTTTGCTGCCGTTTTCTGTTATGTCGCTATACAGCGTTAGCCAGCGCCAGTCGCTTGGGCCTTGACGGCTGTTGCTGGGCTGAATGACATAGTCACCATGACTATCACGCAGGGCGAAATCCCGTGCTTCGCCCAGGGGAGACGGCCGGTCACGGTGCTCTTGGCCAAGCTCAAAGCGGACAATAAATGGCCAGCGTTCAGGGGATTGCGCTAGCCACTCCCAACTGCCCTGAGTTTCCCAGCGGGTAATCAGTCCGTCTGCCAGCAGCGTGGCCCGCCGCTCCTGGGCTTGGTTAAGGTAATCAACGAAGCCTCGGTCGATGCTGTAGGAAACGGCCAGAAACATGCTCGCTGCAATCACAACATTAACGCTTAAAATGGCCACAAATAGCTTGAAACCCAACTGCGAGGGTCGCCATTGGCGTAGCGAGGCGAGCAGTGCCATTAGTTGGCTCCTTCTGGTAAGGGCGGGTGCGGCTTACTCAGTTGTTCGCGAAAATTCTCAAGACCCAGGTAGAGGCAGGGCACCAATACCAGCAGTATTACCGTGGCGAAAATCATGCCAAACCCTAACGAAATCGCCATAGGAATCATAAAGCGCGCCTGGCGGGAGGTTTCCAGAATCATCGGCGCAAGGCCTAAAAAGGTGGTGAGGGTCGTCATCATAATAGGTCGTAGACGCCTTGTGGCGGCAGCAACAATAGCTTCCCGCGGGGCCATGCCTTCGCGGCGTTTGCGGTTAGCGTAGTCGATTAACACCAGGGCATCGTTAATCACCACGCCAGAAAGCGCCAGCATGCCCAGTAGGCTGATGATGGAAAGCCCAAAGCCCATAATCATATGCCCTGCAACGGCACCCACAATGCCAAAGGGGATAGCGGCGAGTACCAACAGCGGCTGCAAATAGCTTCTAAAGGGTATCGCCAGCAAGGCATATAGCGCCGCTAGCATTAGCCACATAGCGGTGCGCAGGGTGGCTAGGTTGTCGGCGGTATCCTGCTGTCGCCCTCCCATGCTTACTTCAAGCCCCGGCCAAGTGTTGCTAAGCGTGGGGAAAACATCTTCCTGCAGGGTCGCCAGCACTTGGTTAATGGACTCATCGCCTTCAGAGTCGGCAGTTACCGTAATGATCCGGCGGCCATCCACGCGCTGAAGGCTACTTGAGGCTTTGCTAAGGGTGATGTCAGCTACCCGTGATAACGGTACGCTAAGCCCATCCGGGGTGCGTACGGGTAGACGATAGAGTTCGGTTAAGCTGTCGCGGTCTTGTTCTGGCAGGCGCACTTCGACGCTTATCTCGCGACGACCAATAAACTGTTCGACGGCGGTGGCACCCTGTAAGGGACCGCGCAGCGCCTGGGCAAGGTCGCTACCGGTTAAACCCAGCGCTCGCCCTTCGGCGGAAAGGCGCATTTCAAGCTGTGGCTTGCCATCCCCTAAGCCACTGTCGATATCGGTTAAACCATACTCTCCAAGTAGCTCCGCCAATCGTGTGGCGGCGGCCTCCAGTACTTGGGTGTTCGGATGAGAAAGGCGAAGGCTAAGCGCCGCGCCACTGCCAGGGCCACCAAAGTCAGACTCAAAGCGCACCGACTGTGCACCCACCAAGTCGCCGGTTAATTCACGCCACTCCCGGGCAATACGCGAGGGGGGCCACTCTTCTAAGCTTTCTCTGGCAATATCCAGGCGCACTGAAAGGCTTTCGCCATCCAGACGACTGCGGGAGCTGCTAAAACTTAGCGTCTCTTCTCGCTCGCTGAGATGCTCAGCCGCTGCCAGCAGCTGTTGGCTAAGCTCTCGACTGACGCTGATATGACTACCAATAGGTAGGGTAACGCTGGCTTGAACTTGGTCAGACTCTGCCCGTGGCATTAGCGAGAAGCCCAGTCGGCCGCTCATTGCCCAGGCCAGTGCGATGGAGAGTACCGCTACCCCCAGCGCTACAGTGAGCAGGCGCTGGTTAAGGGCGCGTTGCAGAAACGGCTCAAACTGCTGGTACGTAAAGTGGTGTAGCCCTCCTTGCATACGCTGACGAACTGCTTCAATCGGGCGCTGCCAAGCAGGCGTTTGGCGTGGCTTACGACTGTGGGCAAGGTGGGCGGGTAAAATAAACAGCGCTTCCACCCAGGAAATTAAGAACACGGTAATCACTACCACCGGTACGGTGGCAAAAATCAGCCCTAAAAAACCAGGTAAGAACAGCAGCGGTAAAAAGGCGACAATATTGGAAAGAATGGCAAAGGTCAGCGGAGTGGCGATTTCACGCGCGCCCTTCACTGCTGCATCGCGTAGCGAGTAGCCCTCTTCGCGGTAGCTGTAGATGTTTTCGCCCACCATAATGGCGTCATCCACGACGATCCCCAGGGCGATAATAAAGGCAAACATCGACATCATATTGAGCGATACGCCAATCCAGGGCAGGAATAACATGGCGCCTAAAAACGCGGTGGGTATCCCCAGTGTTACCCAAAATGCCAGCCGTGCTTCCAAAAACAGCGCCATCAGGATCATCACCAGCGCCAGCCCCATCCAAGCGTTTTTGAGCAGTAGGCTAAGGCGATCTTCGTACACTTCTGAACTGTCTCGGGCAACATCCAGGCTGACACCATCCGGTAGGTTGGCGCGCAGTCTTTCAAGTTCACCATAAACGGCATTGGAAATACTGGTGGGGGTTTGGTTGCCGATTTGGTAAATATCCACCGAAAGCCCACGCTGACCGTTATAAAACTCCTCTCGGTCGGTTTCAGCAAAACCCTCGCTGACCCTGGCGATATCACCCAGTACCACCTGAGAGCCCTGGGCCGTCGTAAGGATGGGCAGCTCGGCGAACTCAGATGCACTGTTACGCCGTCCTTGGTAGCGAATCAGCCATTCGCCCTCAGCAGTAGTGAGCTGGCCACTGGCCAAGTCCAGCGCTTCTGCGGCAATGCGGTTAGCAAGCTGTTGATGGTCTAGCCCGTAGCGCTCAATGGCTTCGTCATTGAGGTGAACCTGGATTTCGCGATCACGGTTGCCGGAAAGTTCAGCGCGTGAAATACCACTGGTCGCCTGTAGTTCGGCACGTACGTCTTCGGCGGCATCGTGTAGTGCTGCCAAGCTGACTGAGCCGTAAACCTGTAGGCTAACCACACTGCGCGAGCGGCCTGCCAGGGTAAAGCGCGGTGGATCGGCGGCATTAGGCAGGGTGGTAATAGCGTTAACAGCCTGCTGAATATCCTGATAGGCGCGCATCACTTCGACACCATCAGTGAGCGTCGCCCTCAGTACGGCACTACCCTCGCTGGCGGTGGCGATTAATTCTTCGATACCTTCTACATTGGCAATAGCGGCTTCCACTGGCAGCAGCAGGCTCTGCTCAATGTCTTCTGGAGTTGCGCCAGGGTAGCTAATAGTGACCTGGACAATTTCAGTCTCAAACTCAGGAAAGACCTCCTTTTTAATAGCTAGAGACGCGAGCAATCCACCGACGATAAACAGCACCATCAGTAGGTTAGGCGCCACACCGTGGTCGACCATCCAAGCTAGCGGCCCGCGGCGGCTCATAGCGTCTCTCCATCACGGGCGGGGGTATCGCCTCGCTGGCGCAGTCGCACCTGTTGGCCTACCCGGGGTTGGGCAAGGCCGGCAATGACGATGCGTTGGCCTGCTTCCAAGCCGCTGCGTACCAGTGCTTGCTCTTGGCCTCGGTAGGCCAGGGTAACAGCGGTGTTGCGTAAACGGTCTTCGTCATCCACCCACCATACCTGCTCGCCGGGCCGTAGCGCGGCAGAGGGAAGGGCAATCAGCGATTCATTGGCGGTGGTGTGGTAGGTAATACGCATTACATCGCCCAGCCGCAGAGCAGGGCCGCTACTCTCCAGTGCCAGAGGGTCATCCACTGCTATCAACAACTGTGCTTGTAAGCCGTTTTCTTCTAGGTTGGGCAGTATCGAGACCAAGCTACCATCCCGAGTGGCCCCTTCCGGCCAACCTTGGCTGGTAAGCGAGACGCGGTCACCAGGCTCAAGCCACGCTAAGGTATCTCCCGGCAGCGAGGCGCGCACCCAAAACTGCTCAACGCCTACCAGGCTAAGCACTTCTGTGCCTTGGCTTAGCAGGCTACCGGCGCCGACTAAGCGGTCTTGAACCATGGCTTTCCAGGGGGCTTTTAAAGTGGCTCGCTCCAGGTTCAGCGCCGCTTGGTCGCGTACCACTCGGGCCTGGGTAAGTTGGGCCTGGGCTTGGCGCAGCTGTGGTTCGCGTAGTACTAGAGCTTGCCGCTCCGCGGAGAGCTGGCGGCCAAAAGACTCATATTCGCTGCGGGCGCGCTGCTGTTCCGCCTGCTCTAGAGCAAGCAGCGCTTGGGCGTTGGCCAATTGAGCTTCTGCATCTTCAAGTGCTAGCCGTAGGTCCGCTTGGTCGATATAGACCAGTGGTGCATCCTGCTCTACCACCTGGCCTGGAAATACCCCTTGCCCAAAACGCTCGAGCTGGCCTGCAACGCGGCTGGCCAACATGGTGGCCTTTTCGGCTTCGACTCGCCCAAAGCCGGTTAGTATCGGCGCCTGAAGGCGCTCCTCTACAGTGATGACATCAACAACCGGCGGGGGTGTTGGCGGAGGTGGGCGCCGTTCAATGCGGGGTGGCTGGCTAATAATCCACCAAGCCAGCATTAAGCCACCGGCAAACACCAACAGCGCTGCCAGAGCACCGAAACGAATGCGGCCTTGTTGATGTGAAGAACTGCGAGAAAGGGTCATTACCGCGCGTCATCCGTTGGCTAGGGGCGAAAATTCCAGGCAAGTAGGCATACCATGCTAGCATCCATGATTCCTAAGCAGCGATTAGGTAAACAATGTGCAAATAGCGTGCAATACGCTGTCTGAGTGCTTGAAAATCAGTTCTATGTAGCATGATGTGCAACATCGTTAGCCACTATCAGCAACAGCTATGTTTAACCTCCCACTCATCCCTGTTTATCGTTGTCTATCCAGTTTAGTGGCGAGCACGGAAGTGATACTCGTCGGCAGCCACGTCGTTTTGGGTTGCCGCTATCAGAGCGTCATCAAGTGAAGGGTCATCCAGTGGGATTAAGCCACACTGTGTCAGTGCCTTGCGGAGGCTTATCCGTTCATCCAGGCGCTGGTACACCACCCGTACGCAGCAGGGCATGCGCTCGCTGTTATCTGCTACGCCCATTTTTAAGCCGGTTAAGCGCGTCACCTGGCTCTGAAAGCTCGGGAACAGGATCGTCTGGGTGATTTCATGACCGTTGAGCGTTTCGTGATCGACCAAGAATAGTCGGTCCGCAAGCTTAACTGCAGTGCCCACATAGCGGTTGTGGCATGGACGGCCGCCGGGAGTGGTTTGCATCCGCTCGGTGCGCTGATAGACGACGCCGCCTTCGCGCGCTTCCAGGCACACCAAGGTGCGCATTAACTGCCCTGGCCGCGACATGGAGTGGTAAAGCTCAAAGTAGCGGCCAATATAGCGCTCCATGCCTTCACTGCCGCGTTGTACCAGCGCATTGGGCCAGGGTAGCGTTGCTGGGCTCGCTTCCGTATTCAGCTGGCCTGTTTGTACCAGAGCACGAAAATCGTGGTGGGGCAGGGCGATATCTTCAGCGGCTACGCCAAAAAAGTGGCAAATGCGTTGAAGCGCCGCATGGCTAGGGTGGTAGCGACCACTCAGGTAGCGGTTAAACTGGGCGCGGTTGATTGATAAACGCCGACAAACGTCAGCAATAGATGGGTAGTAGCTACAAAGCAGGCGCAGGTTGGCTACAAAATCGTCATGCATGGGATGACTCTAATTCTCTTAGGGGGCTCGTTGCTGCCTAATGTGATGCCTCGCGCCCCATAGTGCAACGGCCACGTGCAGGGCCGTTGTGTTAATCAAGTTCAATACTGCTAACGATAAGCGCTGCATTGACGCCACCAAAACCGAACCCATTACACAATACATGCTTAGTAGTGTGCTGCTGACGAGTCGCCGTGACAAAGGTTAAATCCTGCATGTCATCATCGCACTGCTCGAGATTGATGGTGGGTGGCAGTTGCTGAGCATTGATTGCCAATACAGAAAAAATACTCTCTATACCCCCCGCCGCACCTAATAGATGGCCTGTGGCGGCTTTCGTTGCTGAAATAGGGATGGTGGGCAGGCGTTCACCGAATACATTACGCAACGAAGCAATTTCAGCTCGGTCGCCAACGGGTGTAGAAGTGGCATGGGCATTGATATGATCAATAGCATCAGTGGTAAGGTTTGCCATACCTAGCGCCGATTGAATCGCTGCTGCTGCACCGGCCCCATCTTTTGGGCCTGCTGTTAGATGGTAGGCATCCGCACTGGTGCCGTAGCCGCTAATAACAGCTAACGGCGTTGCCCCACGCGCGAGCGCATGGTCAAGCGTTTCGATCACCATAACCCCAGCGCCTTCTCCCATCACAAAACCGTTACGGGCTTTATCAAAGGGCCTGGATGCACGTTCCGGGGCGTCTACTTCCGTTGAAACGGCCTTTAGGGCGTTAAAGCTGGCGAGTGAAAGTGGGTCAATACACGCCTCAGCACCGCCGACGAGGGCAACATCGGCTTCTCCATTGCGTATGATGCGCATACCGTCGCCAATTGCCTGCAGACCCGCCGCGCAAGCCGTTACCGGACACCCCAGAGGGCCTTGAAAGCCATAACGAATGGACAGATTGCCCGCAGCCAAATTGGCCAGAAAAGCGGGTACTGTGAAGGGAGAGATTTTGCGGTAACCGCGCTCTGCCAGGGTTTTTTGGGCTTGAGTAATGGTCGGGAAGCCGCCAATACCAGAGCCAATAATGGTGGCTGTGCGGCGTTTTTGGGCCTGTTCAACGGGGAACCAGTTGGCCTGTGACAGTGCCTCTTGAGCTGCCGCTAACGCGTAGAGGCTGAACAAGTCCATTTTGCGCTGTTCTTTGGGGTCAGCTATCTCATCCAGGTCGATACCGCCGGTGGGGTCATGGCGAATACTTGGCACCACTCCGGCAATTTTGATCGGGATACTGCTTGTGTCAAAGCGGTCAATAGTGCTGATTCCAGACAGACCGTCAACCAGCCGCTGCCAACTTGTGTTGACGCTGTTGCCTAGCGGGCTGACCATACCCATGCCGGTAATCACGATAGGTGAGTGCATAGTGCCTCCTGAGTTATTGATATGCTCACCCTAGCAATAGGCAATATATGATCAAGATAATATTTAGCTGACGAGGTAGATATGCCTTATCCCAAGAGCCATAAATCGAAAACCAAAGAGCGCATTTTGGCTTCGGCTACGGAGCTATTCAGCCGCAATGGGTTTCATAAGGTATCGATTGGTCAGATCATGAAGCTAGCGAAGATGACGCATGGTGCCTTTTATGCACATTTTGCTTCAAAAGAGGCCCTTTACCATGAGTCTATCCAGCTGACCATTGATAACAGTCGGGCGGCTAGACTGGTAAAAGGCCCGCTTTCGTTACAACACCTAACCGAATTGGTCGCTAACTACTGCAATCTCCAAGAGCTGGAAGCTAAACATCAGCCAGGGCCTGAAGCAGTACTGTTCAACGAAATAGGCAGTGAAAAAGCAGAAATCCGTACCCTGTTTGAAGCGTCATATATGAGTATGAAAAAGATGCTTGAAACCCGGTTGATAGCGCTGAGTAAGTTAAAACAACTTCCCTTTGCCAATGACCGCAAAGCAATTGCTGATAAATCCCGCGTCATATTGGCATCCCTGGTAGGGGCCGTCGCCATTGCCAAAAGCCTGCCAGGAGAGGCGGAACGAAAGCAGGTGTTGATAGCAACACAGCGCCAGATATTACTGATGCTCGGGGTCAGCGAAACTGAGGTAGAGCGTATGTTGCAAGCACAATAGTTCGGCCACCTACTTAAAGACTCCCTGACTGATGCACTTTGGTGCACTCGCTGATGCAGTGAGTGCACATAACTGCACCGATGCGCCAAATTTAATTCTGCCCACCACTTGGTACAACGTTCTCCGCACGATGCGATTTCAAAAAGCGCGATATCAAAACGACGCGAATTAAAAACATAACGCTAATACAGAAACGCGGAGAGAGTCACATGCTCGATATGCTTAATGAGCTCCTTTGGGGCAAGGTACTGCTAGTGCTGCTGGTGGGCGTGGGGGTTGGTTTTACCATCGCTTCCCGCTTTGTGCAGTTTCGCTATTTTGGTGAAATGTTTCGTATCCTCGGCTCGGGGCAAGCGTTTAAGCGCAATAAGCACGGTCACTTAAGCTCGTTTCAGGCACTGGTCTTATCGGTGGCCGGACGTGTAGGTGGCGGTAACATCGCTGGTGTTGCGGTTGCGATCACCTTGGGTGGCCCAGGGGCGATTTTCTGGATGTGGTTGGTTGGCTTAATGGGCATGGCTACCAGTTTCCTGGAGTGTACCCTGGCGCAAACCTATAAAAGAGCAGAAGGCGATGGCACCTATCGTGGTGGTCCTGCGTACTACATCGTTAAAGGGCTGGGTAAACAGTGGCGCTGGTTAGCGGCGTTCTACTCTGTTCTGCTGCTATTAACCTTCGGTTTTGCCTTTACCGCGTTGCAATCTTACGCAGTCGCGACCTCTTTCGGTGATGCTTTCGGCGTACCGGTGCTGTATAGCGGCATTGCCCTGGCCATGCTGGTTGGGCTGATTATCTTCGGTGGTATTAAGCGCATTGCACGCATTTCTGAGTTTTTGGTGCCCTTTATGGCGGTGAGCTATATCGCTATTGCACTGCTCGTTATTGCCATGAACATTACTGAAATTCCCAGTGTGATTACGCTAATCGTCAAAAGCGCCTTCGGCCTTGAGCCGCTCATTGGTGGCGGGATTGGCGCGGCCATTATGATGGGTTTGAAGCGTGGCTTGTTCTCTAACGAAGCAGGTTTGGGTAGTGCTCCCAACGTAGCCGCAGTTGCCTATGTGCCCCACCCCGCTAACCAGGGCATTGTGCAAGCGTTTTCGGTGTTTATTGATACCGTAATTATCTGTTCTGCCACCGCGTTTTTGATCCTGCTCAGCGGTGTTTACGACCCTGCCGCAGGTGCGGGCGTTGAGGGTATTGCGCTCACTCAGGCGGCACTGGCTGACCATGTAGGCGAGTGGGGCCGGACCTTTGTTAGCTTGGCACTGCTACTGTTTGCCTTCAGCACCATTCTTTACAACTACTACCTGGGCGAAAACAGCCTCAACTTCTTTAGCCGCGATAACCAGAATCTGTTTAACGCGTTCCGCGTCGCTATCGTATTGCTAGTGTGCTGGGGTGCGACCACTGATTTGGGTACTGTGTTTGGCTTTGCCGATGTCACTATGGGCTTGCTGGCGGTAGTGAACTTGGTTGCGCTGATTCTGCTGTTCAAATGCGGCCTGCGCATTCTTAAAGACTACGATGGTCAGCGTCGTCAGGGAATTAAACAGCCGATTTTCGATGCCAACCAGCACCCGGATCTCGACCTGGACCCGAAAGCTTGGGAGCTAGAGCCTAAAGAAGCCGAAGCATTAAAGCAGCGCCTGAGCAGTGCGCCTGCCAAGTAAGCTTTCACTAAGGATATGTTAATAAATACAGGCTAATAAGCCCGTGTTAATAAGTCCTTGTTAATCGGTCTGTATTAAATAGATAAGGAGTGGCCATGCCCCGCGTACTAATGCTCTATACCGGTGGTACCATCGGTATGCAGCCTTCACCACAGGGGTATGTGCCCTGCGCGGGGTTGGCCGAACGTCTAGCGGCGCATTTGGCGCTGGGCGATTCCGGCCGATTACCAGTGTTCGATGTGGTTGAAATGCAGCCGCTGATTGATAGCGCTGAGCTAATGCCGGAAGCCTGGAATCGCCTGGTGGCGCAGTTAGAAAGCCACTGGCAACGCTATGATGCTTTTGTGGTGCTCCACGGCACCGATACCATGGCCTGTAGCGCCGCAGCACTTTCGTTTATGCTCGGCGCACTGAACAAGCCGGTGATTTTCACCGGCTCTCAAATTCCACTGGGTGAGCCCCGCAGTGATGCGCTGAATAATGTTGTCAGCGCGCTGCAGTTAGCGGCGCATCCAGACACTCCTCGTGAAGTCAGCCTAGCGTTTCACGACCGGCTATTGCGCGGCAATCGAGCGCGTAAAGTGCGTACTCAAGGGTTAGACGCGTTTGACTCCCCCAACTTCCCCTGGTTAGGGGAGTTGGGTATTGGCATTACCCTAAACGTTGATTCAGCTCTTGCGGCAGGCACGCCCAACTTTGCACCTATCGACCTTGACCCTGAAGCGGTGGCACTGCTGCCGCTACACCCTGGGATGTCGCTGCGCCGCGCTAAGGCGCTATTAGCTGATGACAGCTTAAAGGGCTTGGTACTTTATAGTTATGGCGTTGGCAACCCACCCAGCTTTGAAGGCGAACTGCTAAGTGCCTTAACCGCTGCCAATGAGCGGGGCGTAGCGCTGCTTAATGTGACGCAGTGCGCGCAAGGTGATGTAGTGCAGGGGGCATATGCTACCGGTGCAGCGCTCAATCGAGCGGGCGTGGTTGCCGGAGCTGATATCACGCCTGAAGCTGCCGTAGCGAAACTCACCGTCTTGTTAGGTCGTGGCATGTGTGGCCTCGAACTGCGGCAAGCGCTAAACAGCGCCTTGCGGGGCGAGTGCAGCAGCCACTAGCCACCTACCTCAATGTGTGTGGAGCCTGAATACCCCTGACTGCTGACCGGCAGCCAGGGCTCTGCTCATGCTTCGTTAATGCTTCAAGCAATCGCCAGAAAGGAGCATTACTGAGTGTCATTCATGGGGCATGGGAGAAATGGTCGTAGGAGAAACGTTGATAGACGAAAACTCCAAGCCAATAGGCGTATTATGCTAGCATCTACGCTTCCTAAGCAGCGATTAGGTAAGTTGTGCGGTAAGTGCTTGAAGAGCGTGGGTCACGCTTGCTGAGTACGGCACTGCCTAAAAGCATTGGCGAATTACGCCTGCTCACTGCATCTGAAAATCACTAGACTACCGGTCTACGTCATATGATAAAAAACACCGCTACCCGCGATAAACTAATCGATGCTGGTGCTGCGCTCATTGCCCAACAGGGGTATAACGCTACGGGGATCAATGCCGTTTTAAAAAACTGCGGTGTTCCCAAAGGCTCGTTCTACCACTACTTTTCCAGCAAGGAAGAGTTTGGTTTAGCGGTGATTGAGCATTTTGCCAGCGATTATGATGACAACCTGGCGGCACTATTTGAAGACTCGTCACAGCCGCCCCTTGACCGGCTGCGCAGCTACTTTGCCGCTGGTCGCGAGCACATGTATGAGTGCGACCACTCTACCGGTTGTTTGATTGGCAATTTGGGCCAAGAGCTTGCCGGCCAGAGCGACACCTTTCGCGATGCGCTTAACTTAGTATTCCAACGCTGGGAAAAGCGCTTAGTGAGTTGCCTGAACGAGGCGCAAGCCCAGGGTGTCGTTCGCCCTGCCATTTCCTCAGAAGCCCTGGCGAGTTTTATTCTTTCCGGCTGGCAAGGTGCAATTCTACGCGCTAAAACGCTTAAATCAGTTGCCCCTATGGAACACTTTGAGGCGATTTTGTTTGAGCAGGTGTTAAAGGTTCCAACACTAGAGGCGGTTCGCACCGGGTGAGTTCTCATAGTACTGGTAGGTTAGCGGCAGTTAAGCAGGGCCACCTCAAAGCCTGACGGTGGCCCTGAACAGCTTTGCAACAGCACATACTGAACTGGTCTAATTGGAGCGGACACCCCGGTAAGCCTCATACTGGAGGCATTGGAGGTGTTCATGACCAAGAAAAC
>NZ_NWUX01000014.1 GCF_002374315.1 Vreelandella nigrificans | reverse complement strand
TTCTCCTGTTAGGTTTGGTCGCCTTTTCAGCTTAGCCAAACAGGCTGAGCTGGGGGAGAAGGCTCAATGAGTATCAAAGCGCTGCTGTCGGAAAAATTTTACGCTGCGCTCCAAATTTTCCGCAGAGCGCGGCGTTGGCCCTTAATAGGAATATCATGTGGAATATTTTCAAAAAGGTAGTGGTGAATATTTAGTCTTGGTTCATGGAGCATTAACAGATGGTTCTATGTGGCTCCCTCATATAGATTCCTTGGCTCAGTATTTTGATGTCGTTTCAGTGACTTTAAGTCATTTTGATAATGATGATAGCTTAAGTTTTGGTCTAAATTCACATGCTCAAGAACTATGTGAGTTTGTGAAAAAATTGGTTTCAGATAAGCCAGTGAATGTTGTGGGCTGGTCTTATGGTGCAGATGTTGTATTGAACATGATAGCAACGTCTCAATTGCCATTGTCTAAGGTATTTTTGTATGAGCTAGGGTATCCCGGCAGTGTTCAAGAAGATGAAATGAAAACTTGGGTTGCGGATGCAGAATCAATGTTTGAGCCTGTTTTTAATCATGTGCATCAGGGGAATTTGAGTTTAGCTGTTGAATCATTGATTGACGGTTCTGGGAATTGTCAGGGTTACTTCGATAAGCAACCAACTGAGGTGAAGAGTTTACAGTTAAAGCAAGCTTATACATTGTCTTTGCAACTGAATCAGCAAGAACATCCATCGATTGATGCCCAAAGTCTATCGAATATCGATCTGTCTTTGATATTTGGGTATGGCGATAAAACACGAGACTTATTTAAGCTGGCCACACAGAGTGATGCACGAGCTTCAAGACACTCAAAATTGGTGGTTATTGAAAATGAATCCCACATGTTACCTCAAGAAAATCCAGAAAAGTTTTCCAGTTTACTAATTGATTTGCTGGGAAAAAAGGGCTAACAAACAATTCAAGCAGACCCTCAACGCGTGGCATTTTCGTTTTGCGTTGGGTTTAGTGTTTACGGCGTTGTGCGGAAAGTTGGTAGTCGCGTTTCGGGCTACTTAATTGGGCGTTAGCCCGCTGGCCCTGAATCAAGTGCAAACGGAGAGTGTATGTCCAGTTCAAACATAAATAGCGTGTTTGCAGTTCTATCGGTCAGAAAGCAAGACGACGCAGTCAGGTGGTATGCCAATCTGTTCGGCCGGAATGCGGATATGATCCCAGTGGAAGGTGTAGCGGAGTGGCAACTTGCCGATAGCGCCTGGCTTCAGGTAACCGCTGATTCCGAGAGAGCAGGAACTTCAACAGTCATAGTCGGTGTAAACGACATCGAGGCTCAATGCAGAACGTGCGCCGAGGCAAACGTGCCGCACGGCGAGGTGGTAGAGTATCCGGGCATCATTAAAATGATCGAAGTTATTGATCCCGACGGAAATAAGATAGCTTTTGTCCAGGACATTTCGAGCGCCAGCTGATGGAACCGTTGGGTCTGAAAACTATCCATAGGGCTAACAAACGCAGGCACGGCGACAGCTTTTTCGTTGCGGCTTCGCCTCCACAACAAAGCTGCGCGTGCTGCGGGCGTTAACCCTCCGAGAGGTCGAGACTTGGATATTCAGATACGTGAAGAAAGCGCTGGAGATCCCGCGCAAATAAACCGAGTAACCGAACAGGCATTTTTGAATGTTCCACATACAGAGCATACAGAGCAGTTTATTGTTGAAGCCCTTCGAAATTCAGGAGTATTAACCATCTCTCAGGTTGCCGTGGCAAATAGAGAAATTATTGGCCATGTTGCAATCTCTCCGGTCACCATTTCCAATGGTGCAGCTGGTTGGTTCGGACTTGGGCCAATTTCTGTTCTACCTGAGCTACAAGGTCAGGGCGTGGGCTCAAAGCTAATGCGAAGTTCCCTTGCCGCTCTCAAGTCAATGGGGGCGACCGGCTGCGTTGTACTTGGAGATCCTGGTTACTATGGTCGCTTCGGTTTCAAGGTCGTTGATGGCCTGGTATATCCCGGCGTACCCGCAGAATACTTTCAGGCTTTATCCTTTGACGGGAAATTTCCGCAAGGCGGGGTAGCGTACCATGAAGCATTCTCTGCCCAGGGTTAACAATGCAAGTCATGGCGACGGCTTTTTCGTTGCGGCTCCGCCTCCACTACAAAGCCGCGCATGCTTGCGGCGTTAGGCAAATACGTTATGAACCCTGAAGAAACGGGAAAAAACTACGACACAATCACAGGTCGCTGGTCTGACGATCGGTTCAATATGAAAAACGGTATCGATCAGCACCAAAGAGCAATATCCTTTGTAAAGTCGAGAGGGAAGGCTCTCGATGTCGGTTGTGGCCGAACCGGGAGAATAATGGATTTACTGGCCAAAGAGGGATTTAAGCCTGAAGGTTTAGATGTGTCAGAAAAAATGATTGCGCTAGCTCGAAGCCGCAATCCAGAATGGAATTTTTATCACGAAGATATTTGCTCCTATCTGCTATCAGAAAAATATGACTTCATAAGTGCCTGGGACAGTATTTGGCACATTCCATTGGATGAGCAAGTTAGTGTGATATCAAAGCTGGCAAGGGCGTTAAACCCCGATGGTATTATGATATTTTCGTTTGGTGGGGTTAACGGGCCGGGAAATCATTCTGACGATACTATGGGGCCAATGATGTATTACTCATCCCTAGGAATAAATGGCTTTATACAGGTATTTCTCGATAATGGATGCACCATCAAGCACTTAGAGTTTGACCAGTATCCAGAGTTGCACACGTACATAGTGGCGCAAAAAATTGCCTAACAAATTTGTCAACCGGAACCAAATTACTGCGCGGTTTTTGTGTTCGCTGCGCTTATAACACAAAAAACTGCTCCGCAATTCGGTCCGGTTACAAAGGCGTTAGGCGCCAAAGCAACGTTTCCCACAAGTTGAACCTTTTGCAATAGTGAAAATTGCCATGGATACAGCGTCAATTTCAAATATCGTCTTATCAATACTGACTGCGGTCTACGTGGTTTTGACGTTCAGGATATTGAAGGAGAATAGAAGAAATAATGAACTTGGCTCCTACCCTCAGCTGTATTGCGAAGTCAAAGTGGATGGCAGCGAGGCCAGGCTTTCGGTGATCAATCGGGGAAACGTACCCGCCCTCGACATTGGAGCACTGGTTCTTGCTCATTATCACGAAGACGATCAGGACGTAATGTCATTCCTAAACGAATTCGTAGGCGAGGGCTGGCCCGAACGGAAGAGAATCGTCAATACCTTCGATGGCTTCTATTCTGTGTATGACAATTTTGGTTTTCCGGTTGTACCCGCTGGCAAACAAGTTTCCGTGCGGCCCGGGTTTCCGAAGATGGCCGACCAATATCTTTTGTTGTTCCAGTTCAGAAATATTTTTGGAGAAAATTTTTTCCAAATCTATTGGTTTCACTTAGACCATAGGAATCGCCACAAGGGCCTCACATTAGGCAGCGTTGAACCACATGGAATTGCACGCACATCCCGGATCACATTTACAGAAAACTATTTACTAGCAGATAAGAACTCACAACTTCCGGCATGTATTGAGAAGAATTTTTCACCATTCTTTAAGTGTTCGATACCGTCCGGTATCACTGCGGCAGGAATACTTAATGCTCACGAAACTCGGGAAGTGTGGAGTGATGCCTAGCCATGCGGGCATTGACCTTGTCCTATTGCAATGCCGCCTAACCTTGAGGTCAACACGAACGCTGCGCAATAAAGCCGCCCAGCACCGGTTACCCTTCACGTTTGGATGCAATAGATAGCTCTATGGAAATGTTTGGGAATTTCGTTACATGGCTTATAGCCAATGCACAGATCATCGGCATAATCGTGGCAATTCTCATTGCCACGAAAGCAGACGGACGCATAGATCATAGATACGACGCTGTTTCGAGCGTTGAGCCTGTATAAAAACCCCTCTGACACCTAAGTCTTGGTAGGATCGAGAAAACAGACGAGGAGTGGTCAGCATGCCGCGCTTCAAGGCTTATAACTACGATCTGAACGCCATGGTGGTGATCAACTACCAAGATCAGCTCCAGCCAAGCACCTTTGAACACGCTGTGCACTACCTGATCGAGCACAAGCTCGACTTGTCCGTTTTCCATCCCCAGTACCGCAACGACGCGACCGGACGGCTGGCCTATGATCCGGCTATCCTGCTTAAGATTATCCTGTTCGCTTACTCAAAAGGCATCACCTCCAGTCGCGAGATGCAGTGGAGCTGCGAGACCAATATTATTTTCAAAGCCCTTTCCTGCGATACCGTTCAGCTCTCAAGGAAAGCAGATCTACAACCATCGCATGCCGGTAGTGGAGCCGGTATTCGGCAATATTGGTACGACAAAACCACTGAGCCGATCCAGGCTACGGGATAAGAAAAAGGTGCAGGGCCAGTGGCAACTCTATTGTCTGATACACAATATTGAGTAGTTAGTGAATTATGGTCGTTTGGGCCGCGTCTTGAAGGGCGAGGAGTGGGGTATATCGCTTCATAAGAGCAAAACAGCCCTCTTAACTGGCATAAAGCGCGTACTTTAGTGATTAAAGGCCGATATTAATACTCCCCAGCTAGATTGCTGGCTGGGTAAATAAACTAGGATGACAGGCTCTGGAGATGGCTTAAAATCGGGTTTTTCTACAGCCTCGTTAGACGTCACGGAGTCGCAAACAGCGCATATAGGGAACTGACAATGCAACCAACTGTGGAAGAACGTCTTCGCTCGCTAGGTCTAGAGCTACCCGTAGTTACCAAGCCAAGGGGTAACTTTCGCCCCTACGTCATCTCGGCGAGCATGCTCTATCTGTCCGGCAAGGGGGCCCCCTTGCGCGAAGAGGGAGGCACCGTCCCAAAAGTAGGGGCGGAAGTTTCTGTCGAGCAGGGCCGGCTCTATGCTCAAGAGGTCGGCCTGTACCTTCTGGCACTCATCAAAGAGGCGCTTGGAAGCTTCGAACGGGTGCAGCGTGTCGTCAAGGTTTTTGGCATGGTGAATGCCGACCCAAACTTCACTTCTCACACGGAAGTCATCAACGGTTGTTCTGAACTGCTTGTCGCAGTTCTTGGCGAGCGTGGTGAGCATGCCCGTTCCGCCATTGGTGTTGGCTCATTGCCTAAGGGGTTTGCTGTGGAAATTGAGGCCATCGTTGAGTTCTCGGAGCATGGTGACGCCTAACCTTTCCATGGAGCGGACGCCTTCCAACGTGCTGCGCCCGCTTCCGGTCGCCACTCATGTAAAACGTTAGGGGTGAGATGAACCATCGATTCGTAGTCACCGGCGGCCCCGGTGGTGGCAAAACTACAATTCTTAGTGCTCTAGCGGAGCGAGGATATAGTTGCGTACCGGAGTCTGCCAGGAAAATAATCAAAGAGCGGTTAGCGGCTAGATTATCGCCTCGACCGGACCCGGTCTCTTTTGCTCAGGAGATACTTAGTTCGGATATCGAAAAGTATCAGGATGTAACCACCTGCGCCCATGCCATGTTCTTTGATCGCGGGGTGCTGGACGCGCTGTACATGCTCGATGCGGAGAACGCATTAGCACGAGATGAAATAGCGAATTACGTTCAAAAGTTCCCATATAACAGCGTTGTCTTTCTTCTGCCTCCATGGAAAGAAATTTACGATACAGATTCAGAACGTGATCAAACTTTTGAGGAGTCCATCGAGGTGTTTGAGGGTATGAAAAGGTGGTATGCGCAATGGGGGTACGAAACACTGGAAGTTCCACGAGGCAATATTAATGAGCGTGTTTCGTTCATTTTGCAGAGTATATATACCACCTAACAGTTTACTCTTGGCGGACAATATCCCCTCCACCCCGGCGGCTCCTTTACTGGCTCGAACCTGTTTCTATGCCTGCTGAAAATTGGCAGGTAAAAGAAAATAATAGTTCGAATAGATCTTCGCCAAAGACTGAACCGCTTCAGTCTTTGGGGCAAGAAGAAAGTACAGGGCCAATGGCGGCTTTACTGCCTAGCGCACAATATTGAGAAGTTAGCGAATGATGGTCATTTGGCCGCGTCATGAAGGGCGAGGAGTGGGGTATATCGCTTCATAAGAGCAAAATAGCCCTCTTACTTAGCGTTAGGTGCGCACTTTAGTGTCTGAATGCCGATATTAATATCATCCAACCAGATGACTGGTAGGGTGACGAAAATTAGAGCAACAGGCGGTGGAGATGACTTGAAAGCGGGTTTTTCTACAGCCTCGTTGTGTAGCTATATTCCCGAAGTGCGAATAGGTTATGACAGGCATCGAGAGCTACTCCGTATGAGAAAGGTAGAAGCGTTAAGGCAAGCTATGACTGCAGATCTTTCCAGAGTCCTGCTTGACAATGGGGTAATGGAGGTGTCCCTTCCTGAAGTAATTCCGCTCTTTCGGCAAGCTCACATTTCCTCGGGTTCGATAATGTTATCTCCGGAGGAACGTTGGAATGAACTGATGGTGATTCGCCAAGGCATTTTCAGGCTGTACTACTTGGACTCCGAAGGCAGAGAATCCAATAAGGGATTTTTCAGTGAAGGACAAATTCTTGCCCCAATGGCTCGATCAGCTATCGAGGAACCCTCGCTTTTCTTTGTCGAAGCGCTGACCAATGTTGAAGTCTATCGGTGTTGTTATGCCCAATTGGCTGCGCTTCTGAGGAAATATTCTGGTGGTAATGACTTTTTCTATCGTCTGGCTGAAGGCCTGCTCGAAGATAAAATTCGCCGCGAAGTCATGTTTCTTCAGTTGGATGCGAGAGGCCGATATGAGCGGTTCGTAGCTGACTTTCCCGACCTTCACGAGCGAGTCCCACTCCGTCATTTGGCCTCTTACCTCGGGATGACGGACGTAACCCTGTCTCGAATTCGGAGCATGAAAAACTGACTTATCAAATGTTAAGGCTCTAAGCTACTTCTTTGTGAAGAATGCTCTTGTCAATCACATGATTCAGGAGCTTTATCAATGACACTTCAGCGTATTGTTCAAGTAATTATCGCGGGAATGGCGATTTCATCATCCAATTTGTACGCCGAATCTGTTGAGCAGTCCAGATCGGCGTTAGTGATGATTGAGTACCAGAACGAATGGGTTTCGGAAGAGGGCAATCTTCGAAACCTTCTCGTTGAGGACGAGGTGCATTTTGAGTCAGCTATCCATCATTCGAAATCTCTATTGGCCGCGGCCCGGAAACAGGGAGTATCAGTAATTCACGTGACGCTAAAACCTGATGCCCAGTACCGTATTTTTGGTGATGCCACCTTTGGCCTCAGAGCCGCAATACCTAACGCCAATACTTGGAGAGGTGACATGCAATCTATCCATACCGATTTCGAACCGCTTCCACATGAGCATGTCATCACTGAGAGAACGGGCGCTTCAGGATTCGCTGGCAGTAATCTCGATAGCTTCCTGCGGAATAACGGAGTCGATACGTTATTTTTAGCTGGATTTGCAACTCACGTGTGTGTGGAATCGACACTGAGGGAAGCTCATGATAAAGGTTATCGTACCTTCGTGGTCACCGACGCCACTGGCGCTTTTAAGGAATCACAGCAAACCTATTTTGAAAATGAGGTGCTTCACCATTTTGGTCACGGAGTTAGCGTGACGCAATTCGATGAAATGTTTGAACAATAGCTGTTACAGGATTATGCGGTTGGCCGCAAGGCGTGCGGGTAAGGAGCGTTACGATTCCATAACCTATTTTGGGGACGGGCCTTGGGATCAGGAAGCATCCAAAACCCTGGGCTACAACTTTGTCTCTGTCGGGAATCGCATTAATAGCCCTCAATCGGTTCTGGATTACACAGAAGCGCATGTGGCCTTGAGCTATATTGGTTTATAACCAAAGACTGCACAGTGATCACTTTTCCACTGCTGCGTGATTCCAAACCGGTCTGTTACGCAGTCGCTGTGTATCTCTCTAGAACTCATGCCTCTCTGGCCCATTGGTTGATGGCACACACATGAAACATATACGTTTATCAATTGTTGGTTTTGGTACAGTGGGGCGCTGGCTAGCTGATGCCGTGTATAGACGTGGCACATGGCTCGAAAGAGAGTGTGGAGTTAAGGTTTCTGTGGTTAGTGTCGCCACTCGCCGTGGTGGATTTATTCACTGTGATGCCGGTTTTGATATTCCTAACCTACTCAATTATTTAGTTGCCGGGAAGGCTTTGGCGGATTACCCCGGTGTCCAATGGTGGGAAAATGCACTCGAGGGCCTTGCAGCGACAGAATACGACGTGTTGGCAGAAACAAGTAATACAAACCCTCGTGATCCTGAACCTGCGCTGAGCCACATCCGCGTAGCTCTGGAACGTGGCACCCACGTTATAACGTCTAGCAAAGGCGCTTGCGCCGCTGCAGCACTGGAATTGACTGCGCTTGCTAAGAAGCGCGGTGTTCATTTCCGAATGGAATCCACCGTCATGTCCGGCACCCCAGTTCTGAGTACTTTGCAAGAGGGCTTGGCCGGAACACGCGTGATTGGATTCCGGGGAATCTTGAATGGGACGGCAAACCACATTCTAAGCAAGATGGCCGACGGTCTTGACTATTCAAGTGCATTAGCTGATGCGAAATACTATGGATACGCGGAACCAGACCCAACAGATGATGTGGAAGGATACGATATAGTTGCAAAGGTTCGTATATTGACAGCCGTTGCATTTGGCCAAACTGTTTCAGCCGATCAAGTCATCCTGCGTGGGATTACCGAAATTACACAAAATGAGGTACAGCAGGCTGCTCAGAACAAATGTCGGATCAAGCTTTTAGCCAGTGTGCAGCTCGGTCAGAAGAGCAATAGTCCCGAAGCTAGACATATACCGCTTGAATGTCGTGTCGAGCCAGTTGCCCTGCCACTGACAGATCCACTTTCCCGGATTGATGGTGTGATGAATGCTCTTACCGTTAAATCCGATACAGTTAGCGAGATTACAATTATTGGACCAGGTGCCGGGCCAGAGCAGGCTGGGCAGGGCATATTCACCGATCTCGCTACCGTGGCACGATCACTGGGAGCTTTTTGAAAAGCGGGATTAGAACCAAAATAAATATTTGGAATGTCCGCCTGGGTGGCATTGAGATCAAAACAAACCATTCCAGGTGTGGATTGGGAGGCATTGCTCAACCTGTCAATTCAGCGGACGCAAACAGCCGCTTATGGCCATTTGGCAGCGTCATGGAGTGGGGAGCAGTATATCGAACGATCTTTCTATGATACCCGCTTAGACTAAAGCTGCGTTAGGCATTCTAGGAGGAATGTGTGTCAGACCTAATAACTTCCGAAGTTCGTGAATCTGTAGAGCGAAGCGTGCTCTGTTGGCTAGCTACAAGTGACGAAAACGGGCAGCCGAATGTGTCGCCAAAGGAAGTATTTGCTGTTGCAGATAGTCAGAACATAGTGGTTGCAAACATTGCTTCACCTCAGTCAGCAAAGAATATCAGGGTGAACCAGAAGATATGTCTGAGTTTTGTTGATGTTTTTGTCCAAAAGGGCTTCAAGATTATTGGCACGGCAACCGAACTTAAGCCGTCAGAGCCGGAGTATTCTCGCTGGGTTGACCCGCTGCTCGCGATGGCTGGTGATCGCTATCCGATATATAGCGTGTTCGTTGTAAGAGCTATCGCTGTGGAACCGATCGTTGCGCCTAGCTACCGCCTTTACCCTTCAGAGACTACTGAAGAGTCGCAAATTCAGTCCGCGCTTCGCACTTATGGGGTGACCCAGGATAAAGATGCCTAACTCAAGTGCTAGCGTCGCCACCAGCAAGGGGGCTGAATGAACAAAGCTATTACCGTGTTGTGGCGCAGGCTCGATGTGCCTGGCCATGATGCTTGCCGGTTCGCACCTAGTGATAACGGCTGGACCTTACGTGGTTCGGCTGTATTTCTCGAAGGTGGAGAGGTCTGCCAGATCCGATACGAGGTGCTCGCTGATCCGGCCTTTCAGACACAGAAGGCGGCGGTGGCAGGTTGGATTGGCGATACAGTAGTGGACGTGCGGGTCCGTGCTACTGATAACGGGGTTTGGATAATGAATGATGCTGAGCAGCCCCAGTTGGCAGGCTGTATGGACCTGGACCTTGGATTCACTCCAGCAACGAACTTTCTTCCAGTTCGGCGGCTGGCTCTGCGGGTTGGCGAAGAAGCGCAAGTGTCCGCCGCTTATTTGGCATTCCCTGAGCTGAGGTTTGAGATACTCCCGCAGCGCTATAAACGCATTTCAGACACTGAATATGAGTATCAGGCGCCAACTGCTGACTATAGCGGAATACTGATGTTTTCTGCGCCGGGTGTTATCGCCAGCTACCCTGGCTTGTTCATTGAGGAGAGATGACGGCAATGTTCGGCAATATTGGCACGACGAAAAGGCTGAGCCGCGAAGTGGCTTGAAATTGGGTTTTTCTATAGCCTTGTTAAGCCGCTATATAGATCGAGGGTGCAAAGTGCAGATTCGAGACAGGGATGAGCTATCCCACTATGTGAACTATGGGAACAGGGTCGAATATTTGTTCTTTTGGGGTCACCAGAAGTCTGGAGGTGGGATTATGAAATCCTGCTTTAGCCAGTGGTACGACGCGCCATTCATCGAAGGTGGGATAACGTACCAGACGGCAGAGCATTACATGATGGCAGCAAAGGCGCGTCTATTTTGTGACGATGATGCTGTGCAAAGGGCAGTGGCAGCATCAAGCCCTGGAGAAGCTAAGAAAATAGGTCGTAAGGTCAAGGGGTTTGATGAACAGTTATGGGACCGTCATAGATTCGAAATCGTCGTCAAAGCTAACCTCCTAAAATTTGATCAAAACTTGGCGCTTAAGGACTTCTTGGTATCAACTGGCAATCAGGTGCTAGTTGAAGCGAGTCCCGTGGACCGCATCTGGGGAATTGGGCTGGCGGTTGATGATCCTGCTGCGAAAAATCCAAACCTGTGGCAAGGGCTTAATCTGCTAGGGTTCGCTCTTATGGAAGTGCGTAACCAGTTTTGTAGCTGGGAAAGCCATGCTTAAATAATCCAGTTAGACGTTGATCATCATCCTGTTGTGTGACTGACCTATTTAAAGTGTCTGTAGTAAATTAGCGGAATAGAGCCCTAAAGGGAGAGAGCAATGTTGGAGGCCTCTATATACCGAGTCATTAGGCTAAGCACAGGAACAGTTGAAAGTAATTGCTCAAGACTTCATCGATCCGGCCCATATTCAAGAAGTGATGGCTCTATATCGAGAGTTAGTTGAGAAAACTAAAAAAGAGCCGCTTTGCGTGTCTTACGATCTTTTTATCGACCAAAAAGACCCAGGGCATTTTATATTCATAGAGGAGTGGCCTGATCGGGAAGCATTGCGTATCCACTGTAATACAGAACATTTCAAAAGGTTGGTACCAATGATCAACAAGTATCAAAGAAAAGATGGAACCGTCATGCTTATGGATTCATTCGAATGAAATCTGTTGCACGCGGGTAAGTTACTCGCTGTACTCGCAATTTATCTCTGAACCAAAGCGTTAGGCACTCAAGGAGGAAAAGTGAATTCTGATAGTAATAAGTACCTTGTCACTGCAGCACTTTGCTGCGTTGTCGCTGCACTTGCTCATGTTGGCTGCATAGTATTCGGCGCAGATTGGTATCGTTTCTTTGGCGCTGGTGAAGAGATGGCTCAGATGGCAGAACAAGGCCTTTGGTATCCTGCGATAGTCACTTCTGTCATTGTTTTAATACTTTTAATTTGTGCGCTCTATGGACTTTCTGGAGCTGGCGTCATTAAGCGCTTACCGCTCACAAGATTGGCTTTGGTAGTTATTGCAGGCATATTTATATTTCGAGGTGTTTCATTCGTTGGCTTAATACCCATGTTCCCAGAAAATAGCCTGACATTTTGGCTCATCAGCTCAGGTATTTGTTTGTTCATTGGTGGCCTGTTTGCTATTGGTTCTTTGCAGCAATGGTCAAAACTGGGTAGTAAAAATGCCTAACAGTACGTCCCATTCACTGCCTTTGTCGCTGGGATGCCTGCTCTATAGCGCGGCTTGTCGCTTGTGCTTGATATATAGCTGTAATCGAGGTAAGTGCATAGCTATGTATTTTTAGCGGAAGAAGATCTACAGAGTATCTTGGCGTTATTGATTTAAGGTGCGCTAACAGTGGTAGTGGGATGGCTCACCAATCGATGGCTAGGGAAATGCGTATCCACTACTACATATGGCGTTATAAAAATTTTAACAAGGCGGGGAGTTTGCGCTCGCTATTAGATATCGGGAACAACATGGCCTTCATAGAACCCATCACCCTCACAGCACGCGGCATAAGTTTGGTGCCGCTTGAGTTTAGCCATGAAGAGGGGCTTCGCGCCGCTGCCGCTGATGGAGAATTGTGGAATCTACGCATCACATCTGTGCCAGCACCCAACGAGACGCGCGGTTACATTGATACCGCGCTGAGAGGTCGCGAGCAAGGCCACCGTTTTGCTTTTGCTGTTATTGACGATGCCAGCGGCACGGTGCTTGGCTCCACCAGTTACCACGATATTCTGCCCGACGTAAAAAGAGTAGAAATTGGCTACACCTGGTACGCAAAGCGAGCACAGCGAACGCATGTCAACACTATATGCAAGTTGCTGCTTTTAACCCACGCTTTCGACACACTAGGTTGTAATGTGGTTGGTTGGCGCGCGGACAACTTCAACTTCGAGAGTCAGCGTGCAATTGAGCGCTTAGGCGCGAAGAAGGATGGTGTGATCCGGGGTAATGTGCTGCGCCGTGACGGCACTATTCGTGACACTGTGATGTATAGTTTACGCAGAGGCGAATGGCCTGAGATTTGCTCACACCTGAATTATCTGCTCAGCCGGCCTCGTGACTAATGAAAGGTTTTATGTGCTTTTACGGCCATGAGCCTAGCAAGCTGCTGCTGGGCGGCCAAAGTCAATTTTCCCGGTGCTAGCTTGCGTGAATGATGCGCCAATCTGCCTTGGCTTCAGAGCAAGGGTGTTAGCTTCTTGAAAATTGAAAACGTCGCTTCGCCGCTCGGCTCGCTATAAGCCGCTCGCGTTTGTGGCAAGCGTTACGCAGAGTGAAAGTGAACTCCATGAAAATAGAAGAAGTCTCAGGTTTGAAGGTTCCGATGACGATCCTGCTTGAAGCTGACCCATCAGTTGAGAGGGTTCGTAGCTATCTTGAACATTCAAAGTGCTATGTAGCGACGTTAGATGGGGAAGAGATAGGCGCTTATGTCTTAAAGGAGTTGTCCTTGGGAATATATGAGCTTATGAACATCGCAGTGGCGCCGGAGTTTCAGCGCAGAGGCCATGGTTCAGAGCTGCTTAGCCATGTAATGAACTCGGCAAAAGATTTAGGTGCTCACCGTCTTGAATTAGGAACAGGGACTTTCGGGTACCAGCTTGCGTACTATCAAAAAGCGGGATTTAGGCCATTCAGCTTGGAGGTAGACTTTTTCTTGGAGAATTATGAAGAGCCCATTTTTGAAAATGGGATTCAGCACAAAGATATGATACGAATGGCAATCACATTTTAGTTCTGGTGTGTTCTTAATAGAGGTTTTAATAACCATGCTCGGTTACTAGGCTACTTTTCACCTAGCGCTGAGAGATCTGTTAACGCTCTCCCCAGAAGCGCTACCTCAGATTTATTGAATAGCACGGCAGGCTGGCAATGTATCTGTCGGACAAAGCCATAGGTGGGTACATCAGAGTTACACCTGTCGCACTCAGTAGAATCAAGAGACGTGTTCGACTAGCAAGAGAAATGTAGCAGCCCAACTATTTCCCAATGTGGCTACGTATTTAGGGCGTTGCCATAATCGTCCTGCTTGGCTTCGTTGCATCGATGGATACCATCGATGCATGGCAGCGTAGCTGGCTTTATAAATAAAAGCCCTCTTACAAGGGGTTTAGTGCTTGGGTCTCGTCAAAGTAAATGAAGCCGTCGTAGCGGCGAGTCAGGATAGTTGGCACGTAGGCTTCGTTCGGTGGGGTATAAATCACGCCGATGGCACGTTGGTGGCGCGGCGCAAGCAAATCACCCTGGCGTGCAGTGTCGTCAAACAGAAACAGGCCCTGCTGAATCCCACTCTGGTGTAGTAGGCCTTCATAGCTTTCTGGGTGAGCGGGTACGACAGCTATTTCTTGCTGCCCTTCGCCCCAGGATGGGCTGGCGATGACGGAGCCTTGATAAGTGCCAAAGCCGAGTATAAAGACATCATCTTCGCCTTCACTGATACGTAGTAAATGCCCGATATTGACCTCGCCACGATTACTCATGTTAGTGGCTGCTGAATCTCCCACGTGGGTATTGTGCGCCCATACAATCCCTCGGCTTTCTTCTCCATGGCGTTTGGCTAGGCGCAGCAGTGACTCATGCATAAAGCGAGCGCGGGCATTCCAAGATTCCGGCCCTAGCTGTGTGGCGCCGTGAAATTGTGCTTCTGCGCGTTTGGCGACTAATGCATTTTCGCGAGCCACCCAGGTTGCCTTGTCGGCGTCTGCTGGATTACCACCTAATTGGTCGTGTAACAGCTTGGCAGCGAGTGCCATCTGGTTATTGAGACGCTCTCCGCCGTATACCAAGTGCTGGGCGTAGCCGCGGAACTCTTCTGGGAAGTCGAGCATACGGTGATAGGCATCAGCCACTTGCGGGTAGTTACTGGGATCATTGTGCTGAAACCAGGCCAGCACATGTTCCATTGAGTCTTGCGGGTCTTGCATATCAATACCAAAAACGCCTACTCGCTGCGCCATTGGGCGTTCGGCATTGTGGGCGCGCAGCCAGTCCAGAAAGTCCGCAAAATCCTCATTGATCCACATCCAACGGGGCCAGCGAATAGCGTGGTTACGCAGCAGTGTGCGGGCATCTCCCGAGGCATTGTCTTCAACAGAGTCACGCAGTTTCACGAAGTCGTTTAGCTGATAAATGGCATGCCAATCGCCTTCTACGGCAATAAATGAAAAGTCGTGATTGGTAATTAGCTCGCGGGAAATCTCGGCACGCCAGTGATAGTACTCGTGGGTTCCATGGGTCGACTCACCCAACAACACGAAGCGGCGTTCGCCAATGGCGTCATACATAGGAGCTAGATGTGCTGGTTCAGAGAGGGGAAGTACGCTGCTTTCAAAGAAGGCGCGATAGTGTTGTTCAGAGGCTTGCACTTTAGCAGCCACTGCTGACCCTAAGGCTACAACCAAAATCAGTAGTAACTGCCAGCGTCTTATTCGTTGTCTGGGTTTGCAAAGCATTATCAACCCTCTTTTAGCTAATTTGCAGTGATGGTTCTTAATTGGCAATCTTGAGTTAACTTACCTTATTGCAGTGTATGACGTTCTTGAAGTGTTCACTGTGAAATGGGTAGGGCCAACGCTACCAATGACCTTTACGGGCCTCCAGGTCTCGATACTAACTAGAGTTTTATAGCCACATGAGTACTAAGAAATATCTCGTTACAAGATCCCATGAAAGTGAGTTCCCTAGCCCCATTACTTTCCAAAAAGGTGATTTTCTTACGGTTGGTGAAGAGTATGAAGGGGCTGAAAGCTGGGATAACTGGTTCTTTTGCAGTACGTCAGGGCAAGAACCAGGCTGGGTTCCTGGTCAAGTGATTGAGCGCTTCGGTGGCTCTAGCGGGCGAGCACTTGATGACTATACGGCAAGAGAGCTCAATGTGCTGGAGGGGGAATTACTGGTTGGCACAAAGAGTTTGAATGGTTGGGTATGGTGTGAAAAATCTGCCTGCCCAGAATCAGGGTGGGTGCCATTAGAGAACTTAAAAGAGGTTTCGGAGTAGCCGCTGTGGCTGGCTAATGAAGCCATTAAGTTTTCTCCTGTGGCCGCTAGGTCTTTTCTCACTTGATAGCTTATGGCGGCCAGTTGTTGGTAGCCGTATAACTGTTTTAGGAGACGTTGATGTCTATTGACCCCATTGCTGTATGGGCGAATATGAAGTTGAAGGTCTGGCCTGAGCGGTACTGGATGCTGGATCTTGGCGATGCATCCGCTCAAGATGCTGCTGGCGCGTTTGTTACGAGTGTTGGCCGCTATAGTTGTTTGATTCGTGACCAAGCCGGTGTGTCAGCTATTGTCGAGGAGGAAGCAGTCGAGCGTTTGAAGTCCGAAGCTTTGGTTAGGGACTGCTTCGGCCCATTTCGAGTCGTGTCCACGGATGGAGAGCTCCCTTTCGACGTTATTGGCTTCCTTGGCCCTGTTTTAAAAGTGCTCAATGACGAGGGCATCAAAGCAGGCCCTCAGTGTGGAGCTGTATTCGATCATCTGTTCATTTACGAACGGGATGCTGAACGCGCAAAAATGCTGATCGAGGGTTTTATTAGCAAGGCTAGGGATAGTCAATGACTCTACGCAGGGCTTACTACCCAGCAGCGTCTCATGACTCTAAGTGTCGTCTTCGCCATAAGTCAGCCGGTGGCTCGGCCACCAGGGGCGGCGACTTTATCTGACGTCTGCCGTGCGCAACTCCCAGGGTGCCCAGACTGACTCCACGCTCTGGAAGGTATCATCTGACAGCGCCCCCGCCGGTCTTCCGGCGGGGGCGCTCTGTTTCTACCTGCCTGCCCCATCCGATGCTAGCGGCGTCGGCGGCGGCCACTTCAGCTGCGCGGTAATGTCATCTTTCCTTTTGTGCGACGCACCAATTGTCGACATTGCCGACAAAATGTCCGACTTTGTCGAGTTGCCACCCTTCGGTGCGTTGGTGTAGTTATGTCTTCAAGTATCTAAAAATAAACATTTTTTTCTCCTATTTTTAGGTTTGGCCTAGCGGTTGCTTAGACTTGATGAAGATCAAGGGCGCGCAGTGCGCCAAGCCGAAACGCTACCGACCTAATGACAGGAGAAGACCATGACTACCCTTGCCGACACACCTACCACCGTGAAGAGCCAGCTGCGCCCCATCGATCGTGACGGTCTGATGGCCTTTGCCGAGAAGGGCCGCAGCAACCCCGCCAGCCGCGGCACCAACAAGGTGCACACCGTGACCGAGGGGCAGTACCGCACCATCAGTCATGTCAGCGGCCACCAGGTGGTGGTGGATGAGCCCCTGCACCTGTTCGGTGAGGACACCGCGCCGGCGCCCGGCGAGATCGTGCTCTCTGGCCTCGGCGGTTGCTTGGCGGTAGGGATCACCGCCGTGGCCACCTGGAAGCAGGTCAAACTGAGCCGTCTGGAGATCTTCCTGGAAGGCGATATCGGCAACCCCGCGGCCTGGGGCGCTGGCGGTGCCGAGAAGCTTCCGCCCGAGATGGGCTTCCAGGAGATCCGCGTCAAGGTATTGGTCGAGGGCGACGCCAGCCGCGAGGAGCTCGATGAGATCGTCCGGCACGCCAATTTCTACTCGCCGGTGGCCAACACTATGCGTAACCCGATCGCCTTCAGCATCGGCTTGGCGGATCCCGAGTAAGTCGCGCCCCGCGGCGTCACCGGCGCCGCGGCCTTCGAACGCTTTCACGGAGTCATGACCATGATCGACGCCGCAACCGTCACCCCCTCCCGTTCTGTGCCTGTGCCGGGCATGCCATCGCCGCCGCTGCCGGATTCCGGTGTCGGGCTCCTGGGCCAGGTCGAGCAGATCGCCGCCGGACCGCTGGCCGAGATGGCCGGGCGCATCGACCAGGGCCACTATCCGCTCGAGATCATGGCGTCACTGGGGCGTGCCGGCGGCCTGGGGGCGCATCTGTCCTGCAACGGCCAGCGCTTCGACCGGGCCATCGGCGCCATGGAAGCCATCAGTCGGCGCTGTGGTACCACTGGCTTCCTGGTGTGGGCCCACGATGTCTTCGGCCTCTATCTGGAGCAGTCGGGTAATCCAGCGCTTACCGGCCGCTTTCTGGAGCGCCATGCCAGCGGCGCCAGCTTTGGTGGTACCGCGCTCTCCAATCCCATGAAGGCGCTGTCGGGTATCGAGAGCCTGGCGTTGCGGGCACGTCAGGTACCCGGCGGCTACCGGGTCAGCGGCACCCTGCCGTGGGTTAGCCATATTGCCCACGGGCAGTACTGCGGCGCCATCGCGGGGGTCGAGGGGGCTGACGGTAGCCTCTCCCACGAGATCATGTTCGTGCTGCACTGCCGTGACGAGGTGCAACTGCGCCAGTGCCCGGTGTTCTCCGGCATGGAGGGCTCGAGCACCTGGAGCATCGTGCTCAAGGATTACTTCGTCAGCAAGGATGACCTGATCGCCGATCCGGCACGACCTTTCATCGCCCGCATCAAGGCCGCCTTCATCCTGCTGCAGGCCGGCATGGCGCTGGGCGTCAGCCAGGGCAGCATCGACTCGATCCGCGAGGTGGAGCCGGCTCTGGGGCACGTCAACCAGCACTTGGATGAACGCCCCGATGCGCTACAGGCGGAGCTGGATGATCTGCGCGAACGTGCTCTGACCCTGGCCAGCACACCCTTCGAGACCAGCCGCGACTACCTGCTGGAGGTGCTGGATGCCCGGGTCCAGGGATCCGAGCTGGCGCTGCGGGCTTCGCAGTCGGCGCTGCTGCACCAAGGCGCGCGGGGCTATCTGATGAGCGCGGCCCCCCAGCGCCGCATCCGCGAGGCGCATTTCGTGGCCATCGTCACCCCCGCCATCAAGCACCTGCGCTGGGAGATGGCGCGCCTGATGCGTGAGGAGATGCCGTCATGAGCGATGAACGTGCCTGGAAGCAGTATATCTGCCGCGCCTGCGGGCTGATCTACGACGAGGAGGAGGGCGATCCGGACAGCGGACTGGCCCCGGGGACCCGCTTCGAGGATATCCCCGACGACTGGGAGTGCCCGCTGTGCGGCGTGACCAAGGCGGACTTTGAGCCCTTCGAGAAGCGCGAGCCAGTGGAGGCCGTGGCCATCGAGTCAGGTCCTCGTCGCACCGGCGTGGTGGTGGTCGGCGCTGGTCTGGCCGGCTGGGCTGCGGTGGAGGCGTTGCGTGATCTGGATCGCGAGCTGCCGATCACCCTGGTCACCGCCTGTGACGGCGACCGCTACCACAAGCCGGAGCTGTCGGTGGCGCTGAGTCGCGGGCTAGACATTGCCGGGCTGGTCAAGGAGTCCGCTGTCGAGGCAGCGAGTCGCCTAGGGGTGCAGCTGCTGGTTCGGACCTTCGTCACCGGCCTCTCACCTGCCCAGCGCCGACTGCGCACCACTCGCGGCACCCTGGGCTACACCGGCTTGGTGCTGGCGCTGGGGGCGACCCCGGCGCTGCCCGCAGCACTCGCCCCGCAGCACTGTTGGCGTGTTAACGATCTGGCTGGCTGGGGTGGGCTGCAGCGCCGGTTGTCCGACGGTCCCGTGCGGGTCGCGGTGGTGGGCGGCGGCATGATCGGTTGCGAGCTGGCCGAGGACTTGGCCCGGGCGGGCCATGCGGTAAGCCTGCTGGATCGGCACCGCTACCCGCTGGCATCGCTGCTGCCCGAGAACGCTGGCCATCGGCTGCTGGAAAACCAGCGGTCGCTGGGCATTGCGTTTCGTGCTGAGGCGCAGGTCGCCGCCATCGAGCCGCTGGCCAGCGGCGAGCGGGCGGTAGTGCTGGAGGATGGCGAACGCCTAGTGGTGGATCAGGTAGTGGCGGCGACGGGGCTGGTCACCGAACCGCGCCTGGCCCGTCAGGCCGGTCTCGACTTTGAGCACGGCATCCGGGTCGATCCTCACACCCTGCAGACCAGTGCCCCCGATGTCTTCGCCCTGGGCGACTGCATCACCATCGATGATGCACCATGCCGCTTCATCGAGCCGCTGGCCCGCCAAGCCGAGGCCATTGCTCATGCGCTGCTGGGGCGTGCTCACCCCGGCTATGCCCATGCCGCACCGGTGGTGAGGCTCAAGACCCGAGGCCTGCCGATCACCCTGCACGGCCGACCCGTTCCCGAAGGCGAGTGGGTCATCCTGAATGACGGCCCGCAGGCGCTGCAGATGGAGCAGCGTCTCGGTGGGGAGGTGGTGGCTACTCTGCAGATTGGTGCTGCCCGGCACGCCGCCTGATCCTGATTCTATCGGCGACACGGTTACTCCGCATTATCACGAGGACAAGTCCATGAGCGATAACAATATCTACCGTCCCTATTCGAGCGACTCACGGCTGGGTGGCTGCAGCTGCGGTCGCCACGACAGCCAGGCGCAGCACGACGCCGAGGCCCGTCAGGCCCGGGCCAGCGACCCCGACTACCTCTCCCGCGACTTCGTCGAGGCCGCTGCGGTCAAGGCGCTGTTCCCCCACGACGCCACCCGGCGCCGCTTTCTCAAGGCGGTGGGGACGGGCACCGCCATGGCGGCCATCGCCAGCGTGCTGCCCATGGAGAGCCTGCAGGCCATGGCGGAAGAGCGCCAGGGGCCACTGGAGAAGAAGGACCTGAGAGTAGGCTTCATTCCGATCAACTGCGCCACGCCGCTGATCATGTCGGGGCCGCTGGGTTTCTATGCCGAGCAGGGGTTGAACGTCTCGCTGATCAAGAGCTCCGGCTGGGCCCTGGTGCGTGACCAAATGCTTAACGGCGAGCTGGACGCCTCGCACTTCCTGGCGCCGATGCCGCTGGCCATTTCGCTGGGGCTGGGCTCCTCGCGCCAGCCGATGCGCGTAGCCACCATTCAGAACACCAACGGCCAGGCCATCACCCTGGCCATGAAACACAAGGAGAACCGCGATCCGCGCAACTGGAAAGGGTTTCGCTTCGCGATTCCCTTCGAATACTCGATGCATAACTTCCTGCTGCGCTACTACCTGGCCGAGCATGGGCTCGACCCGGACCACGATGTGCAGCTGCGGATCACGCCGCCGGCGGAGATGGTGGCCAACCTGCGCGCCGGCAATATCGATGGCTTCCTGGGGCCCGACCCCTTCAACCAGCGTGCTGTCTACGACCAGATCGGCTTCCTGCATGTGCTGACCAAGGACCTCTGGAACGGCCACCCCTGTTGCTCCTTCGGCATGTCCGAGGCGTTTATCCAGGAGAATCCCAACACCTTCGCTGCGCTCTATCGGGCGGTACTCAACGCCGCTGCCATGGCCCGGGATCCGGCCAATCTCACGACCATCTCCGAGGCGATCTCTACCCCCAACTACCTCAATCAGCCGGAAATCGTGATTCGCCAGGCACTGACCGGGCGCTATGCCGACGGCCTGGGTGGGATCATGGACGAGCCTGAGCGCTCCGGTTTCGACCCCATGCCGTGGTACGGCATGGCCACCTGGATGCTGACCCAGATGAAGCGCTGGGGCTATCTGCAACAGCAAGTCGACTTCAAGGAACTGGCTGAGGAGGTGTTCCTGATGACTGATGCGCGTCGCCAGATGGGCGAGCTAGGCATGGCCGAGGCGGAGCAGGCGCCGCTGGACGGATATCCGAGCTTCGAGGTCATGGGGCGTACCTTCGACCCGCACCGGGCCGATGATTATCTCGAGAGCCTGCCGCTCTATCGCGGCTGAACTGAGGAGCCATTACCATGGACAAGACCTTGAAACTACGTGCGGCCTTGCTCTCCTGCCTGCTGCTGCTGGCACTGGTCGCCATCTGGCACGTGGCCACCCAGACCATCGCCGCTGGCGACGAGGGGCTGGACCCCGAGTACGCGATGCTGATGGGGCTCTCCGCTGAGAGCGAGAAGAGCGGCGGGTTTCCGACCCCCGCCGAGTTCGGTGCCAGCGCCCTGGGGCATCTGGCCAGTCCCTTCTACGACAACGGCCCCAACGACAAGGGCATTGGCATCCAGCTAATGCACTCCCTGTGGCGGGTGGGTGCCGGCTTCATGCTGGCCATGATCGTGGCGATTCCGCTGGGCTTTCTGATCGGCATGTCGCCGCTGCTCTACCAGACCCTCAACCCCTTCATCCAGGTGCTCAAGCCGATCTCGCCGCTGGCCTGGATGCCCATCGCGCTCTACACCATCAAGGACTCCACGATCTCGGCGATCTTCGTAATCTTCATCTGCTCCATCTGGCCGATGCTGGTCAACACTGCCTTCGGCGTGGCGGCGGTACGCAAGGATTGGCTCGATGTGGCCCGCACTCTGGAGGTCAATCCGCTGCGCAAGGCCTTCCGGGTGGTGCTGCCTGCCGCGGCGCCCACCATCATCACCGGCATGCGAATCTCCATGGGCATCGCCTGGTTGGTCATCGTGGCCGCGGAGATGCTGGTGGGGGGCACCGGCATCGGCTACTTCGTGTGGAACGAGTGGAACAATCTGTCGCTGAACAATGTGATCTTCGCGGTGCTGATGATCGGCCTTATCGGCATGCTACTGGACCTGATGTTTGCCCAACTGCAGAGGAAGGTGACCTATGTGGAATGAAACTCCTAGCAACGAGGCTCCCTTCGTCAAGGTCGAGGGCCTGACCAAGCAGTACCGCAGCGATCTGCCGCCGGTGTTCGAGAACGTCAGCTTCTCCATCCATAAAGGCGAGTTTATCTGCATCATCGGCCACTCCGGCTGTGGCAAGAGCACCATCCTCAACGCGCTGGCGGGGCTGGAGCAGGCCACCCGCGGTGGCATCGTAATGGCCGGCAAAGAGGTGGATGGCCCCAGTCTGGATCGCGGCGTGGTCTTCCAGAGCCATGCGCTGCTGCCCTGGCTGAGCGTGGAGGACAACATCGCCTTTGCGGTGCGCTCCCGCCATCCGCGCTGGTCGCGTAATCAGGTGGCCGAACATGGGGCTCGCTTCCTGAAAATGGTCGGCCTCAAGGACGCCGAGAAGAAGAAGCCTGCCGAGCTCTCCGGAGGCATGAAGCAGCGGGTCGGTATTGCCCGGGCCTTCGCCGTGGAGCCGAAGATGTTGCTGATGGACGAGCCCTTCGGCGCCTTGGACGCCCTGACCCGTGGCGTGATTCAGGACGAGCTGCTAAGGATCTGCGCCGACACCCGGCAGACGGTCTTTATGATCACCCACGATGTGGATGAAGCGATCCTACTGGCCGACAAAATTCTGCTGATGAGCAACGGCCCTCGGGCGCATATCGCCGAGATCGTCATCAACACCCTACCGCGAGACCGGCAGCGGGAGACCATGCACCACGATCCCCAGTTCTACCGGCTGCGCAACCATCTGGTGGACTTCCTGGTGCATCGCTCGAAGCAGCTTCAGGTGAATCGAAACCTCAAAGCGGCCTACGGCGAGCCCGTCGTGGTGCGCCCCGGCCTCGATTCCCTGAAGGTGGTGGCATCGCGTGACGAGGCCATCCCTGCCGCCCGCGTCGCGACTCGGCCGGCCTGAATCACCCTCGATAATCCCTTTTTCAACATGAGCAGGAGCAGCAAACGATGATTACCGACCGCAAGCAAGTGACCGAGATGATCCTCTCCGCCAAGGTGAGCAAGGGCCTGAAGTGGTGCGATGTAGCCCGAGCCGTCGGCCTGAGCAAGGAGTGGACCACCGCCGGCTGCCTCGGCCAGATGACATTCGACAAGCAGCAGGCCGAGGTGCTGGGGGAGATCTTCGGGCTCTCCGACGAGGCGGTGGCCTGGCTGCAGGTGGTGCCCTACAAGGGGTCGCTGCCCTCCGAGGTGCCCTCCGACCCGCTGATCTACCGCTGGTATGAGGTGGTCAGCGTCTATGGCACTACCATCAAAGAGCTGATCCACGAGGAGTTCGGTGATGGCATCATGAGTGCCATTGATTTCTCCATGGATATCCAGCGCGAGGAAAACCCCAACGGCGATCGGGTCAACGTGGTGCTCTCCGGCAAGTTCCTGCCCTACAAGAGCTATTGATCCTACAGCCAGCACATGGACTCCCTCCGGCCGTTTGTGGCCGGAGGGCGTTATCGTTTCGGGAGGTAGCCGATGGAGAGTCTCGTATCACCCCAGGAAGGGCGCTCGGAATCGCCGGGGGATGACGGGTGTTCCGCATCCTACTGGCGGACTCAGGAAATGCTGCTGCTGCAGCAGGTGATGGCGCTGGCCGGACGCGAGCTGGACCCGGGGCCGGCGCTTCAGGAGATGCTGCACCTGCTCTCGGAGCTGCTGGGTCTCAACCGGGGAAGGATCGTACTATTCGACGAAACGGGGGAGTCCGGGCAGATTCGCTATGCCTACGGGCTGACCCGCGAGGAGATGGCACGTGGACGCTACGCCCTCAACGAGGGCATCACCGGGCGAGTCCTGGCCAGCGGCCAGCTGGTGATCTCCCAGAACATCGACAACGACCCTCACTTCCTGGGGCGCATGGTGGAGCGTCGGCTGCTTCCAGAAGGGCCGGTCTCGTTTATCGCCCAGCCGATTCGCGTGGCCCAGCGTACCCTTGGTGTGCTGGCCTGTCATCGCATCCGGCACCGGCCGCGGCCGCTGGCCGATGATCTGCAGATTCTCAAGCTGCTGGCGGCCCATGCGGGCCAGCTGCTGCAGCTGCATGCCCAGATGCGCGAGCGCACTGAGTCGCTTCAGCAGCAGAACCGGCTGCTCTCACGGGCGCTGGACGCCAGCGCCAGTCGCTACGGCATCGTGGGCAACTCGCCGCGGCTGGTACAGGCGATTGCCGAGCTCGAACAGGTCTCGGACTCCACCGCCAGCGTGCTGCTGCTGGGCGAATCGGGTACCGGCAAGGAGCTCTTTGCCCGGGCCCTGCACTTGGCCAGCCCGCGGCGAGAGGCGCCCTTCATCAAGGTCAACTGTGCGGCGATCCCCGAGACACTGTTCGAGTCGGAGCTATTCGGCTACGAGAAGGGGGCTTTCACCGGGGCACAGTCCCTTCGCCAGGGTTCCTTCGAGCAGGCTGATGGCGGTACCCTGTTTCTCGACGAGATCGGCGAGCTGCCGCTCGCCATGCAGACCAAGCTGCTGCGTGCCCTGCAGGAGGGGTGCATCTCGCGCCTGGGGGGCAAGTGTGAGATTCGTACCGACGTGAGGCTGGTGGCGGCCACCAACCGTAACCTCGAGGAGGAAGTCGCTCGCGGCGCCTTCCGCCAGGATCTCTATTACAGGCTCAACGTCATTCCCATCCGGCTTCCCTCCCTAGCCCAGCGCAGCGGCGATATTCCGGCGCTGGCACTACACCACCTCAACCGAGTCAATCAGGCCAACCAGCGCAATGTGCACCTTACCGCCGGTGCCATCGAACGGCTCCAGCAGTATCCCTGGCCGGGTAATATTCGTGAGCTGGGCAACGTGATTGAACGTATGGTGCTGCTCTGCGATCATCCGGCACTGGAAGCTGCGGATATCGAACGCTTTCTGCCGGAGGCCTCTCTGCCACTGTCACCGGGCGCTGATCCCCGCGTGATCGACGCTGGCCCCGAGGAGACGCTGAGCGATGTGCGGCCCTATGTACCGGCCACCTCCCACAGTCCCGAGGCGCTCTATCGTGCCCTGCAGCGAGCGGGAGGCAACAAGACCCGTGCCGCCCAGCTGCTGGGCCTGACCCCTCGCCAGTATAGCTACCGCTGGAATAAGCTGGGGCTCTCCGGCTAGAGCGCCACCGTCGGGAGAGCGGTGGGGGGGATTACCTGCGTCACGGCTCGCTGTGGGGGCGTGCCGAAATTGATCGACATCCAGTCATAGGGTATCGGCGGTCGCGAGCGGCAGAGTACGGTCCGGGGGCTATATATAAATGCATCGTGGGCGAGCTGACTAGGGATAACGTCCGTTGAGCAAAAGTCAGCCTAAAGGAGAAGAAATGTCAGAGTATTATGCTGTGGTTAAGTGGGCTCGCGGTAAAGATGAAGCCTATCTTGATAATAAATATAGCCGAGGTCATGTATGGGAGTTTGACGGTGGTGCTTGTGTGCCTGCATCTTCATCGCCCCATATTGTTCCTCTGCCATATTCAGTTGAGCAAAATGTCGATCCTGAAGAAGCGTTTATTGCCTCTTTATCAAGTTGCCATATGCTTTTCTTTCTATCAGTCGCCGCCAAAAAAAGGTACGTGGTTGAAAGCTATACTGACGATGCTGTAGGCATTATGGAGAAAGATCAATCGGGGAAAATATCGATGACTAAGGTAACTCTCCGGCCAAAAGTTGTGTTTTCGGGTGACCGAATACCTTCAAGAGATGATCTTGAAAAAATGCATCACTTGTCCCATGAGCAATGTTTTATAGCTAACTCGGTAAAAACGGAGGTCACCACTGAAATCAATACTTAACAAGATGCATCGCCCGCAGTTTTCGTCCTTCGGCCGCTGCTGAGAGCATCTATCCCAACTGGTTAAGGAAATAATTTCATGGAATCCTGAGAAGGTGATATTGGCTTATGGAAAGTGGTATGAAAACTTATCCTATCTTTAGACTGATAAGTGACCTTTTTTTGAAAGGTGGGCTTTTATTGATAGCTGCATCGGCTATCGCTAATGAGCCTGGCAGCGATAACCCGCTAGTCAGCCGTTACAGTGGTGCCACGATGCATGGCTACCAGGAGCGTGAGTATGATGCGGTGGCACTGCCTTCTGGCCCCATACCAAGAGAGGCCTACCATACTCGAGACGGTTGGAATGCAGAGCTTCTTCGAGCAGTTGAAGTGCCACTTGAAGGCAGAGTGACGTGGATTACCTATCAGGCGCCTGAGAACAGAAGCACATTGGAGATATTGAGAAATTACCAGCAAGCACTTACCTCTGATGGTTTTGATGTGCTGTTCGAATGCGTTGGGCAAACAGACTGCGGCAGTCAAATGAGCATGTACGTACGCAATGTGGTGATCCCGCATAGTTATCGTCGAGAGCTGCGCAATGCTTTGGAGCCGCCCGTGATTTTGCGCGGTGATGCCCGTGCTCTGCTGGTCGAGCGTGAGAACGAAGAGGGCAGTGCCCATGTCTTTTTGTACGTTATGGACTTAAAGCAACCCGTTATTCATCAGGTTGTAGTCGAAGGGGAGCCGATGCATACCGGCCAGGTTCAGACAGGAGTGCGTAGCGCGGATGAGCTGCAGGCGTCGCTGACAGTTGAGGGGAAGGCGATTGTTGAAGGCATTTTCTTCGAGTATGACAGTGCTGAGATCCGGTCCGAATCTGTGGATGCTCTGGTTCAGATGGCCCAGCTGCTAGAAATGAACCCTGGGTTCGAAGTGCTGGTGGTGGGGCATACTGATAATCAAGGTAGTTTCGACTACAACGCAGAATTGTCTACGCGCCGCGCCGCCGCTGTACGTCAAACATTGGCCCGTGACTATGGTATAGCGACCGAGCGCATGACCGCAAAAGGAGCCAGCTTTATGGCACCTGTTGCTAGTAATGCCAGCGAGGAAGGGCGTGAGCTGAACCGCCGGGTAGAGCTAGTGCTGAGATAAGGGAGGAAATGCCTGCTCACAGACTATCGCCGTGCTCTGGGTGCTATACCACCTCGGCTGTTTTGGTGATTATAAGCGTAGCTTGCGTTATCAGAGAGATATGCCATACCTCAGGCTCTGCTCTACCGGTGTTTTGATCCTGTGTTTCATGTTTTGCGCTATCATGACTACCTCATAAGGCTATCTTTTTACTGCATTCGCGCAGTGGCTATGAAGAATAAAAATAGAGGTGGAGGTATGAGCAGCCAAATAATACGTACTGCGCACTCATCTGCCACAGAAGCTCGCCAAGCCGTGGCGGAGTTTCATGCCGCTGTGGTTCAGCAGGATATGGCGTTGGTGATTTTTTTCTGCTCTAGTGAATACGATCTTGATGTTCTCGCTGCGGAAATGAATCAGCGATTTTCCGGGGTTCAGGTGGTGGGTTGCACAACCGCAGGAGAAATTGGGCCAGCAGGCTATCTTCAGCACACTCTTACAGGAGCGAGCTTCCCGGCTGACAGTCACTTGGTTGTCAGCGGGCTATTGGAAGATCTAAGCCGGTTCGAAATTTCCAGAGCGCAGGTTTTTGTCCAGACGTTATTACAGCGCCTTGAAAGCAATGATCCAAAGGTCTGCCTGGAAAACCGCTTTGCACTATTGATGATAGATGGCATGTCTAGTCGCGAAGAGCCAGCGGCACATGCGTTGCAGTATGCTCTTGGCAAGATCCCACTGTTTGGCGGATCGGCGGGCGATGACCAGAAATTCGTCCGAACCTATGTGTTTAGTAACGGCAAGTTCCATGCTGATAGCGCCGTGCTGGTTCTGGTCAATACAGCTTTTCCCTTCATGACATTTAAAACTCAGCACTTTATTCCTACTGAAGAACGAATGGTGGTCACGGAGGCTGACTTATCAGAACGCATCGTTAAGGAGATCAACGGGCTGCCCGCCGCTGAGGAGTATGCGCGGATGTTAGGGGTCCGTGTGGATGAGCTCAATCCTATGCGCTTTGCCGCCTCACCGGTTGTCGTGATGATAGCGGGCACGAACTACGTTCGCTCCATTCAGCAGGCCAACCCCGATGGTAGTCTGACATTATATTCTGCTATTGAGGAAGGATTGGTGCTCCGGGTGGCACATGGCGCCGGATTGGTAAGTAATCTGGAACAGACGTTTGATAAAATCCATGCAGAACTTGGTCATCCCCAGCTAGTCATTGGGTGTGATTGCATCTTGCGTAAGCTGGAAGTTGTGCAAAACGGGCTACAAGGGCGTATCGCAGAAATATTTAAGGACAACAATACTATTGGTTTCAATAGTTATGGCGAACAGTTTCATGGTATCCACGTTAACCAGACGTTAACTGGGGTGGCCATTGGCTCGGCTCGGACTGGCACTGATGTCTGAACGCCTATCGAAAAACGTGGAAGCGAGCGTGCCAGCCTTGCAGGCCGAGATCGTGCGCTTGAACAAGATCATTCAAGCCCTGATGAATCGCGCTGAACGCACCGACAGCTTGCGTGGCTCTGATTTCAACCTAATCCATGCCACCATCACGCTGGAAGAGCAGGTGCGTCGCCGCACCATGGAACTGGAAGCTGCCAAGCTGGAGAACGAGAAGATAACCCGCGACCTGCGTGAGAGCGAAAAGCAAATTCGCCAACTTGCGTTTTATGACACCTTAACGCAACTTGCCAACCGCAGTTTGCTGACTGATCGCCTGAAACAGGCGATGGATGCCAGCGCACGTAGCGGATGCTATGGCGCGGTGATGTTTCTTGATTTGGATAACTTTAAGCCGCTCAACGATATGCATGGTCACCATGCAGGCGATTTGCTGCTGATCGAAGTAGGAAGCCGGCTGACCCAGTGCGTGCGAGGGGTGGATACTGTGGCGCGAATAGGTGGCGATGAATTTGTCGTCATGCTCGGTGAGCTGGATCAGGATTATGGGTCATCTATTGAGCGCTCAGGCATCGTCGCTGAGAAAATCCGCGCTACGCTAGCAGAACCGTACATTTTAACTCGCACGATGGAGGGAGGTGTAGTGGCGACGGTTGAACACCATTGCACTGCCAGTATTGGCGTGGCGCTATTTATTGACCATCAGGCCGGTCAGGAAGACGTCCTTAAATGGGCCGACTTGGCTATGTATCAGGCAAAGAAAGAAGGGCGCAATATCATTCGTTACTTCGACAACGCAGCTTGAGTGATAAGATATTTGAGTGCAGGATGCGTTAATTGCGCGTTGCTTCTAGCTCTTCAATCATTTTTTTTGCGGCGTTGGAGAGCGTGCGGTTGGTGTGAACTAGATAGCCTAGCGGCCGATGGATAGGCGCGGTGTCTACCTGTAGTTCGACCAGTTCACTATCGACCATCTTTTCCGGCAGCAGGCTCCAGCCGAGGCCTACTCCGCACATCATTTTTAGCGTTTCTAAATAGTTGGTAGACATGCTTACAGGCAGTGCTAAGCCTGCTTCAATAAAGCGTTGGCCGATAAGCGTGTGAGTGAAGGTTTTAGCTCCCGGTAACACACAGTTGAATTCACACAGTTCCGCTAGGCTGAGGGTGGCGTGGTTGTGGCGGATTCGCTGAGCCAGCGGATGGTCGGTAGCACACACAAAGCAGAGCCGGTCACGCCATAGCTCTACTACATGTAACTGCTCAATGGGATGAGGGGCAAGCGTTACAATTGCCATTTCTAACGTCCCATCTACCACACCTTGATAGGCTAGTTCGGAATCTAAAAAGTGTAGGTCCAGCGTTACCTCTGGGTGGCGCTGGGTGTACTGCTTTAACAATGGTGGCAGGCGGTGCAAGCCAATATGGTGGCTGGTGGCAAGAGTGAGTTTGCCGCCCACTTGGCCAGAAAGGTTGGCTAGGGCACGGCGGCTGTCTTCCACGGCAAATAGAATACGCTTGGCTTTGGGTAGCAACACATTACCTGCTTCTGTCAGCGCTATGCGTCGTCCGATGCGGTCAAATAATCGCGTGCCTAGCAGCCCCTCTAGAGTAGCAATGCGTTTGCTTACCGCTGGCTGGGTCAGGTACAGCTGCTCAGCAGCGCGAGAGAAACTTTGAGTTTCGGCAACTGCCAGAAATGCTTGCAGGCTTTGGGTATCCACTTATGTATCCCTGAGAATAGGTATTTCTAAAGCAAGTATTCCTGTTTGGAATCTAAAGTATGAATAACATGAATTGCTTTTATGTGCGAGTCGCGTAACACTCGCTTCATAGCATTTTAAGCAGCACGCAGAGGCTGCTATACCGAACTAGCAGGGCACAAGCCCAGGAGAGCCATATGTCAGGTCAAACCCTTTACGACAAACTCTGGAACCAGCATTTGGTGAAACAGCGTGACGACGGCACTGCGCTTATTTACATCGACCGCCAACTGCTCCATGAAGTGACTTCTCCTCAAGCGTTTGAAGGCCTGCGTTTAGCTAACCGCAAGCCCTGGCGTTTGGATGCCAATTTGGCAACTCCTGATCACAACGTGCCTACTACGGTTAAAGAGCGCGCTGAAGGTAACAGCGGTATTAAAGACCCAGTGTCGTTAATCCAGGTACAAACGTTGGATGACAACTGCCTGGCGTTTGGAATTGAAGAGTTCAAAATCAATGACCCGCGTCAGGGTATTGTGCACGTAGTTGGCCCAGAGCAAGGCGCAACACTGCCGGGCATGACTGTCGTATGTGGAGACTCTCACACCGCTACCCACGGAGCCTTTGGGGCCTTGGCCCACGGGATCGGTACCTCTGAGGTTGAGCACGTATTGGCTACCCAGTGCCTGTTGGCACAAAAAATGAAGAACATGCAGGTGCGCGTCGAGGGTGAGCTTGGCCTGGGTGTTACCGCTAAAGATGTTGTGTTGGCGATTATCGGTAAAATTGGTACTGCTGGTGGCACTGGCTATGCGATTGAATTTGCGGGCAGTGCTATTGAGTCGCTGTCTATGGAAGGCCGCATGACAGTGTGCAACATGGCGATTGAAGCCGGTGCCCGAGTGGGTCTTATCGCGGTGGATGACACGACAATTAATTATCTTGCCGAGCGCCCCTTTGCACCGACTGCAGAGCAGTGGGGAGCTGCCGTGGCTGATTGGCGTAACCTGGTATCGGATGCGGATGCTCAGTTCGATAAAGTGGTTGTCTTGAATGCCGAAGAGATTGAGCCGCAGGTAAGTTGGGGTACTAGCCCTGAAATGGTTACTGGTATTTCCGGCCAGGTGCCGGACCCCAAAGCCGCATTGGATGAAACCGTGCAGCGCAGCCACGCCCGAGCGCTTGAGTATATGGGCTTGCAGGCAAACCAGAAAATTACTGATATCAAGCTAGATAAAGTGTTTATCGGTTCTTGCACTAACTCGCGTATCGAAGATTTGCGCGAAGCTGCCAAAGTAGCCAAGGGCAAGAAAGTGGCTGATTCCATCAAGCTGGCCATGGTAGTGCCGGGCTCTGGCTTAGTGAAGCGTCAAGCGGAAGCAGAAGGTTTGGATAAGATATTTACGGAAGCGGGTTTTGAGTGGCGCGAGCCGGGGTGCTCAATGTGCTTGGCCATGAACGCCGATAAGCTGGGTGCTGGTGAGCACTGTGCATCTACTTCAAACCGTAATTTTGAAGGCCGTCAAGGCTATGGCGGTCGCACCCACTTAGTTAGCCCTGCGATGGCAGCAGCCGCCGCGATTGCCGGTCACTTTGTTGATGTGCGTACCTTGCCCGCTAACGATGCTAGCCATGCCCAGGAGGCCTAAGCCATGAAAAAGTTTGAACGTTTTGAAGGTGTGGTCGCGCCACTGGATCGTGCTAACGTCGACACCGACTTGATTATTCCGAAGCAGTTTTTAAAGTCAATCAAGCGCACAGGCTTTGGTGTCAACCTGTTTGACGAGCTGCGCTATTTAGATGAAGGCCAGCCGGGGCAAGACTGCTCGCAACGTCCATTAAACCCTGATTTTGTATTGAATCAGCCACGCTATCAGGGTGCTGAGGTGTTGCTGGCGCGTCGTAACTTCGGTTGTGGCAGTTCCCGTGAGCATGCCCCTTGGGCGCTGGAGGATTTTGGCTTTAAGGTAGTGATTGCGCCTAGCTTTGCCGATATTTTCTACAATAATGCGTTTAAAAACGGGATTTTGCTGATCACATTGGCGGAAGAAGAAGTAGACCGTTTATTTGCCGAAGCTGATGCTAATGAAGGCTATCAGCTGGATGTGGACTTAGAGCACCAGCGGGTGACTACCCCCAGCGGCGAGATTCTTGAGTTTGAAGTGGATGAATTCCGCAAACACTGCCTGCTGAATGGCCTGGATGATATTGGCATTACGTTGCAGGACGAAGAGGCTATTCGTTCCTTCGAAGAGACCCATCGCCAACAGCGTCCTTGGCTGTTCCGCCAACCTGCGTAAGCCACCTTCAACATTATTAATGCTAAGGAAGTTGTATGACTCATAAGGTATTACTGCTGCCGGGTGATGGCATCGGTCCGGAAATTGCGGCCCAGGCGGCGCGGTTACTGACAGCCTGCCAAGAAGCCGGTTTGGACATCGAGGTTGAAGAAGGCCTTGTGGGTGGCTCTGCCTACGATGTGCATGGTGAGCCGCTTCCTACGGAAACGTTGGATAAAGCCAAAGCAGCCAGCGCCATTTTGTTAGGTGCGGTGGGTGGCCCTAAGTGGGATAAGCTGGAAGACCTCTCCAAACGCCCTGAAAAAGGTCTGTTGGGGCTACGTAAGAATTTGGGTTTGTTCGGTAATCTTCGTCCGGCCATGCTCTACCCGCAGTTGGCTAGTGCCTCTAGCCTAAAGCCTGAGCTGGTAGCTGGGCTGGACATTATGATTGTTCGTGAGCTTACTGGAGGTATTTACTTCGGTCAGCCACGTGGCATCGAAGTGCGTAACGGCGAGAGAGTTGGCTTTAATACCTACATCTATTCCGAAAGTGAGATTGAGCGCATTGGCCGCGTGGCTTTTGAAATGGCTCAAAAACGCGGCAAGAAGCTCTGCTCGGTAGATAAAGCAAACGTACTGGAAGTGACCATTCTATGGCGTGAAGTCATGGATCGCTTAGCACCGGAATATCCTGATGTTGAGCTTTCCCACATGTACGTGGATAACGCTGCCATGCAGTTGGTGCGTGCACCGAAGCAGTTTGATGTGATGGTGACGGGCAATATGTTTGGCGATATTCTTTCCGATGCTGCCGCCATGCTCACAGGCTCTATCGGTATGCTGCCTTCTGCATCACTCAACGAGAGTGGGCAGGGCATGTACGAACCTTGTCACGGCAGCGCGCCAGATATCGCGGGGCAGAACATTGCCAACCCATTAGCCATGATGCTTTCTGTGGCGATGATGCTGCGCTACTCGCTAAATGAAGCAGCGATGGCCGAGCGAATCGAAGCGGCTGTTGGCAACGTGTTGGATGACGGGCTTCGCACTGCCGATATCGCATCCGAAGGCACGCGCCTTGTTTCCACCGTGGAAATGGGCGATGCGGTTCTAGCGGCATTTGCAAAGCAGTCATAAGTTAAGCAAGTCTGCTGTACCTGTTGTAACAATACTGGTCGGCCACCCCTGGGGGTGGCCGACGTTGTGTCTAATATTTGTGTATAATATTGGTCTCATTCTTAGTTGGAGGACTTCACATGTTGAAAGTCGGTTTCGTGGGATGGCGTGGTATGGTTGGCTCTGTGCTCATGCAGCGCATGCAAGAAGATGGTGATTTTAACGGCATTGAGCCGATTTTCTTCACCACTTCTCAAGTTGGCCAACCGGGTCCCGACATCGGCGTAGACGTACCTCCGCTGAAAGATGCATTCGATATCGAAGCGCTTAAGGCGCTTGACGTAGTGATTACCTGTCAAGGCGGTGATTACACCAAGCCGGTTTATAAAGACCTGCGTGCAGCAGGCTGGCAAGGCTACTGGATTGATGCTGCCAGTACCCTGCGCATGGAAGATGAAGCTACCATTATTCTGGACCCGGTTAACCGCCATGTGATCGACGCCCAGTTAGCGAAAGGCGCGAAAACATTTGTGGGCGGTAACTGTACCGTTAGTCTGATGCTGATGGGCCTAGGCGGTCTGTTCGAGGCCAACATGGTCGAGTGGATGACCTCCATGACCTATCAGGCTGCTTCAGGTTCCGGCGCTAAACATATGCGTGAGCTGTTGAACCAAATGGGTCAACTACGCGATAGCGTTGGTGAAGAGCTGAAAGATACGTCTAGCGCGATTCTCGACATTGATCGCAAAGTTACCGCCGCGATGCGAAGCAGCGATTTCCCCACCGATAACTTTGGCGCGCCGCTAGCGGGTAGCCTGCTGCCGTGGATTGATAGCAAGCTCGAAAGTGGCCAAAGCCGCGAAGAGTGGAAAGGTAGCGTTGAGACCAACAAAATTTTGGGCCTTCAAAACAACCCTATCCCCATCGACGGCCTGTGCGTACGCATTGGTGCAATGCGCTCTCACAGTCAGGCATTTACCATCAAGCTAAAGCAGGATGTGCCGCTTGATGAAATTGAAGAGCGTATTGCCAAGCATAACGAGTGGGTTAGGCTGATCCCCAATGACAAAGACGCCACCGTTGCGGGTCTAACGCCTGCCGCTGCCACTGGCACGCTACAAATTCCGGTAGGGCGTCTGCGTAAGCTAAATATGGGTGGCGAGTACTTATCTGCATTCAGTGTGGGTGACCAGCTACTTTGGGGTGCCGCAGAGCCACTTAAGCGTATGCTTAAAATTCTGCGTGAGCAGTAAGCAGAGCGCTTAATTCACGCCTAAAACGTTAGTCCAAAAGAGGGAAGCTGTTCGCAGCTTCCCTCTTTTTTTGGTCGCTATTTACGATTTATTTAAGCGCCAGTGTCATAAAAAAGCTGTGTGACATCATTGTAATTATTTTAAATTAGGTATAATTAATGAAGAATGCCTAGATATAGTGGAGAGTATCTCTAGGAGGTTTCGATCCAGAGGGGATCGACGGCAGTAGGGGCCTAAATGAAACAAAAGTTAGTAGGTTTGTTAGGGGTGTCGCTCAGTGCTGTTAGCACCTTGGCACTGGCTGTTGGCTTAGGCCCGGTGTCAGTTAATACGCCGCTAAATGCACCGCTTAGCGCAACGGTACCTTTACTGGATGCTGACCAGTATGCGTTAGATGATTTGCATATCACGGTGGCTAATGAAGCTGCTTTTACAGCACTGGGGTTGGAGTGGACTCCGTTAGCAGCGTCACTTCGCACAGAGTTGCGTGAGCAGTCGGGCGGTTATCAGTTGGTGCTGAGTTCCTCACAGGTTGTCGATGAACTATGGCTAGATGTTCTGCTAACCGTGTCTTCTCCTGAGGGTGAAACTAGCCAAGCGCTTACGCTGCTGCTTGATCTGCCTGATATGCGTAGTAGTACCCCGGATGTTGGACAACCGCTTATTAACGCTGCTGAGTCCAGTAGCGACTCCTCTGCACTAGATAATCGGGAGCGTAATGCAAGTAGTGGCGCTTCAGAGGCTAATAGTACTCTCTACGTGGCTAGTGGTGATTCGCTCTGGGGTGTTGCCGAGCGGGCAAAGCCTACTGATGCGAGTGTGCCGCAGATGGTCGTCGCGCTTGTGGACGCTAACCCTGAAGTATTCCCTTTGGGTGATATCGATAGTATGCGCGCCGGGCAAACATTAGCGATGCCCAGCTATGAAGCGATAATGGCCCGCTCGCCCAGTGATGCGCGACAAGCGTTTCGGGCGATGCGGCAGCCAGACGTAACCGATAGCGTACCAGGGGCCACTAGCCAACCAGTTCCAGAAACCGAGAGTGCTGAGCCTGCGGCTGCTCTCTCAACCACTCTCTCATCTACCCTCTCATCTACCCTCTCAGCCACCCCTGCATCGCCCGATGCTGAACAAGTTGTTGGAAGCGTAGGAATTACAGGAGTGACAGGAGAAGATGCGCCCAGTATTGCTGCCTCCCAAGCTGCGGTAGAAGTGCCAGAAGGGCAACAGCAGCCAGGCCTTTTGACACACTCTTCACAAGAGGAACAGTTGGAGGGACTGACGTTAAGTGATTTGGTCGAGCAGCTACAAGAAAGCCAAGCCATGTTTCAACCGGTGCTTGAAGAGCGCGAGCAGCTTCGTGCCGAGCTTACCGAGCTACGCCAAGAGATGGCTGCACTGACCGAAGCGCTCAGTGTGTCACAGCGGGAAGTGCAAACCGCAGTTGCCCTTGCTTCCACTGCCCGGGACGTTATGGTTGAGTCAGTTACTGGCGTTTCTGACAACTCCTACGGTATTTCGGAGCGGGTGGCTGCTTACCAATGGCCCATTGCCAGTGTTGCGCTAGCGTTACTGTTGGGGGCGCTGGTGTGGTCCCGTAAACGTCGTGAGCGTAAGTGGGAAGCTGTACCGCTGCAAACCGTGGTGCCGCCTACTCAGTGCTCAGCAACTCCCCAGCTAGAGGATGTGCCATTCACTTCCCCCTCGATACAACCCTCGCGCGCAGCACCAGTAGACCCAGCTCCAGTAGACTCAGCACCAGTAGACTCAGTACCAGCGGATGCAGTGCCAGTAGAGGAGTGGGAGGTTGAAGAGGTAGCATTCGAGCCGCGACGCCGGGATAATAGCTAACCCTTATATTCTCTAGATGACATGGCTTAATGACGCTGTTCTACCACTTTGACGAGACACAACCGCTGGCTGGCCGTTTGGCGATGGGCATTGAGTACGATGGCACTCGCTTTTGCGGATTTCAGCGACTAAAACATTCAGCCTCTGTTCAGCAGGCGGTTGAAGAGGCTTTGGCGAAGGTGGCCAATGCCCCGGTGACTATCCATGCCAGTGGGCGAACAGATTCTGGTGTACATGCTACCCGTCAGGTGATCCATTTTGATCCACCTGCACAGCGTACGGAAAAAGCCTGGATTTTTGGTGCCAATACCAATTTGCCAAGAGATGTTGCTATTCGTTGGGTGAAGCCGGTCTCTGATGACTTTCACTCGCGTTTGGGAGCGCTGGCGCGCCGCTACCGCTATATCCTGCTTAATCAAATTAGCCGCCCTGTGTTGGAGCGCAGCAATGTCACTTGGTGCCGAGACCCGCTAGACGCCGATGCTATGCATCGCGCAGCGCAAGCTCTGGTCGGGGAGCATGATTTTTCGAGCTTCCGAGCGGCGGGCTGCCAGTCCAAAACCCCATGGCGTCAAATGCATTTTGTTGAAGTAAAGCGCTATGGCCCGCTAGTGGTGATTGATATTCAGGGTAATGCGTTTTTACATCATATGATTCGCAATATTGCCGGTGCTCTGGTTAGTGTTGGGCGTGGTGCTCAAGATGAAGGGCACATTGAACGCCTGCTGGCATTGAAGAATCGCCGTCAAGGGGATGTGACTGCACCTGCTTGTGGCCTGCATTTTGTTGACTCTATTTACGATGAGCGTTTTGCATTGCCTCAAGAGCCGCTAGGGCCGAACATGTTGGCATTTACCGGTGAGTGGACAGGTGAACGTACGTTGCCTGATAGCCCTCGGATAGCAGCCCGGCGGAACCTGACCTTCAAAAAACGTGCCATACCCAAACAGGAGGCCTCGTCGTGAGTGTTAACTACGCACGCACGCGGATCAAGTTCTGCGGTTTTACCCGCCATGAAGATATTGCACAAGCTGTTGCACTGGGTGTCGATGCTCTGGGTTTTGTTATGTGGCCTAAAAGCGCCCGCAGCATAACGCCGGATACGCTTCAGGGGTTGGCAGCAAATGTACCTGCTTTTGTGACCAGGGTCGGGCTATTTGTGAATCAGCCTGCTGAGTTGATTGAGCAGTGCTTACCTTATTTGGACCTTATTCAATTCCATGGCGATGAACCGGCTTCGTTTTGTCAGCAGTTTGACCGGCCTTGGATCAAAGCCCTGCGTATGCGTGACGATATCGACCTTCATCAAGCTGCAGCAGAATATTCTGATGCCAAGGCACTGCTTCTCGATGCCTATCGGCCAGGCTCGCCGGGTGGAACAGGGGAGACCTTTGACTGGTCGAGAATCCCCGCAACCCTGGCGAAACCTGTTATCCTCGCCGGTGGGTTAACGGCAGGAAATATTGCTGCAGCGGTTAAGCAAGTTATGCCTTATGCTGTTGATGTATCTGGCGGTATCGAGGCATCTCATGGCGTTAAAGATGCCGATTTAATGGCGTCCTTTGTTAAACAAGTGACGTTAGCCAGCGCCCAATAGTTCACCGCGAGGGCGCGCCGGAAAAGCGGCTATGTCCTTGTGTAAGTTCATTCATTGTTTGCCTGTTCTGGCGATCTTGTGAGGTATGCCTGTGACTGTCTCAGCCACTGAAACGAAGTTCAGCGACCTAACCCGTATGCCGGATGCTCGTGGTCATTTTGGCCCCTACGGTGGCCGGTTTGTGTCAGAAACCCTGAGCTTTGCTCTGGAAGAGTTGGAGCAGACTTATCTAAGTCTCCGTGATGACCCGGCCTTCCAGGCAGAGTTTGACCGTGATCTTGCCCACTATGTGGGCCGCCCATCTCCGCTGTATCATGCCGAGCGCTGGTCGCAGTCGTTGGGTGGTGCGCAAATTTGGCTTAAACGCGAAGATTTAAACCATACAGGCGCTCATAAGGTAAATAACACTATCGGTCAGGCGCTACTGGCGAAAAAAACTGGTAAGCCAAGGGTGATTGCTGAGACTGGTGCAGGTCAACACGGTGTTGCCACGGCCACCGTTGCTGCCCGTTTAGGCCTCGAGTGTGATGTTTACATGGGGGCTGCGGACGTTCAGCGTCAAAAGCTCAATGTTTATCGCATGCATCTACTAGGTGCGCGGGTTATTCCGGTTGAGTCGGGTACACGCACATTAAAAGACGCGATGAACGAAGCACTGCGTGATTGGGTCACTAACGTCGATAACACCTTTTATATCATCGGTACGGTGGCTGGCCCGCACCCTTATCCGCAACTGGTGCGTGATTTCAACGCAGTGGTGGGGCGCGAGGCGAGACGCCAGTCGCTAGAGCAAATTGGCCGCCTGCCTGATGCGCTGGTAGCTTGTGTCGGCGGTGGCTCTAATGCACTGGGCCTCTTTTATCCGTTTGTTGAAGATGACGCGGTTGCTATGTATGGCGTTGAAGCCGGTGGCGATGGGTTAGAAACAGGACGTCATGCTGCACCGCTATCGTCCAATGCCCCTCGTGGTGTGTTACATGGCAATCGTACGTACCTAATGTCCGATGAGGCAGGCCAAGTGTCGGATACGCACTCGATCTCAGCAGGCCTTGATTACCCAGGTGTTGGCCCTGAACACGCTTTGTGGAAAGACGTTGGTCGTGTTAACTACGTGGCTGCAAACGATAAAGAAGTGTTGGAGGCCTTCCGTGAATTGACCCATATGGAAGGCATCATGCCAGCGCTTGAGTCGGCTCATGCGCTGGCGCATGCAAAGGTGTTAGCGCCAACAATGCGCACCGACCAGCACATTGTGGTCAACCTCTCTGGCCGTGGTGATAAAGACATTATGACCGTGGCGAACATCGACGGCATCGAGTTTTAGGGGTGAGCATGAATCGTATTGACCAGCGTTTTTCCGAATTAAAGCAGCAGGGGCGCAAGGCCCTAATCCCCTACATTACCGCCGGTGATCCTGCACCTCACTATACCGTTGGCTTTATGCATGCCTTGGTAGAGGCAGGGGCTGATATTCTTGAGCTTGGCGTGCCATTTTCAGACCCGATGGCTGACGGTCCGGTTATTCAAAAAGCTTGCGAGCGTGCACTGCAACAAGGTACGCGGCTTGTAGACCTACTGGATATGGTGGCTGAGTTTCGTCAAGCGGATACCACCACTCCAGTGGTGTTAATGGGCTATTTAAATCCCATTGAGCGGATTGGTTACGAGGTGTTCGCAAACAAAGCAGCAAGCGTTGGTGTAGACGGTGTACTGGTGGTGGATATGCCGCCAGAAGAGGCTGAAGAGTTTGGGCCACTATTAAAAGCGCGTGATTTAGCAGCGATTTTCTTGGTTGCACCTACCACTTCACATGCTCGTGCCGCTACAATATGTGCCCACGGTGAGGGCTACCTGTATTATGTTTCGCTGAAAGGTGTAACAGGTGCGGCTACGCTAAATGCTGAAGATGTGGCTAACCATCTGGCGCCGCTACGTGGAATGACCGACTTGCCGCTATGTGTTGGCTTTGGTATTCGCGACGGGGCTACAGCTGCAGAAGTAGCGAAAGTGGCTGATGGTGTTATCGTTGGCAGTGCGCTTGTTAATCGTATAGCTGACAGCCTTGATGCACCTGAGACCATTGCTGGCCAGCTGAAAAGCGTTTTGGCTGAAATGCGTACAGCAATGGATGCCTAAAGTTTGTCTCCTCATCGTCTACACTGAATTGGCAGACGACACTCATCAGGCTTGGCCTAGCCAGGCATTGACGTATATGGAAACCTTTTTAATATGAGCTGGTTAGACAAGATCGTGCCCTCGATGGGGCGTATCCAGCGTAAAGACCGTCGCGCTAGCGTGCCCGACGGCCTCTGGCGTAAATGTCCCAAGTGTGAAGCCGTTCTCTACCTTCCTGAGCTAGAGAAGCACCATAGCGTGTGTCCGAAGTGTGACCACCACTTACGCTTAACGGCCCGTAAGCGCTTGGACTGGTTTTTGGATAAACAGGGACGCGAAGAGGTGGCGGCTGAGATTGAGCCTAATGACCGCCTCAAATTCCGCGACTCTAAAAAGTACAAAGACCGCCTAACCGCAGCGCAGAAAGATACTGGCGAGAAAGATGCGCTGGTAGCAATGCGCGGTGAATTGGATGGCTTGCCGGTAGTAGCAGTAGCCTTCGAATTTACGTTTATGGGTGGATCTATGGGGGCGGTTGTTGGCGAAAAATTCGTCCGTGCCGCCACCATCGCACTTGAAGAGCGCATTCCGCTGATCTGTTTTGCTGCCTCTGGTGGTGCGCGGATGCAAGAAGCGCTGTTCTCGTTAATGCAAATGGCCAAAACATCAGCGGCGCTTGAAAAGCTCAAACAGTCAGGCGTACCTTACATCTCCGTACTAACTGACCCAGTGTTTGGTGGTGTTTCTGCATCGCTTGCCATGCTGGGAGATCTCAATATTGCCGAGCCCAATGCTTTGATTGGTTTTGCTGGGCCGCGGGTTATCGAACAAACCGTGCGTGAGACGCTGCCGGAAGGTTTCCAACGCAGCGAGTTTTTGTTGGAGCATGGTACGGTGGATATGATCGTTCATCGTCATGATATGCGTACCCGTGTTGGTAGTGTGCTAAGAAAGCTTACTCACCACAGTGCTATGCCTGTTGATGATGACTCCCTGGAAGACGCTGCAACTGCTGAGCCTCTAGTGGATGATGAGCGGCTTGCGGAGGTTAATGAGGCCACTGCCACTACTGAGGTTCACGACGAACCTACCACTGCTAAGAGTGACACGGTTAAGAGTGACGACGCGACACGCAATGCCTAAGTCCTTAACATCTAAGTCCTTAACATCTAAGCCTTTAAAACCGGGGTCCTTAGCTGATTGGCTACAATATCTTGAAACCCTGCACCCGGTAGGGATTGATATGGGGCTTGAACGGGTATCGCAGGTAGCTACGCGGATGGGGTTGCTAACTCGCCCCATTGCAACGCGAGTGATTACCGTTGCGGGCACCAATGGCAAGGGGTCTACCCTTGCCATGATGGATGCTCTAGCCCGCTCCCATGGCCTGCGCACAGGTACTTACACGTCACCCCATCTTTTGCGTTACAACGAGCGTGTCACTATCAATGGGCAGGAAGCAGAAGACCACCAGTTAGTGGAGGGCTTTGCTGAAGTAGAAGCTGCAAGGCTACAAGAGCCCGCTATTAGCCTGACCTACTTCGAAGCAGGGACGCTATGTGCGCTATGGTGTTTGGCTAAAGCCAAGCTCGACTTGGCGCTACTTGAAGTAGGCCTGGGTGGGCGCTTGGATGCGGTTAATATTATTGATGCTGACGTTGGTGTGGTAACGACTATTGCTCAGGATCACGCGAATTTTCTTGGCACAGATATTGATCAAATTGGGCGTGAGAAAGCGGGTATTTTTCGCCCATTAAAGCCTGCGGTGTTGGGTAGCCAGTCGTTGCCAGTCAGTGTTGCTGATTCCGCCACAGCCATCTCCGCTCCTGTTTATAGCTTAGGAGTAGCGTTTTCCCATAGTTTACTTGCCGGTTCTGATCAGCGCACCGCTAGAAATGCTGGCAGTAACTTGATAGAGAGCGGCCTAATAGAGACTGGCATTGTAAAGCATGACGTTACAGAACATGGACCAATAGGTGGTGTCAGAGAAAGTAACGACACAACCAGCGCTTCTTGGTGTTGGTATGGTTTAAACGTTGATGGCGAAACAATTTCACTTAATGGGCTTCCCGATCCAGGGCTGCCGATTGATAATGCCGCCACAGCACTGCAGGCCTTGTCACTTGGGGGCGTGCTGTTAACCACAAAAGCATGTTGCGATGCGCTGCAGTCTGTAAGGCTTCCAGGTCGTATGCAGTGGCTTGGCCAGTGGTGCTTGGATGTGGGGCATAACCCCCACGCTGCTGAATACGTGGCTCGTCGGTTACCCATGCCACCGCCTGGTGGGCGGCAATGGGCGTTGATTGGTATGCTTAATGATAAAGATGCCGACGGTGTGATAGACGCTCTACTCCCACGTATTACTGATTGGGTGTGCGTCACCCTTGAAGGGGAGCGTGGGCGGCCAGCGGCTGAATTAGCCGAGCGTATCACCTCGCGGGGCGGAAGTGTGCGCTACTGTGCGGCCTCACCCGAAGAGGGAGTAAGCGCATTGGCCGAGAGCTTGACACTGGATGACCGTGTGTTGGCCACCGGATCATTTTTCACCGTGGCTGCGCTTTTGGCAAACCCGCTGCCGCAAGCTCGACAAGCCTAACCGTAATGCCCGCTAAGCCTGATGGAGACGGATATGAAATACGGTAAAACGGAACGCATCAGCGGTATTGTCATTTTGCTCGCGCTACTGGCGATCTTTGTGCCGTGGCTGATGAGTGATCCTGCTCCACGGGAAGAGCGCCCGCAGCCTACTTTTGTTATTGAACAGCCCGTTCAGGTTGCGCGACAGGATGTTCCTGCGCCAGAGATGCCATCAACGATTAATGCATTACCAACATCTGAGTCGTCTGGGAGTGATACTGTTATTAGCACGCCAATTGATGCTGCGCCTCGGCAGCCAGACACGGCGCCTGTGTCTCCACCCGCTAATGACCCAATTGCTGAATTAGTGGCTGCCAATTCCAGTGGCAATACATCTTCAAGCAGCAATGCATCCTCTAGCTCTTCTTCAGCAAGTTCGTCGGGTTCCAGTTCGGCTGGCCCTGCTACTACACAGCGAGGAGAATGGGCGATACAAGTGGGGAGTTTCGGAGATGCTACGAATGCTCAGCGCCTAGGCGAGCAACTGGGAGCAGAAGGATTTAGCACCTACCAGCGTGAGCGCGAAAATAATCTCACCACCGTCTATGTTGGCCCCTACGCGACCTCCGAAGATGGTGAGGCGGCCATGGCGTTGATTAAGCAGCGTGCCAATGTTCAAGGTTTATTAGTCAGGGTAAGAGATTAATTTATATGGCACTTACCTGGATAGATGCGATTTTTCTGGCTGTCTTGGCACTTTCAATGCTGGCAGGCTTTGTGCGTGGCTTTGTTAGAGAGGCGCTAGGCCTGGCTGCTTGGGTTGTGGCGCTCATGGTGGCTCGGGTGCTCGCCGAGCCAGTAGCGGAACTGATGAGCGGTTTTATTGAGAGCTTTGATGCACGCTTGGTCTTAGCGTTTATTTTGGTGATTTTTGCCGTCATCTTGTTGTGCGGTATCGTTATTCGCTTGGTGCATGCCGCCGTAGAGTGGGTCGGTATGGGGCTGTTAAATCGCTTTGCGGGTGCGGCTTTTGGTGTGGCCCGTGGAACAGTCATTCTACTGGTAGCAACCGTACTTATTACCTTGACGCCGCTTGGCGAGCTTCAAGCATGGCAACAAGCAGCGCTACGCCCTACATTTATCGAGCTAAGAGACTGGGCGGTAAGTCAGTTGGATCAGTGGGAGCGAGAGCTTCCCCAAGCTCCGGAGTCGCTGCGTGATATCTCTTTGCCTGACCTGCGCGCCAAGCAAGCTCCCATTGATTCACGCATACACATTACTCCAGAAAATGAGTAGCGCTTAAGGTTGAATCATTACCATTTTGAGAAGTGCTTTATAACCTCTTTTGTAAGCTACCTGCATCGTTTCCATGTTGTGGGTTTCTGTAAGTTGATGAACGTACGGGCTTACCCCGGTAAGTCATGGCATTAAAGCGAGGTAACTGGAATGTGCGGTATTGTGGGCCTTCTGGCCAAGCAGGCGGTAAATCAGGGAATCTACGATGCCCTGACCGTACTTCAGCATCGGGGCCAGGACGCTGCCGGCATGATGACCTGGAGCGAGGGACGCTTCTTACTGCGCAAGAGTAACGGGCTGGTTAGAGACGTGTTCCATACTCGGCATATGGCTCGTCTTAAAGGTAACCTGGGCATTGGGCACGTACGTTATCCTACGGCAGGCTCCTCCAGTGAAGCTGAATCGCAGCCGTTTTATGTCAATTCTCCTTATGGCATAGCACTAGCGCACAACGGTAACCTGACCAATTCTGAGCAGTTGAAGCAGGAGCTTTTCTCCACCGACCTGCGTCATATCAACACTAGCTCCGACTCCGAGGTGCTGCTTAACGTATTTGCCCATGAGTTGGGCAAGCAGGGCCTGCATCTAGAAGCAGAAGATATTTTTGATGCCGTTCGTAGAGTGCACCGGCGCTGCAAAGGCGGCTACGCGGCGGTCGCGATTATTAATGGCTTTGGCATGGTGGCATTTCGTGACCCCTATGGCATTCGCCCAGTAGTGTTTGGCACACGTCAAGACGTCGACGGCCAAGAGGTAATGATTGCCTCTGAGTCTGTGGCGCTGGATGTAGGTGGTTTTGAGCTAGAGCGTGATTTGGCACCTGGCGAGGCTATTTTTGTTGATATGCAAGGGCAGGTGCATACCCAAGTCTGCGCAGATCGTCCTCAGTTACATTCGTGCATTTTTGAGCACGTTTACCTAGCACGTCCGGATTCGCTTCTGGATGGCGCCTATGTTTACGGCACGCGCATGCAAATGGGACGCAAACTGGGGGACCGCATTCTCAATGAGTGGCCGGACCATGATATCGATGTGGTTATTCCTATTCCTGATACCTCCCGTACCTCGGCGCTGGAAATGGCTCAGCACCTTGGGGTGACCTATCGTGAAGGGTTTATGAAGAACCGCTATATTGGCCGAACCTTTATTATGCCGGGCCAAACTCAGCGTAAAAAATCGGTACGCCAAAAGCTAAATGCCATCGATGTGGAGTTCAGGGGCAAAAATGTCCTGTTGGTGGATGACTCCATTGTGCGCGGCACTACCTGTAAGCAAATCATTCAAATGGCTCGCGACGCTGGTGCGCGTAAAGTCTACTTTGCCTCAGCAGCCCCGCCGGTACGCTATCCCAATGTATATGGCATTGATATGCCGGTTGCCTCAGAACTGATCGCCCATGGCCGCACGGAAGAGGAGGTTGGGCAACTGATTGGTGCTGATCGAATTTTCTATCAAGATCTGGAAGATCTGAAAGACGCCTGCCGGGAAGTCAATCCTGAAATGGAAGCATTTGACTGCTCAGTATTTGATGGTAAGTACATAACCGGTGATATCGATGATGCTTATCTAGCCGTTTTGGAGGCTAGCCGTAATGATGCGGCAAAAGACCAAAGTGCAGGCGATCACGCCTTGGTGGATATGCATAACCAAGATGATGATTTTGACGACTAGCCACGTATATTGATGCCTTACACAAGGGGCTAAGCCATGCACGATGATAGCCAGCAGGATGAGTGGTCGTTAGAGACGTTAGCGATTCGCGCGGGCCACCAGCGTACTTTCGAACAAGAGCATTCGGAACCGATTTTCCCTACCTCTAGTTTTGTTTATGAAAGCGCAGCGGAGGCTGCGCGTAAGTTTGGTGGGCAGGAGCCGGGCAACGTCTATTCACGTTTCACCAACCCCACAGTGCATACGTTTGAGCGCCGTTTGGCGGCGCTGGAAGGTGGCGAGCGTTGTGTGGCAACCAGCTCTGGAATGTCAGCCATCCTCTCAACAGCGCTCGCGCTGCTATCGGCGGGGGATGAGGTTGTCGCTTCTCGCTCGCTGTTTGGCTCGACCGTTAGTTTGTTTGATAAATACCTGGGTAAGTTTGGTATTACCACCCGCTACGTCGAGTTGTCGAATATCGCGGCTTGGGAAGCGGCGGTCAGTCCTGCAACCAAGCTACTATTTGCAGAGACACCTTCCAACCCGCTGTCGGAAGTGGCCGACATTCCAGCACTTGCAGCACTTGCTAAGCGAAGTGGGGCGCTGCTAGCCATTGATAACTGCTTTTTAACTCCCGCGTTGCAGCAACCGATTGCGTTGGGCGCTGATTTGGTGATCCACTCTGCTACTAAATACCTGGATGGCCAAGGGCGAGCGATTGGTGGCGCGGTGGTGGGCAGGCACGATGTGCTGGAAGAAGTGTTTGGTGTGGTTCGTACTTGCGGCCCATGCTTGAGCCCTTTTAACGCCTGGATTTTTACCAAAGGGCTAGAAACCCTCGCGCTGCGTATGAACGCACACTGCGAGAATGCGATGACGTTGGCACGTTGGCTAGATCAGCATCCTGCTGTGAATAAGGTCTACTACAGTGGTTTGGAAGCACACCCACAACATGCACTTGCTAAGCAACAGCAGCGGGGCTTTGGTGCAGTATTGGGTTTTGAAGTAAAAGGAGGGCAGTCAGGGGCTTGGCAGGTGATTGATGCCACGCGCATGCTTTCTATCACGGGCAACCTTGGTGATGTCAAAACTACTATTACCCATCCTGCTACGACGACCCATGGCCGCCTTTCTGATGACCAAAAAGAAGCAGCGGGCATTACGCCAGGGTTAATACGCGTCGCGGTTGGTTTGGAAAGTCAGGCGGACATCCAGCGTGACCTTGCTCGTGGTTTGGATGCGCTCACTGCCCGCTAATTCGCATCACTTAGTGTGGTTGTGCCTAGCATAGCTGTTTGACATGGTACTTAGATGGCTGTTTGACATAGTCATGTAGAGTAGCTATTTAGTGTAGTGAACCGGCCGCTATTGGCCGGTTTTTTATTAGCTTTGCTACCCTTGTTCAGGGCTATCAACGGTTTTTACGAATGAAGTGTTCTGCTTTTTTCAGCAGTCTTTTTCAGCAATAACCGTTATGCTTTTGCTATCCGTTCGTTAAATAAAGTTAACCACTGGCGATTTTAAGCCAGATGTCACAAGCCAGATATATCAAATTAGATGGTAGCTACGGAGAATAATGGGATGTGGCGGAACACACAGCATGGTTGGGGTGTCATAAGTATTCTGTTTCATTGGCTTAGTGCGGTCACCATCATCGGGCTGTTTATTCTAGGATGGTGGATGACGGGGCTGGGGTACTATGATCCTTGGTACAACCAAGGTCCATGGATTCATCGCTCAATCGGAGTTTTGTTATTGCTGGCGACTGCTCTGCGTCTTTTCTGGCGTTTAGTGCAGCCTACTCCCAAGGCTGAGGGTAGTCGCATAGAGAAAGTGGCTGCCCATATGGGGCATATTGCACTTTACGCTTTATTGTTGGTTGTGCTGGTAAGTGGTTACTTAATTTCCACCGCTAATGGCAGGGGGATTAGTGTATTCGGTTGGTTTGAAATGCCGGCGGTACTACACGGGTTGCCCAATCAAGCCAGTTTGGCGGGTGATATTCACTGGTATAGTGCACTTGCATTAATGTTACTGGCTGCAGGCCATGCACTGGCCGCTTTTAAACATCATTGGTTTGATCGACACTCAACTCTGGTTCGTATGGTTAAGCCAACCCATGGTCAGAAGCGAACATAGCCTGCAGTGAAGAAGATGGCTAAACGAATAACGACTCGATTTGTACGTTGCTAGGGTGGGAAGTACTCGCCATAGTGATTCTTAAGGAAAGAGAGGAGACATCTAATATGTTAAAGAAAACTGCATTTGCAACAGCCATTGCCGCCGCTGCTTTGGTACCGCTAAGCCAAGCACAGGCCGCTGACTACCAGATTGATACTGAAGGCCAGCACGCTTTTGTGCAGTTCAAAATCAACCATTTGGGCTTCTCCTACATTCTTGGTACGTTTGAAGAGTTTGATGGCCAGTTCTCTTATGATGCAGATGACGTAGACGCCTCTTCTGTGGAAATGGAAGTGCAGGTGAGCAGTCTTAACACCAATCACGCTGAGCGTGATCGTCACTTCCTGAGCAGTGACTTCTTGAATGCTAGCGAGTATCCCACCGCGACCTTTACATCGACTGGCTTTGAGTCAACCGGTGAGAACGAAGGTGTGGTAACGGGTGACCTGACGCTGCACGGCGAAACCAAAGAAATCGAAATGCCAGTTACCTTAATGGGCGAAGGTGATGACCCCTGGGGTAACTACCGTGCTGGCTTTGAAGGCAGCACTATGCTGACACTCGGCGACTTCGGTATTGATATGAGCGATTTCCCTGAGTCTATGCACGAGCTGGAGCTTTACGTGACATTTGAAGGTATTCGTCAGTAAGTTTAGCTTCACGAAAAGCGCCACTATCCCAGCCGGGGTAGTGGCGCTTTTGTATGTGATGCTCTAGTAGTTCTTATTTTACAGTTTTATCTAGGGAGCATGTGTTTGGCAGCTTTTATGCAGCAACGCGAGTTGGCTATAACCCTATGGCGGCAAACTTGGCCAATGGCTATCGGTGTATTGGCGCTATTGGGTTTTCAGCTTGTAGATAGTGCTTTTATTGCCCGTTTGGGTACATCGCCGCTAGCCGCGCAGTCGTTTACCTTCCCATTATCCTTTTTAATCATCGGTATTCAGGTGGGGATGGGAATTGCTATCGCCGCTCTTATTTCCCGTGCGCTTGGTGGGGGGGAGGATGCTCGCGCTAAGCGTCTAACTAGCTTGGTGCTTATTGCTGGTGGCGGTGTGATTGGCTGCTTAGCAGTGGTGCTGTGGTTGATCCAGGTGCCCGTATTTAGGCTGCTGGGCGCAGATGAGGCGGCGTTGGGATATATTCGAAGCTACTGGGGGCCGCAGCTATTTTCAGCCTGGCTGGGAGCACTGCTCTATTTTATCTATAGCGTGTTTCGTGCCCATGGCGATACACGCACCCCAGGTAAAATGATGGTATTGAGTAGCTTAATTAACCTCGTTCTTGATCCACTGCTTATATTTGGTATTGGTCCCTGGAGTGGTTTTGGGTTACCTGGAGCAGCTTGGGCGACGGCGATTGCCTTTTCAGTGGGCCTCGTACTGACAAGCGGCACATTGGCGCGCTGCCAGTGGGTAACCAGGGAAGATATTGGGCAGGAGTGCCGACGATCCTGGCGGCCTTTTATAGGTATTGCTGCTCCTGCCATGGTAAGTCAGCTAATGCCACCGTTAGCAGCAATGCTTGCCATTACCGCCGTTGCGGGGCTGGGAGATACGTATGTGGCTGCCTGGGGGCTTGCTAGTCGGCTAGAGACACTTTCTTTGATGGTAATATTAGCCATGACCATGTCGCTGCCGCCATGGCTTGGGCGTTGCTATGGAGCAGGAGACTGGGCACAAATTCAGCAGTTAATGCGTTTGGCATTAAAAGTAGCAGTGATTTGGCAGCTTAGTTTGGGTGTGCTATTGGCATTAGGTGCACCCTGGGTAGCCATGGCCTTGGCGGGTAACCCTGAAGTGCAAGGCGAATTGGCTCTGATCATCCGCTTTTTACTGCCAAGTTACGCCGCTTTAGGTGTATGTATGCTAGTAGTATCGGCTGGCAATGCGCTTGGTTGGCCACTGCGTGCCATGTTGCTATCAAGCGCTCGGCTCTTCGTCTGTTACTTGCCTTGTCTATGGTTAGGCGCTTATTTATATGGTTGGGTGGGGTTGGCCGTCGGTGCAGCGGTAGGTAATCTGGCGGCGGGTTTAATGGCTTGGTTGCTGCTGCGACGTATCTTATCCCGCCCGCATAGGCAGGCGGGATATGTTTCCTAAGACCGACGTTGGCGGGGGGCTTCCTGGAAAGAGAAGTAGGTAAATAAAAGTGCCATTGCTAAATAGCCCATGACAAATTCAGGCGCAGCATTAAAGGCTAATTGAGGGGCGTGCATAAGGCCGACAAACGAGAAACCGGCGGCAATAAGAGCAAAGGCTGCCGCACGACGGAACTGGTGGTCGATGGCGGAGACGGTCATTGCACCCAAGAAAATCGCCATGAACATGGCACCTTGGCCCATCACCACAATGGCACTTGAAATATCGCTGACCACCTCGCCTGCACCGCGATTAAAGCGGGTCATTACATAATTAGCAAAGTAGGGCAGCATGGCCAAGGCGATGGCAGGGTAGTAACGGGTGTCGTTGGCTTGGAAGGCAGTAGCAATCATCGACATGCCGACAAATACCAAAATGGGGGCAACCACTGACACGGGGATAATGGCGGCGAGTGCTGCAATCAAACCGAACATTGTGGCCAGTGCGTAAACTGCACCATTTAATATACTGTACCCCCGGCCAGCCCCCATCCACTTAGCCCCTACGGTTGCAATATACACCGTGGTAGGAAAAACTCCACCGAACAGGGCGCCGATCATAGTGCCTGCTCCATCAACCGCTTGGCACTCTCGAACGTCGTACTTATCGCCAGCGGCTTCCATTGCCTCAACGTTGTTCATAGTCTCAATGGCGTTGTAGAGCGTAATGGGCAGTACGACAGTGAGCACAGCCAGCATGCCGGTCAACAGTAGACCAAGCCCTTCAAACCAGGCGAGATTAGGCAGTAACGGGTAAAAACCAAGGTGGGTAAACGCATCGCTGAAGCGCTCGCTGCCAGCATCACCAATCAGATAAGCCATGGCAGTGCCTACCACGATGGCAAATAACGAGGTGGGTAACTTGAAGGGCATGCTAACCCGGGCGACCAAGCCAACGATGATAATACCCAATACCAGCAGGCCAATTATCGGCATTTCCAGCGTTTTAAATAGCATTTCACCTGCAATGAAGGTTAATGCTACCCCGGCTACAGCGCCAAGCATTGCCGCTCGTGGTAGATGATACTGAACCCAGCGGCCAATAATGCTAATTAAGGCTTCAATAGCCCCGCTGATAAAGCAGGCGGCAACCGCTACTTTCCAGGCTAGTTCGGCATCACCGGTTAGCTGCTTGGCAGGTAACAGTACACCAAACAAGAAGACAAACATAACCGGTGTTGAGATGCCATATGAGAGTGCTGTGACATCACTACGGTTCTCTTTTCGGGCAAGCCGTGAGGCGCTCCAGGCGTAATAAAAATTACCTGCCATTACTGCAACGGCAGCGCCGGGCAGTACTTGGCCATAAACGATGGAGCTGGGGAACCCCATGCCTAGCATCGTAATCGCAATGATGACAAAGTTAGCAATATTGTTTTGAAACAGTGCGAAGAACGCATCGGTATCTTCTTTTTTGTACCAGGGGTAGTGAATGCCGGCAGCTGCCATGTGAGGCCTCTTAGTTATGGTGTGTTGTATACAAGGCTACGCTGAGTGTGCCGAATGTTTGACTATTCGGTCAAGCGTTGCGTTGTGTCAGACGCCGCGCGGGCGCCCCAGGCTCTGGCGGCAAGCGCGCAATTGTACACAATGAGGCTAGTTACGTTTACAGGGTTTATTAACAAAATCAAAAGAAAACCCCTGGTCTCCAGAGGAGACCAGGGGTTTAGAAAGCCTTAGTGCCGTTCTATTTATTCGTTAACGGCAGCGATGGCTTTAGCGAGGTAGGCCAGGTTCTCTTGGGAGAAGCCTGCAACGTTGGCACGTCCAGAGCGCACCATGTAAATGCCAAACTCATCGCGTAGGCGGTCAACCTGTGCTGGGGTTAAGCCCGTATAGGAGAACATGCCTTGCTGCTCAGCAACGCAGGCGTACTTCTGGTCGAGGCCATAGGGTTTTAGCGCCTCAACAAAATCGCGACGCAGTGAGTTTATGCGGTCACGCATTTCAGTTAGTTCTTCACGCCACATAGCAGAAAGCTCTGGATCATGAAGAATCTCGCTGACAATCGCTCCGCCATGAGCTGGTGGGTTGGAGTAGTTTTCACGAGCAACAATAGCCACTTGTGAGCGAACATTTTCCATTTGCTCAGCATCTTTGGCGACCATAATCAGGCAGCCGGTACGCTCACAATAAATACCGAAGTTTTTAGAGCAAGAGCTGGTAATAATGGCTTCATCGAGATTTTCAGCCAGTAGGCGAACGCCGTAAGCATCCTCATCCAGGCCTTGGCCGAAACCTTGGTAGGCAAAATCAATCAGCGGAAGAAGCTTGCGCTCACGAAGTACGGTTAGCACTTCTTGCCACTGTTCTGCAGAAAGGTCAAAGCCTGTAGGGTTGTGGCAGCAGGCGTGTAGTACGACAACATCGCCTTCAGGGATTTTTTTAAGTGCCGCCAGCATGCCGGTGAAATCAAGGCGGTTATCAGCATCAACATAAGGGTATTTATGTAGCTCGATACCCGCTGAGGTGAAAATACCATGGTGGTTTGGCCAAGTAGGATCGCTTACCCAAATGCCTTTGCCTGGTAATTGGCTGGCTATAAAGTCAGCGGCTAGGCGCAGCGCACCTGTGCCACCGGGGGATTGAGTGGCGCTGGCGCGGTTGGCTGTAAGTATGGGTGAGTCTGCACCAAAGACTATGGGTAGAACGGCTTCACCATAGGCGGGAGCACCATGAGACCCAATGTAGGTCTTGGTGGTTTCATTCTTGAGCAGGCGAGCTTCAGCTTCCTTCACAGCGCGCATCACCGGCGTATTGCCAGCTGAATCGCGGTATACACCAACTCCAAGGTCTACTTTTTGGGGATTGGTGTCTTTTTTGAAAGCTTCGATCAGCCCGAGAATGGCATCTCCTGGGACTCGCTCAATATGCTCAAACATTTATTCGGCTACCTCGTCGGTTCTGGCGGCAAGAATGAAATCATTAAGATGCAGGCCTTTAATATCATGGCTCCACCACGTCACAGTGGCTTTGCCCCACTCAGTGACAATGCTTGGATGGTGCCCTGCCTGCTCTGCTAATTCACCAACGCGCTGGGTGAATGTCAGCGCATCAGCAAAGTTACGAAACGTAAATCGTCTCGTTAGCTTCATGATGCCATCGTGATCAATAATCTGCCACTCTGGAAGCGCTGCTTGATAGGTTTTGCATGCGTTGCTATCAAGTGGGGGAGTACCCGAGGTGCAGGGCTCGCAAGTCGCTTGCGCCAAGCTGCTCATTATATGATTCCTTTTTGTTATCTTCTGCTACGACAGGGAGAGAGTTTTTCCTGGGCTTGTATGGCTTGTATGGCTTTTAAGGTAGAAGGCAGACGCAGTCGCGGCCAATATCTTTTGCGCCGTAAAGCGCTTTATCTGCACGCTCTATTAGGTTAGTTAGCGGCTCACCACAGCGGTACTCAGCAACACCAATACTCAGTGTTACTTGTCCGACTCCCACCCCGAAATCGTAACACGCAACGGAATCACGCAGGCGGTCGGCGAGTTTATGGCATTGCTGCAGCGGTGTTAGCGGCAACACGACCATAAACTCCTCTCCACCCATACGGGCCACCATATCTTCACTGCGAAGCAGGGCTTGCGTCTTTGTAGCTAATAGTTTGAGGACGTTGTCACCCTCTAAATGACCCCAACGGTCATTGAGCTGCTTAAAGTGGTCGATATCCAACATCATGATTGAAAGAGGTGTGCCGTGGCGTGCGCTCAGTGAAGACAGGTGAGTTAAATGCGCCATTAATTTTCGACGGTTGGGTAGACCGGTAAGTGGATCGGTATCGCACAGCTTACGTAGCCTTGACTCTTCTGCAACTTGGTCGGTAATGTCCATCATAAGGCCATTCCAGCATACGCCACCGACTGCTGGCTCAGGCTTGGCACTAACTGCAATCCAGTGGGGTTTCCCCTTCGGAAATGGCAGTCTAAACCGGGTGGATAGTGGCATCATCCAGCGGGCTGAGCGCTCTATTGCGGACATGATCTTAGGGTAGTCGATATTTGTTAGCTGTCTTACGAGCTGGCTGGCATCTAGCGCTAGCTGCTGACGATCAATGTATTTCAACGCAGCCCCACCACCTTCAAGATAGTTGAAACGCATTTTCCCGCAGTGGGATCGGTAAAATTGAAAAACGACCCCAGGTATATGAGGGACTAGATGATCAGCACTTTGAGGCGCGGGGATTGCGTCATTCACGGACATGCGTACATCTCCAGGACAAATAGCAATTTAAGTTAACCCAAGAGGTTAGCTTTAAATGAGGAGGAGGGATGTAAGCGATTGCCGACAGTGTGTCAGTTTTTAATAGTTATTTCTTATAAGAAACCTGATTTTTATGCCCTGATGCTTTTCAGTGTTTGGTGTAAGGCTATTAGGTTTTGAGGTCGGCAGATATGTTTTGAGACCGACTGAGTGCACGTCAAGGTGGTAGGCTGGCAAGCGCTCCAAAATCCACAGAAATGACATTTATATGAGCAGTATCACCTAATTAGGCCATTGAATTAACGCATACACTGGCTAGATGCTGTTAGCTGTGTATGCTAGTAAGGAATGTTCTTCAAGAGCGAATTCGCTTTAAATGCCTATTAACGCTGCTGGAATCGGTAGCTTATAAAAGAGAGGGACGCAGTATGCCAGAAGCAAACCACTCGGATCAGCAATCACCGGCTAACAAACCGGGCATGAAAACACTATTTCAAGATAACCGCGTCAAAGGGATAGCAGGCATTGCCGCTGTCGCGGTTATTTGGGCAATCATGGCACAATCTAATGCTGGCACCCATAAGGATCGGGTTGAAACGCTTGAAGGTCGTCTTACTGGCGTAGAGCAAGAGAATAGCCAGCTAAGCCAGCGCTTAGCAGACGTGGAGCAGGTTGAAGCTGACTTAGCGGCCATGCACGAGGAATTAGCAGAACTTGAGCAGCAGCAAACTGAGGCGAAAACCAGTCTTGAGGCTGCGGAGCGAGATGTTAGTAACGTTAGTACTCGACTTGAGGAGCTAGAGGCCGAGCGCGATGCACTTCAAGAAGAAGTAGACGGCCTGAATGAGCAGCTCGAAAGCGCTAACGCTGATTTAGAGGCGCTGCATGAAGAGCGCGATCAAATGGTCAGCGACCGCGATGAGGCAGAAGCAGCGCTTCAGCAAATTCAAGATGCGCGCCAAAGTGCCGAAGATGCCCGTCAGGAGGCAGAAGGAGCTCGTCAGGAAGCTGAGGAAGAGCGTCAGGCAGCAGTTGAAGAGATGAATGCTGCTGAAGCAGAACTTGCTGAGCTGGAATCCAAGGTGAGCGAGGCTAATGAACAGCTAGCCAGCCTTGAAGAGGAGATCGCCACGACGCAAAGCGAACTGGAGGAACTCCGAGGTCAGCATGAATCTGCTACTAATGAGCGCGACGCACTACAAGAAGAAGTTGATGCGCTGGTTGAGTTGCGTGAAGAAGAAGAGCAGAGCTTAACCCAGGTGCGCTCTGAAATGGATGATCTGATAGTTGCGCTGGATATTGGGCGTGAAGAGGTTGCTAATGTTGAAAGTGACATTGAGGCCCGCGAAGAGAGGCTAGCTCGCTTAGATGCCCAGCTTGACGAGTGGCGCGAAGAACTGTCTTCGCTCGACACGCGGCTAGGTGAAGTTGGCAGCGCTGCGAATGATGAGGTGCCCACCTTGGTGGGAGCAGAAGATGGCGATAGCGATGATGAAGCTGAGGAGCAAGAAGCTCAGTAATAGGCGTTTAAGCTGAGTTCGCTGCTCTCATGAGGCGGATGCAGGTAACACCTGCATCCGCTTTTTTGTTTGTTAGTTTATGAATACTGCCCCGAAGAGTATCATTCACCTTATGCAATTTACGTTGTGACCGATGGGAGTGCCATAATGGATGGGGTTAAGCATATTGTAGCAGTGGCGTCGGGTAAGGGAGGCGTTGGCAAGTCGACGGTAACCGTTAACTTGGCGTTGGCACTTTCAGCACAAGGCTATCGTGTCGGCGTGCTGGATGCTGATATTTACGGGCCTAGCCAAGCACAAATGCTGGGAGTTAAAGAGGGCGTGCGGCCCCAGGCAACCCAAGACAATAAGTTTCTGCCGCTGGAAGCTCATGGGCTTCAGGCAATGTCCATGGCGTTTATGGTCAATACTCGAGAGGCCATGGTATGGCGTGGTCCAATGGTCGTAGGTGCATTTCAGCAAATGTTAACCCAAACCCAGTGGGATAATCTTGATTTCTTGCTGATAGATATGCCTCCGGGTACCGGCGATATCCAGCTAACATTGGCACAAAAAGTACCAGTTGCAGGCGCGGTTATTGTCACTACGCCACAGGATATTGCCCTTTTAGATGCGCGTAAGGGTATTGAGATGTTCCGTAAAGTTAATGTGCCAGTACTTGGCGTAGTTGAAAATATGAGCCTTTACCACTGTGAAAACTGTGGTCATGAGGCTGCTATTTTTGGCACGGGCGGTGGTGAGCGCATCGCGGAAGAGTATCAAACAAGTGTGCTAGGGCGCCTGCCTCTTACTCTCTCCATTCGTGAGTTGGCGGACTCTGGCCGTCCTAGTGTCATTGCAGAACCAGATAGCTCAGTTAGCCAAACCTTTGCTGAGATTGCCAAACAGGTAGCTCATGCTGTGAGCGCTAACAAAAGCAGCGGCCCCACTATTTCTTTTAGCGAGTGATGAAGTAACAAATGAGTATTAAATCTGACAAGTGGATTCGTCGTATGGCACAAAGCGATGCCATGATTGAGCCGTTTGAAGCGGAGCAGGTCCGTTACATTAATGAGCAGCGGGTGATCTCTTACGGCACCTCCAGTTACGGCTATGATGTGCGCTGTGCCGACGAATTCAAGGTATTCACCAATATTCACTCGGCAATTGTTGACCCTAAAGCCTTTGATGCTAAAAGCTTTGTGGATGTGAAAGGCGATGTATGTATTATTCCGCCTAACTCGTTTGCGCTAGCGCGTACGGTAGAGTATTTCCGTATTCCACGTAACGTGCTGACTATCTGCCTAGGTAAATCCACTTACGCTCGCTGTGGCATTATCGTCAATGTGACGCCTTTGGAGCCTGAGTGGGAAGGGCATGTGACGCTGGAGTTTTCTAACACTACCAACTTGCCTGCCAAGATATATGCCCATGAAGGCGTGGCGCAAATGCTCTTTTTGGAGTCCGACGAGGTATGCGAAACTTCTTATAAAGACCGTGGCGGCAAGTACATGGGGCAGCGAGGCGTTACATTGCCGCGCACCTAAGCTGCCCCTGAACCATAAACGCCTTACTGCTCCGGTGTTACTCGGCGTAGTAAGGCGCTTGTTAGGACTAAAAGCGGTTTAGTTAGGGGCTGTTTAGTTAGGGACTGTTTAGTTAGGGGCTACGTCTTCATCAAGCTCTTCTGCAGCATCAGCATGGGATAGGCGCATACCGTAGGGCGGCAGCAGGTGGCCGTCCATCGTTGCTCCTTCTGTGCTGTACTTCAGGCGGCCTTGTAAAAACCACTGTACGGCGATAGGAAAGATAAGATGCTCGCGAGCGTGTACCTTATCTTTTAGTGTCTCGACCGTGTCATCGTCTGCAACGTTTAGTTCTGCCTGTAATACCACTGGACCACCGTCCAGCTCTTCAGTCACAAAGTGTACGCTGCAACCATGGGATGAAGCTCCATCGGCCAGTGCCCGCGCATGGGTATTAAGCCCTTGATAAGCTGGCAGCAGCGATGGGTGAATATTAAGCATTTTGCCCAGGAAGCGCTGCACAAAACGTGGCGTTAATATACGCATAAAACCAGCAAGCACAATGACGTCCGGCTCATGGCGTTCAATCACCTTGATGAGGGCACCATCGTAAGCATCTCGGCTCTCGTATTCCCTGTGTGGTAATACAACCGCTTCAATGCCTGCTTCGTGGGCACGCTTTAAGCCATAGGCACTTGGTTCATTTGAAATGACGGCTACAATTTCCCCACCCAAGCGATCGTGCTGCTGTGCATCTATCAATGCTTGCAGGTTGCTGCCGCTTCCAGAAATCAATACCACGACACGCCGTGCGCCTATGGGCTCGGGCGTCATATCGTTTAACGTGTCGCTGTTGTAATCGGTACTGCTCATGCGGGGCGATTCTCCAGACCGTGCTCATCGCTATGCATATTCTTAAGTACGACGGCTTCGTCCTGGCGCTTGATGATCGTGCCGATTTGATAGACGGTTTCGCCTTGCTCTGTAAGGTGAGCCATGGCGCTTTCTGCCTGTTCTGCCGACACTACAACTACCATGCCAATACCGCAGTTAAGTACTCGGTGCATTTCGGTCTCATTGACATTGCCTTTAGCCTGCAGCCAGTTAAATACTTCTGGGCGTTGCCAAGTGGTTAGGTCAATATCTGCCGCCAAAGTGTCAGGCAGTACCCGGGGAATGTTTTCTAGCAGGCCGCCGCCCGTAATGTGCGACAGGGCATGCACTGAAATGTCGGTGCCACGCATCATCGATAAAAGGGATTTTACATAGATGCGAGTGGGGGCCATTAGGGCATCGCCCAAAGCTTGGCCACCGACCGTTTCGTCTAGTGAGGCATTACTCACGTCTAAAATTTTGCGGATCAGCGAGTATCCATTAGAGTGCGGGCCTGAGGAGGCTAGCCCTAATAAGACATTACCTTCGGCAACTTTGCTGCCGTCAAGGATTTCGGCTTTTTCGACGACGCCAACGCAAAAGCCTGCTAGATCGTAATCGTTGCCTTCGTACATGCCAGGCATTTCGGCTGTTTCGCCACCTACCAATGCGCAGCCAGCCAGCTCACAGCCTGTGCCGATGCCTGTAACAACATCAGCAGCGATATCTATGTCCAGCTTACCCGTGGCATAGTAGTCAAGGAAAAGCAGTGGTTCGGCGCCAGCAACAATCAAATCATTGACACACATTGCCACTAAATCGATACCGATGGTGTCATGTTTGCCAAGGTCCATGGCAAGACGCAGTTTAGTGCCCACGCCATCGGTGCCAGACACGAGTACCGGTTGCTTATAGCCAGCAGGCAGCTCACATAGCGCGCCAAAGCCGCCAAGCCCACCCATTACTTCAGGGCGTGTGGTGCGTTTAGCAACGTGTTTAATGCGGTCAACCAGCGCGTTACCGGCATCAATATCGACACCTGCGTCTTTATAGCTGAGTGATGGGGTAGCCTGAGAAGGGGATGTCTCGGTCATGACAGGTCCTGTGAAGCCTATAGCAGTGCGGTAGTGCTGGCGAATTGGCCAGTGCTGGGGCAATAACGAGACAGATTGTATCACTCAGTGGCGTAAGTCGCATCGATGTGTCGTGTTATCAGATGCGAGAAGCGTTACTTTTGTTACTATTCATTGGGTAGTATCGCAAATCATGCGGTGCGCTAGGCCGCTAACCATCTATCCAGGAGGGAGAAATTCAGAATGCGAAATTCGTGGTGGGGCGTTTTGCTATTAGCGGTGTTAGTGGGGCTAGTGTATTTGCTGGATGCGATGCTGATGCCATTTATCGCTGGAATGATTATTGCCTATTTGGGTGATCCAATAGCCAACAGGTTACAGCGCTGGGGTATGAATCGGCCGTTTGCGGTTTCTAGCGTATTCCTAATCATCTTGCTGGTATTGGCGGTTAGTATGCTGATTTTAGTTCCGTTAATAGTCCAGCAAATAAAACAATTAGGTGAAGCGGCACCTAGCGTTTTTGATTGGGTTGAAAATATATTGGCCCCTCAAGTGCAGGAGTGGACGGGTTACGATCTACGTGCTGAACTTGATAACGCCCAGGAGACACTTGCTGAGCATTGGCGTGATGCGGGGGGCTATTTGGCGCAAGCGTTAGGCCAAATTGGCCGTTCAGGCATGGCGTTTGCCACTTGGATAACCTACGTCGCATTGATACCCGTGGTAGCTTTTTATCTGCTGCTGGACTGGAACCGCCTACTGGCCAGTATTGCTGACCTGATTCCTCGTCAGTGGCTGGATGATGTTGTCCGTTTGGCTAAACGATGTGATGACGTTTTGTCAGCTTTTTTACGTGGCCAATTGATGGTGATGCTGTGTTTAGGCATCATTTATGCGCTAGGCTTAACCCTAATGGGACTTAATTTCGGTTTGCTTATCGGTGTTGTATCGGGCCTCGTTAGTATTGTGCCGTTCCTGGGGTTTATTGTTGGGTTGGGGGTTGCCCTCATTGTTGCTCTGTTTCAGTTTGATTCGTGGTTACCACTGCTAGGTGTGGTGGTGGTATTCAGTTTTGGGCAAATTGTTGAAAGTGCTGTGCTTCAACCCAAACTGTTAGGTGACAAAATTGGTCTACATCCTGTAGCGGTCATTTTCGCTGTATTAGCGGGGGGTAATCTTTTTGGTTTTACTGGCGTATTATTAGCTCTTCCTGCGGCATCTGTGATCATGGTGTTGCTCAAAGAAGTTAAGGAACGCTATAAAGAGAGTGTGCTTTACGATGCAGAGCAGTGCACTGCATCGCCGGGCTTGGAACAAGGCCCATTAGAGCAAGGTACTTCAGAAAAACGATCATTAGTACGCCCAATTGGCCATGATGGGCTTGGTCCTTACGATGATAGGGAGTCTTCATGAGCCGAATGCCAGCGCAACTACCGCTTGGCGTGGGGTTGCGAGACGATGCAACGTTTAATAATTACTATGTGTCGAGCGCTAATGCGTCTCTGGTTGAGTATTTTACTCGTCAGTTGGAGCCTAATGCTGAACCGTTTTTATACTTATGGGGCGCGCCAGGCAGCGGCCGTAGCCATCTTTTGCAAGCAGCTTGTAACGCCGCTTCAGATGCGGATAAGCGGGCGCTTTATTTGCCGTTAGCTGATCTTGGCCACTTCCCCCCTTTAATGCTTGAAGAGATTGAACGGCTGGATATTGTGGCTATTGATGACTTGGAGTATGTCGTGGGGCGAAAACGATGGGAGGAGGCGCTATTCCATGCGTTTAATCGGCTTCGGGATGCAGGTAAAGCATTGGTGATTGCCTCCAGCTCTCCGCCTAGGCAACTAGATGTGGTGTTGCCCGATTTAGCGTCCCGTCTAACCTGGGGAGTGACCTTTCATCTTCACCCGCTAGACGATGCTGAGCGCCTAGGCGCTTTAAAGCTGAGGGCTAAAGTGCGAGGCATGCAATTACCCGATGACGTGGGGCGTTATATATTGCATCGCGGTCCCAGAGATTTGAACGAGTTATGCCGTGCACTGGAAACGCTAGATCAGGCTTCTCTCTCCGCAAAGCGTAAGCTGACTATCCCTTTTGTTAAATCAGCACTTAATTGGTAAACACCCCCGCCAGCAAGCTGGCAGGGGTGTTTTTTCTCAAGCATTATCTAGATCGTTAACGCAGAGTCTTTGCCGAAAGCAGGGGGGCTTAATTTAAGCGGTTTTGCTCATTTTGCTGGCAGCAGCTTGGGCCTGCTTTACATTTTCTTCGGTAAGCTTTTGGCTTTTTTGTAAAAAGTCTTGCTGTAAAGAAACGACTTTATCCGCGTCGCCTTTAACGCGCTCAGCCAAGTCTTTGGCAACTTTCTGCTGACCTTCCATATAACTGCGAAGACCCTCAGCATCTTTTACGCTTAACAGCTGACGCATTTGAGCAATGCCTGTATCAACATAGGCTTTGTTGGCATCTAATTGTGCATTCAGCAGCTTTTCTGAATAATCAATGCTTAGCGCTGTATATGCACGAACAGGTGCCATAAAAAAGTTATCAAACTGCTGGTTCATTTCATTGGTGTTGAAAGTACGCATAATAAACACTCCTGTGCCGTTGCTCACGAATTGGTCATGCTAATGCTGGTGTGCTTTAGGCAGTGCCAACTTGTGTTGGTGGTTCAGCAGCGGTCTCATGCAAAGCGTTCACCGCAGCTGATGTTGATGATCATGCGTTGCAGCATAACAGGTGGTTTTGTGCAGTGCAACATTTGGCTCATCTTACATTAGGTGAGTGCCGTACTAATTGAATACGGTACTAACCACATACCGTCTTAAGTGAATGTTGTATTAGCTTTTTCTCAATTTCGTATTTACCTAACCGAGATGGTCGACTAGGTTAAAGCTACGACATATCAGAGCGACGACAGATTAAAACTGCGGCGGTTTAAAGCGACGAACAGCGTAGGCGAGTGTTTGGCTATCAATTTGCTATTTGCCCTAAAAGGAGAGTGCTTATGAATATGCGCAAAGAGCGTGACAGTATGGGGGAATTAGAGGTTCCGGCTAACGCTCTTTATGGCGCTCAGACCCAGCGCGCCATAAATAATTTCCCAGTTTCTGGCACGCCTCTGCCTGCTGCTTTTATCCATGCGGTTGCACGTATAAAGCTAGCTGCCGCGAGGGTTAATCATCAGTTGGGCCTGCTAGATGAAAAGCGAGCAGGTGCGATAGAAAAAGCAGCGCAGTCAGTGATTGATGGCCAGCACGATGAGCACTTTCCTGTGGATGTTTATCAAACCGGCTCTGGCACTTCCACTAATATGAATGTGAATGAGGTGCTGGCTACCCTAGCTAGCCGTGAAGGTGTCGAGGTAACCCCTAATGATCATGTCAATATGGGGCAGTCAAGTAATGATGTAATCCCTACGGCGATTCACCTTGCTGCTGCTATTGCATTGGATGGCTCGCTGCGCCCAGCCTTGCTTAGGTTACGTGCTGCGATCGATCAGCGGGCGAAAGAACTAGCCCATGTAGTAAAGACTGGCCGCACCCATTTGATGGATGCTATGCCGCTGCGTATGGATCAGGAGCTGGGTGCATGGTCCAGTCAGGTAAATCAAGCCATTGAGCGATTTGATAGTGCAATGGGGCGGTTATGTCGGCTAGCGCAAGGAGGTACAGCAGTTGGTACGGGGATTAATGCCCCTGAAGAGTTTGCCGAGAAAATGGCAAGCGAACTTAGTCAGCAAACGGGTTTAACCTTTGTTCCCAATGATAGCTTTTTTGCCAGCCTTGCTTCGCAAGATGCTGCCGTGGAGTTGTCGGGCCAACTTAAAGGGTTAGCCTGCGTTATTATGAAAATTGCTAATGACTTACGCTGGATGAACTCGGGACCCCTGGCTGGGCTGGGTGAAATTGAGCTGGAAGCGCTGCAGCCGGGGAGCTCCATTATGCCTGGAAAAGTAAACCCGGTTATTCCTGAGTCGGCGGCTCAGGCTGCGGCCCAAGTAATAGGACTTGATGCCGCTATTACGGTGGCAGGTCAAAGTGGTAATTTTCAGCTCAATGTTATGCTGCCGCTAGTGGCATCAAATCTGCTTACGTCGATTACTTTAATGAGTAATACGGCTACTTTGCTCGCCGAGCGCGCGATTGCGACCTTTAAGGTGCGCGAGGAAAATCTGTTGGGGCCCTTGGCGCGTAACCCTATTTTGGTCACTGCGCTTAATAGTGTTATCGGCTATAACGCTGCTGCCGCTATTGCTAAGAAAGCTTATCAGGCTGGCAGGCCAGTTATTGATGTGGCGGAAGAGGAGACGGAGCTAGATCGAGCTACACTTGAGCGCCTGCTTGACCCAGCCGTACTTACCAAGGGTGGTGTGCCACAGTAGCTACTTTATAAGCGCTTACAGCGCAGAGCTAAATGACTCAAACCGCTGTATTCTCTTTTTAAGGCATGATGTGGCGTTGCTAGTAGAGAGACGACATTGCTGGGAGTGGAAATTGCTTGCAATTCAGCCACAAAGCCGTAGAATACGCATCCGTTGCACAGCAGGACCATAGCTCAGTTGGTTAGAGCGCCACGTTGACATCGTGGAGGTCGGCGGTTCAAATCCGCCTGGTCCTACCAATTATGTGTAACCATTAGGCTGTATTTAAAAGTTTCATATGAGAGTTTGTGTGTGAAACTGCATGTAAAAATGCTTTAGGACCATAGCTCAGTTGGTTAGAGCGCCACGTTGACATCGTGGAGGTCGGCGGTTCAAATCCGCCTGGTCCTACCAAGAATATGATAAAACGCCCCATGCACTGCATGGGGCGTTTTTTTGTATGCAAAAAAAGCTTGTACAAAAAAACCTGTACTAGCCGTTCTGGAGGGGGTAGGGGAGATCTGTGTGGCGAATAAAGGTGGCGACCAGGGCTTCAATGCCGGCTTGGTCTTCTTGGCTGAAGCGTGCGTATTGAGGGCTGTCTAGATCGAGAACCCCCCATAGCGTGTTACCTACCATAATCGGAATAACCAATTCGGAGAGTGATGCAGCATCGCAAGCAATATGGTCAGCGATAGCGTGGACATCATCAATGCGTTGGGTAGCTTGCTGGCGTGCGGCAGCGCCGCATACTCCTTTGCTAAAAGGAATAGGGTGACAAGCTGGTTTGCCCTGAAAGGGGCCGAGGCTAAGCATGTCGGGCTGGCGCTGAAGGTAAAAGCCTACCCAATTGAGTTTATCAATGGCGTGATAAATGAACGCGCAGGTTTGGGCGCTATTGGTGAGCCAGTCGCGAGTATCCAGCAGCGACTCTAGCTGGCGGTTGAGCAGTGAGTAGTCCACATTAGCCATTTTAGTTCCTAATTATAAAACACATCAGGCCAGCCCTAAGGCTGGCCTGATGCTAGTTAAGTGCAAGTGCCGTATTGTGATTACTCAACCCAGCCAGGAACTGCGGCGCCTTTAAACAGTTCTTCGGCTTTCTCGATAACTTCATCGCGCTGGTAAGCATCCACTAGTTGGCGGATATCTTCGCGATCCTCATCGCCTCCACGTACGGCAATCAAGTTAACGTAGGGAGATTCCGGGCCTTCTTTAATTAGTGCGTCATCCAAGCGAAGGCCGGCTGGTTGGGCAAAGGTATTATTAATGAAGGCAAGGTCGACATCAGGCAAAACACGGGGCAATTGTGCTGCTTCAATTTCGCGGAAGCGGAAATTGCGCGGGTTTTCTGCAATATCAATGGGTGTTGCTTCCAGGTTGCTTGGATCGTTTAGCGTGATCAGCCCCTTGTTGTGCATAAGAATTAGCGCACGTCCTTCGTTAGAAGGATCATTGGGCAATGCGATTTGCGCGCCATTCGGCAGGTCGTCGATATTGTCGTACTTCTCGGAATAAGCGCCAATGGGGTAAACGAACGTGTAGCCTGCAATGGCGAGGTCGTAACCACGATCATTGACCATTGCCTGCAGGTATGGCTCGTGCTGATAGGCATTGGCATCAAGGCTACCATCGGCTAATGCAGCATTGGGGGTGACATAATCGGTGAACTCAATAATCTCGACGTTCAGGCCGAACTCTTCTTTAGCAATTCGTGCCGCTACTTCCATTACTTCTGTTTCTGGGCCTGCGACGGTGCCCATTTTGATGGTGCGTGTCTCAGCGTTGGCAACATTAATAGCTAAGGCAAGTGCTGTGAGGCTGCCGATAATCACTTTTTTCATAGCATTTCTCCGAAAGCGTTGTGCAAAGTTGAGTCAATAATGAGGTAATAAAAAACAAATGTCTAATGCGTTTTGGTTATATTTGAGTGGTGGCTATGCATGATTATTTGCGGTCGCTTTTGCGCACCAAGTAATCACCTAGACTTTGGAAACCTTGTACCATCACGACCAGAATAATGACGGTGATAAGCATGATGGTGGGGTTAAAGCGGTTATAGCCATAGCGAATACCAAGGTCGCCGAGGCCGCCGCCGCCAACGGCACCTGCCATAGCGGAATAGCTAACGAGGGTCACAAGGGTGATCGTTAAACCTGTGATAATACCGCCTCTTGCTTCAGGGATAAGCACCTTGCAAATAATTTGCCAAGGTGTTGCTCCCATAGATTGCGCTGACTCTATCAGTCCAGGAGATATCTCGTTAAGCGCCCCTTCTATTAATCGCGCAACAAAAGGAATCGCTGCAATGGTTAGCGGAACCGAGGCAGCGTTGATACCAATAGAGGTGCCCACTAGCATGCGGGTGAATGGAATGATCGCGACCATCAGTATGATAAAGGGGATGGAGCGCCCAATGTTGGTAATAATGCCTAGTACTTGATTGAGTACCGGCATGGCTAGAATTTGCCGTGGGCGTGTGGCGTAGAGCATGACCCCGAGTGGTAAACCGATCAGCGTTGAGATTACTCCTGAGATGGCCACCATATAGAGCGTATCCAGCGTGGCCTGTAAAATAAGGTTAAACATTGCGCTGGACATGACCGAGTACCTCTACCTGTAATTGGTGTGCTTCCAAATAAGCCATAGCTTCCTGGGTTTGAGCGGGAGTGCCTAACAGTTCGGCGATCATTAGGCCGAGAGTGCGGTCTTGGATAGATTCGACTTTAGCTTGCAAAATGCTCACATCAACACTGCACTCACGAGCAAGGCGCGAGATAAGAGGTGTAGACACTGCATCTCCTGAGAAGGTTAGCCGTACCACAGGATGTGTGTGCTCGCCAGGTGCGTCGCTTAGGCGCTCTATTAGCTCTTTTGGTGGGCTGAGTTGCAAGAAGTCATTAAGAAACTCTCGGCCCAGTTGAGTGATGGGCGCAGTGAAGAAGTCGCCGACTTCAGCATCTTCAACTAATTTGCCATCTGAAATTAAGCTAACCCGGTGGCAAATAGACTTCACTACCTCCATTTCATGGGTAATCAGCAAAATGGTAATACCCAACTGCTGATTAATACTTCTTAGCAGTTCGAGAATAGAGCCTGTCGTTTGTGGGTCGAGGGCAGAAGTGGCTTCATCACACAACAATACGTTGGGTTTGCTTGCTAAGGCGCGCGCAATAGCAACACGCTGTTTTTGCCCTCCAGAAAGTTGGGCCGGGTACTGCTGAGCTTTATCTGCTAGGCCAACCATCTCTAGTAGTGGTAAAACACGCTCTTTGATAGCGCCGCGTTTCTGCCCCATGAGTTCCAGCGGCAGCGCAACGTTGTCAAACACTGTGCGTGTCGTCAGCAAATTAAAGTGCTGAAAAATCATACCAATGCGATGGCGTGCCTGATTTAATTCAGAGCGTTTCAATAGGGTCATTTCCTGACCGTCCACCGTAACGCTGCCGCTTGTCGGGCGCTCTAAAAGATTGACGCAGCGAATTAGCGTCGACTTTCCTGCGCCGGATAGGCCAATGACACCGTGAATAGTGCCTTTAGGTATTGTTAAATTAACTTCTTTTAAAGCAAAAACGGCGTTTTTACCGCTGCCATAGGTTTTACTGACGTTGCTAAGTTCAATCATAGCGTCTGCCTTCGATTGTAGGCCGAAGATGGAAGAGTGCGAGGAGGCAGGCGCAGGGTGAGGAATAAAAAAAGGCCACCCTTTCGGGTGGCCATCAACGCTGGACACACCCTTTTAGCTGCACTTCACCACGCCAAAGGCTTGGTGGACGCCCGCAATCTGGGTACAAATCGGCGTCATTACATTTGCGGCGAAAGTCTAAAGATGGGGAGTGGTTTTGTCAATCAGAACCATTCGATTTCATGTTTATAGGGCTTTAAATGGAAATTTAATCTATTTTAGGCTCTTTTTTCAGTGTTGTGCTCTGTTTATGGTCGGCCGAGCGTTGGCTGGCAGCAAAAAAGCATTTAACGCGGTGGGTCATAAGCATGTTGTTGAAGCTGGTGCCTGCACAAAATAGGCGCATTAGTAGTAAGCTTGCGCAAATTTTCATGGGTAAATGAACCTAATTATTAGCGTCTCAATAAGGAGTGGCGATATGTTTACTGGCATTGTGCAGGGTACTGCAGAAGTGGTCGAAGTGCGTGAGCTTGAGCAGTTCCGTACCCATGTAGTGGCTCTCTCTGCTGAGCTTCGTGAAGGGTTGGCGATTGGTGCATCGGTTGCACATAACGGTGTTTGCTTAACAGTGACAGCAATCGACGGTGAGAACGTTAGCTTTGATCTAATGCGCGAAACGCTAAGGTTGACTAATCTTGGTGCAATATTGCCTGGTCAGTGCGTCAACATAGAGCGTGCCGCACGATTTGGTGATGAGATTGGGGGGCACTCGATGTCTGGCCATATCATCTGCATGGCGAAAGTGGTGGCTATTGAGGAAGCGCCCAACAATCGACGCTTATGGTTTTCGTTACCTGAAAAGGCCAGCCGATTTGTATTTGAGAAAGGGTACATCGGAGTAGATGGAATTAGCTTGACCGTTGGTGATGTACGACCAGAGGCAAACGGGGCTGGGCTTGAGTTCAGCGTTAATTTAATTCCTGAGACACTGTCTCGTACCATGTTAAGAGAGCGGTTACTTGGTGATCTGGTCAATATTGAAATTGATCCACAAACTCAGGTGATTGTAGAAACCGTGGAGCGTGTGTTGGCAAGCCGTCAATAAGCATTAATTTATCGTCAGCTTGACCGATCGGTTAGTTTATGGCCTGAAGTTTGCTAGCCATTACGTGGCGGGTAATATTCTCGCTTTAGCCAGCCGCATGTTAGGTGCTCGCATCGTGTAGTGCCTTTCGGTAGTATGTGCGGCTTTTCTCGCATCAAGGGACGCATTCAGCGTTAGCGCGAAGGACAAAAACTACATGAAACTTCTGGACAACTACTTCAAGCTCTCGGAGCAGAAGACGAATGTGAAGACCGAAGTGATCGCAGGTATCACTACGTTTCTCACCATGGCGTACATCATTTTTGTTAACCCCAGTATTCTTTCAGAAGCGGGGATGGATTATGGCGCCGTCTTCGTAGCCACCTGCCTAGCTGCTGCGATTGGCTGTTTCATAATGGGACTTTGGGCTAACTACCCCATTGCTCAAGCGCCTGGAATGGGCCTTAACGCCTTTTTTACCTACGGTGTTGTGTTGGGGATGGGGTATACCTGGGAGGCGGCGTTGGGGGCCGTATTCTTCTCAGGTTTTGCATTTTTCCTGCTAAGTATTTTTAAAGTTCGTGAATGGATTATTAACTCGATTCCGCTTTCACTGCGTTTAGGGATTGCAGCAGGTATTGGCTTATTCCTAGCCATGATTGCCTTAAAAAACGCTGGCATTGTCGTAGCGAACCCGGCCACCTATGTGGCACTGGGAGACCTTTCGCAGCCTGCGCCGCTCTATGCACTGTTAGGTTTCTTTGTGATCACCGCACTGGCTTATCTTAAAGTGACCGGTGCAGTGATGATTGGCATTCTAGGTGTCACCGTACTGGCGATGGTGTTCGGGCATAACCAGTATGGCGGTATTATGTCGATGCCTCCCTCCATTGCGCCAACCTTTATGGCAATGGATCTGATGGGCGCCCTGGATGTGGCGATGCTCAGCGTCATTTTCGCTTTCTTGTTTGTCGATCTTTTTGATACGTCGGGCACTCTAGTGGGGGTCGCCCACCGTGGTAAATTGCTCGATGCAGACGGTAAGCTGCCGCGCATCGGCCGTGCCATGATGGCGGATAGTACCGCTTCTATGGCGGGGGCTGCGCTGGGTACCTCAACAACCACTAGTTACATTGAGTCAACGGCGGGTATTGCGTCCGGCGGCCGCACCGGCTTAACAGCGGTTGTGGTGGGTGTACTGTTCCTCATCAGTCTGTTTTTCGCACCGCTTGCCGGTTCTATTCCGGCTTATGCTACAGCGGGTGCGTTGCTTTATGTCGCTGTGTTGATGGCAGGTAGTCTGGCTCACGCTAACTGGGAAGACCCCACTGACGCGGCGCCAGTACTTATTGCAGCTTTAGCAATGCCACTAACTTTTTCTATTGCCGAAGGCATAGCGCTTGGTTTTATCAGCTTTGTGGCGATTAAAACGCTATCGGGTCGTTTCAAAGACTTGAATCCAGCGGTGGTTGTTTTAGCGCTGCTGTTTGCAGCGAAATTCCTATTCTTGGGTTAATACCCTGTTTTTTACTAATCAATGAGAGACGCGATGAGCATCTACGGCGATTATATTAAGTCCGTTATTCGCACGGTTCCCGACTGGCCAGAACAGGGGGTGAATTTTCGTGACATCACTCCGCTGCTGCAAAATAGCGCTGCATTTCGCAAGCTGATCGATAGCTTCGTGCACCGCTACCAGGAGATGAACTTAGATGCCATTGCGGCCATTGATGCCCGAGGGTTTATTATTGGGGCTCCATTAGCCTATGAATTGGGCTGCAGCTTTGTACCAGTGCGCAAGAAAGGTAAGCTGCCTTTCAAAACTATCAGTGAAACCTACAAGCTAGAGTATGGTCATTCGGAAGTGGAGCTTCACGCTGATGCTTTCCAGAACGGTGATCGCATCTTGCTGATGGATGACCTAATTGCTACCGGCGGCACTATGTTGGCGGCTGCTAACCTGATTCAGCGTTGCGGTGGTCACATGGTTGAGACTGCAACGATTATCGATTTGCCCGAGCTGGGCGGTTCTCAGAAAATTCGCGATGCTGGTTTTAGTGTATTCGCGGTATGTTCATTTAACGAAGACGAGTAACGCCTCCTATGAGCAGCGAACGCTATCACCAACACTTTACTGTTTCCTGGGATCAACTGCACCGTGACGTGCGACAGTTGTGCCATCAGTTGATTGAGCGCGATTTTAAAGGGATTGTGGCCATCACTCGAGGTGGGCTTATCCCCGCTGCTCTAATCGCACGCGAACTCAATGTGCGCTTGATTGATACCATTTGTATTAAAAGCTACGACCATATGGACCAAAGCGGTTTGGATATCATGAAGGGCGTTGACCATGATGGCGATGGTTGGCTGTTGGTGGATGATCTTGTTGATACTGGTAAAACAGCTCGTGCTGTGCGTGAGATGCTGCCCAAAGCACATTTTGTAACCATCTATGCTAAGCCTGAGGGTCGTCCTTTGGTCGACCAATACTTAACAGAAGTGGCTCAACATTGCTGGATCCAGTTCCCTTGGGACATGGGCGTTGCCTATGTTGAGCCGCTTGTTGATCAAATGAAAAAATGAAGAAGTTATATGGCTAACCCATTACCTAACGACTGGAGTCAATGGCTTGGGCGAGAGTTTCAAGCTGACTACATGAAAGCTTTGAAGCTTTTTTTAGCCGAGGAGAAAGCGGCAAAAAAAGTCATTTACCCGCACTCGTCTAACTGGTTTCGCGCCTTTGAGCTGACACCATTAAACGAGGTCAAAATCGTTATATTGGGACAGGATCCCTACCATGGGCCGAACCAGGCCCATGGGCTGTGTTTTTCAGTGCAACCAGGGATTCAGGTGCCGCCGTCACTGGTCAATATCTATAAAGAATTGGCCAGTGATGTTGGCTTTGTCCCTGTCCGACACGGCTTTTTAGAGTCCTGGGCGAAGCAGGGCGTTTTGCTGCTAAACACTGCCTTAACCGTTGAGCAGGGGAATGCTGCGTCGCATCGTGGCAAAGGGTGGGAACACTTTACTGACCGAGCGATTGAAACCGTTAACCTACATGCTGGCCCTTGCGTGTTTATGCTATGGGGTAGCCATGCGCGGCAGAAAAAGGCGCTAATTAACCAAGAGCGCCATCTGGTCCTTGAGTCACCTCACCCTTCACCGCTTTCGGCACATCGTGGGTTCTTTGGTAACCAGCATTTTTCCCGTGCCAATCAGTTTTTGGTTAACAGAGGGCGTTTGCCAATTGAGTGGCAATTGCCGGAAACCACTTAACCTGATGGTCAGTTACGGGTAGAATTGCGCGCAATTTTGTAAGCTTGTCGATGCGACTAAGGTCGTCATCCTGAATCCCCTGCAGTGAGGAAGTCCCATGAGTGTCTATGCCATTAACCATCCGCTTGTTCAACATAAGCTGGGACTGATGCGCGCAGCAGACCTAAGCACCAAGAGCTTTCGTGAACTAGCTGGTGAAGTGGCTAAGCTGCTGACCTATGAAGCGACGAAAGGTCTTGAGCTTGAGGATCACGAGATTCATGGCTGGAACGGCGAACCTATCGCTACTCGCCGCCTTAAGGGTAAAAAAGTTACCGTTGTACCTATTCTGCGAGCAGGGCTAGGGATGTTGGAAGGGGTGACCGACCTGATCCCCAGTGCGCGGGTAAGTGTAGTGGGTCTTTACCGGGATGAAGAGACGCTGCAACCGGTTCCTTACTTTGCCAAGTTCGCTAACGACATCGAAGAGCGTATGGCGATTGTTATTGATCCCATGTTAGCCACCGGTGGTTCAATGGTTGCCACTTTGGATATGCTGCGTGAGCGTGGCTGTGAACATATGAAAGTGATTGTACTGGTTGCCGCGCCTGAGGGTATTAAGCGAGTACAGGATGCTTATCCCGATATTGAGATCTATACCGCATCGGTGGATGAGCGGCTCGATGAAAATGGCTACATCGTGCCTGGTTTGGGAGATGCTGGCGATAAGATTTTCGGTACCCGCTAAGCGTACCATCCAACACTGCCCCTTACGCTTCTGGCGTTGGGGGCATTTTTTTGGCCCGTTACTACACATAATGAAACGATGGGAGCCTGAAAAATGAGTAACAATGAGTCGTGGCCTAAAACCATATTGACCGGGGCGCAGATGCTGTTTGTTGCCTTCGGGGCTCTGGTGCTAGTGCCTCTGCTGACGGGCTTGGACCCAAGTGTTGCACTATTTACCGCTGGAGTGGGTACGCTTGTTTTTCATGGAGTGACGAAACAGACCGTTCCCGTTTTTTTGGCGTCATCCTTTGCTTTTATTGCGCCCATTCAAGGCTCAATTGCGAGCTTTGGCGTTTCCGCCACCATGGGGGGGCTCATGGCTGCGGGCCTGGTTTATGTGGCGATTTCACAGGCTGTTCGATTGAAAGGAACCGGGTGGCTTCACCGTTTGCTGCCACCTGTCGTGGTTGGGCCTGTGATTATGGTGATTGGCTTAGCGTTGGCTCCTGTCGCTGTCAGTATGGCTACCGGTGAAACAAGCGATAATATTGGTTATGGGCAGGCCATTTTCTTATCAATGGCAAGCTTGCTGGTGACCTTGGTACTGGCGGTGTTTGGGCGTGGGATTTTGCGCCTAGTGCCTATTATGGGGGGGATTGCCACAGGCTATATCTTGGCATTGATAATGGGAGTAGTGGATTTTACTCCGGTAGATAACGCAGCTTGGCTGGCCTTACCTAGCTTTACTGCACCTAGTTTTCATTGGGCCGCCATTCTCTTTATGATTCCTGTCGCTATAGCACCAGCGGTAGAGCATATTGGTGATATGGTGGCTATTGGCTCGGTAACCCGGAAAAATTACCTTGAGAAACCAGGCTTGCATCGTACGTTGCTAGGGGATGGTCTTGCCACTACAACGGCTGCCTTATTTGGCGGGCCCCCTAACACTACCTATTCTGAGGTAACTGGCGCGGTGACGCTGACAAGAGCCTTTAATCCCCAATACATGGTGATAGCGGCCATTATTGCTATTATCCTGGCCTTTGTCGGTAAGTTAGGTGCCTTTCTCCAAACTATACCGGGCCCTGTTATGGGAGGCATTATGACACTACTGTTTGGTTCTATCGCCGTAGTGGGTATGAATACACTAGTGCGTGCTGGGCAATCACTTACCGCTGCCCGGAACTTGGTGGTGGTGTCTCTGATTTTAGTATTTGGCATTGGTGGCATGCAGTTTGGCGGTGGCCAGTTTACCCTTCAGGGCGTCAGTTTAGCGGCTCTGGTTGGTATCACGTTAAATTGGCTACTGCCCGCAGAAACAGAGGGTGAGTAGCTCTTTCTAGGGAGCTTTAATGTGACGACGGGAGCATCAGTGATAACTTCAATCGATAGCCCGTTACCTGTGTTAGGCATTGCAGCGTGGAGCGGTACGGGTAAAACCACGCTGTTGGCCAAGGTGCTGCCAGGCCTGCAAGAAGCTGGGTTAAAGGTGGGGGTTGTTAAGCATGCCCACCATAGTTTTGATGTAGATCAGCCTGGTAAAGATAGTTATAAACTTCGCCATGCTGGGGCGGCGCCAATGTTAATTGCTTCCCGCCAGCGTTTTGCGTTGATGCAAGAGACGCCAGGGCAAGCAGAGCCTAACTTAAATGATTTGTTGGCTTTGATGGCTTCTCATCAGCCTGATCTGGTTGTCGTTGAGGGGTTTAAAGCTTGGCCGATTCCCAAACTTGTGCTTTATCGGGAAGGAATTGGCGATCCATCCATTGCAAATGGTGAGTGGGTTCAGGCCGTGGCAATTAGCGGATCACCACCTGGGGTGTTAGGCACGTCTATAGAGCGTCTGGACCTTGATAATGTCGAAGCGATTACTCAGTGGATGATTAACTGGGCGAAGGCTCATCCCATGTACAGCGGCTTTTAACAAAAGGTAATGTTATGCAGTTAACCCACCTCAATACTCTCGGTGAAGCCAATATGGTGGATGTTGGTGATAAGCGGGAGACGCGTCGAGAGGCTGTTGCTTCTGGTCGTATCGTTATGCAGCCTGAAACTCTTAAGCTATTGAGTGATGGTGCGCTGCCAAAAGGGGATGTGCTGGCAACGGCGCGCATCGCCGGCATTCAAGCGGCGAAACGAACTCACGAGCTAATTCCACTTTGTCATGCGCTAGCGCTTTCGAAAGTGTCGATTGATTTTGAGGTGGATCACGCTAACAGCTGGGTAAGTGTTTCAGCTATGTGCCGCCTAAATGGCCGCACTGGCGTCGAAATGGAGGCGTTGACGGCTGTTTCAGTGACTTGTTTAACGCTTTACGATATGTGTAAAGCCGTTGATAAAGAGATGCGCATTGAAGCGATACAGCTAGAGAGTAAACGAGGGGGCGTACGAGGTGACTACCGACGTGCATCTTCTGCACCGATTGTGACCGGAGAGGGCTCCGCTGGAGAAGTAAGCATAGGCGAGCGGTGTGTTTCCCCTTGTGTGCGGGTAAAATTTTTGGCTGAGCTGCGTGAGCGAGTAGGGCAGAGTGATGTAGCCATTAATCTTGATCAGTTATCGAGCCGGGACGTCGCTGGGTTGAAAGCAGCGCTCGCTCAACGAGATACGCGCTTTAGCGTGCTTTCTGATCAGCGCACGCTGTGTGCTATTAACCAAGTAATGGCAAACGATACATCGCGAATTACCGATGAAGATGAAGTCGCTTTCTTTCCACCGGTTACAGGGGGATAGCCCTATGAAGGCATCCTTGGACATCGCAGTAGAAGTACAATCTGAGCCGTTCGCTATGGATTATGGCTATGAGGCTGCGCTCCAGCAGCGCACTGATATTGGTGCAATCGTTAGTTTTACAGGCCTAGTAAGAGATTTTAACGAAACACCTGACGTCACGGGGCTAACGCTGGAGCACTATCCTGGGATGACGGAGCGAACGCTAGTCGGGATTGGCGAGCAAGCAGCGCAGCGCTGGCCCCTTCAGGCAGTGCGGATTATTCATCGGGTAGGGTACTTAACCCCAGGGGACCCCATTGTTAGGGTGCTAGTGGCAAGCGCTCACCGCCGAGATGCATTCAATGCCTGCGATTTCATTATGGATTATCTAAAAACCCAGGCGCCGTTTTGGAAAAAAGAGCACTCCAACGAAGGCGTTTACTGGGTGAAAGAGCGCCATACCGATCAGCAAGATGCGGCACGTTGGAGTTCATCTGCAACACTTTAAGGCTTATTTTCTAGCTCTTCGGCAGACGGCATTTCGGTGGCCATTATCTGTAAATGCACATCTGGCATATGCCGACAGTGGTCGGCTAGCCATTGGATAAGCCGCGGCTGTAGTGCCATGCGCAAATCTGCCAGCGTATCTGCTTCAATATCCTCCAGCTGCATATCCAGCCACTCACTAAAACTCTCTTCATCTATGGGGCTTGTGCTGCTGGCATCCAACATTAAGCGCCCAATACGCCACCAGCCTGTTTCACTAGCGGTAACAGGGAGGGCCAGGAACAGGCTGCCTCGCCGTGTATTGGAAGCAGCCTCAGTGAGCCCAGGGTGGGGGACAATGCTGTTTTGATTAACAATGCATGGTGGTTGAGGGTAGCGCTGCTCGCGGCGTAGGCCTTGATTATCGAAAACAATCATATCGCCGTTAGTTGGCGCAATAGGGGCACTAATGCCTAATGATACAGCGAGCGCTTGGTGCGCTTCCTGATGGCGTGCTTCTCCATGAACGGGAAGTAGCGATTTGGGCCTGACCCACTGATAGAACTTCTTTAGCTCGTCTTGAGCAGGGTGGCCCGTTGCATGCAGCTCTGGGTGATTCATTTCATCAAAAAGAGTAACACCAAGCTGAGATAGGCGTTTTTTTAGTTGCTCGATAGGCCGTTCATTTCCGGGTATGGCTTTAGCAGAGAAGATCACGCTATCGCCAGGCGCTAAATCCATAAATGGGTGACGCCCTTGGGCTAAGCGCTGCAAGGCGGCGCGAGGTTCTCCTTGGCTACCGGTGGCAATGACGACCACCTCTTCAGGGGGTAAATAGCCAAGATCGTGGGGTGGCACCAGAGGTGGGAAGTTATCTAAGTAGCCAAGGCCTTTCGCGACGCTTACCATGCGCTCCATTGAGCGCCCCATGAGGCTTACTCGGCGGCCACACTGCTGTGCCGCCAACCCGATAGCCAGAACCCGGGCCAAATTACTGGCAAAGCAGGAGACCACAACACGGCCAGTGCATTTTTCTAAGGTTTTGGCCAGTGCTCTGGCTACATCACCTTCGCTACCAGAGTGACCTGGCATAGGCGCGTTAGTTGAGTCGCCCACAAGCAAGTCGATCGGCGCTAGAGCCCGGAAATTTGCCGCATTCATTGGGGGGCCAATGAGTGGCTCGGGGTCTAGCTTCCAGTCACCGCTATGAAGAATGCGATAGTCGCCTGCCATCATCATAATGGCGCAGCTTTCGGGAATGGAATGAGTCAGTAGTAAGTAGCGCAGTGTAAATGGCCCTTGCTGCAATGCATCGCCGGGTTCAATAATATGAATTGCAGCGCTGCTAAGCTGTTGCTCTGCAAATTTTAAACGCAGTAGGCCAGCGGCGAGAGGGGTTGCATAAATAGGACAGTTCCACTTAGGCCACAGCCATGCAACGGCACCGATATGGTCCTCATGACCGTGAGTAATAAAGAGTGCCTGGGGCCTGATATTGAGTGTTTCCAGTGTTTCTGTGTTAGGCACCTGTAGCGGAGCATTAGGTAAATCTTGTCGAATCATCATGCCGCAATCAACGGCGATCCATTGATCGTCGTATCCGTACAGCGTCAGATTCATTCCAATCTCACCGCACCCGCCTAACGGGAGTAGGCGTAGTGGTGGACGGCGACGGGGACGAAGTTGAACGCGTGTTGGATGCATTAGTCACGAAGAGCCTAAAAAGTAAGACCTTAACTATACGGGAAGGCGGGGGCGGCTAACAATCACCGAGGCAACTCATCCCGGTGCTTAGCGTAGGAGCTTCCGGTAGACTAGTGGGTCTGTTGTGTGGCTCTTTGCATAGATCAGTGGAGAGCGAGCGTGCCCGTTTAACACGTCAAGAGCAGCGGCTAAGTAATTTTGTTAAGCATATTTAAGAGTGACCATCTAATGTCCCATCACTATCGATTAGTTGTTTCCTGCCCAGATCAAGTGGGTATTGTGGCGCGTGTATCCAGTTTTATCGCTCAACAGGGTGGCTCAATTACTGAAGCCAGCCAGCATTCTGACCTGGAAACTGGCCGTTTTTTTATGCGCTACGAGATCTTGGCGGATTCATTGGGAATGTCTGCAGAAGCATTGCGCAGTGCCTTTGAGCCCGTTGCGGAGGCGTTTAATATGCAGTGGTCGTTAGTTGATACTCAAAAGCGCCGACGTGTTGTACTTATGGTCTCGCGAGAGTCCCACTGCTTGGTGGATCTGCTTTATCGCTGGCAAGCCGGTGAGCTGGATTGTGATATCGTAGGCGTCATTTCTAATCACGAAGATATGCGCTCACTGACTGAATGGTATGGCATCCCATATCATTACATTCCTGTTGATGCCACGAATAAACAAGCCTCGTTTGATAAGGTGCAGGCACAGATTGATGGCGCTAGGGCCGATTGCGTAGTGCTAGCACGCTATATGCAAATCTTGCCGCCTGCTCTGTGTGAACGCTATGTGGGGCGGGTGATTAATATACACCATAGCTTCTTGCCCTCTTTTGCCGGAGCAAAGCCTTATCATCAGGCTTATGAGCGTGGTGTAAAGCTGATAGGGGCGACTTGCCATTACGTTACCGAGGAGCTGGATGCCGGACCCATCATCGAGCAGGATATCCATCGTGTAAGCCACTGCCACACGCCTACTGATTTAGTGCGTTTTGGACGCGACGTTGAGAAAGCGGTACTTGCACGTGGGTTGCGTTGGCATCTTGAGGATCGTGTTTTAATACACGGCAACAAAACGGTTGTATTCAGTTAATCACTGTTAGGGGCTGCCATGTCATTCGCGCAAAGCGTTCTTACACCTTGGGCGCTGCTGCTTACTTGGCTAATATCACTTGGTGTATTGGGGTGGGTGGTGTGGTTGCGTCCTTGGCAAGTGCTGATTGATGACAGTGCGCTTCAGCATCGATGGTTGGCTGCCACATTAGCGGTCATGCTAATGTGGCAGCTACGTGCTCAGGCGGTTGATTGGCTAACCCTGCACCTTGTGTTTACTGTTTTGATGGCACTGGTGTTTAAAGTCCCGTTGGCACTGCTAAGCAACGTCATGATTAATGTTGCTATGGTGCTGATAGGGCGGAACGACTGGGTAATGTGGGGCACCAATGTAATTGTTACCGGTATTGTGCCCGCGTTTATCATAGGTTTGGTCTGGCGCCTTGTGGATCGACGGCTGCCTGATAATTTAATGGTATTTATGTTTGTCTGTGGCTTTTTTGGTGCTGCACTGGCCACTTTGGGGAGTGGGTTAGTCACCGTGCTGCTGATCGTGGTCGCAGGAACCGATCCCGAAGCTGTTTACCTTGCTCAAGAGTATGCGCGCTTTCTGCCGCTCTTGATGCCTTCTGAAGCCTTTCTAACGGGCATGCTGTTAAGTATTTTGCTGGTATACCACCCTAACTGGGTGGCCACATTCAATGACCACCGCTATATCGACTCTCAATAGAATGCTAGGCCGAGTTTTTGGGTGTGGCTCACCATGCGTACGCACATATGTGCCGCAGGCTAGCCTAATGCCTGACCGTTACCGCCGCGTATAACGCCTACGCCTACACCCTCAATGTCCAGCTGTTGGGTGCGTAGGTCAATTTCAATTGGTGCAAAGTCAGCATTTTCAGCGACTAAGGTGACGAGATGCCCTTGGCGCTTGAAGCGCTTAACAGTGACTTCATCTTCTAGACGAGCGACGACTATTTGTCCGTCGCGCACTCGATCAGTGCGGTGTACCGCAAGTAAATCCCCTTCCAGTATGCCGACGTCTTTCATTGAGAGACCCCGCACACGGAGTAGATAGTCTGCTTTTGGCGTAAAGTATTCCGCAGGTAGTGGGCAGTAGCGGTCAATGTGTTCAGCCGCCAGGATTGGGCTGCCAGCAGCAACTTCTCCAATCACTGGTAAACCGTTAGGTAAAACGTCAGCCGAGGAGATAGGCTGTGGCGCGGTAGTGTCATTCACCTCTTGGGCTTCTTGATTGGGCAAGCGAATACCGCGCGACGTATTGCGAATAATACGAATGGCCCCTTTGCGCTCTAATGCGCGCAGATGTTCCTCGGCAGCGTTGGGAGAGCGGAATCCGAGTGCTTTAGCGATTTCAGCTCGAGTAGGTGGGTAGCCAAATTCACCCATTGTTTTAACGATAAAATCAAAAACGTGCTGTTGGCGTGCTGTTAGTGGACGCGACATACCAAGCTCCAAAATATGAAATGACAGTAACTACATGTCGGCTAATCAGTATGTGTTTAAGTATACAGTATGTTCCTCTGTCCAGTACATGGCTAAAGATTAGCCTGGTAATGAGCCCTCGATGGCGCATGCGTGACTAGGTGTGTGTTTGAATTATTTAAGAATTTAATTACTGGTAGCAACTCATGGTGACCACATAAAGGATTGAGACTAGAAGGGTTATGGCATAGTATTTTGCGATGTTTTAAACACCTGTTTCCTGGAGGGCGCTATGGCGCAGTCTGACACGGTAACGCGTATTCTAGATACCGCAGAAGTGCTATTTGCAGAACGCGGCTTTGCCGAAACCTCGCTGCGCAATATCACCAGTAAGGCGCGGGTCAATTTAGCAGCGGTCAATTATCACTTTGGCTCTAAAAAAGCCCTTATACAGGCGGTTTTCGCCCGTTACCTCGATCCCTTTTCACAGCGTTTTCATACCGCACTTGATGAGCTTGAGTCGCGCTATACTGAAGGTGTTATTCCTTTAGAAGTGCTGCTGGAAACCATGGCAGCGACCGTGCTAGCTGTGCCAGCAGAGCGAAACAGCTTAAAGGTGTTTATGCGTTTGCTAGGCTTGGCTTACAGTCAGGCCCAAGGTCATTTGCGACGCTATATTCAAGAGCAATATGGCGATGTGTTTACACGATTTACCGAGCTAGTGCGCCAAGCCACACCTCATCTACCGGATGCTGAGCGTTTTTGGCGACTACACTTTATGCTAGGCACGGTAATTTTCACGCTGTCGGGTCTTGATGCACTGCGCGATATTGCTGCTAAGGATTACCACGAGCAAGTGACCGTTAAGGACCTCGTTAGACGTTTACGCCCGGTAGTGGTGGCGGCTATGCACGCTCCATTACCTCCGGCGTTAGAAGAAGGACACTATGAGAACGCCCACATTAGCTGAGCTGCCACCTGAACATGATCATTGGCTTGAAATAGACACGCAGAAGCAGTTGCTACGCTGTTGGCAGGGGCGTGGCCTACAGTTCGAGTGTGCGGTTTCAACCGGTGAGGCGGGGGTGGGGCAGCTAGAAGGCAGTGGTCAAACTCCCCAAGGCTGGCACTATATACGGGCAGCGGTAGGTAATGGGTTGCCGGATAATGCTGTGTTCAGGGGACGTAGGTGGACCGGTGAAGTGTTCTCCGCGCAGCTTGCTGATACTTTTCCTGATAGAGACTGGATTCTTACTCGGATCCTGTGGCTATGTGGTTTAGAAACCGGAAAGAACCGAGGTGGGCACGTGGATACTCAGCGTCGCTATATTTATTTGCATGGCACTCCGCCTGATCAGCCAATGGGCGTACCTGCTTCCCATGGCTGTATCCGTTTACGCAATGATGATTTGTTGACGGTTTTTCAGTTCGCTTTACCTGGCACGCCGGTGTGGCTGCATGGGGGAAATGCTTATGTTCCTTCTTGCGATAATTTTGACACGCCCTATTGATCGACTAAAATTGTCGCCCCCTAAGCTGGATCCATTATATGACTCAACCCCTTGGCCCGGTCATGCTTGACCTTGAAGGCCCCCAATTAAGTAAAGCTGAACAGCAACTTCTTATGGAGCCCGCAGTTGGTGGCGTCATCTTGTTTGCACGTAACATAGAAGATGCATATCAGACTCGTGGTCTGTGTAGCGCTATACGTAGCGTGCGTGGTGATTTGCTTATCGCTATCGATCAAGAAGGCGGGCGTGTTCAGCGGATTAAGCAAGGCGTGACACGTATGCCAGCAATGGCTCGTATCGGCGATACGTTTTCCCAGGACCAAGAAGCGGGGATGTCGCTAGCAAAAGATGCTGGCTGGTTGCTGGGGATGGAAATGGCTGCCTGTGGGCTGGATATTAGTTTTGCCCCGGTACTAGACGTGGAAAGCGGCATTTCAAGTGTTATTGGCGACCGTAGTTTCAGTAGTGATCCTGCGCACGTTGCTTTGTTAGGCCATGGGTTTATCCAAGGTTTGCATGAAGCTGGTATGGCCGCAGTGGGGAAGCATTTCCCAGGACATGGCGGCGTCGCGGCAGACTCCCACGTGGCGCTTCCTGTTGATGATCGCCCGTTTGAGCAAATTAAACAGCACGACCTGGTGCCATTTACCCAGCTTGCAAGCCAGTTGGATGGCGTGATGCCAGCCCATGTTATTTATAGTGCCTTCGATGCTCGCCCTGCAGGATTTTCACCGAACTGGCTTGGCATGCTAAGGGAGTCACTGGGGTTCAAGGGGTGTATTTTTTCAGATGATCTAAGCATGGTTGGTGCCCACGAGGCGGGTGATCCTCAGGCGCGTGCTAAAGCCGCTTTAAGTGCTGGCTGCGATATGCTGCTGGTATGTAACGATAGAGCAGCAGCCTGTGAAGTTATTGAGGCCTGTTATGGTTTACAGAGTAAGCGCCCTGCCAAATTGCGTTATGGTCGTGCCAGGCCGGACCTGGATGCTCTGTCAGCACTGGGACGTTGGCGCCGGACTCATGCCAAATTAGAAGCATTAGCAAGTTAAACACGCGGCGTCATAACACTTCGCTTAGCCATTATTTACGTTATTTTTTTGGGGTTGCAAAATGTCCAAGTTGGATAAAGAAGCGCTTGAGTCGCTAGACTCAATGCGCGAATTGATGGACAACGCGGACTGCCTGATTTCCCAGGAACAGGTAGAGCGTGCGTTAGATCGTATGGCTGAAGCGATCACTAAGGACTTGGGCGATAAATTGCCGGTTTTTTACTGTGTGATGAATGGTGGTTTAATCACAACCGGGCACCTGCTGACGCGCCTTGGTTTTCCTCTTGAAGTGGATTACCTGCACGCCACACGCTACCGGAATGAGCTGCGTGGGGGAGAGTTGTTCTGGCGTGTTTCGCCGGAAATTCCCATGGCGGGCCGCCATGTGGTAATTGTTGACGATATTCTCGACGAAGGTGCCACGCTTGCGGCTATTCTTGCTTACTGCGAAGAAGCCCAGGCTGCCAGTGTGACTACCGCTGTGTTGGTCGACAAACAGCACGATAGGAAGGCGGTACCAGGGCTGAAAGCCGACTATTGTAGTCTTGAAGTTGCCGACCGCTATGTATTTGGTTTTGGCATGGACTACAAAGGCTACTGGCGCAACGCCCCTGGGATCTTTGCCCCCAAGGGCATGTAAACATCAGGCAATAAGTTTACAGAGGCTTAGCGGGGTGAAAAACGCCTCGCAAGTCCTGTCTCTGCAATCATCCGTGTGGAAATCTCTTCAACTGAGAAGCGGGTGGTGTCAATAAATGGAATGCTCAGCGAGCGGTAGAGCGACTCCGCCTGCTCAACTTCCTGCAAACACTGGTCTATTGAGCTGTAGCGGCTATTCGGTCGGCGCTCGTTACGAATAGCGGCGAGCCTGCGTGCATCGATGGTTAATCCAAACAGCTTGTGGCGGTGGAGCGACAGCACTTTGGGCAGTTTTAGGCTGCCATCTTCGTCAAGGTCATCTTCAGTTAGCGGGTAGTTAGCTGCTCGGATACCGAACTGAAGCGCGAGATAGAGCGATGTGGGGGTTTTACCACAACGTGATACGCCTACTAAAATAATATCCGCTTTATCATACTGATGGGTGCGGGCGCCGTCGTCATTGTCTAGCGCAAAGTGTACTGAGTGGATGCGGTCCATATACACGGCATCGCTGCCAATGGAGTGTGTTCTACCCACGCTATAGGAAGAGTGGGTTTCTAGCTCTTGCTCTAATGGCTCTAGAAATGTCGAAAAAATATCCACTTTGAAGCCAGTGGCTTTGCGAATCACATCGCGAATTTGTTGATCTACGATAGTGTCGATGATGATTGGACGCTGCCCATCACGTACTGCGGTGGACTCAATTATCTCTGCCAACGCCTGGGCTTTTTCCAGTGTGTCGATGTAAGGCTTGGTCAGCATGTTAATTTCAATGTCGCTAAACTGTGCTAACAAGCTACGCCCAAGGCTCTCTGCGGTGATGCCAGTACCGTCAGAGATAAAAAAAGCTGTCCGCTTCATGTCGAACTCCGCCCAAGAATGAAAGTGGTTATTGTGGGCGGAGCTGCTATATAGCACAACGCCTAGCTAATAATTGCTGTCATTTGTGCTGCGCTAGCTGTGTTTTTTCAGCTAACTTCAACTTGCCTCAGCCAGTTTCAACTACAGAAAATGCCTTGAAAGCGCCTTTGTTGTAAAAATCCTCCACCCCCTTCGCTGTTAGACCAATGGCGAATACCCTGCCACGGTGCTAGGGTGGCACGGTCATTCAGTGTCGGCCTGGTAGGCCGCAAAGAAGTCTAAAAGCGAGGGGGTAGCGTGGAAGAGTACATTCTGTGGTTCGATCAGCTGGGCATGGCAGACGTCGAACGCGTGGGTGGTAAAAACGCCTCGCTTGGGGAAATGATTTCCAATTTATCGGGTGTTGGTGTGACAGTGCCGGGTGGTTTCGCCACAACCGCGCATGCCTACCGTGAATTTCTTTCCCATGAAGGGCTGAATGACCGTATCAATGCCACTCTGGCACGCCTGGACGTTGATGATGTTAAGGCGCTAGCCAAGGCGGGCAGCATGATTCGCCAGTGGATTATTGATACGCCTTTGCCGCCAGTGTTTGAAGAGGCCCTTCGTGGCGCTTACGAGCAGCTGCAAACCCAACATCCCAACTTGAAGGTCGCGGTGCGTAGTTCCGCCACTGCTGAAGACTTGCCCGATGCTTCCTTTGCTGGTCAACAAGAAACCTTCCTTAACATTGAGGGTTTCGACAACATCAAGCATGCGGTACATGAAGTGTTTGCCTCGCTGTTCAACGATCGGGCTATCTCTTACCGTGTGCACCGGGGTTATGCTCACGAGAACGTCGCGTTGTCGGCGGGTGTGCAGAAAATGGTGCGTTCTGAAACAGGCGCTTCTGGGGTTATGTTTACCTTGGATACCGAGTCTGGCTACCGTGATGCAGTATTTGTTACGGCATCCTGGGGGCTGGGTGAAACGGTTGTGCAAGGGGCAGTTAACCCAGATGAGTTTTACGTTCATAAGCCCACACTAGCTGCTGGGCGCCCAGCTGTGTTGCGCCGCACGCTTGGTTCCAAGCTGATCAAAATGGTTTACGGTCAGGATGCAAGTGCGGGTAAATCGGTAGAAACGGTTGATGTGCCACTACAAGATCGTGGCCGCTTCTGTATCAATGACCAGCAAGTGATGGATTTGGCCCATCAAGCGATGACTATCGAGCAGCATTATCAGCGCCCTATGGATATTGAGTGGGCGCTCGATGGCGATGACAGTAAGCTCTACATCGTTCAGGCTCGTCCTGAAACTGTGGTGTCTCAGCAAGAGGGAGGCAAGCTTGAGCGATTCCATTTGCGTGAGAAGGGTCGCACCCTGATCACCGGCCGAGCAATTGGTCAGCGTATCGGGCGCGGTGCTGTAAAAGTTGTGCTGAGCCCTGATGAAATGGATAAAATTCAAGAGGGTGATGTGCTAGTAACCGATATGACCGATCCCGATTGGGAGCCGATCATGAAACGCGCCTCGGCCATTGTGACCAATCGTGGCGGTCGTACCTGCCATGCGGCTATTATTGCTCGCGAGTTAGGTATCCCTGCCGTCGTTGGATGTGGTGACGCCACTACGCAGCTTAAAGAAGGTATTGACGTTACGGTATCTTGTGCCGAAGGTGATACTGGTCACGTTTATGAAGGACTACTGGCATTTGATTGTAAGGTATCGAGTGTTGATGCCATGCCAGAAATCCCCTTCAAAATTATGATGAATGTCGGTAATCCAGACCGCGCCTTTGGTTTTGCCAGCTTACCCCATGCAGGCGTAGGCCTAGCTCGGCTCGAGTTTATTATTAACCGTATGATTGGTGTGCATCCTAAAGCGTTGCTGGAATACGACACGCTGCCTGCCGATCTTCAGCAAGTCATCGACCTACGTACGGCGGGCTATGCAGATCCTGTCAGTTTTTATGTTGATAAGCTGGTAGAAGGTATTTCGACACTGGCGGCGGCCTTCCATCCTCAGCGGGTGATTGTGCGTCTGTCCGATTTTAAATCGAATGAGTACGAAAATCTCATCGGTGGCAAGCTATATGAGCCTGGTGAAGAGAACCCGATGCTCGGTTTCCGCGGTGCTTCACGTTATATTTCTGAGGCTTTTCGTCCTTGCTTTGAGCTGGAGTGCCAAGCGCTCAAGCGAGTGCGTGAAGAGATGGGTTTCGATAATGTCGAAATCATGGTGCCCTTTGTACGCACCCCGGATGAAGCGCGTGAAGTGGTTGGGTTACTTGCTGCCAATGGTTTGAAGCGGGGTGGCCTCGAGAACCCTGATGGCCTCAAAGTGATCATGATGTGTGAACTGCCCGCCAATGCACTGCTGGCTGATGAGTTCCTTGAGCACTTCGATGGATTCTCTATCGGCTCTAACGACTTGACGCAGCTTACGCTGGGCTTGGATCGTGACTCTGGAATCGTGGCGCACTTATTCGATGAGCGGAACCCTGCGGTGAAAAAGCTACTCGCGATGGCAATCCAGGCGTGTAAAGCCCAGGGAAAATATGTTGGGATTTGTGGCCAGGGTCCTTCCGACCACCCTGACTTAGCAAAGTGGTTGATGGAGCAAGGGATCGACTCAGTGTCACTGAACCCTGATGCTGTACTGGAAACATGGTTTATGTTGGCAGGTGAAACTATCGCCTAGAGCCAATTAGTTTACGCGTTAATTTCCGCCCGGCCATTGTGCCGGGCGTATGCGTTTTATAGGCTACGGATTTTAGATTACTTGCAGGGCCTTCTAAATCTCTGCTGACTAAGGCTGTGTTTAGGCGCTTAGCCGCTAAAATGCTGAGTGGGGCAGCTATCAGGAATTCTTACGGGAGTGCAACCATGGTTTCAAAAAGAGTGGTTTCAAAAAGAGTGGTTTCAAAAAAAGCAACACTTACGTTTGCAAGCTTACTACTGATACCTCTATATAGCTGGGGGTTTAGCTATGAGGCACCTGCAATAACACCTGAGGTAGGCTCGGGTTATGAAGAGAAGCCCGGCTGGGCGGCCTCTTCTTTTGCAGTGGCAGCCGCAAATCCGTTGGCAACAGATGCTGGGTATCAAGTATTAAAAGCAGGTGGCAATGCCGTCGACGCAGCGGTTGCCGTGCAAATGGTGCTCACTTTGGTGGAACCTCAGTCTAGTGGTATTGGCGGTGGTGCTTTCTTGTTGCACTACGATGGCTCGAATGTCCAAGCCTATGACGGGCGTGAAACGGCTCCTGCTGCAGCTACTGGAGAGCTGTTTATGGAGGATGGTGAGCCACTGGCTTTTATGGATGCGGTGGCAAGCGGGCTTTCGGTGGGGGTTCCCGGCACCCTGAAAATGCTTGAAAAAGCCCATGCAGAACATGGTCAACTCTCTTGGGAAGTGCTTTTTGAGCCAGCTATTGTGCTTGCCGAAGAGGGGTTCGCGGTTAGTCAGCGGCTACATACCAGCTTGGCTAATGACGAAGCGCTGCGCCATGACCCCTTGGCGAGCACCTTTTATTATGACGCCAGCGGAGAGCCGATAGCTGTCGGAGAAACCCTGAAAAATCCAGCGCTTGCTACTATTTTTCGACGTATTGCTCGTGAAGGTAGCGTAGCACTGCATGAAGGCGATATCGCTGAAGACTTGGTTCACAGAGTGCAAACGCACTCGGCTCGACCCGGTGAAATGACGCTTGATGATTTAAGCGGTTATGAGGCGCTCGAGCGTGAGCCTTTATGCACTCCCTGGCAGCAGTGGGACGTCTGTGGTTTCCCACCGCCTTCGTCGGGACATATTACTGTCATGCAAATTTTAGGCATGCTGGATCAACAGCCTCTGTTAGAGGCACCGCTAGATAACGGTGCTGCTAGTAGTGGTTGGTTGCATCAGTTCTTGGAGTCGTCACGTTTAGCCTTTGCCGACCGTGGTCGTTATATTGCTGATCCGGCATTTGTCGAGGCGCCAGGAGGGGACTGGTCATTAATGCTGGCGCCTGAGTACCTCGCAAATCGTAGTGCGTTAATCGGCGAGGAAAGCATGGGCGAAGGTGCTGAACCTGGCAACCCTGGGGAGCAAACGGTTAGTTTTGCAAGCCAGCCAGAGCAACCTGAATATGGTACTAGCCACATCAGTATTGTAGATGCTGAGGGCAATGCCGTTGCCATGACAACAACCATTGAGCAAGCGTTTGGCTCACGCATACTAGCTGATGGTGGCACAGGGTTGCCCGGCGGTTACTTATTGAATAATGAGCTAACCGATTTCTCGTTTGTTCCTGAAATTGATGGAGAGCCTGTCGCTAACCGTGTTGAGCCTGGTAAGCGTCCGCGCTCCAGTATGGCCCCTACACTGGTTTTCGACCAAGACAGTGGTGAGCTAGTCGCCAGTTTAGGCTCGCCCGGCGGGGCGGCAATTATTCACTATACGGCCCGTACGCTTGTGGCTATGCGTGATTGGGGGCTAAGCGCTCAAACTGCTCTTAATTTACCCCATGCGATTACCTTGGGCGGGGATGTTTCGGTAGAGCAAGGTCGCTTCTCTGAAGCCACAATAGAAGCCCTGCGCGAGCGTGGCCATACTGTAAATGAGCGGGATCTCACGAGTGGTTTGCAGGCAATTATGCGTTTAGAGGATGGCTCTCTGTTTGGTGGAGCAGACCCTCGCCGTGAAGGCGTAGTAATGGGAGATTAGCGACATAAGCGGCGGCTAACTCCCCGCCGCTTATTGGATGCCTGCTTGCCAAGCACTGATGAATAAATGGAAAGTAGCTATTCGCGAAGCCAGTTACGTAGCTTTACCAGCATTAGACTGCCGTCGCTTAAAGCGCGGCGGTCTTCTATCAATTCACGTAGACGATCGGGATAGTCGGTAATAATGGCGTCGACGCCCAGGTCTATCAGTGTCGACATACGAGCACGGTCGTTAACTGTCCATGCATGAATTTCGTAGCCATAAAGAGCCGCGAGGCGAATCTCTTGTCGATTGATGCGATTATGCCGTAGGCCTAGTGCATCAAAGCTGCGCCGGTCCAGGGTGCCAGGTAATATCAACTGCGCTAATAAGGTGACACGTAATTGAGGTGCTTGTTGTTTTATATAACTAACTGTATCTAGAGACATCGTGGCTACGCGTGTCTCCATAAAGGCATTGGGAAAACCGCAGCTAGTAACAGCGGTCAGCGCGCTCTCTTGTGTTGCCCAGCAGCGATAACGAATGTCAGACTCCGCGTCGAGTGTTTCTAAAACTGCACGGGCAAGTGCCAGCTCTTCACCGGGTAAGGGCTTCATATCTATCATTAATCCCGCACGTCCGCGTACTAATGCCAGGGCTTCGTCCAAGCCTGCAATTGCTTCATTTTGAAAGGCATCGCCAAACCAGCTGCCAACATCAAAATGGCTTAGTTCCTCTCTGGTTAAATTACCGAATTCACGAGGGTCTCCGGTTAACCGAGCCAAAGTGCGATCATGGTAAAGCATCACCTGGTTATCGGCGCTCAAGCGCACATCTATCTCTACGTAGTCTGCTCTATCGTTCATAGCTTGATCTATGGCCGCCAGAGTGTTTTCGGGGGCCACCATTGAGCTTCCTCGATGGGCAATAACCGCAACATTATCGCGTATCTCAAAGCTATTAAGGATCCACCAAGCTTGCAGTGCCGCGATCAATAGTACGCTTATTTCTACTGCCCAGGCCCAGCGTCCTGGATGTGCTTGCTGTGGGCGGGGAGAGGGGCGCTCTTCTCGATAAGCAAGCTGTAAGTATAAGCAAGCTGAAAGTAGTGCGTTGGTTGCTATGCCTAAAAATGTAATGGCTAATGTAATTAGTATGTAGCTTGTCAAATAGGCAAGCATGGCGGGTATAAGAACGGCGTTATGCTCAGGAAGCCACCAGAGAAGGGGGGTAACAATAAGGTCAAACAGCCAAGTAGTGATAAATGGCAAGCTGATAATAACGGCAAGTAGTGCGAGTACTGCAATGCCAATAGAGCGGTGCCAGCCTCGGGTCAAAACGACGCTGCGTTTTAGAGCATGATAGGGACTGTAGCCCTCCAAGGTAACCAGTGGAAGAGCCAGCAACCAACGTAAGTAGAGCCATGCTGCAAGGCTAGCCCAGGTAATGACAAGGGGTAATGCACAAGCAAGGAAGTACCAAAAAACTGGGGGGCGAACGCGCTGTAGGTAATAGGGGTCTAGCCCACTTAGCCAGACGCTATATAGCCAAGCCAGGCCTGCCATAAAGGGGGCCAGTAATAATAGGTGTACACCTACCTGCAAAATGACTAAGCCGGCAAGTGCAGGCAGGCGTTGGGTACTTAGCCACAACGACTCAAAGGCTAATTGGTAATGATTGTCTTTTGGTTTGACAGCTACCATAAGCATGCCTGCTTGCTGCCAATAGATCAGTAAGAAGGTAAAGCCAAGCCCAACCAGCATCGCTAATAGGCCTAGTGGACTAAATAGGAGGCTGAGCAGTGCATCATTGGTAACCACCACGCGATTAAGCTGGGCTAGTACGGCCCGTGCTGCCCAGGCAATAAGGGGGACTAGTAGAGCAGTAGCGAGTATCGTGAAGAGCAGGTGGTACGCAATCAGTGGGCGTAGATGATCGCGGAGGGTTCTTAATAGCGCGTAACCTAATTGATTTAGCGGTTGCATGGCCAGAAAAAAGTCAGAGTGAATCACCAGGGTGGCACTATCTGCCACGCCTGGCAAGAAGTGCTACTCAGATAAATCGAGCGCCTTATTCGCAATGATAATGCCGTTATTATCAGCATAGAGCCACTGGCCCGGGCGTAGGGTAGCGCCAGCAAAGGTTACTGGAATGTCCCGTTGCCCCTCGCCATGTTTTTCGCTGCGTCGTGGATGGCTGCCAAGTGCCTGCACGCCTAGAGGTAGCGTCACTAAAATATCAACATCTCTCACACAGCCAAACATCACCACACCCGCCCAGCCATTTTTGGCTGCTTGCTCGGCCAGCATGTCGCCCAGCATGGCGCAGCGGTTAGATCCGCCAGCATCTACGACTAGCACGGCTCCATCGCCTAGTTCAGCAACAGCCTGCTTAACCAGGGAGTTATCTTCAAAGCACTTTACCGTGCGAATGGGGCCATAGAAGCTGTCTATACCACCGAAATTAGCAAATATAGGCTCTAGAACTGTTACGTCTGGATAGGTGTCGCATAAATCCGGAGTAGCGATCGCATGGGTCGTTGTCATGACAAGCTCCTTAGGTATCAGTCTACTGATAAAAACGCCCCGTCCTGTAAGCAGGGCGGGGCGTTCGGTCATCGACTCAGAAAGAGGTGGTTTTCACCTTTTCTGTGATGGTGCGAGCATCGGCGATGGGTGGATGCAGCAAGGTGTTACGCTTCTTGAGCAACCGGAATCACGTTCGAGGCGATTTTTTGGTACTCCTCGATTTCATGGAAGTTCATGTAACGATATATCTCTCCTGCCATAGCGTCAAATTCACTCATGTAGCGCTGGTACTCTTCAACGCTTGGCAGGCGGCCTTCTACGGCGGCTACCGCTGCCAGTTCCGCTGAGGCGAGGTAAACATTGGCACCATCACCTAAACGGTTCGGGAAGTTACGTGTAGACGTAGACACAACGGTGCTTTTTGCCGCAACGCGTGCCTGGTTACCCATACACAGTGAGCATCCCGGCATTTCCATACGGGCACCAGCACGGCCGTAGATACCGTAGTAGCCCTCTTCGGTCAACTGGTGCTGATCCATTTTAGTTGGCGGTGCCAGCCATAGGCGAGTCTTCAGGCTGCCAGCAGGCTGTTTCTCAAGCAGCTTGCCAGCAGCGCGGAAGTGGCCGATGTTGGTCATGCATGAGCCGATAAATACTTCATCGATCTTTTCGCCCGCAACCTCAGACAGTAAGCGCGCATCATCTGGGTCGTTCGGAGCGCAAAGAACAGGCTCTTTAATCTCACTGAGGTCGATTTCAATAACCTCGGCGTATTCTGCATCTTTATCAGCGCGCATTAGGCTCGGGTTGGCAAGCCATGCTTCCATACCCTCAATACGGCGGCTAATGGTACGCTCGTCGCCGTAGCCGTTTGCAATCATCCACTTCAGCAGTGTGATGTTAGATTTCAGATACTCAGTTACGCTCTCTTCAGACAACGTAATGGTACAGCCAGCAGCACTGCGTTCAGCAGAGGCATCAGAAAGCTCGAATGCTTGCTCAACGGTTAGCTCTTCTAGACCTTCAATTTCAAGTACACGGCCAGAGAAGGCATTTTTCTTGCCTGACTTCTCGACAGTCAAAAGGCCTTTCTTAATAGCGTAAAGCGGAATGGCGTGAACAAGATCGCGCAGCGTAACGCCCGGCTGGCGGGTGCCTTTAAAGCGCACTAGTACAGACTCGGGCATGTCTAATGGCATAACGCCTGTAGCCGCAGCGAACGCAACCAGTCCGGAACCAGCAGGGAATGAAATACCCAGCGGGAAACGGGTGTGGGAGTCACCGCCAGTACCTACGGTGTCGGGCAGCAGCATGCGGTTAAGCCAGCTGTGAATAATGCCGTCACCTGGGCGCAGTGATACGCCACCACGGTTCATAATGAAGTCTGGTAACGTGTGGTGCGTGTCGACGTCAACCGGCTTTGGATAAGCAGCGGTGTGACAGAAAGACTGCATGACCAGATCGGCTTGGAAGCCAAGACACGCTAAGTCTTTTAGCTCATCACGGGTCATTGGACCGGTGGTATCTTGAGAGCCAACCGTGGTCATTTTGGGTTCGCAATACATACCTGGGCGAACGCCTTCTAGGCCACAGGCTTTACCGACCATTTTCTGAGCGAGGGTGAAGCCCTTGCCAGTGTCTTTTGGTTGGTCTGGTAGGCGGAAAACGTCAGACTGTTCTAAGCCCAAAGACTCGCGCGCTTTGCCAGTCAAGCCGCGGCCGATGATCAGTGGAATACGGCCACCGGCACGTACTTCATCCAAAATCAGCTGAGTTTTCAGCTCGAATGTGGAGAGCACTTCGTCGGTGCCGTGTTTGCACACTTTGCCTTCATAGGGGTAAACGTCGATAACGTCGCCCATCGCCAAGTTGGCTACGTCCATTTCAATTGGCAGCGCGCCAGAGTCTTCCATAGTGTTAAAGAAGATCGGGGCAATTTTGCTGCCAAAGCAGAAGCCTCCAGCGCGCTTGTTCGGCACATAGGGAATGTCGTCGCCGAAGAACCAGAGCACGGAGTTAGTAGCAGACTTACGTGAAGAGCCGGTACCTACCACATCACCTACGTAGGCAACCGGGAAACCCTTGGCTTTCACTTCTTCAATCTGCTTGAGTGGGCCGGTGCTGCCTTGTACTTCCGGTACAATACCTTCGCGCTCGTTTTTAAGCATAGCGTTGGCATGTAACGGAATATCAGGGCGTGACCAAGCATCTGGTGCTGGGGATAGGTCGTCGGTGTTAGTTTCACCTGGGACCTTGAAAACCGTCAGGGTGATTTTCTCATCCAGGGCCGGTTTGGACAGGAACCACTCAGCGTCAGCCCAGGACTGGATGACGTCTTTAGCGACGGCGTTGCCGTTTTTGGCACGCTCTTCAACATCATGAAAAGCGTCAAACATTAGCAGAGTGTGCTTTAGCTGCTCGCCAGCTTCGCGGGCAAGCTCTTCATTATCTAGCAGTTCTACCATCGAGACGATGTTATAACCGCCTTGCATGGTGCCGAGCAGTTTAACGGCATGTACTTTATCGATTAGCGGAGAGGAGGCTTCTCCTTTGGCAATCGCAGTTAGGAAGCCTGCTTTGACGTAAGCTGCTTCATCAACGCCCGGCGGTACACGGTTAGTGATCAGGTCAAGAATGACTTCTTCTTCACCCGCTGGCGGATTTTTCAGCAATTCAATTAAGGAGGCGACTTGCTCAGCGTTCAGGGGCTTGGGCGGGACGCCCTCAGCAGCGCGTTCCTCGACATGTTGGCGGTAAGCTTCAAGCACGTTGGGGCCCTCTCATCTTCTTAGTGGTGTCGAACACATACCCACACGGTATTGAGTATGCGCCCGCTCACGTGACATACGCTTGACAAACAGCGTCTGGTGGATGGTTGGGATTCTACGGGAAACTGTCGACAATGTTAAGGTGGCAAGCTGTTGGGCGCGTTGTACTTTATGCTGATGAGCAGATATTTAGTTTCCTGAATCGTACTTTTGGGTCGGAAAACTGAAATTTTTTTACCGACAAGGTGTGAATATGGTGAGAGTAAGTGTGATTATGGTTATGCCGCGTTACCATATCGTTGCTGGATCGTTCTAAAGCTGCTTGTTCTCAATATGTGGCTAGCAGGTTGGATAGCGCCGAAGTGTGGAGCTTCGAGGTATCTGGTGTGTAACGATATATGCTCAGTTGTTACATTAGTTGCAGTCTATGTAAATGTGGTCGATTATGAATTTACTTGAGTTAAGCCTCAGCTTCTGGAACTCAGTGGCGAGCTGTAGCATGGGCTTACGCGGTTTTTTCATGGGAGCAAACGTCTTTGGCGTTTAGATATTGTACAATAGTGAGATAAATGCTTGGTAATGGTGTTATGTCAATACAATTAACGGCACTGCAACCGGTAGGTCATTCGCTACAAGCAGATGATTTACTACCGGAAAGTCTTCATGATTTTCTTGCCTGCTCAACGCCAGATTCATGGTTGCAATGGGCACTAGCTAACCCTGAAACACTTCTTGTTGATCATGCTCAATGTGAGAAGAAGGCGGCTTCCACGGCGATGAGTTTGCTGTACCGTTATGTGGATCAGCCTCTTTTACTGAGCAAAATGTCGCAACTGGCTCGCGAGGAGCTGCTGCATTTTGAACAAGTAGTGGTATTGATGGAAAAGCGGGGCGTCGCCTATGAGCATCTCACTGCTTCTCGCTACGCGGAAGGTTTGCGTAAGCATATGCGTAGTAGCGACCCTGAGAGGTTGATTGATCTGCTAATTATAGGCGCGTTAATCGAAGCGCGTAGCTGTGAGCGATTCGCACGCTTAATACCTTATTTAGATGAAGAGCTGGCTCGGTTTTATCGCACACTGGTGAAATCAGAAGGGCGCCATTTTGAAGACTATTTATTGCTTGCACGGCAGCAGACAGCCGATTCGCTAGATGAACGAATCGCCTTTTTCGTAGCGCGTGAAGCGGAGCTGATTACTTCGCCAGATACGGCTTTTCGTTTTCATAGTGGCGTGCCTACTCAAGGCCACCGCTAGTCTAGGCAGGATGTGTATCATGCGCGATGCTCAACCGACAGACCAACTGACTCTTTTTGGCCATTTCTCGCTATCCCAAGGCGAAGATGTATTAACTCATTTCAGTTACGACAAAGTTAAAGCTCTCTTGGTTTATTTGTTGTTGCACCGCCAGCCGGTGAATCGTGCCGCGCTTGCAGAGCTGCTTTGGCCAGACCAAGGGTTATCATCTGGCAGAACTAACTTGCGTCACGCACTGCACTGCTTGCGCCAGTCAATGGGGGATAATGCCGAGCACGTATTAAACGTATCTCGCCAAACTATTGCTTTCCAACTCCCTCCTCATTGGCGTGTTGATTTACACGAGCTACAGCAGCTACTCGAAGGATCGCGTGATTTAGCCACCCTTGACGCTGTCATGGGTTGCTATCAAGGAGACTTGATTGAAGAGCTGCAGTTAGCGAACTGTAGCGAGTTCCAGCGTTGGCTAGTGCAGGTCCGTAACGAATGGCGTCAACGGGTTATACGCTTCGCTGAGCAGGTATTGGATGCTCATTCTGATGTGCCTGACCAAATGTTGGAAGGGCTGGTGAGCCGTTTCTCAGGCTATGGTCCCTTTCATGAGCGCCTTGTTCGTCAACTGGCTGAAAAGAACCAGATGGCGGCGGCGCATGAGCAATATAATAGCTACCTGCAATTACTGGCGCTTTCTGGCCAGCAGCCTGAGCCTAGTTTTTTACAGCTGGCGACCTATTGGTCTGATGGGCACCATGATCCACGTGCACTTAGCCCTCAAGGGGCCTTTTCCCGAGCATTAGCTGCGGACAGTAAGCCTCTTCGTGAAGATGAAATTGAGCTTCGCCAACTCTCTGTTATGGCCATAAGACTACGGCTACAAGGTGACTGGCAAGAGCGTGCCGCAACGCGTAACTGCTTAGCATTACAGCTAGAGTTGTTACGTTGGTTAGAGCAGCAATGTCACCACTTAGGTGGTTTTTGGTTGCCAGGTGCAACGGGAGGTTTAGGGCTGGCGTGCTTTGGTACCCACGGTCCTGCGCATCAACTGGCGGAGTTGGTTGCTCTTTATGAGCACTGCCGTTTGGCGTTGCCGCAAGAATCTACGCGGCACTGGACCGGTGAGGGTGAGCCACCCAAATTTGAACTAGCTGCTGGGCTGCATAGCGGGCGAGTAGTTTACTTGCCTGAGCGACAGCTGGCGGACCCTCTTGGGCAAGTCACCCAGGTGTCGCTAGAGCTCATGAGTGCAGCTGAAGGCAGTGAGCTGGTGATCTCCCAAGAGTCGAGCCAGCATATGCCTCCCGCGCTGGATTTGCAGCCCCGCTTGGTAGCACGGCTGGTCGCTAGCGACGGTCGTGTTCGGTTGCGTGCACTAGTATTAGGGCAGAATGAGGGCGGTAGAGACGCTTTACCGCCAAGTTTGGTTGGGCGTGAAACATCGCTACGTACGCTGCGCGACGCCTTAGCGCGTGCAGGCATCGGGCTGCGCCAGAGCGTTTTGGTTCGAGGCGCATCTGGCATGGGGAAATCCGCTTTAATGGTCGGATTTCGCCAGCTAGAGCTTAGCCGCGATGCGGCTATTTGCTGGCAACCTACCACTCGTCTTTCGGTGTTAGAGCCTTATGGTGTTGCCCGAACGCTGGTGGCGTGGTTCCTGGAAGCAGCACCTAGCGGTGAGGCTATCCAACAGTTGCAGGCTCGTTTGTCTATGGAGCCCCTGGACGAGCAACGCCAGCAGCTGCTTGAAGAAGCGTTAGGTGTTCGAGATGTACAGGAAATTACTCAATTAACGCAGAACGGGGAAGCCGTTGAGTTAGTGGTGCGTCTACTGCACCGCTTAATTGATCAACAGTCAGGCTCTAAAACGTTAGTGCTGATGGTCGATGATTTGCAGTGGCTGGACGAGCCTTCGTTTAAAGTGTTGGCAGGGCTTCAGGCACGCTTGCCCATTAATACCGCTTTCATGTTAGTAGCCAGCCATCATGGGCGTGAGCCACTGCCTGTCAAATTGCATTGGGATCAGCAAATCAGCCTTAGTCGGCTCGATGCATTGCAGTCGTCGCGCTTGCTTTCTCAGCTTTCAAGGCGCTATAGAATTCACTTAAGCCCACGTTTGCGCAATCAGATTATCGAGCGATGTGATGGCGTTCCGTTGTATATGCAGGAAATTTGCCGTCGCTTGGATATGGATCGGCGGGAAGGGCGTAGTGTGCAGTTTGATGAGCTGCCAAAGGGCTTGCTGGGGCTGCTGGCTAGCCGGATTGATCAGTTGGAAAGCGACCGTGAAATTGCCCATGTGGCTGCGGTGTTAGGTAAGCGCTTCAGGCTAGACTTCCTGCTCGAATGCAGCGGTTGGGAAAAAGTTCGGCTGACACAAGCGGTTGAGCATATGCGGCTGCTGGAAATTATTGAGCCGGTAGATAAAGAAAGTGGTGAGCACGAGTACCAATTTAGCCATCAATTGTTGCAGGAAGCGGCTTATCTTTCCTGCCCTCGGGATGTAAGGGTTAAGTTACATCAGCAGGTCGTCACCTTAATCGAAAATCGTTTTCCCGTTTGGATTAGTCGTCACCCCGGAGATTTTGCTACACACCTACGACGCAGCGGCCATTATGCTCGGGGGGCCCGTTACTTTGAACTTGCCGCTCGTGAGGCGCTAAAGGTTAGTGCCAACCGTACCGCACTGCGTATGGCAGACTTTGGACTGGCTAGCCTACGCCATGTTGAACATCAGGCTGAACGTGAGGTAAGCCTGCTAACCGTACGGGGGCAAGCAGCCTTTGCCCTTGAGGGACATGGTTCGCCCACGGCCCATGAAAGCTTTGTACGTGCCAGAGAGCTATTGCGGCAATCGTGTAGTGACCCTGTTGGGGACCCAGAAGATCTAGAACAAATTTTCTTGGTTAAGTGGGGGTTGTGGGTCGGCCGTAGCCAGCGTTATGCGCACGCGGATGCGTTCGCATTAGCATCTACCTTGGCCGATATTGCTGAGCGCTTGGAAGACCCCCGCTATCGTAGGCTGGCCGACTACGCCAGAGCCCATTGCGAGTACTGGGCGGGACGTATACAGCAGGCACACGACCACCTTGATGAGATCGATCCACTAAACGCTCAAATGATGATTGAGTGGCTGCCGTTCTCTGACCACCCGCAGGTAACTGCGGCGTGCTTCCAGGGGTGGACGCTCTGCTTGCGGGGAGATTACCAGCGTGCCGAACGCCATGTTTCTGCGGCGATACGGTTAGCAGAAAAAATAGGTCACCCAGGCACCCTTGCTATGGCGTTGTTGTTTGCTGCTGCGTTATACCGCCAACTTGGCCATGTACATCTTGCCGCTCGACATGCTGAGCGTGCGGCTGCTATGACGGAGACACCAGATTTACAGCTTTGGCAAATTTCCGCCCAAGGTGTATTGGGTTGGCAGCGTGCATTATCAGGCGATCAAGGTGGGTTGGCGCAGCTGCGTGATAGTTTGGATCAAATGGCTGAGCTTAATGGCCGTGATCGTTTTCAGAGACCTGTGCTGTGGTACTCCGATGCATGCATCGCGCTAGGGGAGTTAGCAGCGGCAGAAGACTATCTCGATCAGTGCTTGGTTATTGCGCGAGAGCGGACGACGCTGTTTTTACCTGAAATAGCCACCCAACTAGCTAAAGTCCGCGATTTATTGGGGCATCCCGCTAATGAGGTGAGAGCGCTTGCAGAAATGGCGATTCACCAGTCGCGTGAGCATGGCAACCGCCATCAGGAGTTGGCTGCATTGGAGTTTTGGTTAACGCGCATTGCTCCTAGTGACCAGCAGGCCAAAGAAGCATTCAGGGCTTTGTTAGGTGATGTCAGCCATAGCGATGCACCTGTGTTAGTGCGTTGGGTGAGTCTATTAGATCGGCGCTCCCACGTATTGAGTGTTGAGAGCTAACGTTGAGAACTAAAGCGGCTTCTGAAATATAACGGCCACTTGGCAGCAGCTTAAGCCGTACTGCTTTCAAGCCATGCAATTGTGGCGAGCGCCTGTACTCGGTGCTCGCCACATATTTCACCATCAAAATTGAAGTTCTCACACACGGCGGGGCGGCTAGGTTCGCCAAACAGTTTGCACAAATTGTCGTCGCTCAATTGGACACACCTGACCCCAGCCGGCTTGCCGTTAGGCATGCCGGGAATAGGGGATGTTATCGATGGTGCTATACAGCATGCGCCGCAACCAGCTCGACACTGCGCTGGTTGAGGAGAAGATGTCCTGCTGTTCATGTTAATGCGTCAGCCATGGCGCCCTTGTTAATCCCTTCAAATGCCTGTACCGAAGTTGATTTTTCACACTGTTCAGCAACTTGGGCGGCGAGCCATGCAGCAATATTCTCGACAGTGGTTGGTTTAGGTAATACGCAGCAGCGCTCTAGAGGCAAAGTAATCGTAAACCTACCCTGGGCAGCGCCATAATGGCATGTCAGAGTTTCTTCATCCTGGTGCGCTATATCTGCTTCTTCGAGTAAATAACGATTATCGAGCCAGTCAGCCCACTGCTGCTCAAGAGACGGTTGACGCTCTCCTGATTGCCAAATGTAAAGCCGTGAGCGATGGCCATGGGCAATGCGTTGGCAGTTTCCAAGGTGGCGTTTCAAACCATGGCTATAGCCATAGGCTGCGCCTTCAATCGCTTCATCACTTAAGTTGAGCTTTACATAATGAACGTTGGCAGGGCGCTGCTTAGTTAATGTGTCACTCAATAGGTCGGCAACATCTTCGATCGTAATCGTTTCCCAGGGCAAAAGGGTAAATGCTTCTGCTGGGCCACGTACTTCCATTGGATAAGGGGTGTTAGTACGAATGCACAGGCCTTCATCACAATCACTGACTGTAATACCTGGCGCACTAATTGGTACCAGTAATGTGTGGTCAAGGCCATTGTCTAGCGTTCGTTTGATCCAGGGTTTTACCTCACCAAAATCAAACAGCATACCATCTTCACCCAGCTCTCCATCCAATAGGGCGTCTACTTGCCAACTGCAGCCCATTAAGCCTTTCTCAGGAGACCATAGTGACACATCAATATGGGTTAAATGGTTTACAAATAGTGACATTAATCAAATCCTGCAATTTTGTGCGTTTGGAGCGATAAGCGCCACTGCGGATTTGCCATGCAGTAAGCGGTAGTCAAATGCACTGTTTCAGCATTTACCTGTGGGTTTCCACGGTCCATCGGCTGTAAAAAGAAGTGTTTAAAGCCTAATGGCGCAAATTTTTCTGGTAGCGCCTTAGACTGGGGGTAGACCAGTTTTAATTCGTCCCCCTGTGTAATGGCTAGGGTATTAGCGCCTTTAGGGCTTACGCACAGCCAGTCAATGCCCGGTGGCGGGGGTAAAGTACCGTTGGTTTCTACAGCAACTTCAAAGCCGTAGTCATGCATCGCTGTAATTAGCGGAGTATCTAACTGTAAAAGTGGTTCGCCGCCCGTGAACACAACATAGGGTGTGGCGCGCGTATTGTGCTGAGGCCAAAGAGCATTGAGGTGCTCGGCAAGCGCGTTTGGGGTAGTAAAGCGGCCACCGTTAATACCGTCGGTACCAATAAAATCGGTATCGCAAAAAGTGCACTGAGCATTGGCGCGGTCAATCTCACGGCCAGACCAAAGGTTGCAGCCGGTGAAGCGGCAAAAAACGCTTGCCCGGCCTGCTTGAGCCCCTTCGCCCTGGAGTGTATAGAACGCTTCTTTTATATGGTACATCAGCTCGTTACCTGGGCAGTACTGTGTTCATACTCCAGTGGGTCTGTAGCGTGGTTGGCGGTAAAAGCGGCCAGGCGCTCTAAGCAACTCCCGCACTTACCACAAGCCAATGTACGCCCTTCATAGCAGGTCCAGGTATGTCGATAGTCCAGTCCCATGGCGAGGCCGTCACGTAGAATATCGGCTTTCGTAGACTTTAGATAAGGTGCATGAATGAGCACTGGCTCAAAATTGGCAATGCCTGATACATGATTCATTGCGTCAACAAACTCAGGGCGGCAATCAGGGTAGAGAATGTGATCGCCGCCATGGGCACCATAATCCACACGTGAAGCGCCGATATTGACTGCTTTGGCAATCGCTAGTGAGAGTAGGATCATATTGCGATTAGGTACTACCGTAGCGCGGAGATTATCTGCCGCGTAATCGCCTTCTGGCATGGCAATGGAGCTGTTGGTTAATGCAGAGTTGTCAATTAGGCCGTGAATGGCACGTATATCGACCACTTGATGGGGTACTTTGAGCTGCCGGCAAACTTCTCGAGCCGTGACCAACTCTCGTGCATGGCGTTGTCCATAATCAAACGAAAGAGCGTGGACATTCAGTCCTTCTTGAATGGCGCGATGAAGTACGGTGAAGGAGTCCATACCTCCGGAGTAAATCACAACGGTAGAAGACGCGTTAACGTCAGAAGCAGGGGATAGCAACATAATGAATACTCATTGTTCGGAGAATTTATTGGGTGCTTGCGCATCGCTTTGATCCGGGGTCCGGTCCGGAAGTGCGGCAGTGTACGCAATGTCAGAGTGTCTGACCAGGGGGCAGTTGGTAGGCAGCCTCGTTGTGTATGTCGGTATGGTTTGGCATGTTAAGCTATATGCCTAGCCGTAAGAGATGAACTCATGGCCACCATAGAACATAGTGAAATTGTTAAAGCCCCACCAGAGCGAGTGTTTGAGCTATTGCGCCGAGTTGAGGATTTTGCGGATTACTCCGATCTAATCCGCTCAATTGATATCTTGGGTAATGATTGCTATCGCTGGCATGTGCGGGCGGTTGGAGTGGATTGGTCATTTGATGTGAAAGTGACTGAAATACAGTCGCCTCATACCCTGGCATGGGAGTCACTGGAAGGTGTGAAAAATCAGGGGCGTTACCAATTGCGTGCAGTACCAGAGGGTACTGAGGTGGAGTTAACGTTACGTTATGAAATTCGTAATCGCTTAATGGAAAAAGCGGTTAACAAGGCTGCCAAGCCTTTAGTAGGTAAGGTTAGTCGACAAATACTTGAACGAGTCGAAGCCCGATTACATGAATAAATTTCTTCAATACTCCTGGCGTTGGGCCGCCGGTTTTGCGGTAGTAGCAATGCTTGCTTATGTATGGTTATGGTGCTCACCCGATTTAATGGCAGTTAAACATTGGGCGGCTACTATGTCGCATCATCCGGTGGTGATCATCGGGGTAATGATCACCATGGCAATTACCCTGGCTATTGGTTTGCCGGGGAGCATAGGCCTTTGGTTGATAGCTCCCTTTTACCCGCCGATGATCGCTACGCTGATGCTGACCCTGAGCAGTGTGGCGGGGGCATGGGGGGCTTATCAATTAGCAGCCAATGCTGGTGATCGATGGAACCCTAAGGGGTTAACGCTCAAGGTAATGGAAACACTTGAGGCGCGTAGTGATCTCTTTACTCAGTGTGCGTTGCGTGTTCTTCCGGGCTTTCCGCACTCTGTCATTAACTTCGCAGCAGGGTTGCGGCGGATTTCGTTGAGTCGCTATTTAATTGCGGCTGCTATCGGCTTATCTGTGAAGTGGGCGGTGTATAGTAGCGCGATTTACGGTGCGCTAGAGGCGATTGAAGAGGAGAATGCATTGCAGTTCGAGGTAATACTACCGCTTTTAGCGCTGACCCTACTGCTGTTGTTAGGTGGGTGGTATAGGCGCCGCGTAGAATCGGCGCGCAGGTGTTAACGATAACAATCCGGTATTAACTATAACAAGCTGGTATTAATAGAAGTATACAATGACGGCGAGCTATGCCGTTTTATGCATTGATGCATCTAGGTGGTCTACTACCTCTGCCCAGTCAGCGTCCTCTTCAATTGATTCACGAAGGAAGTCGGATTGGCCCTCATTCCAGCAAGGCGCATTCGCTAGTGGCATATCTTTAGGCAGAGGGGAGTGGAGTTGTATGAAGCGTTCGATGGACTCTGCATCAGAACGTAGCCCCAACTGCTCAAAAAGCTCGCTAAAGTGATGTACAGGTTGTTCCATATTATTCTTTCCTTCCCTTCGGTTAGCCTACCCTTAAACATAGCGTGAATGAACAAGGATGCCAGTGCCTATTACTCTAACGTTTCAGCGTTCTCCTACCAGTGGCGTTAAAAACTGACGCCGCCGGTCCTCAATAGGTAGTGGTTGTGCCACAAGGTGCACTAGTTTGGTGTAAGCGGCTTCAGGCGTCATATCATCGCCTGGAAGTACTCCGGCATCGGCTAGTCCATGGCCCGCTGCATAAGCACCTAAATGGGTACCACCTTGGGGGCACTGGCTAATAGCCGCTATCAGCTTGCCTTCTCCGCAAGCACTGGCTATCACCGAGAGTAACTCAGGGTTGTTGGGTAAATTGCCTGCTCCCCATAGTTGTAACAGCGAACCTTTTATGCGGGGCTCTGCAATCAGAGCGTGCAGTTGCCAAGCGCTTATGCCGGGCCAAAGCACAACCCTTGATATTTCACCTTGGGCTACCGGTTGGTAGTCGGCGAGTTCAAAGCGTGGTGCACCACGTTGCTGACGAGCAAGTCCTCTGCTGGGGTAATACACAAAGTCGTCTCCCACTCGTTCGCCAATTAGCGGATAGTTGGGAGAGCTAAATGCATTGTTGGCTTCAGTGTGTTGCTTAATAGTTCGCACGCCGCGTAGCAGCCGGTTCGCAAAATAGATAGCTACTTCTTGAAGAGCTGGCTGGGCGGCGAAACGAAATGCGCCGTATACGTTGGCTAGCGCATCGCTATTGGGGGCTTCCAGGGGGTGCATAGCGCCGGTTAAAACCACAGGGCGGTCTAGCCCTTGAAGTTGGTAGGCAAGGCTAGCGGCGGTCCAGCTAAGCGTGTCGGTTCCATGAATGATCACAAAGCCACAGTATGCTGTCAGGTTGCTGGCGATATCTTTTGCTAGCTGTTGCCAGTTCAGTGGGGTGGCGGCACTTGAGTCGATGAGTGAGTCATAGCTCATCACATCATAGGCAGGTATAGCCTGCTGCTGAGCCAAGGAGAGTTTACTCAGTGCCTGCTGTAAGCGGTTAGTAAAATTACCGCCTGGCGTGAGACCATTAGCCTGTTGGAGCATGCCGATAGTGCCGCCTGTGTAAATAACCAATAGGCGTTCTTGGGCAGGGGCTGTACTTGCCGAAGGGAGTATCGAGCTCAAAACTGTATCCTAGTATATGCGCATGCTGCGCCCAGGTGCTGGCCGGGACTGGATTAGCAGCGATGGACCAGCAGTTCGCCTGATTGGTCGTCTAATTTTTGTTGACGGCCAGCTAGCAGAGCAAACCCGCAGCAGATTAAAATTAATAAAATAAGCAACCAAGCAATATCAGCTGTTTTAGCTCCTGTCTGTAGCATAATGCCTACACCAAATGGCCCTAAGGCTGCGAGGGTGTAGCCTCCACCCTGAACCAAGCCGGAAAGCTGGCCGGCTAGTCGTGAATTGGCGGTTCTTAATACCAGTAAGCTAAGAGCCAAGCTAAAGCTGCCCCCTTGGCCTAGTCCTAGTAGCACGGCGCCCGGCCACTTCCAGGCCATTGGCGCAATAAGCAGCATCCAGAGTCCTAGTGCGGTACTAAATAGTACTAACAGCAGCGCAGGACGCTGGTCTTTACCTAGCCGTGCCAGCCAGGGAGCACCTAGAGCGGAGCCTAGCTGGCACATGATGGAAACTGCCATTGTCCAACCGGCGGCTGCTTCATTGTAGCCACGATCAACTAACAGTGTCGGCAGCCAGCCAAACACGATATACGCCATAGAGGACTGAATGCCCATAAATAGCATTACGTGCCAAGTGAGCGGTTTACGCAATAAATGCAATAGCTTTGCTTGTGACGAAGTCGCTATTTGAAGGCGTTGAGGGCTGGGTGCTTTTGCGATCCATAGAAGTAATGCGGCAAAAGCCAACAGCGACCAACTCATTAAGCTCAGTTGCCAACTGCCTAGCCAGTGCATAAGGGGCACGCTAAGCCCGGCGCCGAGGGCGCCACCAAAGCATAGTGCCATGGTGTATAGCCCAGTCAGAAGATCGGCACTTTCAGGTAGCTCTCGTTTGACCAGCGCAGGCAAAAGCGTACCGCCAACACCAATAGCAGCACCAGCCATCGCAGAGCCAATAAACAGGCTGCCAGACACTGGCAAGCCACGTAGTATTAGCCCGCTAGCTAACAATATCAGTGCGGCACTTAGTGCTCGTTCGCTGCCAAGGCGCTGGGCTAGCAGTGGCGCAAGAGGCGCTGATAGGCCTAAAAATAGTACTGGCAATGTCGTTAGCATACCCGCAGCTGCGGGCGTTAGCCCTGCTGTTTCCTGCAAGCGAGTTAACAGCGGAGCAACTGACGACATGGCAGGACGTAAATTAAGCCCAACTACGAACATCAGTAAGATGAACGTTAGCGCACGACGTGAAATCATAAAGGATGCTTATTTTAGATAGGGGCGCAGGTCACCGCGCACTGCATCTAACATCGTAATGAAGTGGTAGTCCTGCGGAGTGTCCAGGCAGTCTACCCGCACCTGAGTACGCATTCCCTTATTAATGTCTAATTTATCGTAGATTTCCAGGGTCAGTTTGCGCGCAGGTTTGTCACCTAAAGCGATAACGCCCTCTTCAAGGGTAAATGTTTCAATCAGAGTAACTCGTACGCGCGTGCTATTAGCCTCGCTTAAGACGCGGCGAACAAACAGCCAGCCTTCGCAGGGGAGGGCATCATTGCTGTCGCGCTCACGTAGAAAAAGCGTACGGTAGCAGGCACCTTCTATAGATGCTTTTTCCGCCATGCTGCGATATGCCTGGAGCACTTGTACTGCTGATGCTCGAGCATCTTCTAAACGCTGTGAAATGCCTTGATGTTCGCGGCTTAGCTGCTCCTGGCGCTGAAAAGCCAGCCATTGACGATAGTCATTGATAAGTTGCGTTGACGCCATAATAACTCCATAAATCAGTTCAGCTGTAATGCTGGAATATGCAAGATGATAACCTTTGCATATTCCTTGGCAATGGGCTAGCGGCGGGCGCGGCGACGGCGTTCGCCACCTGCGTTAGCGGCTTGTCCTTCTGGTTTGCGATTAGCGCGAGGCTGCCGCTGGCCGCGGCGACCATTTTCAATTGGCTCGGGCTTGGCGTTGGGGTCAGGTTCGAAGCCTGGCTCAATGCGCTTTGGCAGGGTTTGCTTAATTAACCGCTCGATATTGCTGAGTAAGCCATGCTCATCCACACAGACCAAAGATACGGCTTCACCATTACTGCCAGCCCGTCCTGTGCGGCCTATGCGGTGCACGTAATCTTCGGCGACATTAGGCAGGTCGAAGTTAACTACGTGGGGTAGTTCATTGATATCTAGACCTCGTGCTGCGATATCGGTAGCCACTAGGACTTGTAGATCACCGCTCTTGAATGCGCCAAGTGCCCGTGTTCTGGCTCCCTGGCTTTTATTACCGTGGATCGCCATGGCAGGAATATCTTGTTTAGAAAGCTGCTCTGCTAAACGATTTGCGCCATGTTTAGTCCGCGTGAAAACGAGCACTTGGAACCAGCCATGCTGCTGGATTAAGTGGGCTAAGAGCTCCCGCTTCTTATCACGGTCGACTCGATAAATGGCCTGTTCAATTTTTTCAGCAGTTGTATTGCGCGGCGCGACTTCAATCAGCGCTGGGTTGTTCAGCAGCTGTTGGGCTAGTGCTTGAATTTCATTAGAGAATGTCGCTGAGAATAGCAAATTTTGACGCTGTTTGGGGACCAGGCGAAGCAGGCGCTTAATGTCATGGATAAAGCCCATATCAAGCATGCGATCAGCTTCATCAAGAACGAGAATTTCCACAGCAGATAAGTCGACGTGACCTTGCTGATGAAGGTCAAGCAGTCTTCCTGGGGTAGCCACCAAAACATCAAGGCCTGCTTTGAGGGCATCCACTTGAGGCTGTTGGCCTACGCCGCCAAAAATAATGTGTGAGCGTAGTGCTAAATGTTGGCCGTAAGCTGAAACGCTTTCACCTACCTGGGCGGCAAGTTCTCGCGTTGGCGTTAATACCAATGCCCTTACTTGGCGTCTGCCTGGGCGTTTGCCATTGGCGAGGCGCTGCAGCATAGGCAGCGTAAAGCCCGCTGTTTTACCAGTACCAGTTTGTGCACTGGCGAGCAGGTCACGTCCCTCTAGTACGACGGGGATAGCCTTTATTTGAATAGGCGTTGGCTGGGTATAGCCTTGCGCAGTAACAGCGCGTAGTAAATCGTCGTGCAGACCAAGTTCAGAAAAGCTCATGCGTTCTCCGCAATCGCCTAGCAAGCAGCCCTGATGCGCAGGGCGGTTACTGGACGTAATGTTCATAAAAGCGAGGATGATCCACCGTCGCGGCTGTGAAATATGCCAGATAAAGTTCGCAGCCGCGGCGGTCATTTATTTGCCAATAAAGACCTAGATAAAAAAAGTAGGTCTTGCTCGGAGGTGACGGGGTGGCGCTAAAAATAACCGTGATACACCGTCACCAGTGTATCACGGTTATGCGCTGGCAGCGCCTAGAGAGGTTATTGATTAGCTGCATGCTCCTCATAGAGGGCTGTTACCCGTGCGTGACTGGCGGGAGGAAGTGGCAGGTCAGCTATCTCCTTGGGGGAAAGCTCAAATAGTTGTTCGGGAAACGCTATGTTAGCTTCAAATAGTTGCTTTGCCGTGGCTGGGCCAATGCCTTCAACCGCTAACAAGTGGCGGGCAAAGCAATCGACAATATGGCTTTGCTGTTGGGTTGATTGAGCTATTTCGTATAAGGCGAGAGCTTGTTCGATAATAAAGCGCTCGATGCGTTCCAGTACCTCAGCGACAGCAGAGGACATGCCCAGTGAGGCTAGCTCTTCAGTTAGGACATCATGGCTAGACAACGCACACTCAAGTGGTTCGAGCGCTGCGTTTCCACTAAGCACCGTTTCAAGCGACTGCGTTAAGCTAGATAGATGTTTGAGTAGCTCCTCACTGCCAAGCGTGTTGTCACCGTTCATATCGCATCCTTGTCTTAGTCTCTGACGTAGCTAATACACTTAATTACGGGCATCTACATAAAATTAAGTTAATTGGGTAAATTAAGTAAGTCATGCGGCTGTTGTATAGCGCATCTGGGGCGCGGTATTTGTGCTTAGCTTAGTCGAAATAGTTGCCTTGGCGAATTTGGTGTGCAATTTGCCTTCCAACACTGCTCCAGCTATCACCCAGTGCGCGAACCAGTGCCGGGTAGCCATCTTCATCGAGTGCGCTTTCAGCCGAAAAACTCTTTAGGGTCAGAAGCTCATTATTAGCGCCTCTTAACTGCCACTGTCCGCTGGCAACAGCCATGCCATCGTATCTACCTTGGAATTGATCGATTTCCAAAAGTAACGTCATAGCATTGGCCGCACTACCATCATCTCGTACTATCTGGATAGTCGTTAGCTCTTGAGCAAGATGAGATCGCAGCGAGCGTTCCAACTGGCGGCCAATACTTTCTGCCCACTGGTGTTCTCGTGCCTCGTTGAGAGTGATGTCATTTAACTGCATGACGATTCCATCAACATCCAGGTAGTGTGCTAAACGTGGTGAACGCACCTGGAGTGTGCCCTGAGGGTGTGCAGGTGCGCTTAGCATTGGACTGCTGGGGAGTAGGTAGCGTGCTGGTGGAGTAACGCTACTCGCACAAGCAGAGAGCAGCATGCTTAAACTGAGCAGTGATATAACCTTGAGCGCCGTAGTACGCATTATCAGTCCTTGTTAACGAGGAGCACGAGGGATTGGGTCTTGAGTATCCAGGTTATCAAATAGTAATGCCCTGGGATTTTCGTTCAACGTACGCGTGAGCGGTTGTAAGTCGCGCATTAAGCGGTCAAGGCGCTCTATAGCGCTGGTTAATTCTTGATAAGCAGGGGATGACGGTGAGACCCCTTGTAGTGTGCTACGTAGTTCATCCAGCGTGGCGTTTAAATTGCCTCCCATTGCCTGGGTCTCGGGATCACTCAGTAACTGATTAATGGAAGCGCTAACGTTGCGGACTTCATTTAGTACGCTCTCGGAGGCTTGTAAGTTCCGGTCAAGGCCAGCTAGCAGTGGCTCCACCTCAAGCGCATTAAGCTTGTCCAGTAAGTTAGTCACTTGGGCTTGGATTTGGGCGAAGCCGCCCGCCACGGTTGGGAATACAGTGCGCTCAGAGAAAGATTCAGCCAAATATTCGCCTGCTAAATCACGCTGAAAATTAAGGTCGACAAAGAGGGCGCCTGTAAGCAGGCTGCCATTTTTTAGAGATGCCCGTAGACCTAAATTAAACATGCGAGTGAAGCGCTCCTCCCACTCTTCTAAATCAATGTCCGAGTTTTCAATACCCAAGCGCTGTGGCTCAATTCGAATGAGTACTGGTATGGCGAACTGGGCGCGGGAGCCTGGCTGCGGAGCGGTGAAATTCCAAGGCACTGCTGCAACGGTACCTAATCGGACGCCTCTAAACTCGACAGGTGCTCCTCTTGAAAGGCCTCGGACCGTATCATCAACCAACAGCACATACTCTAAATAGCGGTTAAAGGTGCCTTCGCGAGCGCTGTCTTCATCCGCATATAAACTAAAGCTGGAGTTGGCTGCTGCTGGTTGTCCCATTGGTAGATCCTCTGGCACGCCAAAAGTGACACCACCGCCCAGTAATGCTTCAAGTGACCCTACATTGACGCGGAAACCGTCAGCATCCAAACGAAAATCAACACCGCTGGATGTCCAAAAACGGGTGCTGTCAGTAACCAGCTGTGCATAAGGCTCTTCTATGAAGACCTGATGGTGCATGGTGCGGGACTCGGGCTCAAAGCGTGTGTCTTCAACACGACCAACGGTATAGCCTTGATAGGAGACAGGGTCTCCGACGCGTAGTGAATTACCCAATTGACTCACTAAACTAATTTGTAGACCAGCTTGCCCAGATGGCGCTACAGGTGGGACATCACTAACCTGAAACTCACGGCGTGGTTCTTCTGATCTGCCCGGTTCAAGCTGTATATAAGCGCCTGAAAGTACGGTGCCAAGACCGCTGATACCTTCCCGACCAATACGGGGTTTGACCACCCAGAAGCGGCTATCATCACGTAGCATAGCCTCTGCCTCAGGCTGAATGCGGGCAGTCATTACTGCGTGTGAGAGATCGTCTGAAAGACGCACGCTCTGCACTCTTCCTATTTCTACGCTACGGCTGCGGATTAGTGTACTTCCAGCCTCGATTCCCTCGGCACTATCCATATTCAGGGTAACGAGAGTGCCACGACTTGAGTAGGTGTCATAGACCAACCACATTCCAATAATGACAGCCACAATAGGTACAATCCAAATTGGGGAAAGCCTTGTTTGTGGTGATGCCTTAGCTCTGTGTAGGTCGTTCTCTTCAGGGGATGTCGAGCTGTTTTTGTGAATCACATCATTAGCCATCAACAGGTTCCTTGGCGGCCGTTTCACGGCGAGTAGAGCGTGGAGGCGGAGCGTCCCAAATCAAGCGTGGATCAAACGTCATGGCAGCAAGCATGGTGAGCACAACCACTGAGCCAAAAGCGAGTGCGGCTGGTCCAGGGGTAATCGACATCAGGGAGCCTGCCCGTATCAGTGCTACCAGTATGGCAACAACAAAGACATCGACCATTGACCAGCGACCAATAAATTCCGTGATTCTGTAAAGCTTGGTTCTGCTTTGGGCATTTAGTTCATTGCTACGCTTGATAGCAAAACATAGCCACGTCAAGGCCATAAGCTTGCCCACGGGTACGATAACGCTAGCAACAAAGATAACCAAGGCTACTGGCCAGGAACCCATCTGCAATAAGTGCACCACACCGCCGATGATAGTAGAAGGCATGGCATGCCCCAGGCTAGTGGTGGTCATAATAGGGTATACGTTAGCAGGGATATACATGACAGCGGCTGCAAATAGCAGTGCCCAAGTACGCTGTAAGCTATGTGGTAATCGCTGGTGTAGCTTCTCATTACAACGGGTGCAGCGGTTTTTTTCGCCGCTGTGAGATAGCCGGTTCACTAAGCCGCAGGTAGGGCATCCTGTTACCCCTTGGCTAAAGCCGGTTGCGCCAGTTTTCGTTCCTTCTGGGGCGAGGGGTTCGCCTTCCAAAGAGAACCACATCCAGTCTGCATCCAGAGATTGAGTCGTCATAAGGAGTAGCACTGCAAAAATACAAAACGACCAAAATGAGATGCCCAGCTCGATTTGTGCCATACCCGCTATTTTTATAAGGCTGACAAGCGCGCCAATAATGAATACATCAGCCATCATCCAAGGGGTTAGGTGGGCCAGTGATCGCGCAATGTCACGGCTAAATGACATATGCCTGCCGCTTAAAAGCCCGTACTGAAGCCAAATAACCCCAATAAGATAAACTGCAGGCAGCACAATGATTGTCATGATAACTGCAATCGCCACAACAGGCTGATGAAAAGCTATTAAGGTAGTTGCTGTTTGTGAAAGCTCAATTCGGTTGCCCACTCCCCCTATGCTGAAACTAACGAAGGGAAACGAGACCGCCACAAGCAACGCAATAAGCGCTGAAATGGCCAATGCCATGCTGCGTTGAGCGGGATAGCGGTGGCGTTTAACCAGCGTATGAGAGCAGCGTGGGCACGATGCTTTTTCCCCGGACTTAAGAGGGGGGAGTGCTGATACCCAATCGCACTCATGACAAGCGCGCAGCCGCCTCCGTTGAGCGCGTAGCTCAGGTGGTGTGCGGTCAACCAGTGGTGTGTTAACTGACACCGATGGGCGATTTTTTAATGAGAAATGGGGCAACAGCAAGTTCTCAGTGCGTTGAGTAGTAAAACCAATACGGTGGATACGCTTGACTGTCAAGTCGATAGAAAACTGTACTTGACGTATGCACTAGCTTGGACAAGGATGCAGCCGCGATAGTGCCTAACATCATGTCATTAAGGAACTGAAATGTTACTCGCCTGCATAGCAGTGTTGGTAGGGCTAGCTCTTTTAATTTGGAGTGCGGAAAAATTCATCGACGGTGCGGCAGCTACTTCTCATTGGCTGGGGCTTTCGCCGCTGCTTATTGGCATGCTTGTGATTGGTTTTGGGACATCGGCACCCGAAATGACCGTGTCAGTGCTAGCTGCTATGCAGGGAAATCCAGGGCTGGCGGTGGGTAATGCTTACGGTTCGAATATTGCGAATATAGGTCTTGTGCTTGGCTTTGTAGCGCTGATAGCGCCATTGGCCGTTCATTCAGACGTCATTCGCAAAGAGATGCCGCTTTTGGTAGCCATTATGCTATTAACTGGCTATATGCTGTTTGATGGCTGGATCTCTCGCTGGGAGTCCATTTTGTTGCTTTGCGGACTGGTGCTTTTTATTGGCGTGAGCATCGTTCGTTCCCGTGCTCAGCAGGATGATCCATTGACGGGGGAGGTCGCTGAAACGTTAGAGAGTAAAGCTCTTTCCCGTGGGAAGGCGATAATGTGGACCCTGGTTGGCCTAGTGCTGCTAATTGCTAGTTCACGCCTATTAGTATGGGGCGCTGTTGAGATTGCTGTTGGCTTTGGTGTCAGTGATCTCATTATTGGGCTGACGGTGGTGGCTATAGGCACTTCCTTACCTGAGCTGGCTTCCTCTATTAGTGCTCTACGCCGTAAAGAGCATGACATGGTGCTGGGGAATGTAGTGGGATCCAACTTGTTCAATAGCTTGGCAGTTGTTGGGTTGGCAGGGGTTATTCATCCTATTGAAGTGGGGCGCGAAGTGTTGGTGCGAGACTGGAGCGTTATGACCGTTATGACGCTTCTAATGGTGCTATTCGCCTTCTCGTGGCGAGGGCGCCCGCGTCGTATTAATCGTGTTGAGGGCGGAGTGTTGTTCTTGTTATTTATAGCGTACACAGGTTATCTGGTGAGTTTAGTACTACTCTCTTAATTCACTGAAGATATTTCACTGAAGATATGCGTCAATGCGACACATCTTGGACGGTCAGCTGATGTTATATGATGAATGTCCAATTTAAGTTGATTGCAACGGCCCATAAGCAATCAAAAAATAGGCTTAGAAAAAAATAGGCTTAGTGCTTATAACTAAAATGTCGCGCCACAAAGGCTCAACTAAGCTTGTGTTAACCCATAGGTGGGAAACCGATCCATGTCTTAGGAGAGTAAGATGGAACTTGATCCCCTGTTGTTATCGCGATTGCAGTTTGCATTCGTTGTATCGTTTCATGCGATTTTCCCTGTCTTTACGATCGGCTTAGCGTCCTATATAGCGCTACTTCATGGCCTGTTTTACAAGACCGAGAACCCTGCCTGGGATCGTCTTGCTCTATTCTGGACAAAGGTGTTTGCCGTTGTCTTTGGTATGGGCGTGGTGTCAGGCATCGTGATGTCTTTCCAATTTGGTACTAACTGGAGTAATTTCTCCCAAGCGGCATCAAATTTTCTTGGACCTGTCCTGAGTTATGAGGTGGTCACCGCTTTCTTTTTAGAGGCCGCTTTTCTTGGTGTGCTTCTATTTGGTCGTGGAAAAGTACCCCAGGGAGTGCATCTGTTTGCCGCCATTATGGTGGCCATCGGTACATTTATCTCATCATTCTGGATCCTTTCGGCGAACAGCTGGATGCACACGCCAGCAGGGGTCGAGTTAATTGATAATCGCTTCCATATTATTTCGTGGACTGAAGCGATTTTTAACCCCTCTTTCCCTTATCGCTTCCTGCACATGGCTGTAGCTTCCTTTCTGACGGGTGGCTTTGTTGTGGCGGGAGTGAGTGCATGGTTCTTGCTCCGTAATCGTGACCCTGAAGCGAATCGACGTGCACTATCAATGTGCCTTTGGTTACTGTTGTTCTTGGCGCCGACTCAAGCTGTTATCGGTGACTTTCATGGTCTGAATACATTGGAGCATCAGCCTACAAAGGTTGCCGCAATGGAAGGGCACTGGGAAACATCAACCAATGTGCCGCTGCTGTTATTTGCGATACCCGATCAAGAAGCGCAAACCAATCACTTTGCGTTCGGCATCCCTAACTTAGCGAGCATTATTTTGACCCACTCGGTCGATGGTGAGATACCAGGAATTAGTGAAGCTCCGCCGGAAGAGCAGCCACCCGTATTGATTGTTTTTTGGGCCTTTAGGGTAATGGTTGGAATTGGCTTATTAATGATTGCAGTTTCGTTGACAGGCCTGATTTTACGCCGCAAAGGGCGCATCTATACGCAGCCATTATTTCTAAAATCTCTGGTAGGTATGATTGCCATGCCGTTTGTCGCGGTCTTGGCAGGTTGGATCGTCACTGAAACTGGTCGGGCGCCCTGGTTGGTATATGGCATGATGACTCATGCTGAGGGCTTAACACCCTCACTAACCGGCCCCATGGCGTTATTTACCTTAATTGGTTACATATTAGTTTACGGGGTAGTGTTTTATGCAGGCGTTTACTACCTCACGCGTGTCGTACGCAATGGCATGTTGCCCGAAGAAGAGCGTGAAACAGTGGGTGATAACTTCCATCGTCCCATGCGCCCGCTTTCTGCAGCGCATACCCCTTTCGATGATGACGTTGATCCAGTCAGGAGCTAAACATGGAAATGTTTGATTTAACGCTAATATGGGCGTTCATCATCGGCTTTGGCATTATGATGTACGTACTGATGGATGGGTTTGATCTGGGGCTTGGGATACTGTATCCATTTGCTCCTGATGAAGATGCTCGTGACGTCATGATGAACTCTGTGGCGCCTGTCTGGGATGGTAATGAGACTTGGCTAGTACTGGGGGGAGCAGGATTGTTGGGCGCCTTTCCGCTGGTCTACTCGGTATTTCTGCCAGCACTTTATATTGGCGTTTTTCTCATGTTGGCGGGGTTGATTTTCCGCGGTGTTGCCTTTGAGTTTCGTTTTAAGTCGCGTCGTAACCGTCGCTGGTGGAACCGAGCGTTTTGCTGGGGATCTGCGATTGCTGCCTTTGCCCAGGGGGCGGTAGTAGGTGCCTATATTCAGGGCTTCCCCGTTGAAAATTTCGCCTATGTGGGCGGCCCATTCGACTGGCTGACACCATTTTCTATATTGACTGGTCTTGGTCTGATGGCGGGTTATGCTTTGCTCGGGGCGACTTGGTTAATTCTGAAGTCAGAGGGACATATTCAAGACTGGGCTTATAAGATTACTCCCATGTTATTGGCCCTTGTGCTGCTCGTTTTTGGGATTATTAGTATATGGACGCCGTTTGTGAACCCGCTGGTGTGGGAGCGTTGGTTTGGTAATATTCAGCTTATATGGATCTTCCCATTCTTGGCGCTTGCCTGTGCTTTTATTGTCTATCGTTCAGTGAAAACGCGGCGCGAGGGTGTGCCGTTCCTGGCTACCATCGGCATCTATGTCTTCACCTACCTGGGTTTGATTGTTAGTAAGTGGCCTGTGATTGTGCCCCCTAACTACACACTTTGGGACGCCGCATCTGCGCCGGAGTCGCAGCTTTTCTTGTTGATTGGCGTGTTATTTGTCATTCCTATCATTCTCACTTACACCGCTTGGACATACTGGGTGTTCCGCGGCAAGGTACGGGTTGGGGACGGGTATCACTGAGCGTATGCCTGCTAGTCATCAAGATAAGATGATGCCCATAACGCCGCGCCGTTGGCTTTCTTCGCTTGCAAAGCGCGAGCAAAAAAGATTAACCGGCGCGGCAGTGTGTGGCGTTTTGGCGGGAGTTCAAACGGTTGTACTAGTGGTGGGGCTGGCTTGGCTGATCGAGCAGTTAGTTGTTCATGACCGTTCTCCGGCAGAGTTTGTGCCGCTATTTTTGGCACTTGCTGCTGCAGTAGGGCTTCGCGCAGTTTTTCAATCAGCGCAGGAGGTGTTGAGTGCTGAGGCCAGCCTACGAATTCGTTTGTTCGCGAGGGCCGAACTCTTATCTAAAATCGCTGAGCTTGGTCCTGTCTGGTTAACTCAGCAACAAAGTGGCGCGCTGGCTACCCAAGTGGTTGAGCATGTCGATACGCTGGATGGCTACTTTGCTCGTTTCTACCCTCAGCTGCGCATTGTGGTGGCCTTGCCGCTAGCTATTGTCTGTGTAGTGGGATGGCTGGACTACTTAGTCGCCATTTTTTTGTTTCTTTCAGCACCGCTTATCCCTCTCTTTATGGCTTTAGTGGGCATGGGGGCAGAGCGTTTGAATCAAGACCAGTTCAAAGCAGTCTCTCGCTTATCCGCACACTTCATTGATCGCGTACGCGGCATGACAACGCTGCAGCTTTTTGGCCATACCCAATCTGCGCAGCGAATGGTGTGGTATGCCACTGATGAGTATCGCCGCTTAAGTATGCGTACCTTACGGTTGGCATTTTTATCTTCCGCAGTGCTTGAGTTTTTTGCGTCAGTGGCGATCGCCGTTGTTGCCATGTATGTAGGTTTTGGCCTGCTGGGCTATATCGATTACGGCCCATCACCGTCGCTTACGCTATTTAGTGGTCTGGCTGTCCTCTTGTTGGCACCTGAGTTTTTCCAGCCTTTACGTACGCTTTCCCAGCACTACCACGACCGTGCGGCAGCACTAGGCGCTGCTGAAAGCTTGGTTGTGATTTATAACGAACCGAGCTTGGTGCCTGAATACTTGGCAAAGCCACAGGGGCCAGGCGCAGTGTGTGAGCTTGCAAGCGCAAGCATAGGTTATTCAGGCCGAGAGCTGGCGCTCCAAGCGGTAAATGTTTCGATTTTTGAGGGTGATGTTGTTGCTGTTACGGGGGAGTCGGGCAGTGGTAAGTCATCGTTCTTGGCAGTGTTGGCAGGATTTATGGCTCCCCTTAGTGGTACCTATCGTCGAAAAGCGTCAAAAGTGGCGTGGCTTGACCAAAACCCCTGCATTATTCAGGGAAGTTTGGCAGATAACCTGCGGTTAGCTAGCCCAGCCGCAGATGCTGAAGCAATGGTTCAAGCGCTGCAGCAGGCTGGGTTGGGGCAGCTATTAGCAGCATTGCCTGCTGGGCTTGAAAGTACCATTGGTGAGCGGGGTGTTGGGCTATCAGGAGGTCAGGCCCAGCGACTTGCCCTTGCACGCATTTATCTGAGTTCAGCGTCGTTAATATTGTTAGATGAGCCAACAGCGAGTTTGGATGCTTCAACCGAACAGGTTGTTATTCAAGCGTTATTGTCGTGGGCCAGAGAGGGGCGTACGCTCGTAGTTGCGACGCATCACCCAGCCATCGTTGCTGTTGCCAATAGGCACTTTATGTGTGAAATGGGCACACTCACAGAGGTGGCCCCATGAAGCAAGCCTACCAAGATTTCAAACCCTGGCTCAGACTTTTACTACGCCGTCGGCAGCGTTTTTTATTAGGTGCGATCCTCATATGGGTAACGCTCATAGCGGGATTGTCGCTATTGGGTTTGTCGGGCTGGTTTATTGCTGCCTGCGCGCTTGCTGGTATCGCGTTAGCCGCAGGCTTGCCGTCTTCACTGGATATTTACGTGCCAGGTGGCGGTATTCGTTTTTTTGCATTGTTGCGAACGGTTGTGCGCTATGTTGAGCGCCTATATAACCACAATACGGTATTAACGCTGTTGGCGGATTTGCGCTTTCGTGTTTTTGGCTACTTAACGCATCTAGATGATACTAGTTTGCGTCGTAGCCGGGCTGGTGACTGGTTGAGTCGACTCACAGCAGATATTGATACACTGGATAATCTCTACCTGCGTCTACTAATGCCACCGGTAGTCGCTCTGTTATGTGTTCTGGCTGTGCCAGCTTTTATAGCTATTTGGATGCCTGGGGTGGCCATCATTGTTGTGGTTACGCTTGGGGCGCTGTGGCTAATGATCACGTTAGGCTCTGCTTGGCTCGGGTTCGCTAATAGCTATCAGCAGACTAGCGATCAAAGGGAATTGCGCCACTTAGTACTCGACCAAGTGCAGGCCTCCGCAGAGCTAATGAGTTATCGGACTAGTGCATGGCATCAGCAGAAAATTTCCTGCCAGGAAGTGCATGCCGCGGCGAATCAGCGACGCTTAGTGTTTAAAACTGCGCTTGGTAATGCTGCGGTTTCTTTGGTAACAGGCATACTAGTGATAAGCGTACTGTGGGTGGGCAGTGTCGCTATGCTAGAGGGGCATGTGAGTGGGCCAATCTTAGTGATGGCAGTGTTAATTTTATTAGGTGTAAATGAAGCCTTTAGTGTGCTTCCGGCAGCCTTTGTAAAATTAGGGGCTAGCCACGCTGCTGTCAAACGGCTCAATGCCCTGTCAACGAGCCCCGCAAACCTTGGGAAAATTACCTTACCTACCTCTTGTAGTGGGCCCTTGGTTAGCCTTAGCAATGTTTCATTTCGCTATCCGGATATGCTCGAGCCTGCCGTCAATACGGTTTCTTTGACTCTTCCTTCCACGAAACGAGCAGTTATTACTGGAGCTTCTGGAGCGGGTAAATCGACGCTGGCGCAACTACTGATGGGGCGTATTTCCCCTACTAGCGGTGAAGTTAGCGTATCCGATTGTGCCCCGTGTGAGGTATTAGCCGATAGCCGTGCAGCGAACTTTGCCATGCTGTCGCAACAGGTGGATTTGTTCGATGGTTCTCTAGCAGAAAATTTACGTATTGCTAACCCTGATGCGAACGATGAGCAGCTATGGCGTGCGCTAGCTCAGGTTGCGCTTAGCGATTGGGCGCAGCGGCAACCGCAACAGCTGGATACCCCGGTAGGTGAGAAGGGGCAACAGCTTTCCGGTGGACAAGCAAGGCGGGTTGCTTTGGCGCGCTTATTTTTGCGCAGTCCAAATATGGTGTTGTTGGATGAGCCGTTTGCAGGTGTTGATGCGCAAACAGCAAAGCATATTGCCCATTCATTAGATCAGTGGCTTGGTAATAAAACAGTGATTTACTTTGTTCATCAAGTAGATGATGTCTCGCTTTTACCTGGCGTTGAGTTTTATTGGCAGCTTGATGAAGGTCGGCTAATTACTGATACTGGAATGCATAATCCGCTACCGCAGTGAGCTATAAAGGAGCCCGCTATGCATGATTTTTTACGTAAATTGCCAAAAGTTGAGCTCCATCTACATATTGAAGGCTCCCTTGAGCCTGAGCTGATGTTTCAGCTTGCTAAACGAAACAATATTGAGCTTCCTTATGCAACGATCAGTGAAGCAAAAGCAGCTTACCAGTTTGATGACCTGCAAGGATTCCTGAATCTCTATTATCTCGGCATGAATGTCCTACGTACTGAGCAGGACTTCTATGACTTGGCGATGGATTACTTCAAGCGCGCACGGGCGGAGGGGGTAGTGCATATCGACATGCATTTTGATCCGCAAGCGCATCTTCAGCGCGATGTTCCTTTAAACGTTGTGATGGCAGGCCTGCTTCGCGCTAAGCAAGAAGCTGAAGCATCGCTTGATTTATCTGTTGGCATGATCATGGCTTTTTTGCGCGACCGCCCTGCGGACGAGGCTCTTCAGGTGCTGGAGCAAGCGGCACCGTATTGGCAGTACTTAGATGCTATTGGGCTAGACAGCGCAGAGCGTAATAACCCACCTAGAAAGTTTCAGGCGCTCTTTGCACGGGCAAAAGAGCTGGGTTTGGTGCGTGTTGCTCATGCTGGAGAAGAAGGGCCAGCTGATTATATAGCCGAAGCTCTTGATGTGTTAGATGTTCAGCGCATTGATCATGGTGTGCGTTGTTTAGAGAGTAGTGATGTTGTGCAACGCCTCCGTGAGCAGCAGGTAGTATTGACTGTTTGCCCTCTCTCAAATGTAAGCTTGAAAGTAGTTGAGCAGCTACGTGACCATCCCCTACCTAAGTTGTTGGCAGAGGGGCTAAAAGTAACTATTAGTTCTGATGATCCTGCTTATTTCGGTGGAGGTTTGCTGACTAATCATATGGCATGTGCAGACGCATTTGGTTGGGATGCGGATCTGTTCTGCACTTTAAACCGTAATGCCATTGAAGAGGCCTTTACTAATGAAAAGCGTCGTGCAGAGCTTTTGCTGCGTTTAGAAACTTACCGTGTTTAGAGTGTGTATGGCGATACCTTGAAGCTGTAAAGTTTCAGTTAATAAATACCGTCGGCCTAGGCCGACGGTATCAGCTTTACACCGGTGTTAGGGGAGCGCTGGAACCTCAAAGTCGGGCATTTTGCCGGTTAGGGTATGAAGAAACGCAGTAATGTTATCTATAGTGGCTTCATCGAATTCACGACCAAGCATTTCTTGCCCCATGATAGCTACTGCTTCTTCTAACGTTTCAGTCGCACCATTATTCATATAGGGATAGGTTACCGCTACGTTTCTGAGCGTTGGTGTTCTAAAGCGGTATTTATCGGATTCTTCTCCTGTTACCAAATAACGGCCAAGATCTGTGGAACCTGGCACCTGGATTGCGTGGAAACGGCTATCTGTGAAGGCTGGACCGCTGTGGCAAGCGATACAGCCGTTATCTACAAAAGCTACCATCCCCTCTTTTGCTTGATCGCTAATGGCACTTATGTCTCCGCGTAAATAGCGATCGAACGGAGAGTTGGGAGTATTCAAGGTTCGCTGGAATGTGGCTAAGGCTTTAGCTAGGTTGTCTGCATTGATGGGGTCTTCATCATCTGGATAGGCATCAGCAAATTTCTCTTGGTAGAGCTCGAATTCAGTCAGACGATCTAATGCCGTCTCAAGAGCCATGGCCATTTCAACCTCGGCTTCGATGGGGCCAAGAGCTTGCCCTTCAAGGTCTGGCTCACGACCATCCCAGAACTGCGCCCCCAAAAAACCGCTGTTAAGAACCGTTGGCGTATTACGCTCGCCTACTTGGCCCTCATGGCCTACTGCACGTGGGATGCGGTCTGCCCAGCCTAATGCTGGGTTGTGGCAGGTGGCGCAGCTGATGACACCGCTTGATGAGATCCTTGGTTCAAAAAATAGCATGTTACCCAGCTCAACTTTTTCTTCCGTAAGTGAGTTGTTGGTGGGAATGGGAGGGAGGTAGGGCAGTGGCTCAAAACGGTTGCGATAGTCTTCAAAGCCATCTTCGGCTCCAGCGATGCCCGTAGTCGTAAAAACTGCGCTAGCGATAATGCTTGGCAGAATTTTTCTCACCATTTTCATTTTTTGATCCCCCTGCATGAGTAGCACTGTCCAGCCCTGCGGTTTTTCAATTTAATATCAATTACGCTAGGTGCTTGAATTTTTAAGCTTCAGTCCAGTGTAATGATCAGGAAATCGATCGGCTTGCGCTGGATCAAGGTCTGCCGAGATTCAGGATTCTCTTCTCTCTTGATAAGCTATCCAGCCAAGGCGGGCTGTTTGTTTGAGTCTCTGCTTGTGCTGAAGTAGGCTGTTGAGCAAGGTGTTTTCAGGTGGAGAAGTGCTAGTCGACTTTCGTGATCCTGCAAAAACTTAATTTAAGCGCTTGACCAAATAAAAAATACAGGTATGATACGCCCACATCGAACGGCAACGACCTTCGATAAGCTCTTTAACAATTTGATCAGGTAATTCATGTGGGCGCTTGCCGATGAGGGTGATAAATCACCAAATATCAAGGCA
>NZ_NWUX01000013.1 GCF_002374315.1 Vreelandella nigrificans | reverse complement strand
CTACCACGCGCCAAGGGAGATCGAGAAAATCGCGGAAGCAGCTTAATAAAAGTGTCCGCTACGACTTGACCAGAACAGCCTACCCCGGCTTAGGGCAAGCCACAGTAGCAGCGGGCCTGCGCAGCGATATCCCCCTGCTTCTGGGCATTGCGCTATTTACTGCACTGTTTGTTAGTGTCGGTAATATGACCGCCGATGCTCTTTACGGCGTTATTGACCCACGCATGAAAGCGGGTGGCCCATGAAACAGGCTCAGCTCCGCCACTATATCCAGCCAAGGTTTGGTACCCAGCCGCGCCTGCGTGCCGCGTTCAGTCTCAGCATCACTATTCTACTGGTAATCGGGCTAGTCGCTAGCCAGTGGCTATTGGGTGATTCACCGCAGCAGATGCAGTTTGATGCTCGCTTAGCCCCGCCTAGCGGCGATCACTGGCTAGGCACCGATGCCCTAGGGCGAGAGCTATGGGCGCGCACCCTCGCGGGGCTAGCGCTAAGTTTTTGGGTGGGCTGTTTGGCAGCGCTGTTCAGTACCCTGATTGCATTGAGTCTCGCTGCACTTGCCTCCATGTCACGCCGTTTGGATGCATTGGTCAGCCTGTTAATCGATACGCTACTCAGCGTGCCACACCTGATTTTATTAATGCTGATTGCATTTGCCCTTGGCGGCGGCACTCAGGCAGTGATTATCGCCGTTGCGGTTACTCACTGGCCCAGCCTAACCCGCGTACTACGTGCCGAACTGCTACAGCTGCGTCAGGCGCCCTACGTGCGTATCTCGCAAGCCCTGGGTAAGTCACGCTGGTTCGTACTCTATAGCCATATGCTGCCCCATTTGCTGCCCCATTGCCTGGTCGGCGCCCTATTGCTGTTTCCTCATGCCATATTGCACGAAGCGGCGCTAACCTTTCTGGGCTTTGGGCTAAGCCCTAGCCAACCCGCCATTGGGGTGCTGCTGGCCGATGCGATGCGCTACTTAAGCGGCGGCTATTGGTGGCTGGGGGTATTTCCAGGTTTAGGGCTTCTGCTAATGGTGCTTGGCTTCGAACGCTTGGCCAGCCACCTACGCAGGGCACTTTAGCCACTGCCCGCCCCTTTGATGAAAGGTTTAAGATGCTAATTATTGACCAATTATCGCTACAGCTACCCTACTACGCTTCTTGGTGGAAGCGGGACTGGGCAACCTGCTTAGAGGAACTTTCGCTGCGTTTCTCAGCAGGCGATGTGCATGCTGTAGTGGGAGCATCAGGCGCTGGCAAAAGCCTGCTTGCCTACGCGGTTATGGGCTTACTTCCCGCATCGGCACGCTTAAACGGTCAGCTCTACTACCACGGCAAGCCACTTGATGCAGCGCGCCAACACCAACTTCGCGGCCGTGAGCTGGCACTTATTCCCCAGTCGCTGAAGGCCCTCGACCCACTGGTACGTACGCATCGTCAGGTAGCCTGGGCGGCCCAGCGTGCTGGTTGGCCTGCAATGAGCGCCTGGCGATCTGCCCAGCAAGCCTTGGATCATTATCGGCTAGATAGCCGCGCTCAACAGGCCTTTGCCCATGAGCTTTCTGGCGGCATGGCTCGCCGAGTATTGACCGCCATGGCCCACGTCAGCCAGGCACAATTCATCATTGCCGATGAGCCCACCGTCGGCCTGGACCCACAACAACGCCAGCGAGTGCTGGACGCGCTGCGTGCACTTGCCGACCAAGGCAAAACCGTAATGCTAATTACTCACGACCTACGCCATGCACTGTCAATTGCTGATCGGGTTACCATTATGCGCGACGGTAAACAGATCGAAACCGCTTGCGCTTCAGCTTTTAGTGGGTCGGGCTGCTCGCTGACCAGTTCTTATTCTAGGACTCTGTGGCAAGCGCTACCCGACAATAGCTTCTTGACCAGTGCTGTCAGCCAGATGCAACAGCATTCACAAAAGGAGGTGAACGTTGCTTGAAGCACGCCAGCTTAGTTTTCAGTTTGCATCCAACGAGCCGTTGATTCAGTCTGTTTCACTGACGCTGAAGGCTGGAGAGTGGGTAGGACTAAGCGGTGATTCCGGGGCTGGCAAATCCACGCTAGGGAAACTACTGGCAGGGTATTTAACACCACAAACGGGAGAGGTATGTCTGGAGGGTACGGCGCTACCGAAAAACGGCCTACAGCCCGTACAGTGGCTACCTCAATCACCAGAGTTAGCAGTTAACCCACGTTGGCGGGTTGGCAAGATACTTCGTGAAGCCTGGAGGCCCTCGGAAGCACAGCAACAAGCCTTTGGAGTACAACCCCATTGGCTGTCGCGCTATCCTCAGGCGCTATCCGGAGGAGAGTTACAGCGGATATGTGTGCTACGCGCCTTAGCACCAGGAGTGCGCTTTCTAATCGCCGATGAGATTTCGACCATGCTTGACCCGATTACTCAGGTTGAACTTTGGCGGGCGCTAAAAAAGGAGGCTGAAAAACGCCAGTTTGGTGTGCTGGTGATTAGTCACGATACCGCCCTATTGGAACGGCTATGCCCACAGCGTTACCACTTAAGCGGAGGTAAATTAAAGCAATGCAGTGAACAACTAGAGCAATGCAGTGACCCACTGTTGCCAAGATAGGTTGAACGTTAGCAAACACTTTTTTAGCTAACTAACTGGCGACGTTCAAAACGCCATAGAGCGAAAGCAATCATCAGCGTTATGCTCAGCAGTAACCATGAGCCGACACTTACCCCCGGCCAGCCGGCCCAACGCCAGAACGGCTCTAGCCAAAAACCACCCAAACTGGCACCCACGTAGTAAAACACGAGATAGAGCGCCGAAGCGCTACCCCGTGCCCCCTGGGCATAGCGTCCCACCCAGCTAGAAGCAAGCGAGTGCGCCAGAAAAAAGCCGAAAGCATTGACACTTAAACCAACGATAATCAGCACCAGCGAACTCGATAGGGTGATCGCCGTGCCCAGCATCAAAATCACTACCCCCACCATCATGCATGCTGCCGGGGAGAAGCGACTGGCTAGACGCCCGGAAATCATGGAGCCGAAGGTGCCTCCCAGGTAGGTCAAAAAAATCAGCCCCAACCCGCTGGCGGCAAGTTGATACGGCTCGGCCGCCAAGCGGAAGGTGATATAGCTGTATTGATTAATAAAAACCAGGAAGTTAATACCGCCCAAACAGTAGGCAGCGAGCAGTACCGGATTGCGTAAATGCCCCACTAAGCTACTGATTGCTTTGCGTAGCTCAAACCGCTGAGGGGTAAAAGCACGACCACGGGGTAGGAGCCGCCAAAACACTACGCAGCCAATAAGTGTCATCACACCCACTGCTAAAAATGCAGCAGTTGGGCCACCCAAATCGGCTGCAACACCGCCCACAATTCGCCCACTGATTCCCCCTAATGAGTTGGCACCAATATACAGCCCCACTGCGCTCAGTAGGGCTGCCTTGTCAAACTCATCACCCATCCAAGCAATGGCGACTGCAGGCAAGCCACCCAGCACAAAACCCTGCAGTAAGCGCAGCAATAACAAACTTTCAAAGGTGGGTGCAAAAGCCAGCGCTAACGAAAGCACGCCCGCAAACAACAGCGTAATGCGCATGATGGCTTCACGCCCGATCGCATCGGAGAGCGGCCCGAATACCAACAGTGCCAAGGCTAGGGAGAGCGTCGATACGGACATCAACAAGCTAACACCCAAGGTGGATACCTGATAAGCATCCTTTAGCCCTGGCAGCAGCGGCTGGGGCACGTACAAATTGATAAACACAAGAAACGACCCCAAACACAGGGCCGCTGTCGCGCGCCACCAGGCGCGCGTCCTAACTTCAATCATGGCATATCCAAACTTAGCGTCGCTTCCAGCTAACTGTGATTGGATACTGTTATTGGATGCTGCTACTACCCAGCTGAGCAAGATGCGTTGGCTCTAAGGCACGGCGCGATTGCCAGTAGTGACGCTGCCAATAGCTATTATCCAGACTGGAAATAATCACCCCTTGCGAGGTGGAAGCATGGAGGAAATAGCCATCCCCCACGTAAATACCCACATGATTATAAGCTCCTGGTGGGCGGAAGAAGACCAGATCGCCCGCCTGCAGCTCTTGGCGGTCGATCGGGCGTCCCTCATGTACTTGATCCTGGGTGGAACGGGGAAGCTCTAAGTTAAAAGTGTCCCGAAAAACGTTGCGTACCAGTGCTGAACAATCGATGCCACGCTCAGATGTACCTCCTATTCGATAGGGCGTCCCCGCCCATCGCTGGTGCTGCGCTAGCAAAGCTTGTCGAACAACAGTAGGTGGAGGTGTCTGAATACTACGCAATTGACCAGATGAGTTATCAATTGGTGACATTTGCGGATTGAACCCTTTAGCCATCCCTGGAAGAGCCATCGAAAAATAATCTTCGGGGGGCTCCATATTCTGGCGAGCACCAGAGCTTGCACATCCAGCTAAAAGAGCAACAGCTACACAAACACTTACAACACGGACAGCGGTCACAGCGGGGTGTGGCAACGCAACCATGCGATTAACCTCGTAACATTATGGACGGTAAAAGAAAATGGAACATGACAAAACTCATTTTTCCCAGGCTCAAGACTATAAGCTAGTTATCCTACGTTTGGCGAGCATCAATGTAATGTGCGTTGATCGCCAGGTAATGTATCAATATGCAGCGGCGCAAAATGACGCGGCTTGTTGCCAGGAAAATCGAGGCTCGACCAGGGGCCTGCTAACACCGGCGCACCACACAACCAAGCGACCATTGCCTGACGGAACCCGGCTAAAAAGCTTTCTCGCTCTGGGGTTTCCCCCATAAAGAACGAGAACCCTGCGTACATACCTTCGGCGTACTCCTGCCAGCCTGAGTAGTGGTTAGCAGCCAGCTGATATGCGCGGTCTAGTACATCTGCAAAAGCGTGCGGCTCTAGCCAGCCAAGCTGGCGCGCCGCAATGGCAAGATCCACCAGCTGGGCGATATCCCAAGCGGCCATATCCACATCATTGCAGCCATCTTCGTTACTACGCACACGGCATAGCCGCAGCAGGTGATGCTGCTCCTCTTCAACACAATCGCCAGACTCCAAAATAGCGATCTCAGCGTCTAAGCGCTCAGGGTTGAGCGTGTAGGGCGCATAGTTGATTTGGTACTCCTGCCGGTCGCCTGACTCCAGCATGAACGTTAAAAACTCCTGCATGTCGTTAGCGCTGCTTAAGTGGTAGTGGCTTTCTACCCACTCGCGGATGTCTGCACACTCTCGCGGGCTTTCCAGCTGGGGCTCACTCCACACCGCGCTATTTAGCGGTCCCACTAACGACATCGCAGTGAAGCGGCTCAACGTTGGCCGTTCACCAGGCTCACACCAAGCATCGTGACGCCAATCAAGCCAATGAAATAGGCTACCGGGATCCTCAAGGTGCCACGCAATCTCATTAATCAACGAATCGTGTTCAGGCTCGGGTAAGCAACTTTCCCAGGCAAACCATGCGTCTAGCAAGCGCTTAGGAGTGGCATAAAAGCGGCATAGGCAGCTACGTAGAGCACTCGCATACTCCATCAAAGGTGCTTGCTCAAATAGCCCGCTATCCAGTGCCATGTGAAGATAAAATGCAAACTTCTCCGCCATGTGAATTGTTGCTGCATGGCGGCTGACCCCTTTCACTGCGTTACGCTGCTTTAGCTCATCGGAGGTCGGTTGGCCAAATGAGGTTTGTGACGGCGGCATTACACCGTGCACCGCATCAGCGGCCAGTTGATTAAGGTGATGCGCCTGGGCAGGCAGCCAGTAACGTGCCAATGCTTGGTGGCCTTCATCCGCGTGTAGGCCTAGCGAATCTTGAAGATAGACCGCCGCATCGGCACGCCGTTGCTCGGCTATAGGAGCTGATGGGTTAAGCTGGCGTAGCATTACATCCGGTTCTCGTACCCCCGCTAAGGCTAACAGCCAATGGTGCGATGTATTGCGCCACTGCTTAATACGCAGTTGGCTGGCACTTCGGGTGGCATCGTCCAATAGCGTTCCGATGGGGTGCTTCCATGGGCTATGGGGTGCCTGCATCAACAGCTTGTGCCGAGCATTGGGCGTCATGCCTCGACGATCAACTCCTTCAAATAGGCTCTGGCCACGCATGTAGGCTTTCAGTACGGCGTGCCAATCGTGGTAACGGCGCCCTATTAAGTCAGCCGCATGAGCAGCAAGATCGTCGGCCTCGTCTTGACTTAGCCAGTCACAGCAAGCTCCAGCCCAGGCTAGTTCGACCACACGCAACCAGTCCCAGGCTGCCCATTCAAGAGGCTCACCTTGGTTAACAAATTTATTAAGCACCGGTGCATAGGGTGAGTCTTCAACCACACTACGCTGCCACTCTAGGCGCTGAGCATTATCCATGCTCATTAACTCACAGGCTTCAATATCCCAACGCTGGCGCTCACCTTGGGCACTTAACCACAAGATCACTTCCAGCAATTGCTCTCGGTCACCTACCTGCCAAATGCGTTCCAACCATGCCCGAGCGTCAGGCCAGTCCACGGAACTTGCTGGATAACTAATCACCGGTCTAAATAGTGCACATAGGCGCCAAGGCTGGGCCGCGGGTATTTGTGGCCATAGTGACTGAAGGGCTGGCATATGTAACAACGCCTCTACAAGCGCCTCCCAGGTAATCCCCTCGCCTTCACTTTCAAGGTCGGCCAATGCTTGACAGGCATCTATAAAGCGATCATCAGCGCCGGTTTCCCAACCTTTCGCCCCCAGTGCGCGGCGTAGATCAGAAAGCCAAGCCCGTAGGTCACTATACTCAGAGGTAATGCGGCGCGTTACATGATGCGCCCAGCTGGAGGCCTCTTCTTGGGTTAGCCAGCCCGCCGCCCCCGCCAACGCCGCCCATTCAAGTGCGCCTAGCAGCCTGTCAGGCTCACCAGAAGAGGCTCCCAGCCCATGGAAAAGCTGGTCTGCTAGCTCTCCCCTGTGCGTAATACCCAACTGCAATAGGCGATGTTCAGCCGCACCTGCATCCACCGCCAGCGGGTGCGGAGTAAATGCCCAATCACACAGCACTAGCTGTTGGGCCCACCAGGCATGTAGTGCGTCGACCAAAAGACACCTCGAGAAACATGATACGAACGATGAAAGCTAAAGCGACCACCACGCGGCCACCTTTAAAGGCGCATTAGTGTAACGGAAAGTATTGCCAAGACCGATAGCCAAGCCACCATTCGTCCAAAACAGTACCGCCCGGCACTAGGCCGGGCAGCAAATTATACAACGGTGCGCTGAGTTAATAGGCGGTGCTGCCATACATGCTGAAATGCGGGCGGTACCCTTTCGGGGCAGTCTACGCTTTCCGAACTTTGCTAATGACCCACAACAACACGACCGCCCCCACCGTCGCCGTCACTAATGAGCCAATAAAACCGCCTGCTTGCAGTCCTAACAAACTAAATAAGAAACCACCCACAACTGCACCAACAATACCGACACCGATATTACCTAACACGCCAAAACCGCCGCCGCGCATGATGTTGCCAGCAATCCAGCCAGCCAAACCACCAATGATCAACCATGCAATAAAGCCCATAGTGCCTCCTTGATATCCACTGTCTCTTAGGGTTTTACCTATCTATTCTAGCTATCTACCCTAGCCATCCCTGTTTTAGATGTCTATTTTAGCTAGCTGTTTTACCAACACATCCTGCTTGTCCTACCATAGCACAAGCGCTACTGTTCAGCGCACGCGACACGCTATCTATACAAGGAACCCTCCATGATCCCCGACTCTCTCAAGCAGCTACTTAGCAACGTAGACGGCCAGCAGCAAGCTATCTGGCAAGGACGCGAGGTAGTGCTTTTCAAGATGGCCTGGGGGGAAATGGTGATTAGCCTACAGGGCGCGCAAATATTGCACTTTTGCCCTCAGGGCGACACTGACTGGCTATGGCTGACACCCACTCCCCAGGCGTTACCCGGTGCCGCGCGTGGTGGTATCCCGCTGTGCTGGCCATGGTTTGGCGACGAGCGCTATGCCGATGAGAGCCCTGAGCGCAATGGCCCTTTCCATGGCCTTGCACGACATGCTCAGTGGCACGTAGATGCCGTGGACGAACACGCAGAAGGTATTGAGGTACACCTATCCCCCGTTGAGCGCCTACATAGTCAGTTGACTGCTAGAGTCGTCATCCAAGCTAACGCTCAGCGTTTAAACGTTGAGCTAATCAGCGAAAATATTGGCGATACCCCAATTAAAACCAGCGGTGCTCTACACACCTACCTAGCCGTTAACGATACCCATCAGTGCCGTTTGGAAGGACTGTCAGGTGCGCGCTACCTTGATAAGTTGCGCGACTTCTCCGAAGGCGAACAGCAGGGAACACTGGTCATACGCGGCGCGATTGACCGCATCTACCACACTAACGAAGCGGTACTGCTTAATGATGGCCAGCGCGTGCTACGCATTGCCAAACAGTCCAGCGACTCTACTGTGGTATGGCACCCTGATAGCGAACGCCCCAACGATATCCCTGCCGAAACAGCACGCCACTTTCTTTGTGTAGAGGCTGCGAATACGCGCTTAGACCCAGTATGGTTAGTTCCTGGCGCGCAACACTTGCTGGGTACGACATTAAGCCGCGGTTAATCAGTGTGCTAGTCATCACTTTGCGCACCCAAAACTTGGTAATGTAACTGTGACGATAGATGCCAAATAACTTCGACAAGGAGCTTTCATGAATCCTCAAGATCTACTTGAGGCGGCCACGCTTGCGTTTAACCTAGTGGGTATGGTGGTTTGCTTAGTTGGCCTGACACTAGCTCAAAAAATGTCACGCAAATGGCCTGGCTACGTGATAGCAGTGATAGGCTTTCAGATTGCAACGATGCCAATGTTTTACCAACTTGTAGTTATGTTGCGGCACTAGCCTTAACACTCTTGTTAATTTTATGATGCATACGAGGCCTGCTTTATGCGCCAGCCGTTAAGCCGCGAACTGAGCAATCTGTTAGAGCGTGGTCGCGACCGCCAACTGCGCTTAGCGGTGACCGGCCTTTCACAAGCGGGAAAAACTGCCTTTTTGACCTCATTGGTCAACCAACTGCGCCATGCTGGCGTTGAGGCGCAATTAGGCTTATTACCAGCGGCTCGAGAAGGTCGTCTGCTGGGTGCTCAGCGGCTTAATCAACCTGACCTGGGTGTTCCACGTTTCCCCTATGACCCGGGCATGGCCGCGCTACGTGATACACCACCACGCTGGCCGGAACCGACTCGCGGTATCAGCGAATTACGTTTACAACTGCGCTACCGTCCTGCCCGCAGCGGCTGGTTAACCCCCGAAATTGCTCACCTCACCTTGGACCTGTTCGACTACCCGGGCGAATGGTTGTTGGACTTACCGCTACTGCAGCACGACTTTTACAGCTGGAGCCAAGCTCAGGCATTGCACGAAGGTGAGCAGCGCCGAGGTTTGTTTAGCGAGTGGCTTACCGCAGTAGAACAGCTAGACCCTGCTGGTGAGGCGGATGAATCCCAGCTCGCCGCCTTAGCCGAAGATTATGCCCAAGGCCTGCGCCGCGCCAAACAGGCTGGTTTTTCCGACCTACAACCAGGTCGCTTTTTGCTGCCGGGGGAGCTAGAGGGCGCGCCGGTACTGCAATTCTTCCCGTTGCCACAACTTACAGATTCCAAAGCAACGCTAGAAGCACTGCCCGCCAACAGCCTTTACGCTACCCTGTCGGCACGCTTTCGCTATTACCAACAGCAGGTGGTAAAGCCTTTTTACCGTGACCACTTCCGTCGTTTTGATCGCCAGATTGTATTAGTCGATGTACTCGGTGCGCTGAATGCGGGTCCTGAGCGGTTTGAAGATCTTTCCCAGGCACTGCGCCAGTTAATGCACAGCTTTGACTACGGCAAACGTAGCCTGCTCACACGACTGTTCACACCAAAGATTGACCGCCTCGCGATTGCGGCGACCAAAGCTGACCACGTCACCCCCGACCAACACGGCCATGTAGTGCAGCTACTGGAAGCATTGCTGGCAGAGCCGTTGAAAGACCTGCGCTTTGCCAATGTGCCCGTAAAAGCACTCTCACTAGCATCAATTCGTGCCACTGAAGCCCGCGAAGTAGTACACGAGGGTAAGCGCTCACCAGCACTGCGCGGCACCACTCTGGAAGGCGAAGACGTGCTGGTTTACCCGGGCGATGTTCCTGCGAGGCTGCCCACGGGAGATTTTTGGCAACAGCAAGGCTTTGACTTTCCCAGCTTTCGACCAATGCCCAGTAACTCAGAAGCACTGGATCATATTCGCATGGACGCCGCCATCGACTGGCTGATTGGAGACAAACTGTCATGACTACCCCACAGCCGCGCCGCCATTTCAAGTTGAATGAGACACCCGAAGAGACGTCTCAAGAAGACGCCACCTTGCGCCAGCGCGAAGCTTTTTCCGGTACTAGTGAGCATCACCCTCTGGCACCACTACCTGAAGAGAAAGCCCTGCCTGTCGCCAGCTTAGGTGCGCCACGCAAACGCCGCTGGGGGCTACTATTTGCCTTAGTAGGCGGTGCTGGTCTAGGCACTGCTGAACTTGTTACTGGCATACCAGATGCAATGGCGCAATCACAATGGCTGGCCATTGCCTGGCAGCTGTTCGGGATTAGCCTGATTGGTTTAGGGGGGCTATCGTTGCTCAAAGAGCTTAGCCGCTTACGCCGCCTGAAACGTCATGACAAACTGCGCGGTGACCTTGCCGAACTGCCGCTACGTTCTCCACAGCAGGCCCGCGCCATGGCCGAACAGCTTAGGCGCCAGCTCAAACTGGCCGACGATGACCCCAACTGGCTGGCATTTCAGCGCGCCAGCCAGCCCCACCATAGCGGGGAGGAGATCCAGACACTGCTGCGCTACCACTTACTAGCCCCCCGTGACCGCGAGGCCCAGCGCTTGATTACCCGTATGTCTGGCGAAACGGCCATTATGGTGGCTATCAGCCCACTTACATTGGTGGATATGGCACTGGTGGCCTGGCGCAGCCTTGCCATGGTCGACAGACTCTGCCGACTTTATGGATTGGAACTAGGCTATGCCAGCCGCCTACGGCTTTTCCGTAATGTGCTGCATAACATGGCCTTTGCCGGGGCCAGTGAACTGGCCACTGACGCCAGCATGGATATGCTTTCGCTTGATTTGGCAGGCAGGCTTTCCGCCCGTGCGGGCCAAGGCTTGGCCACGGGCCTACTGAGCGCCCGTTTAGGGCTACGCGCCCAGCGTCTATGTCGCCCTGTGGCCTTTACGGATGAAGAGCAACCCAAGTTGGCCGATCTACGCCAAGACCTATGGAGGCAAATCAAACGGCTCGATAAAGAGCCCGTTTCACAAGATCGTTAAACGGGATGGTTCGAGGCGATCCAATCGAGAAACGTGCGTTTGCCAACCCCATTGCCATTTGGGTTGGCATCAATGATGCCGTAACCATTAGGCGTCGCCAGACTGAGATGCTTCAGTCCGACCAGCATGCCACGTTCAAGCATGTCTTCGACTAGCCCTCTCCAACCCAGCGCTACGCCTTGCCCTGCAATCGCCGCTTGAATCAACAGCGTATAGTTATTGAAATCCAGTTCGGAAGATTGCCCATAAGGCGCCCCACCCATTTGCTTGAAGTATGTCGGCCAATCCAGCCAGTGCTGCCGTTGATCAGCGGTAAGGGTCAGCAGGGGGACTTCAGCAAGCGATGAGAGCTGTTCCAAAGGGCCGTACTGTTTCAAAAAACCAGCACTACAGACGGGAAAAACCTCTTCCTGAAACAATGGAGAAGCGTTTTTCATCCCCCGTTCATCACAGAACATAATGGCCACATCGACCTCTTGCCCTCTCCAATCAAAGACTTCCTGGCTAGTTAAAATGCGCACGTCGATATTGGGGTGCTGCTGCCGAAACATCGGCAGCCGCGGCATCAACCAGTAAGCAGCCAACGAAAAATCGGTCAAAATATTTAAATGCGGATTATGCTGGCGATGCTGCAGCCGTTCGATCGTCTCCTCAATGATCGAAAACCCCTCCTGAACACTGGCAAATAGCGCATGACCAGATTCGGTCAGTAGCACGCCACGGTAGACCCGGTCAAAAAGCCGCAAGCCAAGCTCTTCTTCCAACGCCCGAACCTGCTGGCTGACCGCCGACTGGGTCGAACGCAGTTCATGAGCTGCTGCAGTAAAGCTCAGATGTCTGGCTGCTGCCTCAAAGACTCTCAATCCGTTCTGCGACACCCTTTTACCCGCCACTAACATTAGCTCACCTAATGGGAAACATTAAAAAACAGCCAGTTTACAGCATGACGGATTAGCAGAGAGACTGGTTAAGAATTGATACGCGCCACGACCTGGAGTTTCTGCACATGACTGCTCGACAACCTAATATTCTTTTCCTAATGGCCGACCAGATAGCAGCCTCGGCAATGCCCTTCCACGGCCACCCCATCGTAAAAACTCCCCACCTCTCACGATTGGCAGATGAAGGGGTAGTGTTCAACTCAGCCTACTGCAACACCCCGCTGTGCGCGCCATCTCGTTTTACGCTGATGGCAGGTCAGTTGCCGTCACGCATTGGAGGTTATGACAATGCCGCTGATTTTCCAGCGGACACTCCCACTTTCGCCCATTATCTACGCGATGCTGGTTACTACACCGCCCTCACCGGCAAGATGCATTTTTGCGGCCCTGACCAGCTGCATGGTTTCGAGGAACGGCTGACCACCGATATCTACCCGGCCGACTATGGCTGGTTTGTCGACTGGGAAAACTTTCATGAACGGCCTAGCTACTACCACAATATGTCGTCGGTGATTCAGGCGGGGCCATGCGTGCGCTCCAACCAGCTCGACTTCGACGATGAAGTCGCTTTCCGCGCTAAGCGCTTTCTTTACGATTATGCCCGCAATGGCGAGCAGCGCCCCTTCTGCCTGACTGTTTCAATGACGCACCCACACGACCCTTACACCATCCCTCAGGAGTACTGGGACCGCTACCAGCACGACGCCATCGATATGCCACGGGTGCCCTATTCGAGAGAGCTGATGGACCCACACTCAAAGCGGCTGCGTCATGTTTACCAGTGCGATGAGGGCACCATCAACGATGAGCAGATCCGTAACGCGCGCCATGCTTATTATGGGGCGCTAAGCTATGTCGACGATCAAATCGGTGACGTGCTTAAAGCGTTGAAAGAGACTGGCCTCGCTGAAAACACCATCATTGTTTTCTCCGGCGATCACGGTGATATGCTCGGCGAGCGCGGCCTGTGGTACAAGATGAGCTGGTTCGAGGGCTCGGCACGCGTGCCGATGATTATCCATGCGCCACAACGCTTTACTCCAGGCAGGGTTCGTGAGTCGGTGTCGACCATGGATCTGCTGCCGACGTTTGCCGAACTAGCCCACGGTGGAAGTGCACCGGAGTATGCCGTGCCGATTGATGGTCGCAGCCTCTTGCCGCACCTGACGGGTAACGGTGGTCACGACGAGGTAATAGGCGAGTATCTTGGCGAAGGGGCTATTGCACCGCTACTAATGATTCGTCGCGGTCGTTACAAATTCGTCCACACTGCACCAGATCCAGATCAGTTGTTCGATCTCGAAGCTGATCCGCTAGAACTCAATAATCTCGCCGAAAGCCCTGCTTATCAGGAATTATGTAAGGAGTTTCGCAATGAGGTCGCCAGTCGCTGGGACTATGAGCGAATGCATAATGAGGTGATTGCCAGTCAACGGCGCCGCAAACTGGTTTCGCGGGCCCTTAAACAAGGCAAAGTTACGCCATGGGATTATCAGCCTACTTTCGATGCTAGTACCCAGTATATGCGTAACAACATCGACTTGGACGACCTAGAGCGTCGAGCACGTTTATCAGCAGCCGCCTCCGTAACAAACAACCGTTGATTCATCATTTAACCACTACCACCCTAAAATAAAGATGATAAGACGGCGGATGCGCCCATTATTAATAATAAGGGAAACTCTATTATGAGCACTAAAAGCGACCCTGAGTCGCCGCCTATGGCTAGTGATATGCAAACCGACTACGTGGTCGGGCAGGATAATATCGAGGGGAGCTTTGGCCCCATCGGATTTGATATCCATAATCGCGTTTTTGCTGTATCCGCCCTTGCTTCGATCGTGTTTATTATCCTTACGCTGCTATTTCCTGAACGCGCAGGGAGCATTTTTCAGTCGATCGTCGCTTTTTCCACGGGAACCCTGGACTGGTATTTCATGATCCTGGTGGATTTCTTTATTCTGTTTTGCTTGGCACTAGTGGTCTTGCCTTATGGATCAGTCAGGCTAGGGGGGCCTGACGCTCGCCCAGATCATAGCTATCTTTCTTGGTTTGCAATGCTGTTCACTGCAGGCATTGGCATCGGCTTACTGTTTTTTGGCGTTCTAGAGCCGGTTTATCACGCCAATGTTTCGCTGCCTTTAGGTATTACGTCTCCCTTCGGAAGTGACGGAACACTGAACCCAGACGCTATTGCTGATGCTAGTGCCATGGGGCTTGCGGGCACTTATCTTCACTGGGGGCTGCATGGCTGGGCAGTGTATGTTGTGATGGCCCTTGCACTGGGCATTTTTACTTATAACAAAGGCCTGCCATTTTCGATACGTTCAGCTTTTTTTCCAATTCTGGGCGAACGCGTCTGGGGCTGGTGGGGTCATGCCATCGATATTCTGGCAGTGTTTGCCACCCTCTTCGGACTGGCCACATCTCTTGGGCTTGGCGCACAACAAGCGAATGCGGGAATGAACTTCGTCTTTGGCATGGAGGTAAACACCACCACCCAGGTGATCGTCATCGTGCTCGTAACGGCAGTCGCGCTAGTGTCAGTATGGCGCGGACTAGAGGGCGGCTTAAAGAAGCTTTCTGAGTTCAATATGATCCTGGCTGTATTGTTTTTCTTCTTTGTATTGTTTGCTGGCCCAACATTGATTGCGCTAAGCGGCTTCATGTCAGGGCTTGCCACCTATGTTACCGACTTTCTACCGTTATCGGCTCCTTTCGGCCGTGATGATGACACCTACCGTCAATCCTGGACTATTTTCTATTGGGCCTGGTGGATCAGTTGGGCACCTTTCGTCGGCATGTTTATCGCACGCGTGTCACGAGGCCGTACAGTGCGAGAGTTCGTGCTCTGTGTACTTCTAGTTCCCAGCCTGTTTATCTTTATTTGGATGGGCGTCTTTGGTGCTACCGCATTGGATCAGCTCTACGCAGACCCTGCCAATAGCCTGGTTAAAGAGTATGTCATCGACAACTACAGACCGGAACTGTCGCTATTTGGCATGCTTAATGAGCTGCCTCTAACAGGCATTATGTCTACCTTAGGCATCGTGTTAGCACTGATATTCTTTGTTACCTCGTCGGACTCAGGGTCTTTGGTTATCGACACTATCACTGCTGGCGGAAAAATTGACGCTCCCCGCCCACAGCGCATGTTTTGGGCAATTGTTGAGGGGCTTATCGCTATCGTACTGCTGATTGGTGGCGGCTTATCAGCGCTTCAGGCAGGCGTGACAGCAACGGCTATTCCATTCTCAATTGTTATGCTGCTGATGTGCTACTCAATTATTAAAGCGCTTAATGGCGAGTTAAAGCATATGCGCCGCTAACGAGGACATTAGGACGATAGTAAAGAGCCTCTGCTAACATCAGCAGAGGCTCTTTACTTATCAGTACGACATGACGCTAACGCTTCAAGCCAAACGCTGTTCAGTCTCGGCATCAAACAGCACGGCGCGGGCCATATCGACGCGTAGCGACAAGCGTTCGCCGGGTGCAATTGCGCACTTGGGCCCTACCCTAGCGGTGATTTCCTGCTCTCCCAGCGGCAGGCGTAGCAGAATATCAGCGCCGGTCGGCTCAACGACGCTTACCTTGGCCTCCATTAATGTCCCTTCCGCCTGCTCGCTCAGCCGAACATCCTCCTCGCTGAAGTGTTCTGGTCGCAGACCTAGAATAATCGGTTTGTCCAATTGCTCCACGAGCCCCGCTACGTTGCGCTCAGAGGGCCATGGCAGCAAGACATCATCTTCGCCAGGGGTGGCAATACGTAGTACATAGCCATCGCCAGCCGCTTCAAGCGTCGCGCGAATAAAGTTCATCGACGGCGAGCCCATAAAGCCTGCCACAAACATATCCACCGGGTTGTTGTAGACCTCATCCGGCGTTCCCAACTGCAGGATATTACCGTCGCGCATCACTGCAATGCAGTCTGCCAGGGTCATGGCTTCCACTTGGTCGTGGGTCACGTAAACAATGGTGGTGCCCAGACGCTGGTGGAGCTTTTTGATCTCGGTGCGCATATCCACGCGCAGCTTGGCATCCAGGTTGGAGAGTGGCTCGTCGAACAGGTATACCTTGGGCTCACGGGCCAACGCCCGGCCCATAGCCACCCGCTGGCGCTGCCCGCCGGAAAGCTGAGCTGGCTTACGCTCCAATAAATGGGTGATTTGCAGCAGATCCGCCACCCGCTCAACCGCTTGCTCGCGCTCAGCTTTAGGCACCTTGCGCATCTCCAGGCCAAAGCTAATGTTTTGGCGCACGGTCATGCTTGGGTAGAGGGCGTAGGACTGGAATACCATGGCAATATCGCGATCCGCCGGAGTTCGCCAAGTGACATCCTCCCCATCGATATAGATATTGCCTGACGTTACCGGCTCAAGCCCGGCAATGGCATTCATCAGCGTGGACTTACCGCAGCCGGATGGCCCCACCAGAATCAAAAACTCGCCGGAATCGATCGAGATGCTGACATTCTTAAGTACCTGCTCACTGCCAAATTCTTTGCGCACGTTGTGGATTTCTAACGCTGCCATAATGAAAATTCCTGTTGTTATTAGCCTTTAACAGAACCAGCGGTTAGCCCGCGTACAAAATATTTACCGGCCAGTACGTAAACCACCAGGGTGGGCAGCGCGGCAATCATTGCCGCCGCCATATCCACGTTGTACTCGCGTACGCCGGTGGAGGTATTGACCAGGTTGTTAAGCGCCACGGTTACCGGCTGGGTGTTGTGGGCCGAAAACGCCACCCCAAACAGGAAGTCGTTCCAGATCTGGGTAAACTGCCAGATCACCGAGACCACGATAATCGGTGCGGAAACCGGCAGCAGGATGCGCCAAAAAATACGAAAGAAACCTGCGCCATCCAACTTTGCTGCCGACACTAACTCATTGGGGATGCCCACATAGAAGTTGCGGAAAAACAGCGTGGTAAAGGCGATACCAAACACCACATGAACCAAGATCAAACCGGCACGAGAGCTGGAAATACCCAACCAGCCAAGGGTTTGCGCCATGGGCAGCAGCACCACCTGGAAAGGAATAAAACAGCCAAACAGCATTAGTGCGAAGACTAACTCTGAGCCTTTAAAGCGCCATTTAGTCAGCGCATAGCCATTGAGCGCGCCGATGGTGGTGGAAATCAGCACAGCAGGAATCACAATCGCAAAGGAGTTCCAGAAATAGCCACCAATGCCATCGCAGCGCATGCCAGTGCAGGCTTCACCCCAGGCTTTTGCCCAAGGTTCCAAGGTCGGGTTTTGCGGCAGAGAAAGTAGCGTACCGGCGCTGATTTCACTCAGTGGTTTTACCGAGGTCATCAACATCACCACTAGCGGTAGGATATAAAACAGCGCAGCGAGTATGAGCACGCCATATAAAAGACCACGGCCCAAGCGCGCAGCGGGCGTTTGACGACGAATCACGTTAGCCATGCTTGCGGCTCCTTAATTCGGAGTAGAGATAGGGGATCAAAATCGCCAGCACGCCGCCCAACATCAGCATGGCACTAGCAGACCCCAAACCAATCTGCGCCCGAGTAAAGGCATGGGCATACATAAAGGTGGCGGGCAAGTCGGTGGCGTAGCCAGGCCCGCCGCCGGTTAATGCGACGACCAAGTCAAAGCTCTTGATAGCAATATGGGCCAAAATCATGACTGCGCTAAACACCACCGGTCGCAAGCACGGCATTACTACACGCCAATAGATCCGTGGCAGACTGGCGCCGTCCAACTGAGCGGCTTTGACAATGCTGTCGTCAATGCCCCGCAGTCCAGCTAAAAATAGTGCCATGACAAAGCCTGAGGCCTGCCACACGGCGGCAATAACCAGGGTGTAAATGGCCATATCTGGATCGACAATCCAGTCAAAGCGAAACGACTCAAAGCCCCAGCTTTGCACCATGGCCTGAATGCCCAGCTGCGGGTTAAGCAGCCACTTCCATACCACACCGGTCACGATAAACGACAGCGCCATGGGATAGAGGTAAATGGTGCGCAGCGCGCCTTCCTGACGAATTTTTTGATCAAGCAGGATCGCCAGAAAAGCGCCAATGACCAGGCAAATGAGTACGAATAGCACGCCAAAAATCATCAGGTTGGTCGAGGCAACCCACCAGCGTTCGTTAGCCATTAAGCGCGCATATTGACCAAAACCGACAAAGTCATAGCTAGGCAGCATGCGCGAACTGGTTAGTGAGAGCACAAAGGTCCACAGCATAAAGCCGTAAACAAAAAACAGCGAAATCGCTACCGACGGCGCCAGCACCAAGCGCGGCAGCCAAGCCTGCAAGCTGCCGGATGGCACCCGCTTAGCGCCAAGCCCTAAGGGTGTTGCAGAGGTATTTTTCATGGGGAGGGTATCTCTCATGAAGGGGTGTCCTTGCCAGGAATCTTTGCCAGGAATCTTTACCAGGAAATATGGGCACCGCCGTTGCGACGGTGCCTGGGAACGTTAGACGTGTAAAACGTTACCCGCGCCGCGTTAGAAAGCAGCAGCTTGCGCTGCCCTTACCATACGTTGCGCCGCTTCTTCCGCTGGCATATTGGCGTCGTTGAAGTAGTTCGTCACTACGTCAAAAATGGCACCCTGGACATCCGCACGTACGGCCATGCCGTGAGCCATGCTGGGCACTAAACCACCCTCTTCTGCGGTGCGTTGGAAATCAGCCAAGGATTGCTGAGCGCAGCTATCAAACTCGCTCATGTCTAAATCAGGCCGCGCCGGAATGGAGCCTTTAGCGAGGTTAAACGCCTCTTGAAAGGTTGGTTCAAGCACTAGACGAGCAAGCACTTGCTGAGCCTCTCGCTCGTTATCACTAGCGACCCGGAACATTGCCAGGCTATCGATATTGAAGGTAAACGCATCTTCAGTGCCCGGCGCCGCTGCACACAGGTAGTCTTCCCCGGCGGTTAATCCTGCAGCGGTAAATTCCCCTTTTGCCCAGTCCCCCATCAACTGCATGCCTGCGGTGCCTTCAATCACCATGGCAGTGGCAATATTCCAGTCGCGACCAGACATACCCTCATCCATTAGCTCCCGCGTGCGCTTGAAATCTTCAAGGGCGGCGACCATCTGTTCGCCACCCAACGCTTCAGGATCCAACTCCACCAACGCCTGCTGATAAAATTCGCTGCCTTGGCCGCCCAGTACAACACTTTCAAACACAGTAGCGTCTTGCCAAGCCTGGCCACCGTGAGCCAGCGGTACGTAACCTGCTTCACGAATAGCCTCGCCTGCGGCGAAAAACTCATCTAGTGTGGTGGGCATTTCAACGCCTGCCGCTTCCAGCACTGCTGGGTTAGCCCATAGCCAATTTACCCGGTGTACGTTAACAGGCACCGCTACGTACTGATCGTCATAGCGCATGATGTCGGCCACTACCTCTGGTAGCAGCTCATCCCAACTTTCTGCATCCGCTACCTCATTCAAGTCGCCCAGCAAACCCAGCTCACCCCACTCCTGAATCTCAGGGCCTTTGATTTGCGCTGCTGAGGGAGGGTTGCCAGACATAGCGCGGGATTTCAGCACTGTCATGGCGGTTTCACCACCGCCACCTGCCACGGCGAAGTCCTGCCAGCCGTAACCTTCCGCTTCCATTAACTCTTTAAGTACGTTGGCAGCCCGGGCTTCACCACCGGAAGTCCACCAGTGGAGCACTTCCACTTCATTAGCGTGAGCAGCAGTGGCGAGGGTAGCACCTGCCAGAGCAAGCGCGAGCGTCGTCTTCTTAAATGTCAACATGGCGTAAACCCTTATATTGTTATTGTCCTTCCGGACCTTTGACTTTTAGAAGACTACTCCAAGGCGAGCACGAAGGTGAGTTACCGAGTCCTGCATAGTGTTGGGGGTTTATTACAAGTCTGTAATAGTTTCCTGGCGAGGTAGCGTGAGGGTGACAAGCAGGCCCTTTTCAGCATGGTTGGCGAGCGTAATATCTCCGCCGTGGGCGCGGGCAATGTGCCGGGCAATCCCCAGCCCCAGGCCACTACCACCGGTATAGCGACTGCGCGAAGGCTCCAGGCGGACAAAAGGTGAAAACACCCGCCCTAACTGCTCTTCAGGAATGCCGGGGCCATGGTCGCGAATACACAGGGTGACCACGGCACCTTGCTCAAGTAACTGGACATCAGCCTGCTGGCCGTAGAACACCGCATTCTCAAGCAGGTTAGTAAGGCAGCGCTTAAGCGCCAGTGGCTTGGCAATAAGCGGGGCAATGGGTTGTCTGGTTTTCTCAATAGTCACCTGTGCGCCCTGCAGACTCAGCTCTTCAGCCAACTCTTCCAGCAAGGATTCCAGTACGACGGGGGTTGGTTCCTCGTGTAGGTCTAGCCCTTTCACCGATGCTAAAGCACCTTTCACCAAACTATCCAGCTCATCCAATGAGGCGCAAAAGCGCTCGCGCTGGTAGTCATCATCAAGCATTTCGGCACGTAGCCGCATACGAGTTAGGGGTGTTTTTAAGTCATGGGAAATCGCCGAAAAGAGCCGCTCGCGCTCTTCAATCTGCTCACGAATACGCCGCTGCATACGATTGAACGCCGCCGCAGTGGCAGCAACTTCTTTCGGGCCGTTCTCTTTTAGTGGCGGCATATCCAGGTCATCGCCTAGCTGATTCGCCGCCCTTGAAAGACGCGCCAGCGGCCGGGTCACACTGGTAATTCCCAACAACGAAAGTGCCAGCACACTCAGCAGCACTAGTAGACCCACCAACAAACGTTCCTCAGACAGCCAGCGATAGCCGCTGAAAATATCCGGCACGCCCAGCAGCGTGGCCACGTAGAGCCATGTGTCTGGAGCAAGCTCTAACTGAACGACTAAAATCGGCGGGGAAAGAGGTTCCATCATCAGGCTGTGCTGCCCCCAGCGCGGCGGCAGGTCATAGAGCAGTACTTCGTTATTCAGCACACGAAGGTTTTCCGGGCGGGAGAATTCAACAATTACATCATCAATATTGAGTTGCTGGGTAAGCACCGTGCGTACATTATTCACCACCACCTCTTTTTCCGGCCCCGAGCCAATATCATCGATGGCGAGCCTGCGCTCATTAACGCTAACAAAAAAGCGTGTACCGCCCATATTGCGCAGCTGATCGAGCACGATATGGCGATATTCAACCGGTAGCGAGCGGAAAAACCTCATGGTGGAGGCAATGCTAAACGCCATGTTGGTCGACAGCTCATCAAGCTGTGCCAAGTGGCTAGAGCGCACTTGAGACGTCCATAGCGCATAGCTGGCACCTTGGGCGACCAATACACCGGCGATCATAATGATCACAAAACGCCCACGCAGCGATGCCGGTAGCCAGCGTGCGATTCGTCTGGATAAGCGTCGCCTAGCATTAGCCCATTTAGCGTATCTCACGTTAATGCATCTACCTGGGCGGTCAACACATAGCCCGCTCCACGCACCGTGCGAATTAGCTGCGAATGCTGAGCATCTTCACCCAAGCGTTGGCGCAAGCGGCAAACATGAACGTCAATAGAGCGATCCAACGGCGGCGCGTCCCGTCCACGGGTTAGCACATAAAGATCATCGCGAGTAATCACTGTGGCGGGGCGCTCTAAAAACACCTGCAGTAGCTGAAAATCTGCTCCCGAAAGCGCGGTGCGCTCGCCCTGTAAATCGATCAATTCGCGGGTCATACGGTCGAGCTGCCAATGGCCAAAACTGACCCAGCGGGCCTGCCCAGGTGGAAGTGCAGGTGGCGCACAACGGGTACGCCGTAATACCGCTTTGATACGCGCCAGCAATTCACGGGGATTAAAGGGCTTGCCGATATAGTCATCTGCCCCCAACTCTAACCCCAATATACGGTCAGTATCATCGGCACTGGCGGTGAGCATAATGATGGGTGTTTCGCTGGTTTTGCGCAACTCACGGCAGACAGTAAAGCCATCATCCCCCGGCATCATCACATCGACAATTAATAGGTCCGGCGTGTGATCAGCCAACAGAAGATATAGCGAGTCGGCACCATCAGCAGTCAGTACCTGGTAACCGTGACGCCCCAAATAGTCGGCCAGCAACTCACGGATTTCCGGGTCATCATCGACGACCATTAAGGTAGCAGGCGTGGTTGTCATGGTAGCAAAGTACCCCTAAGTTATGATCACTCGTTATTATCATTTTAGGGGCTAGATGATGGTGGAGTGGCCACCCTATCGCAAGCGGCCATAGACCAAGGTTGCAACTGCGTTAGTACAAAATAGTTTGCATCACGAAGCGTTTGTTACAGCGCGAAGCGTTTTGCTAGCCACTCAGCAACGGCAGCTTCACCATGGTGGCCGATACGCTCTGCGCCCTTTACACGATCAAATAGAGCGGGATGAGCATTAGCCATCACCTGGGCCTCCCCTGCCAAGTCGAGCATTTCGGTATCGTTAAGATTATCACCGAATGCTAAGCAATCTGCGGGCGTTAAGCTCAACCGTTCCAGTAGCGATGACAGCGCTACGCCTTTATTAACGCCTCCTGCCATGATTTCCAGCGAATCAATCGTTGAGTAAGTAATATGCAGCCCTTCGCCGTGGGCCTCTTGGGCCTGGATTTCCAGCTGTTTCAGTGCATCCGGATCACCCAAATAGAGTACTTTTCCCACCCCACTGGGATCCATCTGCGCCGAGGGCACTACTTCATAACTAAACCCGGTGGAGGCATGCAGGGAGAGTAACTGAGGAGCCTCTGCATCAATATGCCAGCCGCTCTCGCGGTATAGATTAAGCCGCACCTGAGGCGGTCGTGGCAGATCTATCAGCGTCTTTGCATATTCAGGGTCAACGTGAGAAGCGGCCAGCAAGATATCTTTCGGGTCATGAACATAGGCGCCGTTGGTACTGATCAAATGCGCGGGGATATCCAACTGATCGCGAAACACCTTCATATCATGATAGTGGCGACCAGAAGCAAGTGCGACATGATGGCCTTGCTTTACGAGAGCCCGTAGTACCTCAATAGTACTTTCGTGCAGCCGGTGGTCGCTGCCAAGCAGCGTACCGTCAAGATCGGAAACGATAAGGCGTGAGGTCATACTGAACTCCCTTGGTCAGCAGCTGCCCGACAACGACCGGGCAGCTGTTATACATTGCTAGCGTTGCGTTCCTAGCGACTGTGCAACGCTAGCCGCATGGACACCCACAATCAGATGCCAAACATTACCACTCAACGCCTGGATGCCTCTACATCCCAGTTGATCCAGCGCAGCGTTGTCGAGGCGAGCGCCATCGACCAGTTCCACACGCAAGCGTGTTTGCGCCTGGACTTCCAACTGTTGCACGTTGGCATCTCCCCCTAAGGCCACCAGCCAGCGCTGTACAATCTCGGCTGGCAAGGCCGCCATCTGAGATGTTGAAGGAACTGCAGTGTGCTGCGCAGGGGTGGTACTAACATCACCGAGCGCCGCTCCCTCCTGCTTAAGCGCCTGACGAATTTCATCCGCCACACCATCGGCGATTGGCCCCATAATTACCTGGAGGCCGCCGCCCTGAAGACGCATGATCCCCCGAGAGCCCAACGACTTCAGGGCCGACTCATCGACCGCCTCAGGATTTTCCAACACCAAGCGCAACCTTGTGGTGCAGGCACCTACGCTCTGTAGGTTGCTCGCTCCCCCTAGAGCAGTAATAAACGCAGAGCCACGCTCGCCTAGTGGCGCTGGGGCTGCTGCGGGTGCTGTATTTTCCGGCTCGCGTCCTGGGGTAGGTAAATTAAAGCGGACGATGGCCCAGCGGAATACCGTGTAATAGAGAACAAAATAGGCCAAGCCAACCGGCAGCATCAGCCAGCCATTGGTGGAGAGCCCATAAGAGAGCGCGAAGTCAAAGGCCCCTGCGGAGAAGGTGAAGCCAAGCTTCACATCCAACCAGTGCAGCAGTGCCATGGAAACGCCCGTCAATACCGCGTGCATGCCATAGAGCAGCGGCGCCAGAAACATAAATGTGAATTCAATGGGTTCGGTAACGCCGGTGAGGAAAGCCGTCAACGCCAGTGACAGTAACAAGCCTCCTACCTGAGCACGACGCCCCTTGGGGGCAGCGTGGTACATCGCCAATGCAGCCGCTGGCAAACCAAACATCATCACCGGGAAGAAGCCCGCCATAAAACGCCCTGCTGCAGGATCACCGGCAAAGAAACGATTAAGGTCTCCATTGGCCACTACCCCGGAGGCTGTCTCGAAACTGCCGAAAACGAACCACACTAGGCTATTCAGCACGTGATGCAGACCCGTCACAATCAACAAACGATTAATTGTTCCGTACACGAAAAGCCCCAGCTCACCGGCGCCGATCAGCCAGTGACCAAGTGCATCAATTCCATGTTGGATGGGCGGCCAAATCATCCCAAAAACAACCCCCATTGCCACCGCAGCTAGGCCAGTGGCAATAGGCACAAAGCGTCGCCCACCAAAAAAGGCAAGATAGTCAGGGAGTTGAATCGACTTATAGCGATTATAAAGCAGACCTGCCACGCTACCGGCAATAATCCCTGCCAGCACCCCCATATCGATCTCAGGGTTAAGAGCAGTCAGCACCGCATCTAGCACCAGATAGCCAATCACACCGGCTAGGCCGGCAGCGCCGTTACTATCATCCGCGAAGCCTACGGCTAGGCCGATAGCAAAAATCAGTGCTAGGTTGGCGAAAATAGCCTCGCCAGCGCCAGCAATGAAGGCAATATCCAGCAAATCAGGTTGGCCAAGACGCAGTAATAGGCCTGCGATAGGCAATACCGCGATGGGTAGCATCAGAGAGCGGCCAAGCCGCTGAAGTCCGCCCATCAGACGGGAACCGAGGGTCGTGGAAGACATTTCAGCACCTCTCCAGAGTCGTTGTTGTTATGTCGGTATGATTGGTTTGGGCCAACCACGCGCTTAAGTGCTGGCGTACAGCAGCAGCATCGTCTAGGGCCAGTAGCTCGGGAATCTCATCTGCCAGCGCGGTAGCATTCAGGCAACGAAGGGCGGCTTTCACAGCAGGCACACGTGCTGGCTCCACAGAGAGTTCGTCGACACCCAGCGCGACAAGCAGGAGCGCGACCAGCTCATCACCAGCAGCGGCACCGCACACTCCCACGGGGCAGTGCCCCTGCGCACCGTCTACCGTCGCCTGAATCAACCGCAATACCGCGGGATGCAATACATCAGCTCGTGCAGTGAGCGTCGGGTCCTCACGATCCATCGCCAGGGTGTACTGGGTTAGATCGTTGGTACCGATTGAGAGAAAATCCGCCTCAACAGCGAGGCTTCTTGCGCACAGAGCGGCACTAGGCACCTCGATCATGGCACCGAGGCGCGGCCGTGCGTCGAGCCCCATTTCACAAGCCAGCACTTCCAGGCGCCGACGAACTTCGCGTAGCTCGCCAACCTCGCTGACCATGGGCAGCATGATGTGCAATGTTTCCAACGGAGTGACGCCGAGCAACGCCCTAAGCTGGGTCTCCAGCAGTTCAGGGTGGCTGGCCCACAAACGAGCACCGCGTACGCCCAGCGCGGGGTTAGGAACTGAAGGTAACCGCAGGTAAGGCAACTGCTTGTCAGCACCGATATCCAGAGTGCGAATAATCACAGGCTTACCGCCTAGGGCTTCCAGAGCAGCCTGATATTCGTCACATTGAGTGATCTCGCTGGGGGCACTATCACGTTCCAGGAAAAGGAATTCGCTGCGCAGTAAACCCACGCCATCAGCACCTGAATCCGCTGCCAGACGTGCCTCTGCGGCACCACCGATATTGGCGCATACCTCAATCTTTCGCCCATCCAGAGTGATCGCTGGCTCATGCGCTAACGCCTTCGCCCTCTCAGCCTCATGCAGGCGGGTATCAATGCGCTCTGCCACTTCCGCCCGCTGAGTGGGGCTAGGCGTCAGCGCCAAGCGCCCGTTTTCTGCATCTAGAATGACACTCTCGCCTGTGGCGCGATGCGCTGCATCGATCAGGCTTGCTCCCATGGCCACTAAGCAGGGAATACCCCTGGCGCGGGCTAAAATAGCTACATGGGAAGTAGTGCCACCACCAGCGAGACAAAGCCCTGCCGGACGCTGGGAGGCAACAGCTACCAGCTCCGAAGGTGTCAGTTCCTCAGCCACAACGATGGCGTTCTTTGGCAGTTCAGGAAGTGCCTCTTGCTGATCATCGCTTAACTCAGCCATCACACGACGCTGTAAGTCGCGCAGATCAGCAACTCTAGCGGCAAGCAGCATATTTCCACTCGCCGCGAGCCGTACGGCTTCGGCGTCCAATGCTTCTCGCCAAGCGTGACCAGCACTGTGCCCTTCACCTATATGATCCCCTGCCGCTGCTACCAAATCGGGATCTTCTAGCCAGGCACGATGGGCAGCAAAAATTTCCGCCTCGGCGCTCTGCCCCTGACGCGTCGCTTGCACTTCAGCTTGAGCTAGCGCCTCGCCGACGCGTAACAGCGCCTCTTCCAAGCGAGCCATCTCAACAGCTTCGCCCTCACCCACCAGGGGCACAGCGGGTAGCGATAACTGGTATGAGACAAGCGGGCCGATGGCCAAACCAGGGCTAGCCACTAAGCCAGCCAGTTCCCCCTTGTTAAGTACCGCAGCAGTTAACGTAGCTGACGGAGGTGCGCTGTGCTCCTCCACCTCGGGAGTTGTCAACAGCCGCTCGGCAGCATCTAGCGCTGCCTCAGCAGCCTCTCCTTGGGCAGTCAGCCTTAACGTTGCACCTTCGACCAAGCCCAAGTTCATTAATGCACTAAGGCTATCGGCATTAGCACTGTCGATATTGCCGGTTGAACACTCATGTTGCACCGTTAGGCTAACGCTGTGCTCCCGAGCAATAGCACGAAGTCGTGCGGCGGGACGGGCATGCAGGCCCGATGCTAAAGCCAGGGTTACAGGGCGCTCAGCTAACGGCCCATCAGCTCGTCGATTGGATTGTTCAACGGCGGTACGGGTTAACACCAGTAAGGGTTCACCCAGTGAAACACGCTCCCCCTCGCGGTGCTTAGACGGCAGCAATTGCCAGCCAGCCGCCTCGGTAATCACCAATGGGGTAATCAGCGCACTCGCGCCCCGCGCTAATGCGTCGGCATCGAAACGACACAACGGATCTCCTGCGCGCACCTGATCACCTACGGAGACCAAAGGCTCTATACCTTTCCCGTTTAACTCAACCGTATCCAGGCCTAGGTGGAGCAGTAACTCAACACCTGCCTTGGTTTTTAGGGTAAATGCATGATGGGTACGCGCACACTGCACCACTTCACCATCACAGGGAGCATGTAGACACTCGCCCAACGGATCGAGAGCAATACCCTCTCCCAAGGTTAGACTGGCGAAAACAGGGTCAGGCACCGCGATAAGAGGCACCACAACCCCCGAAATCGGGGCCTGCAGTGTTAGGGATTGATTAGAGTCTGACATGGGAGTACTCCCAATATTGTTGTTATGCGTTACAGGGTGCAGGTGACTTTATTGAGGTGCCGAGGGCGATCTGGATCGCTTCCTCGAGCCGCCGCAAGACCAGCCACCATTTGATAAAAACTCTGGATCACCGACAGTGGCTGCAGGTCCTCATGGCCAGCATCTACCAAGGTCAAATTGCGCTGTACTACGCCCTTGTCCGCGGCCAGTATTACTCGAGCACCAACACTTTTGAGCCATTCAGCCAACTCCAACAAACCGCTCTGTTCAGGCCCCGCTGGAGCAAATACCAGCACTGGATAATCAGGGCCAATCAGCGCCATCGGGCCATGGCGAACTTCTGCACCGCTAAAGGGTTCAGCTTGAATGGCACAGGTTTCTTTAAATTTGAGAGCCGCTTCCTGGGCAACAGCAAGACCCGCACCACGGCCAATCACCATCATCTTGTCGGCATGCAACAGCGCCTCGATGGCTGGCGACCAGTCTGTCGCCAGGGCCTCAGTTAAGCGCCCAGGCAATTCATCCAGAGCGGTGAGTAGCAAGCGATCTTCCTGCCAGTGGCCGATGAGTTGTGCCATAGCGGAAAGCGTGGCCAAGTAGCTTTTGGTGGCGGCGACACTCTTCTCCTCCCCAGCATAAAGGGGAACCTCACTATCACTGGCCGCCCCCAGAGGCGATTGCTGGGTATTAACCAACGCCACGGTACGCGCGCCAGCGGCGGCTAGTGCCTGTTGAGTAGCCACTAGATCGGGGCTCTGGCCAGACTGAGAAACCGCCAAGGCCAACTGCCCCGTCAGACGCCAAGGCGCCTTAGCCAGAGTGGTCAGGGAAGGAGGTAGCGAGGCCACCGGAATGCCTTTACGCTTCATGCATTGGTAAGCAAAGTAGCTGGCAGCATGGTCGGAGCTTCCCCGGGCCACGGTAACCGCCGCGACAGGCTCGGCAAGGCGCAAGCGCTCGCCTAGTGCAGCGAGCAGCGACGCATTACGTTGCAGTTGGCCGCGAATACGCTCAGGGGCGTTGCGGGTTTCTTCTAGCATCAGAGACATTGTGAGGCTCCTTGGACATTTCCACAGACATGGTGGCCTTCGACATAGACCGCTTGGAGTTTAAGTTGAGGGTCAAGGACGACTAGATCCGCTAACGCGCCCTCTTGCAGGCGGCCGATATCGTCGATACCTAAAAAGTCGGCGGGAAAACGTGACAGGCGATCCGAGGCATCCGCCAAGGTAAGACCGAGACTAACGAAGTTACGTAACGCTTGATCCATCGTCAGCGTGCTGCCCGCCAGGGTGCCATCAGCCAAACGCACGCCACCCAGGCATTTGGTGACGGTCTGCTCACCTAGTCGGTAATCACCGTCAGGCATGCCTGCTGCAGCGGTGGAGTCGGTCACGGCGTAGAGGTTAGGGATGCAACGTAAGGCAGTACGGATGGCTCCAGGATGCACATGTAGCAAGTCTGGGATCAGTTCGGCGTACTGCGCATGGGCAAGCGCTGCGCCGACCATGCCAGGTTTGCGGTGGTGCAAGCCGGTCATGGCATTGAACAGATGAGTAAACCCGCAGGCGCCATGAGCCATTGCCTCAACGCCTTCTTCATAGCTGCCAAGCGTATGCCCTAGCTGAACCCGCACCCCTCGCTCACTGAGATGACGAATTAACGCATAGTGCCCGGCTAACTCTGGGGCAAGCGTCAGCAAGCGGATGGGGGCCAACGCACAGAGTTCGTCAACCTCCTCAATCACACCATTACGCGCATGGGCGGGTTGAGCGCCCAGCTTGCCGGGGTTGATATAGGGGCCTTCCAAATGAACGCCCAATACCCTGGCTGCATTCGGCTCCTGCGCTTCCATGTAGTTGGAGATATCACATAGCACTTGACGAATCTGCGCGTCTGGCGCCGTCATGGTGGTAGCAAGCAAACGAGTGGTTCCAAAACGCACGTGAGTTCGCGCTAGCGTGGCAAGCGCCCTGCCACCTTCCATGGTGTCGGCACCACCCCCACCATGGACATGCAAATCTATAAAGCCGGGAACAATACGTAGCTGGTCGTTGGTGTCAGGATCTACCGGGTCGCCATCAATACGCTTGATACGCCCCTCTTCCCAATGGATCTCTCCTAGGCGCCAGCCCTCGGAGGTGAGGATATTGCCAAACAGCATAAAACCTCCTAGCGGGTCAGCTCGACCATAAAGTCGTAATAATCAGTTCGGCAGTAGGTAATGGTGAGTTCCGCCGGCGTGCCATCGGAGAGGTAGCCCAGTCGCGTCACTTTGAGTAGCGCCTGGCCTTCTGGCACCTCAGCGAGCAGCGCTAACTCAGCATCTGCATTGATAGCAGTGACATGCTGTAGGGCGCGAGCTATGCCCTTACCGCTGGCCTCCAACACCGCATAAAGCGACGTATTCACCGTTAGCGGATCGGGCAGTACCGAGATGGGTAGGCAGCTTTCCTCTACCGCCATTACCACCTCATCGGCTAAGCGCAGGCGCTTGAGACGTGCAACTTGGACATCAGCCCCCAGACCAAGGCGCATGCTTTCTTCCACACTGGGGTTGGCTAGCTTGCGCTCCAACCAGTGGGAGCTAGGTGTAAAACCGCGCTGGGTCAGTAGCTCGGTGAAGCTGGACAGCCGAGATAGGGACTGGTTGAGGCGGGGAGTGATAAAGGTGCCAGAGCCACGGCTACGACGAATGAGCCCCAGCTCTGCTAGCCGATCCAACGCCTTACGCGCAGTAATTCGCGAAACGGCCAAGCTCTCGGCTAGGTTGCGCTCCGACGGCAGTGCCTCCCCGGCTTGCCACGCACCAGTCTCAATAGCCTGCTCTAGCTGACGAGCCAGCTGCTGATAAAGCGGTGTTGCTCCTTGAGGATCAAGGTGTAGCTGAGTAAAGCGTGAATCCATGAGTATCTTCCAGTAAAGGCCATACCAATTAGATACCACTATAGACCCAATGAGATACCAATCAAATACCAATTAGCTACAACTATGGTTGAATATCGGGGTTGAATAGCGGGGTTGAATAGTGAGGTTGAAATAGCGAGGTTCGTTTGCCCAACAAGGCGATAACTCACACACAAGAGTGAACGCAGATCGTTGATAGTTCAGGGCCGAAGCGAACTTCAGGGCAAGCACGATTGGCGCAGCCTTTGGGAATCCGTATAGTGGCAGGCTACCCTCGCCAACTGATTGAACACATGCTGCAAAACAACTCCCTGCTTGCCCAGCTCAAGCAACAGATTCGTCAAACCACCCCACGCGCTGAAGGGGTGATCAAAGCCACCGAAAAAGGTTTTGGTTTTCTAGAAACCGATAGCGGTGAATCCTACTTTGTGCCGCCACCCGCTATGAAGCAGGTCCTGCATGGTGACCGCGTTGAAGCGGTGATTCATGAAAACGGCGACAAGAAGTCCGTTGAACCCGAAAAGCTAATTGAAGCGGGGCTTGACCGCTTTGTTGCACGGGTGCAAAAGCGCGAAGACCGCCTCGCAGTAGTGCCGGACCACCCCTCCATTCGTAACGTGCTTAAGGCGCGCATTAAGAACAGCCTAGATGAAGCCACCATTGCGGATGGCGACTGGGTTGTTGCACGACTGGTGCGCCACCCGCTCAAAGAGAACGACCGTGGCTTCTTCACTCAGATTGATGAGTTGGTCGCTAAAGCCGATAACCCTGCCGTGCCATGGCGCGTTACCCTAGCCCGCCATGCGCTTGAGCAAGATTGCCCAGAGGCAGGCAACGAATGGCCATTAATCGATGAAGGGCTTCCGCGGGAGGACCTTACAGCACTCCCCTTCTTCACCATTGATGGTGAAAAAACGCGTGATATGGATGACGCTCTGCATATTGCCACTCGCGCCGAAGGTGGCTGGCAGATGAGCGTTGCCATTGCCGACCCTACTGCTTATGTCATGGAGGGCCACGCGGCCGATCTGGAAGCGCGTACCCGCGCCTTTACCGTTTACTTGCCAGGCCAAAACGTCACCATGTTGCCTGAGCAGTTGGCCGATGACCTTTGCTCGCTCTGGGAAGGCCAAGAGCGCCCAGCGTTAGCCTGCACGCTGAATATTAATGCCGACGGCAGCCTAGGCGATTACCGTTTCTTTGCCGCGAACGTAAAATCTCACGCTAAGCTCGTTTATGACAGCGTATCTGATTGGATCGAAGGTCAAGGAGATTGGGCGCCAGCAGATGATATTGCTGAGCAACTTACCGCCCTACGAGATTTGACCGAGGCGCGTACCGCTTGGCGTAATGAACACGCACTGGTGTTCAAAGACCGTCCAGACTACGTCTTCGACTTGGACGATGCGGGTAACGTGCTGGGTATTCGCACAGAAGATCGGCGCATTGCCAACCGTATGATTGAAGAGTCGATGATTGCTGCTAATGCTTGCTGTGCCGACTTCCTCGCCCAGCATATTGGTCACGGCATCTTCAACGTACACCGCGCCTTTGAGCCAGACAAAGCCGAAGCAGCTCAAGAGTTCCTGGCTGGTCAGCAGATTGAAGTCGCGCAGGAAGCATTGACTGAACTGGCCCACTACAAAGAGCTGAAACGCGCCTTAGAGAGCCGCGATGATGCCTGGCTGGATGCACGACTACGCCGCTTCCAGGGCTTCACTAGTATGTCAGCACAGCCCGGCCCACACTTTGGACTAGGGTTACCGGCTTACGCCACTTGGACGTCGCCGATTCGTAAGTATGGCGATATGGTCAACCACCGTTTGATTAAGCGCGTACTGAAGGGTGAGCAGGCTCCAGCGGAAGCTAGCCAGCAACTCACCGAGCAACTTACCGAACGCCGTCGCCTAAACCGCATGGCTGAGCGCGACGTAAAAGACTGGCTCTATGTGCGCTATCTGACTCCCGCGGCTCAAAATCAGGATACCTTTGAGGCAGAAATCATGGCGATTAATCGCGGTGGTATGCGGGTACGCCTGATCGACAATGGCGCAACAGCCTTTGTACCAGCGCCTTTAATGCACAGCGACCGCGACAAAGTGGTCATTGATGACAAAGAGGGCCGCATTCAGATTGAAGGCGAAGAGCGCTACAAACTGGGCGATAGCCTACGCGTAGCACTCACTGAAGCCCGCGAGGAGACCCGCTCGCTGGTGGCTCGCCCCGCTGCCTAGCAGCTAGACGGTCTAACTAACGCGGCGCTTATTCAAGCGCCGCGTTTTTTATGCGCTTCATTTACTTATGCCCAATGAAAAGAGCACCCGAAGGTGCTCTTAAAGGCCGTGCTGGACTGGATGGGTAAGCAAACGCTTACCAGCCAGTTACTTCTTTCAGCGCGTCACCGATTTGTGCCAAAGAGCGCACGGTTTTAACACCGGCGTCTTCAAGGGCTGCAAACTTCTCGTCAGCGGTGCCTTTACCGCCAGAGATGATCGCGCCCGCATGGCCCATACGCTTGCCAGGAGGTGCAGTCACACCAGCAATGTAAGAAACCACCGGCTTAGAAATGTTGGCTTTGATGTACGCTGCTGCTTCTTCTTCAGCGGTACCACCGATCTCGCCAATCATAACGATCGCTTCGGTTTTCGGATCCTTCTCGAACATCTCCAGGATGTCGATGAAGTTAGAGCCTGGGATCGGATCACCACCGATGCCAACACAGGTAGACTGACCGAAACCGTGGTCAGTGGTCTGCTTAACAGCTTCGTAAGTCAGGGTGCCTGAACGAGACACGATACCGACTTTACCCGGCTGGTGAATGTGGCCCGGCATGATGCCGATTTTGCATTCGCCTGGAGTGATAACACCTGGGCAGTTCGGACCAATCAGGCGTACACCCAGCTCGTCGCATTTTACTTTTGCTTCGAGCATGTCCAGTGTTGCGATGCCTTCGGTGATACACACGATCAGCTTGATGCCAGCGTTAGCGGCTTCAAGAATCGAGTCTTTACAGAACGGTGCCGGAACGTAGATCACGCTGGCTTCCGCGCCGGTTTTCTCGACCGCTTCTTTCACGGTGTTGAATACGGGCAGACCCAGGTGCGTTTGGCCGCCTTTGCCCGGTGTAACACCACCGACCATTTGCGTGCCATAGGCAATCGCCTGTTCGGAGTGGAACGTGCCCTGGCCACCAGTGAAACCTTGGCAGATGACCTTGGTGTTCTTATCGATCAGGATGCTCATTACTTGCCCTCCGCCGCTTTAACGACCTGCTGTGCCGCGTCGGTCAGACTGGTAGCAGCGATGATGTTCAGACCGCTAGACGCTAGTTTTTCAGTGCCCAGCTCGGCGTTGTTACCTTCCAGACGTACCACAACTGGTACGTTAACACCGACTTGCTCAACAGCGCCGATGATGCCTTCAGCAATCATGTCGCAGCGAACAATACCGCCGAAGATGTTAACTAGAACGGCTTTGACGTTGTCGTCAGACAGGATGATCTTGAACGCTTCTGCTACGCGCTCTTTAGTCGCGCCGCCGCCTACATCCAGGAAGTTAGCGGGCTTGCCGCCACTCAGGTTGACGATGTCCATGGTGCCCATGGCCAGGCCAGCACCGTTAACCATGCAGCCGATGTTGCCATCTAGCGCTACGTAGTTAAGCTCCCACTTCGCTGCATCAGCTTCGCGAGAATCTTCTTGGGAAGGATCGCGCATTGCTTGCAGGTCTGGGTGACGGTACAGCGCATTGCTGTCTAGACCCAGTTTGGCGTCGAGGCAGTGCAGATTGCCTTCGTCAGTAACAACCAGTGGGTTGATTTCCAGCAGGGCCAAGTCTTTCTCATGGAAAAGCTTGGAGAGGCCCAGGAAGATCTTGGTGAACTGTTTGATCTGGTCGCCTTTTAGGCCCAGAGCAAAAGCCAGCTCACGCGCTTGGTAGGGCTGCGCGCCAACCAGCGGGTCGATCTCTGCTTTAAGAATTTTTTCCGGCGTCTCTTCAGCAACCGTCTCGATTTCTACACCGCCTTCGGTAGAGGCCATAAAGACCACGCGGCGGGTAGTACGGTCTACCACTGCGCCCAAATAGAGCTCGTCAGCGATGTTAGTGCAGGTCTCGACCAAAATCTTGGCAACCGGCTGACCTTTTTCGTCAGTCTGGAAGGTAACCAAGTTCTTGCCTAGCCACTGCTCAGCAAATGCCTTCGCTTCAGCGGGATCTTTAATCAGCTTAACGCCACCCGCTTTACCACGGCCACCCGCGTGAACCTGGGCTTTAACCACCCACATATCACCGCCGATTTTTTTACAAGCTTCTTCCGCTTCTTCGGGAGTGTCCACGGCAAAGCCTTTGGACACTGGCAGACCATAATCAGCAAACAGCTGTTTGCCTTGATACTCGTGAAGATTCATCGATTCATGCCATTGGTTGCATGTGACTCGAACGATGATCAGTTGCTTTAAAAGAACTGTCTTACAACAATGTTCTTAAAAGAGCTGGTCATCCCCGTTCTTTCGATCTTTGTGGATTAAGACAAAGCCGAAAGCGTTGCGCCACCTGACGGTGGCGCTTGGTTGTTGCTTAGCGAATTACTTACGCTTCTTACGGTTAGCCATGTGAATGGCATGGCCTTCTACCGCAAGTGCTGCTTCATGCACAGCTTCCGACATGGTCGGGTGTGCATAGCAGGTTAAGGCCAGGTCTTCGGCGCTAGAGCCAAATTCCATGGCAATCACGCCTTGGGCAATCATTTCGCCCGCGTGCTGACCAACGATATGCATGCCAAGGATACGGTCAGTTTCCGCATCAGCGATAATCTTGGCACTACCTTCGGTGGCATTGTTAGCCATCGCACGGCCGCTAGCCGCAAAGGGGAAGCTGCCGGTTTTAACTTCGATACCTTTCGCTTTAGCGTCCTGCTCGGTCATACCTACCCATGCTACTTCTGGGAAGGTGTAGATAACGCTGGGGATAGTATCGTAGTTCATTTCAGCTTTGTGGCCGGCAATAATATCAGCCACCATAATGCCTTCTTCAGAGGCTTTATGGGCAAGCATTGGACCACGTACACAGTCACCAATGGCGTAAACGCCTGGCACATTGGTGCGGCACTGGTCGTCGACGAAGATAAAACCACGCTCATCGAGTTCAACACCAACGCCATCTGCAATGACGCCTTTGGTGTAAGGACGGCGACCAACGCAAACGATCAGCTTGTCGAAGGTCATTTCTTGCTCACCGCTGCCGTCAGTATATTTGACGACGACTTCTTCGCCCTTAACTTCCGAACCGGTAACACGAGCGCCCAGTTTAATATCCAGGCCCTGCTTTTTGAGTAACTTTTGAGTCTCTTTGGCGATGGTGGTATCAACCATCGGCAGAAACGCATCCATCGCTTCCAAAACAGTGACTTCAGAGCCTAAGCGATTCCACACGCTGCCCAGCTCAAGACCGATAACACCAGCACCGATAACACCAAGACGCTTCGGCGTTTCCTGGAATTCAAGCGCACCAGTGGAGTCAACAATCAAACCTTCGGTCATCGGCGTCGGCGGAATTTCAACCGGCACGGAGCCTGCAGCAATGACAATATTATCAGCGTCGTACTTAGTGGCCTTGCCTTCGAGGTCAGTAACTTCAACCTGCTTACCAGAAACTACTTTACCAGTACCTTCAATGGCAGTAACGCCATTGGCCTTGAACAGGCCAGAGATGCCGCCGGTCAAGTTCTTAACGATCTTGTCCTTGCGGGCCATCATTTTTTTGACGTCCATGGAGACGTCACCTGCCTGAATACCCATATCGTCGAAATCGTGCTTAGCTTCAACAAATTTGTGCGAGGCTTCAAGCAATGCTTTAGACGGGATACAGCCTACGTTTAAGCAGGTGCCGCCGTGCACCACGTTGCCTTCTTTACCAATCCATTTCTCAACACAGGCAACTTTCAGGCCCATTTGCGCAGCACGAATGGCGGCAACGTAGCCACCAGGGCCTGCACCAATAACGATCACGTCAAACTTATCAGCCATGTTGGCTCCTTTAGCTTGGTTGCCTCCGCCCGTTTAATCTAAATCGGGCAAGAGGCAGTGTGCGATTGCATAAGAACGCTAGTTAAATCGGAGGCGTATCAACGCGCTCCGTTATACATCCAGCAACAGGCGTGCAGGGTCTTCCAGCAACTCTTTGATAGTTACCAGGAAGCGAACTGCGTCTTTACCGTCAATCATGCGGTGGTCATAAGAGAGCGCCAGGTACATCATCGGGCGAATCTCGACCTTACCATTAACGGCCATGGGACGATCCTGGATCTTATGCATGCCCAGAATAGCGGTTTGCGGCGGGTTGATGATCGGCGTCGACATCAAGGAGCCAAAAGTACCGCCATTGGTGATGGTAAAGGTGCCGCCGATCATGTCATCCATGCCCAGCTTACCGTCACGACCACGCTTACCGAAGTCCACAATTGCACGCTCAACGTCGGCAATTTTCATGCTGTCGGTATCGCGTAGCACCGGCACCACTAAGCCACGATCGGTAGATACCGCTACACCGATATCCTGATAGCCGTGGTAGACAATGTCAGTACCGTCGATAGAGGCGTTGACATCCGGGAAGCGCTTGAGCGCTTCAGACGCTGCTTTAACAAAGAAGCCCATAAAGCCCAGCTTAATATCGTGAGCTTTTTGGAAGGTGTCTTTGTACTGTGCACGCAGGGCCATGATCTCACTCATGTCCACTTCGTTGTAAGTCGTCAACATCGCAGCCGTTTGCTGAGCTTGAACCAAACGCTTGGCAATGGTTTGACGCAGACGGCTCATAGGCACGCGTTTCTCGATACGCTCGCCTTCTACCGCAGGGGCTGCAGCTGCTTTTGCCGGAGCAGAGGCGCTCGCTTTCTTAGCAGAGCCATCTTTGACTGCTTTCTGAACGTCTTCTTTCAAGATACGGCCGCCTTTGCCGGTACCGTCAATCTTTGCAACATCCAGATCGTGCTCAGCAACCATTTTACGGGCAGCTGGCGCGAGAATTTTATCACCAATTTTCTCATCGCCTGAGCCATCGTCCGCAGAAGCCGCAGGCGTCTTATCAGCGATGGTGGCGCTCTCGTCACCCGCACCTTCTGCAAAAATAGCCAGGACCGCTTCAGATTCTACCTGGCTACCTTCTTCGGCTTTAATCTCTGCCAGGGCGCCATCAGCGGGAGCAACTACTTCCAGTACGACCTTGTCAGTTTCGATGTCGGCCAGCACTTCGTCGCGCTTAACCGCTTCACCTACTTTCTTGTGCCAGGTAGCCACGGTGCCTTCCTGGATCGACTCAGGGAAGCTAGGCGCTTTCACATCGTGCTTTTTACCAGAGCCATTACCGGCGCTGGCTTTCTTCTCTTCGCTTTTCTCAGCAGGCTTTTTAGCACTAGCATCATCAGAAGATTTGTCTTCTTTACCACTTGCTGCGCTGGCTTCGCCAATTTTACCCAACACCTGCTCAGACTCGACGGTCTCGCCCTCTTCGGCCATCACATCGGTCAAGGTACCCGCTTCCGGTGCGACGACTTCAAGCACCACTTTGTCGGTTTCGATTTCAACAATCAGCTCGTCACGCTCAACGCTATCACCCGGCTTTTTATGCCACGCGGCGACAGTGCCTTCGGCAACGGATTCCGGAAAGGTTGGCGCTTTGATATCAATAGCCATGTCGTTTCCCTTATATGTTCTCTAAATCTAGTGGGCGCTTATAGGTTAAAAGCGTCTTCCACCAGCTGGCGCTGCTGTTCAGTGTGGACGGACATGTAGCCCGCTGCCGGAGCAGCCGAGGCGGGACGTCCTGCAAATTTCAATTCACGCCCAAAGCCATCTTTCAAAATATCGGCAACGGCACGCATGTGGTGCTGGCTGGAGTACCAGGCGCCTTGGTTAAGCGGCTCTTCCTGACACCACACAATGTCTTCCACATTGGCATACGCCTGGAGCACATCTAGAAGCTCTTCTTTCGGGAAGGGATAGAGCTGCTCAAGACGGATGATCGCCGTGTCATTACGCTCGTTTTCGGCGCGCCAATTAGCTAAATCGTAGTACACCTTACCGGCACACATAATCACACGCGTTACTTGCTCAGCCACAAGTTCTGCCTGATCTGGCAATACCATGTGGAACTTGCCATGGGCAAGATCTTCCAGGCTAGACACCGCTTCTTTGTGGCGTAACAGTGACTTAGGCGACATAACTACCAACGGCTTGCGCAACGGACGGATTACCTGACGACGCAGCAGATGGTAGATTTGGGCTGGAGTGGTGGGCACACATACTTGCATATTGTGCTCAGCACATAGCTGTAAGAAACGCTCTAAACGCGCTGAAGAGTGCTCAGGACCCTGGCCTTCGTAGCCATGGGGTAGCAGCATGGTTAAACCACACAGTCGGCCCCATTTGGTTTCACCAGAAGAGATAAACTGGTCAACAACAACCTGCGCACCATTAAAGAAGTCACCAAACTGGGCTTCCCAAATGATGAGGTCATTTGGCGCAGTGGTGGAATAGCCATACTCAAAGGCCAACACGGCTTCTTCAGAAAGGAAGGAGTCGTGAATAGTGAAGCGTGGCTGGCTGTCGGCCATGTTCTGCAGCGGTACATAGGTAGAACCATCTTTCTGGTTATGTATCACTGCATGGCGGTGAGAGAAGGTACCGCGACCTACGTCCTGGCCCGTAATACGAATCGGATGGCCTTGGTCGAGCAACGTGGCGTAAGCAAGGGTTTCAGCGAAGCCCCAGTTAAGCCCCAAGCCACCCGCCTGCATTTTACGGCGGTCTTCATAAATTTTGGCAACTTGGCGCTGCACGTCCACCCCATCGGGGATGTCGCACATTTTCGCTGCAAGCTGCTGCAAACGCTTCATATCGAAGGTTGTGTCTGCGTCACCAGTCCACTCGTGGCCCAGATACGGCGCCCAGTTGACAAACAGAGAAGCATTTGGCTCTTGCACTAATGCATTAGCAACGTGATTACCCGCCACTAAGTCATTGCGATAGGTTTCAACCATCGCCTTGGCATCATCTTCAGAGAGCACCCCCTGCCCAACCAAACGCTGGGCATACAGCGTACGCGAGGAGGGATGATCTTTGATTTTGGAGTACATCATCGGTTGGGTGCCTGACGGCTCGTCGGCTTCGTTATGTCCGCGACGGCGGTAGCACACCAAGTCAATCACCACGTCTTTCTTGAACTGCTGACGATAATCCAGTGCCACCTGGGTAGCATGAATTACCGCATCAGGGTCATCGCCGTTAACGTGAAAAATCGGCGCCTGAACCATTTTGGCAATATCAGTACAGTATTCGGTTGAACGCGCATCCAGGGGGTTCGACGTAGTAAAGCCGACCTGGTTGTTGATCACGATATGTATCGTGCCGCCGGTTTTATAGGCACGGGTTTGAGACATCTGGAATGTCTCCATCACCACACCCTGGCCAGCAAAGGCAGCATCACCATGGACGTTGATTGGCAGTACTTTGCTGCCCTCTTCATCATTACGGCGATCTTGGCGTGCGCGTACAGAGCCTTCAACCACCGGCGCCACGATTTCAAGGTGCGAGGGGTTGAACGACATGGCCAAGTGGACTTCACCACCAGGCGACATGACGTTAGAGCTAAAGCCCTGGTGATATTTGACGTCGCCAGAACCACGCTCAATCACTTTTTTGCCGTCAAACTCATCAATCAAGTCAGCAGGGTTTTTACCCAGAATATTAACCAACAGATTGAGACGGCCACGGTGAGCCATACCAATAACGACTTCTTTAGTGCCATAACCGCCAGCACGCTGGATTAGTTCGTCCATCATTGGTACAAACGATTCGCCGCCTTCCAAACCGAAGCGTTTGGTGCCTGGGTACTTAGACGCCAGGTAATTTTCCAAACCTTCAGCAGCGGTTAAGCGCTCAAGAATATGCTTGCGCACGTCATCGCTGAATTTGGGGGCACTACGAACCGACTCAAAGCGACGCTGCAGCCAGCGTTTCTCTTCGGTATCAACGATGTGCATGATCTCACAGCCGATGGAGCGGCAATAAGTCTGCTCCAGCGCATCAACGATTTCACGCAGCGGCGCTTTATCAATACCTAAGAAAAACGAACCGGTCTGGAACTCGGTGTCAAGATCAGCTTTTGAAAGCTGATGAAACGACAGGTCGAGGTCGGGGACGGGGGTGGGATTACGCAGTCCCAGCGGGTCGATATTGGCCTTCTGATGACCACGGAAGCGGTATGCGTTGATCAGCTGCAGGACTTTAACCTGTTTTTTATTCTCACCACTATCAACAGCGGCGACTACCTGGCCTGGACGACTTTCTCGACCTAGCTGGTAGAACTGATCACGGATGGGGCTTAGTGGAACATCGTGGGAGGCACTGCCCTCGGGACGCGGCAGCTGGTCAAAATAGCTGCGCCATTCGTCAGGGACAGAATCGGGATCGGCGAGGTACTGCTCGTAAAGCGCTTCCACGTAGTGGACATTGCCGCCACTAACGTGAGAGGAACGCCACATCAACTCCATTATGCCTTGTTGCATCTCTCGGTCACCCTGCACTGATGGGGTGGTATCGGTATCGCTGCACTAACGCAACGACATCGCTATTGCCCTGCCGGCGGGGCGGGACGTTTGCCGGCGGCGCCGACCGGAAGCCGGAAGCCCTATTCATCGTACGTGTTTCTTGACGCGTTTTTTCTTCATCAGTTCATGCTCAAAAGCCGGCACTCTCAGCACCGGCTTTTAACTTGACTATACATGGGGTGCGACGCGTCGTCGCACAACATGACAGTCCCTATGATAACAAGCGAAGCGCCACGATTTAAGTAGCTTTGTTGCACAACTTAGGTGACGCCCACTTTTTTCTCATATTTTTAGCATTTACGTTGCATCAGCGAGCAACATTTCACGGATTTTACCAATTGCGCGAGTAGGATTCAGCCCTTTTGGACAAACCGCTACACAATTCATAATTCCACGGCAGCGAAATACCGAGAACGGGTCTTCCAAGCTGGTAAGACGCTCACGTGTTGCCGTATCCCGCGAATCCGCCAAGAAGCGATAAGACTGCAATAAACCAGCCGGGCCAACAAACTTGTCGGGGTTCCACCAGAAGGATGGGCACGATGTAGAACAGCAGGCACAGAGAATACACTCGTACAAACCATCCAATTTATCGCGCTCTTCCGGTGACTGCAGACGCTCAATAGCCGGTGCGGGGGTATCGTTCTGCAGGTACGGCTGAATACGCTCGTACTGTTTATAGAACAAGCCCATATCGACAACCATATCGCGAATAACCGGCAGACCCGGCAGCGGCCGCAAGATTAGCTTATTATTTTTGACAACGTCAGACAGTGGCGTGATACACGCCAGACCGTTCTTACCGTTCATGTTCATGCCGTCCGAGCCACAAACACCTTCGCGGCAGCTGCGGCGGTAGGCCAAACCACTATCTTGCTCTTTCATCAGGTGCAGAACATCCAGCACCATCAGATCGCGCCCCTTGGTATCGACCTGAAACTCCTGCATATAGGGTGCGGAGTCGGTTTCCGGGTTATAGCGATACACGGATACCTGAAGATTTGACATGGTGACTCCCTCTCGTCGATGCGGAGATTAGTAGGTACGAACCTTAGGCTCGAAGGTATCAACAGTTTTCGGCTTGAAGTTAACGTCGCGCTGTTTCAGCTCTTTGGTTGCCGGGAAGTAGAGCGAGTGTTTCAGCCAGTTGACGTCATCACGGTCAGGATAGTCGTAGCGCGAGTGAGCACCACGGCTCTCTTTACGCTCAAGGGCAGCAATCGCCGTTGCTTCTGCCACTTCCATCAAGTTATCCAGCTCCAGCGCTTCAACTCGAGCGGTGTTAAATGCGTTGGATTTATCAGGCAAGTGAGCATTTGCGATACGGCCACGCAGCGCTTCCAGCTTTTTGACACCTTCCTGCATGTTCTTCTCTTCACGGAATACACCGAAAGAGGTCTGCATGATGTCTTGTAGCTCAGCTTTCAACTCAGGAATGCTTTCGCCACCTTCTGATTCATTCCAGCGAGTGATGCGTTTCATTGCTGAATCGATGTCAGACTCAGAGGCATCCAGGTATTCAATACCTTCGTTCAAAGCGCCTTCAATAAACATACCTGCTGCACGTCCAAAGACGACCAGGTCAAGCAGCGAGTTACCGCCCAGGCGGTTAGCACCGTGAACAGATACACATGCCGCTTCACCACATGCGAACAAGCCGTTGACGATATGGTCTTTGCCGTTTTCGTCTTGGGTAATCGCCTGGCCATGAATATTGGTCGGAATACCGCCCATCATGTAGTGGCAGGTCGGCACGACCGGAATCGGGTCTTTAGCCGGATCAACGTGGGCGAAAGTTTTGGATAGTTCAACAATGCCAGGCAGGCGCTTACCAAGCACCTCTTCACCCAAGTGATCAAGTTTCAAGAAGACGTGATCACCTTTCTCGCCACAGCCGCGACCTTCCAGGATCTCCATGACCATTGAGCGCGCAACTACGTCACGACCCGCAAGATCTTTGGCATTCGGCGCGTAACGCTCCATGAAGCGCTCGCCATCTTTATTGATTAGGTAGCCACCTTCACCACGGCAACCTTCCGTGACCAGCGTACCTGCACCGTAAATACCGGTTGGGTGGAACTGCCACATTTCCATATCTTGCATCGGGAAGCCAGCACGTAGCGCCATACCGATACCGTCACCGGTATTGATCAACGCATTGGTGGTCGATGCATAAATACGGCCTGCGCCACCGGTGGCTAGCACCGTGGCTTTCGATTTAACGTGTACTACTTCGCCAGTCTCGATGCACATGGCAATACAACCAACCACGTCACCGTTAGCATTCTTCACCAGATCAACCGCATACCATTCGTTTAAGAAGGTTGTGTTGTTCTTCAAGTTGTTCTGGTAAAGAGTATGCAGTAACGCGTGGCCGGTACGGTCAGCCGCCGCACAGGTACGCGCCGCTTGGCCGCCTTCGCCGAAATTCTTCGACTGGCCGCCAAACGGGCGCTGATAGATACGGCCATTATCGAAGCGCGAGAATGGTAAGCCCATGTGCTCAAGCTCAAATACCGCCTTGGGACCTTCCGAGCACATATACTCTGCCGCATCCTGATCAGCGATATAGTCGCCACCTTTAACGGTGTCATACATGTGCCAGCGCCAATCATCATTCGGATCGGAGGAAGCGATCGCACAGGTAATACCACCCTGGGCAGAGACAGTGTGAGAACGCGTCGGGAACACTTTAGACAGTACCGCTGTCTTTTTACCGGACTTAGCCAGCTCTAGAGCAGCACGCAGGCCAGAGCCACCGCCACCAACAATGATAGCGTCAAACGTCAGGCTACGAAGGTTAGACATGTATCAAGCTCCCCACAGAATTTGAATGCCCCACACCAGGTATACAAAGATGGCCAGAATAATTAGCGTCTGGGCACCTACACGCAGGCGAGTGGACTTGAGATAATCGGTGGTGACAGTCCACAAACCGATCCAGGCATGCGCTGCAATAGAGATGAATGCTAGCAGCGAAAAGATACGCATCCAGGTTTGGCTAAATAGTCCGCTCCAGGCGTAATAATCAAGGCTCGGATTAAATAGCAGGTAAGCGACTATAAATACCGTATAAAAGGCCAGAATCACTGCAGAAACGCGCTGCATCAGCCAGTCGGAAAGCCCGCTGCGGCCAAAACTAGTGATGTTAGTTACCATACCCAAACTCCTGCCAAAATGATCAGAACCGCACTGACCACGACAGTGATCTGTGCTTTTTTCACGCCACCTTCAAGGGTCACACCAATATCAGCATCCATCAGTAGGTGCTTGATGCCTGCAACAAAGTGGAATGCTAAAGCAGACAACAAACCCCAAGCTATGAACTTGGCGAAAAAGTTGTTAGCTAACGCGTTGCTGACAGCATCAAAGCCAGCCGGAGATGACAGGGATTTACCCAGCGCCCAAAAAGCGAAAATCAGGCCAACGAACAGGATGACACCCGTAATACGGTGTGTAATCGACGTTAGCGCCGGCAGTGGGAAATGTATCGTAGTAAGGTCTAGGTTTACGGGTCGTTTGCTATTCACGGCGTTATACACACTCTCTTGGCCCGCTCTGCGACAGGTCGGGCATGGCCCGAGCGGGCAGTGGTTGCTGGAAGGGGCTCGGCCGTTGCCAAGTCGAGCACGACCACCTACCTGCCGGTCGCGCGCCGTGGATTATAAGAACCTTCGCCCCCGCTGACAAACTGAACACAAGGTTAACTCGACTATGGTGCAAGATAATTGCCACTATTGCGGGTCGATTTTGCGCTGCAGCATAGTTATAGTGACAGCTGATTGATGGATTGATAAGCCCTCAAGCATACCGTCAATCTGATTAACACTTATTAATTTCCTAATATTTAGCTACTATAAACTCCACTCCACCATATACAAAAACAAACCACAACAACAACTCTTGTACAAGCATACTTGGCGCATCGGCTAATTGACAAAATGTCGCACGCTTCTATAGTGGGCAAGCCTTTTCGCCGGCGCGGTATGCGAAACAACGACTTTACGTCCCAAACCGAATTCGAAAGGAGGCCAGCATGGCTGACAGGAAAGCGACATTGACGGTAGACGGTCTTGATAAACCGATCGAGCTACCCATGTATTCCGGCACACTTGGCCCCGACGTCATTGACGTTCGCGGCCTAGGTGCTGAAGGCCTGTTTACCTACGACCCCGGCTTTATGGCCACCTCTTCCTGCCAGTCCGCCATCACCTATATTGATGGCGGCAAGGGCGTATTGCTGCACCGCGGCTACCCCATTGACCAGCTGGCCAAAGAGTCGAACTTTGTCGAAATGTGCTACACCTTACTTTTTGGTGAGCTACCCAACGAAGAGCAGTACGCTGATTTCGAATCACGCATTCGCAATCACACCATGGTGCACGACCAGATCAACAACTTCTTCAAAGGGTTCCGCCGTGATGCGCACCCGATGTCCATTCTATGTGGTGTTGTTGGCGGCTTAGCAGCCTTCTACCACGACCATATGGACATCACTCAGGAAGAAGATCGCATAATCAGCGCCATCCGCCTGATTGCCAAAATGCCAACACTGGCAGCGATGTCGCATAAGTATAATGTTGGACAACCGTTCAACTATCCGCGCAATGACCTGAGCTATGCAGAGAACTTCCTCTACATGATGTTCAGCAACCCGTGCGAAGAGTACAAAATCAATCCAGTATACGCGAAAGCTATGGATCGCATCTTTATGCTGCATGCGGACCATGAGCAAAATGCCTCTACCTCAACCGTTCGCCTAGCTGGCTCAACCGGCGCCAATCCGTTTGCCTGTATTAGTGCTGGCATCGCTGCGCTATGGGGCCCAGCCCACGGTGGCGCCAACGAAGCCGTGCTGAATATGCTGGATGAGATCGGCGATGACTCAGAAGAGAATATTCAGCGCTTTGTTGATAAAGCGAAGGATAAAGATGACCCCTTCAAGCTAATGGGTTTCGGTCACCGCGTTTATCGCAACTTTGACCCGCGTGCCAAGGTGATGAAAGAGACCTGCGACGAGGTACTGGCAGAGCTAGGCATGGCCGACGACCCGCAGCTCAAAATCGCTAAGCGCCTTGAACAGATTGCCCTGGAAGACGAATACTTCATTGAGCGCAAGCTCTATCCGAACGTCGACTTCTACTCTGGCATTATTCTTAAGGCAATGGGAATTCCCACCAACATGTTCACCGTTATTTTTGCGGTGTCCCGCACTATTGGTTGGATTTCTCACTGGCATGAAATGCTGAGTGAAAGCTACAAAATTGGTCGCCCACGCCAGCTTTATATTGGTCATGCACAGCGTGACTATCCTAAAAAATAAATCAGTAGCAGTCATACGGATTTATAGGATGAAAAAAGGCCACCTTCGGGTGGCCTTTTGCGTATTCTCCACCACCCAATCTCTCCACCACCCAATGCTTGCAAAAGCACTCTAGGAAAACCATAAACATCGCAGGCTTAATTAGCCTAACCATGATGGGCTACCCTAAAGGATCATCTTGCCAAATTAAGCGGGTGCACAATCGTACGAGAGCAAAACACGGTTTGTGCACAGTACAGCGTGAACAACCCTACCTACACTACACCACTGACACACCGCAGCTTCCACAGAAACAGCCCTAGAAGCTTGATACCACCTATCATGAACAGTGGATCACCTTTCTTGTCGCTCACGCCACTGGTGAGCAGCAAGACGCTTAACAGGCAAACTTTGCTCATCCGCATGGGCACTCCCCCCGCCTTCTTAAGCACCACACATGCCGGAATAACGCTTGACTTTTAGCTATCCTTAATCGAAAAAGGGTTTTCCACACTATCTGTGGATAACCCTGTTCACAACCGCTAGAAAACGTCCCACAATCGCCATGAACAGTGAGCTAGCCTTAAATTGGTCATTTTTTAACCTAACGTAACTCATTGTTTTAAAAGAACTTAATCTAAATGTCTGATTTTTTAGGCAAACAACAGGGGGTTGTGCACAACCCTTTCATCAGAATATAAAACGTGGACAAGTCAAGCATAAAATCACCCAAAAAGTGATCTTATTGAGAGGAGTTTTCAAATGCAGGATGCAAAGAAACATCAATCAGCTCATAATCGCCAATTGATTGGAATGCGGGTAAGAAATAGTAGTGATGGCGTCCCATAGGGGGTTCGAACCCCTGTTCCCGCCGTGAAAGGGCGGTGTCCTAGACCACTAGACGAATGGGACGTGTTTTGATCTTGAAGATACAACAACGAATTACTCGTTATTGGTGGAGCCTAGCGGGATCGAACCGCTGACCTCAACACTGCCAGTGTTGCGCTCTCCCAGCTGAGCTAAGGCCCCACATGTCGTTAAGACGAGGCATATAATACTGATTACATCTCACTTCGTCAACCCTGATAGTCTCAGGAAAGCGCCAGAATTAACAATAGACTACTCTGGCGCTTCCTGGCTAACTTAAAGCTCTCGGTACTCTTTTTCGAAACGTTTTGCTTGCTTCTTGGACACGCCACCTAGAACTTCAATGGCATTTCGAAGCCGCGCCCGGGTAACATCGGAACCAAGGATTGCCATACCATCCATCACCGACGCGCTTGCCGTGCTGCCAGTAATAGCAATAAAGACAGGCGCCAAAAAAGCCTTCATCTTTAACTCAAAGTGTTCTGCAAGCATTTTAACTTCAGCTAATAGTGCTTCTTTATGCCATGCAGGGACATTTTCAAAGCGCCATACCAAGAACTGCAGTAACTTCACCAGTTCTTCTTTGTCGAGCTTGATGCTATCAAAGTCATCTTCTACAAGGGCTGGCAAGCCAGAGAAGAAGTGGCCTGCGAGCGGTACGACTTGGGATAACGTTTCAACCCTTGGACGCACCTGGGGCAGAATTTGCTTTATATAAGCGTCATTAAAGGCCCACTCACGCAAGGCTTGAAGCAGCGCATCGTCATCAAGGTCCTCACGAATGTACACGCCGTTCAGCCACGTCAACTTTTCCAAGTCAAATACCGGCCCGCCCAGCGATACCCGCTGAATATCGAACTCAGCCATCATTTCAGGCAAGCTGAACTTCTCTCTTTCGTCAGGCATCGACCACCCCATACGGCCCAAGTAGTTGGTCACTGCCTGAGGAAGGAAGCCCATGCGGCGGTAGTAGTTAATCGACGTTGGGTTTTTGCGCTTCGAGAGCTTGGATTTATCTGGATTACGCAACAGCGGCATGTGGCAGAGCTGCGGCATTTCCCAGCCAAAGTACTCATATAATAGCTGGTGTTTCGGTGCCGAGTTAATCCACTCTTCACCACGCAGCACGTGGGTAATGCCCATTAAGTGATCATCTACCACGTTGGCGAGGTGGTAGGTGGGCATACCATCTGATTTCAACAAAATTTGCGCGTCTACCTGCGCCCACTCAACTTCTATCGTGCCCCGCAACATATCACGGACCACGCACACACCTGAGTTCGGTACGTTCATACGCACCACATGCGGCCACCCTTCTCGCTCACGACGGGCCTGTTCGGCATCATCTAACGCCAAATCCGCTGGTTTCAGGGCAAGCTGCATGCCAGCAGCTTTACGCGCTTCGCGCAGCTCATCCAGCTCCTCACTCGTGCGGTAACATTTAAAAGCATGACCTGCGTCCAATAGCTGCTGAGCATACTGGGCATAAATATCTCCCCGCTCGCTTTGGCGATAAGGGCCATGAGGACCACCAACATCAGGCCCTTCATCCCAATCAAGCCCCAGCCAACGTAGAGAGTCTAAAATCATCTGCTCGGACTCAGGGGTAGAGCGCACCCGATCAGTATCCTCAATACGTAAAATAAACTGACCACCGTGCTGGCGCGCAAAGCAGAGATTAAACAGCGCAATGTAGGCGGTCCCAACGTGTGGATCCCCCGTAGGAGAAGGCGCAATACGCGTACGTACGGTCATTAAACTATCCTTTTTGCAATTAAGCGTGGCGCCATTATACGCACCCTTGGGCTAACCAACAGTAGCGATCAGGGAACGAGTTTGTATTAAAAGCGTCGAACTGGATGTTAAAGGGGCACATGCGAGATGCGCGTTAATGCACAATCGCTTAGTATGACGCGGCACTTATGGTGAGTGCTTATGCAAGAAAATATGCTGTATAGGTTAGCGTACTATTTTCTGCATACCCCATGACCAAAGCGCCACCTCAAATGGTGGAGGAATATCTAACGAGCTTTTATAGCTCACCAACAGGAAGATGAAATGGAATCGCTAGGCTCACGTATCAAGCAACTGCGGCTGAGGGCCAAGCTCAACAAAGCTGCCCTTGCACGTAAAGTTGGCGTGTCAGATGTCACTATTTCTTATTGGGAATCTGGAGCGATCAAACAAATCGGCCATGAGCGTTTAGTTGCGCTTGCCGATGCGCTTGACTGCTCATTAGCTACTCTTTTAGAAGGCGACAGCGCGCCCCAACTGCTCACACTGACTCATACTGGCCCACTTCCCTGGGAGCAGGTCCAGGCAACGACCATTATGGTGCCGACCCACCTGTCGCTGAATATCGATTGGAAAGCACCCTGCGTGATGGCGACTCCCGCTAGCGATACGGATTTTTCTCCGATTACTGCTGGCGACCTGCTGCTATTAGGCCCAACACACGTGTTCCATAAAGCTGGGCATTACCTTATCCAGCGTGAAGAGCGTTTTGTCATCGAGCACTTCTCGAAAGCGCCCACTGACACTACTATTCACGCGGTACTGCTAGCCCATTGGTGTCCTGCCTAAAGCATCTTATATTTCCTAGTCCCCTATTGCTTTAATCATCCTCAACAACATCCACCTGGTCACGCGTGCGTCTTGGCTCACTCCCCACCAAGAAGCGGCGTGAGTAGGTGGCTACTTGCCCTAACCCATGGCGGGACTGACTCACGAGTTCTCCCGCTAAGTGCTCTCCCTGGGCGCCAATGCGCGCTTGAACGTCTCTCGGTTGCACACTAGCTTCTGAAAGTTGAACTCGGACAATGTACCCGCCATCAGGTAACCCACTCCCTGACCCAAAAGGGCCGGTGCTGAACTGCCCATCGACCACAGTTGTGCGAGACTGCCAACGCACTCGGCTGAGTTCCCGCTCAACAATCACTTGCACGAGAGCACCATCAGGAAGGTTAGCCTCACCTTCAATCATTAAACGCCGATCAGGAAGAAGCGAAGCTCTTGTTGAAATAGCCACCTCTAAAGGGTCAACCGGCTCTTCAACCGCTACAGGCTCCTGCGGCGAGGTCTCTTCATTAACCTCTTCAGACTGCACAGCCGCCTGCTCATCCTCTTGGTTACCACAACCTGCCAGCAGCAAGGCACTCATTAACACTATACTGATACCACCTAGTGTCTTATGCATAGAGACTCCTCAAACAGCGAAACTCAAGCTTACCACCGCATAGCATTAACCACAGCGATTTAGACCGCAAAACATGCAAAGTGCTGCAGGGCTTTCTTACAAAAGGATTATTTCGGTGGCAAATACCATACACAGCCTACATATCAGCGACTTATCGCCCCCACAACAGGGCTCTGATCAAGTAGTATTACTCAGGCAGTAGAGCCAATTAAACCTAGGCCGCTTACATCAATTAACACCTGTTCAGCTCTCGGCATCACAACCTTAATTAAAACTAGCCAAAAATTACTATTAACACCACTTCGCGAATACCTCTTAGTAACGTAGCTTTTGGTCACATAGCTTTTATTTCCAGGAAGCACTCCACTCGCCCCTATCCATGGGCAATAGGGCATAATGACTGTCTACTCATTCTTGCGTACAATTCGAGCCCACCACTTCTGACAGGTCATTTCATTATGCTAGCCCATAGTATTTCGATGAGCTTAGCGAATAGGCACTATCAGAGGGCAACGGATTGGTATAATTATTACCGCACACTCAGTGTGCAAGTGGTTGATATGAAGAAAGAAAAACCAGCAGACATAGCCCGCCTATTTTCTGTGGCACCAATGATGGATTGGACTACCCGCGACTATCGTGCGTTTGCCCGCACGTTAACCAAGCGGGCGCTGCTGTATACTGAGATGGTGACGACCGGTGCGATTCTGCATGGATCGCCCCGTGAGCGCTTTTTGGGCTATAGCGAGGTTGAGCACCCTATTGCTTTGCAACTGGGCGGTAGCAATGCGGGAGAGCTTGCGGAGTGCGCGGCGATTGCCGAGGCGTGGGGCTATGATGAAGTTAACCTGAACGTTGGCTGCCCCAGCGATCGTGTGCAGAACAATATGATTGGTGCCTGCTTAATGGGCCACCCTGAAAAAGTGGCGGATGCTGTACGCTCCATGCAGGCGGCCGTGTCGATTCCGATCACGGTGAAGTGCCGTATTGGTATTGATGACCAGGATGAAGATGCTGATCTGGCGCGCTTTATCAATATCGTCGCGGATGCTGGATGCCAAGTGTTTACTGTGCATGCGCGCAAGGCTTGGCTGCAGGGTTTGTCGCCTAAGCAAAACCGTGATGTGCCACCGCTTAACTACCCTCGCGTTCACCGCCTAAAACAGAGCCATCCTGGGCTACATATCGGTATCAACGGTGGTATTAAAACCCTCGCCGAGTGCCAATCACAGCTGCAACACGTAGATAGCGTCATGGTAGGACGAGAAGCATATCAAAACCCGTGGCTACTTGCCGGGGTCGATGAGCAGCTATTTGGAGAATCAGGGCCAGCACAAACACGCCTTGATGCGGCAATGGCGTTTCGCCCCTACATTCAGCAGCGGTTAGATGAAGGTGCCAAACTAAATCACATTACCCGCCATTTGCTTGGGCTGTTTCAGGGCTGCTCAGGCGGCAGACGCTTTCGCCGTCACCTTTCTGAAAATGCCCATAAAGAGGGTGTGGGTTTGCGTGTGTATGACGAGGCGCTCAACTTAGTGCGTGAGCCACTTACATCCGAGCAGTCTGAGCCAGCGCAGCCTGCCACGCTGTAACATGGCAGGCTGGAGCAAAGGAGTAAGTTGCTAGTCAATTGGCTAGCTTAACTTATGGCTAGGGCTTAGGAGTTAGTCCCCCGCACACCTTGCTCAATGCGCTCCCCGACCTGCTGATCAATATTGCGCCAATATTCAAAGGCGCGCTCCAACACGGGCTCAGTGACACCGCCAGATAAGTGGCCCACGACGTTGGATACCAAACGGTCTCGCTGACTGTCATCCATTACTTGGCGAACCAGCGTATGCGCCTGACTCCAGTCATCGTCATCAGGGCGCAGCGTATAGGCGGCACGTACCAACTGGCCATCGGTAGACCATACCGCATCCTCTGGGTAGCGCTGTGAATCCGCTTCTGCGCCCCCCTTACTATTGGGGGTATATACTGGATCAGTGGAGTGCCGAATACGCATCGTGCCGCCCTGGCTATAACTATGCACTGGGCATTTAGGCGAATTGACCGGAATATGTTTGTAATTAACTCCCAAGCGAGCACGATGCGCGTCCGCATAGGAAATCACCCGAGCTAGCAGCATCTTATCGGGCGAGAACCCTGTCCCCGGCACCGAGTTATTAGGCTCGAAGGCAGCTTGTTCAATCTCGCTATGAAAATCGGTCGGATTACGGTTCAGGGTTAACTTGCCCACTTCCACCAGCGGGTAGTCATCGTGGGGCCATACCTTGGTTAAGTCGAAAGGATTGATACGATAGGTTTTGGCATCTTCAAACGGCATAATCTGCATGTGCAGGGTCCAAGATGGATAATCCCCCCGTTTAATAGCCTCAAACAGGTCACGGCGATGGTAGTCAGCATCGCTACCCGCCATTTGGTCGGCCTGCTCCTGAGTCATACACTTGATGCCTTGATCAGTTTTGAAGTGATATTTCACCCAGAACCGCTCGCCTTCAGTGTTAACCCACATATAGGTATGGCTGGAGTATCCGTTCATATGCCGCCACGTAGCTGGGACCCCTCTATCCCCCATTAGCCAGGCAACCTGATGAGCTGACTCAGGTGCCAGGGTCCAGAAATCCCACTGCATATCATGGTCACGCAGGCCATTATCAGCACGGCGTTTTTGAGAGTGAATAAAGTGCTGAAATTTCATTGGGTCACGGACGAAAAACACGGGGGTATTGTTACCCACCATGTCGAAGTTGCCTTCCTCGGTATAAAACTTGATCGAGAATCCTCGTGGGTCACGCCATGTATCTGGACTTCCGCTCTCCCCTGCAACCGTTGAAAAACGGATCAGTACATCGGTCTTGGTACCTGGCTGAAGAAACTTCGCTTTAGTGTACTTACTCACATCGTTGGTAACTTCAAAATGACCAAAAGCACCGCTACCTTTTGCGTGAGGCTGACGATCAGGGATCATCTCACGGTTAAAGGCCGCCATCTGCTCCATGAGGTAGTGGTCATGCATAACAATGGGGCCATCGGGGCCAACGGAAAGAGAGTGTTCGTTGCTGGAAACCGGAATACCGGCATCGGTGGTGGTGTTTTTGCCACTGCTATTCGTCATTACAGTTCCTCCATGTCGCGGTCGACGTGGTACCTAAGCACCACTGGAATTCGTAAAGCCGTATTATGTGTCTGTTCTAGGTTGGGCTAACTCCCCCCAACAGGTATAGACAATGGGAAGGGATAACGCCATCCATGGCAACTATTCATAGGCCATCGCTTCCATACACCACCACGTTGCAATCACTGCTATTGCCATGAAGCCTTAAAGCATGGTGCTGTAAAATTTCAAAACATGGCATCGGGTGGCGGCGTGAGGCTCGACTGAAAGCTCTCAATGGCAGTTTCCGCTTCTTCAATTTCATCAAATCGAGCGATGTGGTAGAGAGCCTCACCTTCATTTGCTAAGGGAAGCCGGCTCATACCAATCACGATACCATCAGCCATCGAGCGCACCTCGTACTCATCGTTACCGAAAGGATCAGCTACTTTGCCCAGCACTTCGCCTTTGGCAACCCGGGCACCTAAACGTATTTTAGGTCGTAAGATACCGTCAATAGGTGCCCTCGCCCAACTAGAACCATTGGCCAGCTCAGCAGGCGCAGGAGAGCGTTGCCGTTGGGCACCGGCCAACATATCTAGTCGACGCATCACCCGCAAAATACCCCGTACGCCTGGCGCAATGGCCCATTCATCAAAGCGTAACGCTTCACCAGCTTCGTAGGTGAGCACTGGAATACCCTGGGTTTGGGCGTAATGTCGCAGACTACCTTCACGCAGCTCCGCATTTAGAATAACTGGGGCTCCAAAAGCATCAGCCATACGCGCGGTTTCACTGCCTTCATGTAGCTGGGCACGAATTTGCGGAAGATTGGTGCGGTGTATGGCGCCGGTATGTAGATCAATTATATGTGTTGCATGATCGACTATTTCCTCACGAAATAGCGCAGCAATACGACCACCTAAAGAGCCTTTATCGCTGCCCGGAAAACAACGATTTAGATCTCGCCGATCAGGTAGGTAACGGGTCTGTTGCAAAAACCCAAAGACATTTACGACAGGCACAGCAATCAGCGTTCCACGTAGGCTATTAATTGCTTTAGAACGCAATAACCGGCGCACAATCTCTACGCCATTAATTTCATCACCATGTATCCCACCGCATACCAGCATCACAGGCCCCGCCTTACGACCATGCACCACTTCAACCGGAATATGCAACGGCGTATGGGTATATAAACGCGCCACTGGCATATCAATTTGCAAACGCTGTCCGGGCTGAATGGTATATCCAGCTAACTCAAAGGGGGAACGTGCCATGCTGTCATTCCTATAACGTGCATTGATACAAGGCGCATACGCCATTTGCATTGCAGATTAGCAAAACACATTTGAAAACGGCGTTTTTAAACTAACTCTTTATATCGCCTTATACACTTATTAGCTACAGATAACGAATTTGTTAACCCACGCTATGATGTCACACGACCAACCATACAGTTTTGTATGTAAAAACCTGCCGTAATCAGATAAAATGTGCACGTCCGTATCGATTAATGAGGTTACGTTTCCATGGCAAGAAAAACCAAAGCAGAAGCCGCCGCTACTCGTGAAGCGCTGCTGAATGCTGCTGAAGAGGTGTTTTTCGAAAAAGGCGTAGCCCGTACATCACTTGAACAGATTGCACGCCATGCAGGCCTCACCCGTGGTGCTGTTTACTGGCATTTTAAAAATAAAGCTGACCTTTTCATGGCACTGGTTGAGCGTGTTCGTATGCCGTTCGAGTCATTGGTGGAAGAGGTCAACAATGCTGATACCGATATCTCACCACTTGAGGCTATACGCTTGGCCTGCCATGCGGGGCTTAATCACTTAGAACAACCTTCCCGTCAACGTATTCTCTCCATTCTGCTTCACCGCTGTGAATTCTTTAGCGACATCAACCCAATTGAAATGCAGGAGAAATTTGGTGAAGAGTGTCTTGATGGGATGCTAGCTGTGTTCCAACTTGCCCATGACCAGGGGCTGCTACGCGAGGGTTTAAGTGCCGAACTAGCAGCACGCCTGATGCAATCGACACTAGGTGGATTATTTCACGATTGGCTGCGCACGCCAGAAGCGTTTTCAATTCGTGAGCGTGGTGGCGAAATGATCGATACATTGATTTATTTAATGCAGCGCTAATACACAACTTAGCTGCAACGCAGCAATACTCCTATACTGATAGCATCATACGCCTAGGAGTAATCTATGGACGCTTTAGAGTTTGTACGCGTTCGCGAGCTGGATATTGCTGTGCGCATTTGGAATCCCACGGCTTCACGCACTTTGGTGGCATGGCATGGCCTTGCTCGCCATGGCGGCGACTTTTCAGCACTAGCCCAACAGTTGGGCCGCGAATGGCGTATTATTGCCCCGGATACTCCAGGCAGAGGCCTTTCAAGCTGGTCTTTGTTTCCTGCCCATGACTACCTCTATAGCCATTACATAACGGTAGCACTTGCCATCTTGGACCACTACGAAGTGCAACAGGCCAATTGGTTAGGCACGTCAATGGGTGGACTATTAGGCATGTTATTAGCGGCCGACCCGCAACACAGTCAACGCATAGATCGACTTATTCTCAACGATGTTGGGCCAGAGCTTAACAAGCAGGGCTTGATTGCGCTATCCAGTTATTTCAGCGTTGCCCACCGTTTTAGCAGTTTTCCTGACCTACAATCAGAGCTAAAGCAGCATTATGCAAGCTTTGGAATTACCCAGGAAAAGGAGTGGCAAGAGCTGGCACTTAATAGCGCTAGGCGCCTACCAGATGGTAGCTGGACCTATCATTTTGACCCACGTATCGGTGAGCAATTTATCCACGACACGCCACGTGATACTTGGGCAGCCTGGAAGAATATTCGCTGCCCGGTGATGGTAATCCGCGGCGCAGAGTCTACCCTGCTAGATGCCGAAACATTACCACGCATGGCCGAAGTCCAGCCTTCACTTAAGGTGCTGACTGTACCCAATTGCGGCCACGCACCAATGCTGAACCAAGCGGAACAAGTAATCCCTATTCGTCAGTTTCTCGACACCTCACTTCACTCGTATAACTCTCCAGATCGCGCTGCCACTGCTGCATCACCAATATATTGGTTAATGAAGCAGTGGCGGCGGTTCTTTAGTCAGTAAGCACACCTCATCGGTTACTTGATAGTGCCAGCGTAGCTATGTGGAATAGCCGTTCGACCGATGCTTACGGTGTAGGCGTAACTTACTTAAGCGTACTCGGGTATCTAAGTACTGCTGCTCTACTACACTGCGGTAAGCGCCTTCTTTAGCCAAGTATTTAACTAATACTCGCCGCTCGCCTGCCTGAGGAGTTTCGTCGGTTTTATAGTGCAGCCTAACCACACTACCTGGCTCATTTACCAACTCCGCGAGTGCATACTCGCTATCCTGCCGCTCAGCCACTATTACAGTGGCGCCCAATAAACAGCGGCGTTTGAAAGGCTGGTAGCGATGTAGGGCGCGCTGCAGCCCGTGACACACTGCTGCTGCAATGGGAGACGCAACAGAGAACGATACCCATAGCAGCAATACACCCACTGGCACTCTTAGCATGCCCAGCGAGAGCCAACGAAGCACTATTATTTCAGCAGCTAACGCTATAGCCCCGGCAAATAGCACTAGAAAACTCAGCGCCAGCGTCGCAGGCACACCAGCAAAGCCTAATGAAACCAATGTACTCGCCATATGGTCGTCACGCAGGCTATCGCGCTCAAATAGCTCAAGAGGCGCCAACCTGACAAGCACAAGCAGCCAATAAAGCGCGACTAGAGCCAGTAAGAATGTCAAAACAACTGTAGGAAATTGCAGAGCAGCAGACGTTAATGTTTGCATGGCATGTCCTCCTCCAGACAATGAGCCTGGTGATGTTTTCACTTGGGTTTATCTTTATTAGTGCAAGCTGAAAACAGTGGTCTCTTTTAGCGTAGACCACATTACGCTTCTGTGTGGCATGCTGCCTTGCCCTATATCATGCGGGCATAAAAAAACGGGCACCACGCTCATGGTGCCCGCTTATAGCCTACTTATGGTTACTGCGCGTCGTGCTCTAGCGCAGGCGGTTCGGCCTGATGGTCAGGGTGCCGCTTACGATAGAGCCAGTCAGACACTGAGGCGATCATGGCATAGAAGCTCGGGATGAAAAGGCTACCCAGTATCGCCACCGAAGCCATCCCCATCGCAACGGTCGTACCGATATGATGGCTACTGACATCGCTGGCACCGGTGGCCAACGCCAAGGGTAAGGTACCAAAGATAAAGGCCAAGGATGTCATAACGATCGGACGAAAGCGCAGTTCAGCCGCAGTGATGGCAGCCTCACGAATAGATTTCCCCAGTTCCTTTCGCTGCAACTCGGCGAACTCAACAATCAAGATAGCATTCTTGGCAGCCAAACCAACAACCACCAGCATACCAATCTGGACGTAAACACTGGTATCAAGTCCCCGCAGTGCAATCCCCCCGATGCCACCCAAGAAGGCAAAAGGTGTAGCGGTGAGTACCGCTAAAGGCAGCGACCAGCTTTCATATTGAGCCGCTAGAATCAAGAAGACCATCATAATACCGAAGACAATCGCCAACATCGCGGTATTGCCTAGGTTTGCTTCTTGATAAGCCGTACCTGTCCACCCCATCCCCCAGTTAGGGCCAAGGGTCTCCAAAACCACTTCATCCATCGCTTCAATAGCCTGTGCAGAGCTATATCCTGGTGCAGCGCCACCTTGGAATTGCGCTCCCGCGTAAACCCCAAATCGCGAAACTACAGAAGGACCCACTTGCCGCTCAAGGGTAACGAATTCAGAGAGCGGTATGCGTTCACCATTACCTCCCCGCACATATACATTATTAATGTCTTCAGGCGTCTTGCGGAATTCATCCTCGTTCTGCAAATAAACCTGGAAGTTACGGTTTTGGTAGCTAAAGAAGTTAACGAAGCCATTACCAAAAGTATTGGAGAGTGCTGATGATATGTTTTCCAGCGCTACGCCATAGCTAAGTGCTTTCTGCTGATCAATTTCAGCGCGGAAAGAAGGCACGTTGACATTGAAGGTTGTGAATACTTGGTTCAATGCCGGATGCTGATTAGCGGCCCCCATAATTTGCAGCGAGGCTTCATAAAGTTCTCGCGGCGAAGCACCATCAAAGGATTGTAGATAGCCGGTAAAACCACCGGTTGTCGACAGTCCCATTATTGGCGGTACGTTAAACGCCATGGCAGAGCCACCATCAATACTCGCGCCCAACTCCATAATATGCCCCACCAATTCGTTGGCAGTGAGATCGCGCTCAGCCCATGGGTGCATATTCACAAATATAATGCCACGCGCTGTATTCACCGCACTCGACAAAATGTCATAGCCTGCCACTGCCGATGAGTACTGAACCCCTGGGATATCTTCAATAGCAGCGCTCAGGTCAGCCATGTAGTCTTGGGTACGGTCAAGCGACGCAGCATCTGGCAGAGATACGCTCACTAGCACAATACCCTGGTCGGTTTCAGGTACTAGCGTTGATGGAGTATTGGCATACAGCCAGTAGGAACCGATACCCGTTGCGACAGTAAGAGCGAGCGCCAAGACCCAAAACCGCACCAACTTTTTCACAAACCACATATATACCGCGGTGAATCCTGCAAAAAAACGATCAAACAGACGTAGCGGCGTGGTGATTGCGCGCTTAAACGCAGACTGCTTGGTCTTATGCAGATTGTGCTTAATGAAAATTGCTGAAAGCGCTGGTGTAAACGTCAGTGCCATTAACGCAGAGAGCGCTACTGAGATTGCCACCGTAATCGCAAACTGCTGATAAATTTGCCCCGTAAAGCCCCCCATGAAAGCTACTGGCACGAACACTGCCGCCATAATGAGCGATGTGGCAATAACAGGGCCGCCCACCTCTTTCATAGCGCGAATAGTAGCATCACGGACACTAATATCCTCGTCTTCACTAAGTACACGCTCAACGTTTTCAACCACCAGGATAGCATCGTCTACCACTATCCCGATCGACAACACGAGGGCAAACAGCGTTAGCAAGTTGATCGAGAAGTCAAAAAGGTAGAAGCCTGCAAACGTACCGATGACCGACACTGGCACCACCGACATGGCAATCACTGTAAAACGCCAGTTTTGCAGGAAAATAAACAGAATAACGATAACGATTAAGAAGGCTTCGATAAAGGTCTTGAGTACCGTTTCCACCGAAGCATCGATAAACAGCGTTGTATCGTAGGGTGTCACATACTCAAGCCCTGGCGGAAAGCGCACCGCCAATTCTTCCATCGTAGAACGCACTGCCTCTGCCGTTGCAAGAGCGTTAGCTCCCGGCTGCTGGTTGATAATAATCGGCGTCATCGTAGCGCCGTTTAACCGAGCATCAATGCCGTAGAACGAGGCGCCTAGTTCAATGCGCGCAACATCCTCCAAGCGCAGTGAGGAGCCATCTGGATTGGTACGCAGGTAGATATTACGGAAGTCAGCAGTATCAGATAAGCGCCCACCAGCAGTAATAGTGTAGGTATAAGCGCGTGGGTCGCTTTGCGGTGTAGCGGCTAAATTCCCTGCTGGAATTTCTGTATTTTGTGCGCGGATAGCACTGGCTACCTCACTAGGCGTTAGATCGTACTGAGCCAGTTTGTCAGGGTCCATCCAGATGCGCATGGCGAACTCACCACCACCTAATACCTCAGCATTACCAACGCCTGGCACTTGGCGTAGCTCATCAAGAATATTAAGAGTGGCATAGTTCTGCATGTAAACGTTGTTGTAGTCACCGCTTGGCGACGTCAACGCAACTAGCATCAGAATGGAGTCAGAGCGCAATTCAACTCTTACCCCTTGAGCTTGCACCGCTTCAGGCAGTCGTGAAAGTGCGCCTTGAACCCGATTGTTCACATTGATGGTATTAATATCGCCGTCAGTACCGATATTAAACGCTACGCTCAAGCTCATAATGCCATTATCGGCACTGTTTGAGGTCATATACAGCATGTCCTCAACACCGTTAATCGCCTCAGCCAGAGGTGCTGCTACCGTTTGTGCCACGGTTTCAGCATCAGCCCCTGGGAACTGAGCTTGCACTGAGACCGTGGGAGGCACAACGCTGGGATACTGCTCAATGGGCAGTATCCGCATCGCCATAGTGCCTACCAGTGTCAGAATAATCGCCAATACTGTGGCGAAAATCGGACGACTGATAAAGAAGTTGGAAAAATTCATTATTGCGCGCCCTCTTCCCCTTCATCTGCTGACATATCGCCAGCATCTTCGGTCATCGCAGCGGCAGCCTCGGCCTGCGCTTGCTGCTCCTGGGTTTCGGCTTGCTCAACGCTTTCCACCAGTTGCTCTGCATTGCCGTCAAAGCGCTTGGGCTCAATAATCCGACCAGGTTCGACACCTGCTGGGTCACCCACAACCACACGCTCACCCTCTTCAAGACCATCGACAATGATTTGCCACGGACCTGCTACATCACCTAACTGAACAGTACGCTCACGAGCTTTGCTCTCTTCGTCCAGTACAAATACACGTGGCCCCATAAGCCCCTGAGTGACAGCAATTTCTGGCACAGCAATGACGTTAAAACGCTTCAGACCCTCAAGACGTACACGTACAAACTGACCAGGTAAAACAGCACCATCAGGGTTAGCAAAGCTGGCAGACGCCTGAACGGTACTGGTGCCAGCATCCACTCGTGAACCGAGGAAGTTTAATTGCCCTACAAGCTCCGAGCCGCTACTTCCACTTAATCCTGGGATGGTAAGATTAGCGGAAATATCAGAAGCATTGCCCCCCTCACCAAGCTGGCGACGAAGCTCAAATGCATCCCGTTGGGGCAGTTGAAAGCGCACTTCAAGGGGATCTAATGGCGTAATAGTGGCAAGCTCCGACCCAGGGCTCACCAAGTTACCAACATTAATTTGGCTTAAGCTGATCATCCCTGATACTGGAGCTGTAACATTGGCATAGCCCAAATCGAGGTTAGCACTGGTGAGAGCGGCTTCCGCCTGGGCAACACTCGCCTGGGCAACGCGCTGCTCCGCCAGGGCTTGGTCATACTGCTGGCGGCTAACTGAGTTTTGGCTCAACAACTGTTCAAAACGCTGCGCATCACGCTGGGCACGGGCTTGCTCTGCGCGTGCGCTTTGCAGATCGGCCTCACGCTGATTAACGGTAGCCTGATAGAGATCAGGCTCAATAGTGTAAAGCCGGTCACCCTGCTCCACTAACTGGCCAGCTTCAAAGTGTCTCTCCTCTAGGAAGCCGCTCACCCGCGCCACCAGCGTTACCTCACTATCGCTACGCAATAGTGACGGGTAAGACTTATTCAGCGGTATATCCTGGCGGACCACCTCTGCGACTTCTACAGCATGAGGCGGTGCCTCCTGTTGCTGTGCCGGGGCTCCTTGAGTCTGATCTTGCCCGCAGGCGGCAAGTGCCAGTGCAGCTATCAGCGTCACTAGACTCGCTCTAGTCGAGTGAATCATTTTCTTCATACGTCGAATTCCCATGCATCTTTTTGAACATTGACGGATAGCAACACAGCGCTCATTTAGCCTAGCGCTAAGTAGGTATTTTGGCGTTAAGCGCAGTCCTCTAGGACCTGTAGCCCTAGAGAATCGCTGGCACTATAAAAAGCTAAGCGTCCGGAGTAGGCGGGGCACCGATATCCATTGCCCTCTGATAGGCATCCACATCACCGCTGTCAGGAAGCGTAAAACTCACCTGATCACCGGTTAACCACGCATTCACCTCTTCAATAGCAGCAACATCTAATAGGCCTGACTGTTGGCGCAGTGCCAGTAAGTTCACCACATAGTCGTAGCGAGCCTCAGCAAAATTGGCGATAGCGTTATAGAGGTTTTGTTCTGCATTCAGTACATCTACGATGTTTCGTGTGCCAACTTCATAGCCTGCGCGGGTAGCCTCTAGTGCACTACGATTAGAAACAATCGCCTGCTGCCGTGCTTCAACAGTTTCGACGTTATTGCTCACCTGGGTATACAGTGACCGAACCTGCTGAATTGTAGTACGGCGCTGCGACTCAAAATCATACTGGCTACGCTCAAGCTGGAAGGTACCTTGGCGTATACTCGCACTCGTGCTGCCGCCGGTATAAATGGGGAGATTAGCCGTTACGCCCACTTGGCTTGAGGAGTCGTGACCACTTACCACACTGCTGTCGCTATCCGCATACCGATAATTGGCAAACGCCTGGACACTGGGAAGGCGCCCTGCCCGGGCAACCTCAACACCAGCCCTGGAGAGTTCAATACCTGCACGCTGCGCCAGCACCTGAGGGTTGCGCTCAATTGCCTGTTCTACCCAGTAATCGCGGCTACTCGGTGAAGGCAGAGCAACCGGCATATCCCCTAAAGCATCAATAGTGGCGTAACGACGACCGGTGAGCTGTTCAAGTAGCTCAAATGCCACCTGTAGATTACTTTCAGCAGCAATGCGATCAGCCCGGGACTGGTCAAAACTTGCCCGCGCTTCTTCCACTTCAGTAATCGCAATTAACCCTACTTCAAACTGCTCGCGGGCTTGCTCCAACTGGCGGCCAATCGCACGCTCTTGAGCAAAACGAGCATCTAAAATCTCGTGAGCACGAAGAATATCAAAGTAGGCGCCAACCACATCAATCAACAATTGTTGCTCGGTGGCCGCCAATAAATACAGCTGCTGATCGATTTGGCGTTCAGACTGGTTCACTTCCTGACGAGTAACTGCATTAAACAGCGCTTGTGTGGCTTCCAGTGACAATGATGCTGTATTGAAGCTGTCATCACTGATCCCGCCAACCGGCGCTTCTGACCCTGGAACAGTAGCGCCTCCCCTAGCAGCAGCTTGGCTTTCATACTGGCGGTTGTGAACAACATTACCCGAGGCATTAACCTGCGGCAGCAGTCCTCCGCGAACTACATCTCGAGCAGCCTCAACACCGGAAAACTCAGCACGCGCCGAGGCTAACGCAGCGTTATTGCTCAGCGCATCTCGCGTGATAGTAACTAAGTCTGCCGCCTGAGCAGGCAGTATGAAAGAAGATGTAAGCACTGCTAACAGCAGGGGACGAAAAGGGGCATTGACTGCCCAATGTGCCAGTCGCATGGAATTGCCTCTAGGTATCAGCGCAGGATGGCGCAACAGGTATGCCATTCAGAAGGAAGGCATTATAGTTACATTCATGTATGTATGCCAGACTTGAACTTCGTTAATTTATGTGGACAGCCCACTTGTCAAGTCAACACTTCCTTACTTTAGCCCAAAGCATAGTGAGCAGGCACTTTTTTCATTTCTCTCACTAGCTTCTCACCTTAGCCCACAGCACCGACTAGCCTCAGCAAGGCAAGAGCAATATCGAGCTAGTGGTGATAATTGAATGAGTGGTGATGCGGTGGGGCCGAGAAGCGCAGAGCCATTCGTTAATGAGGAGCTGGGCCAAGATGTGTGCCCACCACATGCTGATGCTCCCTATTACTGAATACTGTCTAGGACTAAGTACTGTCTAGGACTACGCACTTTCTATGATTGAGTACTGCCTATGATTGAGTACTGACTATGATTGAGTACTGACTATGATTGAGTACTGACTATGATTGAATACTGACTATGGCTGCATACTATGACGCTGAGCTAGAGCCTCGCGATAGCGCTGATAAACCACCTGATAGGCATCAACATGCTCAGAATCAGGGTCAGTTAGGGATCCTGTATCCAAATGTACCAAGCGGGAACAAAGTAACTCAAGCGTGACACCTTGCGTGTTCAAATCACACCAAGCTGCCTGAATTGCAGCACCTAAGGCAGCGGCATCGGTAACGGTTGGGCAAATAACCTGAGTATTGGTAATATCCGCCACCATTTGCCGCCACACTGAACTTTTTGCCCCGCCACCAATCAGCCGAATTTGACTTGCCCCCGCGGTTAAATCACCTAATAACTCCAGGCCGTAACGCAGGCCAAAGGTGGCGCCTTCCATCACTCCACGGCAAAGGTTTGCCTGGGTCATATTAAGGCTGGACAAACCAAGAAAATCACCCTTGGCCTCGGGCAGCATCGGCACACGCTCGCCATTAAAAAACGGCAGCACTGTTACACCTTCTGAACCAACTGGTGCTTTCGCCACTTGCTTACCAAACTCTGCCAAATCCAACCCAAACAGGTCTCGGACTCGACTGGTGGCCGACGTCACGTTCATGGTGCAAATAAGCGGCAACCACCCCCCGTGGCTAGCACAAAAATTGGCCACCATGGCACTGTCACACACTACGGGGTTGGGTGAGTATGCACATACGGTGCCGGAGGTTCCCAAGCTCAACGTAACAAGCCCACGAATGATATTACCAGTACCAATCGCCCCCATCATGTTGTCACCGCCGCCGGATGACACCATCACGTCATCACCTAGCCCAAGCTCCTGGGCGACTACTGGGCGCACCAGACCAGCCGGCTCATGAGCTTCCAGTAGCCGAGGTAGCACCCTGTCTGGGTCTAATTCAGGGGCAATTTCAGCGAATACCTCGCGCTGCCAGCATCTTTGTCGCGTATCGAAGTAGCCCGTACCTGAGGCATCTCCCGCTTCGGTGACTCGCTCACCAGTCAGCCAGAAATTGAGATAGTCATGGGGTAGCAGCAGCGTCGCGATGCGCTGATAAGCATTAGGATGGCGCTCTCGAAGCCAAGCTACTTTGGAAGCGGTATAGCCAGTTTGCAGCACAAGACCCAATTTTTCTAAACAGCCAGCCTCTCCGCCTAAGCGGGCCACTAAGTCACTATTGTGTGCACTGGTTTCGGTATCGCACCACAACTTGGCAGGGTAGACCGGGTCACCATGTGCATCCAGCGCCACCATACCGTGTTGCTGGCCAGATACGCCGATACCACGCACCTGCTTCGCATTGATACCCGCTCGCTCGATAGCTTGGGAGAAAGCACTTTTTAGCGCTACCAGCCACTCGGCCGGCGCTTGTTCCCGACGACCATTCTCAGCCTCATCCAAATGATGCGGGTGGCTGGCGTCGCCAAGAATAGTACCGCGCTCCACGTCAACCACGACCACTTTGGTACTCTGAGTACCGCAATCTACCCCGATATACATCACACCGTTCCTTTGGACGAGACCAGAGCTTCAAGGGTAGCGCGTGCGCCATGTTCGTGCAGAGAGCTCAATGCCGAGAGGTAGGCATTTAAAAAGCGTGGCTGGTCGGCTAAATCGCCAAATAGCTCACGATTCTCTATAAACGCAGCAGGGCGAACTCGATTCTTGGCGGCAATCGCTATCAGCGAGTCACGCAGGCGATCGACAATTTCAATGGCTTCCCCCTGCTCATCGACACCTTCGGCATAGCGCGCCCAACTGGCCACGACAGCAGCACTGCGCTCAATCTCCCCTCCTTGAGCTAGCTGTTGACGAATTACGGGCAACAGCCACTTGGGGATACGATCCGAGCTTTCGGCGCACAGTCTTGCCAAGGTGTCTTTAATTTGCGGATTGGCAAAACGTTCAATCAAGGTAAGCTGATACGTTTCCAAGTCGACCCCCGGCACTGGCGCCAGGGTTGGAGCCCCCTCTTCCCGCATGTACCCCAGCAAAAACTCTACAAATAGTGGGTCTTGGCATACCTCATGGGCATAGCGATAGCCAGCTAGGTAGCCAAAATACGTCAGCGCTTGATGACTGGCATTCAATAGCCGTAACTTCATCAACTCATAAGGTTCAACATCGTCAACCAGTTGCACGCCAACCTTTGCTAACGCGGGGCGACCTAAAGGGAAGTGATCTTCCACTACCCACTGAGTAAACGGTTCACAGACTACCGGCCAGGCATCGTCAAGACCAAATCGCTGCGCAAGTTCTTCAATATCGACAGCCGAGGTAACCGGTGTAATACGGTCAACCATGGCATTAGGGAAAGCAACGTTGTCACTCAACCATTTGCCCAATGCAGGGCTGCGAGCATGAGCGTAGGCGCTAAACATCTGTTTGGCGACATCACCATTGCTCTGAATATTATCGCAGGACATCACCGTAAAAGGGGCAATGCCTCGTGAGCGGCGACGTACCAATGCTTCGACTACTAACCCAAAACTTGTTGAAGGAGTATCTGGATGCGCAAGATCCCCTTGTACCTGCGGGTCAGCTAGATTGAACTCCCCTGTCACGGGATGAACGTTATAACCGCCCTCGGTCACCGTGAGCGAAACAATCTTAATAGACGGGTCCGCCATTTTTTCGATAACGACATTACAGTCATCCGGGGCAAACAGATAATCGACCATGCTGCCAATAACCCTGGGCTGATAATCACCATTGGGGTGCTTTACGATCAGTGTGTAAAGGCAGTCTTGAGTAGTCAGCACCTGCTGCATGCGTTTATCGCTGGGCATTACACCGACACCGACAATACCCCACTCAAGCGCTTCGCCCTGATTCATCAGCGCATCCAAATACATCGCTTGGTGCGCGCGATGAAAGCCCCCTACTCCAATATGTACAATACCCGCTGTGACGGCCTGCCGATCATAACGGGGTGTTTCGATCGCCGCGCTGAGGTTGCCCACATTGTGGTTATTAAGCTGGGTCATCATCAATCTCCGTGGCTTGTGTTGGATGAAGCGCGCCTAAAGCCAACGCTGGTCGGGTGGCAAGCTGTAGGTTTTCACTAGCTGTGCGTTAAGCATGTCTTTGTGGTGGGTACGCTCTAACGCACCGGCATGGTCTTTCCCCATGCACAGCCAGCGATTGATTAACCGCTCAATCAGCACGCTATCGTCAACATCGATAAATAGCGTCCAATCAAATAGGGGGAGAAGCGCGCACCAAGGCGCTTGGTCAAGTAGCAAGTAGTTACCTTCAACAATCACGATGCGATGGGCAGGTGTAATCAACCGCCCACCCGCCCTGGCAAGATCAAGAGGCCGGTCAAACACGGGGACTGCAACAGCTTTCTCTCCGTCACGAATGCGTAGCAAATCATGGCGTAAGCTGTCGACATCAAAGGTATGCGGCGCCCCTTTTACCGGTAATTGCTCTCTCCCTAGCACAGCGTTGTCGAAGTGATAACCATCCATGGGCACTACGACAGCTTGTCCAGGCAAGTGCTGGTTTATGGCATCGCATAGCAGTGCACTGCGATAGGACTTACCTGCCCCGGGAGGGCCTGCTAATGCCACTAGGTAACGCGATTTACCATCAGCTGCTTGGATTAGCTGACAGCTTAATGTCGCAAGATCAGGGATCATGTGGGTATCAACTCATCCAGTTGCCGCCGTCGACGTTCAGCGTCTGGGCGACCACGTAGTCGCTATCTTGGCTGGCAAGAAACACCGCCGCCCCGGTATGGTCTTCAGGCAGCCCCATACGGCCAAATGGAACGGCCTCGCCAACCAAGCGCTTTTTCTCGCCCAACGGGCGATTTTCATAGCGAGCAAACAATGCGTCGACCTCAGCCCACATGGGCGTATCCACCACTCCCGGCGCGATACCATTGACGTTAATGCCATGCTTGATCAGGTCCAACCCGCAAGACTGAGTAAGGCTAATCACAGCGGCTTTAGTGGCACAGTAAACACTGACCAATGGCTCACCCCGCCGCCCGGCCTGAGAAGACATATTGATTATTTTGCCCCCCTGCCCCTGGTTGACCATGGCGCGGGCAACCGTTTGCAAGGTAAAAAACAGGCCTTTGGTATTCACAGCAAATTGTTTGTCGAAACTTTCCTCATTGACGTCTAGCACAGGAGCCATATCAAATACTGCCGCGTTATTGACCAGAATATCGATACCACCAAATCGCTGAGTCACCTGCTCCACCATGGTGCTAATAGAGTTGCGGTCACATACATTGAGCACAATGCCCATTACCCGCTCGGCATCTGCGGCCTGCTGCAGCGTCGCAACGGCCTCGTCAATGGCAGCAGTATCGATATCAGCCACAGCAACACAGGCACCTTCTGCCAAGTAGCGCTGGGCAATGGCTAGCCCTATACCGCGTGCGCCACCGGTGATCACTGCACGCTTATTGAACAGTTTCATCATCACCTCTATCTATCGTTATTTTGCTTAGGATCGCTTTGCTTAGGATTGCTTGTGCAGGAAGCTGTTAAGGCTCAGCAGATAGACTGGCTTGCCACTCACTTACCAGGGCATTGAGGCCCTGCATGTGGGGCAGCACTCGCCAGGCACCGGCATCTATTAGTCGCGAAGCTTGTTGGCCATCAAGATGGCTCGCCCCGATAAAGCCAATCACACACATACCTGCGGCGTGAGCGGCAGTAACCCCCGCGACACTATCTTCCACGACCAAACACCGACGAGGCGCGCACCCCAACGTGGTGGCTGCTAGCTGATAGATGGCGGGGTCTGGTTTTGGGTTGGCCACTTGCTCGGCGGTAAAAATAGGCGCATCACTTAGCACCTCTGCTAACTGAGTACTGGCTAGCGATGCCAGTACGCGGCTACGGCGACTATTGGAAACAACCGCTTTAGGCAGGTGGATAGCACTTATTGCTGCCTGTACGCCGTCAATTGCTTTCAGTTCCTGCGCAAGGCGCGCTTCAATAGCTGTATCTATTTGCTCGGCAGCATCAGGCTGCAGCTGGTAAGCGCTGCGCTGTGCTAGGTAACGCAATATATTGGCCGTCGTCATCCCTAGTGCCTGGCCCAGTAAGGTAGGAATATCCAGGTCTGGCAACCATTGGCTTAGGTACACCTCCAAGGTCTCTTCGGCCAGGGCTTCGCTGTCCACCAACACGCCGTCACAATCAAAGATAAGCGCCTTCATACTTGCTCACCTGGGGAGACAGCGCCATGTACAGCGGCCTGACCAGGGGCACGGTTATCGTGCCGGGTGAGCCCTGCAAGCGGATGCTGTGTAAGGCTCTCTAACGCTATCCCCTGCGCATCAAATAAGTGGGCACGCTCAGGTGAAAAACCAAACCGCACAGTATCGTTGACCCGATACGCCACATCACCATCCGCCATAATTGTGATCAACAATTCGTCCATTTGGACATATAGCGAGGTTTGTCCGCCCAGGCGCTCCAGCACTTTGATCTGCCCGCTAAGTGGGCCGTTTTCATCCAGCAGCAGGTGCTCAGGGCGGATGCCTAGTTCAAGTTCTTCAGCGTCGGCCAGCTGCTGCCCATCTACGGGCACCGTGCAAGATCGCCCGCCAGGGAGACGAACCACAACGCCGTCTGAAGAAACAGCAAGCTGCTCCACCGCAAAGAAATTCATTTTTGGTGAACCAATAAAGCCCGCTACAAAGCGATTACGGGGATGATGATAGAGCGCCATGGGTGAGCCGACCTGCTCAACCACTCCATCGTGAAGTACCACGATTTTATCTGCCATGGTCATGGCTTCTATCTGATCGTGGGTAACGTAAATCATAGTGGCATCCAGCTCTTCATGGAGCCGCGCCAGCTCAATACGCATCTGCACCCGCAGTGCTGCATCCAGATTAGAAAGCGGCTCATCAAATAGAAAGATGCTTGGGTTACGCACGATCGCACGACCAATCGCCACCCGCTGGCGCTGCCCACCCGAAAGTGCTTTGGGCTTACGGTCCAGCAGCGGCTCCAACTGCAAAATTTTAGCGGCTTCCAGCACCTTGGCACGACGCTCCTCTTTGGGTACTCCCGCCAGGCGCATACTGAAGCCCATGTTGCCTTCCACCGTCATATGGGGGTACAGCGCATAGCTTTGAAACACCATTGCCAAACCACGGTCAGCTGGTCCCACATCGTTCATACGCTGACCATCGATCACAATATCGCCCTCGCTTGCGCTCTCTAAGCCGGCGATCATGCGCATTAACGTAGACTTACCGCAGCCAGAGGGGCCAACAAAGACAACAAACTCACGATCATTGACCTCTAGGTCAATCCCTTTGATGACCTCGGTGTCGCCAAACCGTTTGGTAATATTACTCAGTTGTAAGGTTGCCATTAGGAACTCCTTTACTTGACAGCGCCAAAGGTCAGGCCGCGCACCATTTGCTTTTGGGTCATCCAGCCGAGGATTAAAATAGGAGCAATTGCCATCGTTGAGGCCGCCGACAGTTTGGCCCAGAACAGCCCTTCAGGGCTTGAGAAGGAAGCAATATAGGCCGTTAGCGGCGCCGCTTTGGAGGAGGTGAGATTGAGGCTCCAGAAAGCTTCATTCCAGCTCAGGATCACCGACAGCAGCCCCGTTGAGGCAATGCCTGGTAAAGTTAACGGCAGCAGTAGGAAGAACACCTCCTGAAACGTTGATGCACCATCCATTCGTCCCGCTTCCAGAATGTCTTTAGGCATATCTTTAAAGAAGGTGTAGAGCATCCATACCACGATGGGCAGATTCATCAGGGTGTAAATAATGATCAGTCCGGTGCGGGTATCCAGTAGCCCCACATCACGAAAAATCAGGTAAATCGGCACCAACACCCCAACCGGCGGCAGCATCTTTGTCGACAGCATCCACAACAACGTGCCCTTAGTACGCTTAGTGGGTAAAAATGCCATGGCATAGGCAGAAGGAATCGCAATCAGTAGCGCTAGAAAAGTCGAACCAAACGCAACCACTACGCTGTTCATCGCAAACCGGGCATAGCCAGAACGGGCCTGCACCGCTTGATAGCTCTCAAGCGTGGGCGAGAAAATAAAACTGGGGTCAGCAATCGCCGCTGTTTCTGTTTTAAAACCTGTCAGCACCATCCATAGAATAGGAAAAAAGATAATCAGCGCTATCGACCATCCCACCAATGTCAGCAGCAGCTGCTTAACGGGTAGAGAGCGTACTGCCGGTGGCGCACTGCTAGTACGTTGAGTTGTCATTGAAATGCTCCCAAGACCCCCAAATATCGGGTTAGTCTTCTAAGTTCTTAGCGACCATGCGGACAAGGAAAATGGCAACGATATTGGCGAGAATAATCGCAATCACGCCACCCGCTGAGGCAATTCCCACATCAAAATCAAGCAATGCGCGGATATAAATGAGGTAGGCCAAGTTGGTTGTAGCAAGCCCAGGCCCACCGGATGTGGTAACAAAAATCTCCGCAAAAATGGTCAGCAAGAAGATCATCTCAATCATGATCACCACACTAATCGCCCGTTTCAGATGCGGCAGCGTGATAAAAAAGAAGATAGCGATAGGCCCAGCGCCATCCATCCGCGCTGCTTCGACTTGATCTTCATCTAATGACTGCATGGCAGTCAGTAGAATAAGCAGCGCAAATGGCAGCCACTGCCATGACACGATGATGATGATTGAGGTCAGCGGCAACGAAGAGAACCAGTCCAGCGCTGGTAGGCCTAACGACTCAGCCAACCACGCCAACACCCCGTTGGAAGGGTGCATCATCATATTTTTCCATACCAAGGCGCTGACGGTTGGCATGACGAAAAAAGGCGAAATCGCTAATACACGGGCAATGCCACGCCCTGCAAACTCTTGCTGAAACAACACCGCTAATAGCGTGCCACCCACTACGGTAATTGCTAACACCCAGCCAACCAGTAGTAGCGTTGTACCCATAGCAGACCAAAGGGCTGGATCAGTTAACAAATATTCGTAGTTTTCTAATCCGGCAAAACCGGTCATATCAGGCATTAGTAGGTTATAGCGCTGAAAAGAGAACCAGATGGTCATGCCCAGTGGCACTATCATCCAGAGCATCAGCAGCGTTACCGCGGGTGCTTGAAGCGTGAGCGTTCGTAGCCCGCCAACTGTGCGGCCAGAAGCACGTGTTTTATTCATGGGAGTACCTGCAAAAAAAGCCGACCTGCCAGGGAACATTAATAAAACGCCTGCCTTGTCAATAAGCAGGCGTTGGCTGGCTTTATCGTTCGATATAGCCAGCCCGTTGCATAGTACGTTCGGTAGCACGCTGAGCACCTTCTAGCGCCTGCGTTACGGTACTGCTACCTGTTAACGCAGCAGCAATAGACTGCCCCACTTGCGTACCAATCGATTGGAACTCAGGAATACCCACAAACTGCACTCCAATGTAAGGGTTTGGTTCTAGCGTCGAGTCAGTCGGGTCTGCTTTCTGAATAGCATCAAGCACGAAGTCCGCAAAAGGCGCTGCTTCCGAATACTGTTCGTTGGCATAAGTAGATTCGCGGGTACCCGGCGGTACGTTCGTCCAGCCATTGGTCTCACCGACAAGCTCTATATACTCCTGTGACGTTGCCCAAGTAATGAACTCACGGGCAGCCTCTTTGTGCTCGGAAGACTCCGGAATCGCTAGCGCCCAGGACCATAGCCAGTGCGAACCTTTAGGGGTTTCAGCAACAGGTGCTGGCGCAAAGCCCAGGTTAGTTGCTACATCAGACTCACTCTCATCATAAAGCTTGCCAGCCGCTGACGTAGCGTCTACCCACATCGCGCAGTTACCACGCGAGAATAGTGCGAGGTTTTCATTGAAACCGTTGGAGCTTGCCCCTGGCGGTCCATAGTTACCCAGCAAATCGACGTAGAACTGAACGGCATTTACCCAGGCATCGGAATTGAGCTCAGGCTTCCACTGCTCATCAAACCATCGGCCACCAAAGGTGTTAACTAGCGTAGAGACGAACGCCATGTTTTCGCCCCAGCCTGGCTTACCCCGCAAGCAAATGCCCGCCACTCCCTCTTCTGAGCCATGGAGCTGTTCGGCCCAATCGCGTACCTGGTCCCAGGTTGGCTGCTCCGGCATCTCAATACCCGCTTGCTCAAACAGATCTCTGCGGTAATACATCATTGAGCTTTCGGCGTAGAACGGCAGTGCGTGAAGCGTGCCATCTAAGCTGAGGCCATCTCGTACGGAAGCCAGTAAATCGACTACAGCATAGTCATTCGGCAAGCCATCCAGCGGTTCCAGCCAACCGCGTTCTGCCCAAATCGGCACTTCGTACGTGCCAATGGTCATCACATCAAACTGACCACCGCTCGTGGCAATATCGGTGGTCATACGCTGACGAAGCACGTTTTCTTCTAATACCACCCAGTTGAGAGTGATATCAGGATGTGCTTCTTCAAACACGCTGGTAAGACTCTGCATAATCACCATGTCATTGTTATTGACCGTTGCAACGGTGATTTCAGTTTGGGCGTGCGCGTTTCCGACCACAGCAATCGCAGCCGCTAGCGTAGTAACAGGAAAATGGCGGGCGAGACGCATAAAGCATTCCTCATTGGCAAATATTGGCATTATTGTCGCCTTTGATCATATTGATCATCTATCGAACAAATGATCGTACGGAAGGCAAAAAAAAGCAAAGCCTCAAGCTTTAGACTTTACGCTAATTCATTCAATAACTTGCATATTGCATCGCAGTATGCAGGTTATTTAGAGATGATCTCAACAATCTGCCTTGCTGCAATTTCATCGGTGACCAACCCCTTTAACCATCCACCTCGTAATGCAGCTAAAATCGCTGGCGCTTTATCGCGCCCCCCCGCTATTGCCACCATAAGATGCTTTCCAAACCTCTCCAGAGGCAGGCTAGTCACCCGCCGCGTAATAGAGCAATCGATCACCTCACCACGGCTATTCAGCGGCCAACCCAACAGCTCACCAACGGCTTCAAGGCTTAGTAGTTCATCTAGTTCGTTTTCGCTGATGAAGTGGTCTTGGAAGAGTGTGGCTTGGCGATCTATGCGCCCCACACCAATAAAAGCCGCTTCAGATTCTCGTGCCACATCAGCAATGGCTTTGAATAGACGCTGTTTCAGCATGGCCTCTTTCTCGACTAACGACTCCGCTACCACAGGCGCGGGAAGTAGAAAGCGTTCACCACCTGTTTTGTCTGCCAGCAGCATGACTGCGTCATAGCGATTAGCAGAGCCATCCCTTGCCACATTCCCCACCAGAGACACAAAGCGATGCTGAGGCCGCTCGATACGGCTAAGTGCTTCTACTGCGGCCCGTACCGAGCGCCCGGTGCCGAGAGACAGGGTCAATGGGTCGCTGCGTTCCACTAACCGAGCCATCCGCTCGGCCCCTGCAACAGCTAGGTAATACGCTGCACTTTCAGGTGTTTGGCCATCAGCGGGTACAACATCACAATACGCCAACCCAAAATAGTCGCGAAGTGCGCTGCCTAATGCCATACAGGTAGAGATAGGGTGGTCGATATGGACTTTTACCAGACCTTCTTGCCTGGCAAGCGCTAAAAGGCGCTGAACACCTGGCCGAGAAACCCCTAGTTGGCTGGCAATTTCATCCTGAGTCATGCCGCCAACATACGACATCCAGGCAGCTCTAGCCGCCTGATCAAGCTTCACTTCGAACTTATCCATGGACTAACTCACTACCTGATCATTTGAAATGTTATCGCACAAAACCGCCACTAAGCCCCACCGCTATCTATCCGATACGATAGAATTATTCCGCTGTCGCTATAGTTTATTAATTACGAGGTAGATTGATATGTACAAACTTGCTTTTTTTGTTCCCATAGAAGATGCCGAAAACGTCAAACAAGCCGTATTTGAAGCTGGCTCTGGGCGTATCGGTGCATATGAAAATGTTTGCTTTCAAACCCGTGGCACAGGGCAGTTTCGCCCGATGGAAGGCGCTCACCCGCATATCGGCTCGGTCGGAAAATTAGAAAGGGTGGAAGAGTTCAAGGTCGAGTTATTGTGCGATGAAGCACATATTCACGGCGCCATTGCAGCCTTAAAACTTGCCCACCCCTACGAGGAAGTCGCCTATGACGTTTGGCAACTTGCTGATCTTTAAAACGTCTAAGCACTGCCGAAGTAGCGTTCTCGGTCGTCGGGGGTAATTTTACTGATGTGTAGCGGGTAGCTAGCACCTTTAGGCCCAGCACCGCTTTGACGATCCCTATAATAATGACGGAGAGTGCGCTCAATGGTGGGAAATGCCAAGGCGTCCCAGGGGATTTCGTGCTCTTCAAATAGAGCGACCTCTAAGCTTTCTGGGCCTGCACTAAAACCGCCTACCAAATCAGCTAGAAAAATCATATACACTTGATTGATATGTGGCAGATCAATCAATGTGTATAGCTCCCCCAACGTGACCTCAGCGAAGGCTTCTTCCCAGGTTTCTCGCATGGCTGCCTGCTGAGTGGTTTCGGCATTTTCCATATAGCCAGCAGGCAGCGTCCAGTAACCTTTACGTGGGGCAATCGCTCGCTTGCACAGCAGTACTTTAGAACCACTGATAGGCAGAGTACCTGCCACAATGCGCGGATTTTGGTAGTGAATGGTACCGCAGCTATCGCATAGGTAGCGGGGGCGGTCGTCACCTTCAGGAACAGCAAAACGGACTTTTTCACCGCACTGACTACAAAAGTTCATCGCGTTTTCTCTAACGGCTGTGGGAATAGGCTTCAACACGCTTGACGTTGATCACCGCGGCTGGGTAAAAGGGAACAAAGCAAATGGAACCTCTATGTTAGAGACTCTACGTAAACAGCTGCAACAGCACACGCCTCAACGGTTAGACCACGTTACGCTGCCAGAAGCGGCGGTGTTACTGCCGATTGTCGAGCGCCCAGCACCAACATTACTGTTTACCCGTCGGGCAAGCCACCTAACAACTCACAGTGGCCAAGTAGCATTTCCAGGCGGTAAACGTGAAGCTGGCGACACCGATCTTTATGCTACTGCGCTGCGGGAAGCAGAGGAAGAGATTGCGTTAGCACCTGCGCTAGTGCAACCCCTGGGCCGGTTATCCGATGTAATTTCACTTCACGGCATCCGTGTTACCCCTTGGGTCGGCATCATTCCACCGGATTTACCCTTAGTGGCAGACCCATCTGAAATAGATGCTATTTTCGAGGTTCCCTTAAGCCACTTTTTAGCGGATAAGCGCAACCATACCGATGTAATCACAGTAGATGGCGTTGCCCACTATGTGCCCAGCTATAATATCGATGGTCATGTGATTTGGGGGCTTTCTGCCATGATGCTAGTAGAGCTGCTCGCAAGCGGCCTTGGCATGCCTATCGACCTCTATCAACGTCCTCCTGGAGCGTTACGCTACTTTCCTGAAAGGAGCAGCCGTCTGCCAAAGTCAGCTCGCGCGCCTATTACGAGACCACCCAAATGATCGCCTCACCTGCCCACAGCTCCCCCATTTTTGAACCTGCTGCGCACACTGCGTTGGTAGAAGCGCTTGTCGAACAAGGCTGGTATGTAGGCGCAAATGTTATCGACCCTGCACTTTGCCACGCACTGCATGGTGAATTACTGCATATGGCGGAACATGATGTGCTGAGTGAAGCAGGCATTGGTCGTGGCCAGCAGCACCTTCTTCGCAAAGATATTCGGGGGGATGCTATCCATTGGCTGGATAGAGAGAGTGAAGCACAGCGCCGCTATCTCAACGCGATGAGCGAGCTTCAGCACTCCCTTAACCAAGCGCTGTTTTTGGGCCTGTTTGAATACGAAGCGCATTTTGCCCACTACCCATCTGGTGCTTTCTACCAACGCCACCTGGATAGTTTTCGTGGTCGTGCCAATCGGGTTATTTCAACCGTTAGCTACTTAAATCCTAACTGGCCTACCGATGGCGGCGGCGAAATGATCATTTACCACCCTGACAGTCCTGAACAGGAGGTTGCACGCGTAGTACCAGAGGCAGGCACCTTCGCCTGTTTTTTATCTGAAACTATTCCCCACGAAGTGTTACCCACCCAGCAGCCCCGTGCCAGTATCGCAGGCTGGTTCAGACGTAACGCCTCGATGGGTGGTGTCTTAGACCCGGCGCGCTAATGACTATGACAGCTGATGACAACGCGGCCTTGCGCGCTAAGATTGCCATGCTCACCGCGCGGAATGCCGCACTTGAAGAAGAAAAACGCCACTACCAATGGCTAGCGGAAAGCACGACGGATTTAATTTCCCGTCACGCCCGTGATGGTACCTTCTTATACGCCTCTCAAGCGGCACGAGACTTATTGGGCTACGAGCCTGACGAGTTGATAGGCGTTTCCGCGTATCAGCTCTTTCATCCTGCCGATTTAAACGACCTGTTAAACAAGTCTCCCCAGGTCTACTATAACGACGGTTTCTATCAGCAGACGTATAGGTTTCGTGCCAAAGCAGGCCATTACGTATGGTTTGAAACTACCAGCCGAACGCGCCGGGATGCTTCCACGGGTGAACTAATCGATATTTTATGCGTTTCACGGGATGTCGGACGACGTATTCATGCCGAGGCAACCCGGGAGAGGTTGGCACAGGTTGTGGAATCCACCACGGATTACGTGCTTTTTTTAGGCCCCAATCAGCACGTATTTAGCGCGAATGAGGCCGCCCGCCGCTGCTTCTCATTACCTAAAGATGCTATGCAGGTAGCACTCAACCGCTTATATCAAGCGAGCTCTCTTACTCTACTCAAGGACGTGGTTTTCCCCGCAGTAGAGCGCTATGGCTCTTGGAGCGGCGAACTGGAAATGCGTGGCTCAAGCGCCTCAGTCCCCGTGTTAAGCGTGGTGCTTGCCCACCGTAGCCGAGGAGCAGAGCCAGGGCACTTTGCGCTAATCAACCGTGATATTAGTGCACGTAAAGCAGCCGAAGCACAGGCACGGCGCCACCAGGAACAAATCGCTCATGCTAACCGCCTAGCAGCTGCAGGTGAGCTAGCTTCTAACATTGCCCACGAAATAAACCAGCCCCTAGGCGCCATTGCTAACTATACCAGTGGGGCACTTTTCATGTGCCAGCAAACCCCAGAGTTGCCTGCCAAGGCGTTACAGCTGCCGTTATCACGTATTAATGAGCAGGTGCAGCGTCTAGCTCAGCGACTACGTCATATGCGCAGCTTTGTTCGCAAGCGCAGCCACCGCGTGCGCCCTATTGCGCTAGATGATGTGGTAATAGCGGCTTGCCAACTATGTGACTGGCAATATAAACAGGCGGCTATACAGCTACTTCAGCAGCTGCCTCATGGACTACCGCGTATTTACGCCGACCCTATTGCCCTTGAGCAGGTTATCGTCAACCTGCTCCTCAATGCACTGACAGCCAGTCGAGAGTACCCTGGAGCAAACCAAGTAGTGCTCCATGCCCATAAGAGCAATAGCCGTCAAGTGACACTAACGGTAGAAGATCAAGGCCCTGGCATCCCCCCTGAACATCGAAATATCATTTTCGATGCTTTTTTTACGACTCGAGATGAGGGCTTAGGGATGGGACTAGCCATCAGCCACTCACTAATGGAGAGTATGGGCGGAGCGCTCACTCTGAATCCAAAAGGCACATTCAGCGGCGCGTCCTTTGATATTATCTTACGCGCCGAGGCTTCTCGAGGTAGTGACCCATATGCTCCAGCAGGGACTTGACCCTCTACTTATTTTAAGGATTCATCCGTGCCTAGCAATATTACTAAACCGGCTGCTGCTTCTATTTCAACTACTAGCTCAACCGCTACCTCAACAGCTATCTCAACCACCTCCCCTTCTCTTCCCATTGCCGTTGTCGATGACGACCAGGCACTTCGGGAATCACTCGTCTGGCTATTAGAATCGGTGGGCCTCGCTACCCACTCGTTTGGCAACGGCGAGTTGTTTCTATCCACAAATAGCAGCGAATATGGTGCGCTACTGTTGGATGTACGCATGCCAGGAATGAGCGGCCTACAAGTGCAGCAGCAGTTGGTTGACCAGCACGCAGCCCTTCCGATAATTATGATGACAGGGCACGGCGATGTGCCCATGGCAGTAGCTGCCTTGAAAAATGGCGCTTTTGATTTTATCGAAAAACCGTTTAATCACCAGCAACTTATCGACGTAGTACAGCAGGCGCTTGGCAGTGCTGCTCTACACCGCCAATCACGTGAGCAGCGCATAATGTTACAAGAACGCTACCAAGCACTGCGCCCAAAAGAGCAGCGCATTGTCGCCCACGTGGCCGAAGGGATGACCAGTAAGGAAATTGCGAAGCATATGCAGATTAGCGGCAAAACTGTCGAGGTATATCGGCTGCGAGCTATGAAAGCCATGGGTGCCGCCAACTTGGCAGAACTAGTGCGTCAAGCAGTGGCGCTGGAACTGGTTCCACCCCTCACTGCTGACGAATAAACTAATTACAAATAAACCAGCTCAAATAAACTAACTAAATAGCCAACTCAGTACAGTATGTCTGATCAACTTAGCGGTACAATCTGACCATTGGCCTCCTCTAGTACGTTGCGCACCTGCTCATAGTCGACACCTGCCTCCTTATGCTCCTCAAGCAAGCTGACGACATTTAACAGTGTTTCCATACCAAATGCTTTCTCGTCGGTGGCCGTAAAAGCTTGCACATAAGCATCGCCACTTGCCCCCCAGCCTACCTTTATGGGTGCGTCGATAATGTTGACCTGCGTTCCCACTGGCACACGCCAAAATACTGATTCGATATCCTCAGAATGCATACGGATACAGCCGCGGCTAGCACGCATACCAATACCATCTGGCTGATTTGTGCCATGAATCAAATATCCTGGTATGTCCAACAAAATAGCGTACTGACCTAGTGGGTTATCTGGACCTGGCGGTACAACCGCAGGCGGCGGATCACCCCGCTCGGCAGCTTCACGACGGATAGAAGCCGGTGGATACCATGCCGGATTTTCAAGACGCATAGTGGTTTTGGTAATGCCTAACGGCGTATTGTAAGCATCACTGCCAATTCCAATGGGATAGGTTTCTACCCTAGGCGCTTCGCCATCGCTCACTTTTGGGTAGTAATAGAGCCGCAACTCTGCCACGTTGATCACAATACCGGTACGTGGCTCATCAGGTAAGATGAACTGACCTGGAATGGTGACTTCCGTGCCTTCACCGGGTATCCAGATGCTTACATCGGGGTTCGCCATACGTATTTCTTCGTAGCCAACATTATGCGCCCTAGCAATATCAAGCAGAGTATCCTCATTGCCAGCGGTCACTGTATACACTTGGCCAACCATATTGCCCTCTTCAGGCAGCGTAAAATGGCCTTTGGGTGAGCTATCATCATTAGCCGCAGTAGTGCTCGCTAGGAGCCAAGCACCTAACGCAATGCTAGTGACACATAGCTGCTTGATGCGCTGGAAAGGCTGGTATCGCGTCATTTTCGTCATGGGTTCTCCTTTTTATGCGGCCTTACGGCATTGCCAACCGGCCATTTGGCAATGAATATGCCTATTGGCATGGGGTAGGTCAATTCGGCAGACTGTCGCAGTCTACTGGCAGCTGCTTCTATTTTAACTAATCTAACTGCTTTATTTGCTAACTCCCTGCTTTCGATAGATATAAAAACTACTTCTCCTTATTATCAATACAAAAACATTGCAATTACCTTTTCAAAAGCAAATACAACGTCTACCTTAATAAGTGTCTGGACGCAGTGAAGCGCTAGGCAGGGATAACTACCCCCGTAGTTTTTCCCAACAACTTAGCCGCATGGCTATAGGTATAGTAACTAGGAGTAATAACGATCTAGTCGGCGCAGTATGGAAAATGCGCAAAAGGTATTCAAGGAGGAGTTCAAACTACCTATCACTAGTCATCGTTATTAATTTGTGAAGACATTTACGTAGATTCGTATGTCTTGATACAAGCGCAAGGAGCAAGAGCAATGAAAATGATCAAACCTGCTTTTCTAGGTACCCTGATGGTACCGGCATTCATTTTTGCAGCAACGGCGATCAATGCTGATGAGCATGCCGCGACGGCAGAAAGCACCATGCCGATGGAAGCAACGTACCTAACTTCCCAGCCAGAAGGTACTTTCCACGCTGATTCTTTGACCGGCAACCAAGTAAAAAGCTCGGTAGAAGATGATGACGACATCGGTACCATTTCTGATCTAATTATCGGTGAAGACGGACAAATTCAAGCGGTAGTTGTTGGTGTTGGTGGCTTCCTTGGAATGGGCGAAAAAGACGTTGCCATTGAGTGGGACTCCCTTGAGCTCACTCAAGACGAAGATGGCGATGACTACGTTATTCGCGTTAATGCCTCACAAGATGCTCTTGAAGAAGCAGAAGAGTATGAGCGCAACTAATCTTCTTTGACCCCCCATTTTTAAAGGCCTTGGCATTCGCCAAGGCCTTTTTTATTTTCACAGCAGCTATATTTTTTTAAAAAAAAGAACCAGCTTAAAACCAACAAGCATTTCACAAACAATATTTAAAACTATCGATTATAATACAATGACGCACTAACCAATAAAAAGCACCACATAAAATGCGGTGCCATAACATAGGTTAACAAGTCAAAAAAATAACTAACCTTTAAGCTTAGCGGTCATAGTGATTTCTGCATTCAGCACTTTAGAAACTGGGCAATTAGTTTTTGCCATTTCAGCGGCTTCCTTGAATACGGCATCATCAGCATCACGGATAGAAGCTTCTACCTCCAGATGGATTTTAGAGATATCAAAACCAGAAGCCCCTTGGGAAAGCGTAACCTTCGCCTGGGTGTCGATCGACTCAGCCGTGTAGCCCTTCTCACCTAAAATCATTGAAAGAGCCATTGAAAAGCAACTTGCATGAGCTGCGCCAATTAGCTCTTCCGGATTGGTACCCTGCTCGTCCTCAAAGCGCTTTTTGAAGGAGTAGCTGGCGTCTAAAGCGCCACTTTCAGTGGAAACGGAGCCTTTACCATCCTTTAGCCCACCTTCCCAGTGCGCGCTAGCTTTACGATCCATTCTGTTCTCCTTTCCTATGGAAGTTGATTCAGGAAATTGATTCATCGCACGAGTGACCACAACCTACGGCCACTCCACCCTCAGCGTAGCTGATACTACCGACTATGCCGAATTACCGAGCCAACAAACGTTGCGAGATTCAAAAATATTTCTAAAAATATATAAAATACAACCATATAGATCACCAAAGAAGTCCTCTTTGTTAGCGTCAACGCTAAATCAGTTACAGAACAAAGATTGGCACTGCTCTACGTTGGCAACTTACGAAAAATGATACGGAACAGTAGGTAGTATTCGCTTTGGGCCGCATTGTCGCTAAGCTGATGACTTCACCAACAAGTATCAACCACCACCGCTACTAACGTAAGGACACGCCATGTCGTCGGCTGATACGCTTCGCCTGCTGCTGCTATCTTCTTTATGGGGGCTTTCATTTATTTTTATGCGTGTTGCAGCGCCAGAGTTTGGTCCCGTGCCGCTGGTGCTAGTACGCATGGGAGTTGGGGCGCTCTTGTTGGTGCCCCTGCTATTGAGCTTGCGCTATTTACAGCTTATTTGGCGGCATAAAGGCTCCCTGCTACTCCTGGGTATCATCAATCACGTACTGCCTTTTTCGCTGTTAGCCCTTGCCACCACCCGGCTTGAAGCAGGCTTCACCTCTCTGATTAACGCCACTACACCGATTTTTACCGCGCTCTTAGGTGCAGCTTTTTTCGCAACACCGGTGCAGCGCCAGCAATATATAGGGTTGGCGCTGGCCCTGCTGGGAGTCTATGTACTTTCCGCTAATCGATTAGATTTTACGCTTGGCGGCGACGGTTGGTTTATTGTCGCGGTATTAGGCGCTACTTTTTGTTACGGCGTTGCTGGTAACTACTCGAAAACTCGCTTGGGCCACTTACCTACCCGCGTTCTAGCAGCAGGTAGCAGCGCAATGTCAGCCCTGGTGCTACTGATACCCGGCCTGCTGCTTTGGCCAAGCGAGCCAGTGAGTACACTTGCCTGGGGTAATGCTCTAGCGCTGGCGGTATTAAGCACAACGTTAGCTTTCCTGCTCTACTTTGGGCTACTTGCTAGCGCCGGTGCTACCGCGACTTCCACAGTGACTTTTTTAGTGCCTGTTAGCGCGTTATTGTGGGGCTACTTGCTACTCGACGAAACACTCAGCTTTCAGGTGTTGGCTGGCATGGTGATCACCCTGCTAGGCACCGCAATTGCCACCAAGCTCCTAAGGTTTAAGCCTCACGGGACGTTGACACCACCTCATCCCCCACGCGAATAGTGCCGCCTTGCCCAGAGGTTAACGTAGCATTCTGGCCAAAGTGCGCACCTTTCAGATGGGGCTGGGTATTTAATGCGAGTAGTGTTTTCAGCGGCTCCCCTGGTACGGGAATCGCTGCCGTCTGCTGATCAACCGTGGTGATTTTGCAACGTTGGCAAGGTTTGCGTAACGTTAGTTCATAACCGCCTTGGTGTGCTGTCAGGGCCTTCCAGCGATTTTCCGCCCAGGCATCATCGCACTCCACCACAATATTGGGCCGGAAGCGGTTCATGGGGATGGGCGAGTGCCCTCCAGCGACAAGAGCTTGATTTAAGGCATCCAACGAGCCAGTGGTGGTTATCAGAAAGGGATAACCATCAGAAAAATAAGTATGCGCTTCTCCCCCTGCGAGAAAATCCTCCTCAACCGCCCGGGGAAACTCGGTGGCAAAGCGCACTAAGCTGATTCCTTGTGCCTGCTCACCCAATGCAGCCACAAGCCAGTGCGATACTTCCTCACTTTCTGGCAGTGCTTTACAGTGGTCTGCCCACACTTTTACGAGATGGAGATTACCTTGAGGCTCCTCCAAAGGAATCGCTATCGGGTCAACATTAGGGTGAGATAGCACTAACGCTTGATCCGTTAATGCAACTGCAATGGTGGCAAGTTCAGGCAACTGGCGCTGGGTAACAAAGCGCTGCTGAGCATCAACCAGCATCCAACGGCGATCCCACGCCAATCCATGAGCTTGGATGTTACTTTGGGTGATGCTAATGCCCTTCAGCGATTTAACCGGATAGACAATGAGTTGAGTAATTTTCACGGCGGCCTCGTGCTCTGTACTGCGATTCTTTTAATGAGTTGCTTTTTTTGAACAGAATAGACTATCGAAACAGCTGTCTCGCTACTCAATGATGCTACAGCGTTTTACCCACCTCGATATGATAGCCCAAGTCTATCACCGACTGTTCCAGTACTTCGCCACGGATACGCGACAACAGCGCTTTAGCGGCTGCTTCTCCGATAGCTTGCCGAGGGGTAATCACGCTGGCGAGGCGTGGCGCCATCGCCTGCCCAACATCGTGGCCATGAAACCCTGCAATCGCCATCTTTTCAGGCACGTTCACACCATGGCGCAAACATTCAAAGTAAGCCCCAACGGCAACATCATCGTTGGTGCAAAAAATGCCATCGGTAGCGGGGTAGTGTCGCTGAATTTCCTGCATCAGTGCCGCTCCAACGCTGTAAGAAGAGCGTTGACTGCTTTGCAGCGTTACTGGCAGTAAGCCATGCTCCTCCATCGCCTGACGGTAGCCCTGCTCACGCTGGCGTGTACGCTCATCCAGGCGCACGGCGAGATAAATCACTTGGCGCCTGCCACGGCGGATCATCTCGCTAACCATGTCGTAAGCGGCCTGCACGTTATCGTAGCCAACCGCCTGCTCCAAGGGCGGACGATGGGTATCCATAATCTCAACAATAGGAATGCCCGCTGTTTCTAGCATACGCAGACTACGTGGTGTGTGGTCACGGTCTGAAAGGATGACGCCGTCCACGTTATAAGAGAGTAACGACGCTAGGCTGCGCTCTTCCAGCTCCTGGCTATAGCCATAATGAGAGAGCATCAAATGGTACCCTGCAGGCTCGGTATACGCTTCAATGCCGACAATAACATCAGCAAATACTTGGTTGGTCAGCGATGGCACCAACACTCCGATAGAGTGACTGGTGGCACGGGAAAGCAGGTCAGGCGCCCGATTAGGTATGTAGCCAAGCTGTTCAGCGACAGTAAAAATACGTTCACGAAGACCCTCCGAGACTGTATCAGGATCTCTCAAACAGCGGCTGACCGTCATTTTAGTTGCATCAACTCGGTCAGCAATATCTTGTAATGTCGGGCGTTTTTTCTTCAATGGCGTCACTGCCTTGTAATGTTGAATATGCAGGGGCCATACCATAGCGAATAGTAAGGCCCTCCGCCTATCCCATCCTTTAGCCTAATGAACGACGCTGCGTGAGCGCGAGTGTCGCAATAAAGCGTTCAACAATAGCACTAGGCGGTAGCGTAACCGATACGATGACCGCTTCATCACTGGCTGGAGGCTCCAAATCTGCCAGCTGGCTGGCTAACATACTGTCGCCTTTAAAGAAATGCCCTGCCCGGCTCTCTAGCCGCTCGCGTAGCAGTGCATGGGATCCCTCCAAATATAAAACGCGCAATGCAGGATCCCCTTCTCGCAGACGGTCCCGATAGCGCTTTTTAAGGCCGGAACAAGCAATAACGACAGACTCCTTGTTGGCTTTATACGCAGCAAATAGTCCACTAAGGGTTGCCAACCAGTCATGTCGATCATCATCGTCCAACGGTATACCGCTAGCCATTTTAGCAACATTGGCTGGCGAGTGATGATCATCCCCGTCAATAAACGTCGCTCCTAACACTGCCGCTAGCTGCTGGCCAACATGGGATTTTCCTGATCCAGAGACCCCCATGACAAGAATACGATGTGATGGATTATTCACTCGATGCTCCTATCAATTGCCGCGCACAGCGGTGAGGTCAGGCAACCAAGTGACAATGCCTGGGAACGCAATCAGTACTACCAACACGACGACCAGAGCAGCGTAGTAAGGCAGCATGGCTTTTACCAGCGACTCCATAGAGACTTTACCAACACCACAGCCGACATATAAGCAGGTGCCCACGGGTGGGGTTAATAGCCCAATACCTAAAATAAATGCCATTAGAACACCGAAATAAGCAGCATCCACACCTACAGAGGTCACAATCGGTGCAAGCATCGGCGCCATAATCACCATGGCAGGTGTTAAGTCCATTACGAAGCCCACCAGCAGTAGCAGCCCCGCAACAATCAGCAGCAGCAAAAACGGTTCTTGGGTAATTGCTTGCACTTGACGCACCAAGGTTTGCGGCACCATGTTGATAGTTAAAAACCAAGCAATGACCGTGGCAAACGCAAGTAACATCATCACCATACCAGTGAGTCTTGCAGTACGAATCAGCATACCGCCCAGCTCGCTGAGCTTAAACTCACGGTATACCAGCAGAGAGATAGCCAGCGAATAGAGCAGTGCAGCAACGGCCGCTTCGGTGGCAGTAAACACCCCCCCAATAATTCCGCCAATAACGATCACAGGCAGCACCAGCGCCAGCCAGGCGTCTTTAAAGGCTTTCCACAACCGATCCCAGCGGAATTGGCGAACGCCTCCACCCTGCTTGCTCGCCAGAATAAAGGTAGTCACCATCAGTGCGGCGCCAATTAACAGGCCCGGCACAATCCCTGCAATGAACAGCCGGCTGATCGATGTTTCAGTTACGATGCCATATAAAATGAGTGGGATTGAGGGAGGAATGATAATCCCAATCACCGATGACACGGTGTTAATCGCCGTGGCGTTAGCCGCTGTATAGCCTTGCTGCTTCATGGATGGAATCATCATTGAGCCAGTGGCTGCAGTATCCGCCACCGCTGAGCCGCTAATCCCACCAAAAAACATCGATCCGGTGATCGCCACCTGACCAAGTCCGCCGCGCATAAAACCGACCAGCGCACCCGCAAGTTCCATTAAACGACGTGCAATGCCACCATTACTCATTACCTCACCGACTAAAATAAAAAATGGAATCGCTAGCAGCGGAAAGCTATTCACGCCCCTAATCGACTGCTCAATCATGATTGACAATGGAATGTCAGAGAGCACCGCCATCACCAGTGCAGCAACACCCAGGCCAAATGCAATTGGCAAACCAATTACTATGGACGCTAATAAAATGGCGAGAAAAATCCACAGCATGATTAACGCTCCCCTGGCAAGCCAGTCGATTGGTGACACGATTGGCGAATCACACCCACGCTAATCCACATGCGCCAGAGCGATACCGCAGCAATAAAAATGACACATAGCACAAGTGACAGGCTGACTAGACTAAGTGGAACGCCCATGATGGCGGAGCGACCGCTTGAGCGTGTTAATACTTGGTAGCCACCCCAAATCATCACCACCATTAACCCAGTGATAATCAGGTGCTGTAGGAAATAGAGCATATGAGCAAAGCGCAGTGGCAAACGCCTTACCAGCGCATCAACGGCGATATGCTCATAGCGTGCAAATGCGGCGGCAGCACCAATAAACACCAGCCAAATAAATAGCATGCGCGCCAACTCATCGACCCAGGGTAGCGAGTGATTAAATACAGAACGCCCAACAACATTGCTTGAAACCGCCACAATCAGGGCTACTAAAATTGCGCCTATCAAATACTCCATAGCGAGTGTTAACCAACGAAACAACGCGGGGCCTTGGCGTATCTCGGTATTAATCTCAAGCAGCTTGCGATTTGGGTCATCCAAATAAACCGACGGGTCCTCCAATGTTGATGCCCCTGGAGATGGCACTTCGCTAGGAGGAATAGAGGAGGTAGTCATAAGAACTCCGAAGGACACTGACAAGTCGGGCAGGCGCAATGGCCTGCCCGCTAGCACGTTTACTGAACCAAATTAGTGGCTGCTGTTTTCGACAATTTGCTGAATTTCAGCGATCAGATCTTCGCCGATACGCGGTGCCCACTTGTCATAAACAGGCTGCACTGCTTCTTGGAAGGCAGCCAACTGCTCATCATCTAGACGAGTGATTTGCATACCGCGCTCTTCAAGCTGATCGCGAGACCAATCGTCATACTCTGCAGAGAGCTGGATTTCATACTCAGCAGACTGTCGAGCAGCTTCAAGTACCAGCTCTTGATACTCTGGAGCCATACGGTTCCAGGTGCGCTCAGAAAGCATCATGATAAAGGGCGTGTATACATGGCGCGTTTCAGTGCCGTAATCTTGCACTTCATTAAAGTTAGAGGTCAGGATAGTACTCCAGGGGTTTTCCTGACCATCCACAACACCTTGCTCCATGGCAGAGAACAGCTCACCAAACGCCATCGGTGTCGGGTTAGCGCCTAACGCCTCCCAAACGTCCAAGTGCACGGGGTTTTCCATTGTACGAACGCTGAGACCGCGTACGCCTAGACCAGCGACGTCTTCTGGTGATTCAACCGGGCGTGCGCTGTTGGAAAGCTGGCGATAGCCATTTTCCGAGAAGGTAAGCGCCTTAAGCCCAGTACCCTCAAATGCATCTAGCATTTGCTGAGCAACATCACTCTGCATAACTGCAATCGCAGCATCACGACTAGGTAACAAGAACGGTAAATCAAAAACTGATAGTGCTTGAACATAGCCGGTGGTGGCCGAGCTTGATGGGTATGTCATATCTAATGTGCCGGTCTGCAGCATTTCCATCATTTGCACATCATCGCCCAACTGACTATTGGGAAACACATTGACCTTTATGCGTCCATCGGTGCGCTGCTCAAGAATTTCACCAAAGTACCGGCTTGAGAGAAACTGAGGAGAGTTTTCGGACAAACCAATGCCCATTCGTAAGGTGTGTCTTCCATGATCAGCTACCACCTCGCCTTCTATGGCAGGAGGATCAGAAAGTTCGGGGCTTTGTGCATAGGCCATGCTAAGGCTCAGGGTGGTTGCACCAACCAGAGTGAGCGTGCTGCGCCAAATCGCTGTCATGACGTTATCTCCAAGGTATTCATTGTTGTTAGTGGCTAACTGTTTAGTGGCTACTTACTGGTTACTTATTGCTGGTTGTCGGTGCAACCTGCTCGGGGCTAACGGCGGTAGTACTTTTGATCGCCATTAAATTTATAACCACATATTGCTATCGAATCGTTGGGCTTTCTGCTTGACCACATTGTTACCGGTAACATTCGATAAAAGAAGGCTAGCGATCACTCTACTCAGTGTCAAAACATAATTGCTAACTTACGACCAACGTCTAGGGATAGCCTCTTCCTGTGTTGCACGCTACATTACATGCTATGCACCCTGTCTCGGAGACAACATGCCAGCGCAAGACCCCTGTAGTGAACTAGAGCTCGACCACCAGCTCTGCTTTGCGCTCTATTCAACATCTCTCATGATGACTAAAATTTATAAACCCTTGCTTAAAGAGCTAAGGCTCACTTACCCGCAATATCTAGCTATGCTGGTATTGTGGCAAGAAGATGGCATTACAGTGAGCGCATTAAGCAAACGCCTGCTCACCGATCCTGGCTCGTTAACGCCGCTGCTCAAAAGGCTTGAAAATGATCAGCTGTTACACCGTAGGCGGAGCACACGAGATGAGCGTGTGGTGGAGCTCTTTCTGACAGATAAAGGTCGGTCGTTGCGTGAGCAGGCGCGCCATATTCCTAGCTGCATAGTCACTGCCAGTGACACGTCTGTAGAAACACTGACTCGGCTGAAGGAAGAGCTCGTCCAGTTGCGAGAGAGCCTGCAGAACGCTAAATAATGCGTGGCAAGCTATTTGCTGTAGAAACTCTACCATTTAGCTTGCGCACAAGATAAAGCTGCACTAAATTAAAACAGCACTTTCCAGTCACACACAAAAGCCATGCAGCATTAACGCTATTAACAGGAGACTCACCATGTCTATCGAAACAGTCGCTTACCGCGCCCACGCCCATGCAACCGGTGGCCGCGAAGGTCACGCTAAATCTTCTGACGGTGCGCTAGACGTAAAACTCAGTACACCTAAAGAGTTGGGTGGTGCTGGCGGCGATGGCACCAACCCAGAGCAGCTGTTCGCGGCAGGCTACTCAGCGTGCTTCTTAGGCGCGTTAAAGCATGTAGCGAGCCAGGAAAAAGTTAAGCTGCCCGAAGACACCCAGATTGACGGCAGTGTTGGCATTGGCGCCATTCCTACCGGCTTCGGTATTGAAGTTGAGCTAAAAATCAGCTTGCCAGGCCTGGAAAAAGACGTTGCTCAAACGTTGGTCGACAAAGCCCATATCGTTTGCCCCTACTCCAACGCTACCCGTGGCAATATCGACGTCACACTAACACTGGTTTAATCACCCAGTGCCCAAGCCACCGCTTTGCTAACGTGCAGAGCGGTGGTGTCGTAAAGTGGTACCGCTGTGTCCTGCTGATCAATCAAAAGCGCTATTTCTGTACAGCCAAGAATCACCGCCTGCGCGCCCTGCTGATAAAGCGACGCAATAATCTTCAAATACCGCTGACGCGATGACTCCTTAATCTGACCATGGCATAGCTCATCGAAAATAATCTGATGCACTGCTTGGCGATCTTCATGGTTGGGAATAAGTACATCAACCCCGAAGCACTCTTTTAAACGGGCCTTATAAAAGTCCTGCTCCATAGTAAAACGAGTGCCTAATAGCCCGACCTGTGTAACGCCATCTTGCTGACATTTTTCCCCCGTAGCATCGGTAATATGTAAAAAAGGGATCTGAATGGCGGCTTCAATTGCAGGCGCCACTTTGTGCATAGTATTGGTGGCCAACAGCAAGCACTCTGCTCCAGCTTTTTCAATACGCTTAGAGGCACTTGCGAGTAACTCACCAGCCGTATCCCAATCGCCCGTTTTTTGCAGCGTTTCGATCTCGGCAAAATCGATACTTACCATCACAATCTGCGCCGAATGAAACCCACCGAGCGCCTGATTAATCTCTTGGTTCAGTGCCTGATAATAGCTTTGCGTCGACTCCCAGCTCATACCACCCAGCACGCCAATAACACGCATAGTGCTTCTCCTTGATAGCTAACGACTAATTAACATGCTAAAAATTATAGACCCTGTACCAGCGCTATACGGCCTGATTAAGTTTGAGCGGCCAAATCTCTTCGGGTGAGTCGCTGTACCGCCCTTTTATTCACCTGGTAAAGAGCGAGGAAAGCATGAGCGATAACACGACGTATACCCCACCGACAGTATGGAAGTGGGAACCCGGTAACGGTGGTAAATTTGCTAATATCAATCGCCCTGTCGCGGGCGCCACTCACGATAAAGCATTACCGGTGGGCAAACATCCGCTGCAACTCTACTCGTTGGCTACCCCAAATGGCGTGAAAGTCACGGTAATGCTGGAAGAGCTGCTAGAAAACGGCTTTGAAGGTGCGGAATATGATGCCCACCTGATACAGATTGGTGAAGGGGACCAGTTCAGCAGTGGTTTTGTTGAGGTGAACCCAAACTCTAAAATTCCTGCGCTAATGGATAACAGCGTTAACCCACCCCAGCGCGTGTTTGAGTCAGGGGCCATTCTGCTGTATCTGGCGGAAAAATTTAATGCGTTTATACCTACAGACCCAACCAAGCGCACCGAGTGCCTTTCCTGGCTATTTTGGCAAATGGGTAGCGCGCCCATGCTCGGCGGTGGCTTTGGTCATTTTTATGCTTATGCACCGGAAAAGTATCAGTATCCGATTGACCGCTACACGATGGAAGTGAAGCGCCAACTTGACGTGTTGGACCGGCACTTAGCCAAGAACCGTTTTATGGCAGGCGACGAGTACACTATTGCTGATATGGCGATCCACCCCTGGTACGGCGCACTGGTAAAAAATCGTGTTTACGAAGCCGCCGACTTCTTAGAAGCCCACACTTACCTACACGTTATACGCTGGACCGAAGAAATTGATGCGCGCCCTGCCGTTCAACGGGGCCGTATGGTCAACCGCACCTGGGGCGAGCCAAATGAACAACTCCACGAGCGTCACGATGCCAGTGACTTTAGCCATAAAACCCAGGATAAAAGCTGACCTTGCCGAAGGTGCTGCTTGTACTTTCCATCCGCGTAAACTTGTATAGTGGCGCGACCTGAGTCATTACATCTACGTGTTTAGAGCTTTCCCCCACTAACTGGTATATGCACTATTGTGGGGGAAAACTTCCCTCTTCATCGGCAAACCACCAAACGTTTTAAAAACGTTTAGTTAGCGTCACTGCACCAAATTTATCTCGCTCGTCCTGCCCATCAAACTCTCGGGTCCTCTGAACAGCTGCATACGTTATTTGCCAATCTTCCCATGCTATTGCAAGCCCAGCAGAGACGTCAGCCACCCACTCTTTACGATCGACCGAGTGGCTATTAGAGAAGGTATTACCGTCCAGTGTGAGATTTTGGGCCATGTAGTAGCCTTCCACATTAGCAAATAGATACCACTGCCAACCGCGGCTACCGCTCATAAGATGGCGGCTACCTGGGTTAGGCGTCAATGTGGGCACTCCTTCAGCATCGTCTCCCCAGCGAACGCTATACCCCGCGCTGGCGTAGGTATACAAATTGCCAAGCGCCACGCCAGCACTGGGGCCATGAGAGAATTGCTTACCCGCTAACGGTACGTCGTGCCACCACTGGCGACGCAGCGTTAGGTTGACCAGTGGCTCATCACTTAGCTGGTTACCCCAACCACTCGGACGATTGCTACCTGTTACGCGATGAACCTCCCGTTGAATACTGTCTGCAAGAGAAGATGGCCCTACCAAACCAATATCAAAATGCAGGTCTGTTGCCTGAACCCAACGGCCAACAGGCTGGTCTTCATAAAGCGACAAGCCTGCGTAAACCAGTCCTGCGTACGGACGATCATCTTCGATTAAGCTCCGTTGCTCAATCTCGTTTGGCGTATAAATCTGGTGCACTAGGCGATATGACGCCCTATCCGCTTGACCGATTAGCGAGTCAGGTAGCGCTACCGCCAACTGTTGCAACCAGTGCTGTGCACCCGGTTTAAAAGTCCAATTAAGCTCAAAACCACTGGTAAAATGGCCGTCATCACTACTGGCAAGGCTATCGTTTTCAAACTTTAACGATAGTGAACGATCATCCGCTGCCACGACGCCGGGCAATAGGCTTAGCGGCAAAATAATAGGTAACACCGTTCTACACACAGTAGAAGAGAGATTCATAGCTCATTCCTTGAGTTATAAAGAGAAGGCATAGTGATCGGGCGATTTATAAATGTTTTTATAAATCGCTGTGTAATAAATACCTTTGATAACAACCGTTCACCTGTATGAGCAGCAAAACGCCCAACAAACATTCCTCATTGTATGTAATTTGACAAAAAGATAGCAAGCGTACTTTCTAGACGTGCCGCAATTTCCCAGCGCCAAGCTCTGCTTTGCGCCTGCTACGCAAAAGGGTGGCTGATCGCCACCCTTTTATTACCGGAGGTTCACTAATTGACCAGCACTACCTTTCCCGCAATAACCACTGAGGAGTAATTTCGTGCTGCCCATTCTCATCAGTAATAAATAGCGAGCCATCGCTGACCATTACCGCCCAGTTAATAGCGCGCGGCAAATCTGCCGCGATAGTAGAGAGTGCCTCCTGGGGTAGCCCCGCCACGTGGACATTTTTCAGCGCAGCAACAGCAGGTAACACTTTGCTTTCCCAAAGGTCTACACGTCCGTAGGCCAGCAGAGAGACTCGCTCGGCACGACGCGAGCACCAGGTAAGACGCTCGGCATCCGGCAGCCCAACTTCTACCCAATGCAGCACTCGGCCATCTAAGCTTTTTTCCCATAAAGCAGGCTCGTCCACATCGGAAAGCCCACGGCCAAAAGCTAGCGCTTCGCTGTACCACAATATGTAAGCAATCAAGCGGGCGCACATTCGATCTTCAGTTTCAGAAGGATGACGCGCCACCGTGAACCTCAGCGTCTCATAAACATTACGATCTAGATCGGTCAGATTGACATCAACTTTATAGGGGGTAGCACTCAACGCCATAGGGAAATATCCATCTAAATTTTGCGTCAGTGTAGCGGATTTATCGAAACACAGGGGGAGAGTACGCTACACCGCTCGGTAATCGTTTAATAAGGTGGCGTTTTTCAAAGCATCTTGTTCGTGCATAGGCTCACGCCATGTTTCGGCCAGCGCTGCTTGATACCACTCCTCCATGGCAGGCTCTTCGAGTAGATGCTGAACATAGCCCAGTGATGCTTCGCTAAGTGGCAAATTAAACGTCTGCACTCGAAACGCAACAGGAGCATAAAACGCATCCACAGCAGTAAACTGCTTACCTGCCAAGAAGGGGCCACCGAAACGTTCAAGTCCCTCCTGCCATAGCGCATCAAGACGAGCCAGATTGTTTTTCAGCCCATCAGAAAGCGTATTAAGCGCTACGCGAACCCCGCAGTTCATTGAGCACTCATCGCGCAATACACTGAAGCCACTGTGCATCTCTGCACTCGCACATCGAGCCCAGGCCCTCGCCATTCTCTCTTGAGGCCATACTTCGGGATACAATTCAGCCAGATACTCAACGATCGCCAACGAGTCCCACACTGCCACCTCGCTACCGGCATCGCCCTTCGAATCTACCAAACACGGCACTAAGCCCGAAGGTGAAAACCGCGTAAAGGTGGCGTAGCTTTCCCCCAACCCACCTTCAAACGGCATAAGGTGCTCGTTAAACGGAATCTCTAGTGCTTTCAACAATACCCAAGGGCGCAACGACCAAGAGGAGTAGTTCTTGTTGGCAATATATAGATCAAACATAAACGCACCTTTTGAACGCTGACGGCTTAAGCCTTGAGTATCGAGCATAAAAGAGGGGTGGCGTCGCCGCCACCCCTTATGTAAGCAAAACATGAGTTAAGTAAAAACTGACAAACCAAGGCTAGAAGTTAGGTTTGCGCTTCTCAACAAAGGCGCTCATGCCCTCTTGTTGCTCCTGCCCTGCAAAACAGAGTGCAAACAGGCTGGTCTCCAGCGCCAAAGCACTACCGAGGTCTTGATCCAACCCATCGTGGACGGCTTGCTTAGCGCCGCGCACCGACTGTGGGCCATTACCCTTAAGCTGTTTGGTTAACTCTTCCACATAGCTCTCAAGCTCAGCCTGGGGCATAACACGATTGACCAACCCAATACGCAGTGCTTCTTGCGCATCGATTTTGCGGCCGGTGGTTACCAGGTCAATCGCCATGGCAGGCCCTACGCGGCGCGGCAGACGCTGGGTGCCACCAAAGCCTGGAATAACACCTAGCAGCACTTCAGGCTGCCCAAAAATAGCGTTGTCGCTGGCTACTGCCCAGTCGCAGGCCAGTGCCAATTCGCAGCCGCCGCCAAGGCAAAACCCGTTCACTAGCGCGACCACCGGCACGGGCAATGTTTCTAAGCGCTTCATAGTACGCAGTGCCTTAGTAGCGAAAGCACGCGCCTCCTCCGGGGTTTTATCGCGCATTTCAGTTATATCTGCACCTGCGACAAAGGATTTCTCACCGGCACCGGTAATCAGCACAGCGCGCAAATTAGGATGTGCCTCCAGCTCAACAAGATGCGCTTCCAGCGCACTCAATACCTCGCTATTCAAGGCATTTAGTGCCTTGGGGCGATTAATTGTCAGGCGTACTACGCCATCGTTATCTACTTTTTCAATGACTGCGTCGCTCATGCTGGCTCCTTAATTGTTATTACGCATTAAAGTGAATACCCAATAACCCTAGCGAACGCTTGGTTGGGTGGCAATCACTTCTTTTGTCGAGCCTAGCTACCATGATGAGCTTACTCGTATATATGGAAGCCGCGACCGCTTTTGCGACCCAAATAGCCCGCTGCAACCATGCGCTTCAGCAGTGGGCAGGGGCGGTATTTGGAATCGCCAAAACCTTCCTGCAACACATTCATGATCGCCAAACAAACATCAAGACCAATTAAGTCCGCAAGCGCCAACGGCCCCATTGGGTGAGCAGCGCCTAGTTTCATTGCCTCATCAATCGCCTCGGGCGTTGCCGTCCCCTCTTGAACAATAAAGGCGGCTTCGTTAATCATCGGCACCAACAAGCGATTAACCGCAAAGCCCGGTGCATCACCAATCGGCACCGCCGTTTTACCCAGCGCTTTCGCCAGCGCCTCTATGCGCTCAACAGTGGTATCAGAAGTTTGCTCAGCACGAATCACTTCCACTAACTTGAGCACTGGCACTGGGTTGAAAAAATGCATGCCGACGACCCGCTCAGGTCGCTCGCATACAGCTGCTAAACGTGTGAGCGAAAGCGAAGAAGTATTGGAAGCTAAGATAGCATCGTGGCTTAAGTGGCTAAGGTCACGAAACAACTTTTCCTTAAGTGCAGGTTGTTCCGGGGCAGCTTCAATAATAATGCTGCAGTCGCTGAGCGCCTCAAGGGCGGTGGTAGTGGAAAGCCGTGCAAGCGCATCACGCTGGTCTGTTTCGCTGATCGCCTCTTTAGTGACCAGTTTACCAAGCCCCTTATCAATAGCAGCCTGTGCACGCGTTAGTTGCTCGTCTGCCACATCGTAAAGGCGCACCGTGAACCCACTGGCAACCACTACCTGGGCAATCCCCTGCCCCATAGTACCGGCGCCTACCACGCCAATTAGTCGTTCATTCATGGCTCTGTTTCCTTAATTAGTGCTGCTTGGCTTCTTCGCGTAATACAAATTTCTGGATTTTACCGGTGGAAGTCTTGGGCAGCTCGCTGAAGATGACGGTCTTCGGCACTTTATAGCCCGCCAGATGCTCACGGCAGTGGGCGATGATATCGGCTTCCGTCACCTCTCCATAACCAACTTTCAGTTTCACAAAGGCACACGGTGTCTCGCCCCACTTCTCGTCAGGCTTGGCTACAACAGCGGCTTCTTCAACGGCAGGATGACTGTAAATGGCATCCTCCACTTCAATAGTCGAGATATTTTCACCGCCAGAGATGATGATATCTTTAGAGCGGTCTTTGATCTCGATATAGCCATCAGCATGCCACACTGCTAAATCGCCCGTGTGGTACCACCCCCCTTCCAGTGCACTGGCTGTAGCCTCAGGGTTTTTCAGATAGCCTTTCATGACGTTATTACCGCGCATCAGAATTTCACCGACGGTCTGGCCATCTTTTGCGACCGGCTCAAGAGTGACTGGGTCGGCAACGCAGAGTGCTTCAAGCATGTGGTAGCGCACCCCTTGGCGAGCCTTAAGCTTCGCTCGGGACTCCAGCGGTAACTCATTCCACTCTTCGCGCCAAGCACATACCGTCACAGGGCCGTATACTTCCGTAAGGCCATACACATGAGTTACTTCAATACCGAGCTTTTCAACCCCGGCAATCACTGACGCAGGCGGTGCGGCGCCCGCAGTGGTGACCTTTACTGGGTGGTCGAATGCGCGCTTTTGGTCATCCGCAAGGTTGACCAGACCATTTAGCACAATCGGGGCGCCGCTAAAGTGCGTGACTTTCTCATCCACGATGAGATCGTTGATCCGCTTTGGATCTACTTTGCGTAGACACACGCTGACACCCGCATTGGCAGCAATAGTCCAGGGAAAACACCAGCCATTGCAGTGGAACATCGGCAGTGTCCAGAGGTAGACCGGGTGATGGGGCATGGCCCACTCTAAAATATTGCTGACCGCATTTAAGTAAGCACCACGGTGGTGGTAAACCACCCCTTTGGGCTTACCGGTGGTGCCGGAGGTGTAATTAAGCGAAATCGCTTGCCACTCGTCATCAGGCAATTGGTAGGCATACTCAGGGTCGCCTTCGGCGAGCAAGGCTTCATACTCCACCTCACCTATGCCTTGGGTTTCGCCTAGAAACTCTATATCAGCAACGTCAATAATCAGCGGCTTATCATCTAGTCGTGCCACAGCATCGTTTATCACGCTGGCAAACTCAGGATCAACCAGAATGGCTTTTGCTTCCCCATGAGCCAGCATATAGCTGATAGCTTCAGCATCCAGGCGAATATTCAGTGTATTAAGTACACAACCTGCTAGTGGTACGCCGAAATGAGCTTCAAACATGGCAGGAATGTTCGGCAGCATGGCCGCTACCGTTTGCCCAGGCTGAAGACCTCGCTTTTCAAGAGCAGAGGCCAATTGGCGGCAGCGGGTCCAGGTTTCTGCCCAGGTTCGACGCGTAGCGCCATGTACCACCGCCGGAAAATCAGGGTAAACAGTCGCTGAGCGCTCAATAAAGGTCAGCGGGGAAAGAGGTACATGATTAGCGGCAGTGGGTGATAAGCCTTGATCAAAAATAGAAGCGTTCATAAATCACCTTGTGTATTAACGGTTAAGTACGTGATGCGTTTTTTATAATTTAGCGCTGATCGTGTTCTTCAGTTTCTTTCTCAGCCTTGGTCTCACGCCCAAATAAGTTTTTCTTTTGGACGAGCATGTACAACACTACGCCTGTCGCTAACCCCCAGCCTGCGCCATAAACAGCCAACACAACGGCCATTGTGCCCGCCACGCCGCGCTCAGCAGTGGTTTTAGTCTGCTCAATCCCTACCATTAAGCAAATATAGCCCGTGAGTAGCAGAGTAAGCGAAAGGGCAATAGGCAGCACTGGCTGAAACATGCTGACTAACGGCAACGTAAATAGCGCAATGAAACCCGTAATCCAGAAAGTGCCACCGCCGCTATAGATAGACTCCATGGCATTACGGCCATTTTTATAGCGCTCGGCCATGGTGGCTGTAACAGCAGTCCAGATGGGGCCTGCTAAGCCAGGATAAGGTGCAAAGAAGGCATGCATGCCATTACGAATAGCCGTGACATGGTGGATACGGTCGGTGCTGTAGTCGATTTTTTCATCAGTGCGAATATGGTCAACACGGGACATCAAGGTGCGGCCCACGACAATATCGCCAAACGCGATGACGTAAGCAATGATCGCGGTAGGTACTGCCAATATGAAGACATCAACACCTGGGAAGCCAACCGTGAAGGGTAAGTAGTTCCACATCTCGGTAAAGTTCGGCTGGGTAATCCCCCACTCGATAGTAGGACGTGGATACTCGCCAATGGCCCAAGCCACCAGGATCGCAATAATCATCCCCGGCACCATGCCGTAGTTGGCTATTTTGCGCATGATAGAGTGATCTTCTACCCAGCGTTTAAAGGCCAGCGAAAACAACATAAATATAGCGATTAACATACCGGCAATTAATGAGATTGGGGTCTCAGCCAAGCGCCCCCCTTGCTGTATTTCACCGGTAATCGCCGCAATGCCCGCCCCAATAATGATGCCGGCCTGAAGCGAGTTGGGTACCAAATGGACCAGCTTGCGGCCCAATCCCGTCACCCCTAAGATTAAGAAAATTAAAAAGACCAAGAACTGAAGTGCGAAGAGTGCCTGAATCGCTTCAGGCCCCGGCTCAAAATCACCTAGGAATGCCAAGACCACAGGCACTGCCGGAGTGATCCAGCCAGGCACCATTGGCACGCCTAACAGTGCAGGAAGCATAAACCCGATGCCGCATACCACCACATACGCCAGAGCGACATCGTAGGGAAGGCCCAGGTACTGCTCTAAAAGGGGAATCATTGCCAGGCTGACTACAAACATAATCAGCCCTTGAATCATCTCCGCCATTTCCCAGCGGTAATGGATAAGCGGGAGACGAATTTTAAACGGCCCCGCAGGCCAGTAGGGCTGCTCTTCACCGTGTTGCCGATGCTTTAACTGCATGAAATACTCCTTGGGTTTGAGCCATTGTTAATTTGTTTTTCCCCACTGAATTCGTGCCCTCAATGACACACTTACCCTGTCGGCGCGCTTTTAAACGACCGTTTCATTATGTATTAACGTAAGCCGCCGACCTTTTAAGGTCGGCGGATAGAGGGCGTTAGGGAGTAGTAATTTGCTGATATACGGCTATACAGTTGTGTCGAAGTCACTCAGGCACTGCATACCTGCCTCAATGACCGCACGCTGGGCGCGACCTACCGGTAGCCACTGGCTGATGGCGAAGTTAGCGCTGCACAGCTTGGTGGCATAGAACGGCTCATCGTTGCCATCTTCAATCGCTTTGCTGGCTTTAAGAGCAGCCAGCCCCATTTGCCAAGCACATAGCACGTGGCCTGCTAGATTAAGGAAAGGAGTGGCATAGGCTTGCACGGCATCGGGGCCACTTTCGGGGTCACTACCCTGCTCAAGCACAATTGCCATCGCTGCACGCAGGTCGTCGGCACCTGCCGCTAGTGTGTTACCCAACGCAACTAAGGATGGTGCAGCACGTAGTAAGTCCGCTGTCTGTAGCACGTCTTCTATCAGCGCTGACAGCGCTGCGCCACCGTCGCGTTGCAGCTTACGACCCGCTAAATCGAGCGCCTGAATGCCGTTAGTGCCTTCGTAAATGGGCGCAATTCTGGCATCGCGCAATAGCTGGGCGGCGCCAGTTTCTTCCACATACCCCATCCCTCCATGCACCTGCACCCCCATCGAAGCAATATCCACCGCTTGGTCGGTCGAAAAGCTCTTCACAATCGGGATCAGCACATCGGCACAGGCCTGGGCAGTTTGGCGTTCGGCTTCGTTTTCGCCGTGGCGGGCAAGGTCTAGCTGGCCTGCACAGTAAAGCGCCAAGGCACGTAGTGCATCGGTGCGGGCGCGCATGGAGAGCAACATGCGACGCACATCTAAGTGATCACGAATCGCGCACTCACTACCACCGCGTGACTTAGGCGAGCGGCCCTGTGTACGCTCCTGGGCATAGGCAAATGCATGCTGGCAGGCACGTTCAGCGACACCGATACCTTGAATACCGACCTTGTGGCGTGCTTCGTTCATCATCGTGAACATATGATTTAGCCCACGCCCCTCTTCGCCCACGAGGTAGCCAATGGCACCATCGTTTTCACCAAAGTTTAAGGTGCAGGTAGGTGAGCCATGAATGCCAAGCTTGTGCTCGATAGATGCGCAGGTAACGTCGTTACGCTCACCAAGGGAGCCATCCTCGTTAACCAGAAACTTGGGAACCAAGAAGAGTGAAATACCTTTATTACCCTCAGGTGCATCAGGCTTACGCGCCAGTACCAGGTGGATAATGTTTTCAGCCGCGTCGTGCTCACCCCAGGTGATATAGATTTTTTGGCCGCTGATACGGTAGTGGTCACCTTCAGGAACGGCCTTAGTGCGAACTTTAGATAAATCTGACCCTGCCTGGGATTCGGTCAGGTTCATGGTACCCGTCCAGGTACCTTCGACTAACTTGGGGAGATAGACCGTTTTTAGTGCTTCACTGCCATGATGAGCCAAGGCTTCAATAGCCCCCGCAGTGAGCATTGGGCAAAGGCCCAGCGCCATATTGGCTCCATGGAGCATTTCCTGAACGGAACTTGCTACCACTTCAGGTAGGTTTTGGCCTCCCAGCGCCTCAGAGACACCAATGCCGTTCCAACCGCCTTCTACGTAGGCATGATAGGCCGCAGCAAACCCTTCTGGCGTGGTCACGCTGCCATCTGTATGGCGTTTAGCTCCTAACTGATCACCAACGCTATTCAGTGGCCCCCACACATCGCTGGCGAGTTTTGCCGCCTCTTCCAACACCGCCTCGACAAGATCAGGGGAGGCCTCTTCAAAGCCAGGCAGCGCAAGCGAGCGATGCGCCAGCATCTCTTCAAGTACAAAGCGTAGGTCGCGTACCGGCGCAGCATAATAATTCATGGCAAAACCTCAGGCAAAGACGGTGATAATAGACTATTAGCAAAAACACTACATGGAATAGTAGTTTCACTACTTTTATCACGCCATTAGCCCAAGGTCTCACCTAGGCAAATAATCTCCGCTATTTATTTGCGCACTCCCACCTGTTCAACGTCATCGTAGTATGCAATATGGGTTTCATCTTCAGCAGGAGGCCCAACAACTGGTTCAGCGACATCTACCTCAGGCACAACGTCCGAAAGGTCTTCTAAGTGTTCGTGTTCAAGAGCCCCCTGCATCAATTCCTCAGTGACCACCAGCTCAGCACCCGCATTTGACATGGGCGTGGTCGGTGTAAAAGGCGCCACCGGCACCGGAGCAGGACGGACACTACGACGCCAGCTGAAAAACAGTAAGAAAAACAAGCTAAGCGAGCCAAACGCCCAAAACAGCCCTGCATCGCCCATGGCGGTCATCACCGGAGAGATCATTAGCGGGCTGATGGTTGCGCCGATGGAGTTAATCAATAAAAGCCCCTGGCTCATACGCACCAGTGCGCCTGCCGGCGCACGGTCAGCCGCATGACTCACTGCCACTGGGTACAGCGCAAACACCCCACCGCCGAGCAAAAACAACAATGCCGCCAGCAATGGCGTCGTAAGCGGCAGCCACAGCATAGCGGCTGAAATCACCACACAAAAAGCGCTGATACCGATCAACACCATCTGACGATCGTGGCGGTCTGACCAACGTCCAATTGGGTACTGCAACAACATGGCGCCCAAAATGACCACTGCCATCATTTGGCCTACCTGGTTAACGCTCATGCCATTGCGTTGTAAGTAAAGCGGCAACAACGTATAGGCCGCCGCTACGACCATGCCCGAACCTAAGCTTCCCATTACGCCAGTGGGCGTCATAGTAATCAGGCGGAGGGGCGGCAGCGGCTCAGCATGTTCGATCAGTGGCGAAACACGCGGAATCATCGCCATGGGCAGCACAGATAAAGAGGCTAGCAAGCCAATCACCATAAAGGGGGCGGTGTCCCCCATGGCACTTGTCACCCCCAGCAACAGCTGTCCCACCACACCTGCGGCGTAGAGCGAAATCATATACAGCGCCAGCAGACGGCCACGCACTTTTTGATCCCCCGAGGTAAGCAACCAGCTTTCAATGACCAGGTAGACACCCACAGTGGCCCAGCCACCTATTAGACGCAGGGCAAACCAAGCCCATGGATCAAAGAAAAGCCCCTGCAACAACACGGTGACCGCCACAAGAGAAGCAAAGCTGCCGTAGGCTCGGATATGGCCAATGCGTAGTAGCAAGCGGTCATTGAACATGGCACCCAGAGCCAAGCCAATGAAATAGGCTGACGAGACAATCCCGATTACCGTGGCAGACTCGCCTGCAGCGTCGAGCCGCACAGTAATCAAGGTAGCAAGAAAGCCATTGCCAATCCCAAGAATAAACAGCCCTAAAAGGGGTGCTAGCGCCATGGCTAGAAGTTGCCGCGACATATCGCTCTCTTGCCTCGCAGAATAAAAGCCCCACCTAAGGGACTATATATGGTTAGAGATAACTCCAACCGTAGAATCGGGCGGCGAATCTACACCTGTTAGGTAGGTTTCGCCAGGCTTTTTCGCTACTTACCACCAGCGTAATCGGTGATAGCAAGAAACGCACTTACAACTCACTGATAAGGGGCCGGTATTGGTAATCGCCAACTAGTCGTTAGCTATCCTGTCTTACATCAATAAACGCTAAGATGAACAATGCCATACTCGCCTACTCCCTAGGCTCGGACCCCCAAATTGTATCGACTCGACATGGTTCCGATCCCCCTTGTACTCGATATGGCCAACCTGATGCTCAATACGCTCGCCTTTTTACCTGCGTTTGCTCAATTAAGAGATCGGCACGTTCCCACAGGGAGAAGTAAATCAGCGCTTCTTACGGTAGCACTACTAGCCCTAGGCCTCTCTGGTTGCGCCTCACTGGCTCCTCCCCATTCCACACCAGACCTGGCGCTGCCTAAAGCCTATCCGAGTGAGGCCACCACAGTACCAACAACAACAGCTGACATCGCTTGGCGTAGCTACTTTACTGACATCAGATTACAAACGTTGATCGACCAAGCGCTTACCACCAATCACGACCTCCGCAGCGCTCTGCTGCGTGTCGAACAAGCACGTGCCACCTACGGCATTCAACGAGCCGACCTATTGCCTACCCTCGGCGCAGAAGCCTTCGGTGAACGTTCACGCGTACCCGCCGACCTGAGCCCCAGCGGCCAAGCACGGACTGGCAACCAGTTCCAGGCCGGTGTCGGCTTCAGCACCTGGGAACTAGATTTCTGGGGGCGGATACGCAGTCTTAATGAAGCGGCCCTGGAACAATACCTAGCTACCGACGAGGCACGTCACGCAACCGAGCTCAGCCTTATCGCCCAGGTCGCGGATGGCTATTTTCGCCTCCAGGAACTTGACGAACGCTTGGACTTAGCACGTCGAACAATCGATAGCCGGCAAGAGTCACTGCGGATATTTACCCGACGTGTAGAGGTAGGAGCAACATCACCACTGGAACTCACCCAGGTTGAAATACTGCTACAGCAAGCGAAGGCGCTGGGTGCGCAGTTGGAGCAGGCGCGTGCCCAGCAAGCGAACGCTCTGGCATTACTAGTAGGCACACCGATCGAAACGGCGCCGAATGACAGCCACTTAATCGCTGTGGAGAGCCTGACACCGCTTGCTCCGGGGCTGCCTTCTGAGCTGCTGGTTCGCCGTCCGGACATTCGTGCGGCCGAGCACCTCCTACGCTCAGCCAATGCCAATATTGGAGCAGCACGGGCAGCTTTCTTTCCGCGTATAGCTCTCACCGGCAGCCTTGGAACGGCCAGCGCCGACCTGGACGGCCTGCTCAGCTCCGGAAGCCAAACATGGAATTTCTCACCCACGCTGTCGCTCCCTATTTTTGATAGTGGACGTCGGCGTGCCAGCCTGACACTGGCCGAGCTACGCCGTGAACAAGCAGTGGTGGAGTATGAGCAAGCCATTCAACAGGCCTTTCGTGATGTTGCCGATGCCCTGGCAGCTAACCATTGGTTAGCTGAGCAAGTGGAAATTTCCAATACCATGCTCGCGGTACAACGTGAACGTGCACGCTTGGCAGCACTCCGCTATGACAATGGCGCGGTGCCCTACCTAGAAGTGCTGGATGCCCAACGCGACCTGCTTTCATCCGAACAACAGAGAGTCGAGAGGCACCGCCAGCTACTGTCAGCGAGGGTGGCCTTATATACCGCCTTAGGCGGCGGGCCAATCACCGTTACGAGCACATCAGCTCTCACCCCATCTCACGCTGAATGACATTAGGGCCTAGCCATATGCATTTTCCGCTCAAGAAACTGATCCTTGCCGCCGGGGTACTCCTTATCGCTGCCGGAGGCTATTACTACTGGACCGAGCTGCGTGAAGAAGGCTTGGGAGAAGGCTTTGCTAGTGGCAATGGACGCATTGAAGCCACTGAAATTGACATCGCCACCAAGCTTCCTGGGCGTGTTGACGCGGTGCTGGTCGACGAAGGAGAGTTTGTCACTGCTGGCCAGCCCTTGGCACGTATGCAGATCCAAGTGCTGGAAGCGCAACGTGACGAGGCGGCAGCCCACCATCAGCAGGCACTCAATGCTGTACTCAGCGCCGAGGCGCAAGTTGCCCTGCGCCAAAGCGACCACCTCGCCGCCAAGGCTGTAGTCACCCAGCGTGAGAGCGAGCTAGACGCCGCTCAACGCCGCCTGGCCCGCTCAGAAACCCTATCGCGAGAAGGTGCTGCCTCGGCCCAAGAGCTCGATGATGATCGTGCTAGGGTCAATAGCGCGCGTGCTGCCGTTGCCGCTGCCAATGCACAGGTTGATGCCGCACAGTCCGCTATAGAAGCGGCACGCGCCCAGGTAACTGGTGCCAACTCGGCGGTTACCGCTGCCGAAGCCACGATTGCGCGGATAGCCGCCGACATCACCGATAGCCAATTGATCGCACCACGTGCAGGACGCGTGCAATTTCGCATTGCCCAGCCAGGCGAAGTACTCCCAAGTGGAGGGCGAGTACTAAACTTAGTCGACCTCAGTGATGTACACATGACGTTCTTCCTGCCTGCTGAGCAAGCGGGTCGCGTGGCCCTTGGCAGTGAGGCACGCATCATTCTAGATGCCGCACCAGACCTGGTCATACCAGCGCGTATCTCGTTTGTTGCCAGCACGGCACAGTTCACTCCCAAAACAGTGGAAACAGCATCAGAACGCCAAAAGCTGATGTTTCGAGTAAAGGCACAAATCGACCGTGACCTGTTGCAGCGCCACCTTGAACAGGTCAAGACCGGCGTACCTGGCGAAGCTTGGGTCAAGCTCGACCCAGATGCAGAGTGGCCCGCTGAGCTCACCATTCGGGTACCGCAATGACCGAAGTGCCTCTCTCTTCGTCTGCTCTACCAACAGTAGTAAAGCTAGCAGGGATCCAGCTGCATTATGGCAAGCAAGTCGCCCTTGCTGGTATCGACCTGGAGATACCAGCTGGCTGTATGGTCGGCTTGATAGGGCCGGACGGAGTCGGAAAATCAAGTCTATTGGCGCTGGTTGCCGGGGCTCGCGCCATTCAGAAAGGATGCCTTGAAGTACTCGGTGGCGATATGTCATGCAAGCGTCATCGCGACAGCATCTGCCCACGCATCGCCTACATGCCTCAAGGGCTGGGAAAGAATCTTTACCCGACCCTTTCCGTAGAGGAAAACCTGCAGTTCTTTGCCCGCCTTTTTGGCCACGGGCATAGCGAGCGGCGGCGGCGCATTGACGACCTGACCCGTAGTACCGGGCTGCATGGGTTCTTAGACCGTCCCGCTGGTAAACTTTCCGGTGGTATGAAGCAGAAACTTGGCCTGTGCTGCTCGCTAATCCATGACCCGGATTTACTGATCCTCGATGAGCCAACCACCGGCGTCGACCCACTGGCTCGCGCTCAGTTCTGGGAGCTAATCGCACGTATACGCCGCCAGAGGCCACAAATGAGCGTGGTGGTAGCAACCGCCTACATGGATGAAGCCCAGCGTTTCGACTGGCTAGTGGCTATGGATGATGGCGCTCTTCTTGCCACCGGAACACCGAAGGAGTTGCTAGAGCGTACCGATAGCGACTCCCTGGAAAGTGCATTTATCGCCTTACTGCCGGAAGAAAAGAAACACGGCTATGCACCTGTAACTATCCCGCCGCTAGCCCAGGACGACGATGAAGTGGCCATCGAAGCACAAGGCCTCACCATGCGCTTTGGCGACTTCATCGCCGTCAACCACGTGAGTTTTCGCATCCGGCGCGGCGAAATTTTCGGTTTCCTAGGCTCTAACGGTTGTGGCAAGTCAACTACCATGAAGATGCTCACCGGCTTACTTCCGGCCAGTGAAGGTCAAGCATGGTTATTCGGCAAACTGGTCGATCCTCGTGATATCGATACCCGTCGCCGCGTAGGCTATATGTCTCAGGCGTTTTCGCTGTACGGCGAACTGACCGTGGAGCAGAATCTGGTATTGCATGCCCGTCTCTTCCAAGTGCCGGAAGCCGAGATCGCCGCTCGCGTAGATGAGATGGTCAGCCGCTTCACTCTGCAGGGCGTGCGTAGCAGCCTACCGGAAAGCTTGCCGCTGGGTATCCGTCAACGTCTTTCCCTGGCGGTGGCAATGGTCCACAAGCCCGAACTACTGATCCTGGACGAACCCACTTCGGGGGTCGATCCCATTGCACGCGACAATTTCTGGCGGCTCATGATCGAGCTGGCCCGACGAGACCGGGTAACCATTTTCATTTCTACCCATTTCATGAACGAAGCCGAGCGTTGCGATCGTATGTCGATGATGCATGCTGGCCGAGTGCTCGATAGTGACTCTCCTGCAGCACTGGTGGAAAAACGCGGGGCGTCGACACTGGAAGAAGCTTTCATCGGCTATCTCACCGAAGCAGGTGCCGACGAGCAGGGCCAAGTTACCGAAACGCCCTCAGCTTCGGCTACGACGGTCCCCCATAGCGCCGTCAAGTACCGCGCCTTCAGTATCCAGCGACTGCTGAGCTACACATGGCGAGAGGCACTGGAGCTTCGCCGCGACCCAGTGCGCGGTACACTTGCTCTGCTCGGCTCGCTGATCCTGATGCTGGTTATGGGCTACGGCATCAGTCTGGATGTGGAGGATCTCAGTTATGCCGTCCTCGACCGTGACCAGACCACTCTGAGCAATAGTTACGCTTTGAATCTGTCAGGCTCCCGCTACTTCATTGAGCAATCGCCATTGACCGGCTACACCGATATGGACCAGCGCATGCGTAGTGGTGACATCGCCCTAGCTATTGAAATCCCTCCCGGCTTTGGTCGTGATGTGAAGCGTGGTAGCCAGGTGGAAATCGGTGCCTGGATCGACGGCGCGATGCCCCAGCGTGCTGAGACCATACGTGGTTACATGCAGGGCATCCACCGACAGTGGTTAGCTGAACAGGCTGGTCAGGCCACAACACCAGGCGGCTCGGCCGCTGCCAGTGTAGAGACACGCTTTCGCTACAACCCCGACGTGCAGAGCCTGCCAGCAATGGTCCCTGCAGTGATTCCGTTACTATTGATGATGCTGCCTGCGATGCTGACTGCACTGGCTGTGGTGCGGGAAAAGGAGCTCGGGTCAATTATCAATCTCTACGTCACACCGGTAACCCGTAGCGAGTTCTTGATCGGCAAACAGCTTCCCTATATTGCGCTTGCGGTACTTAACTTCCTGCTAATGGCGCTACTCTCTGTCACCCTATTCGGCGTCCCCATTACAGGCAGTTTTCTGACGCTACTACTAGCAGTGGTGATCTACAGTATTATCGCTACAGGTATGGGGCTGCTCGCCTCGACCCTGACCCGTAGCCAGATTGCAGCGATGTTTTTCGCCATGATCGGCACGTTGATTCCCGCAGTTCAGTTCTCAGGGATGATCGACCCTGTCAGCTCACTGGAAGGGACTGGACGCTTCATCGGCACCATCTATCCCACTTCCTATATGCTCACTATCACCCGTGGTGTGTTTAGCAAAGCTCTGAATCTTGGCGATCTTTACCCCCTGTTCGTACCGCTGTTGATCGCGGTGCCAACGATAATGGGGCTTTCCATATTCTTGCTGAAAAACCAGGAGCGCTGAGATGCATAGTGTCCTGACTATCTACCGATTGGGTGTTAAAGAGCTATGGAGCCTAATCCGGGATCCAGTCATGCTGGTACTGATCGTCTATGTATGTAGCATTTCAGTCTACACTAAGGCTACCGCCTTGCCTGAAAGCCTGCACATGGCTCCCATCGCCGTCGTCGATGAAGATAACTCGCCACTGTCGGGCCGCATCAGCACCGCCTTCTATCCTCCCCAGTTCGCCACCCCAGACCTGATCTCACTTACCGAGGTTGATCCTGGTCTCGACGCTGGCCACTATACTTTCGTACTTAACATCCCGCCCAATTTCCAGCGTGATGTGCTGGCTGGCCTGGCCCCTCAGGTCCAACTCAACATAGATGCTACTCGCATGAGCCAGGCCTTTACCGGCAATGGGTATATCCAGCAGATCGTCATGGATGAGATAAACGAGTTCACTCAACGGTACCGTAGCAACAGTGCACCGCCGGTCGATCTGGCATTGCGGGTAAGCTTCAATCCGGGCCTCGAAAAAGCTTGGTTCGGTTCGCTGATGTCGATCATCGATAACATCACGATGCTCTCTATCATCCTTACCGGCGCAGCATTGATACGCGAACGCGAGCACGGCACCATAGAGCACCTGCTGGCAATGCCGGTGACACCGACGGAAATTATGCTGGCCAAGGTCTGGTCGATGGGCCTAGTGGTTTTGGTCTCTGCACTACTGTCACTCTACTTGGTAGTGAGCTGGGCCTTGCAAGTACCAATAGCAGGCTCAGTGGCACTGTTCACCGTGGGGGCAGCGCTGCATCTCTTCGCCACCACCTCCATGGGTATATTCCTAGCCACTCTGTCGCGCAACATGCCGCAATTCGGCATGCTAATGGTACTGGTGCTACTGCCACTGCAACTACTCTCAGGCGGCGCCACACCTCGCGAGAGCATGCCGGAAGTCGTCCAACATATCATGCTGCTAGCACCTACTACCCACTTCGTCGAACTGGGTCAGGCTATCCTATATCGCGGTGCTGGAATCGACGTGGTGTGGACACAATTTCTGTTCCTGATACTGATCGGTAGCACCCTGTTCGCTTTTTCTCTATCTCGCTTTCGTAAAGCCATCGGCCAAATGGCGTAAAAGATGCTGCCCCATAACTGTTGTTCCTGATGTGAGCCAAATCCTACCGGTAGCACAGCAGTACTACATCTGCCGCTGGGAATTCCACCTCCATGCCCAAGTGCTGCCCTATCCAGTAAAACGTCGCCTCGCTAAAAAAGCATACATGTGTCGGGTCGTTAATATAGTGCCAACGACTAAAAGCCTCCTGGGTAGTCACTCGTTTCGTCATTAGTCCAAGGTAGCCACCCGGTGCAAGTTTTGCGGCTAGCTTTGAAAGCACTACGCCAGGCGCGGAGAGATGCTCAATCACTTCGGTGGCGGTAATAAAATCATAGTGGCGATTTAGCACTTCCTCGTTGGGTGCGTAGTAAATATCATAAACGTCCATGGCATGTCCGGCCTCTTCAAACATCACCGAAAGTGTCGGACCTGGGCCTGAGCCAAAGTCCAGCCCACGGGCGCCTGACGACAGCTTCGCCACTAGTGGGTCAAATAAACGCCCCAGAAAATGCCGATATCCCGTATCATGCGGCGAATTCTGGTGCTGGTCGTACTCGTTTTTTTCTTCTGCTGCCGTTAAATGCTGCTCAGTAGGCACAAACACCAGCACACACGTGGCACACTGGTAATAATCACGACGACAGTCTTGGTGATAAAGCGCAGGGTCAGACGTACTGCATAACGGGCAACGTCGCATTATCGTATTCTCTTGTCTTACGTTTGTATTAAGGAAGGTGGCATGCTCACAGGTTTAGATCATCTTGTGGTTACAGTGACCGATATGGGTCGTGCAGTAGATTTTTACTCCCGCGTGCTGGGGCTGGATGTGCGTTACAGGGATGCCCAGCGGGTAGATTTGATGCTTGGCGATACCGCCCTACGGCTGCACCAAACAGATACCGACATCGCTCCCGTGTCAGCCACGCCAACACCTGGCAGCCTCGACTTATGCCTACGCTGCCAATTGCCATTGGATGAGTTTAAGCACCACCTAGATGCCTTGGCGATTGATGTCGAGCTGGGTCCGGTGGCACGCCAGGGCGCCAATGGCCCCATTGAGTCAATTTATCTACGCGACCCGGATGGCAACTTACTGGAAATTTGCCGCCCTTCCGTCCGCGAGCAGCCAACTAGCGTCTATTAATGCGATGCTCCGTTTACCACGCTATCATAGGGTGCTTAAACGGCGCCCGTAAGGCGCTATGTTGTACAACAGCTTGTTATATCGAATACAGATAAGGATTGGTCATGCGCGACAACGCAAATGATGCGCCAATTGAGGGCGAAGTAATTAGCAGTAAAACCAGTGCAGGCCAAACGTCTCACGAACAGCCAGCCAATGAAGTGTCACCACAGCCTGATACCACAATGGCCATGGTTATTTACGCTCTCTACTTAGCCAGCTTCGTGGTGGGGTTTACCGCGATTATCGGTGTCATTATTGCTTATGTGTACCGCGGTAAAGGCCCTGCTTGGCTGGATGAGCACTACCGCTATCAGGTACGTACTTTTTGGATCGGCCTGCTTTACGGTAGCGTGGCCACGATACTGACACTCATACTGATAGGCTTCCCACTACTGCTAGCACTAGCGGTATGGTTTATCGTGCGCTGTGTAAAAGGCTTTAAAGGTCTGCAGGAAAAACGCGCGCCCTCCAATGTGGACAGCTGGCTGCTTTAAGGTATGACCCAAGAAGCTCCCCCCTCGCGCAAGCGTGTTTCTCGGGCAAGCGCTATCGCCTGGCTTTGGAAATCACTCTCCCATTGGCCGATCGCCAGGCTGTGGCGGTTCGCTGCCCTGCTGGGCCCGCTTGTGTATTACTTTAGTAAACGAGAACGCCAGATAACCAACATCAACCTTGGCGTTGTTTACCCAAATGCCACTAAAAGCGAACGTAACGCACTCGCCAAACAGAGTTTAAAACACTCAGCAGCGACTATGCTGGAGCTAGGCCATGCCTGGATGGCCGCGCCAGAAAAGGTTCAAGCGAGCATACTGTCGGTTCATGGTCGTGACAAACTGGATAGTGCCCGGGCGGAAGGCCGCGGTGTTATTGTTCTGGCCCCACACTTTGGCAACTGGGAAGTGCTTAATTTCTGGCTATCAAGCCACTTTCCTTTCACCGCCATGTACGAGCCGCCAAAAATTGCTGATTTAGAGTCGGTCACCCGCCATGGCCGTGAACGCATGGGGGCCAGCCTAGTGCCTACCAACCCCCGGGGTGTGGCTGCGCTACTAAAAGCCCTTAAGCGAAGCGAAGCAATTGGTATCCTACCTGACCAGGAACCGGCCTGGGGCAGTGGTGTATTTGCGCCTTTTTTTGGACGTGAGGCTTATACCGCGACCCTACTACCCAAGTTGGTGGCCCGCACCCAGGCGAGGGTAGTAACAGGGGTGGCGTTACGGGTCCCTGGAAAGGGGTTTGAAATTCACTTTCTCGATGCTGATGAGCGCGTGTACAGCGCTGATGACGTAATCTCTGCCACCGGTGTAAACGCAAGTGTAGAAGCATCGATTGCTCTGGAACCAGCCCAATATCAGTGGGAATACAAGCGCTATCGCAAGGTAATAGAAGAGCAGCAAGGACTTGCTAACGCCAACGACTTCCGGCTCTACTGAATGTTAACGAGGTAATCTATGACCCAGCGCTATATCCCTAAAGAGGATACTCGGCCACCGCAAATTATTTATGCGCTCTACTTAGCGGGCTTGGTTACCGCCAATATCACCATGCTGATTGGCATTATAATCGCCTATGTCTACCGTAAAGAAGCCGCCCCTTGGCTACAGCCCCACTACCGCTATCTAATTCGCACCTTTTGGATTGGCAGTCTCTACTTTATTGTCACATTCACCCTTAGCCTGATGTTAGTAGGCACCTTGCTGTGGCCGCTTTTGGTAGTCTGGCTGGGCGTACGCTGCATCCTTGGCTGGCTAGCCGTGCGCAAAGGTGAACCACCAGCTCGCCCTGGTAGCTGGCTCTGGTAGCTAGCACCTGGTGAAATAGCACGCGAAAAAGCACGAGTAGTACAAGAGAAAAACATAAATAGCGGTAGAGAATAGGGTGGGTTATTTCACCCTATTCATTACTGTGTCGGGCATATACGTCGTCCAGGCGCTCGATGTCATCCTCCCCTAAATAGCTACCCGACTGCACTTCGATCAGTTCCAAAGGGATCTTTCCGAGGTTTTCTAAGCGATGCGGCACACCAATGGGAATATAAGTGGACTGGTTCTCACTGACTAAGAAGGTGCGCTCATGGATGGTGACTTGTGCCGTGCCGCTCACTACTATCCAGTGCTCGGCTCGATGGTGATGACGCTGTAGTGACAGCCGCCCGCCAGGTTTCACAGTGATATGCTTTACCTGATAGCGCTCACCACTATCCATGGCTTGGAAGCTACCCCATGGGCGGTGTACCTGTACCGCCGTATTAACCTCACCACGACCGGCTTCTGACAGAGTTGCCACTAGATGCTTTACCTGCTGGGCATAATCACGGTGTGCGACCAGTACGCTGTCAGGGGTTTCAACCACCACTAAATCTTCCACGCCAAGGGTCGCCACTAAACGGTGCTCGGCTATCACTAAGGAGCGGTGGGTATCACGTAGTACACCATCCCCCTGCACAACGTTGCCAGCAGCATCGGTGGGCAGGGTCGCCCACAGTGCATCAAAACTCCCAATATCGCTCCACTGCGCATCCAATGGCACAACCGCCGCATGCTCGCAGTGCTCCATTACAGCGTAATCAATCGATTCACTTGAACAGCTAAGAAAGGCCTCTTCACTCAAACGTAAAAAATCCAAATCACGATGAGACTGCAGAACAGCCGCCTCACAGGCACTCAACATAGCTGGCTGCAATGCCTCAAGCTGTTCAAGATAGCTAGAAGCCCGCAGTAAAAACATACCGCTATTCCACAAGGTATTGCCTGCCTCAAGCATCTTCCGCGCACGTTCAGCACAGGGTTTTTCAATAAACGATGCTATATGGTGCCCTCCACCTAACGTGCTACCGCAGGCGATATAGCCATAGCCTGTTTCCGGGTAGCTAGGCACAACCCCAAAGGTGACCAGATAACCTGCCTCTGCAAGAGGGACCGCATTGTGAACACTGCTGTGAAAGGCGTTAAGATCTCCAATAACATGATCAGCAGGAAGTACTAGAAGTAGCGGATCATCTCCCGTTTGGCGTGCGATTAGTGCAGCACAAGCAATCGCTGGGGCGGTATTGCGCCCTTCAGGCTCAAGCACAAGCAAGCCTGCATAGCCGCTTTCCCGTAGTTGCTCTGCCATTAAAAAACGGTGGGCATGGTGCCCCATCAAAATAGGCGGTAACGACTCCAAACCTTCCAAACGGGCCAATGTTTGCTGTAGCAAGCTCTGCGAGGAGGTTAAGCGCAAAAACTGTTTGGGCATCTGCTCCCGGGAGAGCGGCCATAGCCGTGTACCACTCCCACCGCTGAGAATAACCGGCTGGATCATGGTGCCATCCTTGTGTGTGTGGCCAAAGGGCCAAAATCTTCCTGTAACCAGTGGCGCAGCTGGCTCATTTTTGAAACGCGCTCAGCATTATCCAAGGCAGGCAGCATGCCATCAATAAAACCACGCGCACGAAACGGCGCTACTAGTGCCGGATCTCCACTAATAATATGTACGGGTACCGCAGCACTGGCATTTTCGCCGGTAATCAACGGTGCGGCCTGGTGGTCACCCAGCGCAATCAGCAGAGTATTATCATCCACAACCCTCTCGGCCCAGCGACCAGTAACTTTTACAGCGTAGTCTACCGACCAGACGTAATGGTCACGAATACGCTCTATATCTCGCCAAACAACCTCTGGCGGATCGCCTGCATGCTCCCAAGGGGCAAAAATGCGACCATCCCCTATCATCGCCCAATTTTCCAATACCGGTAGAATAGGCGTCCAGGGAGCATGGCTTGAAATGAGTGCTAGCTGAGCGAACACAGGGCTTTCCCTCAGAAGATGCCGCTGGGTGTAGTCGAGGGTAAATTGATCCGGCATAGTCACCCAGTGAAGTGGCGGCCCCGCATAAGGAATATCCTTCGCAGCCGCTATTTTATCAAAACCATAGGCCTCACCTTCAGGCCATGCCAACGTAATCGCAGGCATCACACTGAGTGTGTGCTGTCCCGTCGCACGAAAATCATCAACCAGAGTGGAATGACCACTCTCCAGCATGAGCCGATACCACAGTTGGTTATCAATCCAGCGCCCGCTGAGTACCGTCCCATGTGCCAGCCACGACTGACCACCACGTATAGGAGCCTCCAACAACCCCGATACAACGTGGAGATCACGGTCGACCAACCGATGTTCTATCTCCTTAAGTGTTGGCAACATCTGTCCGCTATAGCGAGGATTATCAATCGCCGAGATACCGTAAGACTCGATAAAAGTTAAAAGAACATTACGCCCTTCAAGGCCAGGTAGTGGTTTTGCGCTAATGGGAGAGGTTTCGAGCTGCTCACTAAACGCCTGACGCGCATAGTGGGCAGCCACAACCTGCTCCCACTGAAAGCGTGTAGTGTTCACCGCAGGGAGCGTTGACTGAGGCACCAGCCGGCTGCCATGCACTTCAAGCAGAGTGAAAAGCATTGCCGCGCCAAGAAGCAGTATCGCCACACTACCTTGAGGGCTCCTTAACGATAAATGCACAGCCGGTAACAGCAACTTCACAAGCCCCCATAGGGTGGCCAGTGCCAACAAAACAGCTAATAGCATCAGGAAAACCGCTGCCAGTTGGCCTACATTACCTACCAGCAGGTGGTAAACAGCGCGCACCAGCGGCAGATCTAAATAGAGGTTCAACGATCGACCAAAAGCCGCATGGGTAGCAGCATCGCCAAGATTGGCAGCCGTTACCAATAACAGCCATAAAATAACCATCACTGTTAGCAAGCGACGTGGGGGACTTGGCGGAATAAGCCGCATAGCGGCTGCAATTACCCACGCTTCCCAGGCAATGAGTGGCGAGCCTATCTCGCCAAAACGCCACCACAACGGCACCACAAGCAGACAATTAAGGGCAAAGGCAGTAAACAAAAGACGAAGCATTGGCACCTCAATCGCCCAAAAAGCGTTATCGCCTAACCAAAAAAGCACGGTAGGACACGGAAATAATGTAGTGCTGAATTGGGCTGACACCCCATCGAGCCTATGACTATTTTAACTTTTATGCTGAGTTAAACATCAAAATAGTAACAAGCATATATACCAACCAACACAAATGTATAACTTTTGTTGAGATATTTCATATACTGTTGCTATTGACTCGATTTTTCCGTCACCGAAAGGAACTCGCTCATGGGTGCTTGTCCGGCTACAAGGTGGATATTGTCATTAAGCTGCTTAATCACTTTTCATGCCACTGCCAATGATGATGTGTTCAACCAAGTCATCAAGCGCGCTCAATCATTAGCCGCGGCACCCTACCAGGCACCTGACGTTTCGCTGCCAAACACGCTCCTAGGATTGAGCTACGATGACTACCGGCAAATTCGCTTTAACCCTGAGCGGGCATACTGGCAGGATGAAAGCCCTTTCTCTCTCCAGCTTTTCCATAGCGGTTTTCTATTCCAAACACCTGTCAAAATTAACATTATTGATAGCAGCAACATTTCTGCCCTGCCCTTTTCAAGCGATGACTTTAACTACGATGGCGAAGCCAGTAGCCTGCTTGAACACGATCTAACCGGCAGCGGCCATGCGGGCTTCCGCTTGCACTACCCAATTAATACTGACCAGTATGCTGACGAATTCGCCGTTTTTTTGGGTGCTAGCTACTTTCGCTTGATTGGCAGTGAACAGGTCTACGGTGTATCCACCCGTGGACTAGCGATTGATACCGCTTCTCCAAAGGGCGAGGAGTTTCCCTTCTTCCGTGAGTTTTGGCTCTACAAGCCGCACAAAGAGAGCAGCACGTTCACGCTGCTCGCACTGATGGATAGCCCTTCACTCAGCGGTGCCTACCGGTTTGTCATCCAGCCCGGTGAAAACACCCACGCCGAGATAGAGGCAATGCTGTTTGCGCGGAAAGACATCGACAAGCTCGGCATTGCACCCTTAACCAGCATGTTTACCTTCGGTGAAATTAGCCCTGAACGGCCAGATGACTTTCGTTCCCAGGTTCATGACTCCGATGGGCTGCTGATCCACACAGGCGCCGACGAATGGATCTGGCGGCCACTTAGCAACCCATCTGAGGTGCATATTTCAGCTTTCTTGGATAATGCCCCTAATGGATTTGGCTTAATGCAGCGAGAGAGGGATTTCAGCCGCTACCTGGATTTAGAAGCTCACTACCACCGCCGCCCAAGCCAGTGGGTAGAACCACTTGAAAGCTGGGGCGCGGGCCATGTGGAGCTGGTAGAAATACCAACCCCAGATGAAACCCATGACAACATTGTGGCGTATTGGGTAGCAGAGGATACCTTACGCGCTGGCGAATCACGTCGCCTGCACTACCGCACTTATACACTGAACACTCAGCCTGATGAACACTCGCTGGGTCAAGTGATTCGCACCCGCCATGGCAATGCGTCCGTTCCAGGGCAGCAGGGCTCCTCTTATGCTGACCAGCGCCAGTTTATTGTCGATTTCCAAGGTGGTGTGCTTAAAGACATCGCTCCTGATCAAGCGGTTGAGCTCGATATCAGCTCACTGTCCGGAGAGGTACTGCTCCCCCAGGTAACCACGCTACCCGAAGGTGGCTGGCGCGCCCGTTTCAGGATCCCCGCTGATAGCGCACCGAATGATATTCGGCTGCGGCTGCAGCTGAATAACGAGCCTGTCAGCGAAACCTGGAACTACGTATGGTATCCCGATGCCTGAAAACCGCGAGGGAACTTACTCCATACCTTGGCTACAGTGCCGCCGTCTTGTTTTTGCGGTGGTGGTAGTGGGTAGCAGCATTGCAGGCTGCACAGCCATGGCGCAGGTGGTAACTCACTTACCTCTGGGTTGGCAGGTCGCGATGCTTACGTTATTTGCGCTCACTTTTAGCTGGATCGCCCTAGCTTTCTGGGGTGCTGTCTGTGGCTTTGCGCTCTGCGCCCTGCGCCGTGACCCGCTATGCCTACGCCGCCAGTCCCTATATCCCGCGAGTATTAATCAGCTAGCCAGCCGAACAGCGCTGGTTATGCCAATCTATGCAGAGCCCCCCGTCCCCACCATTGCCGGTTTAGAAGCTACTTGCCGTTCGCTGCTAAAAAAGGCTGATAACCTAGGAGCAGCTTCTGCTATCCGCAACCACATTGAGGTATTTATTCTCAGTGACACCCAGAATATGGCCCAAGTGCAGGAAGAGGCCAACCACGTGGCTGCCTTGCAGCAGCGCCTCTCAGGGCGGATAAATGTTTACTATCGCCGACGTCCAAATAATCATGGCCGTAAAGCAGGCAATATTGCTGAGTTTTGCCGCCGCTGGGGCCGTCGTTACGACTTCCTAGTGGTGCTGGATGCCGACAGTTTGATGAGCGGTACAACACTTTTACACTTAATTAACCGTATGCAGCACCAGCCAAGGGTTGGCCTCATTCAAACCGTACCGATGCCAGTGGGACAGCGCACTCTATTTGGTCGTTTTAGCCAATTGGCATCAGCACTTTATAGCCCGATGCTAGCGGCAGGACAAAGCTTTTGGCAGGGCGACGCCGCTAACTATTGGGGGCATAATGCAATTATTCGTACCCGTGCCTTTATGGCCCATGCCGGTCTACCCACCCTTTCAGGTAAGCCGCCTTTAGGTGGCGAACTGCTCAGCCATGATTTTGTAGAGGCAGCGCTGCTTAAGCGTGGTGGCTGGCAAGTACTGCTGGATACGGCAGCCACCACTTCCATAGCACATCCCCCTTACGTTAGCGCATCCCATCATAGCTTTGAGGCAATGCCCAGCAACCTACTCGACTTTGCTAAGCGCGACCGCCGCTGGCTCCAGGGCAACCTACAGCATCTACGGCTACTGACAGGCGCTGGATTTCACCCGATTAGCCGTTTGCACTTCTTTTTGGGTGCCTTCGCTTTTCTCTCATCACTCGTGTGGCTAGGACTTTTGCTCTGCACCAGTATCCTGGTGGGGTATCAGGCACTAGACTCTCAACCTAGCCATTACTTGCCTCATGCGCTCTCCCTTGGGCTGCTAAGTGTGACGTTGGGAATGCTGGTAGCTCCCAAGCTACTGAGCCTTTTACTAGCCTGCTGGCAGTGCCCTCACAGCTTTGGCGGGCGCCTGCGACTTATTACCAGCACGCTGTTAGAGATTCTATTTGCTGCTTTGATAGCCCCGTTAATGATGGCCTGGCATAGCCTTTTTATCGTGAACGTACTCATAGGGCGAGCAATTGATTGGCAAACTCAGCACCGCGGCGAGCGTTCGCTAAGCTGGCAAGAGTGCTGGCACCACGCTGGCTGGATGACCCTCGCCGGAGCTGCCTGGGCTGGCATGCTGGTGCTTTTTTCACCTTCCGCGTTTGGCTGGCTCACGCCTGCCTGGTTAGGGCTCATCGCTGCAGTGCCAATCGTCAAATATACCAGCAGCACTACCTGGGGCAGCGCGATTAGTCATAAAGAAGGATTACTCCGCACACCCAGTACTGTAATAAGGCCAGCTCTCCTAACAGACTTTTCGGCCCTCAGCCACCAGCCACTTAGCGAGCGCCTCTGTCATAAGAGCGTACTAAAACCACCGCCTGGCGAGCTACCTGGCGACATGCCATGTCAGTCATTTCGCCAGTACTCCTCCCAGCCCGCTAAAACTGGCTCTCCATCGGCTAAGGAGCCTAACTAATGCTTGCTGCTTTTTTGCAACAACTGCGCAGTGCCAGTGGTATGACACGTTCGCTATTTATCTACTGGCGCCCAGGACGACAGCAGGGCCTGAAACGTTTATATCGCCCGTTTATTCAACCCGGTGATGTCGCCTTTGATATAGGGGCCCATTTAGGTGACCGCAGCGCAGCCTTTCACGCATTGGGCGCCCGAGTCGTGGCGTTAGAGCCACAGCCATCCCTGGTCAAGTGGTTTAAACGGCTGCTTAATCGCCCAGGCATCACACTTTTACCGTTAGCCGCTGGGCCACAGCCCGGCTTTGCAGATATCGCTATTAGCGTTGCTAACCCTACCCTCTCGACCCTTGCCAGCGAGTGGCGCAGCCGAATAGGTGCACGTAACCCTGGCTTTCGCCAAGTACAGTGGGAAGAGCAATTACGGGTAGAAGTCACCACACTGGATCAACTCATCGCCACTTACGGTGAGCCTAGCTTTATTAAGATTGACGTTGAGGGCTTTGAAGCAGAAGTGCTGATGGGACTTAACCATCCAGTTGCCGCACTTTCGGTGGAGTTTGTCGCTGGCATGTTAGAAGTTAGCCACGCTTGCGTTGCACAACTATCACGCCTAGGCGACTACCGCTTCAATGCCATTGCCGGTGAACAACGCAGGTTTCGCTGGAAACATTGGCAATCACCCGAAGCGCTCATTAAGTGGCTGGGCGATGGCGCTGATGGGCTGGCTTCTGGGGACATTTACGCCTGCCGAAGCGACCACCACTTGCTTAACACACCCGACTCGCATCTCTAACCATGGGTAACATCACACATGATTTATCACTGGAAAACCCTAACCTCCCCCCGGCTGGCGGCTATCGCCCACGGCGACCCCGTGGCAATCATTACTCTCGGTGCTATCGAGCAGCACGGTACGCACCTACCGCTGGGTACAGATCTCATCATTGGAGAAGGCTTGCAGACCGCTATGCTGAGTATGATCAACCCCAGCATTGATGTGCTTTGCCTACCAGCTATTGCCGTAGGTGCTAGCGATGAACATGCTGGTTTTGCAGGAACGCTCAGTCTACCTGCCCCACTCGCCATCGCCACGCTAGAAGCTTACGGAGAAAGTATTGCCCGCTCAGGTATAAAAAAACTGGTGCTCATTAACAGCCACGGAGGCAATAAAGCGGTGATGGATTTGGCAGCACTAACTCTTCGACAGCGCTATGCCATGCGCGTTGTGAAAGCCACTTATACACGGCTGCCCGCGCTTGAAGGCGCCATTGATGCGGCTGAGCTGCGCTACGGCTTGCATGGTGGGCTGCTAGAAACCGCAATGATGCACTATTTAGCCCCCTCGCTGGTCACACTGGATGGCTATCAACCTACGCCACCGGCAGCGCCTGAGAACGGTACACTTGTCAGCCCCGAAGGCAGCGCTGCTTTTGCTTGGTTAGCGGAGGATTTAAGTGCCCAGGGCGTTTCAGGAGATGCTACTGGTGCCAGCGCCTCACTAGGTGAGCGGCTGGTGAAGCACTATGCTGCGCAGCTGGCCCAAGTGGTGGCCGAAACAGCCCGCTTGCCACCACTGTCAGTCAGCCGCTAAATGCGCGACCGCCCACGACCTTCAAGCACATCATCCAAAAAGTGCCCTGCTCGGTTGGCTTTAGCGCTTAAATAACGGTGGTTATGGTCGGTCACACTGCCATACAACGCCTGGCGGGACACTACTTCAATGCCACCTTCACGTAACGCTGCCATTTTCAGTGGATTGTTGGTTAGTAACTGTACTTTATTGATATTCAAAGCATTAAGCATATCTACCGCAACCGCATACTGCCGCTCATCATCGCCAAAACCGAGCACTTGGTCAGCATCCACGGTGTCCAAGCCATCATCTTGCAGGGTATAAGCACGCAACTTGTTGGCTAAGCCGATACCCCGCCCCTCCTGGGCTAAATAAAGCAGTACGCCACCACCCATGGCTTGAATATCGGCTACGGCGTTACGTAGCTGCTCTCCGCAATCACAGCGCAAACTGCCAAATAGATCGCCGGTTAAACAAGCTGAGTGCATACGCAGTGGCACTGCACCAGGGAGGCTGTCGAGCTGTCCAATGACGACGGCTACGTGCTCACGCAGTCCATCTGGCTCACGAAACAGCACAAAGCGGCTTTCTGCTGCACTCTCCAAAGGAATACGTGCCTCACTCACCCGCTTCAACATGCCGGGGGCGCCCGCTAAGCACTTCTCTGCATCCTGGGCATTTACCTCCAACAATTCACCACTCGCCAGTTGCTGAGCAATACGCACAGCTGCTGGTTCACTTATTTCGGCACACAACGCAGCGGGAATTAATAGTGCACGGCGCATTAATGCCACGGCGCCTCGCTCACCAACGCCTGCTGGCTGCAGCCCATCCAACAGTGTAGGAGGGAGTGGTGTGTTCTCTCGGGATATCGCCAAACGGTGTAGGTCAGCTTCACTAAAGTGCTTTGTTAACGGTAAACAGGCCGCATCGGCTGTTAGCGCTACTCCCATGGCGTCAAGCCGGTGGCGTGTTAGTACCAAGGCTGGGCGCGAACCGGATAACTCAGCCAAGTTATCAACCGATGCACAGCCTTCTAACGCTTGCACCAGTAAGCGCTGATCGCCGGTGTGTAGTACCACCGGAAGACCACGACGAATATCGAAGATAGCGCGTTCAATGTGATACATGTAGGCCTCCAGGTTGCCTTATGTAATGGGCAAGGTGCGCTTGCGTTGGGCAACACGGCCCCGCATGATGAAGTAATTCAGTTTGTGTGGAAGCGTTATGCCCGACTCCAATGGTGTTAAAACGTCTGCGCATGCAGAGGGCAGCATGATTGACTGTGCTACTGCGTGGCGTTGGCTGACGGCTATACGCCAGGGTATGCCCAGTAGCGTTAGCATCACCCTTAGCGGCAAACAAAAGTGGCACAGCCAGATCACGGTGACAGATGCCGCCCGTGACCTGCTGGACTGTATGACACCGCTGGCAGCCCAGTCGCACTGGACCATTGCTCAGTTGGGGCAAAGCCTTGATGGGCGCATTGCCACGCAAAGCGGCCACTCTCACTACATCAACGGCTTTGAAAGCCTGGTACATTTGCACCGCCTGCGGGCGCTGGCCGATGCAGTGGTAATCGGCGCGGGCACTGCTGCCGCTGATAACCCCCAACTGACCGTACGTCACGTTTCCGGCACGCACCCTGTACGGGTTGTTATTGACCCACGGGGTAGGGTTCCTGCCGAGCTGTCGGTGTTTACCTCTGCTACTGCGCCTACCCTGCATATCACTGGACCAAGCGTTAACACCGCCCCAAGCACTGCCGAGCACTGCGTGCTGCCACTTAATACTCATGGGCAGTTCAACCCGCACGATGTCATCACGCTGCTGGCTGAACGCGGCTTGACTCGAATACTGGTGGAAGGGGGTGGCATCACTGTGTCGCAATTTATTGAAGCAGGCGCGGTAGATCGCTTGCACCTGCTGGTCGCGCCACTGCTGATTGGCTCCGGCAGGCCTGGTCTGCAAATGACGCCTATTGATACCTTGGAGAGCGCCTTGCGCCCGGCGATGCGTACTTTCCGGTGTGGAGAGGACACGCTGTTTGATGTTCAACTGCGTGGCAGTACCTGAAGAGTCGGAAGCGGGAGCAGCCGACGTGGAAGCATCAGGAGGTAGCAAGGATGACGGCGTCGCCTTAGAGCGCTTGGCAAGCGCCACCCAGAGACCAGGCAAGCTAGAGAGTAGAACAATCACCCCATAAGCCAGCGAAACCGCTACTCCTTGCGCGGAGGGCAAACCAACAAATACCCAAATGCCCGCAGCAGCACCTTCACGTAGCCCCCAGCCAGCTATCGATAGCGGCACCAGCATCGCCAACAACAATACCGGTGCCAACGCGAGAATATTCACCGCAGCAAGTTCAATACCAATGGCTCGTGCGGCGCATACCATCACCAACCCATAGCTAAACACAATGGCTAGCGATGAGAGCAGTTGCCAAGGCCATACACGACGCTGAAATAATCCACGTCGCATATCCCGCCCTAAAGCAATGCTCCACGCAGGCAGTTGAATAAGAGCAGTACGCCGATGCCAGACAACTCCACTCCCCGCCACGACAACTAACAACAGCACAACCAACACTAGACAGAGCAGCACCGTCGTGCCTAACGCCGCTTGCCATAGAGGCGATGACAACAGGGCCGCTAAGGTTAATAGCGCAACAGCCACTTGGCCTGAGGCGCGCTCAATCACAACTGCCCGCCAAGCGCTCCCCCTGGAGGCCACTTGCCCTGCATGGCGATAGGCACGCCCGGCATCCCCCAAGACACCACCCGGTAACAGTTGATTAACCAGCAGTGCCAAGTAGTATTCCCGCAAGGCATAACCGTAGCGCAGCGGCACATCAACAAGCCCTGCCGTAAACTTCCAACGCCAAGCGCTCAGCATTATCTGCAGTACGCTAATCGCCAGCGCAAGCACTAACCAGCCAGCAGAGAAGCGCTGCACCTCGGCGATCACTGCTCCTGGCTCTACCCAGAGCGCTACAGCCGCCAACAACCCTAAGCTAACCAGCCCTCGCTGCACCCAGGGGTAGCGTAAATAGCGCCCAGCTTTCATGGGTTATGCCTCAACTGCTGGCAGCGCCAGCAGATCCCGGTGGCCAACCCAAATACCCACGCAGCCCTCATTAACAGACCGCAGCCGGCTACCCCGCCACTGGTCAATGCGAGTAGCAGCTCCTGGGGCTTGTTCAGCCGCCGCGTCTGCCCACCCGCTAATCAGTGCATGCATTAATGGCCGCATCGTTGGATCGCTTGCCTTAAGCTGCCACGGTGTATCTGCCTCGCTCACCCGATAGCCTTGCTGCTTGAAGGCATGAGCCAGCTCGCCATGGGCATCTCCCCCCAAAGCATTTCCAAGGCCTTTATCACGCTGTTGATGGGTCTTAAACAGGTCAAGCAACCAACGGTCTTCATCATTGTCCAGTGGCCCAAACTGCAGATCGGTGAAGCACCATTCGCCAGTAATACTCATGGCCATCAGCAGCCCTTGTCGGTGTTTAGCACAGTTGCTCACCAGTGCGTCTATCCACTCACGAGAGACAAGATCCAATAATGCTGAAGCAGTGACCAAGTGGGCATTATCCAGCGCCGGGTGCATCAGTGTCGCCAGCGATACACAATGGCTTTCCGCTGAAATAGGCTGCCCCCTGGCATCGCGCAGCTTCAATACACGCTGACGTGCCTCACTTAGTAAGCCAGCATCGTGGTCAAACAGCATCCAGTGCTGTTTGCCAGAAAACCGGGGGGCCAAAAACTGCATATTACTGCCACGCCCACAGCCCAAATCTGCGATATAGGCAGTACCCTCCTCCTTGCTGTTGCTGTTGCTGTTGCTGTTGCTGTTGCTGTTGCTGTTGCTGTTGCTGTTGCTGTTGCTGCGTGTAGCAAGCCACGCAGCCGCAGCTTGAGCGAGTTTCTGGCTACGCCCAGCAGCGTCAACGCTTTCGCGCAACGCTAACCAATCTGCCTCAAACTGGCTACCCGCGGCCAGCTCTTGCGCCAACGCTGGAGGGAGCGGCGTCAACGCCTCCGCAAATGCCACCCCAGCAGCCTGCCAATCGTTCAAGCTGCCCCGTGCTACGGCAGCACCAGTACGAAGTTCGGAGCGCAGCTCAGTGCAGCGACAAAAGCGTTGTAACGCCGCCTGCAGCGCTTCAATATCCCCAGGTGCAACACTCAAGCCTGCTCCGCTGGGCAGCGTATCCCTCAATGCGCCCCCGGTAGTGGTAATCACCGGCAAACCATGGGCCAAGGCTTCAGTCACTACCATGCCATAGCCTTCATACCAGGAGGGCAAAACCAATGCGTGAGCGCGTTGATATGCTGCTTCAAGTGTGGCCGCATCGCACTCGCCATGGAGTGCTACTCGACCTGAAAGCCCGTATTCATCAATAAGTTGCTGAACTCTAAGGGTAAACTCTGCGTCACGGGCACCACCATAGCAATCGCACTGCCAGTTACTTGCGCTACCCCCCGCCAGGGCCTTTACCAGAATGTCCTGCCCTTTACGTGGGGTCAGGGTTGCGACACATAGCAGTCGTATCGGCTCATTGGGCTCTGCCGCCGGGCTAACTGGTGCAGCCACAACCCCAGGCTCTACGACACTAATCGGTGCGCTAATGGGGCGCCCATACTGCTTGGCCAGCTCGTTTAGACGTCGTGCAGTAAACCGACTGGTGACGATCACCCTGGCCACGCTTGCCAAACCAGCTAACTCACTGCGATGAAAATACTGCTGCTCCTCGCTAGTTAGTCCCTGCTCATCTCCCAATGGGTGGTGAAGCAGCGCAGTAATATCGAGCCGGTGGCCATGGTCACCAACCACCTCTGGTAGCGCCCCCATCGCAAGGCCATCAATAATCACCCGCGCGCCTTCAGATAAGGACTCGAGTGTTGCAACAAGCGCCTGAGCGGCAGTGTCATCTGCATCAGGAAAACGTCCAGGCAGACCTACAACATTCATGCTATAGCCCTGCTCACGTAGTGCGGTGACTATCTGCGCATCATAGATATAGCCACCGGTGCGCTGGTCTGGCTCACCGGCCACGATTAGCGTGAACCGCCGGTTCATAGTGCGCCTTCGTAGCTTGCCCATGCCACGTGGGACTCATGCAGCTTGATCTCCATGTGAGTTAGCCCTTGGGCAGTAACCCCCATCCGACCCGCTTTAATAGCAGCAGCCAGTTGATCAAAAATCACCTTTGCCATAAATTCCGTTGTGGTGTTACGCCCCTTAAACTCACTCACTTCATCCAGGTTTTGGAAGTTATAGCCCGCCAACACCTCTTTGACTGTTTCGCTAGCGAGGCCGATATCAATCACGAGTCCATCCTGATCCAACTCAGGGCGCTGAAACACCACATCAACCACATAGGTGGCACCATGAGTACGCTGGGCAGGGCCAAAAATTTCACCTTTAAAGCTGTGGGCGATCATAAAGTGATCACGGACGCATAAACGATACATAGACACTCCTGTTATCAGAAAAACGCTTGTGGATAGCGAATGCGGTGGCAAAGTACGGTGCTGTCAGGGCCAAATAGCTGCGGTGCTATGGCAGGAAAATCAGCGAAATTACTTTCACCGCTAATCAGCGCATCCAGCCGTTGATCGGTGAGTAAATTTAAAGCCAGGGTTAAGCGGCGGCGATAATCCCAACGGGGCTGTAAAGTCGCGGGTAGTTGCCCAACCTGACTAGCTCTAAGCGTCAGTCGTTGGGAATGGAAAGCACCACCTAACGGTAAAGCAACATCCCCCTTGCCAAACCAGCTCATTTCAATCACGCGCCCTTCGTTACCCACTAGCCCAAGCCCTAGGCGCAGGCCATCTGGATGGCCGCTGGCATGAATCACGCAGTCTTGATCAGTGGGAGCTTGCTCGGGCGTACAAAAAGCCACACCCAGCTGAGCAGCAAGTGCCGCACGGGCTGGGTTAATATCGATTAAATAGACCTCTACGCCAGGAATCTGAGCGCATAAATAGGCGACTAACGCTCCGACAACCCCAGCCCCCACAACACAAATCCGCTCGCCCAGCATGGGATTTGCATCCCACACACCGTTAATCGCGGTTTCCATATTGGCCGCCAGCACAGCGCGGTCAGCGGGCAGCTTTTCAGGCAATGGCAACACCGCATCAGCAGGTACCACGTAGTGGTCTTGGTGTGGGTAAAGGCAAAAAACTGTTTTGTGAAGAAGCTCACCTGGGCCTTGTACTACGCGCCCTACGCTGCAGTAGCCATACTTAATGGGGGCAGGAAAGTCACCTGCTTGGTAGGGCGCACGCATGCGTAAAAACTCGCTTTCAGGCACTCGAGCATTAAATACTAACGACTCTGTGCCTCGGCTAACGCCGCTATAAAGCGCATTAACCAGCACCTCGTGCTCACCTGGAGCCGTTAATGTTTCACACTTTAGCTCGCCAAAGGCGGGACGAGTTATCCAAAAAGCCGTAGCAGTAGTAGCCGTATCAGGCGCTGACATGACATTTCCTTATGGCTGAAACACTTCTTCCATCCTGCAACCCTAGCGCTATAAAGCGCTGACGCTGCTGCATACCACTGAACTGGTCTAATTGGAGCGGACACCCCGGTAAGCCTCATACTGGAGGCATTGGAGGTGTTCATGACCAAGAAAAC
>NZ_NWUX01000012.1 GCF_002374315.1 Vreelandella nigrificans | reverse complement strand
GTTTTCTTGGTCATGAACACCTCCAATGCCTCCAGTATGAGGCTTACCGGGGTGTCCGCTCCAATTAGACCAGTTCAGCACCCCCTGGACATAGGGCAGGATGCCGATGGCGTCCATGGCCTCCTGGCCGCGCTTGGCGTGAGGCGCCAAGTAGGTCAGGGCGTCATTCGAGGCGCTGTGCAACCAGTAGCGCTTGCCGCCGACCTGCATCCCGGTCTCGTCGGCATGCACGGTTGCCGCTTGCCTCAGCGCTGGGATCGCCCACTCGGCAAACGCCTCGGCGCGCTGATAGGCCTCTTGATTGAAGGCGAACAGCGTGCCGGTGCTCAGCGACAGATCGCACTGTGAGGCCAGCAACGCCTGGATGCGGGCATAGGGCAGCAACTGATACTGCGAGAGATAGACGACATGCGCCTTGAGATGTGGGCCATACTGGATCGGGCGGATCACGCCGTCGGGAAACGGCGCCACATGGCGCCGCCCGAGATCGTCCTCCAGCACCTCGGCGCGATACTCGGTGACGACGGCCTGGATCACGATGTCTTGCACCTGGCGCGTTTCGATTCCGACCGAGCGATAGGCGCGCCCTTTGGGCAAGGTGCGGCGATCGACGCGCAACGACACGATCTCGTCGGGATCGGTGACCGGCGCCAGCGTCTTGCCTTCGTGGCCGGGTTGCCCGCCGGGACGGCGCTGACCCTTGGCCCGGGAGCGGCGTTGGCGGTTGGGGTCCTGTGACGGCGGCTTGCTGCTGTTGCGGCTGCTGGTCGAGAGTCGGTCGGCCATCAGCTTGACCAGCAGCATCAACACGTCGATGGCAGCGCGCAGGGACGGCGAGACCGTGCGGTCGTCCCTGAGCTGCTGCCGGACCCGTTCCAGGGCCTCGTCGACGTTGATATCGCTGATGGTCATGTCACCGGATGAGAAGAATACCGAATGACGCTACTATGCCTGAGGAAACAGAGGGTTGGCGAGCACCACGTGCAGCCACCTGAATAGTTACGATTCGATTATTTTTAGAGACTTGCAATTAAATGGCACGATATATGCATAAATTATTAGCGCCGTGAACGTTTTGGAAGCGTGTACTTTTTGGCAACAGCGTGTTCTCTTTTTACTATTTTTATTAACACTCTCTGCCGACTACTCTCAGGATTGTTCTTGTTAAATTCACATCCACTTGATGAAGGGTTAATGATGAATACAAAAAGTAAAAGGAAGCTATTATGGGCGGTTGTCTTAACTGCGCTTTCAATAACATGGCTTCCATATTTCGGTGTGTTTAACACAGCTTCTATGGTGATGGGGTTGCCGCAGCCGTTGGCTGTGATTATTGCATCCAATATAGTGCTTACAGTTTGCGTTATTCTTATTTACCCGCTTTATTTTAAGCCTTTCATTAAAAAGCTTGAAGAAAAGCCTCTGCATGAGGAAGCTGTAAAATGAACAATACATTGACGGCTGTAGTATTGGCCGCATTCATTTTCGTTTTCATACTGGTATCATATCTATCTAAAAGGAATTCGGAGAAAGCATCCGGAAGTTCATCAGAAAATTTTATCATTGGTGGGCGTGGAATAGGCACAATAGTTCTAGTTTTGTCGATGGGAGCTACGTATTTTTCAACATGGACTCTTTTAGGTGCGTTCGGAGCATATTATAGATCTGGAGTTTGGTTTGCGGGATTTGCTGTTTGGACAATTTTCCATGCAATTTTCATATGGCTATTCGGGGCCAGGATTTGGTTGGCAGGAAAGAAATATGGCTTTATAACTCCGGGCCAGATGATTAAGCATTATTATAAAAGTAATAGGCTTAGGATTACGGTTGCATTGGTCGGGATATCTGCTTTAGTACCTGTAATGCTTATACAGGTCATTGGTGGGGCTAGAGCGCTTGAGGCCCTTACCGATGGTGCGATTCCGTATGTTGTAGGAGTTACAGTTACGTCGGTGATGGTGGGTGTTATTGTTCTGTGGGCAGGTTTTAAAGGTACTGCATGGACCGACTCTTTCATGGGTGTATTTTTTGCATCCATTTTGATATTTACAGCATTGTATGTCTTAAAGCTTTCTGGAGGGGCTGGGCTGTTCGAGCAAGTGTCACAATATAAGCCTGAACTTAACGTGGTTTCAGGAAATCCACTTGGGATGTTGGAGCTGTGGCTTGGGCTTGGGTTTGGTGCTTGGGTTCTTCCTCATATGTGGCAAAAATTTTATTCTGCTTCATCAGCCAAAGTTCTTGGAAAAGTGGCTATGGCCACACCTTTCTGGAACTCATGGATGATGGCCATTATTCCTCTTGTGGTTGGTATGGCGGCAGTTATTCCTGGGATTGCTCCGAGTGTAAATGTGGGCAACAGCGATACGATTCTTCCGCAAATATTCAACTTCCACTTTCCCATTTTGAGTGCTTTTGTAGTGGCTGGTATTCTTGCAGCTGCAATTTCCACCATTAATAGCCAGCTTCTTTCCTCGGCAAGTCTAGTTGCTGAAGATGTCGTAGATGGTTTGACGAAGGGAGATATGACAAGTAAAAGAGTTACTTGGGTTACAAGAGTTGTTGTCCTATCTCTTACGGTGATGATATTTGTGCTTGCAATGCTTCCGAGCGGTGCAGGGTTTTTAGTTCCAATTGCTTCTTTAGGTTTCGGCCTTGGCCTTCAGCTTGTGCCTTCGGCTTTAGGCATGCTGTATTTTAAATCGGTCTCGGAAACAGGAGCATTTCTTGGCCTGGTTCTAGGTGTTGTTGTTATGGCGCTCATGACAATTACCCAAATAGACATTCCTGTTGGGCCCAGTATTGCGGGAATTATAGTCAATATTGTTGTAACGATCGCTGTAAGCAAGGTAACCAAAAAGGTTCCAGAGTCTTCCGTGGTAGAGTTCCATGATATGTTCAATGAATATATGAGGGATAACACTGGGGAAGTGGTTTATTCAGAAGAAAAAAAGGCTTGAGGTTTTTATGAAAGATAAATTAAAAGTTGCAGTGGTGCAGGATTCAAGCGTTCCTTTTGATGCTGAAAAGACAGCCAGAAAAGCTTGTCACCTAATCGAAGAGGCCGCAATTAATGGTGCTGAGTTGGTGGTGTTTCCGGAGGCGTTTTTAGGCACCTATCCCAAAGGACTAACCTTTGATTCGCCAGTTGGTAAGCGACTCCCTGAAGGGAGAGAAGACTATCTTAAGTATTATAATGGCGCAGTTGAAATTGGTGGGTCCGAGATAAGCGACATTGCTTCGGTTGCTAGGGAAAATAATATCTTTGTAGTGATGGGGATCATTGAAAAGGGCGGAAGCACTCTTTATTGCACTGTCGTTTTCATTGATCCAGAGAAGGGGGTTGTTGGTAAAAGACGAAAGCTGATGCCAACGGGGTCTGAGAGACTTGTCTGGGGTTTCGGTGACGGTTCAACATTGGATATAGTTGAAAGTGAGCTAGGTGCGATAGGTACGGTAATATGTTGGGAAAATTACATGCCATCGTTGCGCGCTGCTATGTATGGTCAGGGTGTTGAAATATATTGCGCTCCTACCGCTGATGATAGGGATACTTGGGTCTCTACTATGCAACATATAGCTATGGAAGGTCGATGCTTTGTTCTTAGCTCTTGTCAATTCCTTAAGCGTGGTGATTTTGAAGAAGATTATCGCTGCACTCTTAGTGACAACCCAGAAGAAGTTTTAATGCGTGGTGGTAGTATGATCATAGGGCCGCTTGGTGAAATAATATCGGGCCCAGTTTATAATGAAAATGCTATTATTTACGCCGATATCGACAGTGATACTCTGGTAAAAAGCAAGTTAGACTTCGATCCGGTTGGGCATTACTCAAGGCCAGATGTTCTTTCTGTCCATGTGGATAAAGAAGAAAAAAAGGCTGTGTATTACTAATATGAAGTTCTAGTTAGCCCTCTTCCTCCTTCAGATGTGGAGGAAGAGGCTTGGTTTTTTGCTTGCATAGAAAATGCGCAAGATTATATAAAATTTCAGTCAAGTAATCTCCTGTGTTATATAGGGCGTTTTAACATTATGAGAGAGCTTTTCTTGTCAGTTTTTCCATTTGTTAGAAATATGGGTATTAATTGCTAAGTTTGGTGAGTAATAGATTATAATTTGGCTGCAAATTTGGCATGCTAGCCATCCTTCTGACATGCAGTATTTAAGTCCAGAATAAGGTCTGGTTGAGAAGTAAGTGGTTCGAGTAAGGATGATTTTAATTTTAGCTCATTATGTTGCACTCTCGTCAGTTAGTGCGATTAGAAGATTCGCCTGTAGCGGTTTAAATTAATAAATATAGTTTAGTTTCCGATGGGCATGAATGCTTTTTTTATAAAAGATTGATTACTTAATATGTCTGAAAAAGCGAGGTAAAGCATGGTTGGCACAGGGAGATTGCAATATAAAAATGTAGCCATACTGGTAATAAGTCAAACGCTTTTTATGGTGGCATCGATAACAGTACTAACACTAAGTGGGGTAGTCGGGCAGCAGTTGGCCTCTGCTCCAGAATTAGCCACAATGCCAATCTCTATGATGATGTTAGGTACAGTTATCTCGACCTTTCCTGCATCTCTATATATGAGGCGTGTGGGCCGCCGCCGTGGATTTATCACCGGCGCAAGTGTTGGTGGTGTAGCGGGGGGCTTGCTGAGCTTTGTCGCGATTTTGTTAGAGATGTTTTGGCTTTTCTGTCTGGGTAATTTACTTCTTGGCTTGTACCAAGGCTTTGCCATGTACTACCGTTTTGCTGCTGCAGATGTGGCAAGTCCAGCCTTTCGCAGCCGTGCGATCTCATTCGTCATGGCTGGCGGCGTGGCTGCTGCCTTCCTTGGTCCTTGGAACGCTACTGCTGCAACTGACTTAGTTGCTGGTGTGCCCTTAGGTGGGCCATATCTTGTAATTGCTACTCTAGCTTTACTGTCCATTGGTCTTTTAACCCAGCTCAGAGCACAGCCCAGTAGTGTCCTAAGCCCGGACATGATCTCTCGTTCAGGAGGAACTATTTGGCTCCAGGCGAGCTTTATGCTTGCAGTATTTTCCAGTGCAGTTGGATATTCGATAATGATGGTGGTAATGACAGCCACTCCACTTGCGATGCTTGCCCAAGGCTTTTCGATGTCGGAAGTATCTTTCATCATGCAATGGCATGTGCTTGGCATGTTTGCGCCGTCATTTTTTACTGGCAGCTTAATAGCTTTTTTTGGGGTGGCGCGTATTCTGTTGGTAGGTGCGCTCTTGGTAACTAGTGCCGTATTAACTCCTAACCTTGGCGATGGTTTGACACACTATTGGTCGGCTTTACTCCTGTTGGGAGTCGGGTGGAACTTTCTATTCATAGGTGGCAGTGCGCTGCTCTCGACAGTCCATTCTGAAGACGAACGAGGCAAGGTTCAGGGCATCAATGATCTGGTGATCTTTTCACTTGTAGCAGCTAGCTCATTAACATCTGGTGCTTTGCTTTATCAATTCGGCTGGAAGGTGCTAAATCTCATCATGTTGCCTCCAGTTCTTCTCGTGGTTTTCGCCACTATTTGGTACATGATGCGTGAAAGGTCATAGCTGTTAAAAATTTCATTGAATGTTGGCTTGGCAGTAGATTTTACTTCATGGAGGATTTTTGAAATTTCCACTCCAATAAATTTTTTTTAATATGGGTGATGAAAGTCAAATTTGTTCAATGATGATTGTCGGGAAGAAATTATGGAGCTTTAGCTAGGCGGCTGTGAAGAGTTGTAATATTTCACTCTAAAGTGTTATGCCGACATACTTCTTCAATGAAGCAGTCTGCCGCTTTTATTAAATGGCGCCCTGGTTTTTTGCAGATTATTGTAAAGCATTTTTGTACTTCGCATTCATTTATGTTAATAGATGCTAGCCTGGTGTCATGGTTGTTTTTTGTCACGCAAAAGTGAGGTAATATTGTGACGCCATTAGAGTCTTCTATGTAATGCTTGATCATTTCGATACTGTCCAGTTCGAATCTTATGTTCAGCTCGAATCCAAGTTTTTGTGTTGCAGCTGTGATCAATTGACGTGTTAAAAACTCAGGGTTTAATATTGTTATTTCATGACCTTCAAGTTCTTTTAAGCTGATGTTCTTCTTTAGAGCTAGTGAATGATTTCTTGGCGTGACAACTGTTAGTCTGGTATCAAAATATTTGATGGCTTCTATGTCGCTTGGTATTTTGGTGTCCATTACAATGCCAAAGTCAATGCCGCCAGATCGGATGGTTTCATAAACAGAGTCGCTTCCTAATATCTTCCCATTAAAATGTACATTTTTATGGGAGTTATTGAATGATTTTATGCTTGGGAAGAGCCAGTCTTTAGCGACACCTTCAATTGTAGCGTACTGAATGGTTCCAGATAATGTTCCATTCATTTCGTCAATTCTTGATCTTGCGATTTCCATTTCTCTAATTGTTTTTTCCATGTGGTGCGCTAAGATTTTTCCTTCCTCGGTAAGCTGGATTCCAGATGCTAGTCTGTCAATTAGTTTTGCCTTAAAGATATGCTCTAGGTTGGCTATCTGTTTGCTAATAGCAGAGGGGCTGACATGAAGTAACTCGGCTGCTTTGCGAACTGACCCGACCTTGGATACTGTTAAAAAATACTTGTATATGGTTATATGCATAATTATGGCCTTGTGGGGTGGTCCTGATGTCCGGCTGTATGCCCGCTGGGCATAAGAATTAACCAGCAGTGCGATTTTGAAAGTGTATAACGAACAAGGAGTGTTGGTATATGGTTGTCATATAATAACCCGATTCCGGCTAATGAAAAGCATAAGATGACCTGGTAGAAAAGTATGCAGCTAGTGGACATGATGTTTTTCTGATCAACCCTCGATTTTGAAGCCCCATGATTGAGGGCAAAGCTACAGAAATAGGATGTGACTGCTAGCGGGCTTGACTCGTCGTCCTCGTGTCGTAAGCTCAAGGGTGCAAGTGTCGCCTGTGGCGGCCCGGTGGTCTCGACCGGCACCAACCGAGGCATCCCGGCACCCAGGCGTTTCAAGGGTGCACCGCTTGGCGGTACGCCACCTCCCAAGGCCTCGCGCATCCCGAGACGAGGCCGCCCATCCGGGCTGGATGCCGTACCTCTTCTTCGGCACTCATGTGCCATCACCCACCAGGGGATTCACATCCCCGGTGGGGAAGGTGTGTCCCCTGTGTGCACTACCGCAGGAGATCCACCATGAAATCCTACGATATGTCGTTTCTGGCTCGTGACCACGGCTTTGCGGGCAAGGTCCGCATCAGCGAGCGGGTCATCGACGACTGCATGTACGTCGCAGAGCACGTGGTCTCGGAACATGGGGTCACGCCCATCGAACGATTCCAGCTGCTGCTGCAGAACCTGGCCCGCCAGCTGTCCGGGTACCCGGCTGGGACCCAGGCGGTGCGGCTGACGCATCATCGCATCCCGCCCAGCGGGAATCCCCACCAGCCTCTGGCTCTCGAGCTCGAGGCGTTGGTCGTGCAAGGCGACCGCCAGCACGGTGACTACCTGCTGGTGGCACGCCACGACGAGCTGAACCACACGCAGCTCTTCGCCGCGTAACCCTTCCTCACTACCCACCCCGACCGGGACATCGCTCCCGGAGGGGGCGGTCTCGGTCATGTCCGGAGGTTCTGGTCATGACACACACTTCAGCAGCTGCCCTCCCGGCAGAGTCTCGCTACTCTCCATCCAGCGCGCCTCAGCTGTTCGTCCGTGACAGCGACGGCAACTACCTGGCGGCCCCCGATGACCGCGTCATCGATGCGGCGCGGCAGGTGGTGGAGCGCTCCGTCTCCAAGGGCATGAAGCTCACCACGCCCAACCGGGTGCGTGAGTTCCTGTGGCTCAAGCTGGCCGGCTACGACCACGAGGTGTTCGGTGCCATCTTTCTGGACACCCAGCACCGCGTGATCGAGTTCAGCGAGCTGTTCCACGGCACCCTCGACTCCGCCTCGGTCTATCCACGGCAGGTGGTGAAGGCGGCGCTATACCACAACGCCGGTGCGGTGATCTTCACCCACAACCACCCCAGTGGGGAGCCCGACCCGAGCGATGCGGACCGACGCATCACCCAGCGCCTCAAGGAGGCGCTGGGTCTGATCGAGGTACGCGTGCTCGACCACATCGTGGTGGGCGGCTCGGACTCGGTTTCCTTCGCGGAGCGGGGCTATCTCTGATCCCTCGGGCGCTTGCCCGTGACCTCTTGGATGGGGCCGGCATTGCCGGCCCCATCCGCACTTTTTGCATCCTGTCGAACAGGAGTCTGGTGATGATCAAGATTCCCGGGCGGCTCACCGTCCGCACCATTCATGGGCGCAACGGCCCCTTCAACGTCGGCCGGCTGGCGGCCTCGATTGGCGAGTTCGTCATCAAGGACCCTCAGCTGGATCAGTTCAGCGAAGGGGTATTTGAGGGCGAGTTTCTGCTGCTCGAGATTCGCCCGGCGAGCTACTTCGCCGGTGGCCGGCTGGTGGTGGAGGTGCGTGCCAAGGTTGGCGAGATGCTGCTGACCGAGGACGGCATGCTGGTGACCCAGCATGGGCCACGCTTCGACTCCGCGGAGATGGATCCGCTGGAAGAGGAGGCCGCTCCTGCGCCACCCGTGCCGCCAGCCCCTCCTGCGCCTTGGCCAGGCGAGCCGATGGCTCCGCCCGCGCCGCCGTCTCAGGTTGATGCTGGCGAGGGACCAGGGCCGCAAGCCTCGGAGACCCACGCCGCTGGCCGGGAGGCCAATCCCGACGCCGAGCTCTTCGGCCTGCTCTGGCCCCTGGGGCAGAGCGTCAAGCTCGATCCCACCGTGGACCGAGCGCTGTTCCGCCGTCAGGTGAGTCGACTGAAAGAGTTGGGCTACCGATTCCAGGCGCCGACCCAGACCTGGCAAGCCGCTGCCTGAGGCAGCCACTCCCCACCGGGGCATCTCGATGCCCTGGGCTCGGGATGTCCCCATCGCTCTTTGCTAACCGATGGAGGCCATCATGCCCGAGCTCTACACCCTCGATGAGTGCCTGGACCTGTACGCCGATGCGTTCTGCCTTGGCCGGCAGTGTGAGTGCCTGTTTCTCTCCCTGTGGGGGCGGGATACGGCGCTGCAGGAGCTGCTGGCCAGGCTGACGCTGCCAAGGGCAGACAACGGTTTGGATACCCTGCATCTCTGCCAGGGCGACACTCGCCACCCCTTGGTCTTTAGGGACATGGACCGCTACTCCCGGCGCTCCGCCCGGTTGCGCCAGACGTGCTTCGGCACCCTGGTGCACGTATGGCTCTTCGATCAGCGCTGCATCACGCCGGATCGCGCCAACCTGCACAGCATCGTCCTGCTCGACGACGAGGAGGGCGCCCGCCCGGTGGATGACCAGCTGTGGCCTCGCGTGCGGGAGCTCTGCCCGCTGCCCCTGCTGGATCACTGGCAGGCGCCGGTGATGACGCTGCTGCATGCCCAGCAGGCGGTACTGCCAGCCTCGTTCTCACAGGGGCCGATTCAGGCCTGGGAGATCTCACTCGATGAGAACGACCTGGCCCTGCGCCTCAGCGGCATGATTCGCGCCGGCGTGCTTACCCCCGAGACCTGAGCGCTCGTTCCACCACGGTGCGGCCGTTCTGGCTGCGCCTACCATACCCAACCGACAGGAGGTGTCGCATGGCACTGATGTTTCAGCGCATCGCGCACAACTTCGCCAGGAATGGCTACTTCCCCACGGATGAAGCGTCGCTCGAGCGGGTGCTTCAGGCGCTGAGCCCGGCAAGCGCCGGGCGGATGCGGGTGCTCGACCCCTGTGCAGGGGAGGGCGCTGCCATCGCCGAGCTTTCCCACCACCTGGGGCGCGAACGCGTTCAGGCCTGCGGGGTGGAGTATCACGCCGAGCGGGCCGCCTCGATGGATGGCCTGGTGGATAGAGGCCTACAGGGCGACCTGATGGACACGGTGATCTCACCGCGCAGCATGGGCTGCCTGTGGCTCAACCCGCCCTATGGCGACCTGCTGGCCGACCACGCCGGCTACGAGAGCTATCAGGGCAAGGGGCGCAGGCGCCTGGAGAAGCTGTTCTACCAGCGCACCGTTGGCACCCTGCAGGTCGGGGGCGTGATGGTGTTGATCGTTCCCGACTACGCCCTGGACAAGGAGCTGACCGGCTGGCTGGTCAACCACTTCACCGAGCTGAGGGTCTTCCGCGCCGCCGTGGATGACTTCCAGCAGGTGGTGATCCTGGGCCGCCGGGTGCGACGCCGTGAGGCGCAGCGCAGCCAGGAGGCCAAGGCGATGCGCGCCCATCTGCTGCGCGTGGGAAGCAAGGAGGTCATACCCGAGGTGATCCCGGCGGTGTGGCCCTTCGAGCCCTACGCGGTGCCGGCGGCTCAGGGCGAGCTGCGCCACTTCTATCGCGTGTCGCTCGATGCCGAGCAGCTGGCCGATGAGGTTGGGAAGCTGCAGGGGCTCTGGCCCGAGGTGGGCAGCGTGTTCGGGAGGACCGGCCTTTCGCCGCGTCCCCCAGTGCGCCGACTCTCCTCCTGGCATCTGGCCCTGTCGCTGGCGGCCGGGGCCATCTCCGGCGTGGTGACCGCGCCCAACGGCCGCTGCCTGGTGGTCAAGGGCAACACCCACAAGGATAAGGTCGCCAAGACCGAGTTCACCGAGCGGGAGGATGGCTCCATCACCGAGACCCGCGTGCTCACCGACCGCTTCGTACCGGTGATCCGCGCCTGGGAGATGACGCTTGACTCGCCTCGCTGTGGGCAGCTGCTGACCATCACCTCGACGCCGGCGGCCAACGACGGCGAGCGGCAGGAGGGTGATCAGACGGCAAACGCCGAGGCAGGCGATGCGCCTGCGCCGCTCAACCGGGTCGCCGAGCGTGCCGCGAGGCCGGATCCACGCCGCTTCGAGGTGGGGCGCGTGGTCATGACTCGGGCCGTCAATGAGCTGGTGGAGCGAGGCGAGGTCTCGCCCATGGCGCTGCTCCGACGACACGTCACCGGCGACTGGGGTGACGTGCCCGAGGAGGACCGCCTGAGCAACGAGCAGGCCCTGATTCACGGTGACAGGCTGCTCTCGTCCTACCGGATCCGTGAGTCGCTCACGGTCTGGATCATCACCGAGGCGGATCGCAGCGCCACCACGCTGCTGCTGCCAGACGACTACTGACCGGCGCCCCGGGCGCCATTCCCCACGGCGGGCCTTTCCAACCCGCCAGGGGAGGGGAGTGTCCGCCGTTTTCTTGTGCACAAGGAGACGGACATGAACGACATCACTCAGCTGCCGGCGCCGGCCGGCATGGCGCAGTCTGGCGAGGTCTTCGGGCCTCAGGTGGACCTCAACGCCTTCGTGGAGGAGTTTGGTGATGGCCTGCTGGCCTCGCTCAACCGCTCCCATCCCCCGGTCTATGACGGCGAGGCCAACCCTCGTCGCCAGGCCATCATGGATGCCCTCAAGCGGGCGCCTTTCCCAGAGCAGGCCGAGGTGGTTCAGGCCATCTCGGCCCTGCTGCTCGACCGGCACGAGCCGGCGGGCATCATCAACGCCGAGATGGGCACCGGCAAGACCATGATGGCCATCGCCACGGCGGCGGTCTGTCATGCCGAGGGCTATCGGCGTTTCCTGGTGATCGCACCGCCCCACCTGGTCTACAAGTGGCGGCGGGAGATCCTGGAGACCGTCGATCAGGCCAGGGTCTGGGTGCTGAACGGCCCGGACACCCTGGTCAAGCTGCTCAAGCTCCGTGAAGCCCTGGGCCAGCCGTCCGATGGGCGGCCGGAGTTCTTCATCCTGGGGCGTGTGCGCATGCGCATGGGCTTCCACTGGCGTCCCGCCGCGGCGCGCAAGCGCGTGCCGGGCGGCGAGCTGGCGGCCTGCCCCCAGTGCGGTGGCACGGTGGTCGACTGCGACAACGAGGTGGTATCGCTGTCGCAGTTTCTCCGTGAGGAGCGGCGCCACAAGTGCCGGCACTGTCACAGCCCTCTCTGGACGCTGATGCGACCCCAGCGGGCGACGGGCACCCTGCAGCGCGACCTGGTACTCAAGGCGCTGCGCAAGCTGCCCACCATCGGCAAGGTCTCCTCGGAGCGCCTGGTGCAGCAGTTTGGCGAGGAGTTCCTGGCCACGCTGCTGGGTGACAACATCCACGAGTTCATCAACCTCATGGATGAGAACGGGGAGCTGGTGTTCTCCGACCGGCAGGCGGCCCGTATGGAGCGGGCCATGGCCGCTATGGAGTTCGGTTTCGGTGAAGGCGGCTATCAGCCGACCGAGTTCATCAAGCGGCAGCTGCCGGATCACACCTTCGATCTGCTGATCGTGGACGAGGGCCATGAATACAAGAACGCCGGGTCGGCCCAGGGCCAGGCCATGGGCGTGCTGGCAGCCAAGGCGCGTAAGTCGCTGCTGCTGACCGGCACCCTGATGGGCGGCTATGCCGACGACCTGTTCCACCTGCTGTTCCGCATCCTCACGCCGAGGATGCTCGAGGATGGGTATCGCCCCAACGGGCGCGGATCGATGGGCCCTGCGGCCATGTCGTTCCTGCGCGACCACGGGGTGCTGAAGGACATCTACACCGAGCGCGATGGCGACGCCCACAAGACAGCGCGAGGCAAGAAGCTGTCGGTGCGCACCGTCAAGGCCCCGGGCTTCGGCCCCAAGGGGATCATGCGTTACGTGCTGCCCTTCACCGTCTTCCTCAAGCTCAAGGACATCGGTGGCAACGTGTTGCCGCCCTACGATGAAGACTTCATCGAGGTGCCGATGGACGACGAGCAGGCCTTTGCCTACCGGCGGCTCGAGGGTCAACTGACCGCCGAGCTCAGACAGGCGCTGGCACGCAAGGACACCACTCTGCTGGGCGTGGTGCTCAATGCGCTGCTGGCCTGGCCGGACTGCTGCTTTCGACCGGAGACGGTCAAGCATCCACGCTCGGGCAGTCTGTTGGCGTTCGTGAAGAGCCTCTTCGGCGAGCAGCAGCCGATGCCCAAGGAGCGCGAGCTGGTGGATATCTGCCGGCAAGAGAAGGTGGAGGGGCGCAAGGTGCTGGTCTACACGACCTACACCGGCAAGCGTGATACCAGCAGCCGACTCAAGGCGATGCTCACCCAGGCCGGCTTCAAGGTCGCGGTGCTGCGCTCGAGCGTGGAGACCCAGCGGCGCGAGGACTGGATTGCCGATCAGGTCGACCGCGGTGTCGACGTGCTGATCACCAATCCGGACCTGGTGAAGACCGGGCTCGACCTGCTGGACTTCCCCACCATCGTCTTCATGCAGACGGGCTGGAACGTCTACACCCTGCAGCAGGCCGCCCGCCGCTCCTGGCGGATCGGCCAGCGGCAGCCGGTGAAGGTGCTCTACCTCGGCTATGCCGGATCGTCACAGATCGCCTGCCTGTCGCTGATGGCCAAGAAGATCGCCGTGGCCCAGAGCACGTCGGGAGACGTGCCCGAGTCAGGCCTGGATGCCCTCAACACGGACGGAGACTCCGTGGAGATGGCCCTGGCCAGGCAGCTGGTCAACTGACCGATACCCAACCTATGCCCCCTCTTCGGAGGGGGCTTTTTGTCACTGCGGCAAGAGACTGCTCGCCGGATGAGACTTTGGTTGTAAGTCTTCTGAGACGATAAGTTAATACATCGCTTATAAATAATATGGGCATAATCTGGATGAGATTGATTGCACGATAATTATAATCGTGCGCGCTTGGGTCGCATCCCACGGCTATTGCACCAGGGCAAGGAGTGCCCCGGAGTAAACCCCTCTCATCGCATTTAACGTTTCTGCTTGTGCCCGTCAGGGCCCAGCGTTGTGATGCACGGACTGCATCCAGAGGAGCGAAAATTGCGGATTCTCAATATTCTACGCGGCCGCCGCAGCGCGACCGACAGCGTCCAGGATGACGCCGGCTGGGAAAGCCCGCGCACCGGCGCGGAGCTTCTAGCCACGCCCTATCGGCAGCAGTTGCTCCGGGCAATACAGGAAAGCACCTCGCTGACGGCGCCGGTGTTCGAGGCCTACGTCAAGGAGCCGCTGCAACGATACGCCGAGCGTGTCCAGCTGCTGCCAGCCTCGGAATCTCACCACCATAGCTACCCAGGTGGCATGCTGGACCATGGCCTCGAAACCTGTGTGTTTGGCCTCAGGCTCCGACGACAGCACCTGCTCCCTCCGAAGGAGTCACCCGAAAAACAGTCCTCTACGGGGGAGCTCTGGAGCGTGGCGGTCATCTATGCCTGCCTGCTGCACGATATCGCTAAGGTCATCGTCGACGTCGATATACACCTGAAATCCGGCCGAAGGTGGTGCCTGTGGGAGGGCATCATTCCCGACCAGTATCGCGTTCGCTATATCAAGGGGCGAGACTACTTCCTTCACGCTGCGGCCAACCCCCTCTTGTGCAAGGAGGTGATGGGCAATGCCGGGCTCGAGTGGCTGAAAAGCCAGCCGGAGCTGTTTGGCCTGGTGATGTACGCGATCAGTGGCCACTCGGAGCGCTCCGGGGTGATTGGGGAAATCGTCAGCCAGGCCGACAGGGCCAGCGTCGCCAAGTCGCTGGGCGGCAAGGTCTCCAATATCGACAAGGCACCTCGCGAATCCCTACAGAGCAAGCTCAAAGGCGCTATTCGCCACATCGTCACAGAAAAGATCCGCCTGAATGAAAAAGGGGCTCAGGGGTTTGTCACCTCCGAGGCGCTGTGGCTGGTGACGCCACTGATACCACGAGAGATCAAGAGCTACCTGCTTTCCCATGGCATAGAGGGCGTGCCATCCAATGAGTCTCGCCTCTATGACGAAATGCAGTCCCATGGCCTGATTATAGAGAATCCAGAGGGGCGTTCGATCTGGAAGTGTAGGGTCGAGATGGGGGAATGGCGAACCGATCTCTCCATGCTCAAGGTTCATAAGTCGCTCGTTTGGAGCGGTGATGAGGAGCCTGAGATTTTCTCGGGGAGTGTCGAGTCCCTTGACGTTGGTGAGAGTGGTGAAGGTAGTCAGCCAGCTAGGCAACAGCGTGAAGATCAGGAGCCAGGTGACAAGCCTGCAACTACAGAAATTTCAAGCGAGCGTACTGAATCGGGTCGCACCGAGAAAATCCAGGATGATCTGGAAGCCTCCATTCTTGATATCGCCACAGGCGGCGATGAGAAAGCAGCGCCAGGTTTGGAGCGGCAGCCACGTAACCCTGATACGGGTGCCGAGAAGCTTGCGGAGCAGGCATCGCTCGGACAGTCATCATCCGGGGAAGAGTTTCTCGCCTGGCTGCGAGACGGGCTGAAGACTCACAAGGTATTGATGAACGACTCCAAGGCCCTAGTGCATGCCGTAGATGGGATGCTGATGGTGGTCAGCCCCAAGGTGTTCAAGCGCTATTGTCAGGAGGTGAGCGGAGAAGAGAAAGGCTGGAAAGAAGTTCAGGATTCATTCCAGAAGCTGAAGCTTCACAAGAAAAACAAGGATGGCGGAAGTTTTCACAAGGTAAGGGTGGTCGGTCCAAACAAGAAGTCGAGCACGCTTTCTGGGTATCTTGTGGGGAAGGATGACCTGATGGAGGAGGGTAAGGAGGTGTTTGATAACCCCTTTATTGACCTGATTGATGGGAAGCCTGAAGAATGAAAACATTTACCTTTGACGACTTGCTGCAATCCTATTTTTCTGAGCGCTGGCTGACCGAAAGAAGCCGGATTTCCTATAGCGTTCCGGTGAAGCTATTCCGGAGATTCGTGGGCCAGGATAAGCTGCCTGCGGAGGTGTCCCGTGATGATGTCAGGGAGTGGAGGGAGTTCTGCTTCTCGGAGGAGGGCAGAAACCTCGCGCACTCAAGCTGGAATAACTACTGCCGGCACAACCGAATCCTCTTCAAGCATGCGATTGATCACGCCTTGATCGATATCTCCTACAACCCTTTTGCCAAGATGGAGGTCAGCTCCCCCAAAAAACGCAAAAAGACGCTAAGCAAGCGGCAGGTCGATATGGCACGCGAGGCCATCAGCCTGTATAAAAGGATAGAGGTTCACCAAGGAAAGCCCTCCATGCTGCATCCCGTCTGGTTCTGGGAAGCCGTGTTTGAAACGTTCTACCATACCGGTATTCGACTGACTCAACTGCTGCTGATGAAGCCCGAGGATGTCAACCTAAAGAGCCGCGTTCTCACCGCTACCTGGCAGGGCGCAAAGAATAACCGGGAGCACTTTGTTCCCATCTCCAATGCCCTCTATCCGCATTTGGAAAACCTGCTGAATTCTGCCAGAGCGGTGGGTATCCAGCGGGGCGAGCAGCTCTTTAACGTGAACCGATTCAGCGTTCGGCACCGAATGGAGACGATGGACTCCTGGCAGGTGGAGAGCTTCTATCAGAAGCTCTCCCAGATTTGCGGCTACCAGATGAGTCCGCACCGATTCCGCCATACCTTGGGCACTGAGCTGATGAAAGAGCCGGACCGTAACCTGCACATCGTCAAGGCGCTGCTTGGCCACAGTAATATCAGCACAACGCTCGAGTACGTCGAGGTCGATATCGGCAGCCTGCGCAGTGCCATCGAGGGGCGTGTCTAGTTGTAATGCACGTCAACTGCAACAAGACTGTTTGGCTTGGCGAGGCTACTCGAGAACGACCCTGGGCAGATAGAAGGACACCACCCAGTTCGGCGCATCGACGATCTCGCTGATGCGCAGGTCCCCGCATACCGAGCAGAGCATGTAGGCCTGTTCGGCCGGCAGGTTCCGCGTCTTTCCCAGCCAGTCGATGGCGCCCTCCACCGCCTGGCGAGCACCGGTCATCAGGTCGGGCCCGATGCCCGTGAACACCTCGTAGCCGGCGCCATCCAGGTGACGCGTCACCGGCCCCGGCGTGCTGAAGCGGGGCATGGCCAGGTGCGTGTCCTTGATCAGGTCCAGGGTGACACTGACCTGCATGGCGCTCTCGATGGCCGTGCCGCAGACCTCCCCGTCGCCTTGGGCGGCATGGGTATCGCCGATCGAGAACAGTGCTCCGACGACCTCCACCGGGAGGTAGAGGGTGCTGCCGGCGCTCAGGTCGCGGATATCGAGATTCCCACCGACTCGCCTCGGCGGCACGATGGAGTGGGTGCCCTCAGCGGCGGGGGCCAGTCCGATGGTGCCGGCGAACGGCTTGAGGGGGATGCGCGCCTGGCTGCCGAAGGCGGCAGGCGTTCGGGCGGTGGAGTCGTAGTCCCACAGGAACAGATCTGGTGAGGTGAACTGATCGGCTAGCAGACCGAACCCGGGGATGATGGCGGTCCAGCCGAACCCGGAGGGGCGGAACTCGTTGATCGTCACCTTGAGGATGTCGCCCGGTTGCGCACCATCGACAAAGATGGGGCCGGTCACAGGGTTGAGGTGCTCGAACGGCATGGTCGCCACGTCCGCCGCCTTCGACTCTCGGGTGAAGTACCCGCCCGCTGCATCCTGGCACTCGAAGGAGAGCGTGGTTCCGGGTGCCACCGTCTCGACGGGAGCGTTGGCATGGTTCCAGCCGTGATGGCAGTGCTGGCCATGAATCGTCTTGATGGGCGTCGGGTGAGCCATGGCGGCATCTCCTTCCGGGGTGAATGACTCAGGGCATCAGGGCGCTGGCGATACTCAGCAGTCGCTGATCCTGATAGCGGTCGGCGATCAGCTGCACGCCGACGGGTAGGCCCAGGGGCGTCCAGTGCAGTGGCAGGTTCACGCAGGGCACTCCCAGCAGGGTCCAGGCCCGCGAGTAGATCGGGTCGCCGGTGCTGGCGAGGCCTTCCGGAGCTGCGCCCGGGGCGCTGGGGGCCAGCAGCACGTCGAAGCGCTCGGCAAGCTGTTGCGACAACTCGATCCTGGCCCGCTCGGTGGCCTGCCGCGCCTGCCAGTAAGTGGCGAGGGTGAGGTTCTGCCCCTCGTCCAGCAGCGCAAGCAGAGGCGAACTCATCAACGCCCCAAAGCGTTCACGCTCGCTGGCCAGGGCTCTCGTGGCCTCATAGGCCAGGATGACCCGCTGGTGCGCCACGAGCTCATCGAATGACGCGCCCAGCTCGGCGGTACCGATATCGGCGCCAAGGGCGGCCATCTTCTCACCGGCGCCTTTCAGGGCGGTGGCGGTCTCCGGCGACGGCGAATGTGTGCTGGGCACCTGGCAGAGGCCGACGCGGACCCCGTCGAGCCGCGTCAGGGTGCGGATCGGGGGACTGCCGGTGAGAGCCCTGAACAGCGTGCGGCTGTCCTCCAGGTGCCGCGTGAACCACCCCAGCGTGTCCAGCGACGGCGCGAGTGCCTTCACCCCGGCGACGCCCAGCGTGCCGTGGGTGGGCTTGAACCCCACGACGCCGCAGTAGCTGGCTGGACGAATGATACTGCCCACTGTCTGGGTACCCAGCGCTACGGGCACCATGCCAGCGGCAACAGCCGCCGCCGAACCGCTCGAGGAGCCGCCCGGGGTGCGTGTCGGGTCGTGCGGGTTACGCGTCTTGCTGGGCTGAAAGTAGGCATACTCGGTCGATACCGTCTTGCCCATGGGCAGGGCGCCGAGGCGAGCGAGCTCGGTGACGATGGAGGCATCCAGATCAGACTGAGCGACCCGATGATAGCCTCGGGTGCCCCAGGTGGTAGGCAGCCGTGCCGTATCGATGATGTCCTTGATGCCCACCGGTATTCCGAAGAGGGACTGGCCAGGCTTCACGCCATCAGGGGCGGTGATGGCGGGCTCGGGGGCCTGGCACTCCCAAGCCTGGAGGGTGGGCTCCAGGGCATCGATCCGTTCCCGGCAGGCCCGCCACCAGTCGAGTGGCGCGAACTCGCCGCGGGAGAGTCCGCGCTGAAAGCCTGCCAGGGTCATCTGGGTCCAATCGGTCATCTGCCTTTCACTCCTGACTGACCTGCTGCGTGAAGGGTGGCATGAGCGCCCCGGCCAAGTGGTGGATCAAGGGGCCGGCGGTTCCCCGAGCAGGGTGGTGCCGGTGCCCAGCTGCTCCTCGATGGCCTGCCCAATGGCCAGCAAGCGGGCGTCCTGCCAGGGACCGGCCAGCACCTGCAGCCCGACCGGCATGCCGGCAGCGTCCTTGCCCACCGGCAGGGTCAATCCGCACAGCCCCATGAAGTTGGCGATCACCGTGTTGCGCAGCGCGTGCATGTTGGCCCGGGCATAGGCGCCCTCGGGGAGCAGGCTCTCCAGGGTGGGCGGCGTGATCGCCACGGTGGGGGTGAGCAGGGCGTCCACGTCGGCCAGCCGCGTTGCGGCCGCGGCAGTCAGCTTGTCGATAACGGCGCGGCGGCGCACGTACTCCCAGGCCGGCATGTCGTCGGCGGCCTCGACCCGGGCAGCGACATTGGGATCCAGTGCCTCGATCATCTCGGGAAGCTCGGTCTTGAGGAAGGCCGCCAGCTCGGCTGCGGCCAGCCCCCCCTGCTGGAACAGGGTGTACGCCTCGTCGGTATGGGGCAGGTCGAGGGTGACCACGCGGGCTCCGGCCGCCTCGAGCCGGCGGATGGCCGCCTCGACGGTTTCGGCAATCCCGGGGCTGCAGTCCTCCCAGAAGAAGGTGCTGGGCACGCCGAAGGTCAGATCGGCCAGCGCGGGCGGCGCCGGAACGCGGGTGGCACGGCTCGTCAGGGCGCCGTCCAGTGCATCGAAGGCGAAGGCCAGGTCGTCCACGCGGTGGGCCAGCAGGCCCGGGGAATCCAGTGTGCTGGAGAGCGGTACGATCTGGCTCGTTGACCAGCGGCCGGCTGTGGTCTTGAGCCCCGCAACCCCGGTCATTGACGCGGGAATGCGCACCGAACCGGCGGTATCGGTGCCCAGGGCGAGGCTCGCGGTACCGCCCACCAGTGACACGCCAGCACCCGCGCTGGAGCCGCCGGGCGTGCGGTGATCCTTGAGATCCCAGGGATTGCGGGGCGCGCCCCAGTGGGCATTGGTTCCGAGGCCACCGAAGGCAAACTCCACCGTGTGGGTCTTGCCCATGACGCTGGGCAGCTGGGAGAGCAGGGCAGCGACCATTGGGCCAGGCTGTTCCCACCTCTGGGGAAGCCGCTGGGCCGAGCCGGCGTAGGTTGGCAGGCCCGATACCGCATAGATGTCCTTGATGGAGACGGGAATGCCCATCAGGGTCCCGGCATCCCCGCCCTGACGGATCACTGCATCGATGGCCTGGGCGAAGGCCATCGCGGCCTCGCCGTTCCAGGTCAGGTAGGCATGGTCATGTTCGCCGCGGGCCTGATGGGCCGCCAGGGAGGACTCGGCCAGTTGGGTAGCGGTGAGCGTACCGTTGCGCAGCCCGGCGTACTGCTCGCGGAGTGGGCGCTTCAGGGGAGAGTCGGTCATGGTGGGCTTCCTTGGGTTCAGTCGCGAATCTCGAAAATCGATTCGACTTCGACGGCGGCGTTGCCGGGCAGGGTGGCGACGCCGATGGCGGTGCGGGCATGGCGTCCATGCTCGCCGAACAGCGCGATGAACAGCTCCGAGGCGCCGTTGATCACCAGCGGCACGTCGTGGAACCCGGGCGCCACGTTGACGAACCCGTTCATGCGCACGCAGCGTACAACTCGGCTCATGTCGCCCTCCACTGCATCGCTGAGCGAGGCCAGCAGGTTGAGAGCACAGGCCTGGGCGGCCAGCTTGCCGGTCTCGAGGTCGAACTCGGCTCCGACCTTGCCTGGGTAGAGGACCTCGCCGTCCCGCTCGCAGATCTGGCCGGCCAGGAACAGCTGGTTGCCCAGTCGCGACCAAGGCAGGAAGGCGCCGCGGGGGCGAGGGATGGCGGGCAGGGTGAGGCCCTGGGCGGCTACGGCCGCGTCAATGGTCTGGGTCATCTCTATCACTCCTTGTCATGATCAGCTGCTGGACGGCGTGCATCAGGGTGCGGACGGCAACTTCGGCGTCGGCGCGCTCGATGTGTTCATCGGGATGGTGGCTGATGCCCGCGCGGCAGGGGGTGAAGAGCATCGCCGTGGGGCAGAGGTGGGCGAGGTGGATGGCGTCGTGGAAAGCCCCGGACACCAGTCGTGGAGCCTGTGGCCAGTGCGCCTTCACGGCCTCGTCGAGTATGGCGACCAGGGCGTCATCGAAGGCTACCGGGGCCACCCGCGAGGTCGCTTCCAGGCGGGCCGTGCAGCCGGACCACTCTCGCTGAGCCACCTGTCTGAAGGTCGTATCCAGCGCCTCCAGCACCGTCGGATCGGGGTGGCGAAGGTCGATAGTGAAGCGGGCTCGCTGGGGGATGGTGTTCACCGAGTTGGGCGACAGCGCGAACTTGCCGATGGTGAAGCGCACCTGGTCATCGTGGGTCGCCACGGCTGCCTTCAGGGCACCGACCAGGGCGTGGGCGCCCATGAAGGCATCGCGACGCGACGCCTCGGGGGTGGTGCCCGCGTGGTTGGCCTGGCCGTCGACCTCGACCTCGTACCAGTGGACGCCCTGGATGCCGGTGACGACACACACCGGTGCTCCTTGCTCTTCCAGCACGGGCCCCTGCTCGATATGCAGCTCAAGGAAGGCGTGGGGCACGACGGGCGCGGAGCGGAAGCGGGCGCCGTGGGCCTCCAGCAGCGCCAGGCAGTCGGCCAGTGCCGCCTGGAAGGTGATCCCCTCGTCGTCCTGTGCGGAGAGGACCGTCTCGGCGCCGCGCTGGCCAGCAAACCAAGAGGAGCCGGAGGCCCCGGGGGCGAAGCGTGCTCCCTCCTCGTTGGTCCAGGAGACCACCTCCACCGGGCGCCGGTGGGCAATGCCCTGCTCGGAGAGGGTGCGCAGGACCGCCAGGCCGGCTACCACGCCCAGGGTGCCGTCGTAGGCCCCGGCGCTGGGCTGGCTGTCGAGGTGGCTGCCGATCAGCAGCGGGGCCAGCGTCGGCTCCTGCCCCTCACGGCGGAGGAAGACGTTGCCCATGGCATCGTAGTGGGCGCTGCAGCCGAGTGCCTCACCCTGCGCCATCAACCACAGCCGGGCGCGATTGTCCTGGTCGTCCAGGGCCAGGCGACGAATGCCGCGAGGGGAGAGGGCGCCGATCCGGGCCTGGGCCTCGAGATCGGCCCAGAAGCGCTCGCCGTCGACCGCGCCGGCCAGGGATGAACTCGTCGTGTGCATGCTCGGCCTCCTCAGTAGAGCAGCGATGGCAGCCAGGTACTGATCCAGGGCACGTAGGTGATGACCATCAGGGCGATCAACATGATCAGGATCAGCGGCAGGCAGGCCTTGAAGACCTCCTGCAGCGACATCTTCGAGATGGCCATGGCCACGAACAGGTTCAGCCCGACCGGTGGTGTGATCATGCCCACGGAGAAGTTGACCAGTGTGATGACACCGAAGTGGACCGGATCTACGCCGACCTGGGCGGCGATCGGCTGCAGCAGCGGCGAGAGCACGATGATCGCCGAGGCACTGTCGAGGAAGAAGCCGGCAATGATCATCACCAGGTTGAACAGGGCCATCACCTGGAAGGGATCATCGGTGAGGGAGAGTACCTGGCTCGCCAGCTGGGTCGGGGTGCCGGTGATCGCCAACAGCCACGAGAAGGCCGAGGCGCCGGCGGTGATCAGCAGCAGGGTGGCCGAGATCAGGCCAGAGCTGCGCAGGGTGCTGATCAGGTCCCGGAAGTCGATGCGGCGGTAGACCACCATGCCGACAAACAGCCCGTAGACGCAGGCCACCGCCGCGGACTCGGTGGGGGTGAAGACACCGCTGTAGATCCCGCCGAGCAGGATGAACGGCAGGCCCAGGCCCCAGGCGGCCGACTTGAACGCAGATCCGATCTGGCGCAGGGTCGGAAACGGCGAGCGCTCGTAGCCCCTGATCGAGGAGTAGACGATGCAGTAGGCGATCAGCAGTGAGCCGATCAGGATGGCCGGCAGCAGGCCCGCCGCGAACAGCCGGCCGACCGACGTGCCGGTCACTGACCCATAGATGATCAGCGCGATGCTTGGTGGCACGATGGGCCCCAGGGTGCCCGCGGTGGCGATCAGACCGATGGCGAAGCGCTTGTCGTAGCCCGCTGCCACCAGGGCAGGGAACATGATTGAGCCGATAGCCACCACGGTGGCGGGGCTCGAGCCCGAGATCGCTCCGAAGAACAGGCAGGAGAGCACGGTGGCTGCCGCCAAGCCCCCAGGCACCCAGCCGACCAGCGCCTTGGCCAGGTTGATGAGCCGGTCCGAGAGTCCGCCGATACGCATCAGTTCGGCCGCCAGGATGAAGAACGGGATGGCCATCAGCGAGAAGTTGTTCATCCCGGTGAACATGCGCATGGGGACGATGACGGGGCTGGTGGTGCCGAAGAACTCGATGGCCAGGAAGACGGAGAACGCCAGCGCCGCGAAGATCGGCAGCCCCAGCAGCAGCACCGCGAAGAAGATGGGAAGAAGTGCCGTGATCATGAGGATCTCCAGTCGTTAGACGAGCTTGTCTTTCTCGGCGGCGAGCTCTTCGGCGAGAGTGACCGGCGGCTTGGTCCATGCCTCATGGATGACCCACAGGTAGCGCAGGATCAGCAGGATGCCCGATACGCCAATGGGCAGGTAGAACCAGGCCATGGGCAGGCGCAGGGCGGCCGTCAACTGTCCGCGTCCCAGCGTGTTGAAGTAGAGGTGGAAGCCGTAATAGACCAGGAAGCCGGCGAAGGCGATACCCAGCACCGCGGCGATGATATGCAGCCAGCGGTTGATGGCAGGCGACACGAAGGCGTTGAGCACGTCGACGGAGATATGCACGCCGTGCCGGACCCCCATGCTGGCTCCCACGAAGCTCATGCAGATGATGGAGTAGATGACGACTTCCTCGGCCCAGAACAGCGAGCCGTTGAAGCCGTAGCGATAGACGACCTGGATGGTGGTAATGATGGTCGCGATCGACATGAACGCGACCATCGCCACACTCTCCAGGAAATCAATCACCTTGTTGAGTGCTTCGAACATGGTGAGTGCACCGGGTTAGAGTGACATCGAAGGGGATGGCAGGATCAGTACTCGATACCCACCGCGTCATAGACCTTGTGCAGGAGCTCGGTGGTGACCACACTCTCGTACTCCTCATGGACCGGCATGCTGGCTTCGATGAAGGCTTCGCGCGCCTCGGGAGTGATCTCGTTGATGGCAATCTCATCCTGAATGGCCTCGAGAATCTTTTCCTCGTCCTGTAGGGTCAGCTCGCGCGAGGTGGTGCGCCCATTGTCGAAGGCTTCAACCATTACGGCCTGAAGGTCTTCCGGAAGTGAGTCCCAGGAGTCCTGGTTAATCACCGCCGCATAGGCGTGGTAGGCGTGGTTGGTCAGCGAAAGATAGTCCTGCACTTCGTGGAAGCGCATGGTGTAGATATTGGCCAGCGGGTTTTCCTGCCCGGCAACGACGCCCTGTTGTAGGCCGTTGTAGACTTCGGTGAAGGCCATGGCGGTGGCATTGGCACCGAAGTTCTGATACGTGGAGATGATGATCGGTGCCTGCATGGTACGCATACGGATGGCATCGAGGTCCTCGGGGCCATGGATGGGTCTGATGTTGTTGGTCATGTGGCGGAAGCCGGCGCCCCAGAAGTTCACGCCATACATGTTGTGCTCACTGAGTGTGTCCAGGATCTCCCGCCCCACGTCGCCATCCAGGGTCGACACCATGGTGTCGTAGTCGGCGAGCAGGAACGGCAGGTCGAGGATCTGCAGGCGTGGCTCGAAGTTGCCGAGCGTGGCGCTGGGCGGGATGCCGATATCGACCAGCCCCATCTGGATCTGCTCGATGATCTCCACGTCGCCGCCGACCTGGGCGGCGGGTAGTACGTTGATCTGGATGCGCCCCTCGGACTTCTCCTCGACCTCCTCCTTGAAGCGAAGTGCTGCCTGCCCGTTGGGGGTATCCTCGATCAGGACGTGGGCGAAGCTGAAGGTGTACTCGGCGGCCTGTGCCTGGCTCATGCCGAAGGACGCTGCGGCAATTGCCGCCACCAGGGACACCTTGGTCAGTTTGCTCTTCATTGTCAGCACCTTGTTGGTTGTTGGTGTGCATCTTCTTGTGAAACTCGACACCGGCGTGACCCGGAGTCACCCGCACTCGGTACGGGCCCTTTCAGCCTGACGCGGCCAGGCGGAGCATGTTGCCGGCCATGCTCAGGCCGTCAGGGTTCGTAGTGCCGGTACGATCTCACCCTTCGCAGAGGCGAGGAGGACCGACAGGGCAAGCCGGGCTTTACGAGCGCTCAGGTCCGGCATGGCGATGACGCCGGCTGCCTCCAGGCTCGCCAGGCTGCCGACGAATTCGTAGCTGGCATGGACCGGTCCGGTGGGGCAGCTGCTGACGATTGCCACCGGAGTGCCTTGTTCGGTTATGTGCGGGATAGCATTCAGCCAGTCCGGGGGGACATGGCCGCGTCCCAGGCCGTCTATCACCAAGCCGGCGGCCCCCCCGGCAACTGCAGCCTCCAGCAGGGCGGGTGAGGCGTCCAGATAGGCGGGCAGGATGTCGACCCTCGGCAGCGTGGCATCGATGGGGAGGTCCAGCCCTTCAGGGCGAGCAGGGCGTAGCGCGACACTCACCCGTGCCCCATCGACATAGCCGAGGGGGCCGGTCTCGGGCGCGGCAAAGCCGTTCACCTGAAAGCTGCTCACCTTGCGGACATGCCGAGCAGAGAAGATCGACTGGTTGAATACCACCAGGGTGCCGAGGCCGCGGGCCGCATCGCTGGCGGCGACCACCACGGCATCGGCGATGTTGCGAAAGGCATCCGTCCCGGGTTCGTGGGGGGCACGCTGCGAGCCGGTCAGCACGATGGTGGGGGAGGCCGGTAGGGTAATATCGAGGAAGTAGGCGGTCTCCTCGAGGGTGTCGGTGCCATGGGTGATGACGATGCCCGTTACGTCTGAAGACTCGGCCAGAGCCAGGCACTCCTGGCGCAGGTGCATCAAGTCATCGCGGGTAATGGCATTGCTGGGTTTCTGCAGCAGGGAGCGGACCTCGACGTAGATGGCCGTACCCTCCGGGAGCGAAACCCGGCTCATCAGTACGTCACCCTTCAGAGCACCTGACCGATTCCGGCCGGAATCATCCGGGCTACTGGCGATAGTGCCGCCGGTGGTGAGGACCACCACTCGGGGGCTTGTCCTGATTATTGTCATTATTGTCACCGTGTCGGGCATGGGGGCCTTGGCCCTCGATGCCACTTCAGGGTTCAGACGTCAGATGTCTGTTGTCTGACCTCATGCTAGACTCGATTTCGAGTCGTCTGCAAGCGGGAAATGACAGGACGTCCAACTATTCGGCATCGACAAATCACAATTCGCTTCGATGCGGCACGCCACGCCAACACGAGACGCCAGCATGAGTCTGAAACGCCAGCCCACACTGCCGCTCACGTCCATGGAGAGCTTCGGCAGCTCCATTGATCGCAGCTCCGTTGCCCTGCAGCTGCTGGAACGCATCAAGGGGGCACTGATTCGCGGTGAACTCCAGCCGGGCGATTACCTGCCGTCGGAGACGGAGCTGACCCAGACCCTGGGGATCGGCAAGTCGAGCGTCCGAGAGGCCATCAAGATGCTGCAGGCCATCGGCATCGTGGACGTTAAGCGGGGGCAGGGCACCATGATTTGCCGCGAGCCAGGAGCCCCTCTGGTGGACCCAATGGCATTCGGCATGATCCTGGCCCGGGGCATGACCCGAGATGTGCTCGAGTTCCGCAAGATGTTCGAGCCCGCCTATACCCTGCAGGCCATGCACAATGCCTGGCCGGAGGACCATGCTCGCATCCAGCAGAGCATCGAGGCCATGGCCACTGCAATTGCCAACGGGGAGCAGACGGCTCGTCACGATGTCGCCTTCCACCGGGCGATCCTTCAGGCGACCCACAACCCGATGACCATTCGGGTGGGTGAGACTCTGATCCAGCTGATCGAGGCGGCCCTGGAGACCTCGATGCAGACGTTGCCCGAGGTCGCCCTGAAGGACCACCGGGCCATCTATGCCGCCTTACAGGCGGGTGACGAGTCGGCGGTAAGGGCGGCCATCGAAGTCAGCAGCGAGAGCTGGGAGACTAATTTGACTTACCTAGAATGAACGATTGATCTGAAAGCGTCATAAGCTCATGTGGGTTAGGCATGATCGAACAAGTAGCAAGCAGGTCTCCGTCAGTTGGATCACCGTTGCTGAAACAATGTGGTCAGCCCGGCACCGCTTTTTGCTTCACTCGAGATCCCTTCTGCGCCTATCGGCCTGCTTTAGACGATTGTCTGAATTAGCCCTCCCTGATGCAGGTTGACACTTGCAGCCTCATCCTCTTCAATAGCTACTCGATGATGCCGTGTGATGCTGGTGATAATTCCTGATCTCCCAGGCTGTCCCTATACGCATTTCACGAGGCCTTGCGCTAGGCGTAATGCACTGATTTTTCTACTTTTTTTGGTGGTGTGACTTGTAATCAGTAGGTCCCGGGTTCGACTCCTGGTGTCGGCACCACTAAAAGTGGTTCAAAAGCAAAGCGTTAGAGACATTAAAAGGCCACCCCATCGGGTGGCTTTTTTCGTTGGGTATATGCCGGGTATAGAACTGGCGTGTTTTTCTATCCCTGAGGCCTGAATGCCTACCCCGCGTTTGCCTCCAGAAAAGAAGCGCTGGCGTGTTCTGGCTAAGCTCCCTTAGTGATAACGTCAATCCATTTTCTATGTGCATTCAAGTGCAGCTTTATGGCACTCAACCCTTTGATATACCCCCCTGCCATTTTCCCCGCTTAAACAAGCAAGGGGGGCGTATCGGTCTAGAGCCATAGGGCTCTGAACTTTTGACCTGCCCCCCGGCTGGGCACGAGACCGCCAGCACCCCCTATATACCTAAAACCCTTGGAGAGCTTCAAAGGGGCAAAACCTCTGGTGGTAGTGCATGGCATTGGGGCGCATCACGGCGCTACTTGGATGATGCTTTTGCAGGGCGTGGGCATGCCTGACCCGGGTCGCTGTGTTTTGGTTGTGTCCGTTGTGTCTTTGTGTCCTGAGTCACTTTAAGTCAATGAAACTAATAGTAAAAATTTGTAGGACACAAAATTAAAAACAGGCTGACACAAAGTGCTTAGACACAAGTTGTGTCTTGGTTTTGGAAGGTGCTGGTTAGGCGGTAATCCATCACGGTCGGGGTGCGACACGACACAAAATAGCGAAACAGCGTTCTTAGCCCTGAACAGCACTATTGGCAAGGCACAATGAGAGCGGCCCTAGCGTGGCTGTTGGCGCGGCTGAAGCTCATAGCCAATGGTTGATTAGGTGCCTGCTTGGGGTACGCTACTGCCAGCGCCAGCGCCAGCGCCAGCGCCAGCGCCAGCGCCAGCGCCAGCACCAGCACCAGCACCAGCACCAGCACCAGCCAAGGTGGTATTAACTTATTGAAGTGGTGCTTAGCCTCGCGTTGAGGCTAAGCAGTCAGGAAAGTGTAGAAGGTGTTTAGAGGGGCGGGCTGTAGGTATTTATGTGGTTTGCTTATTACGATGAAACTCTACCACTTTGCCAGGTCTTTCAGTGGCTGATTCCGGGCGGCTGCTCATGCGATCCCGTAGGGTAGGCAGAGTGAGGACAGTGGCACCACCTTTAAAGTATCCCTCAGGAAGGCTGGTTAGCATCTCGATATCTCCTGCTGATAAGCCTATATAGCGAGGGATAGAGTCGAGCGTCATCACTCCTTCATTAACTAGCATTTCGATGGTTCGTTTTAGAAGTCGCGGTTTTTCAGGCGCTCTGGAATCATCGTATGGTTCTGATTTAGCTCCCCAGCGAGCTGAGCGTCTTTTAAAGAGAGCTATCTTTTCTTCTTCATCAATCATACCCAAAGCCACCAAACGCATAATGATGGCTGCGACAGATACTCCCCAGCGCTGTTTGTCTAATAGCAGACTGTCTAAAAGAACTGGTGTCCTTATTTCATTGACAAAAGTCTCAAGAGGTAACAGGAAAGCGCCTGCGAACTGATGGGCTTGGGCTTCCATCAGCTTATACTGATCCCGCTCAGTTGCCCTTGGAATATGCTTGTGCAGGATTAGATGCCCTAGTTCGTGAGCTAAATCGAAGCGGCTTCTAAAACCGTTATCCTTGTCAGCAGACAGCAAAATAAAAGGCCTGTCATGAGAGCCACTCCAAGCTGATAAACCTTCAATCTGAGGAATGCCTGTCTCTTCTCTCACCAATATAATGCCAGCACTTTCAACAGCCAACGCTAAGTCTGGCACTGGCGCACGGCCTAGACGCCAAAGGTCGCGACATTCCGAAGCCGCTTGCTCAATATCTTCTGCCGTAATTTCTTCAGGATTTAAGAATTTACGTACTGGTAAATTTACTAGTGGGTAATCAACGTACTCTTCTAATTTTTCAGTGATTTCTATTGCCCATGCTAAACGAGTTTCCAGCATGTTACGCGCAGCAACATGGGCTGTAGCGTTACTACGAAATAGTGGTTTAGTACATGCCTGTGAGAGAGGACGTGTGAACCACTCGGCCTCTAGGTTTACAACATTAGCTAGACGATCAAGCACTTCATTTGTAGGAGCTTGTTGGCCAGCTTTCCATTTGCTAACAGTAGCAGGCGAAACGCCTACCATGTTCGCCAGTTGAACTTGTGAAAGCCTACGAGCGGCTAATACCTGAATTAGCCGCTCGGGTGCGAATGTGGAAATTCCACGGCTCATTGTGTGCCTTCCTGATCTTGACGCTTGACAACGCCCACCTTGAGACGCGCCGTTGCGTTGTCTTCTTGAGTAACAACCTCTGTTTCATAGCGGCGCAAAAACATTCGGATTGATTCGTGAAAAACCCATCCATTCATGTCTTTGCGAGGTACACCAATCTCAATAGACGATAAAGGGGATTGATCCTCATCACCGTTGTAATGACGGTTCGAACTGGTCATAAAGAAAACGCTTGCGCTAGTTGCTTCGCGCGCTTCCTGAAAAAGGTCAGGCGCAATGATCTTCTCGATCACTTCGTTTGCTTCTGCTAGCTGAGATCGGGCCTTGCTGCGTCTGCCACCCTGGAGGCCGCAATCACTATGAAACCTGCCAATAGTAAAAATACCTGCTTGCCCCACAACAATCTGATTCCCGTTTAATGGTGTTGGGGTCGCTCCCCCTGCTTCTAGTGCATCCCAGAAGGCTTCATTGCAATGGAAGTGGCGCATTTGCCCAGTTGAGTGCGCTCGATGCCCCGGATGGGTAGCCCCACCAGCCGCATATCCACGCCTTGCCCCAGTATAAAGAGCATCTTCAATACCCATGACAAGGTCGCGTGCAAGATGTTTTACAAGCAAATCAGCAATAGGGTTTGGGCGAGGGGACATGTTGGGCAACTCTTGTGGCGGTTTCGTTAAACAGGATTTTAGGCCCTAAAAGTTTCGTGTGTCAATTTTTGAAGCGTATAAGCATCTTCCTAAGGCGATTATGGCTTGATTTTAGGCTGCCTTGGTGGCCGCATCATCGTTCGCGGCGTTCTGTGCCCTGTAGAGCGCTTCATCAGTGAACACGTAGTAGCGTGGTGAGCCGCCTTTGATGCCGGGTACCTTGATAGACGTTTTGCCTTCATGGTCAAGCTGAAGCACGTCATGGGCCTTTAACACCTTGTTGGCTTGGCGTGCTGAGGGTAGCCCCGCACGGCTCCACACCTCTTTTGTCCACGAGGCTGAACCAATGTAATAGGTCGTGATGGTACGGCACTCAGCGCCGCTGCCTAGCGTTTCTGTGCGTCGATAGCCCAGCTTATTGACGGTGCGCGGTGCATGGGTATCGTGCTGGTAATCCACGTTCAGCCGAGAGAATCGCGCCTCCCCGTGCGTTTCAATCAGGTGGCAAAGAGCATCAAGCACCTTGGCTTCTTCCTGACTGCCAGCCCCGCCGCGCTCAGTCAGCCAAGCAGAGAAACACGCCTTAGCGGCGTTCCATGCGGTATAGGCAGGCCAGCCCGTTGCACCCCACTCGGTGGCGTATTCACCCGCCAAGGCCACCAGGGCAAAGCGAGCAGCGGCGCGGTGCGCTTGCCCGCTGGCATCCTTCGGGAGTGTCTCTTTCTCAAAGGCTTGAAGCGTTTTGGGAAACGCTTTGATGATGGTACGCATGTTATCAGGGGTGGTGAGTGCTTCCAGAAACTTCACTAGCGGGGTGCCGTAATACTTATTAACGCTGGCCTTGAGGGAATCAGACAGATCCGCCGCGTTGTCGAAGCCATGAAGCTCTTGAAACAGGCCCATGCCAGCGCCAGCATCGGCAGGCACGCCAAGCATGCGAATATCCATACCCGCCCGGTGCATCTGGTTGGCTTCATCCATGTGCTGTTCTAGCGTCTTTTCCCCCGTAGAGAGAAATAACAAGCGCCAGCGGCGCACAGGCTTCCCGTTGCCGCGATCATTCGCCCGGGCCTTCCCGGCACCGTTGCCCAGCATGTAGACCGTTTCACCGATGATGCGCGGGCTACACATGCCTATTTCATCCAGGGCAAGCAGGCCGTCAGAGTGGGCGGAAGCGATCGACTCTAGGGCGTTGTCAGTAGAGCGCCAGCTACGCACCAGCTTAGGCGAGCCGTATACGGAAACAGCCGCTTGAAGGTGTGTGGTTTTACCTCCTGAACTCTCCCCGTACAGGTGGAAGCCACCCGACTCTAGCCCCAGCAGGTGAAGCAACGGCCCGGCAAAAGCGACGCACACGCTTAGCGCTAGCCTGTCGTTGCCAGGGCAGAGCGCACCAATATGGGTTTGCCACTCTTCTAACGTGCCCGCCTCTTCAATGCTGGGAAGCTCAGCACCGTGGTTGGTGAACTCAAGAGCTTCCACGGTTTCACCGATAGCCCCCATGGGCAGTAAGTAAGCATCGCCGTGCCAGCCCATGCGATCCACCAAGCGAGCGCGGGCGCTGCCTGCATACCCTTGTAGGTAGCTGATAAGGTCATTTTTCGTGTTGCGGGCTGGTCGCTTGGCATCCAGCTTTAACCCCATCGAAAGCAGTGGGGAGATAGCATCTTTCGCGCCTTCGCTTATCAATGCCTCAGCGGGAATGTTCCAACGCTTGGTGATGCCGTCAGGGTCGCAGAACTCAACCAGTAGCCCCCAGTTTTGGCCGCGTTCGTCGCGGGTTTGCGCGATGATATCCAGCCGTTCACAGACGCGCCGGGGCTCACCATCTTCAGGAACGGCATACAGGCCTGTGTCCTTAACGGTGAAGCCGGGTGTTTGCTGTGCCTTTTTGCGGGCGTCTCGCTTTGCCGGGGCAGGCTTGGTTGCTGGCGCAGGTGAAGCGGGTGGGGCTGGAGGTTCCTTAAACAGCGTCCCTTCAGTAGCCAGAGCGCTCAGGTGTGCGGGGGTCCAATCACGGGCTAACAGGTCGGCTGCATCGTCCTTTTCCTGCCACTCACCACCCTCAGCAAAGCCGGGGGTATTGTCATGCCACACAGGGGCTTGGCTGAAGCAATCCAAAGCCACCAGGCGCACAGTCTTGGCCCCAAGCGTTTGTAGCTCCCCGGCCAACCGCTGCATGCAGACAACGCCACCTTCATCGTTGTCAGGCCATAGCAGTACGTCACGCCCCTTGAGTGGGGTGAAGTCGGCTTTACTCACGGAGTTGGTGCCGTTGGGCCAGCAGGTGGCGATATAGTCCGGCAGCAATACGCCAGCCGCATCGGCGCTTTTCTCGCCTTCACAGACCACCACCGGGGCGCTGGGCTGCTTAGCAAGTTGATCCACGTTCAGCAGTGGCCTAGGGGCGGGTAATCCCTTACGTTGCCACTTGGTGTCCCCTGTTCCGGTATGCCGCCAAAGGGTCAGGGGCGCGAATACCTTACGCGGTTTCTCTTCACCTGGTTGCAGTGGCAAGTTAAAGCGATCAATCACCATGAGTAGTTCGCCTTGAGCGTTGCGATATTCCCAACGCTTCCAAGGATCGCCATGCTTTAAGTGCCGCTTGGGTATACCGCTGAGGGCATCGGCGGGTATGGGTGTCACGGGTTGCCATGGGTCAGGCGGTGCCGCCTTGGGCTTTTTGTGCGGGCGGGATGGCTCTATAGGGGCAGTGCCTAGAAAGCCTTCCAGCAGGTGCAAGGCGTCGGCCTGTGCGGGGCAGCGTTCAAGGTAGGCCACCAGGGCGACCAGATCGCCGCCCTTGTCTCCTGAAGCGAAGTCATACCATTGGCCCGTGTCCAAGTTGACCGAAAACGAGCCCGCGTTTTGATCGTCACGGGCGGGGTTCTTCACCACGTATTCACGCTTTTGAACCTTGCCGCCAGGGAGCCAATGCGCCAGCACGCTTTCAATACAGGTTAACGCCAAGCGGTTAGTGTCCTGAAAGCGAGCATGGGTTACTGATCCGTTGGGTTTGCTCATGGCTTGTTCCTTTTAACCGCCTGTAAAGGGGCTGTTAGCTTGGCCTCGCTGGCTGCCCTGATCCCTTCACCGTATTCAAGTTCTAACGCATCGGTCAGGCTATGAATGCGCTCAGTGAGCTGCATGGCCGCATGGCTTAGCCCGCTGGTTAAACCGGGCGTCAGGAAAGGCGTTTCGTCGTCAGTGTCCCGGCGCAATTGATCCTCTTCGATCAAGTGCATAAGGGTTGCAATAGCCGTAGCGCTGTCGCGTAGGTCGTGGCAACGCATATCAAAACCATGGATGGGGCGGTTCATGCGACACCTCCTTTAACCGTTACTAACAGCGCTTCTAGCTCAAGGGCCATGGCGTTCAGTTCTGCAAGGGCGTTGTCGCCCGCAAAGGCAAGGCAGCCAGGTAAGAGAACGCGCAGCGTGATATCTGCTTTAAAGTTGCCCTTGGCAATTTCGCTAAAGCGCAGCGTGTGGGCGCTGAACTCATGGATATGGCCCGCGTATTCAGTGCTAACCGCGTGGGTACCCTGCTGGCTAATGGTGATCGCTAAGCTTTGAATGCGGGCCATTGCCTCCCGGTGTGCATGTGTTAGCTCGCTTGGGGCTGGAGTATGGAAAGTGGTCATCATCCGTTAGCCCTCCCGCTGCTTTGCTGCCCACACGCTTGGGCTTCCAGAGCCGCTAGTTGCCCATTGATATCGGTCAGGGCGCTGGCGCTAAGCTGGCTGCCTAGGCGGGAAAGGTGCTTCGCCTGGTGGCAGGGTGCCGGGGAGTCCAGCAGCTTGGTAATGGAGTAGAACAGCGCCTCTGCATGCTCCAGGTGCTCACGGCAAAGGGTTAAGCTGTCGTCGTGATCCATTAAGCCCAAGGCAGGCCCGCCGTGCGCTTCCAGGGCAACCAGGCGGCGCTCTAGCAAACGGATTAAGCAGGCTTGCACCGTGGCGCGTTCTTGCTGGGTGAGTACTAGGGTGCCGTAGTCGGTTTCAAACTGTTGCTTGATGGTGGCCACTTGCTTGGTGATGGCGTGCCGGGTGTCGTCGATAGCCGCCCGTGAGGTTAGCCATAGCTCTTGAGTAATCGCCTTAGCGTTCATGCCGCACCTGCCTTGCTGCATGGGGCAGCTTCCAGGCGGCGGGCCTTATCCATGTGGTGGTTGTAGCGCTTCAGCCGAACGGCAGCACTTGAGTTAGAAAACAGGGCGGCTTTCGCCATTGCGCGATGGGCAGCGGCGCGAGCGGGCGCACTACGGGTAGGGAACAGGCGGAATGATGCCATGGTTGTGACTCCTAGAGTTGAGGAGTCGCCACGATCCTTCCTACGGGATTGGGTGGCGACTGTACGCGGGGTAGGAAACCGGCACTCTAGGAAACCGGCCAAGCCGAAGCTTGCCCACGCACAGCCGCCATAACATGCAGCGGGCACAAAAAAAGCGCCTGCTGAAATGGGGGCGCTAGTGCGCCTAGAGGTAAACGGGTTCCTACGCCCGGCCACTGATTTTGCAGTGACCGCTTTACAATACCTTTCCCCAAGCGTGGGCGCAAGCGCTGGCGCTTGCCTCATGGTGTGGGGCGTTTTATGCTGTGTGAAGTACATGAAAGCTTCCTCTCCCCAGTGTTCCAGCACTGGGGTTTTTATTGGGTGCCCTTCCACCTCAGGCACGCTGGCCCAATGCGTTATTCCCCTCGGGGTGGTAGGCCTTTTCCCAAGGCGGTGCCTCCTCGCTGGGCATTGGTTGGGGCAGTGGCACCACGGCGCTAGGCGCTTGTGGGGTTTCGCCACCTAGCCACACCCGTACTTCATCGCGTTCCGCGCACAGGGCTTCCCACTCCCCCTCATAAGCGGGCGGTGTATGGGGGCATTGCCCATCTTGTAAGAAGCGTATTTCCGGTAGGTCTGGGGTGAGGTAGTAGGTCACAAAAGCGCCCCAATCCCCTTCAACCATGCGGCCAAGGTGAGGGCAGAAAAGCCCAAAGCGGCCCATTCCCATATCTTTCAAACGCAGCATGAAGCGACCACGCCCGCGTAAGTAGCCAAGGCGGCGGGCATAGGCCCGTGACATTTCCCGTTCAAAGCTGTGGCGCTGGTGGTCAGGTATCACCACGGGAAGCACTAGGCCGTCTGGGTTGCTAAATTGCGCCAGCCCAAGCGCCGGGTAAAGGCTAACCGCATGAATGGCGGTATGACGGCATGGGCGGTAGCGGCCTTGCTGCTCAGCACTAACCACTTGGCAGCCTAAGCCATAAGGATCGTGAAGCTTCCCCGCCAGTAGGACTGATAGTGATCCCGTGGAGAAAGGCGGCTGATAGCCAAGAGTACGTTTCATACGGTGGCCTCATGGATGGCAATAGGGGCTGTGCCCGTGGGCGGCTCGCCTGCTAGCCAGTGGCGCAGGGCGGCGGCTTGCTGGCGCGACGCTTCCCAATCCTCTTGGGTTTGCAGTTCGCGGCGGGTAGCAAGCTGATAGCGCAGGGCGCTAGGGTCGGGGCCTAGGTAGTAGGTCACGAACCCTTCCAGTTGGCCGCGTTTGTCCAGGTCATCAATCAGGCGTCGCGGAAAGGCAAAGCGGCCATGGCCGTGTAGCTCACCAAAGGCCAGGTGGTTGGCCTGCCCTAGCATGTTGTGAAAGTCTGGCAGCGCTGCCAGGTCAACCGTCAGTGGTAGCGCCAGCCCTTCAGCGTTGCAGAATTGGGCGAGCGTTAGCTCAGCGTGCCAACTAATCGTTCTAATGGTGCGGTGTGGGCAGTACAGCGTGTGAACTATGGGATGCTGGCACGCTAGGGCGTAGGGGTCGATAAAGCCTTTCATGCATCCACCTCCCCGCTTTGTCCGGTGTGTTCCTGCATGCGAGAGGCTAGCCATTCATCCAGGTCACGTAGGCGGTAACGAACACGACTACCCACCTTGATGTAACGCACACCGTGACGGCCCGTGCTACGCCAGGTTTCCAGCGTGCGAGGTGACACGCCAAGGTAAGGGGCAGCCTCATTGGTCGTTAACAGTAGGTTGGGGTTGTGTGACTCGGGAAGCCGGGCACTAGCGGCGGGGAGTAGGTCGCTAGCGGCAGGCGTTGAAGGGCGTGAATGTTGGTTTGTATGGTTCATGGCAGTTTGTCCTGTTTGGCTGTTGCACGTTGCAGCGCGTTTGCACACACAGGATTACTGCTTAGGCTGAACACTTGGAGGGGTTTGCTAAGCTAACCCTTTTTTTGGAATAGCCGGACAGGTTGCCACCAGAAAGGCGGGCAGGGCTGGCGCTGGTGGAATATCACAAACGCCTATCGTCGACCGTTAGACAGGTGGCAAGTGGCTTTCTAGGGTAGAGGGCTTGAATAGCAGGGAATGCTTTCAGCGGGCGCAAAATTGCGTTGGCTGAATTTGAAGAAGGCTTGTTTAGCGGGGGAAGCTGGCGCTTTGGCTGTTGGCTATGACTGCGGCCACTGGTTCCAGTGCTTGGGTAGTTTGGGCCAAGCGGGGAAACCTTCGGCTTTATGCCAGTCAGTGAGCCAATCAAAAACGGCACCTTCTTTTGGCATGCTTGACTCTGGAAATACTGTAGCTAATGAATACCAGATAATTTCAGCCGCCTTGGCTTTCTGGAGACGTTTCCCATTAGCGTCATAGCAACCGCTTGGTACCAGAGAAGCAAAGCGATCCCTGATAGGGCCATACTCTTTCCAACGATTATTGCCGCCAGACCGGGCCACTCTGATACGCTCTTCACGCCGTGCCTTTGCTGCCGCTGCGGTTGATCGATCAACAACGGGTATGCCGTAACCCACTAAGTAGGCGAGTCGATAACAAAGCCGCCATGTCTCTGCATCATTGAGCGCACTGAACATGGACCGGGCGGCAAGGGTCATGGCGTCATGTAGGTGTTCTTCAACGTCGGTGATCCGGGGCGTTTGCTTAGTGGCCTGAAAAGACTCTAGCCGCATAGAGAGCATCTCAAGTAACGTGCTGCCAGGCTGTTGCCCCAAGAGTTCCATTTGCTCTGAGAAAGGCAAGTCAGCGTGAAGCCTGAAAGCATCATTACGCTCAACCAGCATTTCTCGCAGGCTCTCCACTTCCGTCATGGCCGCTGGCGTAGGCTTGTGCTGTGTTGTGGTTGGGGAGTCTTGATTAGCCATCATGAGCCACCGGGCGGCCACTGCTGGGCACCGTGCAGCACACGCAGTATGTCCACGCTCTGGGTGTTAAGCCGATAGACAACCAGGTAAGGGGTGCTGGTTACGACAAGTTCACGGGTGCTGCTCACACGCCCGGCCCGCCCTTGTTCAGGGTGGCGCTCTAACCCCTGCACACATAGCTCTATACGGTCAGCCATGCGCAGGGCAGCGCCGGGGCTATCTTGTGCGATGTAATCCGTGATGCCTTCCAGGTCGCGCAAGGCTAGCGCCAGCCATCTAACGCGCATGCTTTTCCCTTATGCGCTGGCGCACATGCTGAAAGGCTTCTGCGTTGTCTGTCCATTGGGCGTCAGGGTGGTTGGCTTCCGCTAACGCCTCCTCTACTTGGCCCCTGAACCAAGCGTCATGCTCAGCCGCTTCATGTGTCTTGATTAACCGGGTAGCGGCATCCGGGCGCTTGCGGGTAGGGGTGGGCTCATAGTGTTCAGCGTCAACGCTAAAGCGTTCAATGCCTACCCGTTTCAAATAGCTCGCTAGGGTCTCAAACCTACCAAAGAGTCGGGGAACCCCACGCTTTGATACCAAGCGGCCACGTGTGCCGTTCAGGTCTACTTCGATTAACCACCCACCTACTTGGCCAATCACACGGGTGTCCTGCATCGCTTGCTCATCCGCTAGGCGGGTTAGTGTCCTATGGTCTATGTCGATTGTGGTACCCATGTTGCTACCTCACTTAATAGCTAACCGATATACAAGTAGTAAGTGTAGGGGATTCCCCCGGCCCACGCTATGCCGCCAGAAACAGCGGGGCAAGGCAATGCCGCTTGCTGGGCAACGGTGTCCTTCCTTGGGGTGCGTGCTGGCGCTGGCAGTGCCTTGGGTATGGGCCTAATGGTGAGCCTGCACCCGCATGAGCGGTGCTGTGTGTCGGGCTAAGGAAGGGCTTGTTGATCGGCTGAGAGCGGGACACAAGTTGTGTCTGAACACTTTGTGTCAGCGTGTTTTTTATTTTGTGTCTTGCGTGTTTTTATTATTAATTTCAGTTGGTTATGATGATTCGGGACACAAAGACACAACGGACACTGCAAAAAACAAGGAACCCGGAAAACGCCTATAAATTACGATGACTTTTTCTTGAAGGGCACCACATCACCAGGTGCCGTGACACCCCCAGCGGCCAACAAATTATCAACTGCCCGGGTCACGCTATCGCGTACCGGGTCGATATCTAACCGGGCATAAATGGCCGTGGCTTGAACGCTCTTATGGTTAAGTGACTTTCCGATGATGGCGAGTGAGGCACCATGCTTTGCTTGCCAACTTCCAAGTGTGCGGCGTAGATCGTGAATGCGAAGGTCAGACAGGGAGAATTGCTCGGGTGTCATATCGTGCTTACCAAGGGCAACGGCACACCCTTGGATAACATCGGTAGGCTGGAAGAGCGCTTTTTCTGTCATGTCTTGAATACGCTGTTCACTCCAGCTATCCACCTCCGCTAGAGCCTTGACGATCCCCAGCGCTTGCGCTCTGGTCAATATCCGTTCCCACCCTTTGCGGGGTTCAGTGAAGTGGCCTGTTTTACCTGTGCCGGGGAATACCCATGCACCCGTGGTGTGTGCCCTGCGTTCATTCAGAACCGTGACTAACTGCGTGGGCAGTGTGACCAGTTGCGGCTCCCCGTTCTTGGTGTCCGGTATGCGCCATACGCCTTCCGTTAGCTCAAGCTCTTCCCATCGCATGGCAAGGACATTGGAGCGCCGGGCACCCGTCAGTAGGCAAGCCAAGAAGAAATCACGCACCGTGTCCGATGGCTCTGCTGCCAATGCCTGAAAGAAGCGGGGTAGCTCCGAAGGCTGCAAGAAGCGGTCACGTTTCTTCTCACGGTTTTTCTTGATCCCAGCGGCAGGGTTGCTGCTATCCCATAGGCCAACATCTTCAGCCCACCCGAAAAGGCTTGAGCACAGTGCAAGCACCCGGTTGGCTTGAATAGGAGCCGTGCGGCTAATGGTGGCATGAAGCGCCACAAAGTCACGGCGGTTGAGTGCGGATAGTTTCCGGCCACCAAAGGTAGGGCTCACGTATTTATGAAACACGCGCTCATCTTCACGCCAAGAGCGTTTCACCAATTGTGAGTGGCGGCGTAAGTAGTCGCTAAACAGTTCGTTCAGTGTTGGCTCCCCTTTTAGCTGGCGCCGAACTTCAGCGGGGTTCTCACCATCAGCGATCGCGCCGCTAATGTGTAACGCCTGCTTTCTGGCCTGCTCGATTGTCATGTTGGGGTAGCGGCCTAAAGTGATGCGCTCGGGTCTGGCGCTAGCCTTTACCCAACGTTGGCAGCTAAACGTTTTGGTGCCCTTCGAGGTCACGCGAAGTTCCAGGCCAGACACTTTCGTGTCCGTATAGTTGGCCCGTTTGCCATCGGCAGGAACTGGGAGGCTATCAAGCGCCTTTTTGGTGAAGTTGAGACGGGGCATGGTGTGGCCTCCAAGGAAGGGCGTTGCGGTCAGTGTTTCCGCTTGGGTATATGCCGGGTCTAGGAAATGCAGCAAATTGGGTGGAATGTCAGAGAAAGCCAACGTAGCCGCATAACAAGAAAAGCCCGTGTTTATAGTTCCTTAGCGCATCATAGCAAACTCTAGCAAACGTGAGCAAAGTATGGACACTCTGACTTGTAATCAGTAGGTCCCGGGTTCGACTCCTGGTGTCGGCACCACTAAAAGTGGTTAAAAGCACAGCGTTAGAGAATTAGATGAAGCCGTCCGAAAGGGCGGCTTTTTCGTATGTGTCTACAAAGTACCAATCGTACGAATGGTTCGAAAGTAGGTACACGTGGGTGGTAGATTTGGCGTTTTTTTGCGGTCATCAACCTAAGCGCATATATTTCAATGCCTCTGGTGCAGATGCAAACAGGACTGTCACAGTTACCCTTCGGTTACGTAGTTGGCAGTGATCTTGTTGGAGGGCTATCACAGAGCCCCCCGTGCCAGGATGAAGTATTGTTGCCTAGATACGCTTTCTTAAATATTGGCCAAATTTAGTTTGGCAACTCTACCAGTTCGACTCGGCGATTGAGGCTGCGGCCCTCTTCGCTTTGATTGCTAGCCAGAGGTGCCATCATGCCTGCGCCTGACGCCCTTAATCGATCGGCTGGTATATCGTGTTGTTGTTCAAGATAGGCTTTGACTGCCTGGGCTCGGTCGGCAGACAAACGCAGGTTGTATTCAAAACTGCCGTCACTATCGGTATGGCCAACAACCAATAGGCTTAGCCCTGTATTCGTTTGCAGTAATTGTGCAACCTCTGTTAGTGCTTCGCTGGACTCGGGCAGTATCTCTGCACTGTCAAAGGCAAAGTGTATCTGCTGCAGGGCTACGCGTCCCTGGCTGCCCAGATCTGTCGCCAGCCTCTCTGCCGTCAGTGGCTCATGCGCCATCTCGCTGTCCATCTCGGTGGCGGTCACGACATCAAGTAACACGACCGGTGTATCGCGACGATCGGGCATAAAAATCACTACTGAGGCCAGTACATTCCCATCCGCTGAACGCACCGCAAGATAGGCAACATCGGATACGCTCCTTTGGCTGGGCAGTCTCATCTGAGGTTTAAACCCCATCCTTTCAACAGCGCTGTACCGCCCCATAAAGTTGATACCGCTGCGGTTATCCAGCTCATTATCTGCACTGCGCCCACTGAACAGTACCTCAAAGCCAGCCCTTTCCAGCGCTTGCTGATAGCTACGCATGATCCTGAGCGTCGTGGTCGGTTCATCAAACAGGTAGACAATACGCAGATGCTCACCTTCTAACGTTTCAGAACTCTCATAACCTTGGCGATAAACAAAAGGGCCGGTAGGAATCATCACACGATCAAAATCGCTTCTTGAAAACCAGCCGATATAGGACCCTGCTACGCGCTCGATCAAAGGGTGATCGCCAGATCCCTCCACATCCTCATTGGCCAAAGCGAGATAAGGCAGTGTCATTAAGAGCAGTAGTGCGGCTATTTTTTTCATGAGAGATATTCATTTAAATTTGGGAATGAAAGTATAAACACTGCTTGTTGAATGAACCAGATGAGAGCTTGGGTACCTTATATGTTTGCATGCCATACCCGCGCACGACCCTGGGGGGCTTCTTCGCAAAAGTCTCAGGAGGAAATTTTCCTTGCCCACATAAGAGTGCGCGTCGCTAATTAATAAAGATGCACGGCTTCCAGTTCAGCGAGTGGGTTGCCATTGGTATCTTCAAGGAGCAGGGTGCTGCCCTTGATTCGCCATTTAGCTACCTGCTTAAAGGTGCTAAGCATCGCCTGCTCAGTTCTCATTTGTGTGGTGGCGCAGGCCATTTTTGTCGTGGCCACTTGCCCAAAGGTTAGATGCTTGCCTTCTGCTTGGTATCGGCCGGTAAACGAATTGCATCCGGTTGATCCTGCTAGGCGTGCATTATCCGTATGTAGCACCATGTGTGCTTCACGAAAATTCTCTGCTGTGGTAACGGGACTGCCATCGAGGGTTACTAGCTTCCAATACGTATTGATGAGGGGCTCATCTGGGAGAGCGGGTGTGTGCTCTACCGAGTAGGAGTGGCAGCCTGCGACTAATATCGACAAGCTTATCAACCCAGTTTTCAGCCATTTGGAGGCCATAGTGTTATTCCCTATTTTTGTTAACTAGAGTAGTAGAAACTTTTTGTGATAACACACGTTATGATGTCATTGGTTCTTACTTGCAGGGCTGTACAGGTTGTCTACCTTTTCTACTGCATGGTGATTTCGCCTGTACAAGGGTTACGTTTCCATGCCTTTGACCTGAAACCTAATCATACAAGGAGTGGATTAGATGACAGTCAGCAATATACCTTTTAAGCCCGTGACTGCTTACAAACAGTACAGTGAAATGGCCGATGTGCCATCAGCTCAAAGTGAGCGCGTAGAGGATATTTACCCTACGCGCTTATCCAGCGCTCCTGCGTCTCTTACCCAACCACGTCGCGATAAGGTGGTAAAGGGGCGTCATTTAGCTGGTCCATTGACCCAGGCTCAATTAGATGAGTTTGAGCGACAGGGCTTTTTATTTATCCCTGAGCTTATTAGTGGTGCCGAGCTGAAGTCATTGCGCCAGGAAATGAAGGCGTTAATGAACAACGATGAGTATCGTGACAAGGACTTCAGCATTACCGAGCCAGAGAGCCACGAAATTCGCTCGCTGTTTGCAGTACATTTGCTTTCTGAGCGTCTGGGTAAGCTTGCTCGCGATGAACGCGTAGCAGGGGCTGCCCGTCAAATTATTGGCGATGACCCCTATGTGCACCAGTCGCGGATAAATTACAAGCCAGGGTTTGCCGGTAAAGGCTTTAACTGGCACTCGGACTTTGAAACGTGGCACGCAGAAGATGGCATGCCGAATATGCACGCGGTAAGCGCATCGCTAATTCTCACTGATAACCATGAATTTAACGGCCCGCTGATGTTGATCCCCGGTTCGCACATGCAGTTTGTGCCTTGCCTGGGGGAAACGCCGGAGGATAACCATAAAAGCTCATTGAAAGCGCAGGAGATAGGTGTGCCAAGCCGTGAGGCATTAACGAAGCTAGTCGCTAAGCAGGGCATTGAAGCGCCGAAGGGTAGGGCTGGTGGCCTGTTGCTATTTGATTGCAACACGCTGCATGCGTCAAACGCTAACCTGTCACCGGACCCGCGAAGTAATGTGTTTTTCGTGTTTAATCGTCCCGATAATCACTGCGTTCAACCGTTTGCTGCGCCTAAGCAACGGCCAGAATTTCTAGCCCACGGGCCGGAAAGCTGTTAGCTGAGCGGCTGTATAGGAGGAAAAAGCCTGCGTTAGGTTGTGGAACATACGTATAGGTGGGGTAGACTAATGCGCCTGTCGTTGCGAATGCGGCACGCATAATGAGAAGGAGATTATCCACCATGCGTTTTGTTCCACAATTTACCGACGGTCAGGAGTTCCCCCACGCGTTGGGCAAGGTTGTATGCGTCGGCCGCAACTATGCCGATCATGCCAAAGAGTTGGATAACCCTGTTCCTAGTGAGCCACTGCTATTTATTAAACCAGCGACGAGTGTTGTCGATTTAACCAAGCCGTTGGACCCGCCTTTTTCCAGAGGCGATATCCATTACGAAGTTGAGTTGGCTCTTTTGGTTGGTGAAACGCTTACGCATGCGACGCAAGATGAAGCAGAGCGGGCAATCACCGGTATTGGCCTAGCAATGGATCTCACACTGCGCGATGTGCAAACGCAGTTAAAAGAGAAGGGACACCCTTGGGAAATCGCTAAAGCATTTGATGGCGCTTGTCCTCTCTCGCCGTTTCTGCCGCTAAGCCGTGTACCTAACTGGAATGCACTGAGTTTTACGCTTGAGCTTGACGGTGAAGAGCGTCAGCACGGTGAAGGTGCCGACATGATTTTTGCTATCCCGACACTGGTAGCTGAAATGAGCCGCCACTTCACCTTGGAGCCAGGTGACATTATTCTCACCGGCACACCTGCTGGTGTTGGCGTGCTGCCGCGTGGCGCCAAGCTGCGTTTAACGCTGACTGGTGGATTGGAAATCGAGACTAGCGTCGTTGAGTAATGGTTTGTCGAATAATAGATAGCTAAGTGATTAAAAGTCGACTAGATGGTTGAGCAGATAGCAGGCCACAAGCACTGGGCTATCATTAAGCTCAATAAAAACGCCACCCGTTAACCACGGGTGGCGTTTTTAGTATAGGGCATCCCAACTATAAAAATTTGAGCGCTAACTATCCATATAAACCAAGGCGATTCCAGCCAAAGTTGTTCAAACCAGCGCTCTTCAAGCCGGGTTATTCAAGATAGGGTTATTCAAGATAGGTGTAGCCTTCAAGGCCTTCGCTTAAGCTTGCTGCAAAGCGAGCCTGTTCATCTGCAGAAAAGCCGCTTGCTGCAAGTTGTGCGGAGAGCTTGCGTTTAAGCACCTTGGCGTCAAAGTTGACGTACGCCAGTACGTCGGCAACCGAGTCGCCAGCCTGTTGGTTAGAGATAACCCAGTTCCCATCGGCATCCAGTGCGGCATCAACCGAGTCGGTATCGCCGAACAGGTTATGTAGATCGCCGAGAATCTCCTGGTAGGCGCCTACCAGGAAAAAGCCTATCCAGCGCTCATTCTCGCTTTTCCACTCTGGCAGCGGCAGCGTGCTTTCCACGCCTTGGCCATCTACGTAGCTATCGATGCGGCCATCGGAATCGCAGGTAATGTCCTGGATAACTGCACGTCGAGTAGGCGCTTGGTCTAGTCCACTTAGTGGCAGTACCGGGAAAATTTGCTCAATCCCCCAAACGTCAGGTACTGACTGGAAGAGCGAGAAGTTAACAAACAATTTGTCGGCAAGCTTCTCTGCTAACTCATCCATGATTTCACGATGGGCTCGGTTGCGGGTATCAAGCTGGCTGCGTAGCCTGGCGCAGGCTGCCATATATAGCCGCTCGCCTACAGCACGTGCGTTGATATCGCTTAGCCCTAATACAAAGCGATCCTGCAGCTCGCTAACGGCCTGCAGCAAGTCGTGCCATGCTTCCACCAGTACCCGTGGCTCTTGGGTCTCGGCCAACTGCTCAAATACACGCCACAGCACTTCTACTTGAGGGTCGCCCTGGGGCATGCGCTCGGGGGGCGTATCATCGATACGCTCTTCGCCGATGACGTTGGTTACCAGCACTGCATGGTGTGCTGTTAGGGCTCGGCCAGATTCACTGATCAAGTGCGGCTGGGGTAGGTTAGCTTCTTGGCAGAGCTGGGCAAAAGCGCTCACTACATTACGGGCATATTCACGCATGGAGTAATTGGCTGAGCAGTAGCTGCGTGAGCGGGTGCCCTCGTAATCAATCCCCAAGCCACCGCCAACATCGACAGTATCAATGGGGGCGCCGAGGGTAATCAGGTTTTGGTAAAAACGAGCACACTCACGCAGGCCACGCTGAATATCGCGGATATTGGCAATTTGCGAACCCAGGTGGAAGTGCACCAACTGCAGGCTTGCTAGTGCATCCTGGGTACGTAGCGTTTCCACTACCTCAAGAATTTGGCTTGCAGTCAGCCCAAATTTAGATTTTTCGCCACCAGTGTTTTGCCATTTGCCTTTACCTACTGAGGCAAGCCGCGCTCGCAGACCAATGCGCGGGGTAACCTCCAGTTCGCGGGCTTCTTCTAGAATTAGCTGCAGCTCGGAGAGCTTTTCGACCACTAAATAGACCTTATGGCCGAGCTTTTCCCCTAGCAGGGCAAGACGCACATACTCGCGGTCTTTATAGCCGTTGCACACAATGAGCGACGAGCCGCCGTCTGATAGGGCGAGTACTGCCAGAAGCTCCGGCTTACTGCCCGCTTCCAGCCCTACGCGGCCATTGCCACGCTCGGCAGTAGCTAGGATCTCCTCAACCACACGGCGCTGTTGGTTGACCTTAATGGGATATACCGCGGTGTAGCCACCCTGGTATTCCGCATCCTGCATGGCGTTATCAAAAGCACCACAAAGCTGCTCCACGCGGTCGTGGAGAATATCACTAAAACGTACCAGCACTGGCAAGCGTAGCCCTGCCTGCTGGAGCTGGCGCACTAGGCCACTAATGGGTAACGCAGGCCCTTCGGCATCGTTGCCAAGTGGGCGAACTAGTGCTTGACCGAGATCGTCTACATCAAAGTAGCCGCTGCCCCATTGATCAATATTCCATGTGCGGCGTGCGCGAAGCGCAGGGCTGCCAAATACCGTTTCGCTCATTAAGAAGCCTCTGGAAGCGGTAGCGCACCAAATAAGATGCGTGCTTTTAAAATGGTTCGGAAACGCTCAGGGTCATGAGGTGTTAAGTCGTGAGCTGGAGGGTCCACGTAGACCACTAGCAAGCGCGACAGCCAGTAGCGCAGTGCTGTCATGCGTAGCATCGTTGGCCATAGAGCTCGCTCAGCAGCGGTTAGCGGCCTGCGGGCTTGGTAAGCGCTGAGGATAGCGTCATGGCGCTGCGCATTTAACGAACCATCTTCATTGGAAGCCCAGTCGTTAATCACAATGGCTAGGTCAAACAACAAATCCCCAGTGCAACCGTTGTAAAAGTCGATAATGCCGCCCAATTGGTTACCGTCATACAGCGTGTTGTCACGGAACAAATCGCCGTGCAGCGCGCCCTGGGGCAACTCACCATACTGGTTGAAGGCACTTTCAAAGTCATCAACCTCATCCTTCATCAGCGCCTGGTCTTCCGGGCTTAGGTAGGTAAGTACTTTATGGTGGACTGCTCGCAGCCAATTCAGATCGCGTGGATTGGGGCGGTGGCCTTGAAAGCGCTGGGAGACCACATGCAGACGGCCAAGCGTGTCACCCAATACTCGGCACTGGGTCGCATTAGGTGCCTCAGGGTGGCGTCCTGGCAGGCGCGGGAACAGCAGGGCGGGTTTACCTGCCAAACTGTGCAGCGCGATGCCTTCTCGGTCATGTATGGTGCCGGGCACCGGGAGGCGGTGCTCATCCAGATAATCTAATAAATCGACAAAAAACGGTAGCTCAGCATGTTCGCCCTGCTCAAACAGGGTTAGTACCAGCTCGCGGCGGTCGGTAGTAACAAAAAATGTCGAATTTTCCGTGCCGCCCGCCACACCCTGAAGTGAAACGAAGCTACCTACATCAAACTTTTCCAAAAACGCGGCGACCTGTGCGTCGCTAAGCGGGGTGAATACAGCCATGAGAGTCTCGCCCAGGTTGCTAAGCCCATTATTGTAGCGGCTTGCTGCGTCAGTTGGCAGCGTTGTTACGCTTTGAAAGTCGTTATTGATTACGGTAGTTTCTGCAGTGACCGCTTTGAACGCGTATCATAACCAGTAGACGTTTATCTGTTTTGCTAACAATGGAATTTGGTTATGGCCCGTGCCCCAATCGTGCTTGTCGATGGCTCTTCCTACCTGTATCGCGCATTTCATGCGCTGCCGCCGCTAACCACCTCTAATGGCCAGCCGACTGGGGCTGTGAAAGGGGTATTGAATATGCTCAAGCGGCTAATAAAAGATTATCCCGAAAGCCCCATGGCAGTGGTCTTTGATGCACCGGGTAAAACTTTTCGCGATGAGATGTACCGCGAGTACAAAGCGCACCGCCCCCCGATGCCCGATGACCTACGCAGCCAAATTAAGCCGCTGCACGCTTGTGTAAAGGCGCTGGGCCTACCACTGCTGTGTGTTGAAGGCGTAGAAGCTGACGATGTCATTGGCACCTTGGCCCACCACGCCACTCAGGCTGGGCGTGACGCGGTTATTTCGACGGGCGACAAAGATATGGCGCAGCTGGTGAATAGCCATATTACGCTTGTGAATACGATGAAAGAGGAAACGTTGGATGTGGCGGGTGTGGAAGAAAAATTTGGCTTGCCGCCTGAGTTGATTATCGACTTCCTTGCTTTGATGGGTGACAAGGTCGATAACATCCCCGGCGTGCCCGGCGTGGGCGAAAAGACTGCCATCGGCCTGCTACAAGGTATGGGAGGCGGGTTGGAAACCATTTATGGCGACCTGGAAAGGGTGAAAACGCTCAGCTTTCGAGGTGCCAAAACCCTGCCCAAAAAGCTTGAGGAGCATCGCGATCAGGCGTTCCTTTCCTACCAGCTAGCCACCATAAAAACAGACTGTGAGCTACCCGTAGGGTTAGATGACCTGGATATTGCCCACCCCGACAGGGAAGCGCTGGTCGAGCTCTATAAAGAGATGGAGTTCCGCCAGTGGCTAGGTGAGCTGCTGGAGGGAAAGGACCAGGGCGTAGATGATGTTAAAGGCGGCGACCCTGCGCCTGCTAGCGCCGATGAAGTGGATAGCGAGCTGAAGGGAGCGAGCAACCCTTCCCAAGAAAATACCCGTGAAGATCACATCATCCTGGAGCAGGCAGACTTCGAGCGTTGGCTAGAGCGGTTGCAAAGCGCCGAGCGTTTCTGTTTTGATCTGGAAACCACCAGCCTTAACTATATGGATGCCGAAATTGTCGGCATTGGTTTGGCGCTGGAAGTGGGCGAGGCGGCCTATATTCCACTGGCCCATGACTATCTGGATGCACCCGCGCAGCTTGACCGTAAGGCGGTACTGGCGGCACTTAAACCGCTACTGGAAGACCCGGCAAAAACCAAAGTTGGTCAGAATCTGAAGTACGATATTTCCGTGCTGGCTAACTACGATATCGCCGTTGTAGGGCCATTGGCTGACACTATGCTAGCCTCCTATGTGCTCAACTCCACTGCCACGCGCCACGATATGGATTCGTTGGCGCTGAAGTACCTTGGCGAAAAAACCATCTCGTTTGAAGAGATCGCTGGCAAAGGTGCCAAGCAACTGACGTTTAATCAGATTGCCCTGGAGCAGGCAGCCCCTTATGCCTGTGAAGATGTGGATATTACGCTGCGGCTTCAAGAAACTCTGCGGCCTCAGGTGGAGCGGGAAGGGCGTTTGGCCGACGTGCTGGATAACCTTGAGCTACCTTTAGTCAACGTGTTGTCGCGTATTGAGCGCAATGGTGTGGCGCTGGATGCCGAGCGTCTCCACGTACAAAGCCAGCAACTTGAAAGCCGTATTCGTGAGCTTGAAAGCGAAGCATTCGAGCTGGCAGGCCGCGAGTTTAATTTAGGTTCGCCCAAGCAGCTGGGCCAAATCCTCTTTGATGAACAGAAGATCCCAGTCATCAAGAAAACGCCGAAGGGCGCCCCCTCCACGGCAGAAGCCGTGCTGGAAGAGCTGGCGCTGGATTACCCGTTGCCCAAAGTTATTATGCAGCACCGAGGGCTTGCCAAGCTGAAGTCCACTTACACTGATAAGCTGCCGCGCTTGCTCAATAAAGCCACTGGTCGAGTGCACACCAGTTACCACCAAGCGGTCACCGCCACCGGACGACTGTCTTCCTCAGACCCTAACCTTCAGAACATCCCCATTCGTACGGAAGAGGGGCGCAAAATACGCCAAGCGTTTATTGCCCGGCCAGGTTACCGCATTGTCGCTGCGGATTACTCACAAATAGAGCTACGTATTATGGCGCACCTGTCGGAAGATAAGGGATTGTTAGAGGCGTTTGCCGAGGGGCGTGATATTCACACTGCGACGGCCGCGGAAGTGTTTGGTACTTCGCTGGACAAGGTCTCTGGCGATCAGCGACGCAGTGCCAAGGCAATTAATTTTGGCCTGATTTATGGTATGAGCGCCTGGGGGCTATCGCGGCAACTGCATATTGATCGCAACCAGGCGCAAACCTATATCGACCGTTACTTTGACCGCTATCCTGGGGTTGCCCGCTATATGGACCGTATTCGTACCCAAGCAGCGGAAGATGGCTTTGTGGAAACCGTGCTCGGCCGCCGTCTCTACTTACCAGAGATTCACTCGCAAAACCGCAACCGTCGCCAAGGTGCTGAGCGCACCGCGATTAACGCACCCATGCAGGGTACCGCTGCCGATATCATCAAGCAGGCAATGATTGATGTGGATGCTTGGCTAGCAGACGGTAAGTTTGACGCGTTAATGGTCATGCAGGTACACGACGAGTTGGTGTTTGAAGTGGCTGAAACTCAAGTAGAAGCCTTTATTGAGCAAGTACAAACACGCATGCAGGCTGCCGCAACGCTAAAAGTACCCTTGACTGTCGAAGCCCAGAGCGGCGCAAACTGGGATGAAGCCCACTAAGCGCTGCCATGCATCGCCTACTTAATAAAAAACCCCGTTGCCAAGGCAACGGGGTTTTGCGTAACAGCATCAATACTAGACTAACGGATGGAGCAGTGCTTAACGCCAGTCGACGCGGTCAAAAATGCGAATTGCTTCTGGGTTATTTTCACCCAGGATGTTCATATTGATGTCGTCTCTAGTGAAATCGCCCCATGACTCTAGCACCGGGTTTTTCTTAATACCTTCGACTACGGGGAATTCGTAGTTGCGCTCGGCGAGAACCTCTTGAGCTTCGTCGGAGGCTAGGAATTCCAAGAACCGGATACCATTTTCAGGGTTCTGGGCATTCGCTACTAGGCCTGCTCCGCCAACGTTAACGTGGGTGCCACGGTCTTCCTGGTTGGGGAAGATAACACCTACTTTACGTGCTGCTTCACGGTCGGATTCGTTATCCGAGTGTAGCAGGCGAACGTAGTAGTAGTGGTTGGCAACGCCTAAACCACACTCACCGCTGGCGACGCCAAGAATTTGGTCAGTATCACCACCTTCCGGTGAGCGAGCCAAGTTATTAACCACACCTTGGGCCCACTCTTGGGCACCTTCTTCGCCATGGTGCTCAATCATTGCAGCGAGTAGCGATTGGTTGTAAATATTGTTCGAAGAGCGAATACATACCTGACCTTCAAACTGCGGGTCGGCGAGATCTTCGTAACTGGTGATCTGGCTAGGATCGAAATTATCACGGTTATAAAAAATTACCCGTGCGCGTTGGCTAAAGCCAAACCACTTGCCTTCCGGGTGACGCATAGACTCAGGGAGACGCTCATTTAGCTCTTCAGAATCCACGGCTTGGAATAGACCATCTTGCTCGGCACGCCACAGGCGACCAGCATCTACTGCCAGCATGATGTCTGCGGGACTGGCGATACCCTCACGCCGCATGCGCTGCATTAACTGATCAGAATCCCCTTCAAGTACGTTTACTTTAATTCCAGTTTCTTCAGTAAACGCTTGGTAAAGAATCTCATCAGAGTCGTAGTGGCGCGCAGAGTAAATGTTAACTTCGTTGGCCTGAGCGCTGCTAGCAAATGCAGCACCAGCCATGATGGCTGCGACGGATACTGTGAGGCGAGTTTTGTTCATTAAAGTCCCCTAAATGTGCATGATAATAAGTTGCATTATCGTGGTGGGTATTCAATCGTTTCTTTGTTCTGACGTCAAGCCAAATGGTAACTGAAATCATTCCACATAATGGATGAAGCGTGCATCTCGCTGCAATAGAAATTAGAATGTAAATAACTTTCAACCGTGTTCGTAACTGTATTGCGTTAGCAGCGAGATGGCCGAACGAACCGATGGTCGAATACAACAATGGTGAAAAAATGACGGCAACTGTTTCACTTACCGATGTTGCAGCCCCGGCTCTGTCTCTGAGAGATATTCATCACACGTTTGCGGCTAACCAAGTCGTGAAAGGGATCGATTTAAATATCGCTCCAGGGGAAGTTGTTTGCCTATTAGGGCCGTCTGGCTGCGGTAAAACCACCTTGTTGCGTATTGCCGCGGGGCTGGAAGTGCTTCAGGAAGGGGCGGTTAGCCTGGATGGTAAGCCAATTGCAGCGCCCGGTAAGCGTCATGTGCCGCCGGAGAAGCGCAATGTTGGTCTGGCTTTTCAAGACTCTGCGCTGTTTCCACATCTAAGCGTGTTGGAAAACGTCACCTTTGGTCTCAAGCACCTGCCGAACCGCGAGCGTCGTGAGCGGGCAATAGAGTTACTCACCCAGCTGGGCATGGCGAATTATATTGAAACTTATCCGCACATGCTGTCGGGTGGGCAGCAGCAGCGTGTGGCGTTGGCGCGTGCTTTAGCACCTACACCAAAGTTAATGCTATTGGACGAACCTTTTTCTAGTCTAGATGCACGACTGCGTGACCGTATTCGGGACGATACGTTGCACGTTCTTAAGAAGCTTGGCTCTGCCACTTTGCTGGTAACCCACGACCCTGAAGAAGCCATGTTTATGGCTGACCGTATTGCGTTGATGCGTGATGGCAAAATTATTCAAACCGGCACCCCGCGAGAGCTATATTGCGCACCGATTGACCCCTTTGTGGTCACGTTTTTTGGTGAAGTAAATGAGCTGCGCGGTACGGTTCATCAAGGGAAGGTGCAGACTCCGGTAGGCGCAGTAGATGCCAGTTGGCTGCCTGAGGGGAGTGAGGCACAAGTCATGATTCGCCCTGAAGCACTGCGTATCAAAGAGAGGGACCTGCCTTTTGAAGCTCATAACCATAGCCATGTGGTAATGGCGAAGCTATTGGGGCGCACCAGCTTGATTCACCTATGTGCTCATAGTGACGATGGCCAGGAAGCGCACCTGCACGCGCGCGTGCCAGGTGTCTTTCTTCCCGAGGAAGGCCAACCGATTGATATCGACTTGGACCACTCCCAGGTGTTTATCTTTCCTCGCTAGCCTTTCTATTTAGCCTGCAATGACTCAGCTTGGCTGCCCGGCCGTGCCCGACGCATCGCCAGGCTGAGTAGTATCACTGGTAGAATCCCCACCACCACAATTGTTAGTGACGCAGTTGAGGCTTCTGCTAAGCGTTCGTCTGAGGCCAAGCTGTGGGCGCGCACCGCCAGCGTATCGAAGTTAAACGGTCGCAGAATCATAGTGGCCGGTAGCTCTTTCATAGCGTCTACGAAAACTAAGATACCCGCTGCTAGCAAGCTGCTGCGCATGAGTGGGGTATGTATCCGGCGCAACGTTCCTCCCGCGGTTTGGCCAAGGGTGCGTGAAGCCGCATCCATGCTAGGCGTTACTTTCCCCAGGCTGGCTTCCACGGCATTGTATGAAACTGCCAAAAAACGTACTACGTAGGCATAAATCAAGATAAACGCCGACCCACTAAACACTAGGCCGATAATTTTGCCATAGTGTTCATGTAGCCAAGTATTGAGGGTGTTATCCAGCCAGGCAAAGGGTATTAAAATGCCCACAGCAACCACTGAGCCCGGAATTGCATAGCCCATGGACGCTATGCGGGTAAATATTCGGGCACTGGGCGAATTGTGCAATCTGACGCCGTAGCTAAGTAGCACCGCCATACCCACGGCAATTAAGGCGGCAATCAGTGACAGGCTTAGGCTATTAGTGGCAAAGCGGATAAAACGGGTTCCAAATAGGCTATCGCCCTGGTGAATGGCTAGATTAAGCAGAATGCCACTGGGCAGTAAAAAGCCAATCAAGATAGGTAGAAAACATACCATGCTAGCACCTAGCGCACGCCAGCCGCGAAGGTGGTATTCCGGCAATTGTTGATAGCGGTTGGTGGTGTGAAAATAGCGCCGTTTACCCCGTGAATAACGCTCTAGCAGCACAAGTACAATGACAAAAGTAAGTAGGCAGGCGGCAAGCTGGGCGGCTGCGACCGGCTCGCCTAAGCCAAACCACGTTCGGTAGATACCAGTGGTGAAGGTGTCCACGCCAAAAAACTGTACGGCACCAAACTCGTTGAGGGTTTCCATCAGCACTAGTGACACACCACCCACTAATGCGGGGCGAGCTAACGGCAGGGCAACGCTGCTAAACAAGTGCCAAGGGCCGCGACCCAAGGTGCGGCCCACGTCCAACACACACACGGACTGCTCAAGGAATGAGGCGCGGGTGAGCAGGTACACATAGGGGTAGAGCACAAAGGTGATTAACGTAGCGGCTCCGCCTAACGAGCGTATATTCGGGAAGTAGTAATCGCCATACTGCCAGCCAAACCACTCTCTTAGCGCGCTTTGCAACGGCCCTGCCACCTGTAAAAAGTCGGTGTAGGCATAGGCTATGACGTAGGTTGGTACTGCTAAGGGAAGTAGAAGGGCCCACTCAAATATTCGTTTGCCTGGAAAGCGGCACATCACCACCAACCAAGCAGAGCTTGCACCAATAACCAGTGTACCCAGCCCCACCCAAAACACTAGCCAGAAGGTGTTGGAGAGATAGCGTGGGAGCACTGTGCTGGCGAGGTGTTGCCATACGCCCTCGGTGGGCACCACGATGTGCCCTAAAACTACCAAAATAGGCAGCGCCACCGACAGTGCTATCAAAAATAGCGCGATCGACCAAGGGTTTAGCGATAGCGTAAAACGCGAGACCAAACCTGAAAATAGAGCCAGCGGTGAACGGCGAGCAGGTAGTGACACGTCGTTATCTCCTAGGTCGATGCGGGCAATGGTGGCATTGCAAATGCGAACATCAATGCGAAAAAGTATCGGGTGCAAATAGTATCACTTGCGCTTGGATGCTGCAGCTAACCCACAGTCCATAATAAAAAAACCCCGCTTGAGAGCGGGGTATACACCACGTTAGATAATTAACCTAAGAGTATTTTGGGAAGTCCTGTTACCAGCCATGGGAAGAACGCCATAAGTGTACAGGCCAGCAAAATCAAGGCGACGAAGGGGATAACCGCTTTGTACAAATCGACAATTTCGACCCCAGGCGGCGCGACCCCTTTTAAGTAGAACAGTGCGTAGCCGAAGGGCGGTGTTAGGAACGACGTCTGCAGTACCACGGCAACCATCACCACGAACCAGAGTGGGTCAACGCCCATCTGCTGGACGATGGGTAACATAATTGGGAAGCTGAGTAGCACAATGCCCGTCCAGTCCAGAAACATGCCCAGGATAAAAACCAGGAACAGCATCATAATGAGTGCCCCGGTAGTGCCTCCTGGCATCGCTAGTAGCAGGTCCTGGATGACCTGCATGCCCCCTCCGCGTGAAAAAACCCCTGTAAAGGCAGTTGCACCCACCAGGACTAACATTACCATGGTGGTGGTTTTACCCGCTTCAATCAGCGTGTTGAAGCAGGTTTTAATTTTCCGATCACCGAAAATCATAAACAGAACGAAGGCGATAAACACCCCTATTGCGGAGGCTTCGGTAGCCGTCGCAATGCCTGTGAAAAGTGCACCCAAAACACCCAGGATCAACGACATCGGCGGCACCACATACTTTGCCAACATGACCAATAGCTGCTTGGTGCTTACCTCCGCGCGTTCCTCTTTGGGTACTGGCGGGCCGTAAGAGGGTTTGAAATGACAAATCAGTAGCACGTACAGCGCGTACATCACACCCAGCATTAAGCCGGGGATCATTGCGCCAGCAAACAGCGCGCCGACGGAAACAGGCGAGTAACTGGCCATCAAAATCAGCATGATGCTGGGGGGGATCAGAATGCCCAAGCAGCCGCTAGCCATGATAACCCCGGCACTTAGCTCTTTGTTGTAGCCATACTTCAACATTGGCACCAAGGCGATCATGCCCATGACTGCAATGGATGCCCCAACAATGCCGGTAGTGGCCGCCAGCAGCACCGATACAATGACTACCGTGAGCGCCAGGCCGCCCCGTAGATTGGCAAGCAACAAGCGCATGGCATCAAACATCTTCTCCGTGACGCCAGAATCGTTTAGAAACCTTGCCATGAGTACAAACAGGGGGATGGCGACCAGGACATAGTTGTCCATGGCATTACCAAAAATATTGTTAATCAGCGTGCCCAGTACGCGTTCACCAGGTCCTAGGAATGCACCGATAACCGCCACGCCACCGAGTACAAAGGCCAGCGGATGACCCATGAAAAGGCCAATTAGCAGGCCACCAAACATCACTAGCGCAAGTAGTTCAGGGCTCAGGTTCATACCGGCTTCTCCTCGCGCAGCTGCATAATGGCTCGCAAAACGATGGCAATCGCCTGTAATAGAATTAAAACAGCGGCAACCACAATCACGCCCTTGATGGGGTAGACCGGGATCGACACCATGCCGTAGGTGGTTTCACCACGGCTAAGAGAGCGTTCAAAGAAGCGCCAGCCGTAGGTCAGTAACATCCAGATAAAGGGAACAAAGAACACCAGGTAACCGACTATTTCGATCACAGCTTGACGCTTACGGGAAAGTAATCGCTTTACTACGTCAACTTCGACATGGGCATGGTGGCGCAGCCCATACGCGGCCATAAGCATAAAGTGGGCGCCAAACAGCATTTTGGTCACATCGAACGCCCAGTCGCTGGGGCGACCAAAGAAAAAGCGTGATGCAATGTCATAAAGAACAATCAGGGTGATGATGGCAATTAACGGAGCAATAATTCGCCCGAGAAGCTCGTTAAGCGCATCGATCGCCTTGGCAATCGCATTCATGGAAGACCTCCGCGGTCAGCACAAAAAAACCGCCCCGGTTCGCCGGGGCGGCACAGAAGCGCCTTACAGGCAGGCTTCGATCTCTTCCAGTGAGGGCAGGTTATCCATTGTACGGCTCATGTTGAAGGGTGCAGAAACGTCACGCCATACGCCGTACTCTTGCAGATAGGTGATCATAGAGTGGTAGACTTTCGCGTGGTCGGCGTGCTCGCAGGCGCCGCGTACAATCACCTCGTTAGTGATTTCCTGGATACGCTCCAGATCCTCTGCCGAGAACTGGTTGATCGTTATGCCTGCATCAATAAATTTCTGGGTGGCCTCGCTGGACTCACGCTCTGACCAGGATAGTGACCATGCCATTGTTGCATCGGCAGCGATTCTTAGCTTTTCCTGAGTCTCTTCGGAGAGGGCATCCCAGGCATCTTTGTTAATCATAACGCCGAAGACGCTGGCCGACTGGTGCCAGCCAGGAGTGGCCCAATAATCGGCAACCTCTGCAAAGCCAGCGTTGAAATCAACGCCGGGAGTTGAGAATTCTCCCGCGTCGATAACACCGCGCTCAATGGCTTGATACACTTCACCACCGGCCAGCGTTACCTGGGAACCGCCCAACTGCTCTAGAACACGGCCCTGGTCGCGGCCAGAAAGACGTAGCCGTTTGCCCTCTAAATCGGCAAGGCTCTCGATGGGGGTGCGGCCCATAAAGCCGGATTCATTGTTGGTAATGCCGTAGGGCAAATAAACCATGTTGTACTGGCCGTAGATCTCTTCATAGAGCTCGCGGCCTCCCCACTGTTGAATCCAGTTAAGGTAATCGACACCGTTAAACAAGCTTGTAGTGGTGGCTAATGGGGAGAAAGCCGGGTTCAGACCTGCCCAGTAGCCAGGCCAATCACCAGCCGCCTCGATGCTACCGGTTTCAGTGGCATCAAAAACCTCTGTGCCGGGCATCAGCGTGCCACCAGCGCGGAAATTGATTTGCAACTCGTCGCCAGCTAGCTTGTTGACCAAATCAGCCCAGTGCTGGTCGATCTTGATCAAATCCAGGTTGTCTGGCCAGGTGGATGTCATGGTCCACTGTTCTTGTGCCTGAGCGGAAGTGGTAAGTGCGGCGAATGCGACCCCAGCCGCAAGACTAGTAAGAGCGAATTTTGTCATTTTCTTCATGATGTTTTCCTGGTTGGGCGTAGGAATTTATTAGTGTTTGTTACCTGGATGCAGGAAAGTAAAGCGTGGAAGGTGACGTTTACGTAAAGCGCTGCGTCTATTCCACTGCAAATCTAAGCTATCACACTCCTGCCGCTGCGGCGCAATATCAGTAATTTAAGGAAGTTAACGCAGCAGTAGCCGTAAGCTGGTTTTTTATTTTTAAATTTAACAATGATTTATGAGTTTTTTATGACGCAAAGAAGAGGTGTTTCAGCGTTGAAAATCGACGGTTTTAATACCAAAGTTGCAAGCGAAATGCTCAGATGGAAGCTGCCATGAGTGCGTCTGGCGCTAACGGTGATCGCCATGTCTTGACGCTGGTTTGTCACGCGGTGCGCTTGCTGCGCCGCCGCTGGAGGCAGCTGGTGTGGCTCTCTGGGCCGTCAAATGAGTGCCGCGAGCAGGCTTTGCAGCTTTGGCAAGCCGCTCCTTGGCAGTCGCCACTTTGGGTAAGTGGCGCGCACGAAGCGCCTGTTTCCCCTAGCTTAACGGCGCGTAAGGCGCGTACCCGGCTAGGTGCCGAGCATCAATTGATGGTCATTGATGCTAGTGGCGACCAAGGACTAGACCCAGATGCCTTAGGAGCATTGGCTGGAACGGTGACGGCAGGCGGGCTCTGTATCGTGATTACTCCCGAGTACTTTGGCGCCCGCCCAGACCCAGACTATGCCCGTTTTGCTGATCACCCTTGGTCCTGGGAGTCGCTCACTGCACACTACTTAACGCGTTTGGCGCGTTTACTGGCATCTTCTTCCGCCGTTATTCGTTGGTCCGCAGGCAGAGAGCTGAAATTGCCTAAACTGACAGAGCGCGCTCAGTACGTTGTGTATGCTGACGATGCCGACTGCTTAACGCGCGATCAAGCGCGGGCAGTTGCTGGTTTGGTCGGGCTTAAACGACGTCGGCCACTGGTAATCACTGCCGACCGAGGGCGTGGTAAAAGCGCTGCGCTAGGCATTGCCTGTGCTCGGCTATTTTCCCAGGGAGTGGCACATATTGTGGTCACCGCTCCTCGGCTGAGCTCCCTTGACAGTCTCTTCACGCGGTTGGCCGCACTCTGTCCCGAGGGACAGCAGGTAACGCCAGGGCGCTTTGTGCTTCCAGAGGGTGCGGCGCTCGACTTTTTACCGCCGGATAGACTGACTGAATATGTTAACGAGCAACGCATAGGCGGTGACGGTAGCTACTTACTGGTTGATGAGGCAGCAGCCATCCCTGCGGCGCTATTAGGGCAGTGGCTGGCCGCATTTCCGCGCATTGCTTTTGCTACCACGGTGCATGGCTATGAAGGGTCTGGGCGTGGCTTCGCTTTACGGTTCCGCGATGTACTAGATCGCCAGGCGCCCCAATGGCGCGGGCTTGAACTCATTGAACCGATCCGCTGGTCGTCAGAGGACCCCCTTGAATCGGCTATTCAGCAACTGCTGATCTTAAAAGCTCCGCTGCCTCAAGCTAAACACGGTGCTGGGAGAAGTGTTCCGCTAGCCCAAGCCGAGCTCGCTAGGCAAGAGCCGTTACTTGAAAAGTTATTTGGCCTCTTGGTGCAGTCACACTACCGCACCACCCCCAGTGATGTACGCCAATTGCTGGATGGTCCTGGAACGGGGCTGCGCATAATTGATCACCATGAGCCTCAGGCGGTACTGGTTACCCGCGAAGAGGGTGGTTTTGCTGCTCCGCTTGCCGAACAAGTAGCGCGAGGTGAGCGGCGCCCTCGAGGGCACCTGCTCGCCCAATCGCTGGCAGCACATAGTGGCAGTCGGGAGGCGTTGACTGCGCGCTGGCGGCGGGTGTCGCGAATTGCTACCCACCCGGAGCGGCGCCGTGAAGGGTTGGGGCGGCAACTGATCGAAGATGATATTGCGCTAGCTGCTCAACAAGGTATTGCGCTTTATGGGGCGACGTTTGGCGCAGAAGCGTCACTACTACGCTTCTGGTTGGCGCTGGGGTTTGTACCGGTGCGCCTTGGTGTTACGCGGGAAACGGCCACTGGTGAATATGCGGTGATGGTGGCGCAGGCATTGAGCCCTGAAGGTGAAAAAGTACTGAGCGCTCTGCGGAGCCAGTTTGCAGCCTCATTACCTAGCCTCTTGGCCTTTGAGTTAACCACTTTGCCCGCTGCTGTGCTGGTGCTTTTGTTACCTTCGCTCCAAGGCGAGCCTATGAGCGCACTGGATAGACAAGCGATTGACGATGTAGCGCACGCCCATCGCGATCCTGCACTCGCTAGGGTGTCTTTACAGACCCTAGCCCGGGAAGCAAGTCACTGGGAGCTGGATAAGCAGGCAAGCTTGGCACACCAGCAGTTGGCTGCCTGGGCGTTTCAAAACCAGCCCTTGGCGAAAGCCCGCAGTGATGCCATTAGACAGCTGCGCCAAGCTGTCCAGTGCTTGGCTAAATGGATAGCAGCTAGTAACTGAGCAGCCAGCAGTAGAGCGTGGAGCAGAAGAATCAGTAGCTAGTTAAGTAGTGGATAAGCAGTACACGCTTTCCCGACGTGGTTCTGAGCGTTAGGATAGATCAGTTATCGATAATGAAGAGCTCCCATGAACGCACATTTAGAAGCGCTCGCACCAAACCTCGTTTGGCGCCATTTCCGTACGCTGTGTAATACGCCGCGTCCCTCCGGGCATGAAGCCGCGCTGGTCGCTACCCTGGAAGCCTGGGCCGATGCTCAGGGGCTTACTCACGATCGTGATGCCTTCGGCAATCTACGGCTTTGCAAACCGGCATCACCGGGCTGCGAGCAGGCGCCGGGAGTGGTATTGCAGGGGCATTTGGATATGGTCGCTCAGGCAAATACTGGGCATGACCACGATTTTACCCGTGACCCGATCAGCACCTACGTAAAAGAGGGCTGGTTGCATGCTGATGGCACTACCTTGGGTGCTGATAATGGGTTGGGTGTGGCGGCGATTCTTGCCGTGCTGGAAGATCCTGAGCTTACCCATGGGCCGCTAGAGGCGCTGTTTACCCTTGAAGAAGAGACTTCCATGGGCGGTGCGCTGAACCTGGCCGAAAACTGGCTGGAAGGCACGTTGCTGCTCAACCTGGATAGTGAAGATCGTGGTCAGGTTTATATCGGCTGCGCAGGCGGTGCTGATGTAGTGGTGGATGCTCAGCTACCCAGCGCGGGGTTGCTGGAAGAGGAGCAGGTGTTATCACTAGCGTTGACCGGCCTGAAAGGCGGCCACTCGGGTGTAGATGTTCACAAGCCCTTAGGCAATGCCAACCGGTTGCTGGTGCGTGTGTTGCGAGCACTGGAAACCTTTGACGCAAGGCTTATCAGCTACCAAGGCGGCACTCTGCGCAATGCGATCCCCCGCGAGGCATTTGCCCAAGTGGCATTGCCTGCTGATGATGTTGAGGCTGCGTTAGCCACAGTGGCAAGCTTAGAACGCACCTTAAAAACAGAGCTAGGTAGCGGTGATAGTGGCCTGGTACTGACCGCTAAGCGTACGGCGCCCGCTGAGATAGAGCCACTAACGCGTGATGCGAGCGCTATGCTGTTAGCCGCCATGCATGCAGCTCCCTGTGGGGTTGAACGGATGAGCGCAGATGTGCCAGGGGTGGTGGAAACCTCTAATAACCTGGGTGTGTTGAGCTTGGAGGCGGGGCGTTTCCACCTATGTGCGTTAGTGCGCTCGTTGCACGATAGCGCGACTGCCGCTATGGCTGACCGCTTTCAAGCACTGTTTGGGCTAATGGGCGCGAGGGTCAAAGTGGAAAACGGCTATCCTGGCTGGGCGCCCAATCCAGAAAGTGGCCTATTGGCGATGTTTAAACAGCGCCACGCTGCACTTCTTGGTCGTGAGCCTGAGGTGAAGGTAATTCATGCGGGGCTGGAGTGCGGTATTTTAGGTAGTAAGTATCCGCACCTGGATATGATTTCGTTTGGTCCGCTGATTCGTGGCGCCCACTCGCCGAATGAGCGTGTAGAGCTGGACTCAGTGGTGGAGTTTTGGGACATGTTGCGTGCGATGATCGAGGAGCTAGCGACGAAGCGCTAGTATTGAGTATGTGCTAGTTACTATCCCTAGACGCAAAAACGGCACCTTTTCGGTGCCGTTTTTTTACTTTCCGTGTAGGCTGGTGGCCTAGTAATGCTTATTTGCCTAAATAAGCATTCAGCATCCACACGGTTTTTTCCTGCTCGCGAATATAGTCGCCTGCTTGGGAGGCGGTACCCTCATCGTCGGCATCCGAAGCGATGGAGAGTAGCTCACGCTGCAGTTCGATCAACGTTTGGTAGCCCGCTAGCACCCCTTTCACACAGGTCTTGCCGTCGTGTACGTCTTTATCTTCCTGAATGTGGGATAACTTTATGTAATCGCTGTAAGCGTGTACGGGTTTATGACCTAGCGTGAGAATACGCTCGGCGACTTCATCTACTTTGGTGAGTAGATCAGTGTAGAACTCTTCGAATTTGGCGTGTAGCTCGAAAAAGTCGCTACCTTTCACGTTCCAGTGGTAACCACGGACGTTCATATAAAAAATTTGATAGTTGGCCAGCAGGTGATTGAGTTTTTCGGCCAGTTGAGTAGCGCTGCCTTCGTGTAGGCCAATGCTGTTGGTATCTGTCATGTGGTGCTCCTCCATGGTTGGAGCCGCTGTAACGCTTAGCGGCCATCAAATCATTTGATTTAGCTTAAGGCGCTTACTCTAAGCTGCAAAGCAAGTTTTTTGCATCGCGTCGATAGCGCCATAACATTACGCTGACAGTAAGTTGACGGCACTTACTTCTCATTGAGAGATGTAGGCGCTGGTGGGGCTTTTCAAGGGTCAGGGGTAAACTCGCTCTATCGACCGACTGTCTATCTAGCTAGCCACAGGCGAGCAATGTTCTCACAGCGTGCCTCTAAAAGCTCTGCTGTGCGTGGTAGGGCTTGCTCTAGGCTCATCGGGCCATCTGCTAGGGCAAAGGCGGCGGTGACACCCTCTTCCAAACAGGCCTGCCAGCCATCTCCTAAACTGCCTGCTAAAATAATCACAGGCTTACCATGCTGGTATGCGGCGCGTGCAACACCAATCGGTGTTTTACCTGCAAGGCTTTGGCCATCCAAGCGGCCTTCTCCAGTGATTACCAGCTCGGCTTGGGCGAGCAGTTCTGGAAGTCTGGTCTGCTGCATAATCATTTCGATACCCGGCGTGAGCGTGGCGTTTAAAAACGTGTGTGCGGCAAAGCCCATGCCACCTGCTGCTCCTGCTCCGGCAAGCCCCCTGTCATCGTGGCCAAGCACTTCCACGCAGATATCAGCAAAGTGGCCAAGGGCGCGATCCAATTGGGCGACATCTTGTGGTGAGGCCCCTTTTTGCGGACCAAAAATGGCGCTGGCTCCCCGCTCACCTAATAATGGGTTATCCACATCCACGGCAGCTTCAACCTGAAGCGTGGCAAGACGTGAATCGAGCGTCGACAGATCCAGAGTAGCTAGCTGCTGAAGCGCTGCGCCGCCAGGAGGTAAAGGAGAGCCGTGTCGATCCAGAAATTTGGCGCCTAATGCCTGGAGCATACCTGCTCCCGCATCGTTGGTGGCGCTACCTCCGAGCAACAGCAGAACTTTTTCGGCGCCCTCATCGAGTGCGGCTTTAAATAGTTCGCCCACTCCGTAAGTGGAGGTGTGCAGGGCATTGCGCTCTTGAATGGACAGGTGCTGTAATCCACTGGCTTCTGCTAGTTCAATAAACGCGGTACGCTGTTGCCTGAGCCAGCCCCAACATGCCTGGCGGGGCCGCCCTAAGGCGTCTTGCACGGTCAGCTCGCGGCGCTCGGCATCGGTAGCGGCAATCAGCGCATCCAGGCTGCCTTCTCCGCCATCGGCAAGTGGGCAAACGGTCAGGGTGGCGGTAGGCATTGCACGCTTAACACCCTTGGCCATTGCCAGGGCGGCTTGCTCGGCGTTTAAGGCATCTTTAAAACTATCGGGGCAAAGCAGTACATTCATGGCACAACCTCCGTAACACAGCGTCTTGCAAGCATGATTTTTAGAATATGGTTTTTGAAATGTCTTGAAAACATCGTCTTTAAAATACCGTCTTTAAGACCTTGTCTTTAAAGTACTGTCTTCAAAGCACTGTCTTTAAAATGCCGACTTGAAAACCTTGTCCTTAAAACGCTGTCTTTAAGACGTTGCCTTTAAAATACTGCCCCTAAGGCACTGCCTTTACAGCATGGTTTCTAAATAGGGTCTTTGAAAAATAGCCTTTAAAACACTTGCCTCAGTGTACTGCTATAGATTCATCTCTGCTGGCGAGCTTAGCGCGCTACCCAATGACACACCAGTCACGACAACGGTTAGAGGACTAACATGAAGACAATACCCCTTGGTATGAGTTGTCTGTTGCTCTTGGTGGGCTGCCAGACCATCCCCGACCGCTTACCTCAAGCAGAGCCGGCTCCGGCTGCTTCATGCTATTTTCCAGTGAGCTCAGTAGCAACGCCACAGTCGAGTAGCGGTGGACACAGCCAAGCACAAACCCAAAAAGCACTGGACCAAAGTGTTGCGGTACTGGAAGAGTGGGGCTTTGAGCTTGTTTCGACGGATACCAGCCTGGGGCTTGTCAGCGCTAGCCGTCAGCGCGATCTGATTGGCTACTATGACCCTTACGATAATGCCTACGGCTATGGACGTGGCATGCGCATGTTTGGGAGCGGCGGCCTGGGGCGCAGCGGAGCTAGCATTGGCTTAGGAGTTGGGGGAGGATTCGGGGCGGGAGTCGGCCAACGGCCGGTCGAAGTTGAGCGTGTTTCGTTATTAGTTAACAACGGTTACGTGCGCATCTCACGGGATATTCGTCGCTTCGATCATCTGGGTGATCTACGTGAGTCTTACAGTGCCAGCAATGATGATTTTTGCCAGCGTTTCAAGGCAGCGCTGCCGCAATCCACCACCGAGCGTGCGCTATGATCATTCTTCGAGTTTTATACAGAGCGGTATTGGTAAGTGCTTTAGTCGTATTAGCAGGTTGTGCCTCCCAGCAAGCAGTGGAACCGCGCGAGCTTCACTACTCCTCACCTACCGAGCAAACGTTTCGTCAGGCTGTTGAACTGATGATAGAGCAAGGGTATGTGGTGAGACATGCTGATTTAGCCTTAGGGCGTGCAGACGCGGCCCTTGCCCGCTGGCCAGAGTATCGTTTGCAACTTCAGGTCCAGGAAGAGGGCGCCGGTAGTCGGGTTAGGGTGTCAGCATCACGGGGAAATCAACCACTGCCCCCTTATTTATTAGACCCATGGTTAGTCAAGCTGCAGAGTAAGTTGGGAGAAGCTCCGTGACAGTAGTAACACCTATACTCAGCGTATTAGTAGGTAAGTCACGCTCCTATTGGGTGCCTTTAGCGATGGGCATTTCTAGCCTGCTCAGCAGCACTGTGGTGCTAGCTCATCCTCATGGTTGGATAGATCTGAGTGTGCGGGTGGTCACTGATGAGCAGGGGGCGGTAAGTGCTTTGCATCAAACGTGGCGGATGGATCCATTTTATAGTTTGGTGGTATTTGAAGAGCTTCAGCAAGTACCTGGCGCGGATTTGGAACAAGGGCTGGATCAGTTAGGCAGTGAAATTCGCGACAACCTATCTCATCAGCACTACTTCACAGAGGTTCGCATTAATGGCAAACGCCAGTCTCTAGGGGAAGTAACAGAGTATACGGCGCTAGAGCGGGATGGCCGGCTAACCTTTATGTTCATTTTGCCGCTGTCTTCATCTCAAGCGCTAGCTGGTCATACCCTGGAGTACCAAGTGTTTGATCCTACCTACTACCTCGAAGTAGTTCATGAGGAGGAAGGCGGCAAGCCTGCTGCCGAAGCGCTCATTCTCAACGGAGAGCCAAGCTGCGAGCTCAGTATTTTGCCTGCGAACCCGGATCCTGAACTGGTCATGCAAGCTGCGCTGCTAGACATTGATGAACAGGCTGAGCCGGGGCTGGGCCGCCACTTTGCTGAAACAGGGCGTGTAGCGTGCCTCTAGCAGTTGATAGGGGGAGTCGTGTATAAAGTGTTACTTTATAACTTTCTCTGGAGGGGGCAATGCCTCTAACGCGGCAGCAAATGGCTTGGGGGGCGCTTGCCGTAATGGGTGCAGCGCTGATCATTTTTGTTGTGCAAGCCAATATTCAAGGAGCGAGCTTGCAGTTGCTGGCCTGGCAGCGGGATTTACACCGCAGCTTAACCTTAGCAATTACCGAGCTCTCTCGTACACCCACTACAGGTACTTGGCTGTCGTTGCTGGGCGTTAGCTTTGCTTACGGCGTTTTTCATGCGGCGGGGCCGGGGCATGGTAAAGCTGTACTGGCGACGTATTTGGCCTCTCACGGAGGGGCAACCCGCCGTGCATTGGGGCTATCCTTTGCTGCGTCGCTATTGCAGGGGGTAACTGCGATTGTCATGGTAGCGGTGCTGGTGCATGGATTGGGGTGGGTTACCCGCCAAGCCATGGGCAGCGTGGTATGGGTAGAGCAGGCGAGTTTCATATTGGTAGCACTGTTAGGCGGTTGGTTATGCTGGCGAGCTACCAAGCAATTACGCCGCGCCTATGCCGGTGGGCACCACGATGCGGTTGATCACAGCCACAGCCACGACCATAGTCACAGTCATGATCACTGCTGCGGTGGTGCTCACCATATCGAACCTCAACAGGCGCTTGATTGGCGCACTGCGCTGATAACCGTAGGGGCTATTGGGATGCGCCCCTGTACTGGAGCAGTACTAATGCTGGGGGCAGCAAGCCTACTGGGGCAGTTTTATGTGGGAGTTGCCTCGGTCATTGCCATGTCACTAGGAACGGGCATCACTGTTTCGGTGCTTGCGCTTGCCAGCATTTTTGCAAGGGGCTGGGCAGCTAAGCGCCTGCAGAAACAGCGCAGCCAGAAAATGGTCGAAAAAGTAGCTGGCTGGGTGGCGCTTACAGGTGGAGCGTTGATTATTGTGCTAGGCGTATCGCTCTCCCTTGCAGGTGCTGCCCAGCCAGCCAGCGGGCCGTTGTTGAACGAGCCTGCTTCACGGCAGGGGTCTTCGTTATTGAGAGGTTAGCCTATCCCTCGGTACCAATGCTCGCATGGTTTTGCATGGTGTTGGCCCTCTCCTCCTGGAGCTATAACGTTAACCTGCCAATTTGGGCTAGCAGTTGCTCACGTCGTTGCCCCTGCAAGGTTAATTCATAAGGCTCTGGGGTTCCGTTACCCCAGACGGGAGCAGGCCAGCTTGCATCATCCCGGTAACGTACTACTAAATGGATGTGTAGTTGGCTAACGACATTGCCCAACGTAGCTATATTGAGCTTATCGCCGTGAAACGCTTCTTTCATCGCCTCTCCAAGCATTGTGGCTTCACGCCAAAGCTGGGCCTGTTCTTGAGTAGATAGTTCAAACACTTCGCTGACTGACGCAACTCTAGGCACCAGAACGACCCAGGGGTAGCGCGCATCGTTCATTAATAGTGCGCGGCACAGGGGTAAGTCGGCGAGGGGAAAAGTATCGGTAGCTAAGCGTGAATCGAGATCAAAGGTATCCAAATCAATGGTGCTCCAGGTGGCCAGTTAATGATTAGCAGCATAGCCGTTGCTCGCGCAGCTGAGGTAAAGCTTGGTAGTGCAAAATAGGCGCAATAGGCAAAACGCTGTTACGCTTAGAGTACTCCCAAGCGGTAACGCTGCCTACGGAGCTTCACTATATTGATGGTATGTTGACGGTACCTCGACTGACTTGTTAAGGAGAACACTAATGAAAAAACTACTCGCTACCAGCTTTATTCTGCTCATCGCCGCAGGTGCGTTGGCGGGCTGTAATACAGTGGCAGGCGCAGGACAGGATGTGCAGGAAGGCGGACGAGCCGTTCAGGATGCAGCGAGCTAATGCTATAAATAGCACTATTAGTTAGAGTAGAAGAGCGGGCTGGGCATCACTGCCTAGCCCGTTTTACATGTGGGGTAACCACCGATTAAACAAGGAAGAAGATTAATGGTTAACGTATCAAGCTTAAGCCACTCAATTAAAAAGCAGTTGGGCAGCGGCTGCTTAGTGTTGCTGGCAGCCTCATTGCTGACCGCATGTGCCAGTGGGCCCGACCCTGTGAGCGCTCCCCCTCCACCCACCGGTGGTCAGGGTGAATCAACCGTAGGGGCTAGCTGCGATAGTGAGACAGTACAGTACGCGATCGGTGAGCTATTTGATGAGGCTAATGTCCCGCAGCTACAAAGCGAGAGTGGTGCACGTCAAGTGCGGGTGCTACGCCCCCACAGCGCTGCCACCATGGACTACCGTGAGGACCGTTTGAATATTCATTTAGAGAGCAACGATACCATTGAAGCACTGCGCTGCGGTTAACGCAGAATTAGTACGACACAAGCGGCGGTGAGTAACCCCATGGAGACATTAAAAGCTCGCCATGCACCGTCGCTTTTGATCCATTGCCCTATGGCCGTCCCAAAGGCTGCCCAGAGTGCAATACAAGGTAGTGCTACTACCTCTGCAAAGCCAGCCAGCACGAAAGCATTAATAACCGGTTGGCCGCTTTCGGGCAAAAAACCTGCCATTAGTGCCAACCCCATTATCCATGCCTTGGGGTTAGCAAATTGAAACATCGCAGCCTGCCAAAATGTTAGCGGAACACCTCGTTGATCTCCATCAAGGTTAGGTGGTGGCGCAGTCGCTATTTTCCAGGCGAGATAGAGTAAATAGGCGCTGCCCACCCAGCGCAAAGTGATCTGTACCACTGGGAAACGCTCAAATAACACCCCAAGCCCCAGCGCAATGCTGGCAAATAGTAAAAAGCAGCCACCTAAAATGCCCCACATGTGTGGCATGGTGCGCCGAAAACCAAAGTTAGCCCCTGATGCTGTCAACATAATGTTGTTAGGGCCGGGGGTTAGAGTCATCGACATCATAAAGAGTGCAGCAGGGCCAAGGATTAGCCATTCACTGTTCATTTTTTGTATCCATACAATTTTATGGTTTGTTTGTACTTTGAGTACTATTGTTAGCATAATGGCCACTGAAGTTACGTCAAAGGTTTTATTGTCACCATGACAATTTGGATGCCTGAGCTTGAATCAATACCGGGGCCGCGTTACCGGGCCATTGCCCATGCGATTGGAGAGGCAATTAGTGCTGGCACGCTCGCCCCGGGAGAGCGACTACCGCCCCAGCGGCGCTTAGCCGATGCACTGGGAGTAACCGTAGGGACGGTTACCCGAGGCTATGCGGAAGCTGAGCATAATGGTTGGGTTGTCGCGCGGGTGGGCAGTGGCACTTATGTCAAACAGCCCGCGTTGAGGGCCACGTTTGATATGGCGCGGCTGCCGAGTGACGACAGTGACGTCATCGATTTAAGCCTAAGCTTGCCGCCGCCTCATCCGCTACGTCAGCAGGCATTCAGTCACGCATTGAGCGCAGTGAGTACGTCTCCCGCAGCATTAATGCGGGGAGTCTCCTATTTGGATGCCAGAGGCAGCGAGGGCCATCGTGACCTGCTAACAGAATGGCTTGCAGAGCTAGGTATGCCGTTGGTCAGTGATGAGTTACTGATTACCCAGGGAGGGCAGCATGGTATTAGTTTGGTGTTAAATACACTGTTGCGCCCGGGTGAATTGATGGCGGCGGATGCATTAACGTACCCAGGGGCAATCAGCGCTGCTCAGCAAGCCCACCTCAAAATGGTGGGCATCACCTTTGATGAGGGGGGGATGAGTATGGATGCGCTGGAAGCACAGTGTGCCCGTCAGCCTCCTCGCTTAATCTATATAACGCCCGACCAGAACAATCCCACTGGTGTTTGTCTGAGTGAAGCGCGTCGCCACCAACTGGTGGCGCTTGCGAGGCGCTACGACATATGGCTATTGGAAGATGGTGTGCAGTATTTACCTGTTGAGCAACGCGGTATACCGCTTTACCAGCTAGCACCAGAACGGACGCTATTTGTCTTTAGTACAGCGAAGGTATTAGCGGGCGGGTTGCGTATAGGCATCCTGCGTGCGCCTAATGTGTTACTAGAGCGCCTTGCGACAGGACTAAGAGCGCAGAGTTGGATGGTACCGCCACTGATGGTAGACGTTGCCTGCCACTGGATTAACCAGCCTGCCGCCCGAACATTACTGGAGTGGCAAACCAAGGAGTTAGCAGCACGGCAAACGTTGGCGGCCGACATTTTATCTGGCTATCAATTGAGTAACCGCTCCCATGGCAGCAATATCTGGCTAATGCTTCCCGATGGGTGTCGCGCCCTCGAACTATGTGAACGCTTACTGCATAGTGGCGTTAAGGTTTCCAGCGCCGAACCCTTTTGTGTGGGCAGTACGCCGGCCCCTCAAGCAATCCGCATCTGTATTGGCGCCGCTAAAGATCAGCAGGCGCTAAGCAGTGCACTGGCGACGATTAAGCAGTCTCTTACTCAGCCGCCTAATACTCCAGTGACGGTATAGTCACTCGTAGCGATCTTTCCAGCGCTGACGGTGCACCTGCTCTTTGAGCATCTCCAGAATATCGTAGAGGACCTGCTCAGTGACATGGGCACTGCCTTCATCGACGGTTAACCAGCTATCAAAGCCACTTTCAGCCGTTTGCTCAACCAATTGGCGGAATTCTTTAGAGTGAATACCCAGTGCCAGCTCATCAACTAACCGCTGGGCAACTCCGCTTAATGAGGCTTGCATGGCGCTGGAAGCAGTCTGCCCCATAGGCAGACGATGTAGCTTTTGGATTTCAGGGCTTTCTCGTAGTGTGCGGCTTACCAAGTCATCAATTGCTTGCATAATGGCAGTGCGGTTCTGTTGGTAAGCTTGTCCGACGGTAGCCTCTAACCGCTGGGCTATTTCGTGAATGAGTTGGTCTTTACGCGGCATGATGACTCGGTCGATGACCCGCTCGGTAAGCGAGTCGCTGGCAACAATTTGCTGCTGCACATTGCCAAGCAGGCGTAGAGCAATACGGTCTGAGAGCTCTTCTAGCAGGATATCGTAGTATTTGGCGGCAAACTGATAGATTGACCAGCGGGTGACGTTAATCAAACGTAGCCGGTGCAACCTGTTTAGTAGCGATACGATGCGAAGTACGCGTAGCCAGCGGAAACCACTCAGCGGGATACAGCCAAGCACGTCGTACCAGTGGACAAAAGGGTAAAAAAACCAGCGGTGATAGCGCCGCTCGGCAATGGCAACGGCCCAGCCTAATAGAACATCGGTAATAAAAAAAGCGACAAAAAACAGGTCTATGGTAGTAAAGCGGCTATGTATGGTTGTGTCGTAAAAGTCGTGGAAACCTGGTGTGATGGAAGCGACCGCTTGATTGAGTGGGGCAATCAGAAACAGTGAGTCAAACAGCAGTAGACTCAGGTTGATGATCACTACGGCGAGAACTAAAAAATCCCAACCGATATGCGCATACTCAACGGTTTTAGGCAGGTGTGGGTAGCGCTCCCTGTCGGGCATGAAGACTCCTTGTCTAGGAATTTAGCTGATGGTGCTGTTGGGTTAACAACTCTTCCTGCTCTGCCTGCTTGCGCAGTTTTTTGCGCAGTGCAGCTTTGTCATAGCGTAATTTTTGTAGTGATGTTTCCAGAGCCAAAGGCGGCACTCTAGCGGGTTTACCATCGGCATTTACCGCTACCATCGTCAGATAGCAGCTATTGGTGTGGCGAATCAGCTTTTGCCGAATATCCTCGGCCACTACTTTAATGCCAATTTCCATAGAAGAGCGTCCTACATGATTGACGCTGGCTAGGAAGGTGACCAACTCACCTACATGAATGGGCTGCTTAAACAGCACCTGGTCCACCGAAAGCGTCACGACATAGTGCCCTGAATAGCGGCTGGCACAAGCGTAGGCCACCTCATCAAGCTTTTTAAGAATAGCACCACCGTGCACTTTGCCACTGAAATTGGCCATGTCTGGTGTCATTAGCACGGTCATTGAAAGCTCATGCTGACCGGGCAGGGCGCTGTGTTCAAGGTTGGGTGTTTCAGGCATAGGGAAACCTTCCGGGGTAAAAATGCCCGCCCCGTGGGGCGGACGGTACGGCTTTGTGGGTCGAAAGCGGCTCCGTACTCAGAACCACGCTACTTATTAGAACCACACTACTTATTTAGAACCACACTAGGCCAACGGAGATGATAATGCCGGTAACAAACAGCTGGATCAGGCAGAAGCCCATAATATCTTTGGCCTTTAGGCCAGCAATGGCCAGCACAGGCAGTGCCCAGAAGGGTTGAAGCAGGTTGGTCCAGGCATCACCCCAGGCAACTGCCATGGCAACGCGGGCAATGTCGGCGCCTAACGCTTCAGCCGCCGGTAGCATCACTGGCGCTTGTACTGCCCACTGGCCGCCGCCGGAAGGTACAAACAGGTTAACAATCCCTGCGCTGAGAAACGACCAGAAAGGTAGCGAGGTGGCGGTAGCAAAGGACACTAGCCATTCAGACATGCTCTGTGCCAAACCTGATTGCACCATAATGGCCATGATGCCAGCGTAGAATGGGAACTGAATGACGATGCCAGCTCCCCCTTTAATGGCTTCATTAAGGCTATTAAGCAGGTTGCGCGGGGTGCGGTGCAGCACAATGGCTAAGAATAAAAATAGGAAGTTGACTACATTTAGGTTCAAGCCGCCGCCACGTAGCAGAAAGTGGTCAAGCAGGAAGAGCAGCCCAGGTATACCAACCAACAGGGCGAGCGGCATGCTGTTTTCCAGTTTCTCTGCTGGACGAGTAATACGGCCTTGAGATTCAGGCGCATCATCAAGCAGCTTGGGGTCAACATAGACGCTATCTTTTTCATCCGGCAGCATCATGCGGTTTACCAGCGGTACGGCAATAAACAGACAAATCACGATGGCTAAGTTAAAGAAGGCGAAAATAGTTGAGCCTGTGCTAATTACGCCAATCTGGTCTGCGGAAAAATGCCCCTCAGTAGCGATGGTAAGTGGCACTGAACCCGCTAAACCGCCGTGCCACACCACAAAGCCCGAATAGGCACTGGCGACCAGCAAGCGGTAGTCAACACGAATTAAGCGTGCCAGCTCTTTAGCAAACAGTGCGCCGACTACTAGGCCAAAACCCCAGTTGATCCAGCTAGCAGCGAGCGATACCAGGGTAACCAAAATAATAGCGCCACCAGGGCTTTTCGCGGTACTGGCAATTTTCTGGAGTAATCGTTTAACCGGTGGAGAGCTGGCCAGCATAAAGCCTGTTACCAATACCAGCAGCATCTGCATCGAGAAGGTCAGTAGCCCCCAGAAGCCGTCGCCCCACATACGTAGCACGGCAAGGGGTGTTTGGCGCTCGACCGCAATAGCAGCTACTGCTGCGATAAGCGTCAGCAGTAGCACAAATATATAGGGGTCTGGCAGGTAACGCTCAACCAGCTTGACCGCCGGTTTAGATATGAACTTTAGCATGGGATGCTCGCTTTATTCGTTATTAGGAAGTGCGTGGCTAATATAAGACGGCACGGCGCATTTTTCATCTCTCGTCGAGCAGCTACTCAGGAACTTACGTTAACGTTAGCGCAGTTAGAAAAGAGAGGGCGTTTCAGGCTTCAACGGTCAATTAATCAAGGGGGAGAGGGCGCCAGCGGGTATGGCGATAATGGTAATAATAGCCGATCAGCACGATAGAGCGCGCCAGGGTGAAAAGGGTGAAGGCTAGCCAAAGCCCGTGATTCCCCAGTCCTTGGGTAAGCCACCAGGTAGGTAAGTAGATAGCCAGTCCAATGAAGATGCTATTGCGCATTTCGCGCACTGCGGTGGTGCCGATAAATACTCCGTCAAGTAGGTAGCCCCACACCGCCAGCAGCGGCATGGCGACCATCCAAGGTAAGTAGTTAGCAGCAGTGGCGCGAACGTCATCCAGACCTGTGAGCAGTGCAATAAGGGTGTTACCGCCTAAGGCAAATACCAGGGCCGCGACGGCGGCGGTCCAAAAAGAGAACTGGGCGGTAGCGCGAACTGTTTTGGCAAATTCGTGCCAGTTACGTCTCCCGAAGGCACGGCCCACTAAGGACTCTGCTGCATGGGCAAAGCCGTCGAGCGCGTAGCTGGTCAGCATAATGAACTGAAGCAGTACGGCGTTAGCCGCTAACACTGTGTCGCCTTGGCGTGCCCCTTGAGCAGTAAAGAAGGCCATGGCAAACAGTAGGCCCAGGGTGCGTACAAATAGGTTTGCATTGACATTAAACAGTGCCGAGTAAGCCGATAGTACTAATAGCCTCTGACGCTGGAAGGTGCCTTCCAAATGGCCAAGCTGGCGCAGCACTAAAAATCCACCAAAGGCGAGAGCACTGTAATCGGCGATCACGCTGGCCAGCGCCACGCCGTTACTGGTCATACCTAGTCCGATCACAAACCAAAGGTCGAGCACAATATTGATGCTATTAGTAAGCAGCAAAATCATCAGCGTGACGCGGGAGTTTTGCTGGCCTAAAAACCAGCCCAGAATCGCGTAGTTTGCCAGTACTGCTGGTGCCGACCATAAGCGGATATTGGCATATTCCCGGGCTAACGGTGTTGCTGCTTCGCTACCATCTAATAGCCAAAGCCCAAGGGAAATCAGTGGTGAGCCAAACAAAATTAATAGTGTGCCAATGATGCCAGCTATGATCAGCGACTGACCCAGAAGATTACGCACTTCGCTATCATTTTCGCGGCCTATCGCTTGGGCGACGAGACCCGTGGTACCCATACGTAGAAAGCCAAAACCCCAATAGAGAAAGCTAAACAGCGTAGCACCGAGCGTGACTCCCGCGAGATAGCGTGAGTCGGGCAGGTGACCAACCACGGCGGTATCCACCAGTCCCAGCAAGGGAACGGTGATATTTGAGAGAATAATTGGCCAAGCAAGGGCCCAAATGCGCACGAAACCGTGTCAGGCTGCGGTGATAATACGGTACTTCGCCATCAACTGCTCTTGGGTTTCGGGGCGTTCTGGGTCAAGAGGAATGCAGTCTACCGGGCAGACCTGCTGGCATTGTGGTTCGTCAAAGTGGCCAACGCACTCGGTACATAGGCTCGGGTTAATCACATAAATTTCTTCGCCGGGAGAAATGGCGTCGTTCGGGCATTCAGGTTCGCAGACGTCGCAGTTAATGCATTCGTCGGTGATCATCAGGGCCATGGGCATACCTCACGAATGGCTTGCCACTCGGGTATACGATCCCCGAGTGTTTTACTCAACAATGTTGATAGCTAGGTAGTGTAGTGCTTACGCAGCGCCTCTGCGACCTCAGGGTGGACCAGGGGGGAAATATCGCCGCCAAGCTTGGCGATTTCTCGCACGATGGTCGATGAGATATATGAGTTCTCAACTGCTGGGGTGAGAAATACACTTTCAAGCTCGGGGTTTTGGGCGCGGTTCATGTTAGCTAGCTGCAGCTCGTACTCAAAGTCCGAGATAGCTCGCAGTCCACGGAGAATAATGGTCGCCTTTTGTTCGTGCATCATGGTGGTCAGCAGGGTTGCAAAGCCGATGACCTCCACGTTGGTTAGCGACGCACAAACTGACTTGGCTAGTGCGATACGGGTATCCAGGTCAAGACTGGGCTGCTTGCCAGTGCTTGCGGCCACGGCGATGATCACTTTATCGAACATCCGCGCGCCGCGCTCAATCAGGTCGAAGTGACCGTTGGTGATTGGATCAAAGGTGCCTGGATAGACCGCGATATTTTCACGATTCGCGCTCATTCCGTAGCCTCCTCGTCAAGCTGGCCAAAAGGGTTATCCGTGGCAAGAGAGACAGCCTGCTCATAGCCTGGGATGTGGATGCGGTCGGCGTGGATCTCAAGTTCAGGGCCTTCCAACACTGCCTCGCCAAATTGGTAGCGGGGGGCATAGTGTCCACGATCAGCGTCGCTCAGATAGGCGGCTGCGTTGGCTCTTACCGTTTCGCGCCGGCCCTTCCAAGCATCAATAGCAGCACTGCCATGGCGCTTGGTGAGCAGCCTTTCGGTGACCTCTGGGGAAAGCACGACGCCGGTTGCATTGTTGCCACCAAACCCTTTGGCATTAATAAAGGCTGCATCGGCCTTAAACGCTTGCGGGGCGGTGAACAGCCGTAGTCGCTCAGCGTAGACATCGTCAGCGATGGCATCCAGCGTTGGGATGCCAGGTAGCAAACCATGGGCAAAACTGCCCAAGGCGCTGGCCAACTGGTCACCGGCGGCAGAGCCCTGGGAGTGGCCGATAAATGCTTTTATCGCAACGATGGGCCAGTCACTGATGCCATGAGCACGGGCGATTTCATCTAGCACGTGGGATTCCGTCACGCGATTTTTTGGCGTGCTGGTGCCATGGGCATGTAGAAAGGTACGCTCTTTAAGCGCCTTATCACCCAGTATGTCTTTGACTAACGCGGCGGCTTTGCCCAGGGTAATGTAGTTGCCAATGCCTGGGGCGGAAATTGAGCGTTTGTAACCATCGGCATTCACGAACACATCAGGCACTGCGCCATGAATATCGGCACCTAGTTCGATGGCCAGAGTATCGTCCATCAGCAGAATAAACTGGCTGGCTTCTGCCATGGTAAAACCACAGTTACGTGCAAATGGGCGACAGGCACGTTGGTAGTCGGCGTCGGTCAGTAGCTCTAAGGCGTCCAGCGCTTTGAGGCTAGCGTCATCCGCAAGTGCCCCCATTGCACGGAATCCTTCAATAATTTCAGGCGTGATAGGCGCATCGGCGGTACCCACCATTACAACTCGTCTACGGCCAGAGCGAATATCGTCAAGCCCAAGGCGTAGGTTGTAGAGGAAGCTTGCACAGGCTCCCAGCGCTGCACCAGTACCGCCTACGCTGCCTAACACATAGGCGTTGAGGAAGTCTGCGGGCATTTGCCCATAGCCAAGGGGCATCTGCTTGGAGGTCGCACGCTGACCACTTACCAAACTTTTCAGCAGCCCCCCCCAGCCTTGGTCATCCAGTTGGCCGATGGAGTTGCCCGCATAGACTGCAATATGGTCAGGGTTGAGTTGCTGACGCAGATCCTCCCAGACAAAGCCGCTGGCTCCTAGGCAGTCGCTGGCCGCAAACACCGCCATAGATAACCCACGGGGGTGGTGTACGCTACGGTAAAGATTTGCAGGGTCGAAGCCACTGGGTAGCTGCGCTGCTGCGCGCACCTTTGGTTCATAGGCGTCAGGAAAGAGTACCTCGAGAGTTCCCACTGGCACGGTAACTTCGACTTCCTTGGCATCAATATTCTGTATTTGCCAGTTGGCCGGAATTTGTTCAGGAAGCTGACGTCGACGCAGCGTAAAGCGCAGCGGCTCTACTAGCGCCATGCTAGCTTGGCGGTTACCAGGCAGCCCAGGCGCTAGAAAACGCGGGTCTTCATTGCGGCGAATGAGGGTGTGGTTAAGCACCTGTTCGCGCAGCGTTTGAGCAGGGGAGTCTAGGGGCTGGCCTGTACTATCTTGCCAACCATTCTCAGAATGTTTAGCAAGACGCATAAGCGTCGCTAAGCCTTCCAATGTTTGGCGTTGCTGGTCAGCTGGAAGAGCATCAAGCACGGTGCGGCGGAAGGCCTGGTGGCCCGAGGTTCTGCCGGCGGGATTGATGCCGCCCATGCCGACAATCACCGGTAAGTGTGACAAGCCGGGTTCCTCGTGGTGCGGTGGTTTTTAGTAACAGTTATTGGCCGATGCACAGAAAAAAAACGCTGTTCATCTGCTCTTAATCAGGTTCTCAAGCGTGATCATAGCACCGGGTATACAACGGCGTCATGCCGCATCCGTCAGAGACTGCTAGAATCACGCTTTTTTCCAGCAGGGGATGGCATGCAGCACAATTCGCGACCGGTAATTTCCAACCAGCCAGGCCCACATCACGATTTGGCTCGCCGGGTAGCACGTGCGCTGGAGAACCCTCTGCGCAAGCCTATTGCTGCACATACCGAGCAAGCTTTTGAAGAGGCTCAAACTTGGTATAAGCAGCGTCAAGCACCGCTGATACTAGATGCTGGCTGTGGTGTTGGGCTATCTACCCGCCGCTTAGCGGCGCAGTTTCCTGACTGTGCCGTCATCGGTGTGGACCGCAGCGAGGATCGGTTAGGGCGTGACCACGGCAATTTACCTGAGAACGCACGGCTGGTACGGGCGGACCTGGTCGATTTTTGGCGTTTGGCCGAGCAAGCAGGGTGGGCGCTAGAGCGCCACTATTTGCTTTATCCCAATCCTTACCCTAAGGCAGCACACTTAAAAATGCGTTGGCATGGCCATCCTGTGTTGCCTACTTTGCTGGCGCTGGGAGGCAAGCTGGAGTTGCGCTCTAACTGGTCGCTATACGTAGAGGAGTTTGCCCTGGCGGTAGCCCAGGTGACAGGGCAACAAGCAGAGGTTGGCGTGCTTTCCCCTAATGGGAACTACTTGACCCCCTTTGAAGCAAAGTATGATCAAAGTGGCCAAACGCTATGGCGTTTATGCATAGAGTTGGAGCGCGCATGACCTTTGTGTTTTTGACACTGGCGATTGTTGCTGAGGTGATGGCGACCAGTGCGCTAAAAGCGTCAATGGGGTTCACACGCCCGCTCCCTAGCCTGTTAGTAGTGATAGGCTACGGCGTGGCGTTTTATCTGCTGAGTTTAGTGCTGCGAACTCTGCCGGTGGGTATAGCCTATGCCATTTGGGCGGGCCTTGGCATTGTGCTGGTTACTCTGGTGGGTATGGTGGCCTTCGGCGAAAAGCCTGATTTACCTGCAGTCATTGGCATTAGCTTAATTGTGGCCGGTGTGGTCACGCTGCAAGTCTTTTCTAAAATGAACGTGCATTGAGGTAGCTGAACGTGACGTACTGTGTAGGTAAATACCGAGTTAAAAAACGTGCTAATAACTCGCTTAAGTCCCCTGTAGGCTGGCTGCGATGGATGGTTGTAGCGAGTGTTGCCACCGCCACGCTTGGCGTAAGCACAGCACTTTTTGCGGACTTTAGCCGATTAGGCCAACTGCAAAGTAAAGGCTTTTCAATCAGTGCCGAAGCTCGCCTACTGGATGCGGATGCTGGCAGCAATGCGCTTTTGGGCAGTCTTAATCCTGAGCGGCAGCTGTCACCCGCGTCGGTTACTAAAGCATATATGGCGGCGGCGGCGCTCAACCGTTATGGCCCTCAGCACCGCTTTACCAGCCAATTGGTAAGCACGGGAACGATTGATAGCGGCGTACTGCGTGGTGATCTTGTGTTTGAAGGTGGTGGCGACCCAGGCCTTACCACAGAAGATCTATGGCGGCTCGTGCAGCGCCTACAGATTGCGGGGGTGCGTGAAGTTGATGGCGCTTTGGTAGTTAGCCAGTGGCGTTTTGGACCTGTCGAGTGTATTACCACTGACCGCTGCAACGGGCGTGCTCGGGTGACTAATGCTTATAGCGCACCCTTAACATCGGCAGGTGTTAACTTTGGTACCTGGTGTGTCAACGTTGCACCTGCTACCACAGCGGGAGCCCCCGCCCGTGTAGCGCTATGCGATAGCCCGCAGCCGCTGATAGCAATCGATAATCAAGTGGTGACCCGGCCAGCCAACAGTGGCACGGAGATTAATGCCGAGCGTATTACCGACGAACGTGGCGATGTTATACGTCTGACAGGACAAATTTCGACTAATGCCACGGCTAGGGATATCTATCGTGGTGCAGGAGATGCGGCTGAAAAAACCGCCCAGGTACTGCTGAGTATGCTGAACCAGGCGGGCATTACCGTACGCGACCCGTGGCGGGTCAGCTCCACTCGCCCTGCCGGTGCGCAGCGTTTGGCGGCAGTAGATAGTATGCCGCTACAGGAATTGCTGCTGCGTACTATGAACTACTCAAATAACTATATGGCTGACGTGCTGGCGCTTAACCTGGTGGAAACACCGCAGGCGCAGCTACGCCAGGCAGGTCAAGCGATTGAAGCTTACGTCCAGAGTTTGCCAGGGCATGGCCCGATTACGCTTTCAAGCGGCAGTGGGTTAACCACCGATAACCGCACCTCTGCTCAAGGTGTCAACGTGATGCTGGAGGATATGTTTCACCAAGGAGCCTTGTTCCCAAGTTTTGTGGCGTCTTTTCAGTCTCCTGCCAACGGTGTGATGCGTTTTATACGCCGTGGCTCGCCTAATTTCCAAAACAACGTCATGGTCAAAACCGGTACGCTGAACCAGCCATTTGCGGTACGCGCTTTAGCGGGTTACTTCCGTACCGCCCAGGGGCGATGGGGTGTTTTCAGCGTGTTGGTTAACGGGAGTGGTAGCACGCCCTACCTCAGTTGGCCTGAAGTGCTCGACCCACTGTCACTGGATTTAGACGCGATGATATTGGCTAACTAACGATGAACTATTCACAGGGTGGGCAATGTGCATGAAGCCAGGTCATACCGGATTAACTCACTTAATACACTCCACTCGCTACTCGTGGAAAGGTCTTAAAGCTGCATTTAGAAATGAAGCAGCCTTTCGCCAAGAGGTGGTGATTGCCGCCGTGTTGCTGCCCTTAGCCTGGTGGCTCGCAGACACGTCAGTCACTTGGCTGCTATTGGTAGGCAGCCTGTTTTTGGTGCTGATAGTAGAGCTGCTTAATAGCGCTGTTGAAAATGTGGTTGACCGGATTGGTACAGAGCACCATGAGCTTTCTGGGCGGGCAAAGGATATTGGTTCGGCGGCGGTTATGCTGTCGCTGATTATGGCTGGGCTGACGTGGGGGGTGCTTGGCTGGCAGAAATTCTTTGGCTAGCTTTTTTCGACACGGCTATAACGGACACTGTTCATTAACACCCCTTATTAAAGAAGGGGTTTTAATAATACGTTAAGTGTCGATATTCACTACACTTTTAACAATGACATAAAATGCTTGGTAGTGAGGTGGTTATGCAACTGAACGATACGTTTTTACCTAGTGCGGTGCTGCCTTCTGTGCTCAAGCCAGTTGCGCAAAAAGCGTGGCAACGGCTGTGTGATGCGCTTAGCCAGGCGGATAATATTGCTGAGATGACCAAGCAGTCGAAGCCTTCCAGTAGCTGGGAGGCTCTTTCCGATACCCGCCGTGAAGCCCTCGCTAAGGTGCTTAGCGTATCGACCTTTGCGTTAGATACCTTAGCGCGTTTCCCCCACTGGCTGATTGAGTTGGATGTTGCTGGTGAGTTGGACACTGCCCCCAGTAAGGATGATCAGGCGCTTTGGCTACAAGAGCTGCTGGAAGGCGCCGATGATGAAGAGGCGATGCAGCGCGTCATCCGCCGCTTTCGCCGTGCTCGCATGCTAGGTATCGTCTGGCGCGACCTTAACCGCCCTGCTGGCTATTCCATGTGGGATACCGCTCAGTCGGTGTCATGGCTGGCGGAAGTGTCTACTGAGGCTGCATTGGAGTGGCTAGAGCGCTTTTATGCCTCTCGCTGGGGCCTACCCGCCCTGCGTAATGATGGCTCTTCCCAACGACTGGTAGTACTGGGGATGGGCAAACTAGGCGCTGGCGAGCTTAATTTATCCTCAGATATTGACCTGATTTTTGCATTTCCCGAGAAAGGGGAGACCGAAGGCGGTCGGAAGCCTCTTGAGCATCAGGAGTACTTCACTAAGCTGGGGCAACGGCTAATAGCCGCGCTGGATGCCATTACCGCCGACGGCTTTGCTTTCCGGGTGGATATGCGTCTGCGCCCATTAGGCGATGGAGGCCCCTTAGTCGGCAGTTTCTCAATGCTTTCCAGCTACTATCAGGACCAAGGCCGAGAGTGGGAACGCTACGCCATGCTGAAAGCGCGGCCCATCGCAGGCGACTTAGATGCAGGTGATGAACTATTAGCAAGCCTTAAGCCGTTTGTTTACCGCCGCTACCTGGATTTTGGTGCAATTGAATCACTGCGCGAGCTAAAAGCGATGATTAATCGTGAAGTTAAGCGCAAAGGTATGCAGAGTAATATCAAACTGGGGCCGGGCGGCATTCGGGAAGTGGAGTTCGTTGTACAGGCGTTTCAGCTTATTCGAGGTGGCCGTGATACCGAGCTCCAGGTTAGCTCGCTAAAAACTGCGCTAAACCGCCTGCCGGAGCTGGGACTGTTGCCACAACGGGTAGTTGACGAGCTGCTGCCGGATTACGCCTTCTTGCGGGATGTAGAGCACGTTATCCAGGCGTTAGAAGATCGCCAAACCCAAATGCTACCAACCGACGATATCGACCGAGAGCGGGTGGCCTTTGCCATGGGGCATGATGACTGGCCAGGGCTAGTGGCACAGTTGGATGAAGTGCGCCAACGGGTGCGCCAGCACTTTGATGCCGTCATTGCGGACCCCGAAGAGGACGCTGAGGAGGAGAATAACGAGGCAAGCCTAAGCTTAGGCGAATGGCGTTTAATCTGGCGTGGTGAACTAGCACAGGAGGAAGCACTTACTCACCTTGCCGAGGCTGGTTTTACAGAGCCCGAAAAGGCGCTCAAGCGGCTGCACAGCCTCTATCACTCTCGCCAAGTACAGAGTATGCAGCGTATTGGCTTTGAGCGTTTAGATGCTCTAATGCCGTTGCTGCTAGATGCTGTAGCAGATAACGAAACGCCAGATACAGCGCTGTCTAGGGTGCAGCCGCTGATTGAGTCGGTGCTGCGTCGCACAGCTTATCTTGCGCTGCTGCGTGAAAATCCCCATGCGCTTGAGCACCTGATGCGGCTATGCTCGGCAAGCCCATGGATCGCCGAGCAACTGGCGCGCTACCCCATTTTGTTGGACGAACTGCTAACCCCAGAGACGCTTTATACGCCAGCGGACAAAGCACGCCTTGCCGATGAGCTACGCCAAACCCTAAATCGGCTTCCGGAAGATGACGATGAAGCACAGTTAGAAGCACTGCGCGTGTTCAAACATGCGCAAATGTTACACGTGGCCGCATCGGATGTGGCTGGAACGCGCCATCTAATGAAAGTAAGCGATTACCTAACTTATATTGCTGAAGTCATTTTAGACGCGGTGCTGGCCATGGCGTGGAAGCATGTGACGCGCAAGCACGGTGTGCCCGTTGGCCTTAATGCCCAGGAGCCGGCTTTCTTGATTATTGGCTACGGTAAGCTGGGCGGCATTGAGCTGGGTTATAGCTCTGACCTGGACCTGGTGTTTCTCCATGACAGTGATGGTAAAGGCACTACCGATGGCCCTAGGCCGGTGGATTCTCCTGTGTTCTTCACTCGTTTGGGGCAGCGCATTATCCACTTATTAACCGCTGTGACCCCGGCAGGTAGTCTGTATGAAGTTGACATGCGCCTGCGTCCTTCTGGCAACGCGGGGTTATTAGTGACATCGCTAGCGGCTTTTGCCGACTACCAGCGCCAAAATGCCTGGACCTGGGAGCACCAAGCCCTGGTGCGTGCCCGAGTCGTAGCGGGTAGTGCAAAACTAGCACAAGATTTTGACGCAATACGGGGCGATATTCTGTGCCGCGAGCGTGAGCGTGAAAGTCTACGCGATGATGTCGTTAACATGCGCCATAAGATGCGTGACCATTTAGGGTCAAAAGGGGTGGGGGCAAGGGGGCAGGCTACAACAGATACGATCGCTGACGAGCAGGGAGAGCAGTTTGACTTGAAGCACGATGCTGGGGGTATGGTGGATATAGAGTTTCTCTGCCAATACGCTGTGCTGGCGCTGGCCCATCAAACACCATCGCTGATCACTTATAGCGATAATATTCGTATTTTAGAAACCCTCGCTGAGAGTGGGCATATCTCCCAAGATGAGGCTGACCAGCTGCGCGAAGCCTATTTGGCGTACCGAAGCCGCGCTCACCGAGCGGCACTTACGGGTGAGAAAACCTTGGCGAAAGCAGTAGAGTTTGAAGCGCATCGCAAATTTGTTATTACACTTTGGCAGCGTTTTCTTGGGTCGTGATTGGCGGCTTGGCACTTTTTAAGTAGCATCAACAGGGAAGATAGCCTGATAACAAATTATTCAGAATAAATATAAGGAAGTAAGCGATGCTGTCACTGTGCGACGTAACTGATCGTTCAGAAGTGGCGAGCTTATGATCGGCCATATCCTCGCAACGCTGCTGCCTGTCTTTTTAATTGCTGGCAGTGGCGCGGCTTATGGACGCTTTCGTACGCCTGATATCAGAAGCCTTAACACCCTCAATATGGAGCTTTTTGTACCGCTATTGGTCTTTGCGGTACTCGCAGACCGCCAAGCACCGTTGGCGGACTATGCGTGGCTAGCTACCGCAGCAGTGGCGGTGGTTTTAGGCTCTGGGCTTGTACTATGGCCCGTCGCTAAATGGCTGTCACTGGACATAAAAGTATTTCTGCCTCCGATGATGTTTAACAACTCCGGAAACATGGGGGTGCCTTTGCTGGTGCTCGCGTTTGGGCCAGAAGTGCTCCCAGCGGCGGTGGTGGTTTTTATCGTTGAAATGCTGCTGCACTTCTCGGTGGGGCTATATATGTTAGACCCGCGCACTTCGCTGTGGCGGTTACTGCGCATGCCAATTGTTGCCGCAAGCTTAGCGGGCTTGGTGGTTAATGTCAGCGGGATGCCGCTACCCAGCTGGCTGCTGGAAGCGATGCATATGCTGGGTGGAGTATGTATTCCGTTGATGCTTTTCGCGCTGGGTGTACGTTTGTTAGAGATTGATTTTAGTGATTGGCGCACAGGGGTGTTAGGAGCAGTGCTTTGCCCACTTTCAGGCTTGGTCATTGCGCTACCACTCATGTGGCTACTGCCGCTTAATCCACTACAAACCGCCGTGCTACTAGTGTTTTCAGTGCTACCTCCAGCGGTATTGAATTATCTGGTTGCCGAGCAGTATAAGCTACAGCCACAGAAGGTGGCCTCGCTGGTACTGATTGGTAATTTAGGCAGTCTGATCGTAATGCCATTAACACTGGCAGCAGCATTTGCCTGGATTTATGCGCCGCTTTAATCGCACCGCCTTTAAAAAGGTGTATGAACAAACGATTTAATAAAGAGCGTCGGCTCAATAGTAGATGGTTCAATCATAGCGGCGCTGAGCAAGGGGCTACGTGATGGACGACGCCGTGCTGAAAAACACCGAACCGAAAAAACTTAGTGGCGGCGGGTTTCATCTTTAACTTCGTAGCTACCTTCGAGTGCATCATATTGATTGGATTGATGCTGTGAACCGGCGTAGCCACCACCAATATCCTGTGCTTGATCGGCGCGCATCTGCTCCATACGTTTTTTCATTTTATGGCGTACAAACGGCATCATGGCCCAGCCTATCAGCAAGAAAAATAAGCCGAGTACAACGCCAACAATCATCAATGCGCCAAACGCAAGCCAAGTGAGCAGTAGCTTTAGGCTACCGATTAAGCCCGTAGGCTGCGTTTGAGCTGCCCTTGCGCGCCATTGATTTGCAGCCTGCCAAGCGGCGTTACGTTGGTCACGATTCATCTGTGGCATGAGAGCCTCCATCGTTCATTTGCCCCATTGGAACATAGTGGGGCTATCAAGTTCATTTCTGCATTATCTATTAGGCCACCGACATGCGGTTGCAAAGCTCAAATGTTAGGATTTATCTATACGTATAGGACTGACGTGCATAACACTCATCTAACAAGGTGGTTCTATGGCAAATCATGGAGGCAAGTCGGTGTTTATCGCATCTGCGGTAATCATTTTTGGCTTGGTTATTATTGGCGCAGCTTTTCCTGAAAGCTTTGGCAATGCAGCGGAAGCGGCACTAAGCACGGTTACTGAGCTTTTTGGTTGGTTCTATCTCTTTTCAGTATTTGGCTTTGTCATCTTTTTATTTGGGCTAGCGCTGAGCAAGTATGGAAAAGTTCGTTTAGGGCCTCAGGACAGCACCCCAAGCTACAGCTTTTTTTCATGGATAAGCATGTTGTTAGCTGCTGGCTTTGGCGTGGGATTAGTATTTTATGGCATGGCAGAGCCCATGAGCCACTATATCAAACCACCTTATGGGGATATGCCCGCGGAAACCGAAGCAGCCGCACGTTATGCTATCCAATACAGCTATTTTAATTGGGGGGTGCATCAGTGGGCGGCGTTCTCTGTGGTGGGTTTGATCATCGCCTATTTTCAGTTCCGTAAAGGCCAGGCTGGGCTGGTTTCTTCAGTGCTTTCATCGGTCACGGCAAAGCATCCCCGGGTTCGTCCCTACGCCTCTTGGTTAGATGTATTCGCAGTAGTGGCGACAGTGATGGGAGTAGCCACTTCACTGGGCCTCGGTGTTTTGCAGATGAATGGTGGCCTTAACGCTGTATTTGGCTTACCAGAGAATGGCCTGTGGCAGTTTATTATTCTCTTTGTAATGTTCTGTGCCTATATGCTTTCTACATGGTCGGGGCTTGATAAAGGAATTAAGCGCTTATCTAACTTAAATATGGTGATGTGTATTGGCTTAATGCTGTATGTGCTGATCACGGGGCCGACGATTGCGATTCTTGAAACCATTACGCTAGGCATCGGCGATTACCTACAAAATTTTATAGGTATGAGTCTACGTATTTCACCCTATAGCGATAATGAGTGGGCAAGTAGCTGGACGATTTTCTACTGGGCTTGGGTGATTGCATGGTCACCATTTGTGGGTACCTTCGTTGCCCGTGTGTCCCGTGGTCGTACTATCAAAGAGTATGTCTTTGGTGTGCTATTAGTTCCGCCTCTACTGGCCTGCTTGTGGATTGGCGTGTTTGGTGGTGCTGCACTTAATATGGAGCTCAATGGTGATAATGTAGGGCTTGCAGCCGCAACGGAAGCCAATCTTACTGCCGCCCTGTTTGAGATGTTTGAGCTAATGCCCTTCTCTAATGTGCTGTCAGTACTGGCGATGATGCTGATATTTATTTTCTTGGTGACCTCTGCTGACTCGGCATCCTATATTGTGGCGCAAATGACCGATAACGGTTCTATCAATCCACCTTTATACAAGCGGGTGATTTGGGGGGTGTTAATCGCCGCTATTTGTTTAACGCTGATCGTCGCTGGTGGTTTGTCTGGCCTTCAGTCGGCTGCAGTGCTGTCAGCATTACCGTTTACGTTTATTCTGTATATGATGATAGTAGTGCTGATGCGCGAGCTGCGTGCTGATCGCAAAGCGATGTTGACACAGCTCTATCGGCGCCACGGGGAAACTCCGGTGGGCGCAGATGCGTTTGAAGCAGAGCAGTTGGGTGAAGAAGAGCGTTTACGGCGTGCACCTAGCGTGGTAAACCGGCGTATTAACAGCTAAATAATATTAAACCAGTTATTCGTGGGAGCGCACACATGGAACGAGCGTGCTGATGGTTCGGCAGGTACGCCACGGTGCAACGCGCCGACAGCCTAAGCCGAGAAGTGTGGTATTTGACCGCTGGCTTGATCGCATTGTCACAGTGGCAGTGGTAACTGCCATTGTGATTGGGTTGGCTGCTGTCATCGCCCATTGGCTGCTGTGAAAAACGTACTTTCGCTATCTACCACTATTCTTGCTACTACTCCATCACTACGCCCGGCTTTGCCGGGCGTTAGTCTTCTGCTGCGGCCTAAATGCTTAAAAGCACAGGCGCTCTATGACTCGTTTAGCTTGGCGTCACTACAAGCAGTAGAGCGTCGTCTGTAAACCCATTAGAGAGATTCAACATGCTGCCCGCTACTACTGCAACGGTTGCACCCAGCTACGCATCACGCCGCGAAATTTTTGGTTGGGCAATGTTCGACTTTGCCAATCAGGCTTACACGTTGCTCATCATTACCGTTGTATTTGGGGAGTTATTCACCACGGTGATTGTTGGTGACCGAGGTGATGGTTTTCGCTTGGCAAACTTTCTGTGGAGCTTAGCGCTGGCGATTAGCTACTTGATGGTCGTCCTCACCGCGCCGCTGTGTGGGGCAGTAATGGACTACCGTGCAGAAAAAAAACGCTTTCTATTAATTAGTTACCTGGCCACGGTGGCCACCACGGCAATGCTTTATTTTGTGGAGCCTGGCTTTATTGTGGTGGGGCTACTGCTAATTGTGCTATCCAACTACGCCTACTCCATGGGCGAGTCTTTTATTGCTGCGTTTTTACCAGAACTGGGGCCGCCTGATGCGTTAGGCAAGATTTCTGGTTTTGGCTGGGCATTGGGCTATATCGGCGGGCTCTTTGCTGCAGGTTTCACGTTGGTGGTACTTGGCGAAGCCACGCTGGACAATTTCGAGCGGATACGCTGGGTGGGTCCTTTTGCGGCTGGTTTTTTCCTATTGGCTGCGATCCCCACATTCTTATGGCTTAAAGAGAGGGGCGTGCCACAGCCCAGCGGTGTTGCCTATCGTCGTATTGCGCAGCAAAGGGTCTTGGCGACGCTTCATGAGCTACGTTATTTCAAAGATTTGAGCGTCTTTCTAGTGTCGTTACTATTTTCCATGGCAGGGGTCTACATCATTATTGCCTTTGCTTTTATCTATGGTGCACAGGTCATTGGCTGGGATGAAAGCGTTCGCAATATTATGTTCATCATCGTTCAGGTGACGGCAGCTGCTGGGGCGTTAGGGTTTGGTTTTATTCAGGATAAGCTGGGTGCGAAGCGCACCTATCTAATGACGCTGGCGCTATGGATAACGGCTATTGTGGCGATTTGGGCAACCCCAGAATTAACCACGTGGGTAAATAGTCGCTTTGGCTGGCAGTGGCAGTCTCAGTATGTCTTTTTAGTGGTGGGCTGTTTGGCGGGCCTAAGTTTAGGCTCTAGTCAGTCAGCGAGCCGGGCACTTGTAGGGCTCTTCTCGCCGCTAGCAAAATCAGCCGAGTTTTTTGGGTTCTGGGGGTTGGCCAACAAACTGGCTGGTGTGCTGGGTATCGTTATGCTGGGCGTGCTGCAAACGCTAATTGGCTTGCAAGCGTCTATTCTATTGTGTGTAGGGCTATTTATTGTTGCTATGCTGATTTGTGCAGGTGTCAATGAACGACGAGGGCGTGAGGCCGCTGTTGCCTGGAAAAGCGAAGAGCAAAGCCGATAGCCTAGGGAGGTGCATGACAACACACACAGCACAGCGCGGCGGTATAGTCATGATGCTGCTTTTCTGGGTTCTGCTTATTGGTGCTGGCACTTGGCTGTTGGATGGTGGCTTTAATAGCATTATGGCGCCCAACTCCCACGTTATGCATGCTACACCCGATGGTGGGCCCGTTACGTTAAAGCGTAATCGTGCTGGGCATTTTGAAGCGCCAGGGAAAATTAACGGCGAACCTGTTACTTTTTTGTTAGATACTGGGGCTACCTATGTCGCTGTGCCCAGAGACTTGGCCGTTAGCTTAGGGTTAGAGCCAGGCCGCAGTGCTTGGTTTAATACAGCAAATGGGCGTGTTGAGGGAAACTTAACCATGCTAGACCAAGTGGCGCTAGGTGGTATAAGCGCAAGTAATGTGCAGGGGTCAATTAGCCCAGGAATGGAGCGCGATACCGTACTGCTTGGAATGAGTTTCTTGAATTTGCTAGTAATTGAAATTCGTGACGGTGAAATGGTACTGAGCTTACCGGATCGGTGAATCATGCTTGTCAGCGTCAAAGGCTTGTGCTTAGCTTGAAACTCATGGACGCTAAAATGCTAAGGAGTTGCTATGGGTATTGAAGTAGGTGGTTTATTAGGCCTGATCTGGCTCATCATTGTAATTTGGGCCGTTGTTAAGGTAGCCAAAAGCTCTGCAGGTGGTTTAGCGAAGCTACTGTGGATTCTAGTGCTGCTGTTTTTCCCGTTTATCGGTTTAATTGCGTGGCTCTTGCTGGGCCCCAAGGGGTAGCGCGTCAAGCGCTGCTTGTTGCGAGCATGAAATAGGACTTAAAAGGCAGGCCTCACTGGGGCCTGCCTTTTTCATTGTTAGTTTCTATACGCTGAAGCCGATATAGCGACAGCTGGTGCGAATTTAGTTAATCCGATGAACCAGCTCTGCCACCTGGGGGAGCTTTGTAGTGGCCGGGGATTTTCAACTTTTCCCCATTGGGCAGATCGCGCACCTGAGTGGGTACATAAACACGTTTGATAACACTTTTGGTTTTACCGCTATTCATGGCTTTCTCCTCCTGCCAGGTTGTTGACAGTTAGCCTGACTTACATTAGCGCTTGGAGTAAAAAGACGCAATGGGGGCTGAGGGGCAGCATGATTAGATGCTCTATAAGATAAGATGGCTAAGCAAAAGAAGAAGCAGGTGTTTATGCGGTTTTAAATTATTCTGGCTGCTATCATAGTCTGCCTTTTGCAAAGGGATGTGGGTAATACCACATGCGGCCTAAGAGGAGTGAGAAAGCGAATGACAGATCACTTGGAAGAAAAGTTTCACGCACTTGGGTCACAAGAGCCGGTAGTGCCTGACTATCCCGATCAAGACCATGTACTGATTATCGAAGACGATCAGCGATTGGCGGAGCTTACCCGTGATTACTTGGAAGCCAACGGCTTTCGAGTCACACTAGAAGCCGATGGTGCAAAGGGTGTTGATCGCATTTTGAACCTACAGCCAGATCTGGTCATCCTCGACTTGATGCTACCTGGAGAAGATGGGTTAGCGATTTGTCGGCGTGTGCGGCCCAATTTCGCTGGTCCCATCATGATGCTAACGGCCCGCACTGATGACTTAGACCAAGTGCTGGGGCTCGAGATGGGCGCTGACGACTATGTGCCGAAGCCGGTGCAGCCTCGCGTGCTACTAGCCCGTATGCGGGCGCTGTTACGGCGTGCCGATGGCCCTACTGCTGATGGTGAAATGCGCCTTAAGTTTGAGCATTTAGAGATCGACAACGCAACCCGGGAAGCGTGGCTATCAGGTGAGCGTATTGATCTAACCAGCGCAGAATTCGACCTTTTATGGCTACTGGCCCGTAATGCCGGGCGTGTGTTGACCCGAGAAGAGATCTTTAGCGATTTGCGCGGTATCAAGTACGATGGTCAAGACCGCTCAATTGATGTGCGTGTCTCACGCATTCGACCCAAAATTGGTGATGATCCTAACCAGCCGCACCGTATTAAAACGGTACGCAGTAAGGGCTATCTTTTCGTTAAAGACAGTTAATGTAGAGAGGTTCGCCTAATGCAGCGAGCGCTCAGCCACGGCTCTTTTTTAAGGTTCTATTTATTGCTGGGGCTAGCACTGTGTGTCGTATTCCTGATTGCTTTAGGAGGGCGCTCGTTTATTGAGCAGGTTCGTCGCGAGGATTATCGAGAGCAGCTTGCCGCACTACCCATGTCATTAATGACGCAACAGCTTGCTAACTTACCCATAGAGCAGCGTGAAGAGCGCTTAAACCGCTTCTCTGAAGAGCTGGGTATGCAGTTAACGTTACGCCAGCTTCATGATGCTGGCCTTGGGTATTTTAAGCGAGCCCGTATTGAGCGAGGCGCTGTTGTTGTCGATGAATCGCCTTGGCGGCTTCGCCAGCGGCTACCTGGAGGCAGCGAGAGGGATAGCTGGGTGCTGGAAGCCTCCTTGGCTTCGTGGAGCGAGCGCCAGTGGCAGGGTAGTGTAGCATTGCTGGGGGAGTGGCTGGTGGCGATGCCCACAAGTGACCGGCCAGCCGCCATCGCGTCGCTGCGCCCAGGCAGTTGGCCGCTAACGCTACTTTCTACTCTGCCTGATGACCTGACGCCTGAGCAGCGGTTTCAGCTCACATTGGGTGGTGTCATTACACGGTTAACGACCGATAAACTATCGATTACCTTGCTCTATCAGCTCCCTGGTGAAAACCAGTGGGTACAAGCTGGCCCAATCTCCCGTGGCGATACGTTACCGCTTAATCTGCATTTGCCGCTGCTGGTCGGTCTAATGATCGTGCTCAGCCTAATTCTTTACTTAATTATGCGTAGCATTGAAGCTCGTATGGCGCGCCTAGAACTTGCCGCCACGCGCATCGCTAGTGGCCGTTTGGAAACCCGAGTAAAAGTAGAAAGCGGTGACTTTTTAGGTCGTGTAGGCATGGCGTTTAATGGCATGGCTAATCAGGTGCAAACCTTACTGCGCGGTCAGCAGGAAATGATTCGTGCTGTTTCCCATGAGCTACGCACTCCTGTTGCGCGCATCCGTTTTGCGGTGCAAATGGTTGAAGATATGACAGACCAGCCAGCGATTCGGCGCCAGTTGCAGGGTATTGATGCGGATATTGCAGAACTCGATGAACTGGTTGATGAGATCCTCACCTATGCGCGTTTAGGTGGTGAAACCATTCATGGTGCTGAGCTGGCGATGGCGCTAGTCGAGTGCCGGGCAATGGCTGAACGCGTTATTGATACCTTGTCGCCGCTGCATAAAGAGCTGCGCTTGGCGCTTATTTCAGGCCCGGAAATTGAGCTACTAGCTGAACCCCGTTACCTACAAAGAGCACTACAAAATCTAGTAAGCAATGCCTGTCGATATGGTAAATCTCAGGTAGTAATTCGTTTATGCGATGAACCTAACTTAGTACGTATTGATGTCGAGGATGATGGCCCAGGCATTCCCTTGGAAGCACGAAGTGATATTTTTAAACCTTTTGCACGGCTTGATAATAGCCGTGCCCGCAGCTCAGGAGGCTATGGGCTGGGGCTTTCTATTGTGCAGAAAATCATGGCGGGCCATGGTGGTAGTGTGACCGTCGATACCAGCCCCACTCTTGGTGGTGCACGTTTTACGCTGCTGATTCCTCGTCGCGACATGCCGGCTTAATGCCCGTAAGTACGGCAAACGATGTTTCCCGCGCGGTGCGCAAAAAATCCTGCATCCATGGTGCTTCCAACGTATCTTCACGGATCGCGGCGTATAGTGTGCTCCAGATACCATTTTCGCCTAGCTTAACGGCGCAAACATAATCGCGTTCCAAATACTCGGTTAGTGCCCAGTTGGGCAGTGCACAGACGCCGCGTCCGCTGGCTACGAGCTGCATCATCATAATGGTCAACTCGGCGGTACGGATCTCTTTAGGCCGCACGTTAGCAGGCGACAAAAACTGACTAAAGATATCCAGCCGGGAGTGCTCAACCGGGTAGGTAATCAGTGTTTCATCCGCAAGCGCTTTTGGCTCAATAAAGGCCCGCCTTGCAAAATCATGCTGACGGGAAACCGCTAGCAGCCCTTCGTAGCGAAATAGTGGCGCATAGTGAATTCCCTCTAGTGGCTGGGGGTCAGCGGTAATCACTAGGTCTAGCTGCTCACGGGCGAGCGCAGGAAGTGGATCGAAGTGGTGCCCGCTAGGAATATCAATCTCTACTTCTGGCCAGTGGTCACGAAAATAGTCCACCGTCGGCATCAGCCACTGAAAACAGCTGTGGCACTCAATGGCCATATGTAGCCGACCCTGCTCGGTACCTGCCAAGCGGGCTAAGTCCCGTTCCGCTTTACGTACCGCTGGTAAAATCTCATCGGCCAGTGCCAGTAGACGTAGCCCTGCTCGAGTAAATTCAACGGGGCGTGTTTTTCGCGCGAATAAAGGGCCGTCGACTCGGCTTTCTAAATCTTTAAGCTGGTGCGACAAGGCGGACTGGGTGAGGTGCACGCGCTCGGCGGCTTCTACCAGTGAGCCTGTTTCCCGTAGGGCAAGCAGGGTACGGAGGTGACGTAATTCAATCATTGTGATTTTGATTCATGTTGGGTATTAGAAACTTTAGTTTGATTCACCTTTTTAGGGTGGTCAGACTGTGTGAAATCATTCACGTTGGAAGGTTTCATCATGACAGTTTCTCATATTCTCGGCTATCCCCGCATTGGCGCTCAGCGCGAACTTAAGAAAGTAACAGAAGCTTACTGGGGCGGTGAGGTAACGCGTGAGGGGCTTGAGGCTGCTGGGCAGGCACTGCGTTTACAGCACTGGCACACCCAACAAAGAGCGGGGCTGGATTTTGTTAGTGTAGGTGATTTTGCTTTTTATGATCAGGTGCTTAACGTTTCAGTAATGTTGGGGGCTATACCGGGTCGATTTAATGCTCAGCAAGAAGTGGCAGCAAAGGACGTGGACCTGGACACAGCATTCCGTATGGCCCGTGGCCGTGCTCCCAGCGGTGAGCCTGCTGCCGCCTGTGAAATGACCAAATATTTTGATACCAACTACCACTACTTGGTGCCGGAACTGCATGAAGGGCAGTCGTTCACGCTAGCATCCAAGCGCCTATTTGATGAAGTTGATGAAGCCTTACAAGCGGGATTTACCCCCAAAGTAACCCTTACTGGACCGCTAACCTGGCTGTGGTTGGGTAAAACCAAGGGCAGTGACTTTGACCGCTTAACGTTATTGGACAGCGTGCTGGATGTCTATAGTGACATTCTCTCTCGCTTGGCTACCCAAGGTATTGAGTGGGTACAGCTGGATGAGCCTGCGTTGGTACAGGACTTGCCGCTCGCCTGGCAGCAAGCCTATGAGCGTGCTTACCACCGCTTGCAGTCGGCACAGGTGCAATTACTGGTTGCCACTTATTTTGGCGCCTTGGGGGATAACCTCTCGTTAACCACTCGCTTACCAGTCGCGGGGCTGCATATCGATGCGGTTCGCGCCCCCCAGCAGGTTGAGAGTGTGATTGACCGGTTAAGCCCCCATCAAGTGCTTTCCATTGGTTTCGTGGATGGCCGTAATATTTGGCGCGCCGATTTAGCCGCGCTGCGTGAGCGTTTACTACCGCTGAAAGTACGCCTTGGGCAACGTTTATGGTTAGCGCCAAGTTGCTCACTGCTACACGTACCGGTAGACCTAACTCAGGAAACTGAACTTGATGCTGAGTTGGTTAGCTGGTTGGCCTTTGCCCGCCAAAAGCTAGATGAAGTCGTCACGCTTGCTCGCCTCGTCGATAACCGTGCGACAGCAGTCGATGAGCAGCGCGTGAGTGAAGCAACACGCGCTTTAGATGCACGCCGAGAGTCCGTACGCATTCACCAGCCAGTGGTGAGCCAGCGTTTAGCGGCGATTACCGAACAGGACAGTCAGCGCCGCTCCTCGTATGAGAAACGGGCCGTTGCTCAACGTAGGTCGCTTGCGTTGCCACTATTCCCTACCACGACGATTGGCTCTTTCCCTCAAACCAATGAGATTCGTGCCGCACGGCGGGCATTTAAAGTCGGCGAGCTTAGCCAAGCCGACTATGAAATACGTATGCGCGAAGAGATCGCTTATGTCGTGGAGCGTCAGGAAGCCCTAGGGCTGGATGTGCCCGTGCATGGCGAAGCCGAGCGCAATGACATGGTTGAGTACTTCGGTGAGCAGTTAGAGGGCTTTGCGTTTACTCGCTTTGGCTGGGTGCAGAGTTACGGTACACGCTGTGTTAAGCCCCCGATTATTTTTGGTGATATAACACGACCAACGCCCATGACGGTGCGCTGGAGCGAGTATGCCCAAACACTGACGCAAAAGCCGATGAAGGGGATGCTAACGGGACCGGTAACCATTTTACAGTGGTCGTTTGTGCGTGATGACCAGCCTCGCGCAACCACGTGTCGGCAGATCGCTCTAGCGTTGCGTGATGAAGTGGTGGATCTGGAAAAAGCCGGCATTCAGATTATTCAAATTGATGAGCCTGCACTACGCGAGGGGTTACCGCTGCGCCAACATGAGTGGCAAGCCTATCTTGATTGGGCGGTAGAAAGCTTCCAGCTAAGTGCGGCAGGTGTTGCAGATAGCACGCAAATTCATACCCACATGTGTTACTCGGAGTTTAACGACATTATTGGCGCCATTGCGGCACTTGATGCTGATGTGATTACTATCGAGACCTCACGCTCAGATATGCAGTTATTGGATGCGTTCCAAAATTTTGCTTATCCAAATGAGATCGGGCCTGGGGTTTATGATATCCACACCCCCAATATCCCTGATGTTGCCTGGATGGTTGCGCTAATGGAAAAAGCGTTAGAAAAGATTCCCGCTGAACGGCTATGGGTGAACCCGGACTGCGGCTTAAAAACCCGTGGTTGGACAGAGGTCGAGCCTGCCTTGGCCAATATGGTAGAGGCTGCCAAAATACTGCGACAACGCTACGCGTAAACGGCCAGCGTCCATATTAAGAAGACAAGGTCAGTACCCCTCCAAGGGGAGCTGATCGGGTTGAAGTTTGCCAATTAGCCCCGCTGTGTTAGGCAGCGGGGCTTTTGTGTATAGCTAACTATCGGTAGCTAACTCTTTGATGCATAAGCATAGAGTAGCGTTTCCTGGGCACTAATCGCATCGCCACTGCCTGGGTCTTGCAGCTGATAGCTGCCGTCGCTTTGCAGTAGCCAACTTTGACAGTTGTCGACGAGGTAGGTCTCCAGGTCTTTACGTACCCGGCTGGCAAGCTTCTTGTCCAGCAGAGGGAAGCAGGTCTCAACCCGGTGGAACATATTGCGCGACATAAAATCAGCGCTTGAGCACCAGGTTTCCGACTTACCGTCGTTATGGAAGTGGAACACACGAGTATGTTCCAAAAAGCGACCAATAATGGAGCGCACGCGGATATTACCCGATACGCCTTCAATGCCTGGCTTCAGACAACACATGCCGCGAATAATCAGGTCGCACTCCACACCTGCTTGTGAAGCGCGGTAAAGCGCTTTAATAAGTTTTGGCTCTGTTAGTGAATTACATTTGATAATGATGTGGCCACGTTTGCCCTTACGCGCAAGCTGGGCCTCACGATCGATCATTTCTACCAACCGCTCATGCAGTGTAAAGGGGGCATGGAGCAGGGTGTCAATTTTGCGTGCGCGGCCCATCCCAGAAAGCTGTTGAAACACTTTGTGTACGTCAGCGCATAGTGCTTTATTCGCAGTCAGTAGGCTGTAGTCAGTGTAGAGCTTGGCGGTTTTGGCGTGGTAGTTACCGGTGCCCAAGTGCGCGTAGTAGCGCAGCTCGCCCTTTTCCCGGCGCACGATATGTAGCATTTTGGCGTGGGTTTTATACGCCATAATGCCGTAAATCACGATAGCCCCAGCTTCTTGTAGTCGCGCAGCCAACTGAAGGTTATCGGCCTCATCAAAACGTGCCCGTAGCTCTATCACGACAGTCACTTCCTTGCCGTGGCTAGCCGCCTCTACAAGGGCATTTACAATTGAGGAGTCGGCGCCAGTGCGGTAAAGCGTCTGCTTTACCGCCAGTACATCAGGGTCCCGGGCAGCCTCACGAAGCAAGTCTTCAATAGGTGAGAAGGCTTGAAAGGGATGGTGTAACAAAATATCGCTTTTGGCGATAGCGCTAAATAGGCTGCCGCCTTTTAATGCTTTGGGCACGTTAGGGGTAAATGGGCGATATAGTAGTTCTGGGCGGTCAACGTCGCCTAGTACCGACATCATACGGGTTAAGTTAACGGGCCCTTGTACTCGGTATAGGTCGCTGCTTTCCAGCTCAAATTGACGCAGTAAAAAGCTGCTTAAATCGTCGGGGCAGTTGTCTGCCACCTCAAGGCGCACGCCACTTCCGTAACGGCGAGCCAGCAGCTCGCCGCGTAGTGCCGAGGCTAGATCGGATACCTCCTCAGGATCGACAGTCATATCCGCATTGCGTGTTAGCCGGAACTGATAGCAGCCGCATACGCGCATGCCAGGGAAAAGCTCCTCGGCATGCGCGTGAATCATTGAGGATAGAAACACATATTCCGAAAAGCCTTCTGCACACAGCTCCTTGGGAAGGGCCATTAACCGGGGTAGCGAGCGTGGTGCAGGAAGGATCGCCATACCACCCGCGCGACCAAAGGCATCTTTTCCTTCTAGCTCAACGATAAAATTAAGGCTTTTATTTACCAAACGGGGAAAGGGGTGTGAGGGATCCAGGCCGATAGGGCTGATGACAGGCATAATTTCGCTATCGAAGAATTCTCGTACCCAAGCTTTTTGGGCATCGCTCCACTGGTCGCGGCGACGAAAACGCAGTCCCTGACTCTCCAGGCCTGGCAGTAGTACCTCATTTAAAATTTGATACTGACGCTCAATCTGCTGATGGGCAACTTCGGAGATTTCCGTTAGTACTGCTTTGGGCAAGCGGCCGTCGGCGGCAGTAGTGTCGTCACCCAGCGCCAGTTGATGCTTGAGTCCTGCAACACGAATTTCAAAAAACTCATCCATGTTTGATGAGAAAATAAGCAAAAACATCAAACGGTTAAGAATGGGGTGGGCATCATCTAGCGCTTGTTCTAACACGCGGATATTAAACTGCAAATGTGAAATTTCGCGATTGAAATAGAGCTGCGGATCGTCCAGGTCGGTTTCTAAGTGTGACTCCCGTGCCTGTACGCCGGTAGGCGTTCGATTAATGCGTAGTGGCAAGCTTTCCCCTTCGCCAACATATGGCTCAATAGGCGTTGATGGCACTGAGTCTGGTACTTGGTTGTCCATGGCTGCCCCGCGTAAATGGCTTACTTTAAGCATAGCGTGATAACGCTTATTAGCGGCAGTATGCAGGGAGAAGATGACAAACAAGTGTCACCTGTTTGTCATCTCGACAGCGTAAGTATAAGTAGCGGAGTGGCAGAAGGCGTTAGCGCTGTAGCAAGCGTGCGGCTTCCATGGCGAAGTAGGTGAGGATGCCATCAGCACCTGCGCGCTTAAAGCACATGAGCGACTCAAGTATGACTGCCTCGGCCTCTAGCCAACCGTTATCGAATGCAGCGCGGTGCATAGCGTACTCACCACTTACCTGGTAAGCAAAAGTGGGTACTTGTAACTCGCTTTTGACGCGACGAACCACGTCTAAGTAAGGCATTCCAGGTTTGACCATTACCATGTCAGCTCCTTCAGCGATATCCATGGCAACCTCGTGGAGTGCTTCATCGCTGTTGGCGGGGTCCATCTGGTAAGTGCGCTTGTCCGCCTTGCCCAGGTTGGTAGCGGAGCCGACTGCATCGCGGAAGGGGCCGTAATAGTGAGAAGCATACTTGGCGCTGTAGGCCATGATACGTACGTTATGTAGGTGTTCCTGCTCCAGCACTTGGCGAATAGCGCCGATGCGGCCATCCATCATGTCTGAAGGGGCAACCACATCAGCACCTGCTTCAGCGTGGGAAAGCGCCTGCTTGAGCAAAGTGTCTACCGTGCGGTCATTTTGGACATAGCCATGTTCATCAATAATGCCGTCCTGGCCATGGATGGTATAGGGATCGAGGGCGACATCGGTAATTATGCCCAGCTCAGGCAGCGCTTCTTTTAGGGCCCGAACGCAGCGTTGTACCAAGCCGTTTGCGTTGTAGGCTTCTTCAGCCAGTTCGCTCTTTTGTTCCGCCCCAACCACGGGGAAAAGAGCAAGCGCTGGAATACCGAGCGCATATGCTTCGCGGGCTTGTTCAATAAGCAGGTCGATCGACAAACGCTCAACGCCCGGCATGGAGACCACCGTTTCACGCTGGTTTTCTCCCTCTAGAACAAACACCGGTAGAATCAGATCAGCAGGAGTTAACGTCACCTCCTGCATTAAGCGGCGCGAAAAGTCGTCACGGCGCATGCGGCGCATACGAGTGGCGGGGAAGTGGCGGGGACTTGATGTGCTCAAAGGAGTTCTCCACAAAACGCTAACATAAGGGTGCCCTTAGGCTTACAGTGAGTATATCAGCCATACCTTGCGGCGAAAGCCGCCTTGTGGCGGTTGGATGGACTGGCTAAAGTGGGTAGTTTGGCCAAGTCGCTAGGCATGTGGTGAAAAATAACGGCGACCATAAGGAGATAGGCATGACTAAACAGGTAGCAATCGTATTGGCAGGCTGCGGTGTTTTTGATGGTTCAGAAATCTATGAAACCACCCTAACCCTGCTGCGGCTGGATCAACTGGGCATTGGTTACCGCTGTTTTGCGCCTGATGTGGAACAGTACCACGTGATTAATCATTTAACCCAAGAACCTGTTGAAGGGGAGCAGCGTAACGTACTGCAAGAGTCTGCGCGATTAGCCCGTGGTGAGATCAGCCCTATTACTGAGCTAGATGCCGATGAATTCGACGCGGTGATTGTGCCTGGCGGGTTTGGTGTTGCTAAGAATTTGTCTGACTTTGCCGTTGAAGGCGATAGCATGCAGGTGCTAGAGAGCCTAAAAGAAGCACTGGCAGGTTTTAAAGAAGAGGCTAAGCCCATCGGCTTAATATGTATTGCGCCGGTCATGGTGCCACGCTTACTAGGAGAAGGCGTCGCGGTAACTATTGGCAATGATCCGGGTGTATCTGGCGCAATAAGTGCCATGGGCGGCCTGCATCGCAGCTGTGGTGTTGAGGATATTGTCGTGGACTTAGAGCACCGCGTAGTGACGACGCCCGCCTATATGCTAGCAACACGTATTAGTGAGGCAGCCACAGGGATCTTTAAGTTGGTTGATCGTATTGATGAAATGATGGGTTAAGTAACACCAAGCGCTGGCTAACACCCAAACTGCTTGTTGAGCAAAAAAGCCCCAGCTATCAAAAGGTAGCTGGGGCTTTTTAGTAGGTACTTTTTAGGAGGTGCTTAAGTTTAGCTAAGACTGGTGACCGCTGTTAGTTCTCTTGCTCGTCAGGCGCTTCAGCTTTGCGTTTACGCACTAAACGGCCAAATAGCAGGCCTATTTCGTAAAGCAGGTACATCGGTACAGCCAGCAGACTCTGGGAAATAATATCGGGGGGGGTTAGTAGCATACCGACAATGAAGCAGCCCAAAATAATATACGGGCGCTTTTTGGAAAGGCTTTCAACGGTGGTAGCGCCCGAGAAAATCAGCAAAAACGTAGCAATCGGGATTTCAAAGGCGACCCCGAAAGCGAAAAACAACTTCAGCACAAAGTTGAGGTACTGGTTGATATCGGTCATCACTGCGACATTTTCCGGACCTGTTTGAGTGAAAAACTCAAACAGCAGTGGGAAGACGACGTAGTAGGCAAATGCAGCACCGGCGTAAAACAGAGCAACGCTAGACACTAAGATAGGAATAGCCAATGCTTTTTCATTGTCATACAGGCCTGGCGCTACAAAGGCCCAGGCTTGGTGAAGCACAAAGGGGATAGCGATAAATACCGCAACCACCAAGGTCAGCTTAAAAGGGGCAAGGAAGGGGGAGGCCACTTCGGTGGCTATCATCTGAGAGCCTTCCGGCAACAGGGCCATCAAAGGCTCGGCAACAAAGGTATAAATGTCGTTAGCAAAGGCATACAGGCCAAGAAAGATCACCAGAATGACCACGACGGCTTTAATGAGGCGTGTTCGCAGCTCTATTAGGTGCTCAATAAGCGGGGCTTGGCTTTGTTCGTTACGCGGCTCCTGTGGATCGCCAGACATGCTCATTGGTGATTGCTATCCTTTTTAACGTCAGCCTTTTTTAGATCAGCTTCTTTAACATCAGCCTTGTGAAGATCAGTGGCTTCAGTGTCTTCACGTACCATTTGTAGCGCCTCATCCAGCCGGGCGCTGGCATTGGAAACTCGCTGTTCGGTAGCTTGTTTTGCAGCAGCAGACGTTGAGCTATTGGCCGACGGGGCATCGGCAATGCTCTCAACGTCCTGCTTGGCTTTCTTTAAGCTGTCATCGAGTTTTTTCTGCTGCTCATTCAGCTTCTGGCGTAGCTCTTCTGCTTCCAGTTGCGCGCTAATTTCACGCTGCATGCCGGATACCGTGCGCTTGATCTTGCCAATCCACATGCCAGCGGTGCGCGCAGCTTTTGGCAGACGCTCAGGGCCAAGAACCAGTAGCGCGACTATGCCAATAAGCATCAGTTCAAGGAAGCCGATATCCAGCATGGGTTATTTGCGCTCTTGGTTGCTGTCGGCTTCCGCCGCACGTTTCTCTTCGGCTTGCACATCATAGGTATTGCCAGCCTCATCATGGCTTACTTTAGCCTGGGGCTGGTCGGCGTCTTTCTTGTCGCCATCTTTCTCTTCTTCGTGCATCGCTTTTTTAAAGCCTTTGACTGCACCGCCTAGGTCGGTGCCCACATTACGTAGCTTTTTGGTGCCGAAAATCAGGATGATAATGCCCAGAACAATCAGCAACTGCCAAATACTGATACCACCTAACATATGCATTTCCTCATCGGTGCAGGTTAACGTTGTGTGCGAGACGCTTTTTCGTCGTGACCAGAAATACCAAGCCGCTTGGCTAGCTCATCTAAAACACATTGGTGATCCAGCTCTAAATGCGACAGCATCACCAAGCTATGAAACCACAGGTCGGCGGTTTCAGCGACTAGAGCTTGCCGCTCTTGGTCGCCACCGTGTTCGGCATCTTTTGCAGCCAATAGCGTTTCTGTGGCTTCTTCGCCGACCTTTTCGAGTATCTTGTTCAAACCCTTGTGATGCAAGGAGGCAACATAAGAATCTTCTGCGGCTGCGTGGCGTCGCTGCTTCAATACCTCGGCTAAAGCATCCAGTACGGGCGTTTGGGTAGCTGTCGTACTCATGGCATTCCTTCTGTCAATCGGTAGGGCGTTTTCGCCTGGTATTAGCTTTTGCGTGTCTATTTATTGCCATAATATTACTGCCATAACAGCAGCAGTAGCCCTACGCCTGCGGCAGCTAATACGGGCCACTCCTGGGTAGCAGCCCAGCTGCTAAGTGGCTGCCAAGCTAGCGCAATGGCGACCAGAATCAAACCTACCCGCAGCCGGTAATGGCGTTTGCCTTGACGTGTGAACTGGCGCCGCATGCTGCTGATAGCGCTGACCTGCTGATGGCGCTGGCGGTGCTCATGCTCCATACGGCTTAACGCTTGGTGGGCTAATGCTGGCAGTTCCGGCAGCTGACGAGAGAGCTCGGGTGCTTGGCGCTTTAAAGACTCCCAAAGGCCGCTTACCCCTGCACGCTCTTTCATCCATTGTTCAAGGTAGGGCTTTGCTGTGCTCCATAGATCAAGGTCAGGATAGAGCTGACGGCCCAGGCCTTCGATGTTAAGCAGCGTTTTCTGCAGTAGTACCAGTTGTGGCTGCACTTCCATATTAAAGCGCCGTGCGGTTTGAAACAGCCCCAAAAGCACCTGTCCAAAAGAGATATCCTTTAGCGGTTTCTCAAGAATAGGCTCACAAACGGTCCGAATAGCGGCGGCAAACTCATTAGCACGCGTATTTTCGCCTACCCAACCAGACTCAATATGCAGTGCGGCTACCTCGTAGTAATCCTGGTGGAAAAACGCGAGCAGGTTGCGTGCCAGGTAATCCTGATCTTCTCGGGTTAGGCTGCCCACAATGCCGCAATCGATAGCAATATATTGCGGGTCTTCAGGGTTGTCACAGTTAACGAAAATATTGCCGGGATGCATATCGGCGTGGAAAAAATTATCGCGAAAGACCTGGGTGAAAAATAGCTCTACGCCCCGTTCGGCGAGTTTTTTAAGGTTCGTGCCTCTGGCAATTAAGGTCTCTAGGTCAGCCACAGGAATGCCATGGATACGTTCCTGCACCATGACATGCCGTCGGGTGAAGGGCCAATAAATCGTTGGCACAAACAGCAGTGGCGAGTCTTTAAAGTTGCGCTTTAGCTGGGAGGTGTTGGCAGCCTCTTTGTAGAGGTCCAGCTCATCAAACAGCGTTGACTCATAATCGCGGATGACTTCAACCGGGCGCAGACGTTTAGCCTCGGGCACTTTGGCGAGCAGCTTGGCTACCTGATACATCAGCGCCATATCCTGGCGCATTATGCGGTCAATGCCAGGACGAATGATCTTTACCACCACATCTTCACCACCATGCAGGGTGGCAGCATGCACTTGGGCTATTGAAGCGGAGGCTAGCGGCTCCCGATCAAATGCTGCGAATGCCTCGGTTAGTGACATCTCCAGCTGTTTTTCAACTCTTGCGGCTGCCTGCTCTCCTGGAAAAGGAGGTACCTGGTCTTGAAGCCGCTTTAACTCATCGGCAATGTCTTCAGGCAGTAGGTCGCGCCGGGTCGAAAGCATTTGACCAAACTTGATAAAAATTGGCCCTAGCGCTTCTAGTGCTAGCCGCAGCCGTTGGCCCCTTGAACGCTGGCCGATGGGCACCAAACGCAGTGGTGAAAACCACATCAGCGTGCGCAGCCACAGTGGTAGGCGTTCAACTGGAATCAAGGTATCTAGGCGGTGACGGGTGATCACCCAGACGATTTTGAACAGCCGCAGGCTCATGGACGCTGCTCCTCGGTGTTTAACAGCGTTCGTGTTGGCTGCTCCGAGAGTAGCTGGGTTAAACGTCGCTGAAGGCGGTTCAGCCGCGCTTCCAGGCGGTCAGTAGCAAGCTCAAGCTCGGTTAGGTGGTCACGCAGCAGATGACGCTGCTGGCGGCCGGGTAATAAGCGAGCTTCTTCGAATACGTATTCCGAAACGTCTTGGAACAGCTCATCTTTGGCGCGCAGACCCCAGCGAGCCGCCCGGCGTATGCCTTCGGCCAGGGAGTGCGCCGGGAGGTCGCCTAGCCAGCGAGCCAGTTCACCTTCCCAGTCGATATCCAGGTCAAACAGTAAGTCGCGGGTAGCTTCTACTAAATGAATGCGACCACGAACTGAGAGCTTGCCATCAAACATCAGCCGCTCAACAGAAGCACCGCTCAGCCACTCAGAGAGGGTCTCTGGGGTAAGCTCAACGATGGCATCAACGTCTGTTTCATCCAAATCGTCGCCACGCAGCAGGTCAATACCGGCATGGTGGTAGTGCAGCACCAGCTGTAGGTGAGGCTTTTCTAGCCTTACCAGCAAACGGCTGCCTGCCAGCGCTGCCAGCCGAGAGGGGGCTGCTGGATCGCGTGCGAGGAGGGCGTTCAACGTGCGTTCACATCCGGCCAGCAGTAGGGTCGGGGTTACCAGCATGCTGACCTCTTGATCAGTAACGTCATGGTTTACAGAGACTTCATAGTTTAATACCGCGGTGAAGGGCGACAATACCACCAGTGAGGTTGGTATATTCGACCCGTTCAAGGCCCGCGGTTTCCATCATCTCTTTCAGCGTTTCCTGGTCAGGATGCATACGAATAGACTCCGCCAGATAGCGATAGCTTTCGCCATCACCCGCTACAAGTTCACCCATTTTGGGCAGTAGCCGGAAAGAGTACTCATCGTAAGCTTTGGAAAGTAATGGATTATTGGGCTTTGAAAACTCAAGTACTAAAAGGCGGCCGCCAGGTTTGAGTACACGGGCCATGGAGCGCAGCGCCGCATCTTTATCGGTCACGTTGCGCAGGCCGAAGGCAATGGTAATGCAGTCAAAACTGTTGTCGGGAAACGGCAAACACTCGGCATTAGCCTGGACGTATTCAACGTTGCCGCCTACGCCGTTATCCATCAGCTTATCGCGGCCGACCCTTAACATTGAGGCGTTGATATCTGCGAGCACTACTTTGCCGCTGGGGCCGACAAGGCGCGAAAATTTGAGCGTTAAATCACCGGTGCCACCTGCAATATCCAGGACGTGGTGCCCTGGGCGAACACCTGCGCGTTCGATAGTGAGCCTTTTCCATATGCGGTGAATACCCATCGACATCAGGTCATTCATAACATCGTAGCGGGCGGCTACCGAATGGAAAACATCGGCCACTCGGGACGCTTTTTCGTCAACGGGAACTTCTTGGTAACCAAAATGAGTAGTGCGCTTTTCTGTGGGGCTCATGGGGCTATAGCTCCCGAGTTCGAGGCGGTAATAGTCGACCCAAAGGTCGTCGCATTAAAAGGTTGGCGATATTGTAGCCTTCTCTAGCCCAATTTGTCTGCGCTTCACCTGGGACTCAGCGTCACAGTTGCTTGAATTGTATGCCAGACGGCTCTCGTGAGGCGCCAGCATCCTGTAAGCGCTGCAGATAGTTTTGCCAGTAGTCACCCTGATGCTGGGCAAGGTCGTAGAGGTAGTTCCAGCTATATAGGCCGCTATCGTGCCCGTCATCAAAGTGTAGCTTTAAGGCGTAATTACCTGCTTGGGTAATATTTTGCAGGCCTACGTCTTTTTTACCAACCTGAAGCACTGCTGTATCGCCACCGTGGCCGCGTACTTCTGCAGAGGGGGAGTAGACGCGTAAAAATTCGATAGGCAGGCGGTAGCGTTCACCGTTGGCGTAGTCAAGCTCCAGCTCGCGATCCTGCTTATGGTAGTGAACTCGGGTGGGAGTGGGGGCGTTCATGGATGAGTGTAACCTCTAAAAAGGCGTGGCGATGGCAGCGCGATTGGCTGTCATCGCCACACTCCATGGGTGCTGGCTTACAAAATATAGCGCGATAGGTCTTCGTCGACTGCTAGTTCACCTAGTTGGGCATTGACGTAGTCGGCGTCGATGACCAGTGGGCTGTCCATATCACCGCCTTTAAATGAAGCTTCTTCCAGCAAGCGCTCTAGCACCGTGTGTAGGCGGCGAGCACCGATGTTTTCAGTGCCTTCGTTAACTTGCCAGGATATCTCGGCAATACGTTCGATGCCGTCTGGGGTGAACTCAAGATCCAGCCCTTCGGTGGCTAGTAGCGCCTGATACTGCTTGGTTAGCGAGGCAGAAGGCTCGGTGAGAATTCGTTTGAAGTCGCCGGGCGTTAGCGCATCCAGTTCAACGCGAATCGGCAGGCGGCCCTGCAATTCAGGAATCAGATCCGAGGGGCGCGCCAAATGGAAAGCCCCTGAGGCGATGAACAGAATATGATCAGTTTTAACCATGCCGTACTTGGTGGACACGGTTGAACCTTCGATCAGCGGCAGCAGGTCACGCTGTACACCTTCACGGGAGACTTCACCGCCGCTGGACTGACCGCTGCCCTTAGCGACTTTGTCGATCTCATCCAAGAATACAATACCGTGCTGTTCTACAGCTTCAACGGCGCGTGCTTTGATCTCTTCTTCGTTGACCAGTTTGCTGGCTTCTTCGTCGCGCAGTAGAACTAGCGCTTCTTTCACGGTAACGCGGCGCTGCTCACGCTTTTGCTGGCCCATATTGGAGAACAGGCTCTGCAGCTGGTTGGTCATCTCTTCCATGCCCGGCGGGGTCATGATGTCGATACCATGGCTTTGGGAAGAGATCTCGATATCGATCTCTTTATCGTCGAGCTGGCCTTCGCGCAACTTTTTACGGAATGTCTGGCGGGTGCCGCTATCTTCCCTGGGTTTATCTTCCTGACCGCGAGGAGGGGGCAGCAGAGCATCAAGAACTCGATCTTCTGCGGCGTCTTCGGCACGGTGGCCGACTTCCTCTTTAGCGTGCTCGCGAACCATCTTGATGGCGGCTTCCATTAGGTCGCGGATAATCGACTCAACGTCACGGCCCACGTAGCCCACTTCGGTAAATTTAGTGGCTTCAACCTTGATAAATGGTGCGCGCGCCAGCTTGGCTAGACGGCGAGCAATTTCGGTTTTGCCTACGCCGGTAGGGCCAATCATTAGAATATTTTTCGGGGTAACTTCAGGGCGCAGATCGTCATCGAGCTGCATACGCCGCCAGCGGTTGCGCAGCGCAATGGCCACGGCGCGTTTGGCATCTTGCTGGCCAATAATATATTGATCCAGGGCGTGAACGATTTCGCGGGGTGTCATCTGGGTCATAAGGTGGCCTCAACGGTCGTTGATGTTCAGCTCTTCAAGCGTCACGTGGTGATTGGTAAATACGCAGATGTCACCGGCGATTTGTAGGGATTTTTCGGTAATTTCCCGAGCGGAAAGCTCGGTGTTTTCGAGGAGCGCACGGGCACTAGCTTGGGCAAAATTGCCGCCGGAGCCGATGGCGATAATACCGCGCTCCGGTTCGACTACGTCGCCGTTACCGGTGATGATCAGCGAGGCACTGTGATCGGCCACGGCAAGTAGCGCTTCAAGGCGGCGTAGTGCGCGATCGGTGCGCCAATCTTTGGCAAGCTCAACCGCAGCTTTGGTAAGGTGGCCCTGGTACTTTTCCAGTTGTGCTTCAAAACGCTCAAACAGGGTAAACGCATCAGCGGTGCCGCCAGCAAAACCTGCTAGCACTTTGCCGCGATAAAGGCGGCGTACTTTACTGGCATTACCTTTCATCACGGTATTGCCCAGCGATACTTGGCCGTCGCCAGCAAGGGCAACCTGGTTACCGCGGCGTACGGAGACGATAGTGGTCATGGAGATAACTCCTTGGGGGGAGGCGTGCTCCCGATGACTGATGGGCTGCTTACAGCGGCCGCAAAAAAAGCGATTCCCAACAAAATGCGGGCGGTCGATAAAAAATCAACCGCCCGTGCAATAAAGCCGTTAGATAAAGTAGGGCTTAGGCTATGTTCGGGAGCATAGCGGAGGAACAGGCTCGCTAGTTTTGCAGCTGGATCAGTAGTGGTTCAATGCCCTGAGTGCTCATGAGGTCCTGAGCACGGTTTAGCTCTCGAGTATCCTCGTAGGGGCCCACCTGGACGCGGTGCCAGGTATCTCCACCCGCCTGAACTTCGCTAATCTGCGCCAGCAGGCTCAAGTTGCGCAGGCGACTGCGCAGCTGTTCAGCGTCACTAAGCTCGCGAAATGAGGCGGCCTGCAACATGTAGCGGTTGGGGACGCTGGGGCTGGCGGCTGCTTGCTGTACAGCGGCAATTTGCTCCTCCGGGCGCATATTCGCTGCAATAACTTGTGCAATTGGGTCATCGCCTGCGCTGCTATCCGCGGTGCTTGCTGCGGGCTGCTCGGCGACTTCTGGTCGGGTTACCGTGGACGGTAGCGTTACGCCAGGTGCAATCACCTCGGTTTCAGGAAGCAGTGTGTAAAATTCAAAGGTAGGCATCGAAGGCTCCGCCGCGCTTTCTGTTTGGCGGGCTGCGCTGCGTTCATCGCTACCGGGTGGTTTGGGTAACACTGTCGCCTGCGGGGTTGCTGCACTCTGCTCTTGCCAAGGGGCAGTGCCGTGCTGGTGCTGTGCCAGGAAAAAACCCACGGCCACCCCGGCAAGCCCCCAAAGCCAGCCTGGGGCGCGCCACCCACCGCCGGAGCTGCGGGCAGATTTGCGCTGAGTGGTGGCGCCTCGGCGGGCGGGTTTATTGCTTGGGCTGGCCATGGATTACATCTCCTCTGGGGCGCTGACCCCCATGAGATTAAGTCCGTTGCGCAACACTTGGCGAGTGGCTAAGCCAAGTGCTAAGCGTGTATTGCGCAGGGTGTCGTCGTCAACCATCACTTTGACCGCGTTATAGCAGGTATGGAAGTCGCCAGCTAAGTCCAGCAGGTACTGGGCTATTTGCTGAGGTTCGCGATTCTTGGCGGCGTTCTCGACCACTTCCGGGTAGCGAGCCAAGCGGTTCAACACGGCTTTCTCCTGATCGCTATCCAGCAGGGCCAGGTTAGCCATGGCGAGGCCATGGTCAAACGGCGTGCCTGCTTCTTCGGCTTTGCGCAGCATGCTGGATACCCGCGCATGGGCGTATTGAATGTAGTACACCGGGTTATCGTTCGACTGAGAACGGGCCAGGTCGATATCAAACGTTAACTGCGAATCCGCCCGACGAGCCGCCAGAAAGAAGCGTGTCGCATCGCGGCCCACTTCATCAATCAGGTCTCGCACGGTGACGTAGCTGCCAGCGCGTTTGGAAAGTTTTACTTCAACGCCAGAGCGGGTCACCATCACCATCTGGTGCAGTACGTAGTCGGGCCAGCCTTTGGGAATGCCGACTTCCAGCGCTTGTAGGCCTGCGCGCACGCGGGTAACAGTAGAGTGGTGGTCAGCGCCCTGTTCGTTGATCACGGTTTTGAAGCCGCGCTGCCACTTATTGAGGTGGTAGGCCACATCGGGCAAAAAGTAGGTATAACCGCCTTCGCGCTTACGCATGACGCGATCTTTATCATCGCCAAAGTCGGTAGTGCGTAGCCACAGAGCGCCATCCTCTTCGTAGGTATGGCCGTTGGCGATCAGCTTTTCGACGGTGGCATCTACCTTGCCATCTTCGTAAAGCGATGATTCCAAGAAGTAAACGTCAAACTCAACTCCAAAGGCTTTAAGGTCGAGATCCTGCTCTCGGCGTAGCCAAGCAACTGCAAAGGCCTGAATGGCTTCTAGGTCGTTTGCATCGCCTTTGGCAGTGACTTCGCGATCGTCAGCGGTCACCGTTTTGCCTGCCATGTAGTCGTTGGCGACATCGGTAATGTATTCGCCGCGGTAGCCATCTTCCGGCCAACTGGCGTCGTCGGGGCCAAGTCCTTTCGCACGGGCCTGAACGGAAAGCGCCAGGTTTTTGATCTGGGCGCCAGCATCGTTGTAGTAAAACTCGCGGGTTACATCGTAACCGGTAGCTTCTAACAGGCGACATAGGCAGTCGCCAATCGCTGCGCCACGGCCATGGCCAACGTGCAATGGACCAGTTGGGTTGGCTGACACGAACTCAACTTGTACTTTTTCGCCTTTCCCAATCAGGCTGCGGCCGAAGGCATCGCCGCTATCTAGTGCCTGGGCGACGATTTGTGCGGCGGCATCTGCGGCGGCAAAAAAGTTAATAAACCCGGGGCCCGCAATCTCGGTTTTTTGAATTGCGTCGCTGGCGGGTAGGGCTGCCACCAACGTGTCAGCAAGCTCTCGGGGCTTAATGCCAGCAGGTTTTGCCAGCATCAACGCTAAGTTGGTAGCGTAGTCGCCATGGGCTTTATCTTTGGTAGGGTCAACCTTGATGGCTGGCTGTAGGTCGTTGGGCAGCACGCCTTGGTGCTTAAGCGCGGCAACCGCGCCTTCGAGCAAAGAAATAATCGTGTCTTTCATTTAAATATCCGAATGTCGTCGTTGGCGGCGTGTGCGGGCGCCCAGGTGATGCAGCGGCAAAGTGTGCATTATCGGCAATTGGCGCGCAGTTTCAAAGCCGTATCGATACCGGTGAGGTTAAGCTCGGCGCTGACATATGCCACTAAGCAAGCGTTTGTGGGTCAATATCGATTGACCAGCGTACTTTGCGTGCCTCGCGATTGGCCTCTAACCACTGTACCAGCCAGTTGGCAGCAGCGTGTCGATGGCTGCGTTTATCTGCTGCCAGCATTATGTGGAGATGATAACGATTCTGGCGCCGTTCCATGGGTGCTGGCACTGGGCCTAAGCAGCGCACGGGTATGCAGGCCTCTGTTAACCATTGGCGAAGCGCCTGGGCGGCTTGCTGCGCTAAGGCAAGTACTTCGTCTTCTTTAGGGCTCTCTAATCTTAGCAGTGCCATGAAGCAAAAGGGGGGGAGCTTGGCGACGCGGCGCTCCTCTAACAGGCTTCGTGCCAATACGCTATAACCATGTTCGGCAAGCTGACCCAGGTGCGGGTCATCCGGGTGTAGTGTCTGTACCAGCACGCGCCCTGGGTGAGCGGCGCGTCCAGCACGCCCAGCGACTTGCTCTAGTAGCTGTGCACTGTGCTCAAGGGCTCGGAAATCAGCTGCGTAGAGGCCGCCATCGGCGTTAACCACTACGACCAGTGTAACATGGGGGAGGTGGTGGCCTTTTGCCAACATCTGGGTTCCCACTAACAGGCAGGGCTCGCCGCGCTGAATTTCTTTGAGTATTTGCTCAAAACTCTCTTTTTTACGCGTGCTATCGCGATCGATACGGTGAACGGTAACGTTAGGAAACAGGCCTTGTAGGGTCTCTTCGGTTCGCTCGGTGCCACTGCCTAGCGCGCGCAGGTCGCCGCTACCACACTTCGGGCATGCATCTGGCAGGGCGCGGCGGCTATCGCAGTGGTGGCAGGCAAGCAGGGGTGGCTGGCGGTGCAGCGTCATACGGGAGTCGCACTGGTGGCACTCGGCTATCCAGCCGCAGCTATGGCACGCCAGCGTTGGTGCAAAGCCGCGGCGATTAATAAAGACCAATACCTGTTTGCCCGCGTTAAGCGTGCTTTGGATGGCCTTGATTGCTCCAGGTAGCAGCCCGCCCTGGCGCCGCTGGTGACGTAGGTCGATCAGTTCAAGCTTGGCGGGGGGATGGCGGCTGGGGCGCTGGGTGAGTCGCAGGTGTCGATAAGTGCCAGAAAGTGCCTGCTGCAAGCTTTCAAATGAGGGTGTTGCGCTGCCCAGTAGCAGCGGAATGTTATGGTAATTTGCTCTGGCAACGGCGAGGTCGCGGGCATGGTAGCGCAGCCCATCGTGCTGTTTGTAGGAACCGTCGTGCTCTTCATCAACAATAATTGCCCCAGGGTTGGCAAGCGGTGTGAAAATTGCCGAACGGGTGCCGATGATGACTAAGGCGCGGCCATTGGCAGCGGCCTCCCACACATCCAGGCGCTCTGGGTCGGTAAGTCCAGAATGCAGTGCCACGACAGGGACACGAAAACGACTTCTAAAACGCGCTAGGGTTTGGGGCGTTAAGCCTATTTCGGGCACTAGTACTAAGGACTGTTTGCCCTTGGCGGCCAGTGCTTCGATTAGTTGTAAATAAATTTCGGTTTTGCCGCTGCCGGTCACCCCTTCCAGCAGGCAGGGGTGGTAGCTGTCGAGTTTCTCGTGCAGTACAGCAAGTGCTGCCGCCTGTTCGCGATTAAGCGGTAGTGAGGGAGAGGCCAGTAAGCTACCGCTGGAAGCTTTAGGGGCCGTTAAGATAATCTCTTCAGCGCGCACGAAGCCCTTTTTCTGCAGCGCTAACAGTTGATCGCGAGTGAATCCGTGGGCGCTGATCGCACGCCCTGCCAAGCCGTGAGGATGTTGGCGCAATAGTGCATATAGCTCGGCTTGCTTAGGAGCGCGCTGTAGGGAGGATTCATCGTGTGTCTCAAGAGGTAGCCATAGGGTTTGGGTTCGCCCTGCCATGCTGTGCCCTTGGCGCAGGCGCGCGGGCATGGCCAGTTGCATAGTGTCGCCCAGGCTATGCTGGTAGTAACGGGCGGTAAAGTGGCACAGCCACTGCCAATCGCTTGGTAGCGGCGCATCATCAAGTACGTCGCTGATAGCCCGCAGTTTGGAGCGGGGCAGTTCACTTCCGGTCGTCAGCGCCACGATGACGCCGACCACTTCCCTGCGGCCAAAGGGTACGCGTACCCTCAGCCCAGCCTGCCAGCCGCAGGGGGGGGCTGGGTGAGCAGGTAAATAGTCGAATAGACGGCGCAGCGGTGACGGTAGGGCCACTTTAAGCACCTGAAAAGATCCCTGGGGCAGCTCTTCAGTGAATGTCTGAGAAGAAGCAGAATCGGACAATTGGCCTCCGGCGTTAAGTTTGCTAGAATGCGCGGCCGCTTCGAATCTATAGGATTGAGCGGCTAACCGGTTAGCAGTTTTTTCACACCCGTATGCGGTGCCTGGCAACGGATCAGGTGGCGGCATACAGCTCATGAGGCTCAAGATGAAACAAGGTATCCACCCGAATTACAACACGGTCACCGCCAGCTGTTCTTGCGGTGCAACCTTCCAGGTTGGTTCTACCTCTGGTCAGGACTTCTCCCTGGACGTATGCTCCAACTGCCACCCGTTCTACACCGGTAAGCAGAAGCAAGCGACCACAGGTGGCCGTGTAGAGCGCTTCAACAAGCGTTTTGGCGCTGCAGTCAAGCGCGGTTAATCCTAACGGATTTTCCCTTCCGCGGGCACGCCATGTGCCTTGCGCAAAAAGCCCACACTTCGGTGTGGGCTTTTTGTTAGCTATAAGAAAATTGGTTGTAAGAGAAATAGCCTATGTGACGCACTAAATAGCGCAAGGTACTAAATCTAGTATTTGATCTAGTATTTGATCTAGTATTTTGCTGAATGTTGCGCTGCATCAATAAGTAAACCATTATAGCTGAAGTGTTGATGTATAAGTTGCAGCAAATGGATGCTAAAAGTATCGAACGTGAGTAAAAGTTCGCCAAAACGGCTGTTTTCTGGGTGGGTTGACTACGTGCTTGAGGCGCTTGGGTTTTTTCTATATTCTGAAGCGACTTAACTATTTTAGGCTGATTGGACCCTGACAATGACGGATGCAAATAAGCAAGCGGCTTTGGATTATCACGCTAAACCGATTCCCGGTAAGCTTTCTGTGGAGTTAACTAAGCCCACGGCTACCGCACGGGACTTGGCGCTGGCGTACAGCCCAGGCGTTGCTGAACCGGTGCGTGAAATCGCCCGCGAGGCGGAGAATGCGTACCGCTATACCGGCAAAGGAAATCTTGTGGCAGTGATTTCTGACGGTACCGCAATTTTAGGGTTAGGCAATCTTGGTCCGCTGGCGAGTAAGCCGGTAATGGAAGGTAAGGGCGTACTGTTTAAGTGTTTTGCTGGGATTAACTCTGTCGATATCGAAGTGGATGCTGAAAGCCCGCAGGCATTTATCGATACTGTGGCGCGTATTGCCGACACCTGGGGTGGCATCAACCTTGAAGATATCAAAGCCCCCGAGTGCTTTGTGATCGAAAAAGCGTTGATTGAGCGCTGTAACATTCCTGTTTTCCATGATGATCAGCACGGTACAGCAATTGTGACCGCTGCAGGTATGTTAAATGCCCTGGATATTGCGGGCAAAACCATCGAAAACGTTAAGATTGTTTGTATGGGTGCTGGCGCGGCGGCCATCGCCTGTATGCGACTGCTAGTCTCTTGTGGCGCCAAAAAAGAGAACTTAGTGATGCTTGATCGTCGTGGGGTTATCCACACCCACCGAGACGGTATTAATGAGTATAAAGCTGAATTTGCACGTGACACCGAGATGCGCACGCTAGACGATGCCATTGACGGTGCTGATGTATTTATCGGTTTATCTGGCCCTGGCCTGCTTTCTGCTGAGCAGGTAAAGAAAATGGCTGCGGATCCGGTAATTTTCGCCTGCACCAACCCCGACCCAGAAATTCATCCAGACATTGCTCGCGAGGCGCGCCCGGATGTGATTATGGCGACTGGCCGTTCTGATTACCCGAATCAGGTTAATAACGTACTGGGCTTCCCGTTTATTTTCCGTGGAGCGCTGGATGTGCGTGCCACGCGCATTAACGAGGCCATGAAGCTGGCCGCTGTTCATGCCTTGAAAGACTTAGCCCGTGAGCCTGTACCCCAGGCAGTGTTAGATGCTTACGAGCGTACTGAAATGAGTTTTGGCCGCGAGTACATTATCCCCACTCCGGTTGATATTCGTTTGCTGGATCGTATCTCTTCTGCGGTAGCACAAGCGGCAGTAGACTCTGGTGTGGCGCGCAAACCTTACCCGGCACACTACCCACTGAAAACCATTGACGACGTTTACGGCGACTGTTGATTGCACATAATGTCGTCAAACCTACGCCCGCTAATTAGCGGGCGTAGTTGTTTAAGAAATAGCTGTTTTTAGGACTAGCTACTTAGAGGCTAGTTACTTAAGAGACTTAGCTCTGTTGTTGTGGAAAGGGGGCTAAGTTCTATTGTTGTGAAGATTGTTGTGAAGAGGGGCGGTAGCGGATTAGTCCTTCTTGGGCGGTAGATGCCACTAGGCGGCCATCGCGCTGATAGATTTGCCCGCGTGCTAAGCCTCGTGCGCCGCCCGCCCAGGGGGAGTCAATGACATACAGCAACCAGTCATCCAGCCGGGTATCTTCATGCAGCCACAGAGCATGGTCTAGGCTTGCGATACGTAGTTTAGGGTCGGTGAGCTTGATGCCATGAGGAAGTAACCCCGTCGTCAGCAGATTAAAGTCGGATGCGTAGGAGAGTAGATGACGGTGTAGCGCCGGATCATCAGGTAGCGTGCCCCCTATACGAAACCACAGGCACTGGCCTGCGGGCAAGCTGTTATCGGGATTGTCTGGTAAGTGTAAGAACTCGATGGGGTGGCCGGGAAAGCGGGCATGTTTAACGTCGCCGCTTTCAATTAGTGCCTCGGGCGTTGGTACGTTTGGCATGCTGCGCTGATGGTTGAAGCTCTCTTCAGTGCTTTGGAATGAGGCGCTGCAGAAAAAAATAGGCCGACCTTTTTGAATCGCGGTTACACGTCGAGTGGTAAAGCTGCCGCCATCGCGAATAGTGTCTACTTGGTAAACTACCGGGCGGTGGGGGTCACCAGGGCGCAGAAAGTAGCCATGCTGGGAGTGGGGGCGGCGCTCGTTGGGTACGGTGCGGGCTGCAGCGGCGAGTGCTTGACCTAATACTTGGCCGCCATACAGCTGTGGAAAGCCCAAATCCTGGCTTTGACCGCGAAATAGGGTCTCTTCGAGCGTCTCCAGCTCTAATAAATTTACCAGCGTATTCAGCGCATCATTCATTCTAGTATCCTTGGTGCTGTCTATTTTTGCCGCCGATGACTGCAAGCGTACCTTAATGCGGCTGCCAAACTATTTAAAACGATCGTTTTGCTACCTTAGCGGAGTTTGTCTTGATACGCAGCGATGAATTTTACATGCACCGGGCACTTGACCAAGCACACTTGGCTTTTGAAGCTGGTGAGGTTCCGGTCGGCGCTGTTGTTGTGGATGCTCAGGGCACGATTGTGGGGGTGGGGCGCAACGCACCGGTAGCTAGCTGTGATCCTAGTGGCCACGCTGAAATTCGCGCCCTGCGCGAGGCCGGGCAACAGTTGGGTAACTATCGTTTAGAGGGGTGCACGCTCTTCGTAACGCTTGAGCCTTGCATGATGTGTGCCGGGGCCATGGTACATGCACGCTTAAGTCGCTTGGTATACGGCGCGGCAGAGCCACGTGCCGGTATGGTCGAATCAAAAGCCAATTTACTGGCCCAGCCGTGGTTTAACCATCAGGTAGCAGTGACCGGCGGCGTACTGGCATCCCCAGCGAAAAAACTGCTAAAGCGTTTTTTCATTGAGCGTCGGGCACCGTCTGGTGAGTAGGTGCTAGGCATTTCCATAGGTGGTGAGTGCGCTATATCGAGTCAGCCCCCTTTCTGAGCGCATAGCCGGGCTCGTGCTACGACATTGCGTCCTTGTGTCAATTCAGCGGTGGCACAAGCTCGAACAATAACAGCGGGTCATCGTTGACAGGCGTTTGCTCTAGTTGGAAAAACTGGAGTCGGCTTCGCTCAACGTACTCAAGCATCTCATAGTAACGGCGTATGTTACGCACATAGATGACTGGCTCACCACCACGAGCATAGCCATGGCGAGTTTGGCTGTGCCATTCGCGCTGCTGCAGTAGCGGTAGTGCGGCACGCACATCTTGCCAGCTATTTGGATCTCCACCACGGCTTTCTGTGATTCTGCGCGCATCGTAAAGATGCCCAAGTCCCACGTTATAGGCCGCCATGGCTAGGTATAGACGATCATCGCCGGTAATAGTGTCGGGCAGACGGTCTTTAAGGCTGCGCAAATAGCGTGCACCGCCGTCGATACTCTGCGCCGGGTCGGTGCGATCCGCTATGCCCATTTCGCTAGCGGTTGGGTGGGTTAGCATCATCAACCCTCTTACCCCTGTCGGCGATACGGCATGTGGGTCCCAGTGAGACTCTTGGTAGCCCACGGCGGCCAGTAATTTCCAATCGAAGCCCGTTTTACTGGCAGCCTGTTGAAATAATTCGGTAAACGCCGGTAGGCGCTCGTCAAGGTGCGCCAAGAAGGTACGTGTTCCTACATACTCTAGGTAATCGTCATGCCCAAAGTAGCGGTTGACTAGTCTCTCCAGTGAGCCGTTTTCCTGTAGCTCCAGCAGAAACTGATTGGCCGCTTCCAGCAATCCTAAACCTCGGCCGCTGGGCACCGCCCAGACGAGCGACAGCGGGTCGCCTAGCAAAAAGCCTCGTTCTACGCTCGGAAAAAATAGGCGGTTAAGGCGAAACTGATGATCAAAAATGATTGCTGCATCCAGCGTGCCATCTTCAACGCGGGCCAGCAGTTCGGCGACTTCAAGCTCCTGAGACTCTTTCCAGCTTAGGCGCGGGTAGTCGTGCTGTAGTGCGCGCAGTGCCTCGCTAGTGCCTGCTCCGCTGAGAGTGCCAAGCTCCAGGCCGACTAAATCCTTAGGTTCACGGATACCGTTTAAGCCGCGTCGATAGACGACGAGAGGCTGCATCTGAATAATTGGCCGTGTGTAGTGAATGCCTGGTGAATCCGGTAAGAGCGGCAGCATAGCGGCACCCAGGTCGCCTTGCTCGCGCACCGTAGGCAGAACGCTTTCTGGGTGATGGCTGGCGTTAAGGTTCAAGCTGACACCCAGATGGTCAGCAAACCGCTGCATCAGCTCATATTCGAAACCAGTGGGGCCTTGGCGGCCTTCATAGTAGGTGGTGGGCGCATTGCGGGTATGGACGGTAATAAAGTCTTTCGCGATGATTTGCTTTAAGTGCTCGCCAGGAGGCGTCCACGAAATTCGTGGCACAAGCACAAGCAAAAGCGTCGCGATTATTGCGAGATATACCCGGTAATGGGTAAGAAAATGTCGGCAAATCAATGTCGGCATGGTGTCTTATCGGTATGAAACAAGTGGCCACGATACCCAGCCTGGATGATGCTGTCACCTTGTGGATTTCGTGTGGCCGCCGCTTTCCAGTATCATAGTCTCTAATCCGTGCCATAAAAGAGGGCCGCACTGCGGCCTGGTGATTTCCTGCTCGAACTCTTCCTGCTTTAGAGGCTCCCAGATATGCTCGAACTGCGAGGCGCACCTGCCCTTTCTGCCTTCCGTCATGAACGGCTGTTAACGGTGTTGCGTGAACGTGTTCCGGAGGTGGAGGCACTGTCCGCCAATTACGTCCACTTCATTGATCACCACGACGAGCTTGATAACGCCGCTCTAGAGCGTTTGGCTCAACTGCTCGACTACGGTAGCCAAACAAGCCAAGCCACCCCAGACAATGCCCTGCGCTTTCTCGTTGTACCGCGCTTGGGCACTCAGTCGCCGTGGTCCTCTAAAGCAACCGATATTGCCCATAACTGTGGGCTACACCAGATCAGCCGTATTGAGCGTGGTGTCGACTACCGAGTAGGCCTGCGAGGTGAGCTCAGCACCGAGCAATTGGACACTATCAGCGCGCTGCTCCACGACCGTATGACTGAAAACGTGCTCGCGGATGTGGCCGATGCCGCCAAGTTGTTTGCCCACCATGCGCCTGCACCGTTGGGCAGCGTTGATATTCTAGAGGGTGGCCGCGAGGCGCTGGTAACCGCGAACCGCGAACTAGGCTTGGCGCTGGCGGACGATGAAATTGACTACTTGGTAGCTGCGTTTATTGAGCTTGGCCGCAACCCCAGTGATGTGGAGCTAATGATGTTCGCCCAAGCGAACTCAGAGCATTGCCGCCACAAAATTTTCAACGCGGACTGGGTTATCGACGGCGAGGCCCAGAGCCACTCACTGTTCAAGATGATCAAGAACACCTTTGCGACATCGCCGGATAACGTGCTGTCGGCTTACAGCGATAACGCAGCGGTAATTAAGGGTAGCCATGGGGGACGCTTCTTCCCCACGCCGCTAACCGGTGCTGAGGGTGAGCGAGCCAGCTATGATGCCCACCCAGAGCCGATTCATATTCTGATGAAGGTGGAAACCCACAATCACCCAACGGCGATTGCACCGTTTCCTGGGGCGGCGACCGGCTCCGGCGGTGAAATCCGCGATGAGGGCGCGACTGGTATTGGTGGCAAGCCTAAAGCGGGTCTTTCGGGCTTTACCGTTTCCAACTTGCGCATTCCTGAGTTCGTGCAGCCCTGGGAAGCCTTTGATTACGGTAAGCCTGAGCGCATGCAGTCGGCGCTGCAAATTATGCTGGATGGCCCGATTGGCGGTGCGGCGTTCAATAATGAGTTCGGTCGCCCCAACCTGACAGGCTACTTCCGCACTTACGAGCAGGATGCGCTGAGCGACGGCGGTATTGCACGTCGTGGTTTCCATAAGCCGATTATGCTTGCCGGTGGTTATGGCAATATCCGTGCTCATCATGTCCAGAAAGGTGAAATACCCGTTGGCGGTAAGCTAATTGTCATGGGTGGCCCTGCGATGCTGATTGGCCTGGGCGGCGGTGCAGCCTCAAGCATGGCGTCTGGTGAGTCTAGCGCGGACCTGGATTTTGCTTCAGTGCAGCGGGAAAATCCTGAGATCGAACGACGTGCCCAAGAAGTGATCGATCGCTGTTGGGCGCTGGGCGATAAAAACCCGATTCGCTTTATTCATGATGTTGGTGCTGGTGGGCTTTCCAACGCGCTGCCGGAGCTGGTGAAAGATGGCAATCGTGGTGGTCTGTTTAACCTGCGTGCAGTACCCAATGCCGAACCGGGCATGAGCCCGCTGGAAATTTGGTGTAACGAAGCCCAGGAACGCTACGTGCTGGCTGTTGCTCCACAAGATCTTGATACCTTCGACGCGTTGTGTAAGCGAGAACGCTGCCCCTATGCGGTCGTGGGCGAAGCGATGGAACACCACCATCTGGAAGTGCGCGACGGCCATTTCGACACCAAGCCGGTGGACCTGCCAATGAGCGTGCTGTTTGGCAAACCGCCCAAAATGACCCGTTCGTTTGCGCGCCAAACGCCAGAGCTTTCCGGCATCATGCTCGACAACCTCGATCTGCGTGAAGCTATGGACCGTGTACTTCGTCTGCCCACTGTAGCGTCGAAAAGCTTCTTGATCACCATTGGCGACCGCTCGATTACGGGTCAAGTGGCGCGGGATCAAATGGTGGGGCCCTGGCAGGTGCCTGTGGCTGATGTAGCCGTCACTACCGCCAGTTTTGATACTCATGCTGGCGAAGCCATGGCCATGGGCGAGCGTCCGCCGGTGGCACTGATTAATCCCGCAGCTAGCGCCCGTTTGGCGGTGGCAGAAGCGATTACCAACCTAGCCGCAGCACCGATAGCCAAGCTTTCGGATATTAAACTCTCCGCCAACTGGATGAGCGCTGCTGACTACCCTGGTGAGAACCAAGCGCTTTATGATGCGGTTCACGCCGTAGGTATGGAGCTGTGCCCCGCGCTTGGCATTGCGATTCCAGTGGGTAAGGATTCAATGTCCATGCGCACTGCCTGGCAGGAAGGTGATGATACTGACGAAAAAAGCATCACTTCGCCGCTATCACTGGTAGTCACCGGCTTTGCGCCCGTGACCGATGCTTTGGCTACGCTGACGCCGCAAATCAATTTGGAACAAGACGAGTCTGATTTGATCCTCATCGACTTGGGGAACGGACAGAACCGCTTAGGCGGCTCGGCGCTGGCCCAGGTATATGGTCAGGTGGGAGACGACTGCCCCGATGTGGACGACCCCGAAGACCTGAGAGCGTTTTTCGAAGTGATTCAGGGCCTAAATCGCGACGGTAAGCTATTGGCCTACCATGACCGCAGCGATGGTGGTCTGCTGGTTACATTGCTGGAAATGGCCTTTGCGAGCCATGCCGGACTAGAGATCAAGCTGGACTGGCTGATTGATGAGCCGGTGGAAGCCTTCAATGCGCTGTTCTCGGAAGAGTTGGGCGCAGTGATTCAGGTTAACCGCGAGCACACCGAAGAAGTGTTGGCCCAGTTTGCCATAGCGGGTATCGAGACCTGCGGTGTGATTGCCCGTCCGCGCTATGATGACCAAGTGCGTGTGACGCTATTTGAAGAGCCGTTGCTGGAAACCACCCGCCAACTGACCCAGCGCACCTGGGCCGAAACCAGTTACCGCATGCAGGCGCTACGTGATAATCCTGAATGCGCCAAAAACGAATTCGATAACCTGCTCGATGTCCGCGATCCTGGCCTAAGTGCTGCGCCGACCTTTGATATTAACGAGGATATCAGCGCACCGTTTATCAACACGGCGAAACCTGCTGTAGCGGTACTCCGCGAACAGGGGGTCAACGGCCAAGTAGAGATGGCTTGGGCGTTCCATAAAGCGGGCTTTGACTCCGTGGATGTGCATATGAGCGACATCCTGGAAGGGCGTGTGTCTCTGGATGAGTTCAAGGGGCTGGTAGCCTGTGGTGGTTTCTCCTACGGGGATGTGCTCGGCGCAGGTGGTGGCTGGGCGAAGTCGGTGCTGTTCAATGAGCGTGCCCGCGAGCAGTTTGCTAGCTTTTTCACCCGCGACGATAGTTTTTCGCTGGGCGTGTGCAACGGTTGTCAGATGCTCTCGCAACTGAAGTCGCTGATTCCAGGTGCCGAAAACTGGCCCGCCTTTGTGCGCAATGAATCCGAGCAGTTCGAGGCGCGCGTGGCCATGGTGCGGGTAGAAAAGAGTCCCTCGATTCTGCTAGCGGGTATGGAAGGCTCTAAGCTGCCAATTGCTGTGGCCCACGGCGAGGGTCGCGCTGAGTTCCGTGATACGGCACACCTGCGTAGCATGCAGTCCAATAGCCAGATTGCGCTGCGTTACATCGATAACTACGGCCAAGTCACTACGCGCTATCCGGCTAACCCCAACGGTTCTCCGTCTGGGATTACCGGCCTCACTACGCCAGATGGCCGCGTCACTATCATGATGCCCCACCCTGAACGAGTGACCCGTGCAGTCACTAACTCCTGGCGTCCGGCAGAGTGGACTGAAGATGGCGCCTGGTTGCGCCTATTCCGCAATGCCCGCGTGTGGCTGGGCTGAGTTCCACCCTAGCTTATGAAAAAGCGGCCTACGGGCCGCTTTTTCCTGTGGTGGATAATTGATCCTTGTGAAGGGGAGAGCGAGATTAAACGTTTGTTTGAAAAACTATCGTTCTCGCGCCACACTCAGCTCACAAGCGCAGTTATCGCCAATCGGTGGCGAGCCAAAGGAACCTTCTGGGAGCTCGAATGAATCAAACCTTCAATGAACGTGTGACTCTGACCTTCACTGACCATGTGGCTGAGGTTATGCTGTCGAGACCTGATCATCACAATGGCCTGGACTGGGCCATGATCGACGGCCTGCTCGCGGCCCAGCAGTGTCTAACCCAGCTCGATGGGCTGCGTGCTGTGGTCTTGAGCGGCGAGGGTGATAGCTTTTGCGCTGGGCTCGACATGGCGTCGATCATGGGCGAGGCGGCTCGGTTGCCCACCTTACTGGCACACGACGCCGCGGGTATCAATCCGGTTCAGCGCCTAGCCTTAGGCTGGCGCGAGGCTGGCGTTCCCGTGGTGGTTGCTCTGCACGGTCATGTCTACGGCGGTGGCCTGCAGATAGCTCTGGGTGCCGATATACGTATTCTTCACCCGTCCGCACGTCTGGCGCTGTTGGAGATCGACTGGGGCATCATCCCCGATATGGCAATTAGCGTGACCGGGGTGGGGCTACGTCAGGATGTTCTCTATGAACTGGCGATAAGTGGACGTAAGGTATCAGGAGAAGAGGCTTACCAACTGGGTCTGGGCAGCCGCCTGAGCGATACGCCCCGAGAAACCGCCCAGGCAACCGCTGCGCTCATTGCCTCACGTTCACCTAGGGCTGTCGCTGCGGCTCGTGAGTTATTCGCTCGAGGGCCGGGTCTGGCCCAGCGCGAGCGGTTGGCCCTCGAGGCGCATTTGCAACAGCAGCTGTTGGCTGGCGTCGAGCACCGTGAGGCGGTAAGCGCACGAATGGAGCGTCGTACCCCGTGTTTCGACTGACATGCCTCGATTAAGTCCTTCCGCCGGTGCTGACTCGCCACCATGTTTACGCCCCTACCAAACCGAGGCAGTGAAACGGGTGGTGAGCCACTTTCGCACCACCAGCGCCCCAGCCGTTGTGGTGCTGCCCACTGGCAGTGGTAAGTCGCTGGTGATTGCCGAGCTGGCTAGGCTCGCGCGTGGCCGTGTACTAGTACTGGCGCATGTACGTGAACTTGTGGAACAGAATCACGCCAAATACCAAGCCTACGGATTGGAGGCCGATATTTTTAGTGCCGGGCTAAAGCGCAAAGAGGCTAACCGCCAAGTGGTGTTTGGCTCGGTACAGTCGGTGGTACGTAACCTTGAGCACTTTAATGATGCCAACTTTACGCTGCTTGTGATCGATGAGTGCCACCGGGTCTCGCTAGAGAAAGAGGCAAGCTATCGTCAGGTGATTGATCATCTACAGCATCAAAACCCTCACTTGAAAATTCTTGGTCTAACGGCCACTCCTTTCCGTTTGGGGCAGGGGTTTATCTATCATCGCCACCACCATGGCATGGTGCGCGGAGCAGATGACTGCTTCTTTGCTGACTGCGTATTTGAGCAGCCGCTTAGGCTGATGGTAAAGCAAGGGTTTTTGGCTAAGCCTAACCGCTTGGATATGGCTATTGAGGGCTATGATTTTTCTGCTCTTATACCTGCATCAAGCGGGCTTTTTCGCGAAGAGGAGCTAAACCGCGTAGTCGCAGGCAGTCGCGCCACTCCAGGTATTATTCAGCAAGTGATTGAGTATGCTGCCAACCGCCAAGGGGTCATGATTTTTGCTGCCACCGTGGCCCACGCTGAAGAGATTGTAAGCTATCTGCCCGCTGATGAGGCGGCGCTGATCACTGGTGCCACCACATCCCAAGAGCGCACAGCACTTATCGATGCGTTTAAAGCGCGCCACCTGAAATACTTAGTGAATGTTGCGGTACTGACCACTGGGTTTGATGCCCCTCATGTGGACTTGATCGCCATTCTTCGACCTACAGAATCGGTAAGCCTCTACCAGCAGATGGTTGGCCGTGGGCTACGCCTATCGCCGGGTAAAACAGATTGTCTGATACTCGACTACGCAGGCAACCCCTGGGACCTCTATGCGCCGGAAGTGGGCGAGCCAAAGCCTGATAGCGACAGTGAACCGGTGCAGGTAGAGTGCCCAGCCTGCGGTCACGCCAACCTGTTTTGGGGTAAGCGTGATGGCGAGCTGGTGATTGAACATTTTGGTCGCCGTTGCCAGGGATTGGTCGAACAGCCCAGTCCGCCTGCCAGGGGAGGCAAGGGCGGGCAGAGGGCTGCATCAGGCACCTATAAAAAACAGTGTGACTTTCGTTTTCGTTTTAAGGTCTGCGATAGCTGTGGCGCTGAAAATGATATTGCTGCCCGGCGCTGCCATGGCTGTCAGCAGTTATTGGTGGATGCCGACGATAAGCTGAAAGACGCACTGAAGTTAAAAGACGCCAAAGTGCTTCGCGTCAGCGGTATGCAGTTGGATGCCACTACCAATGGGAGAGGGCTGCCGCGCTTAAAAGTGACGTACCACGATGAAGATGGCGCGAGCCTTGCCGAGTGGTTTGCACTGGAAACACCCGCCCAGCGCCGCGCATTTTACGCTGCTTTTTTGCGCGACCACCTGCGGGCACCGGGTGCTAAGTGGCAGCCGATGTCACCCAGTGAGGTGGTGGATGAACAGCGACGTTTACGCCACCCAGACTTTGTGGTGGGTCGTAAAGTCGGGCGGCACTGGCAGCTTCGCGATAAGCTGTTTGACTATCAAGGGCGTTACCGCAAAGCCGCTGAGGCCGGCTAGGTGCCGCGGCGGCTTGCACGCTGTTACACTGCAGGGATATTTAACTTATTAAAGGAAACCGACCCGCGTGAGCGAGACGTCAAGCTCCCCCGTTGATCAGGACGCCGTTGAGTTTACTGCCGAGCCGGTAGTGGAGGCGCTTGGGCGCCTGTTTGATGAGCCGATTATGGAGCTGCCGGAAGACCTCTATATCCCTCCGGAGGCGCTACGGGTGTTTTTAGAGGCATTTGAAGGGCCGCTTGATCTGCTGCTCTACCTGATACGCCGGCAGAATCTGGATATTTTGACGATCAACGTAGCGACCATCACCCATCAGTACATCGAGTACGTGGAGTTGATGAAAGCGATGGAGATCGAGTTGGCTGGCGAGTACCTGTTAATGGCAGCCATGTTGGCGGAGATCAAGTCTCGCACGCTGCTACCCCGGCCGCCGAAGGCGGAAGGTGAGGAAGGCGAAGACCCAAGGGCCGAGTTGATTCGCCGCTTGCAGGAGTATGAACGCCTTAAAGAAGCCGCCGAAGCATTGGACACGCTACCCCGAGTTGGGCGTGACTGGTTTAGCGTACAGGCTGGGCTGCCCCCGTTGGAAACCCGGGTTATACACCCGGATGTGGAGCTTGATGAACTGTTAGGAGCGCTTTCCGATATTCTGAAGCGCGCTGAACTGACTCAGTCCCACCAAATCAGCCGCGAGGTGCTCTCTACACGTGAACGCATGCTGAAAATCATGGAGCAGTTAACCCTCGATAGTGCCCAGCAGCGTTATACCCCTTTTGAAGCGTTGTTTACCTTAGAGGAGGGGCGCGCTGGTGTAGTGGTAACCTTTATGGCCATTTTAGAGTTAGCTAAAGAAGCCATGATCGAAATTGTTCAAAATGCGCCGCTATCGCCCATTCACGTGCGTGCGCGCCCAGCATCACTTGCTGATGAAGCATTTGAGGATGAAGGCGCATTCGAGCCGCTCGATACAGAAGGAGATGCTTTTGAATCTGTTGCTGAAGAGCCCGTGTTTGAACCTGGCGAGGAGTCGCGGTGAGAGACACCACGTTAGATGATATTGTTGAAGCGGCACTGCTAGCGGCGGGGGAGCCACTAGACATTGAGCGTCTTGAAACACTGTTTTTGGCCGATGAGTGCCCGCCGAGGAAAGCTCTGAGGGATGCTTTGTCGCGCCTATCTCTGCGTCACGAAGCGGGCGCGCTAGAGCTCGTTGAAACTGCATCTGGGTTTCAGCTACGTATTCGGCCACGGTTAGCGCACTGGGTGTCGCGCCTTTGGGATGAGCGCCCCCAGCGCTATTCCCGAGCGTTGCTAGAAACGCTGGCACTGATTGCCTATCGTCAGCCGGTTACCCGGGGGGATATTGAAGACGTTCGCGGGGTGAGCGTCAGCAGCTCGATTATTCGCACCCTAATGGAGCGCGGCTGGATCCGAGTCGTGGGGCACCGTGACGTACCAGGGAGGCCTGCAGTTTACGCCACCACCCGCAGCTTTTTGGATGATTTCGGCCTGAAAACCTTAGATGCGCTGCCGCCCATGCATGCGCTGGTCAATGCTGTCGATAGCAATGACGCCAATGAGCAAAAAGATAATGAACAAAAAGATAGCAGCAGTGATCAAGAAGAGGTGCAACCAGCACTGGACGAAACGCCAGAAACCGTGCAGGATGCGCCACCCCAGAGAGAACAGATAACCGCGGCTGAGATAGCCGATAAGCACGCCGAGACGGCGTTAAACCCGCCGCTGAGCTTTGCCGATTTAGAGGCACGTTTAGCGGCACGTGCGCAGCGTAGCGATGACGCGCGTACGCAGACCAACGATGTGAGGTCAAACGACCATGAGTCAGAGTAACAACACTACGCCTGTCACCAGTGAAAAACTGCAAAAAGTGCTCGCCCGTGCAGGGTTTGGCTCGCGCCGTGAAATGGAAACTGCTATTTCTGAAGGCCGGGTAAAGGTGAATAGCCAGGTGGCTAAGCTAGGCGACCGGGTAGAAGCCCGGGATAAAGTCAGCTTTGATGATCGTCCGGTAACACTGCGTTCTGAAGAGGAAGCACCACGCCGTGTGATTATGTACAACAAACCGGAAGGTGAGTTGTGTACGCGTAAGGACCCAGAAGGTCGTCGTACCGTATTTGAGCGTCTGCCGCGTTTGAAAGGCGAACGCTGGATTGCAGTTGGGCGACTGGATATTAATACCAGCGGCCTATTACTGTTTACCACTGATGGTGAGCTGGCCAACCGTTTAATGCATCCATCCACTCAGGTCGAGCGTGAATACGCAGTACGAGTGATGGGCGAAGTGAAGCGCGAGCACATTGTGGCCATGGTAGATGGCGTGATGCTGGAAGATGGCCCAGCGCGTTTTACCGATGTGCAGGAGTTTGGTGGTGAAGGCATTAATACTTGGTTCCACGTGGTGATTTTAGAAGGCCGCAACCGGGAAGTACGCCGCCTGTGGGAATCCCAAGGGTTGACGGTTAGTCGTCTAAAACGCGTGCGCTACGGTAATATTTTCCTTGATAAGCGCGCTAAAGCGGGGGAATGGGTTGAACTTTCCCAGGATGAGGTTGATGACTTATCTACGCTGGCAAATTTGGAAACCCGTAAAGTGCCAGTGCTGACACCGGATGAGAAAAACCGCTGGAGCCGCGATAAGCACAAACGCCGCCCGGTTCAGGCCATGCGCAAGCCTAAAAGTAATCGGAACTAAGCTACTTACTCATACCTCCCTTGGCGCTTAACTAGCGCCCCAGCACACCACATCAGGGTCCTGAAACTAAAGCGTTTCCAGGGCCCTGATTCGTTTCTCATGCAATGGCATCCAGCTTTGCTATGAGCACATAGTGTGAAAGCTCCCTCCTTTTGATAGCTATTGCTGTATCACGTCGTGATATTTTCATTACTGCCACGCCATCGTATCTGACGAGCCACTGCTTAGCTAAATTGGCACTCCGGCAGCAGGCACACTGTTCCTCCCTTTGTCCACGTCTCTTTCCCTGACGCTTTTCCTTACCTTATTTCTTTACCCATTTCCTGTCCCTCGATATTACGTGCCACAACGCGTTCAATGGGCGAGGTAGATGCTTGCCGTGCCCTATATTTGGTTGCTTTGGTGTGCCTGATTAAGATGGGTTACTGAATCGATCCATCTTGTAATGGTAATGAAGCACTCATTGCTTAAGTCATTAATTTATTAAGTTATTTACTTTTCTTAATCGTGATAACGAGGCTGTTCAAATACCTGTTTAAATAATTATTAATAGAAGCTGTACAAGATTTTCACTTCACTTTCTTCGTTAGACACCTCTAATTTTATTTTTCATTTGCAATAACCCATTGGTTGTAAAAGTTTTGTCTATTTATTTTTCTCTTTTAAAGTGGCTGATTCTTATTGCCTGCCTTTTTTCTCTCTCTTTATGATGGGTTGAATATTTATTAATTACAATAACTTAGTTTGTTTTTTGCTTTCTGGTTGGTGTTCGTGTTGCTTGTTATTTAGCATGCTAATTATTTACTGAGTTGTTTTTGCATTGATGAACACACTTTTCAAGTAAGTCATTGATTTTTTTATTATAACAGTAAAGTTTTATTAAGCTTATGCAGGTTTATTCCTTTAGTTAATATTTGGGTTTGTTTTCTATAAATAAGATTGTTCGTCTTATCAACAGCTTACACTTGTCTTTAGGGTTTTTGTTGCGGTTGGTTTTTAAATGGTCTAATTTAAATGTGTGCTGTGAAGAAATGTATCAGGATCGTAGGTGGTTGATTTTACTGGAGTTAAAAAAGACAAATCTACAATAATAAATTTTCCTCACAGTTATCCAAAGTAAAAGTGCGCCAATTTAAAGCATTGGTCGCACTTTGGCGCTTCGTAAGCCACTCTACTTGTAAGGGGCAAGCTATGGAGAAATATACTAAATCAAGAGCTGTGCTATTGGCTGCCGGGGTTCTATTAGCGGCAGCAGGTAGTATCGCCAGCTCTGCTCACGCTCAGGGATTCACTGATGTTACGGCATCTCCCACTGGGTTAAATGAACGGTTTCTAAGAAACGGTACTTTTATACCTATCAATAACTTGCAGAGGGTAAGCGAAGGTTCTGGAAGATTAACTCAACAAGATGTAACAAGCCTTCTTGGCTCTCCAAATGACCCATCAAGTACAGAGCGAGGGAATAATTGGCTATATAACGTTAATTTACCTTTGCAGGGTGAGGACTATCTTGTTTGCCAATACCGAGTTTCATTTTCGCAACAAGTAGTTATGTCTTCCGATTGGAGAAGGCCACAGTGTAGTCGCTTGTTCGCAGAGCTATCTCAACCTCAGGCATTAAGCTTTTCAGCTGACCTTCTATTTGGATTTGATAGCTACGCTATTTCTTCGCAAGGTCGACGGGAGCTTCAGCAAGCTACGCAAGAAGCTACAGCTAGACTCAGAACCCCTTCAATCCTGGTAACTGGCCACACTGACCGAATCGGTTCGGCCGAATACAACATGCGGCTTTCCCAGCAGCGTGCACAAGCGGTAGCTGATGCTTTGGTACAGGGCGGAGTCAGTCCTCAGCATATCAACTACGTAGGCCGTGGAGAGAATGAGCCGCTGGTGAGTTGCCAGAACATTTCTGGCGCTGCATTGAAAGAGTGCCTAGCCCCCAACCGCCGTGTCGAAATCCTGCTGCAAGAAAGCATTTGAAGCCTGAGTGGTAGATCGCTTTCGAAAGCTCACTAAGTGTTTTGACAATCAGTAGAAGGAGATGCCTAACAAATCAATAACTAAGGTTTTGGCGTTGAGAATTGTCTTCAGCCTTGGGAAACATCACAGCAGGAGCGCGCCAGTGTTCTACAGAATGCTGGGGGAGCATCAGGAAGGGTGTGTTCGTCAAGGGATACAAACTGAAAGTGACAAGAAAACAGGTGGAGCATGAACAATGCACTCATAGTCGTTACCCCCAAAGCGGGTGGCGATGTGGTCGAAGTACCACGAGGAAGTGCTGTTAATCTTCAGGCGCCCAGTGCAGTAAAAATCTCTGTAGGGCCTGAAGAAGTAGCAGCGTTTGATCGGTCGGGAATGGATCTGATTATCACCCTTAACTCGGGGGAACAGATTGTCATTACCGGCTTTTTTAATGTCTCGGAAGGGGAGCGCAGTGAGCTGCTGCTCGAAGATTCCGACGGAGTCATTTGGTGGGGACAGTACGAGTCACCCTGGTCAGGATTTGCATTTGCTGAAATCCAAGAAGCGGGCGAGGCGGCTTGGGGTGGTGTTGTCCCACCGTGGGTAGTCGCCTTAGCAATGATTGGCGTAGGGGCCGCTTTGATCGCTTCGTCGTCGTCTTCCTCATCCTCATCCTCATCCCCTCCTCCAGATAGTGATGCAGACGCAGATTCGGACGCGGATGCCGATGCGGATACGGATGCTGACGCCGACGACGACGACGATACCGACGACGACGACGATACCGACGACGACGACGATACCGACGACGACGACGATACGGACGA
>NZ_NWUX01000011.1 GCF_002374315.1 Vreelandella nigrificans | reverse complement strand
GGGAATAGCTCAGTGGTAGAGCATCGCCTTGCCAAGGCGAGGGTCGGGAGTTCGAATCTCCTTTCCCGCTCCATAGCACTTTTGTGTTAAGTACGTCCCATTCGTCTAGTGGTCTAGGACACCGCCCTTTCACGGCGGGAACAGGGGTTCGAACCCCCTATGGGACGCCATAACATATGTCTTAGTTGTACTGTTTGCATTGCGGGAATAGCTCAGTGGTAGAGCATCGCCTTGCCAAGGCGAGGGTCGGGAGTTCGAATCTCCTTTCCCGCTCCAAGCAGACACTTCTTTCTGAACCCTCTTGTTTTTAGATAATTAATCGCACACTAAGTGGCGATGTTTTTGCGTGCCTGTTTTTCGGGTGGCTTGAAAAGATATATGAATGCCCCGATATCCTCACATCTAGCTCGTTTTGTACTCCCTATTTGCTGACAGGACATTTTCATGGCCGAACCGGCACTGTCTATCCGTGGCCTCACTAAAGTGTATGGCAACGGCTTTCATGCGTTAAAAGGTATCGATTTAGACGTCCAGCAGGGTGATTTTTTTGCTCTGCTAGGTCCCAATGGGGCGGGGAAATCCACCACTCTAGGTGTGGTTTGCTCCCTGGTGCAAAAGACAGCGGGCAAGGTGTCTATTTTTGGTATTGATGTTGATAAAGAGTTTGCAAAAGCAAAATATCAGCTCGGCGTAGTACCCCAAGAGTTTAATTTTAATCAGTTTGAAAAGGTCCTGGATATTGTGTTGGCCCAGGCGGGTTACTACGGAATGACCCGCAAAGAGGCCTTGCCTCGTGCCAAGCAACTGCTGAGTGATCTAGGGCTATGGGATAAGCGCAACGGTAGTGCGCGAATGCTTTCTGGGGGGATGAAGCGCCGCTTAATGATTGCGCGTGCGCTGATGCATCGCCCGAAGCTGCTGATTCTCGATGAGCCTACGGCAGGAGTAGATATCGAGCTGCGCCGTAGTATGTGGGAGTACATGCGGCGTATTAACCGCGACGAAGGTACGACTATTATCCTCACCACACACTATCTCGAAGAAGCTGAGAGCCTGTGCCGCAATATCGCTATTATCAACCATGGTGAAATTGTGCGTAACACCAGTGTGCGTGAACTATTGGCGGAGCTTAATACTGAAACCTTCCTGCTCGACTTGGCCGCTCCTGTCGCTCAAGCCCCTGTCATTGAGGGCTTTGAGATCCAGCAGGTTGAGCCTTCTCAGCTGGCATTGGTAATTCACCGGGGGCAGCAGCTCAATGATGTGTTCAGTGCATTGAGCCAGCAGGGGATGAAGGTAGTTTCTATGCGTAACCGCGCCAACCGCTTAGAGGAGATGTTTGTTTCCATGGTGGAAAGCAGCCAGCAGACGATCGACCAGCGAGATCAGCAGGAGGCGCGGGTATGAACGCAACGCAAACGCTGATCGCACTGTGGACTCTGGTGCTTAAAGAGATCAAGCGCTTTACCCGCATTTGGCCGCAAACCTTGCTGCCGCCATCGATCACTATGGCGATGTACTTCATCATTTTTGGTAATCTGATTGGTTCTCGCATTGGTGAGATGGATGGTTTCAGCTATATGGACTTCATTGTCCCTGGGTTGATTATGATGTCGGTTATTACCAACAGTTACTCCAATGTGGCCTCTAGCTTTTTTTCAAATAAGTTTCAGCGTTCCATTGAGGAGATGATGGTATCGCCGATGCCCAACTGGGTGATTCTGTCTGGCTTTATTCTGGGGGGAATGGCGCGTGGCCTGGGTGTTGGGCTTATTGTGACAGTTGTTTCACTGTTCTTTACTCGCCTAACGGTAGAGCACCCGCTGCTAACGGTGCTAGTAGTGGTGTTAACCTCAGCGCTGTTCTCAATTGGCGGTTTTATCAACGCACTGCTAGCGGATAAGTTTGATGATATTTCCATTGTGCCAACCTTTATTTTGACGCCGCTGACGTACCTTGGAGGCGTGTTTTACTCGATTTCGATGCTGCCCGACTTCTGGCAAAGCATCTCAATGCTGAACCCCATCTTGTATATGGTGAATGTCTTCCGCTACGGTTTCTTAGGTGTTTCTGATATTCCGGTAGTGTGGGCGTTAGCGGCTATCGTTACATTTATTGCTGTTCTATTTATGGTGGCGCTTACCATGCTGGAACGGGGCCAAGGCATTCGTAGTTAATCGTATTACGGCATAATTTAGAGAGTGTTAAGCAATGGCATACCGTCCAGATACCTTAGAAAATGCACCGCTCGGGCGTGACGCCGCTTACCCCGAGCATTATGACGCGGGGCTTTTGTACCCCATTCCCCGAGCCGCTAACCGTGCCCCTCTGGGTATTGAAGAAGGCAAGCTGCCGTTTGTTGGTGAAGATGAGTGGCACGCGTTTGAGGTTTCCTGGTTAAACGGGCGGGGCAAGCCTATCGTGGCGGTTGCGCGCTTTCGCTTGCCTGCTGAGTCGCCCAATCTGATTGAGTCCAAATCCTGGAAGCTTTATCTCAACAGTTTTAACCAAACCCGCTTTGCCGACCAAGATGCGGTGCAAAGTACGCTGACTCGTGATCTGGCCAATGCTGCGGGAGCTACGGTCAGCGTAGAGTTACTGGCGGTAGATGATGCTGAGCTTACTCCTCAGAGCTTGCCGGGGGAGTGCTTGGACGATCTGGATATAGACGTCAGTAATTACACGCCCAGTGCCACCTTCCTAGTAGCAGGGGAAGAGGTCGTGGAAGAGAGCTTATATTCTCACTTGCTTAAATCGAACTGCCCGGTCACTGGTCAGCCTGATTGGGGTAGCGTGCTGATTCGCTATAAGGGCCCTAAAATCGATCGTGAAGGGCTGCTGCGTTACTTAATCGGTTATCGTCAGCACCAGGATTTTCACGAGCATTGTGTCGAGCACATTTTTACTGATCTCATGCAGCAGGTTAAGCCTGAAGAGCTTTTAGTGCTCGCTCGCTACGTACGCAGGGGTGGATTGGATATTAGCCCCTGGCGAGCAACTCCTGGGTTAACGCCCCCTAGTCCCCTGCGCCTAGCAAGGCAGTAAGCGACTGCGCTAGAGTAGCGCCCAACGTTGAATAAAAAGGGGAGTCATGATGGACGCACTGACGCTGCTTCACGAACGCAGTTCAATGGGTAAGCTCACTGAGCCTGCGCCCAGTACCGAACAGCTTAGCGCTATTTATCAAGCGGCGCTGCGCGCGCCAGACCACAAGGAGTTACGCCCCTGGCGCTTTATTGAGTTTATTGGCGAAGGGCGCGAGCGTCTGGGGGAGCTGTTTGCTGAGGCGGAGTTTCAAGAAGACCCTCATGCTAGTGACGACACGCTAAATTCCGCGCGTAAAAAGCCGCTCCGTGCACCGATAGTTATTGCCGTCATTGCCAAGGTAACGCCGGATATTTCCAAAGTACCTAAAATAGAGCAGGTGATTTCTGCTGGTTGTGCAGCTCACGGTATTTTGTTGGCTGCTCACGCGCTAGGGTTAGGAGCTATGTGGCGTAGCGGCAAGTACGCTTTTGATCCAGTAGTGCGCAAAGGTCTAGAGCTGGATGAAGATGATGAAGTGGTCGCCTTTATTTATCTGGGTAGCTTGGCAGGCCGCCATAAGCCGGTAGCGCAGCATAATCAGGCCGACTTCGTGGAGCGGTGGGACTAACGAAAGCGCCGACATACCAGCTATAACAGGAGCATGTGATGAGTCAGCCACGTCAGCCGGGAGTCCCTTACCCCCGGCTACCGCTACCGGATAGCCAAGAAGACCTTCATGCCTTTCAGCGGTGGCTAGGTGAGGCGATTCCCATGGTAGGCGCGCTTGGCATTCAGCGTATGACTCTGGATAGCGGGACGTTGATCTGGCAGCTAGCGCTTAGCCCCAGTCTAAACGATAAAGGCACTGGCTTTGGTGGCGCGCTGACTGCGCAAACTACGCTGCAGGGTTGGTGCTGGGTAACGCTATGGCTACGTGAGCGAGGGCTAGCTCAGGATGTGGTGGTTGCAGAAGCCAGTCAGCGTTTTCTCGCGCCAGTAACGGGTGACTACCGTATTACCTGTGCTTCTAGTGATCTTAGTGGGCCTAAGCAGCTTGAGACCAAGCTAAAAGCGCGTGGTAAAGGTAGCATTACGCTGAACCAACAACTTTACTGCGGCGACATACTATGCCTGGAAGCCAGTGCTCGCTATGTTGTGTTACCACGGCCGTAAATATTGAAAAGACTTGCTATTTTAAGGCTTAGGCCATAGAATACGCGCCGTTCTGTTGAGAAAGGCAGCGCCCTGCAACAGAGCAAAAATGTGGAGAGGTGTCCGAGTGGTCGAAGGAGCACGCCTGGAAAGTGTGTAAGTCGAAAGGCTTCGAGGGTTCGAATCCCTCCCTCTCCGCCAGAACATCCCGAAAAAGCCCGCCATGTGCGGGCTTTTTTGTGTCTGCTTCCCAGAAAACAATATCTTACGATTGCATGGCATTTTATGCGCTTGCATCGAATCGCACCCAATCACATAATCTATGTTGGGTAGGATGTTGGGACAGTGTTTTGGGGGAGGCAATGCCGAAAAAATCAAAGGTGCTTTCTGCACTTGAAGTGAAGCGAATAAATGCGGCTGGGCTTCACTCAGTGGGTGAAGTGGACGGCCTACACTTACGGGTTACGCCTGCTGGTGCACGGTCTTGGATACTGCGCTACACCACCGGGGAAACGCGGTACGCTAAAAGCGGAAAACCCTACAAGGTGCGTCGTGATATGGGGCTTGGCAGTTATCCCTCTGTTACGTTGGCTATGGCCCGAGACAAAGCCCGCCTAGTGCGTGAAAAGCTAGATGCAGGCGTTGACCCGGTAACTGAGCGTAAAGCCGCCAGCCAAGCCCGCCAAGCTGCTGAGCTAGCCCGCTTAACCTTTGAAGATGCCGCTAGCGCTGTTATTAAAATCAAACAAGCCGAAGCGCGTAATATCAAACACGGCAAACAGTGGGAAAGCACGTTAGCCGCCTATGCCTACCCTATTCTGGGAAAAATGGCCGTTTCAGATATTGAACTGGTGCACGTTAAGCAAGTGCTGCAACCGATCTGGGAAGCAAAAACGGAAACCGCCACCCGTGTAAGGCAGCGCATTGAAGCGGTGTTGAATTGGGCCACGGTGAACGGCCACCGCAGCGGCGACAACCCGGCACGCTGGAAAGGCAACCTAGATAACATCCTTCCTTCACCCAACCGGGTGGCGAAAGTAGAACACCACCGCGCTTTGCCTATCGGCGATATGCCCACCTTTTGGCAAACGCTTTCTAAGAGAACGGGCGATGCGGCTACCTGTCTAGCCTTCACCATATTAACGGGCTGCCGATCTGGTGAAGCGCGTGGCGCTACTTGGCATGAAATAGACCTTGAAGCGGCCACCTGGACAATACCCGCTGAGCGCATGAAAGCAGGTAAAGAGCATCGGGTGCCGTTAGCCCCCGCGGTGATTAAGCTATTAAAAGCGCAGCCAAAAGGGCATGACCGGGTATTTGTAAGCCCACGGGGGAAACCGCTTTCAGACGCGGCAATGTCTGCCTTGCTGAAACGCATGGGGGAGAGCCACCGGGCTACTGTTCACGGCTTCCGTTCTACCTTTCGTGATTGGATAGCAGAGCGCACCAGCACACCCCACGACATAGCTGAAATGGCGCTGGCGCACACCATCAAAAACGGTGCAGAGGCGGCTTACCGTCGCGGCGATATGTTGGCCAAGCGCGCCCGCGTTATGAACCAGTGGGCGGATTTTGTTACCACGCCTGCACCTGCTGGGGCTGGCAATGTCGCGCCGATCCGTGGGGAGGTGGTCAACAATGGATGATGAACTGAAGGCGATTCAAGACGATTTAGACAGTGTTTTAGAGCGGCTAGCTAGCTATATGAGTAGTGATAAGCTTTACACCCAAGGGATAGAATGGGGAGAGGCAAGTAAAGCAGATGCAGCGACAGTCATCCTAAATTATGCTGGCAATGACGGTGCAAGCTACCCATATATGCATCTAGATAGAGCGATTCTCTTCTTTAGAAGTGATAGGGCATTTCAGGATAGTGAAAGAAATAAACAAACAGCATTTCATGGAGAGAAAATAGGGAAATTTATTGCAGCTATTAAAGCTTTATCTGATGGCCGCTTTGTGCCTGATAGTCACGATTTGTGCATTCTATCCGATGCTGCCAATGATTTTATGGAAGGAAGATCTAAGTGGTTTGGTGAATCACTTGGTGTGCCAACGGTAAGAACTCTCAGGAAAAAAGATGGTGAAATGGCTAAACCGCCCTTGGTGATTAATGGCTACTTAGACCCTCTATCACTTGAAAAAAAATTTGCCGCAAGGGATGTTTTCTATCTTCATAAAAAAAAGAAAGTTCCATTGGATGAAGCCATATTTGAATTAGTAGGTGAGCGTGCCGGGATTAAGCCAGGAACTCTTAAAGCTTTTTATTACAGCGATGAAGCTAAAAAAATGAGGGAAATGGATGAGTTTATTAGTGGTATATATGGGGAAAAGTGAGTTTTTCTACCCTATTAATATTGAGGTGTGAAGCGGTTAAAGAATAAATTCTGAATTTCGAGTTGAAATCCGGCAATACTTGAATAGCGCCTCCCGCCATCCTAGCCCCGTACTCAACATGCGAGGTTATGCAACATGGCAGCTACCACCCAAGCCCCCGCCAGCTACGGCGAAAAAGTTAAAGTTTGGCTAACCGTCAAAAGCCTAGCAAACCGCTTCGATACCCACCCCTCAACTATTTACCGCTGGGCACAGCAAGGCCGGTTTCCTAAGCCGGTCAAGTTGGGGGAGAACTTAACCCGCTGGGCACTCTCGGACGTTGAAGCTTGGGAACAATCCCAGCGGGAGGCTTGCTAATGCTTGCCAATACACCGCGATGCAATTACGCTAGTGGAGCTGGCGCAAAATCGTCAGCCGGGAATCTCACCCCGACTTATCCAAGGCGCATAAGCGCCCCCATGTTGACGGCGCTATTTTTGTGCCCGTCAGTTATGGCGGCTGTGCGTGGGCAGGCTTCGGCCTGGCCGGTTCCCTTGGATGCCGGTTGTGAGATCCCGCGTACAGTCGCCCCCAATGAGAATCTCACCTCTAAGGGCGACTCCAATATCCAAGGAGTCACACCCATGGCATCATTACGCCTGTCCAATCTGATTACCCGCAGTTTATCCAGCCGTGCCAACGCGCATAGAGCAATGGCGAAAGCCGCACTATTTGCCGATTCCAGCACGCGCACCCGCCTTACCCGTTACAACCACCACATTGAAAAAGCCCAACAGCTAGAAGCCCGCGCCCTAGAGACTGCCACGCGCAGCGTAGGGGCTGCGTCGTGAAGTTAACCACCCCCCAACTAAAGCGCTTGCTTGAACTCCTAGCGCCTTTCCACACCGACCCCATCACCAAGCCCACCATTAAACTGGCCTTGCGCCGCGTGCGTAGTGAGGTACCAGCATGAGCCGCTGCCAAATCCCCCAAGACCACCGGGACGTCAGCGCCCATATTCAAGCGCTGGCGCTGGCTGTCAGCACCCACAGCCAAGGTGGCCATTGGGTTAGCGTTGATTTTTCGGGAATGCTGCTTCAACTGAATGTCACCGTGGGGCGTCGTAGTGACCTGCACAACCCCACCGCCGTTTCTAAGACCTACAGCGTGTACTTGCCCCCTTGCCAACGCGCCCCGCATGACGCGCTTGAACAGCTTCAAGCCATTGCCCGCGATCTGGAAGCGCTGCTTCCTGGGGTGGTGGCTGCATGAGACGCCTTCACCACTACTCAGCCTTAACGCGACTCCCCCAAATGCTGAACAGCGGCCACCTGCTGCCCATTATGAATGGTTACGTTGAAGCGCCACTGGTGTGGTTTTCAGCGCACCCCTTTTGGGAGCCTACCGCTACCAAGCCATACCGGACTGACAACGCCCTGGTAAACCTCAAATTCTGGGAATACCGCGACCTGTTCGGCTGCATCCGCTTTGCCTTACCTGCCGACGATAGCCGCCTAATGACATGGCGTGAAGTTTGCCAGCAAGTGGGCCTATCCCGTGTCGATCGTCGCAAGCTGGAAGCCGCCGCCCGCAAGCGAGGTGGCGACCCCAAGCAATGGTTTGCTGTTCCCGCCGCGATCCCTCTTGCAGATATGTCCCTGGAAATACTCAGCATCAATGAATGGAGAACCGTGTCATGACTTACCCAAGCGCAGAGTTTGAAAAGCAACTGGCTGAGATTCGCGACATTGCCCAAGCCCATGAGCGCCTAGCCGAAGTCATGGGGGATGTGAATTACCTGGGGCAAGGCATGACAGAACAGCAGGGAGAGGCTTGGTCGGTAGCATTTCGCTGTATGGGTAAGCGGGCGGCTGATATGGCCCAAGACCTGTTAGAGCAAAGTACAGAAGGTGACGACGATGAGCAGGCAGGGGGCCGCGATGCTGACTAGCACCCATGAAAAAGCCCAGCGCAATGGCTGGGCCTTCTCCGCGCTGCCGACCAAAGCACACGCTAAACCTGAGAATAGCACACGGTATGGGGCACGCCTATGCCTTGCCGATCCATGCCAACCCGTTGGGGTTGGCGTTGGCGCTGAGAAGCCACGCCCGGTAAGTGGCAAGGGGGCCGCGTGAGTAGCCCGTTTAGGCGTCAAGGCGTTGGTGAGTGCAGCCCGGTACTAGAAAAGCGCACGCTGTTGGCGGCTGATGCTGGCGCGTCCATGCCCGACATCATCAAAGCCCGTAATGCACTGGCTGAGGCCCAGCTAGATTGTGGGCCGTGGAAATGCCACAACGATGAACAGGCACTGATCGACCACGCCAACGCCCAAGCCCGTGCCGTTGAAATAGACGCCGCACAGCTTGGTTCAGAGAAAGCGCTGGCGCTGGCGTTGCATCGGGTTAAAGCCCACCAAATAAACCCACCGATGGGCTTTACCCATAGCGGGATGCTTGCCCGCGTCATGTGCCCTTACTGGTGGCGTCGTCGGCTTCGTCGCCTCACTAACCGCCGCCTTGAGCAACGCCAGCGGTTACTAGGCCGCACGCATAAGAAGGCGGGCATTTACATTAGCAATGAAGGCTATCGCCGCCACACCGACCAAGCCACCAAGAACGCTCGCTTGCTTGAAGGGCTTGTAGCGATTAACCAAGACGGCGATGAATACACGCTGGCTGAACTAGCAGAGCTTGGCCTGGCTAACCCAAAGAACCGTTATACAGAGTTGATGGTGCGCATCAGCGGCCTTGAACACTGGGGAGTAAAGCAGGGCTTAACGTCTGCCATGTGGACGATCACGCTTCATTCAGCTAAGCACCCTATGCGCCATAACGGCAGCCCCAACCCTAAATATGATGGCGCAACCCCGCGTGAAGGTCAGGCCTGTTTGCAAAAGCAGTGGTCGAAAACCCGCGCCGCTTGGGATCGTGCGGGCCTTCGCGTGTATGGCCTTCGTATCGTAGAACCCCACCACGATGGTACGCCCCATTGGCACATTCTGGTATGGATGCGCCCGGAAGATGAAGCGCAAGTAACGGCCATCATGCGCCGCTATGCCCTTGAGCATTGCCCGGAAGAAGTCGCCCACAACCCAAGCATTCGCTTCAAGTCGGTCAGGATCGACCCCAGCAAAGGCAGCGCCACGGGTTACGTGGTCAAGTACGTGTGCAAGAACGTCAACGGTGAGCAGCACACAAGGAAGAACGTTGATGGCGATGACCTCGACTTATACGGCGAGCCGTTAGCCACCAGTGTTCCTCGTGTTGAGGCATGGTCGCGCTGCTGGGGTATTCGCCAGTTTCAATTCTTTGGCGAACCAACCATAGCCGTATGGCGACAACTGCGCAGCACCGATGAAGAGCGCCTAGCCGATTGGGAAGCGGCCACACGCCCAGAGCCAGAGGCCGCCGCTATTCTGCATGACGCCCGCAAGGTGGCCATTGCTGGCGACTACTACAAATATCTTTGCCTAATGGGTGGGCCAATGCAGCCCCGCGATGCTGCACCTATTCGGCCTTGGCGGGTGGTGCGTCAAACCACCGATATAGCGAACTGTGACCGGATTACCGGGGAATGGACAAGCGACACGCTAGGCCACTATGGGGAGCCTATGGCTAGCACCTGGGGTTTGGTCGTTAATAGCCAAGTGGGCCAAGCGGAATACCTTACCCGGTATTACCGCTGGACGATTGAGCGCAAGGGTGAAGCTGACACCGTGGACTTCAAGCGCGTCACTGAAACAGCCACGCCGCTGAACTTGGTTGGGGTTGGTGTTGCGGTGGATTTTCAGCGCGTAGGCGAAGCCGCAGCGCCTTGGATTTTTATCAATAACTGTACGGACAGCGAGGCAGTTACGCCGTTAGATGAGTGGGAACAACAAGTAACCGGGTCGTTTGGTGAACATGATAGGCACCTGAGAAGTGAAAGGCAGAGACGTATTAGGAACATCCAACAGCAAGCCAAGATAGACGCCCACCAATACCGCGTTATCTCAGCTAAGCGCCGCCTTGAGCATGAAGAGCGTGAGCGCTTGCGGGCCACTATCGAGGAAGGCCGCGCTCTGGTTATTAGTTGGCTGGCGCGTGAGGAGCTGTCGCCCACTGATATTCCACCGGGGGTATTTGCATGAACGGTGAAGCCCTACTTGCCCGCATTGCCCAGATGCAAGCCACCGCTGGTGCTGCCCGCTCACAAGGCCAGCCGGGCACCCGAGCAAAACAACATCAACGGCGGGCATCCGTGACCACCCGCATAGAGCCATGGCTGGCGCTAATAGAGAAGCGGTGCGGCCTGCTGGCTGAGGATCGTCGCTTTATTCGCCTGAGGCTGGCCACTCTGCAACACAGCGACGCCATGCAGCTAGCCGAAGGGTATAGCGCTGCCTGGGAGCAAGCCGCCATGCAGGAACAGCGCGCCCACGTTAAGAACAACGCAGGCCGTCAAGCGGCTAACCGTTGGCTAAAACGGCAGCTTGAGCAATGACCCGTTGCAGCCAACCAAGCCTCGGAAAAAGCCTAGGTTCTTCTGACGCCCAACAACCTGGGCCACGGGGGACAGAAGCCCCGGATTTCGGGAAATTTTCGGCTACCCAGCGTGTACCACCGCAGGTGAGCAGTATTCGCGTAACGGTGCGGTTTATCACCTGTGCGACCTGTACACCGCCCCCAGCTTATTCAGGCAAAGCATGTACAGGTGGCCCCCGGCGAAATGTACACCTCAACCCGTTGCCACTCAGCAGCAAAGGCCAGCGTATAGCGCTGCCGGGTGCAAGCCGCCCACACCCACGTTAAGAACAACGCAGGCCGTCAAGCGGCTAACCGTTGGCTTGAATGCCATTTGAAAAACAACCATTAATTATCAGTAACTTGCCTTGCTGTATTTATCCTAATAATTATTATATGCTGTATATACATACAGTAATTAAACCCGTTGGAGTTGAAGCAATGCCTACATCACAGACTCAAAGCAAGCACCTTACCGTCCACCTTGATGAGCAGACGGTATACATGCTGGCGCAGCTAAAACGGCAAATTGATGCAGAGCGTCACCCGTCCGCGCCGCCTTATTCCATGGCTGAGCTGGCGCGGTTGGCGATCCGCAAATGGTGTGACCACCAAGCCGCTCCGGTACCACATCCATGGCTGGGTAAAGAAGGCGGGGAGGGGTAGCCGTGGATATCCAGATTTATGACGTGATCGACGGCGTGACCGCTGCCACCGTTAAGCGGCTGTTAGCCAGCGGTAGCAAAGAACCTATCACGCTGCATATCAATAGCCCCGGCGGTAACGTCACCGATGCCCTAGCGATCTTCAATAACCTACGCGCCTATGCTGGCACCGTGACCGCGTTTGTGGATGGCCTTGCGGCAAGCGCTGCAACCCTGGTCATGCTGGCAGCCGATGAAGTTGTTATGTCTGCGCACAGTCTGGTCATGGTGCATAACCCGTGGACTGTGGCTATGGGCGATTCAAGCGAGATGCGCCGAAGTGCCGAGACGCTTGATAAAGCAGCCAATGAGATGATCACGCTTTATGCCGAACGTACCGGGCATAGTGCTGAGGCTGTCACGGCCATTATGGAAGCTGAGACTTGGTACAACGCAGAAGAAGCGGTGGCGGCTGGATTTGCTCAACGTGTTGAAGCCAGTGAGCAGGACAAGCCCCGTATGTCAGCGGTGTCCATGGCGTACTTGGCCAACATCACCAAACGACCAGAGGCCGCCGCCCAGCGCCGTGAGTCGCAGATAGCCGCCCTATGGCAATGCCTGCCAGACCTGCCAGAAGTTGACCAACTTAAAAACAGTCAGGACATTAACACTATGTCAGTTGAACAAATTCGTGCCGCTGCCCTTAACGCCTTAGGCCAAGGCACCACACCCACAGCACCACCCCGCAAAGATGCTGGCGCGTTTGCTGATAATGGAAACGCCGTTAAAGATGGCATGATTGAAGCGCTGTTAGATCGAGCAGGCGTTGCCAAGTCTCAGGACAAGAGCAACCACTTCCGCACCATGAGCTTGGCAGAGATGGCGCGTGCATCGCTTACTGAGAAGGGCGTGAGCGTGAGCGCTTTCGGTACCAAGATGCAGATGGTGGGCGCTGCCTTCACCCATACTTCTAGTGACTTTGGCCATGTGCTCATGAACGTGAGTGAGAAGGCCATGCTCAGGGGCTGGGAGAATAGCGGGGAAACCTTCAACCGCTGGGCCAAGAAGGGCACGCTCTCCAACTTCCACACCGCGCACCGTGCGGGCCTGGGTGGCTTCCCCTCACTGCCTAAGGTGAAGGAGGGGGCAGAGTACCAGTATGTAACGGCAGACGACCGCGCCGCACCTATCGCGCTGGCTACTTATGGCGGGCTATTCAGCATCACCCGGCAAGCCATCATCAACGATGATATGAGTGTCTTTCAGTCAATCCCGGCCAACATGGGGCGGGCGGCAAGCCGTACCATTGGTGACTTGGTTTACGCCATCTTGATGAGCAACAATAACTTCACCGACGGCAAGCCACTGTTTCACACTGACCATGGGAACATCGTTACCAATGCTGAGGGCTTCGTTCCTGCCGTGCTGGGTGAAGCGCGTAAGCAAATGCGTATGCAGAAGGATAGGCACGGCAACACGCTAAACATCGCCCCCGGCTTTGTGATCGTGCCCGCCGCCCTTGAGTCTATCGCTATGCAGGTGCTGCGTAGCACCTCGGTACCGGGCGCTGAAACCAATAGCGGCATCATGAACCCGGTCAACAGCTTGGGTGAACTGGTGGTGGAAAGCCGTCTTGATGCTAACTCTCCAGATAGCTGGTACGTAGCTGCTGAACAGGGAAGCGACACGGTAGAGGTGGCGTACTTAGATGGCGTTGATATCCCTTACCTTGAGCAACAAGAAGGGTGGAGCGTGGACGGCGTAAGCTACAAGTGCCGCATTGATGCAGGCGTTGCACCGCTGGACTATCGCGGCATGGTGCGCGGCAGCAAGGCATAATCCGTAGGGCATCGTCAAAGCAGCCAAAGCCGTGAGGGGCTAACCCTTCACGGCTTTTTCATGCCTTTCGCTGGCGCTCACACACGCCAGAAAATTAAAAGGTACTCCCCCACCCACCCCCGCTAGTACGGGGGCAATCAGTCGCGGAATTTGCCTATGTACGGCAAATTTTCAGGGGTTGGTTGTTGTTTCGTTATCACCCCATTATTCCGCATTTGGCCCTATGCCCGGCATACCGTGACCACAGCGCTACTTTTGAGCCGATATAAGCCACTTATGAGCCAATACGCTGTTTTATAATGCTTTTAAAGTCACTGAGGCTTTACCTAGCCGCCACGCACTAACCGCCAAGGTGGCCATGCCATCACCGCGCCCAAAGGCACGCGATACAACAACCCAAAGCAACCCGGCGGCATGGCCTGGGGCGCTCCGGGCTGGCGCTTGGTATTCGTGTGATTTTGTCACGATATGGGTTAGGCAAAGGCAGCTAGCTAGGCACCCGGCCTATGGGGTATGGGGCGAAGCCCCATGCAGCGAAGCGGTAACGACAATGCAGGATCAGCGAGGCGGCTTATGGGTCAACCGTCCATCACCCAGCCGCAAGCACCACCGAGCCTTTCATTGCCAAACAAGGGGTTAATAAAGCGGTTTTCTATGTTATATAGGCGTTTAACGTTGCATCTAGTAGCAGCCAAGCACTACTATTTATGTTGGGTAGGATGTTGGTTGGGTTTTATTTTGTTTTTTAAGTCATTGTTTTTGCTAGTGGCGAAGCGGACTCCCTCTCCGCCACAGAATATAGAAAAAGCCTGCTGAGCAATCAGCGGGCTTTTTTGTGCCTATCAATTTTTCGCCTACCAATTTTTCGCATACCAATACTTGCCCATACACCAGCCCGCATTTTTGCGTTGGCTGCCACCGAAACATATGAGATACCTTGGGTAAGTCTACTTTATAAAAAAATCAGTGTGCCCTTAGTTATCATCAGACACTACCGCTTAGCTGGCTGTTGTTGCGTATTTTTCTGCCTGGAAATAACAGGTACCTCTGAGTTTGCTACTGTCTTTCGCAGGTGGGGCTCATATCACACTGGTGTTGCATTGGCATCCTGCCGGGGTATGGGGGTTACTTCACTGGTTTATACTCTGGCCTGTGCGTGCGGTCACGCTACGCATATTTTTACGTAGTCTTGCTCAAGCCGCGACTCAGGACAAGATGTCATAGACGGCCGGTTCGATTTGCGAGAAGCGAAAGTTGAAGCCCTCAGCAAGCAGGCGGTCGGGGTGTACTTGTTGGCCGTCGAGAATAACGGTCGCACCGTCACCAAGTATTTGTCGAATCACCCTTGTGGGAACTGGTACGTGCAAGAAGCTACGCGACGCGTGGGCAAATGCGTCGGTTACCTGAGACATACGCACGGGATTAGGGGAAGTGGCGTTGTAGGCTCCCTGCATCTCGGGAGTATCCAGCGCACGTAGCAGGATAGCAATAGTATCCTCGCGATGGATCCAGCTGACCCATTGTTGCCCCGACCCAATACGCCCACCCAGAAACGGGTTCAGTCGTTTAAGCATTGCACGCCCGTTTTCAGTTACCGCCAACGTGATACCGAAGCGCAGAATCACCACCCGCACATTATGCTCGGTGGCGCGCTGTGCCTGTGCCTCCCATAGATGCGTGGTGTCGGTCAGAAAGTCACCGGGTGGGCCGGGCGGGCTGCCTTCACCAAAGCGTGTACTGGTACTTACCCCATAATAACGGCAGGCTGAGGCCGAGATTAACGCAGCTGGTCGATCACTCATCCCAGAGATAGCGGTGACAAGCGCATGGGTACCCATGTCGCGGCTTTTACGGATGGCCGAACGTACTGTGGGCGTCCAGCGGGCAGCAATTGGTTCTCCCGCCAGATGTACCACTGCTGAGGCGCCAAAGAGCGCCGGGGCAATAGTGTCTGGCTCATAGGGGGCATAGCTTACCACTGTGACATCAGGAAACTGTGCGGGAGGGAACAGGGCATAAGCTGTTCGCGGGTGTCGGCTTAGTACCGTAACAGCAGTGCCACGCTCTGCCAGCTTTTCCACAAGACGACGGCCAATTAGCCCCGTCGCTCCAGTGATGACTACCTTGCTTTGGTTCATTGCCATTAATCTGGTGACTTTGAGCTGACCCTATAGAATCTTCTGGCCTAGATCAATTTAGTTCAGTATCCAGTACTGAACTAAGCTGATCGCATTCTTGCCAATCGGCAGGAGCTTCTTATACTCGTTGAAACGCCACTTCATGACTACCGCCGCTATCCTCTGCACGCCAGTGGCTCGGTCGTCACTCGCGTCCGATCAAGACAGGAGACCGCATTGATAGCTGGCGGGTACGAATTGCCGATGCCCCTGTACTTCTGGCGCTGGAGTTCGGTATGAAGGCTCCGTGGCGGGGCGTGCTGGAGTTTAGAATTACTCCAATGGCAAGTGGCACCCAACTTAACGGCCGCCGCGTTTTGGGAGCCTGAGGGAATCTCGGGGCAGCTCTACTGGGTGGCAATGATGCCTGCACATCTTGTGTTGTTTAAACGGCTGACCACAGAGATTTGCCGTCGATCGGAGTGTCTTATTTAGATGCCCGTTTCATAAGTATCGTGGAACGGCCTGTCTGCAGGCGATCTCTCCATAGGCAGGTGAACATCCATAGAAAGACTGGCACATTCATTAATAGGCCATAAAGCAGTGGCACCAAGCCGATACCTGGCTGCTGCAAAAGTGCGAAAGCCACCATCATGGCGACCCCTGCGTTTTGTACACCGACTTCCACGGTGATAGCACGGACGCTTGTGTTGGGAAGTTGCAAGCGGCGTGCGACTTGATGGCCCAGAGTCATGCTTAACACGCACAGCAACAGCACTGCTAGTGTCTCGATACTGAGCAGTGAGGGTAGGCGCTGGGCATGGCTGATAAACAGTGCTGCCACAACGCCAATCATTGCCACACCTGTTAATACTTTAATCTTGGGTAGTAACCACGTCAGTATGACTGCCCCTAGTAAGCGTCGTAGCAGCATACCGGTGAGCACGGGCACCAGGGTGACTAGCAGTAGCTGTCCGACGGTAGGCCAGTAGGGCAGGCTTAGCCCAGCGCTGCTCAAACCTAGAAATTCCAGGTTCCAGCCCATAATCAACGGCAGTGTGAAAGGCGTAATTACCGCTGCAATGGCTGTCAAGCTGACGGATAACGCCAGATCACCTTGTACGAGATAGCTAAACATGTTTGAGGTTGCCCCTCCCGGTACCAGCGAGACCAGAAGCAACCCAGCAGCAGCCAGCGGTGGAAGAGGCAATAATGCCACTAACCCCCAAGCCAGCAGTGGCAGCACCAATATCTGTAGGCTTGTGCCGAGCACAATATGGCGAGGGTAGCAGGTACGGGCGAAGTCGGTTGCTGTCAGATTAAGGCCCATAGTCATCATTACGCCGGCCAATACCCAGGGAAGTAGTACCTGTGACAACCAGTCGGGAGACATTGTAATTCCTTGAAAAACAGAGCTCAGACGGGAAGTTTACGCTATTCAGGCAGTAGGCAAAATGTGAGGTGTTCAGGCCTGTTTCATCACATCGCTTCTAAAGTGAGTGCCGAAAGATGGTAATTGTAATTTCCAGGGTGTCATAAGCACGCTAATGTCGGACTCGCGCTTCTCTATGGTAGAAGGCTGCTGGCAAAGCCTGCCACCCAGGCTCTTTCCATAAGGGCACGTGTTATGGCTCTGCTCGTGCTTTAGCACAGGTATTAAAATGGCAACCCACCGCTAAAGCCTATGGCAGCAACGAGAACAACAACGATAACGACAATCACTGTGGTGGAGGACATTGATTCTTTCTTCCGGTAGTTAATGTCACTTTAGCCTAGTTGGCATACCTGCCTTTCGCACGTTTTGATATTTGGGTAGAGAAGGGGGCTTTTTGCAGCCGTGAGGGATACTGACTTGATGCCCCACTGCGTTGGACAGCGGGGCGTAAGCGATTAGCAGATACTGTTATCTAGTTTCTAGCTCGGTGATTAACCGCACTTGCAGTTGTGACCACAGTCAGTGGAACCATCGGCGTGACCAGTTGCACAGGATTGAGAGCAATACAATTTTCCATCTTTCTCAATGGAGTGGTTATCTACTGAGCATTTACACTTGGGACATGCGCATTGTTGCTGAGACATAGTGAACCTCCTGTGTATTACTTCATCTAGTGTAGAACTGAACCTGGATGTTATGTCATTGCATAAGTCAGCTTTTTTATGTGGACTTTGTTTAAGCTGATGGCTGTGAGCTAGTGATTAATATGTGCTTTCACGAGCCTGAATAAAGTAATCACGCAGGCGCGCAAGTTGCTGTTCATTCCAGCCCGGTGGCTCAGAAAGTGCTGCCCAGGCATCAATGTAGTGTTCAGCCGCTATTTCATGGCCAAAGCCGGGTGGCGCGCTACCGGTCGCTAGGTCGACCAGTAGTTGCAACATGGTAACAACAGGGTACCAACGCAGCTCTGGTGAGACATCGGGTCCGCGTGGTGAATGCATCCACTCTGGTTCACGCCAGAAGGCTTCAGGCTCAAAAAACGTAATGGGGTCGCTAGCGTACTGCAGGTAGGCAATCCGGAAATCTCCCCACTCCCCGGGCGCTGTCTTAAGCCCTTGGGTTTGGTTCATAAAGCGGACCACCGAACCTCCCCGAAACGTGGGCAGCCACGCTGGAGAGCCAGGATCGCGGCCAGTGGTAACAGAGCGCCAAGTATCGCTACGGAAAGGTGGGCCACTCCACAGTGCACCGTGGAAAGGGTCATCAATAATATCGTACAGATCGAAGGATAAGTCAGAGTTGAGTGCGCCTAAGCTAAGGCCAAACAAATACAGTTTTGGACGATCATCGCTAGGTAGGGAAGACCAGTAATCGTATACCGAGGCAAATAAAGCTTGGGCATTTTCAACGCCATATTCGGCTTCTGACACCAGTGATAGATGGCTAGGCAGATAAGAGTATTGAGCTGCTACCGTGGCAATATCACCTCGGTGTAAGTATTCCACCGTGTCCTGGGCGCCGGGATCTACCCAGCCACGCCCTGTAGGGGTTGCGATGACTAAGACTGAGCGCTCAAAACCACCCACCCGAATAAGCTCCTCCAGCGCTAACTCGGCCCGTTGGGCGGCCGTTTCAGCGGCATTGAGACCAACATACACGCGTATAGGATCGAGGGCTTGTTCGCCTAGGAACTCCCCAATTTGGTTTCCGTCAGGGCCTTGGGTCACAAAGCGCCGACCGCGGCTGCCTAGCGCCTCCCAGCTAATTAATGATTCAGCGCTACCGGGTTTGTTTGGCTCTTGAGGAGGTGATAACTCATCCTGCATAAGCTCATCTATCTGCTGATAAGAGCGGTCGGCTATTTGGAGTGCATAGGAAAAAATCACCCCCTCAATTACCAGCCAAAACAGCGCAATGGCAGCTATGGTGCCTAGTACTTGCGCTGTGCGGCGAGGAAGAATGTGTGCCAGTTTATGAGAAAGCAGGCGAAACGTGCGTTTAAAAAGCAGTGCAATCAGCAGTAGGAAAATAAATACACCCGTGGCAATCAGTGCCACTGATAATGGACGCGTGCCATTGGTAGGCTCCATCTCCATCAGCAGGCGTATACTGTTTTGCCACTCTGCGGCGCGCCATAGAAAAGTCACCGAAATTCCTAGGCATATCAGGGCCGCTAGCCACTTTAAATAAAGCTCTATTCTGGGACTGGGCTCGGGTATGTGTAGATAGCGCCAAAGAGCGAGGCCTGTAACCCCCAGCGCGTAACCTGCCGAGAAGCTAAGCCCCGAAACAATGCCTTGAGCCACCACTGGGCGCGGGACGAGACTAGGCGTTAAAGAAAACGCAAAGAAGAGCGTCGCGACTAGCAGCCCTACGCCTGAAAATCGGTTGATAAGCGACATCACCCGGTGGTGGTTAATAATGTTGTCCATAACGTTCCTATTGGCTCTGGTAACACGATCTCAAGACATGCTTTGGACGCTGCCAGCGTACCGCGTCCTAGCGTATTAAAAACGATAAGAGAGTGATACTCCGCTTAAGGTCTGCCATTGGCTGCCTAGTTCATCAACAATGGGGCTATCGGCAGCGCTACCGGTGAGGTGGGTAGCACCTATAAAGCCGGTAGCTGTCCACTCTGGTGTTAACGCGTAGCTTAGACTGGCATTCACACCCAGGTGCCAATAGCCGCCATCGGGGGCATAGGTAGCGATACCGCTACGCGCACTGTCTTCGCTGGAAACGCCGTACAGAGAGTTTGTCCATTTTTCGTTGGAGTAGCTGATGCTAGGAACCAGTACAAAGAGTAAGCGCTCGCTAATAGGGGTACGTAGGGTAGCTCTCCCTGAGAAAGTGGCACCCTCCATATCGCCACTTACTGCGGTGCTGCCCGCGAGGCTATAGCGCCAGAAGCCGTGTTGATAACTAACGCGTAGGCCGAGCGTTGCTCCGCCGTCTACTTTTTCAAATTGGCTGATATCACCTTTGTTATCACGCCCAAAGGTGTAGCCGATAAAAGGAGAGGCCGTCCAGTTTCCTTGGCGTACTGCATGCCACTCAATGCCATCACGTACGTTGATAGACAGCTGGTCGCCATAGGTTAAGTTTAGAACGGGCAGCACACGGCTATCGTAATCATCGCTGCCTGCATAGTCGGGGGCGTAGGCAATGCCAGCGCCTATGCTGCCTTGCCAACGATCTGCCAGCGCAGGGGTTGCGAGCGCAATACTGGCAGCGGCTGCTAACCCAGTAATACTAAATTTGGCGGTAGGTATATTTTTGGTCAAGCAAGTAGTAATCAGAGTCACGGGAGGGACCTTTATTTTTTAATAAAAAAACATGCGTGATTGTATGTTTTTGTTTGAAATCATCGCAAGCTGCCTCGTTGTATTTATTAACTGCTCAACGTAAAACTTTTTACTCTTTCATATCCTAGGTTAGATAACTCACCGATTATAAGGCGCACTGTGTGTATAGCGCAGGGACGGCGTTAAAAGGAATTGCAAGCAGGGAGTGCTTGCGGTGCACAGGGATGCATGAACAGGATGTTCGTGAAGTGGGATTAGGGAGGACCTGATGAAACCCCGGCCAGAGATGGCTGGGGTTTTTTTATCTGGCGTTAATAAAGTTGACATATAGAAGGCGCATTGTGGGTAGTAACACAGGGAAAGGTGCCAGGAGTAGAGCAAGCAGGGGTTGCTTGAAAGGCCATGGATGCACAAACAGGAAGTTTGTGAAGAAGGATTACGGAGGAGTTACTGCTACCCCAGCCAGTGATGGCCGGGGTTTTTTTTGCTGCTAATTAGGCTGTTTTCTCTTCGTCACTATCCGGCTTGGCGCTGCCTTGGTGGCTAAGTGGGCTAGCTTGATCAAGCCGAGGATGGTTGTCTAGAAACTCTCGCTGAAGGTTGGGTAGTGCATCCAACGCTTTAATGGTGTGGGTCAGCGCATGGATAGCAGCGAGCACATCCTGGGTGTTACCAGTTTCAGAAATGGTATGCATGTTGCGGATAGGGAAGCCAATTGACGTAGCGGCGCTGTCGATGGAGGCTAGTACGCCTGCCATGCCGTCGGTGCCAGTATCTGCACCCACCATATCTCTTTGCATCGGAATGTCTTGCTCTTTTGCAGCGTTGGCAATAATGCGGTTGAGCTGCTCACTGGCAATGGAGCCAACAGACATAGTAAAACCTTTGCCCATTTCTAGCGGTTGCATCCGCTTATCGCTGATGCCGGGAGCAGCTACGTAGTCGTGATTTACATCTACACCAATCAGTGCATCAGGTTTTAGTTCGCCAGCCAAAACCCGACTGCCAAAACGGCCAATTTCTTCGTAGCTGGCAATGGCAAACATCACGCGAACTTTTTCTGTGCCACCGGCTTCAGCAATTAGCTTTGCCACTTCAGCGGTAACAAAGCAGCCCAGGCCGTTATCCAGATAGGCACCGTAGAAGGTGTTGGGGCTAAAGCCTGGGCGGATAGGACGGTTGAAAATAATGGAGTCACCCGGTCGTACACCCAGGTTCAGTACTTGCTGTTTTTTGTTCTCTCCGTGAATTTGCAGGTCAAGATAGATTTGCTCTTTCTTGATGCCTTTGCTGCCATCACGCTGAGCAGGGTCAGAGAAGTGAATCGCGCCCAGTGCTTCCACTGTGCCTCCCTCAATGCTGCGGTAGCTGCCAGGGGCGTCGGGGTCTTCGCTGAACAGTTTTACCTCATGGCCGATCAGCACAGTAGGCAGAAAGGAGTCAGTGTTGATCCAGATTTTGCCATCTTCGCCAATCGAGCGTACCTGCATACGGATCTTATCCGCATGACCGATGATCATCAGTTTAAACATATCATCACGGCCGGGATGAGTATCCAGCACTACACCAGCATTGCCCTTAAACTGATGCAGATGCCAGTCGCTTGGCGCGAAACTTTCAAAGTAGGGCTTTAGTACGCCATAGGTCATGGCACCTTCCAGGCCAACGGGACTGGGAGCAGCAAGAATATCGCGCATGATATTGAATTGCGCGTCGGGCATTGGCTGCGTCCAGGGTTGTGCGGTATCGCTCATCGTGTTTGCTCACTTATGACGGTGGGTGTTAATCACGTTTAGTCTGCCAGATTCCAGCCACGTGTGTAGAGAAAGCAGCATTGAAAATGCTTATCCGTACTCCCTTTTATCCGTACTCCTTTTTAATCGTGACAGTGGATCAACTGGCGTAATGCTGTTGCTGCGGCAGAGGGAGGATGGTAACGACTATGTACAATGCCCAATTCTCGACGGATCGTCGGTTCTATCAGTGGGCGGTGTTCGATGCCATCGGTAGAAATTTGTCGAAAGCTTAATGAGGGCAGCACACTCACTCCTAAGCCAGCAGCTACCATACGGCCTACCGTAGCGATCTGGCGTGCATCGCACAAGATATCCAGCCGTTCCCCTACACTCTGCATAATGTGATCAATATCCTGGCGTGAACTGGAAAGGCGATTGATGCCGATAAATGGATAGGCGGCCAACTGGCTCCAGAGCACTGAAGATTGCGCCAATAGGGGGTGCCCACAGGGGCAAACAGCCACATAGCTATCTTCGAGTACAGGCTCAAACGTGAGATCGTCAGCATCGCTGGGGGGAACCGAAAGCCCAAAGTCGGCACGGCCTTCACGCACCATCTGGTTAATTTGGTCGGCCAGTACATCGTGTAGGCTCAGATTAATACGTGGGTAAGCTTCGTGGAAACGCTTTATCACCCGTGGAAATAACCCCGCTGCCAAAGTGGGCAGCGCAGCCACGGTCACCTTACCCCTCTGTTTGGAAAATCGATCATTGAGGTCTTCAAAGGCTTCGTTCCAATCATTTAATAATCGTACCGCGACTGGTAGGAATGCTTCGCCTTCGGGCGTGAGAGCGAGCTGGCGACTAGTGCGCGTAAATAGTGCACCACCTACGTTCTCTTCAAGTTTGCGCAGCGCTATAGAGATCGCTGGTTGGGAAAGATGCACTTGCTCGCTAGCCTCCGCAAGGCTGCGGGAGTGGGCGACGGCGACAAAAACACGCAACTGCTGGATGCTTGGATTCATTTAGAAAGTAAAACATAAATTAAAAACTATTCAATATACAAAATTAATCTCTCGAATCATGCTTGTTCTATCGCATGCAACAAGCGTCGCGATCACCACGTTTAATAAAAACAAATAGCTCGTTGCGCGAGCTTCGGAGACACAATGAAAACGCTACTTACCGCCATGGTGGCGAGCGCCGGTGTGCTGGTCGCCGCTACCACTCACGCCGATGAGCGCCTACTGATTGGTTCCACTTCAAGCTCCTCAAGCCACTACAGCTACTTTGTCGCGGTTAATCAAATTATTAACAACCAAGTTGAAGGAGTGAGCTCGTCTGTGGCGGAAACCGGTGCCACGGTGGATAACCTGCGTCGTTTAGGCCGTAACCAGATAGATATGGGCTTGGTGACTACTAACACGGGGTATCATGCCTACGCAGGCGAGGAAGACTTTGAAGGTCGACCGGTTGATAACCGCTTGCTTTGGGTCTACACCGTGGCGCCGCAAAATGCTGTGATGCGCCAAGATGCCAATGTGGCCACCTTTGCTGATTTAGAGGGTGTTCGCTTCAACCCAGGTATTACCGGCTCTGCCACCGAAAAAACCACCGAAGCGGTCATGCGAGCGTTAGGTATTGAGCCCAGCTACGTGCGTGGTTCTACCAGTGACATGGTGGATGCTATGAAGGATGGACGCGTGATGGGCTCGGTAAAGTCGGGAGTAGGTGAGCGGTTAGATGGCTCCACCATGGATATTGCCACCTTTACGCCGATTAGCGTGCTGTCGCTCAATGAAGAAGAAGCGGAAACATTACGCACTGAAATGCCTGATGTGGCGATTGTAGATGTGCCTGAAGGTGCGGCAGAGGGGATTCCTGGTTACACCACTTGGGCATTTGGCGTTGCCGTACATGCCCACCCGAATATGAATGAAGAGACTGCCTACCAAATTGTAAAAGCGGTGATGGAAAACCCTGAGCCACAGGTCAACGCCTTTTCTGCTATGCGTGATGCGGATGTAGCGAAGATGACCTTAGAAGTAGGTACCGTGCCGCTACATGCTGGCGCGGCGCGCTATTTTGAAGAGCAGGGGTATGACATCCCCGATGCCTTGCAGCCTGTTGAGTAAGGCAAAGTGGAGAAGATGACCATGCGTGAGATAGTCACCAAAGGCTTAGCGCTCCTGCTGGGCGGTCTAATCCTTTACACCTCTGCGACGGGACCTTTCGAGAGTTTGATTCAGCGGAGCATCTTTCTTGCGCTGGTCATTTTGCTGGGACTTGCTGTTTATCCCCTAGGTGCTGGCAAGCGCTGGCGCCCGCTTGGGATTGTTATTGATGTGGTACTAGCCATGGGCGTTGTACTGGCATGCAGTTATGTGGCTCTCAATCATGAACGCATTCTGGTTGAGCTGCCCTGGGCAACATCCCGGGATATGCTGCTAACCGGCGTGCTGCTGGCGGCTATTTTAGAGCTTTCGCGGCGTGCCATTGGGATTATTTTTCCACTGCTGGTACTGGCGGGGTTAGCTTACGCGTGGCTGGGTGCTGCGATCCCAGGGCCGCTTGGCCACCGTGGGTTCGACCTTTATTACATGACCGAAACCATCTACCTCGGTGATTTGGGGGTATGGGGCATGCTGGTGGGTGTGGCCGCTACTACCATTGCTGCTTTCGTGCTGTTCGGCTGTTTATTGCTGCATACTGGGGGCGGCAATACCTTTATGGATCTGGCGCTGCGCATTAGCGGCCGTTCACCGGGTGGCGCTGCCAAGGTAGCAACGGTGGCATCTGGGCTGTTTGGCATGGTCAGCGGCAGTGCGGTGGCCAATGTGGCGACCACTGGCAACTTTACCATTCCGATGATGAAGCGTTTGAATTACCCCCGTCCCTTCGCCGCAGGGGTGGAAGCGGTGGCTTCCACCGGTGGACAAATTGCGCCACCAATCTTGGGCGCTGCGGCATTTATCATGGCGGAAATTTTAGGGGAAAGTTACCTACGTATTGCGTTAGCGGCCTTACTGCCCGCGGCGCTGTTCTATCTTGGGGTGTTTGTCACCATTCACTTAGTGGCTAAACGCCGCCAGTTACAGGTGGTACCTGAAGATGAGCTGCCCGCCTGGTCTGAGGTAATTCGGCCTGAGCGCATTATTCCCATTCTAGCTGCCTTAGGTGGGTTGTTTTACGGCGTGCTTAGCGGCCGTTCGATTCAGATGTCGGCGTTCTACGGCATCTTCATGACCATCCTCACCTTTGTACCCTTTGCGCTGATGGCCAAAATGCCGCTGCGCGAGATTGTGGGCAAGCTGGTGGCGGGATTAGTAGACGCGGGTAAAGGCATGGTGATTATCGGTGTGCTGCTTGCCGGGGCGCAGATATTGGTCGCAATGATTGGCATGACCGGCATCGGCGTGACGTTAGCCAGTCTTATTGTCTCTGTGGGCGGTGAGTCACTGTTCCTGGTTGCCTTTATCGTTGGCGGCGTTTGTTTGATCTTGGGCATGGGGATTCCTACCACCGCAGCCTACGTACTGGTGGCTTCTGTACTGGCCCCCGCGCTTACAGCGATAGGCGTCGAGCCGCTTATTGCCCACCTGTTTGTTTTTTACTTCGCTACGTTATCGGTGATTACGCCTCCTGTCTGCATTGCGGTATTTGTCGCCTCAGGGATTGCTGGTACTAACTGGCTGCCTGCTGCTATTGAGTCAGTACGTTTGGCGGCGGCTATCTATGTCATCCCTTTCTTGTTGCTGATTTACCCAGCATTGGCAGGGTTTGGTTCCGCCTGGGCAGTTGCGTTAGCCAGCTGCCAGGGAGTGGTGTTTGTGGTGGCGTTTGCTTCGCTTATGTCGCGTGTCGCAATGACGGGTAAGCGCGTGATTGATGTGATAGCGCTAATTGTGGTGGTTGGACTTGCGCTTACACCTGGTTGGCTCTCTACGCTAGCTGCTCTGGGGTTAATCATTGGGCTGTTTATTCGCCGTCATACGCTGCTGGATAACGAGGTAGTGGCTCTCCCCAACGACCGCCATTCCCTCCAAGCCAAGGAGACACAGCTATGAGTTTTCTATTAGGCAGTGGAGCAGGCTTTTCCGGTGACCGTACCGATGCCGCCGTCGCGGTGGTCGCTGAATTAATTAAACGTCAGCAGCCATCTGCGTTAGTGTTTGAAACCTTGGGCGAACGCACGCTGGCGGCGGCTCATCGGACGATGCGTGATGACCCTGAAAGCGGGTTTGAACCATTGTTGGATGAACTGCTGGCGCCGGTACTGCGTGATTGCCTAGATAACAATATTAAAGTTTTAGGCAACTTCGGTGCGGCTAATCCAAGTGGTGCTTGCCAGGTGATTGCTGATTTGGCCGCCGAGCTTGGCCGTACTGATATACGTATTGCTCAGGTGCATGGTGACGATATCCGTCAGCAGTTACATCATTTGGATTTACAGCGTTGGGAGGCCGAGCGGCTCGATATGCCAGGTGATGACGCCTTGATTTCAGCCAATGTTTACCTGGGCGCAAAAGCGTTAGCCGATGCGTTAGCCATGCAAGCAGACGTGGTGGTCACTGGACGTGTTGCCGATCCAGCGCTGTTTTTGGCGCCGTTGATGCACCACTTTGATTGGCGCTGGGACGACTGGAATCGCCTAGCCTGCGGCATGATGGCGGGGCATTTGGCGGAGTGTGGTGCTCAGGTGAGTGGTGGCTATTTTGCTGATCCTGGCTTTAAAGACGTGCCTGGGCTCGCTACGGTAGGCTATCCGATTATCGAAGTAGAGCAGGATGGCAGCCTGCTCATTACCAAACCTGCCAATACTGGAGGTTGCGTCACAGAGCAAACGGTGAAAGAGCAACTGCTCTACGAGGTTCACGACCCGGCTAATTACCTGACTCCGGATGTCACGGTGGATCTTTCTCATGCTGAAGTACGCCAGCTCTCGCCCAATCGTGTAGCGGTGACGGGGATTCGCGGCAAGCCTGCCCCTGAGCGGCTAAAAACCACGGTGTGTTACGAGGGTGGCTGGCAGGGCGAGGCGGAAATATCCTATGCAGGCCCCAATGCGTTGGCTCGGGCGCAGCTTGCAGCACAGGTGTTGCGTGAACGGCTAATGTTTCGTGCCCCCGCCGAGCTACGCACCCGTTTGGATATTATTGGTCTTGCCAGCGTGTTTGACAGTGACAGCGGTGAGCTGCAGCGCAGCGCAGCAACTTCCACAAGCGGCGATTACCGACTGCGGTTAGCAGCCGAGCATAGCGAGCGGCGCTGGGTAGCACGCGCCACCCAAGAGCTATTAGCGCTTTACTGTGTAGGACCTGCTGGCGGAGGCGGTGTACGTCGCCAGTTTCAACGGCGGGTTTTTACCGCCTCTTATTTGGTAAAGCGTAGCGATATTCAGGCCTATGCCAGCCTATTTGAAACGGCTCTAATAGGTGTTAGGAGGAGTGGCCGCCATGCTGCAAACTGAACACAATCTGCACACCGAATGTTCTCATACCGCAGTGACTCTTCACCAATTAGCACATGCCCGCGCAGGGGATAAGGGCGAACGCCTTAATGTGGCACTGTTTGCCTATGATGCCGATCATTATTCCACCTTGCTGGAACAAGTGACCGAAGAGCGGGTGCTAGCACTGTTTGCCCACCGTGGTGCCAGCCGAGTACGGCGTTACCCCTTGCCCAATTTGGCGGGTATGAACTTTGTGATTGATGACGTGTTGCAGGGCGGTGTTAATGGTGCGCTTAACTTGGACGGGCATGGCAAAACACTGTCGTTTTTACTGTTAAGTCTGGAGGTCTATATCTAGCCGCACCCCGACCTAGGTGGTCATGACGCGCTGCCTGAAATGCCTTACAGCGTGCTGTCAGTATGGCCGCGCCAGGTCGACCATACTGCCCAGCGATTGGATACTGAGGCGAAACCCTAACCAAAGCATGAATTGTGGGCTTATTACACAGGAGAGGTTTGGGGTTTCGTCGCAAAATCCTCTAGGATAGGCGCCTTTTTCTAACAGGATAACTGGGCAAATGACCTCTTCTGGGCAACCTCGCACTCAGTGGCTGGGCCGCTGGGGCTTTATGTTGGCAGCCACCGGCTCGGCGGTGGGGCTGGGCAATATTTGGAAATTCCCCTACATCACCGGGGAGTATGGTGGCGGCGCCTTCGTGCTGGTTTATTTAGCGTGCATCCTGGCTGTGGGCGTACCGGTAATGATGACCGAGATCTCCTTTGGCCGCCGTGGTCGCGGTAGCCCAATTGATGCGATACGGCGCGTGGTGAATGAGTCGGGCCGCTCCTCTGCTTGGTCGCTGATTGGTTGGATGGCCATGCTGTGCGGCTTTATGATCCTGTCGTTTTATGTAGTAGTGGCGGGTTGGTCGTTCTCTTATCTGTGGAAAATGGTAACCGGTGGTTTAAGCGGCGGCAGTGTCGATGAAATGGCCACCGTGTTTGGTGCCAACAATGCCAACCCGTTCAATTTAGGGGGGTGGAGCACGTTAGTGACTCTACTCACTATGCTGATTGTGGGTAAAGGTGTGCAGGAGGGCATAGAAAAGAGCGTCAGTTGGATGATGCCGGGGCTGGTCATCATGCTGGTGGTGTTGATTGGTTTTGGTATGTTCTCCGGCGGCTTTGCTGATGCAGTGAGCTTTTTGTTCTCGTTCAACGCGAACAGCCTCTCAAGTGAAGGGATGCTTGCGGCGCTAGGCCACGCCTTCTTCACTCTTTCCCTAGCTTCTGGTGCCATCCTTACCTACGGTAGCTACTTGCCAAAAGAGGCCTCTATTGGTCGCACTACGGTCAGTGTTGCGTTAGCTGATACCGTCGTGGCGCTAATGGCGGGGTTGGCCATTTTTCCGATAATTTTTGCTAACGGGATGAATCCTGGCGAAGGTCCAGGGCTGATTTTTATGAGCCTACCGCTGGCCTTTCAGGCAATGCCGCTGGGCACGCTGTTTGGCATTCTGTTTTTCTTAATGCTCTCGATGGCCGCATTAACTTCTTCTATTTCCATGGTGGAAGCCACGGTGTCTTGGCTATGCGATAACAAAGGTATGACCCGTAAGTCGGCATCCTGGGCGACGGGAATTGTACTGTGGTTGATCAGCACCTTGGCCATGCTGTCGTTTAACCTGGGAGCTGATTGGACGCTGGCAGGCAGAACATTCTTCGATTGGTTGGATTATTTAACGTCCCGTTGGATGATGCCGCTTGGCGGCCTGGGCATGGTTGTGCTGGCGGGCTTTGTGCTGAAAAGTGAAACTTTCCGCGATGAGCTTGGGTTAGCGCCGTTGCCTTACGCACTGTGGTTAACCATGGTGCGTTACGTTAGCCCACTGGGGATTTTGGTTATTTTTGTGGACGCCTTAGGGCTTTACCAAGTCTCGTTTGCCATCCATTGGCCGTGGCTACTAGGGATTTTAGTAGTAATGGCGACGGTGGGGGAAACCTTTAGCCCACGCTTGCGCCAAGCGTTCAAGCCTGCGTAACGCATTAGAGTCGTTGTCCAGATAACAGGCGCCGCTGCTGAGAGATGATTTCCACCTTAGCGGCGTTTGGCTGGTGGGGGAAATGTCGTTTAAAAGTCGCTTGCGTGGACCTCGGTAACGGTTACGGGGGCGATGTAAACGCCTGTATAGCACCTGGATGCGTGCCAGCCTCCATCAGCTCATCCCACCGTGTGGTATAGCGCTTTGAACGATGGGCACAGCGTAGTTGCCATGGTGCTTGTGCATCCGTCATTCCGAAATGTATCGTGCCTTGGCCCATGCGCTGATTAATGGCATCGACTGTCTCCATCAAGTGCGGGTGTGTCTTAGCAGGCCTCTGGAGTAGTGAAAGCTGTTGCTGCTGTGTATCAACTAAATCCACCAGCATCACACCGGCCTTTATAAAGTGATGATGGGGGCGGTATATCTGCTCTAGACCCTCGCGTACTGCAGCAAGAATAATCCGCGTATCGTCGCTGGGAGTGGGAAGAGGAACCATCGCCCGGGGGAAGTACTGAGGCTGATCTTTGCGGTGGCGGTTGGTACTCAAAAATAACAGTACGGCGCGGGTCAAGCTACGCTGTTGGCGTAGTTTTTCAGCACTGCGCTGAGCGTGGCACTGCAGCGCACCGTATAACTCGGCCTTTATGCCTGTCGCTTTGCCAAACGAGCGCGAGGTCATAATCCGCTGGCGCGGTTGCTCTAGCGCATTCATTTGCAGGCAGGGCGTTCCGCGCAGTTCTAGGGCTGTGCGAGCCAGTACCACAGAAAATTGTTGGCGCAGCCGTTTATGGTCGCACTTGCGCAGATCCCACGCGGTATGAATACCATTTATGGCTAGCTGATTGGCAAGCCGTTTTCCTATGCCCCATACATCACTGACCGGAAGTTGCTTGAGTAGCGCTGTTGTGGCGCTGCTATTTTCGCTGAGTAGGCAGACGCCCTGGTAGTGAGGCTGTTTTTTCGCTACATGGTTAGCGAGCTTTGCCAGTGTATGGGTGGGGGCAAGTCCTACACACACGGGTAGCCCCAAGTGGCGACGAATGCGCCGACGTAGTGCTGCGCCGATGGCGAGACACTTGGTAGTACCCAGCCCATCTAAATAGATAAACATCTCATCAATAGAGTAAGGGGCCACCTTTGGGCAGGCGTCCCGTAATAACTGAGCAAGTCGCGCTGACATATCGCCATACAGCTCGTAGTTGGATGACACTAAGTGAATGGCGCCACGCCGCCTTAACCCTTCTAGCTGAAAGGCTGGCGTGCCCATCGGAATCTCCAAGGCTTTCATTTCGGCCGAGCGGGCAATGACACAGCCGTCGTTGTTGGACATTACGCCAACGGCTTTGCCTTCAAGTGCGGGGCTAAATACCCGCTCACAACTGACATAAAAGTTGTTAGCGTCTACGAGGCCAATCATGGCAGGTACTCGTGAACTACGGCACGTACCACCCCCCATAGTTGGCACTCGGTGTCGTCCAGAGGTAACGGCGGGTAATGGGGGTGAGAAGAGCAGAGGTGCGGCGCACCGTGATGTAATGCGTAACGCTTAATCAGTACTTCTTCGTTAAACATAGCCACCAATATATGGCCTAAGCGAGGCTGTACGCTGCGATCCACCACCAGCAGGTCACCGTCGAAAATACCCCAGCCCTCCATGCTGTCGCCTCTGGCCGTAAGGTAAAACGTTTGGGTGGGGTTTTTGATTAGACGCACGTTGAGATCCAGCGTGCGATGCTCGTAATCCTGGGCGGGAGAAGGGAAGCCGCTAAAGCCAGCGCGGCCATGTAGTGCTGGAAAAGGCAGCGGCTGAGACGTTAGCGACATCATTAGCATCCTCATGAGTAAATAGTGTGTTTATATACAGTTATTATAAACAGTATTTATTCATGAGCAAAAAAATGCAAGCGACCTCTCTTGGCAAACCTAAATTAGCGTGCCAGCCAAAGGCCTACGACTAAGGCGCTTACGATGGTGATGAAGAACACTAAGTTACGGGCACGGGTGTCGCGGCGGGGTTTCATGGCAAACTCCATAGCAGTAGTGGGTGTGAAAACGGCGGAAGACTAATGCGGGGCATGGTAACGTTTACGTCGTATAGCGTCATCCTTACAACGCTTAAACTAGCCTGCTGATACCAAACAAATACTCAGCACTTTCGCTTAGAGAAACCGCTTATGACCGAACCCGCAAACGTGATGAGAGCAGCCTTAACAGCACAGCCGCTTGCTCTAGCCCAAGGACGTTTGGCTGCACTGAGCTGGGGGCGTACCGATGCGCCTACCTGGCTAGCACTGCATGGCTGGCTAGATAATGCGGCGAGCTTTACACGACTTGCGCCACGCTTAGTGGAAGCGCTAGATATACGGATTATTGCGCTTGATTTTCGTGGCCATGGCCACTCTGCTCATATACCTGCAGGCGCCGATTATGCGCTGTGGGACTATACCCATGACGTGTTGGATGCCATGGAAGCCCTGGCAATTGATCAGGCTGTGCTACTTGCCCACTCCATGGGGGCTGCGGTGGCATGTTTACTCGCTTCAGCGCTACCAGAGCGCGTTAAGCAGTTGATCTTGTTGGATGGTTTAGGCGCTTTAAATACCGAAGCTGAAGAGACCACCAGTCAACTGCGTAAAGGGTTATTAGCCTATCGGCGCCCACTTTCCCGTGCGCCTCGCTATCCTGATATTGAAAGTGCAGTTGCCGCAAGAGTGGCTGGTGGGGTAACCCCGCTAGATATTATGACCGCTACTCCGTTGGTGGAGCGCAATACCGAGCCCACGGCAGATGGACATGTGCGAATGCGTACAGACAGCCGGCTGCTAAAGCCTTCGTTGGTGCGCTTTACGCCACAGCAGGTGTTAGCACTACTATCAGGTATTCAAGCGCCAGTGTTATTGATAGAAGGGGAGCGCGGTATTCTTGGTGACCGAACCTGGGCGGTTAAGGCGCGCCAAGCGGTACCTCACTTAACCCGACGTGTGCTCGTAGGAGGCCACCACCTGCACTTAGAACCCCAGGCCGTTGATCAGGTAGCCAATGTGGTGATTCAGTATGGTTATAAAGAAGATGCTGGGCAGCAGTAGGGCTAACGACATGAATAAACTAACTCACGTCGCAGAAAGTCATGCGAGTGCTAGTAGCACCAAGGGTGGTGAGCGTAGCGGCAACAAAGTGGCTTTGGTACTGGGTAGTGGTGGAGCCAGGGGCTACGCCCATATAGGCGTTATTGAGGAACTTGAAGCGCGTGGCTTTGAAATAATTTCTATTGCCGGGTGCTCCATGGGGGCTCTGATTGCTGGCATTTATGCATCAGGAAAGTTGCCAGAGTACCGGGAGTGGGTGTGTAACCTGGACTATCTGGATGTGCTCAAGCTAGTCGATGTCACCTGGAGCCCGATGGGTGCCATGCGGGCGAACAAAGTGATGAGTAAGCTGGAATCCCTGGTAGGCGATGCACTGATCGAAGACTTACCTATTCCTGTCACTACGGTAGCCACTGACTTAGTGCGTCAGCGCGAAGTGTGGTTTCAGAATGGCCCACTGCTGAGAGCGATTCGAGCTTCTATTGCAGTGCCCGGTGTGATTACGCCGGTGCATGTCGGCGATCAAGTACTAGTCGATGGGGGGTTGCTGAATCCATTGCCGATGATGCCAATACTCGCCGCCCATGAAGCAGACTTTGTCGTAGCTGTGAACGTCACCGCGCATAGCCCTCAACCGGTAACATTGGAAGAGTTACTGCCCCGTGAAGAGGCCAATGACACTCGCACCGACTTAGAGCGTGACCGGGATGCCAATATTGGTGGCTGGATGGATGAAGTACGTGCTACCACACGGCGGCTATGGGATGAGTTGGGTGGCGGCAGCGGCGAAGTGAGTGACGTTGATGAAACGGTTGACCTTCGCGGCAGGCGGGAGTGGGGTAAGCTGGATATGATTCTAGAGTCGTTTGATATTACTCAAGCGGCGCTGGCAAAGTACAAAATCGCTGGCTACCCACCGGATGTGTTAATCGAAATCCCCAAAACAGTCTGCAGTACCTACGAGTTTCACCGTGCCAAAGACTTAATCCGGCTGGGACGGCATTTGGCAGGCCAAGCGTTGGATCGCAGAATGCCTAGCATTGCTTCAGATGCTACGCAGTAGCCTACAGGCCACGTTTGCGCAGCAGTATATACACCGCCCCAGTGCCACCATCGATATCGGTGGCTGAACAGAAGGCTAGTACCCCAGGCCATTCGCGCAACCACGCATTGGTGTGGCTTTTGAGCACTGGGAAGTCCGAGGTAGTCCCCCAAGCTTTACCGTGGACTACCAGCACGCAGCGAAGTCCCTGGGCAGCAGAATCGCGCAGAAAACTTTCAAGCTCAATGCGCGCTTCCTCTAACGTGTAGCCGTGTAGGTCAAGTCCGGCCTGCCAAGCGGTATGACCACGTTTGAGCTGACTAAAGGTGCGCCAGGGCAGATCGGGAACGCTGAACTCTAAATACTCCGAAGGCCGAACAGCCTCTACCCGGCCATCGGAGGTGCGCCCACTGGCTTGTGTTGTGCTGTTTTCCACTGCAGCCCGCCGTCGCGCCTGCTGGGCATCATCATTGCGCTTAGGCTTGCCAGGGTCCGCTTGGTTGGTGGCAATACGGCGTACGCCTGCTGCCTGCAGCGCTTGGCGAAAGGCACTGATATCGTCGTCGTTAGGCAGGTGTCGCGTCATGGTCGGCTCAAATGGCAAAGATAAACGGTTAGCGAAGAAGCATAATTGAGAGGTGCACAGTATAGCGATACTGGCGTGCCTGTGAACCACTTGGTTGAGAACCGCTAGACAGTGGCCACGCTGCTGTGAACCGAGCGGCGTCAAAGGTACAATCCTTCTACGAACTTATTACGCCCGGAGCCGCCGTGACTACGCATCTCAATGATGAGACCTCCCACTCAACGCTTTTGTTGCCAGACTCAACGCTACTTAGCGATCTTTTAACACTGCGTGACTATCTGCGCTGGGTGACCAGCGAGTTCTACCTGGCGGGGCTGCACTATGGACACGGCACAGAATCTCCCTGGGATGAGGCGGTAGCGCTCTGTTTAGGCGCGCTGCACCTGCCGTGGAATGTTGATCCCGCTGTACTAGACTCACGACTTTTGCCCATTGAGCGTGAACGTATTATTCGCCTGGCACGTGAGCGGGTGACTAGCCGGCGACCGCTACCCTACCTGCTAGGTGAAGCTTTCTTTGCTGGCTACCCCTTCAGCGTAGACGAACGGGTGTTGATTCCACGCTCGCCTATTGGCGAACTGGTTGAAGATGGCTTTACCGCTTGGTTCCCTGAAGAGCCGCCCGCTAGCGTGCTGGATTTATGTACCGGCTCTGGCTGTATCGGCATTGCCACTGCCCTGGTGCTGCCTACCTGCGAAGTCGCTTTGGCAGATATTAGCCAAGATGCACTGGCTGTTGCCCGAAAAAACATAACCCGCCACGATGTAGGCGACCGGGTACGGGTGGTGGCATCTGATGTGTTTAACGGCCTGGAAGGCCAGCGTTTTGACTTGATTGTTTCTAACCCGCCCTACGTGGATGCCCGTGATTTAGCCACCATGCCCGCTGAGTTTCGTCATGAACCGGCGCTAGCGCTAGGTGCAGGTAGTGATGGGTTGGATATTGTGCGGCGCATTCTACGTGATGCGCGGCAGCATTTAACCGACGAGGGTTGGCTGATTGTTGAAGTTGGCAACTCTGACCGCCATGTAGAGGCCGCTTTCCCCGATGTGTCCTTTATCTGGCTTGAATTCGAGCGTGGCGGCCAGGGTGTATTTGCCTTGAGCGCCGCTGAACTCGACGCCCATGCGGCGTCTTTTGCGTGAGGAATTAACGCCCATGTCTGGCAATACGTTTGGCAAACTATTTACTGTGACTACGTTTGGTGAGAGCCACGGCCCTGCCTTGGGCGCCATTGTTGATGGCTGCCCTCCGGGCATTCCGATCAGCGAAGAAGATTTGCAGGGTGATTTAGATCGCCGTCGCCCTGGCAGCTCTCGCCACACTACCCAGCGTAAGGAGCCTGACCAGGTCCGAATTCTGTCTGGCGTCTTTGAAGGTAAAACTACCGGCACCTCGATTGGTCTGTTAATTGAAAATACCGACCAGCGCTCTAAAGATTACTCAAAAATCAAAGATCAGTTCCGGCCTGCCCATGCCGACTATACCTATCATCATAAGTATGGTCACCGGGATTACCGCGGTGGTGGTCGCTCCAGCGCACGGGAAACTGCGATGCGCGTTGCCGCTGGCGCTATCGCTAAAAAAGTTTTGGCAGCTCAAGGTATTCAAATACGCGGCTACATGAGCCAGTTGGGGCCAATCAAAATCGACTTTAAAACCTGGGATGCGGTAGGTCAGAACGCATTTTTCTGCCCTGACCCGGATAAAGTCGCTGAGCTTGAAGCCTATATGGACCAGTTGCGTCGAGACCAGGACTCCGTAGGTGCAGAAATAACCGTAATTGCTGATGGCGTGCCGGTGGGGTTAGGTGAGCCGGTATTTGATCGTTTGGATGCTGATCTAGCGCACGGTTTAATGAGTATTAATGCGGTAAAAGGGATCGAGATTGGTGCAGGCTTTGGCTCTGTCGCCCAGCGTGGTAGTGAACACCGCGATGAGATGACTCCAGAAGGGTTTCTCTCTAACCACGCAGGCGGCGTGCTGGGTGGAATCTCCAGTGGTCAGCCAATTGTGGCTCGCTTGGCACTTAAGCCGACGTCGAGTATTACCACGCCAGGACGCTCAATTGATGTGCAGGGGCAGCCGGTTGAAGTGATTACTAAAGGCCGCCATGACCCTTGTGTGGGCATTCGGGCAACCCCGATTGCTGAGGCAATGATGGCGATTACGCTGCTTGATCACTGGTTACGCCACCGTGGTCAAAATGCCGATGTTAGCGTTGATACGCCGCGGTTAGTTCAGCGATAACAAACGGTAGGGGAGGTGGTTCACTGCTACACTCAATAAAAATGGTAAGGAATCGCCTATGAAAATTAACGTTGAGTTTGACCTGACGCCGGACGAGTTTCGGCAGTCATTAGGGCTGCCCGATGTTGAGGCATTTCAGCAAAGCTTGTTGGAAAATATTCAGCGGCAAATGGAGTCTGGCGTAGAAGGCTACGATCCAATGAGCTTGATGCGGCCCTTCTTGCAGCAGCCGATGATGCAGCAAGGGCTTTCTCAGGGGCTTGCTAACTTTGGTACCTATCAACAGATGATGCTGGATATGCTGCGCCAAGCAGGTTCCAGTAACAGCGGTAGCAGCGATAGTGATACAAACAATAACGAAAACAGTAAAGAAGATGCCAGCAAAAGTACCACGAGTGAGAGAGGCAGTAAGGCGAAGACAACTGCCTCTTCTCGCTCTCGGGCAAAAGGGTAAGTGGTAAGGGCACTTAAGAGTGTTGCAAAGCAGCATGCCAGCGGCTACTCTTTTTGCAGTGCAGCAATGCGCAGTGTGACGAGCCACTCTAGGCTCAAGCCAAGGAACGAGAGACAGGAGCAAACACAATGCAAGATAAAATAATGGACGCTTTCAATACTCAAACCCGCCAGATGTTTGAGCCAATGCGTCAAATGAATTCGCTAATGCTCAACAATATGGAAAAGCTGACGCAATACCAGCTAGAAGCAATGAAGCGTTACAGCCAAATGGGTACCGAGCGTATTCGTAGTGCAACTGAAATTAAAGACGCAGAAAGCCTGCGTGATTTTGGTACTAAACAAGCTGAAATGATGAACGAGCTATCCCAGCAAATGCAGGAAGATGCTCGTGTGATGGGCGAAATGAGCCTACAGTTTAAATCCGAAATGGAAAAGCTGTTCAGTGAAGCTGGGCAGAAAATGAGTGAGCAGGCATCCTCCGCTGCTACATCCTCTGCTGCTAAAAGTGAGCAGCCCGCGAAAGCTTCCAGCCAGGCTTCGCGCAAAAACTAAACGTAGCAGTGTTCGCGGCGCCTTTTAGGCGCCGTGTTGTTATGATTGTTATGAATGTTGCCTGGGCGAATGCTACGCCACATAAGCAGGCTAGGGGAGAGCGAGTATGCAGTCAGGGTGGAAAATGCCGTCTCAAGGTATGTCTCAAGATGATATCGAGGCATGGAAGGCGCAAATTAGCGATATCGGTGAACAGTATAGAGGTCTGCTTGAGGACTTGCTGTCGCGGATAGCACCCAGTGAAGCTGCAGACTCCATCTATAGCGATATGCGCGAAAGCTTTGAAGCGGCCGCGAAATCGTTAATGAGCGACCCTAACTTGCTATGGCAGACACAATCACGACTGCTGCAAGATCAGTGGCTGCTTTGGCAGCAGGGAGCTCGCGCTATGGCTGGCGAGCAGGTAGCACCCCTGATTACGCCCCATAAAAGCGATCGCCGCTTTAAAGACGACGCATGGACTCAAGAGCCCTACTACTTAGCAATTATGCAGCAGTACCTGCTATTTTCGCAGATGGTAGAGGAGCTAATCGAAGAGCTGGATACGCTAGATCCCACCCATAAGCGTAACTTGGCTTTTTATGCCCGCCAGTTGGTTAACGCTATGTCGCCCACTAACTTCGTCTCTACCAACCCTGAAGTTATGCGACGTACACTGGAAACCCGTGGGCAAAATCTAGTGGATGGCCTCACCCGTCTGCGGGAGGATCTGGCCAATTCAGCAGAAGGCATCAACGTCCGGATGACTGATCGTAGTGCCTTTGGTGTTGGCGACAATATTGCCATTACCCCAGGTGCGGTGGTTTACGAAAATGAGCTAATTCAGCTGATTCAGTACACACCAACCACGGAAAAAACCTTCAAAACGCCCCTTTTGATTGTGCCGCCGTGGATTAATAAATACTACATTCTTGATTTACGGGAAGATAACTCGCTGGTGAAGTGGATGGTAGACCAGGGGCATACCGTATTCCTCATTTCTTGGCGTAACCCTGGCCCCGAGCAGTGTGATATTACTTGGGCTGACTATATGCAGATGGGCCCGATCAGCGCAATGGAGGCGATTGAAAAAGCCTGCGGTGAGAAGTCAGTTAATTTGTTGAGCTACTGTGTGGGCGGCACGCTAACAGCGTCTACCGTGGCTTACCTCACCAGTACCCGACGTGGCCGTAAAGTGAAGTCAGTGACCTATATGGCGACGCTGCAAGACTTTCGTGACCCAGGTGATATAGGCGTATTCCTTAACGAGCGCGTTGTTGCTGGGATCGAACAGACGTTGCAGGTGAAGGGCTATTTAGATGGCCGTTCAATGGCCTATACCTTTAATTTATTGCGTGAAAACGATCTTTTCTGGTCGTTCTATATCAATAATTATCTTAAAGGGGAAATTCCTGCAGCCTTTGACTTATTGTACTGGAATACTGATGGAACTAATTTGGCCGCAGGCACCCATGCCTGGTACCTACGCCATATGTACCTGGAAAACCGTTTAGTAGAGCCAAGTGGTATTGAGTTGGATGGGGTCAAAATCGATCTGCGCAAGATATCCGCCCCATGTTATTTTGTGTCGACCAAAGAAGATCATATCGCTAAGTGGAATAGCACTTACTATGGCGCATTATTACCAAAAGGGCCGGTGACGTTTGTGCTGGGTGGTTCTGGTCATATTGCTGGTATTGTGAATCCACCTAGCAAAAATAAGTATGGCTACTGGACGAACGATACGCTGCCTGAGACCCATGAAGAATGGCAAGAGGAGGCAACCTTTAATGAGGGCTCCTGGTGGCCACACTGGCAGTCATGGGTGACTAAAAATGGCTATGCTGACCCTGATCCAGAAAAAATGGTGCCCGTGCGGCAGCCAGGAGAGGGTGGATTAAGCGTTATCGAGAGTGCCCCTGGGCGCTACGTGAAAATGACTATTCCCGAAGTACTAGGTGAGATCCCAGCATCTCAATAAGCAGCTAGCTATTAGTGGTACCTTTGAATTGTTAAATAAAGGGCGGTGGGTGGTGAGCGTAAGGAAAAAACCTTACGGTACTATCCACTGCCAGTTGTGAGCTGGCAGTATCTTCCGCACTAAACTCCCCATACCAGAAGCGCCTGATTAGCCTGTTATTTTCAATAGCGCTACAAGTATTTCCAACTGCCTACAGCATGCATAAACCAAGCAGTATGCTGATTGCCCGCCCGGTGCTGGTGAATGGCGTGCCCATACAATTAACCGCCAAATATCTCTGTGTGCCGGGTTTGACTGGAATCAGAGTAACTAAGTTGTGTATTACAATTGCTAATGTCGTTTGGGTGCTAAATAAAATAAACGGATAAATGTTTGCTAATTAATCGTGGGTATTCCGTTGGTCTTACTCAGTAGCTTTGGGAGTTTATGTTGGCTGACTAGTTTTTATTGAAATTTTTCGATAAAGCAGCTGTTATGTAAGTGTCTGATAACTTCTCTGATAAGTGCGCTATATAATCGCTTGCTGGCCTGTTGGATATATTGCTCAGTGTGAACCAATGTAAGATTTACTTATCCTGAAGCGAGTTGCTTGTGCTCCCTTCTTTTAAACGAGGCTTTAACCATGCCGCCTACCGCCCGTCCTTTATTTTCTCCAGTACTAAATACTCACACTCATCACAGCCACGGTCCCTGTTGCTGTGGTTCACCGATTTTGCAGCGTTTCCATGAGCGCGTCATGGCGGAAATCACACGGCGACAAATGATCGGTGGGGCGGCAGCGGTAATGGCACTTTTTGCAGGGCTTCATGTACCTTTTGCTGTCGGGCAGCAGTCAAAGGCTGGTAATGATGGCCCCGTACTTTTAACCAACCTAAAGCTTTTTGACGGCCATGGTGGCCCATTGCGCGACGGAGTGTCTGTTCGGATAGACAATGGGCGTATTGACGCGATTCTTGATGATGGGAGTGAAGCGAAAGGAGAAGACGTTATCGACTGCGGTGGTCGCGTCTTGATGCCTGGGTTAATTGATGCGCACTGGCATACAACCTTAGCCGCTATTTCTCAAATGGAGGCAATGACCGCTGATATAGGCTATGTACACCTTGTGGCTGCTAGAGAAGCAGAGCGGACGCTTATGCGTGGTGTCACCTCTGTTCGTGATGTGGGAGGGCCCTCTTTTGCTCTCAAGCGCGCCATTGATGAAGGTATTGTTAATGGACCTCGGATATTTCCTGCAGGAGCAATGATTTCGCAAACGTCGGGGCATGGTGATTTCAGAATGCGCCATGACATTCCTCGCGGTAACACAACGCCGCTAAGCGAAGCAGAGCGCCAAGGTGTAGCCATGATTGCTGATGGTGAAACTGAAGTGCTTAGGCGTACTCGTGAGCAGTTGATGCTAGGCGCCTCTCAAATCAAACTGATGGCTGGTGGCGGTGTTGCATCACTTTATGACCCGTTAGACAGTACCCAGTTTACCGAGCGGGAGCTGCGTGCCGCGGTTGAAGCTGCTGATGATTGGGGCACCTATGTGATGGTGCATGTGTATACACCCCGAGGCATTCAACGAGCTCTGCGTGCCGGTGTTAAGTCGATCGAGCATGGCCAGCTGGCCGATGAAGAGAGCGTGCGAATGATGGCAGGAGAGGGCGCTTGGTGGAGCCTTCAGCCTTTCCTACAAGATGAAGATGCCAATGTTTATCCAGATGCTGCGCGGCGTGAATCCCAACGCCAAGTAGCTGAAGGAACGGTTCGTGCTTATGAAATGGCGCAGCGTTTTAATGTCAAAACCGCCTGGGGGACTGACATTCTCTTTAGCCCTCAAAATACACCTAACCAGCTACGCCACTTGGCTAAGTTAACGCGCTTTTATGATCCGCTTACGGTGCTGGCAATGGCAACTGGTCACAACGGCGATTTACTGTCGCTCTCAGGACCACGTAACCCTTACCCAGGTACTATTGGACGTATCGAACCTGGGGCGTTGGCTGATCTATTGGTCGTTGATGGTGATCCAAGCCAACGTCTAGATTTTCTTACCGACCCCGAGCGTAATTTTCGAATGATCATGAAAGGCGGTCGAATTTATAAAGATGAGCTAACCAGAAATTAAGGCGTAGCTGGTCGTTAGCGCCGACGAGCTAAACCTGGCAACAGTAGTAAGCCGGCGAGTAACCATGCAGGCCAGCTGCCGGTGCGGGTGAATGGTGTTAACCCTTCCATGGCGTAGAATTCACCGGTCAAAAAGGTGGTTTCGAACTGCGGAGCGCGATCAACAAGTTCGCCTCTTGGGTTAATAATTGCAGTAATACCATTGCTAGTAGCACGTACCACATAGCGGCCATTTTCAAGCGCGCGCAGGCGAGCCATTTGTAAGTGCTGGTGTGGCCCTATCGACGCGCCAAACCAGGTGTCGTTAGAGACAGTGACAATAACTTCGCTATCTACCGCGCGGCGCGCCACTAGCTGTGGGTAAATGATTTCGTAGCAAATAGCGTTACCAATGCTAACGCCTGCAGCCTGCATAGGCGCCTGTGCGGAAGCACCTTTAGTAAAGCTCGACATAGGTAAGTCGAAGAAGTTGATAGCGCCACGTAATACACTCTCCAGCGGAAGATATTCACCAAAGGGTACCAAGTGCTCTTTTTGGTAACTGCCTTCCACATTACCGACCCCAATTACGCTATTAAAATAGCGATTTTGCTCATCCAGCTGAACGATGCCGGTCATTAGGGCGACATCTAGCGGCAGGGTGGACTGAACCCGTTCAAGTACAGGTCTGGCTTGGTGCTCCATCATAGGTAGCGCAGTTTCAGGCCACAGGATGAGGTCAACGTCGTCGGCAACTTCGCGGGTTAAATTGCTATAGGTATTGGCCGCCACTCGCTGACCATCAGGCGTCCACTTTAGCAACTGAGGTAGATTGCCTTGTAATAACGCGACACGGGTAGGCTCGCTAGCTGGTGTGGTCCAGTGGTTGGGTAGGGCAAGTGGAGCGAGCCAGATAGCCGCCAGGGGCAGTACCGCCCACCACTGGCGGCGCAGTAGCTCTGCCCCTAACGTACCTGTTAATACAACAAGGAGTGAAAGTAGGTAAACACCACCGATAGGAGCCCAGCTGGCGAGCGGTGAGTCGACATGGCTAGATCCTATCAGGAGCCATGGAAAGCCGGTAAACAGGTAAGTGCGTAGCACTTCCCCTAAGACCCAGGCGCCCGTAAAGGTGAGTAGTGCCCAGCGGGGGCCAAAAAAACGCCGATAGAGCCAAAAAGTACCTGCAAAAAAGAGCGCTAATACCGCCACAAACAGTGCGGTAAGAAACACTGCGAGGGGCATACCGGTATAGCCATAATCATGAATAGAGACATATACCCAAGAAGTCCCGCTACCAAACAGCGCCACGCCATATAGCCAGCCTTTCAGCGCGGCTTGTGCAGGGCTTAACGTGTGCAAGCCAATATATAAAAGACCAATAGCTACTGGCCCTAGCCACCATAGCTCAAAGGGGGAGGCAGTTAGTGTGGTAAATCCGCCTGCAATAAGGGCAGCCAGCAGCTGTAGTGCAAAAGAGGGCATCAACCCCATGGTGATATCCTATCGATAGGTGTGATGTAAACAAGTAGGTTAGTTGTTGCCTGTGTCTTCGCTATCAGAGCTCTTATCTGGATACGCTTCAAGTAAGCGGATACGACGATTATCGGCATTGAGTACCACAAAACGCCAACCGCCAAAACAAGTATGCTCGCCACGTCCAGGTAAGTGGCCGAACTGCTGCATAACAAGGCCGCCAACGGTATCGAACTCACCATCAGAGAACTCGGTGCCAAAGCGTTCGTTAAAGTCTTCAATGGGGGTTAAGGCGCGAATAGCAAAGTGGCCATTTTCCAGTGTACGAATATCGTCCTCTTCATCCGTGTCATGCTCATCCTCAATGTCACCGACAATTTGCTCCAGAATATCCTCAATCGTCACAATGCCTGCGGTACCACCGTATTCGTCCACCACAACCGCCATGTGGTTATGGGTATCACGAAACTCTTTGAGCAGGCTATTCAGGCGTTTAGACTCAGGGATAAACATAGCGGGACGTAGCACATCTTCCAGCTTAAAAGCATCGCGATGCTCTTGGGACTGAGACAGCAGGGGAAGCAGGTCTTTAACTAGTAAAATGCCTTTAATATCGTCAAGGTTCTCACCAATGACTGGATAACGTGAGTGGCCGGTTTCCTGTATGAGCGGCAGATAGCCATCGCTGGTTTGATCAAGTGCAATTGCTGAGACCTGAGAGCGCGGAATGAGGATTTCACGGACCTGTTGGTCGCTAATTTCAAGTGCGCCCTCAATAATCATAATGGCATCTTGATCAAGCTTCAGTTTGCCTGCGGTGTGGCGTAAAAACGTCATCAGCTCATCTCGCGAGCTGGGTTCGTCATTGTCTCCAGAAAGGGCGCTAAAGAGTTTCTCGAGCCAGGATTTTTGATTAGGGTTGCTCGATCTGTCTTCGCTCATTGCGTCAAATCTCTCATTGTTACGGGCAAATATATTAGGTGTGGCGAGTTATAAGCAGGTAGCTTGCTGTTTTATCACTGCGCGGCATTATCCACCACCTTAAAAAGCAGTTATTGCTCAGGGTAACAGCTTATGCATGATAAGGATCAGGAATGTCCAACGTAGCTAACAGCTCACGTTCAAGTTGCTCCATCTCCTCTGCTTCCTGTTCATCAATATGATCGTACCCCATTAAATGCAGGGTGCCATGAATTACCATATGGGCATAATGATGAGTAAGTGACTTTTGCTGCGCGCAGGCCTCTTGAGCAACGACTGCATGGCAAATAATCAGGTCACCCAGCAGGGGGAGGTCAATACCTGGCGGGTTCTCGAAGGGAAAAGACAGCACATTAGTAGGCTTGTCCTTGCCACGATAGTCTCGGTTAAGCGCTTGGCTTTCGCTATTATCTACGAAGCGAATGGTCAGCTCTTTACGTTCATCGTCTGGATGGCGCGAAAATACGCAGCCCACCCAATGGGTGAGCTGCTCAAGGGTGGGCAACTGCTGCTCATTAATTGCGGTTTGGCGATCAATGATGATATTGCTCATTATGATGCGTTCCCTGAATGGCCAGAAGAGCGCTCATAAGCATCGCGGTGCTGAATGCGTGCTTCACGCTCCTGCTGGCGAGTCTCGCGACGCGCGCGCTCTTCCACTTCCTGCTGGGATTCAAACTCGTCATAGGCTTCGATAATGCGCTGTACCAGCGGATGCCGCACCACATCTTTGGCGGCAAAGTGGGTAACCCCAATCCCAGGTGTCTCTTTCAGTACGTCTAGCACCTGAGACAAACCGGAGCGTTGCCCACGGGGGAGATCCACCTGGGTTATATCGCCGGTAATTACCGCTGTTGAGCCAAAGCCAATTCGGGTCAGGAACATTTTCATCTGTTCCGGCGTGGTGTTTTGGCTCTCATCCAGAATGATGTACGAGTTGTTCAGCGTGCGTCCACGCATATAGGCCAGCGGTGCAATCTCAATCACCTGCCGCTCAATCAGTTTGGCAACTTGTTCAAAACCGATCATCTCGTACAGCGCGTCATACAGCGGGCGTAGGTAAGGGTCGATTTTCTGGGCAAGATCGCCGGGTAAAAAGCCGAGCTTTTCACCAGCCTCCACCGCCGGGCGTACGAGTAGAATACGGCGAACTTCCTGCTGATTAAGTGCTTCCACGGCGGCTGCAACAGCCAGGTACGTTTTACCAGTACCAGCAGGCCCAATGCCGAAGTTGATATCGTGCTCGCGGATACTCTGCACATAGCGCTGTTGGTTTAAACCCCGGGGCTTGATCATGGTGCGCGGAGTGCGCATCACCACCTCGTCGCCACTGTTTTCGCCATCATCCTCTTCTTCTAGCGCTTCCAGGCCAGACTCTTGAAGGAATAGGTGAACCGTATCGGCCTCAAGCTCCTCTGCCGCAGTTTCGCGGTAAAGATGTTCAAGTACGTTAGCGGCGGCTTTAATGCGGTTGGCGGCACCGGCTAGTTGGAAGATATTGCCACGATTGCGCAATGTCACGTCCAGGCGGCTCTCAATCAGCTTCAGATGCTCGTCCTGTTGGCCGCATAGGCTAGCAAGCCGCTGCGGATCATTGGGTTCAAGGCTTAGGGTGATAATGCGATTGGCCTGAGGTGATGGCTGGCTCAAGAGTAGGGAATCCGTTAGTTGATGTATGTGAGTCTCAGCTTACTGCCCCGGCTCGGCCGGGGCAATTACCTAGGATAAGTGAATAATTAATAACGCTCAGCAGAAACAAGTTCACCACGCAGCGAATTGGGCAGCGCTTCGGTAATTTCTACGTCGACAAAGTGGCCGATTAGCTCGGTAGGGTTGGCCGCACGGAAGTTAACCACGCGATTGTTTTCGGTGCGTCCTGAGAGCTGGCCTGGATCTCTTGGAGAGAAGCCAGACACCAGAATCCGCTGCGTGCTGCCTACCATGCGCCGGCTGATTTGTGCCGCTTGCTGAAGAATGCGCTCCTGTAAAATAGCTAGGCGCTGTTTCTTAACGCTTTCCGGCGTATCGTCTGCCAAGCCTGATGCTGGCGTACCTGGGCGAGCTGAGTAAACAAAGCTGAAAGAGTGATCAAAGCCGATGCGGTGGATCAGATCCATCGTCGCCTCGAAGTCTTCTTCGGTTTCGCCGGGGAAGCCGATAATAAAGTCAGAAGAGAAACTGATGTCAGGGCGGTTAGCACGAATCCGCTCCATTTTTTCGATGTACTCTTCGGCAGTGTGGCCACGCTTCATTGCGCTCAGTATACGGTCTGACCCAGATTGCACCGGCAGGTGCAGGTGGCTGACCAGCTCTGGAATATCGGCAAAGGCGTCCACCAGGCTGTCAGTGAACTCCACCGGGTGCGAGGTGGTAAAGCGGATACGATCTATGCCGTCTACCGCGGCCACGCAGGCAATCAACTCGGCAAGATCAATCTCATCACCGTCGTCATTACTACCACGGTAAGCGTTGACGTTTTGCCCCAATAGGTTGATTTCGCGCACACCTTGATCAGCCAGGTGAATGACTTCATCCATCACTGCCTCAAAAGGCCGGGATACCTCTTCGCCACGAGTGTAAGGCACTACGCAAAAAGTGCAGTATTTCGAGCAGCCTTCCATGATTGAAACGAATGCCGTTGCGCCATCAGACTTTGGCTGTGGCAAGTGGTCAAACTTTTCGATTTCGGGGAAGGTGACATCCACCGCTGCAATTTGGTTATTGTTGCGAGCGTCAAGCATCTTCGGCACGCGGTGGAGCGTTTGCGGGCCGAAAATCATATCCACAAAGGGTGCGCGTTTACGCAGAGCTTCGCCTTCCTGGCTAGCCACACAGCCACCTACACCAATGACTAGGTTGGGGTTGGCGTCTTTAAGCTTTTTCCAGCGCCCCAACTGATGGTAGACCTTATCCTGCGCCTTTTCGCGAATTGAGCAGGTGTTCAGCAGAATGACATCTGCTTCTTTCTCGTTATCGGTCAATTCCAGCTGGTGAGATTCGCCGAGTAGGTCCGCCATACGCGAGGAGTCGTACTCGTTCATTTGGCAGCCGTGCGTTTTGATGAAAAGCTTCTTCGCCATCGGTACCTGTCGTCTATGGGTCGTCGGGGGGACGAGGGATGAATGAAAACGTAGTAATAGAAAAACGCAGTAATAAGCAGCTTAATGCGCTGCCGTTGAATGGCTGCATTATACGGGCACAAGAAACCAGGGGCTAGCATTCACCTAGAAACGATACTTGACCCGAGCGTTTCTATCAGTATACTACGCACCGTGTTTGAGCAGTTCCTCGATAGCTCAGTTGGTAGAGCAAATGACTGTTAATCATTGGGTCGCAGGTTCGAGTCCTGCTCGAGGAGCCAATACATTGCCAAATAAGTGGTGGTGTCAAGGCTCTGTTTAAAACATAAAGGCAATACGTAATGTTCCTCGATAGCTCAGTTGGTAGAGCAAATGACTGTTAATCATTGGGTCGCAGGTTCGAGTCCTGCTCGAGGAGCCATATTGCTGTTCTGCTGTATTTACCTTACACGGTAAACATTCCCCGATAGCTCAGTTGGTAGAGCAAATGACTGTTAATCATTGGGTCGCAGGTTCGAGTCCTGCTCGGGGAGCCATTTAATTCGTGTTAGATCTCTGCTTTGAAAGCGCCATTTTCACAATGTCTGTTTTCACCTTCCTGTTTTAAGATCCCGTGTTTTTATAGCGTTCCCATTTATATTTTCTCAATTTTTTATATTTTCTCCATTTATAGCTTACCGACTTTACAGCTTGCCGATTTTATAACTGGCTGGCTTTCTTGTGCTACTCCTTTGTATCGATCATAACACCTGCTGCCGAGTGGTGCCTTGGGTGTTTTTTTGTGCCTTACCGTTAGCCGTTTCAGTAGCGTAAACTATATCTATCATTCACTGGTTGGGAAGGGTGTCGTGGGTAAAGCGGCTAGCCTGCAAGCGTTGCAGGTGTTGAAGTGTTTAAGCGACGAAACGCGCTTGATGCTGGTTCTCTTGATTGCTAAGGAGCAGTCGCTGTGCGTCTGTGAGATGACCTTTGCACTGGAAGAGTCGCAGCCGAAAGTGTCGCGCCATTTGGCTCAGTTGCGTCAGTGTGGGTTGCTGAGTGATCAGCGGGAAGGGCAATGGGTGCACTACCGCTTGGCGCCTCAGCTGCCTGAGTGGGCGCAAACTATTATCAACGCTGCTGCTGTGGGTAGCGCGGTGCGCGTAGATAAGCTCCACCAGCGACTCGCTAAAATGGGAGATCGGCCAGCGCGTCGAGCTGTGCTCTGTTAGTTAAATACATAAAAAGTTAGTTAAGTGCATAAAAAGTTAGTTAAGCGCATAAAAACGCCAGCCTGTCATTAAGCGTGAACAGGCTGGCATTAGTGGTGCGCTTACCTACATTGATGGGGAGGCGTGTTAGCGTCTGGCCATCCGCTGTATATTTTGTAGGTGAGCATAATCAAGTAGAATTTCGGCGGCCTCTAGCACGTGAGCACGATCAACGGGCATTTCGTCGTTGTTATCGTCCTCGTCAGTAGCGTCAGGCTCGCTGCCGTCGCCTCTAGCATCCATCCACTCCTCTAGCTCTGGTAGGCTCAGGGCGCGTCGACGTTGGTTTTCAAGGGATAGTTGCTCTGCCTCCTGTGCATCTAGCTCACGTTGGCGCTGCTCGCGGTTAAGGCTCACGCTGGTATGCTGCTCGCGTAGTTGGCGGGCAAGCGTAGACTGGCGCTCCAGGTAGCGGAAATTGGGGTTCTGCTCAGCCCGGGTTTTATGCTGTGTAATCAGTGTGGCTAGGACGTCCTCAGGGGAGCCGTAGCGGCGGTACTGAACGTTTTGCACTGTGTCCCTGGCTAGTGCGTTATCCAGGCTACTTTCGCCAATGCGATCAGGGTCGATTAAGCTCGGGAAAGTGATATCCGGCTCGACACCGCGGTTCTGGGTGCTGTCGCCGGAAATGCGGTAGAACTTGGCGCGAGTCAGCTTAATCTGCCCATGGCTCAAGTCGTTTAAGGTCTGTACCGTACCTTTACCAAAGGTGGGGGAGCCCACGACAATGCCGCGACCATAGTCCTGAATTGCACCTGCGAAAATTTCCGAGGCAGAGGCAGAAAGGCGGTTTACCAGTACGGTCAACGGGCCATCGTAGAGTGTTCCTGCCTCCGTGTCGCCGTAGAGCTGAATGCGGCCTTGGGCGTCACGTACCTGCACGGTAGGGCCACGATCAATAAATAGGCCAATTAGTGAGTTGGCTTCCTGTAGCGCGCCACCGCCGTTGTTGCTCAGGTCAAGTACAATGCCCTCAATACCCTCTTTTTTGAGGCTTTGTATCTCGCGGGCAACATCGCGAGTGGTACTGCGGTACCCCTCTTCGCCGGCCTGCCAGGCATCAAAATCTACGTAAAAGGTGGGAATACTAATAACGCCGATGCGGTGAGGTTCGCCATCGCGCAGTACTTCGATTATTTCGCTACTGGCCGCCTGGTCCTCCAGGCTTACCGTGTCGCGAGTAATTTCGACAATCTGCGAGCGGGTCATGTCTACTGCTTGGGCAGGCACTACATCAAGGCGCACCACGGAGCCTTTCGGGCCGCGAATCAGATCCACCACGTTATCTAAGCGCATGCCTATAACGTTGACCATCTCGCCATCTTCTTGGCCAACAGCAATAATGCGGTCGGCCGGCTCCAGCACACCTGCACGGTCGGCAGGGCCGCCGGGCACTAAGCTGGATACTTTGACGTATTCGCCATCGGCTTGTAGTAGCGCGCCAATACCTTCTAGGGAGAGGCTCATTTGAATATCAAAAGACTCGCCCTGGCGGGGGGAGAGATAGCCTGTATGAGGGTCGATGGTGCTGGAAACTGACGCCATCAATAGCCCAAAGACATCCTCAGATTCTGTTTGGCGAATACGCTTGAGCTGCCCTTCATAGCGTTGGCGTAAATTAGCTTCAATTTGCTCATCGTCCTGGTCTGTTAAGGCCAGTGTGAGAGCATCATTTTTCAATCGCTTACGCCATAGCTCATCCAGCTCGCTGTCGCGGGTGGCCCAGGGGGCTTCTTCGCGATCAATTTCTAGGCGTTCATCACTTTCAAACTCGAAGGTGAGTCCTTCATCCAGGCGCTCAAGAAGCCATTCAAGACGCACGATATGCCGTTCGCTCAGGCGGTTGTAAAGCTCAAAGGCATCGTCTAGATTGCCCTCGAACAGCATTTCCGCCATGCTGCTTTCCAAATGACGGTAGGGCTCGATATCACGGCTTAGAAGGTAGCTCCGTTGGCCATCTAGAATGTCTAGATAGCGCTGGAAAGCTTCCTGAGACCACTGCTCGTCGAAGGTAATATCAGCATAGTGGCCATAACGGAGCGAGTCCGCAATTTCCACTGCCGCTTGGCGTTGTTCGTCGGTCGGCGCAAGTTGCGCCAGCGCTGCCGGGCTGGTAATGACCAGCATCACGGCAAGGGCGACCGAGCGCGAAAGCGTTGCAAACAAGCTCATCAGTCAAGCTCTCCCGGATTTGTGTAAACTCATTCTTCCCTAGACTCGCAGATGGCCTATGAGTTGCGTAGGCCGAGGGAGCATTGTAGCAGGTCATTTCGCCTGTGAGACTCAATCATTACAGTTATGAGGATTTCCATGTCCGAAGCTTTCAACGCAGAACGTTTAACGCGGCTATGTGATTTTCTGCGTCAGTCGCCTACACCATGGCATGCAACACGCTGTATGTCGCAGCGTTTAGAGCAGGCGGGCTTTCAGCGTTTAGATGAGATGGCGAGCTGGCAGCTGGAGTCGGGAAAGCGCTACTACGTGACGCGTAACGACTCCTCTGTTATTGCCTTCCAATTGCCTGATGGCCAGTTAACCAGTCTACGTATGTTGGGTGCCCATACTGACAGTCCTGGGCTGCATTTGAAGCCTAATGCGACTCAGTATGCAGCTGGCTGGATGCAGTTAGGCGTACAGGTGTATGGCGGGGTGCTGTTGTCTCCTTGGTTTGATCGTGACTTGGGCTTGGCGGGCCGGGTTCATGTACGCCATGCTGATGGGCGTTTAGAAAGTGTGTTGTTAAATGTTGATCGCCCTATTGCGATGATCCCCAGTTTGGCAATTCATATGGACCGCGAAGTGAATGCCGGGCGGGTAATTAACCCGCAAACCCAGATGTCGCCGGTGCTAATGCAGAGTGATACTTCTCAACTAAACGATCTGATTGGTCAGTGGCTTGAGGAGCAGCATGGCCTGCGTGCCGTAGAGGTAGTGGATTTTGAACTGGGTTTCTATGATGTTCAGCCGCCATCGTTGGTTGGTCTGCGTCAGGAGTTGGTTGCTAGTGCCCGGCTGGATAATCTGTTGTCCTGCTTTGTCGGGTTAGAGGCGTTGCTCGAGAGTGATGCAAGTCAGGGTGCTTTGCTGGTTGCCAATGACCACGAAGAGGTGGGCAGTGCCAGCGCTTGTGGTGCCCAGGGGCCATTTTTGGGTGATGTGCTCAAGCGTTTAAATGCTCAAGTGGGAGGTGGCTCTGAAGAGTCGCTGATTCAGTTGATTCAGTCCTCGTTGATGATCTCCTGTGATAATGCCCATGCACTGCATCCAAACTTTCAGGATAAGCATGATGAGCGCCATGGTCCTGCAATTAACGGCGGCCCTGTGATTAAAGTGAACGCTAGTCAGCGTTATGCCACTAACAGTGTCACAGGGGCGCTGTTCCGTGATGTGTGCCGTGAAGCGGGCGTGCCGGTGCAGACGTTTGTGACTCGGGCGGACATGGGGTGTGGTAGCACGATTGGGCCAATTACCGCGACGGAAGTAGGTGTGCCAACAATTGATGTTGGGCTTCCGCAGTGGGCGATGCACTCCATTCGTGAGACTGCAGGTACAAAAGATGTCGATTACTTAACTCAGGCGCTAACGGTGTTCTTGAACCGTCGTACGCTGCGCTAGTGAGGCTGTAAACAAAAAGGCCGCTGACAGTGTCAGCGGCCTTTCAATATTCTGTCTATATTCGTTTGGTGGCTACGCCCTGATTTGAACAGGGGACCCCATCATTATGAGTGATGTGCTCTAACCAGCTGAGCTACGTAGCCATTCAACGGGGGCGAATGATACTCAGTGTTTAGCTGCCCGTCAAGTTTTTATTGTGATGGTTAAACGTTAAAGCGGAAATGGATCACGTCGCCATCTTTCACGATGTATTCTTTGCCTTCTAAGCGCCACTTGCCGGCATCCTTGGCCCCTTGCTCGCCGCCAAGTGAGACGAAGTCGTCATACGCGATGACTTCTGCGCGAATAAAGCCTTTCTGGAAATCCGTGTGAATGACGCCCGCTGCTTCCGGTGCGCTAGCGCCTTGCTTAACTGTCCAGGCGCGTACTTCTTTCACGCCAGCAGTAAAGTAGGTCTGCAGGCCTAGGAGGGCGTAGCCTGCACGAATTACACGGTCTAATCCCGGCTCTTCCATGCCCATTTCGGCTAAGAACATGCTGCGCTCTTCGTCGTCCAGCTCGGCAATTTCTGCTTCTAGCTGATTACATACTGGCACGACCACCGCGCCTTCTTCAGCGGCAATCTCTTTGACGATATCTAGGTAAGGGTTGCTCTCGAAACCATCTTCATTGACGTTGGCAATGTACATGGTGGGCTTGAGTGTTAAGAACCCAAAGCTCTTTACCTGGCGCTTCTCATCGTCTGAGAGGTCAAAGCTGCGCAGTGGCTGACCTTCAGCTAAGTGAGGCTGGATTTTATCTAGCACTGCCTTGGTGGCGATGGCATCTTTGTCGCCGCCTTTCACGGACCGAACCAGGCGCTGGCTGGCTTTCTCAACGGTATCTAAGTCGGCAAGCGCTAGCTCAATGTTGATGGTTTCGATGTCTGCGCGTGGATCGACCTGGTTGGCGACATGGATAACGTTATCGTTATCAAAGCAGCGTACTACATGGGCGATAGCCTGGGTTTCGCGAATATTGGCCAGGAATTTGTTGCCTAGCCCTTCACCTTTGGAGGCGCCGGCCACTAAGCCTGCAATATCCACAAACTCCATCGTGGTCGGCAGCACTTTTTGTGGCTTGACGATCTCGGCAAGCTTATCAAGGCGGGGGTCAGGCATTGGGACGATGCCTACGTTGGGCTCAATGGTGCAGAACGGAAAGTTTTCTGCATCAATGCCTGACTTTGTTAGTGCATTGAAAAGCGTGGATTTGCCTACGTTGGGTAGACCGACGATGCCACAGTTAAAGCCCATAAGTTACTTCCTGGCCGCTGGGGCGGCGCCATTAACGAGGCGCTTGCCCAAATTGAAAAAGAAGGTGCTAAAAGCGTGTACTTTTAAGTGTGCCGCTATTTTACGCTATGCAGGCGGTTCATGGCTTTGGCCCATTCGCCGGATAGCGCAAAAGGTAGAGTAGCTTGGCACTCGTCCAAGGCGCGTTCAATGGCTTCTTGCTCGACTTTCCCAGGGCGGCCAAGCACATAGTTAGTGACCTGGCGTGCTTCGCCGGGGTGGCCGATGCCAACGCGAACGCGGTGAAACTGGTTTTGGTTGCCTAACGCGCTAATGATATCGCGTAGGCCATTATGACCACCGTGGCCGCCGCCAGTCTTATAGCGGGCTTGCCCCGGAGGTAGGTCCAGTTCATCGTGAACAACTAGCAGGTTTTCGGGCGCTAGCTTAAAAAACTGAACCAGCGCTGCCACCGCAGCACCGCTGCGATTCATAAAGGTGGTGGGGTTGAGCAGGTGTATGTCCTGTTCGCCAATGCGTGCTTTGGCGTAGAGGCCCAAAAACTTTTTCTCAGGACGAAGCTCTGTATGGGCGCTGCGGGCAATGGCATCCACCAGCCAAAAACCAGCGTTGTGGCGTGTGGCTTCATACTCTGGACCGGGGTTTCCTAGTCCGATAATGGCCGTTACCTGGCTCATTTTCCCGCCTCCAAAACGTCTGGGAGAAATTTTGACATCGTGTCAGCGGCTGGCAGGCCGCAAAAAAAATCAAGCGCCGAGGCGCTTGATTTTAGCATTCTTGGGCAATGAGGGTAGCCCAAGCTCAGCACTGCTTGGTGGAGTAATCCACAAGGTGCTGACTACCAGAGCTTATTCAGCGCTGGCTTCTTCTTCGCCTTCTTCTGCATCGCCGCCGCGCACTTTCACTTTGGTGATACTAAGAACGGCATTGTCATGCTCTTCACCGTGGGACAGGTCAACAGAAGTGACGCCGGCCGGCAGGGTCAGGTCAGACAGGTGCAGGGTTGTGCCCAGCTCAACTTTGCTGATGTCAACTTCCAGGAAGTCAGGAAGGTCTTTCGGCAAACAGCTGATAGCCACTTCGTTAGCCAGGACGTGCAGTTCGCCGCCTTGGTCTTTGATGCCAACACACTTCTCTTCATTAAGAACGTGCAGCGGCACGTTGATAGTGATGGCGTGAGTAGCATCAACACGCATGAAGTCAGCGTGAGTAAGAAGCGGTTTGAACGGGTGGCGCTGCAGATCACGAACAACCACTTGCTCTTCTGTGCCGTCGATAACCAGGTTGATTACCGAAGAGAAGAAAGACTCGTCTTCAATTGCTTTGTAGAACGCAGTTTTTTCTACAGAAATTGACTGCGCACCTTTAGTACCGCCGTATACAACGGCCGGTACTTGTTGGTTCGCACGACGCAGGCGGCGGCTCGCACCTTTCCCCAGGTCGTTACGAACGCTGGCTTTCAGGATAAAATCAGACATGTAATTTGCCTCTTGGTTTAAGTAAGGAAACATCGCCGACCGCGACCAGGCGACGACGCTTCCAGGGCCCATTAGGGGGCTGTAACGTCAGACGATTAGTGGAACATCGCGCTAACGGATTCCTCGTTGCTAACCCGGCGGATCGCTTCCGCAATCAGTCCGGCAACGCTCAGCTGGCGAATTTTCCCACTCCGGCGTGCATAGTCAGAGAGTGGGATAGTGTCGGTCACGACAACTTCATCCAGCACAGAGTTCGTGATGTTGTCGACCGCAGGGCCAGACAATATCGGGTGTGTGGCATAGGCCACGACGCGTGCAGCGCCGTGGTCTTTTAATGCTTCGCCGGCTTTACATAGCGTGCCAGCAGTATCAATCATGTCATCGACGACCACGCATGTGCGGCCTTCGATTTCGCCAATAATATGCATGACTTGGGCTTGGTTAGCCTGAGGGCGACGCTTATCAATAATTGCCAGGTCAGCGTTTAACTGCTTGGCAATAGCGCGAGCGCGAACAACGCCACCTACATCGGGCGATACCACTACGAGATCGTCGTAGTTTTGGCGCTCAATGTCGTCAAGTAAAATGGGCGAGCCGTAAACGTTATCAACCGGCACGTCGAAGAAACCCTGGATTTGGTCAGCGTGCAGATCCATGGTCATAACGCGATCAACGCCGCCTTTCACCATCATGTCAGCGACAACTTTTGCTGAGATGGGAACGCGGGCGGAGCGTACGCGACGATCTTGGCGGGCATAGCCAAAATAAGGAACTACCGCGGTAATTCGAGCGGCTGAGGCACGACGTAATGCGTCGACCATCAGGATCAGTTCCATCAGGTTGTCATTCGTAGGTGCACAGGTGGATTGAAGGATGAAGACATCCTTACCACGCACGTTCTCATTGATCTCGACCGCGATTTCGCCGTCGCTAAATTGACCAACCGTCGCATTACCCATACGGCTGTCTAAGCTCTCGGCAATCTTTTGAGCGAGTTCGGGATTGGCATTCCCGGTGAAAACCATCAATTTTGACACGCGCAGCCACCTTTGCAGTGTTGGGGATCAGGGGAGAAAACGCAGATCATAATTAGGTTGGCTGGGGTACCAGGATTCGAACCTGGGAATGCCGATACCAAAAACCGGTGCCTTACCACTTGGCGATACCCCAGCAATAAACCTAATGCGATGACCGGGCGCTTTCAGCAGCCCAGAGCATCTTGTAGGGGGGAAGCGTTGAGTCCGCGTGCTACCCACGCCTGCCAGTGCTGATGCTTCTGTTGATGCATCAATCCAGCGACAGTAGTTTGTGCGGCTTGCTGTGAATCAAAGGCCGCAAACAAACAGGCGCCGGTACCGGTCAGTCGACTAGGTGCATACTGCGCGAGCCAGTCAAGGGCTACCGCAATGGGCGGGTAGCGTTTTTTGACAGTAGCTTCGCAGTCGTTACGCCACTCTGACGCTCCCCCCTGCAATGCGCGCGCCATAGTAATGGGGTGGCTGTCGCGTGTCAATTCTGGGTCTTGGAAGATGGCTGGTGTCGCAACACTTACGCTGGGGTGAATGACCACAAACCAGGGGGTGTCTAGTGTCACTGAGGTGAGTTTTTCACCTACACCCTCTGCCCAGGCACTATGTCCATGCACAAAGACGGGGACGTCAGCACCTAAAGTAAGCCCAAGCCTGGCTAGCTCAGCCTTGGTAAGGCCAAGCTTCCATAAATGGTTAAGCCCCATCAGCACCGTTGCCGCATTAGAGCTCCCGCCACCGAGGCCACCACCCATGGGCAGGTTTTTGTCAATGCTAATAGATGTGCCTAAGCGCGTACCGCTTGCTTGCTGAAGAAGCCTAGCCGCTCGCACAATCAGGTTGTCATCGTGGGCGACGCCGGTAATAGCGTTGGTAAGCTCAATGACGCCGTCGTGGCGAGGTGAAAAGTGAAGCTGGTCGCACAGGTCGATAAACTGAAAAATGGTCTGCAGTTCGTGGTAGCCGTCTTGACGACGGCCCACAATATGCAACATGCGATTTAGCTTCCCGGGGGAGGGAAGCGTTAACGTAGAGGATGGTATTAACGTAGAGGTTGGCATTAACATGGTAGCTGGCATTCCGGCTCTCAGTCAGTGTGTCAGCTGTTGGAAGGACGCCACTGGTTGACCACCAGCGTAATACGCACATCGGCGTAGTTCATTACTAGTCGGCGGGGTAACCACATGCCTTCTACCTGTTCCCAGTCGCGGTAATCGATTTCCCAGCCATCTTGTTGAAGGTGGTTGGGAAAACCAAGCTCATCTGTTTCTATCTGATAACTGGAGTGGTTACTAGGCAGGCCGCGAACCCAGTCTGGCATGGCGCTAACTGGCAACGACCAGCCAAGCTGCTCTTCCATCAGCGACTCGGGGGTTTCTGCCTCAAAGCGGCCATCGCTGGTAGTGAGTGAGAAGCGCCCCTCGCGGCCTTCCAGCACGCTACGGCCACCACCGAATGGCCCGCTAATCAACATGCGGAAATAGTAGGGGTGCTGGTTCCAGTCTAAATTAGCGCTGGTATTTTCCTGGGGTGTTCTCAGTCCCGCTTTTCCCACCATTGTCCATGTGTCGAATGCCTCAACATCGGCTTGCTGGCGTTCCCATTGGCCTGCTTGGCGGCCGCTCTCATCAATCGGTACTTGGCTGGCACAGCCGGCAATTACCAATAGGGCAGCGCTAGTAATTAGTAGGCGTGCTGAGTGCGTAAGCTTGGAGCGTATCAGCTTAGGGAGGCAAGGCGCGGCCAGGCGAAGCTTGTCACAGCGGGAAAAAGCAAGGTGTTTGGTCAACATAAACTGGCTCCATGTCAGTGTTGCTTAAAGTTGATACGGCTAATCGATGTGGTTAATAAAGTCGGCGTTAGGGTGTATTGGATGGCGTTAGTTCAGGGAAACGCTCAAGCAGCTCATCGATTTGTGGGTGCTGTGAGGTACGCTTACGTGCCTGCTGAAGTAGCCGACGGGCTTCATCACTGCGCCCGAGAGCATGCAATACTTCGGCTAAATGCGCGACGATCTCTTGGTCGGGCATCTGAGCGTAAGCGCTTTCTAGCCATGCTAGTGCTTCATCGGGCTTGCCAAGCCGGAAGTATACCCAGCCCATACTATCAAGAATCGCTGGGTTGTTTGGGTCGGCTTCGTAGGCGCGTTCAATTAACTCACGGGCCTCCTCAAGTCGCTCTGGCACGTTAAGGTCAGCCAGTGTATAGCCCAGTGCATTCAGGGCCATGGCGTTGTTAGGCTCGGTGCGCAGTATCTGACGCAAGTCCTGCTCCATGGCGTTAAAGTCGCCCATTTCCCAGAAGCGCATTGCCCTTAAATATAGCAGGTTAGTGTCGTCGGGGGTGCGGGTAAGCTCTCGGTTTAACAGTGCTGTAGCATCCTCCTGAAGACCTAACTCGTCTAATAGCTGTACCTCTAACATCACTAGGTCGCCGAAATAGTCTTCATTACGCATCCGCTCAATACGTAGCAGTGCACGTGCATCAAGAAGGCGATCATTTTCGATCAACATGCGTGCTGCCGTGGCAAGGGCGGGCAGAAACTCGTCACCTTCGCTTACTTGGCGATAGTAGAGCAGGGCGTCATCTATTTCGCCTTGGGATTGACTGATCGCTCCCAGCAGGTAATAGGCGATATTGGGAATACTACCTTGGCCAATAAGGGGCTGTAGCAACCTGTAGGCAGGTTCGCTATGACCCTCTTCCAAATAGAGCTGAGCAAGTGCGATGCGTAGATCCTGATTGCCACCGTGGTTTTCCAGCAGGCTGTTGGTTTGCACTTCGGCGGCGGCAATATTGTTTAGGCGGATTTCAGCCTGAGCAAGCATTAGTAAAAAGCGCACATCGTCAGGAGCTAGGTTCAGCCCTTGTCGAGCGGCGCGCTGGGCTGCAGGGTGATCACCGCTTTCCAAGGCAAGACGCGCCTTGGCTAACCATAGTGATGTTGATTCAGGATCCTGGCGGGCGACTTGGTCCAGTCGCAGCTGAGCGCTTTGCAGGTTACCAAGCGCAGCTTCAATGAGTGCCGTGCCCAGTAGTACGTCACTGTGAAACTCAAGTTGGTCGGCGCCAGGTTGGTCAAGGTGTGCCTGCAGAGGTTGCATCAGCAGATGGAGAGGAGCTTCTTCGGCTATGGCAATTTCAGCAAATGCCGCTATTTCCCCGTTGCCACCCGCTTGAACAATCACCAAGCGCTGCTCTAGGCTGTCATACCAATCACCGCGTTGCAGGGAAAGGGTCGCAAGTAGACGGTTTGGGCCCTCTGCTTGAGGAGCTAGCTCATGCCAGCGCAGCGCAGATGCTTCTATTAGCGCAATATCATTGCCAAATCGCGCAGCAAAGGTCGCGCGCTCGGCAAGCGCTGGTACGCCATAGCGCTGGGCAGCCTCCAGGTAGCCCTGGCTGGCGTAGCGGTAGTTACCTCGCTGACCAGCAAGCTCGGCAGCCAGCAGCGTGCGAAGTCCAGCCGCATCAAGCCCACGGGTAATGGGGGGAGCCGACTGCATGGGGTCGCCTGAATAGGGCATTAACCCGTCCTCATAAAAAGAGGGCGTAGACTGGCAACCGCTCATTAATAGCGTGGCGGCCAAAGGCAGCAGGGGTAAACCCGATAGTGTTGCGCGAAGGGGCATGCGTTTCTCGATCAAGTGGCCGAGTGTTCAGCATAGCGGCTTGGCCGCCTGCGGCAAAGTGGTGTGCATCAGATCATGCTGTGCTGTGATAGAATATTTCACCTTGAAAAAGAGCAGCACCATTACAATTTCTTAATGCTGTCTCTCTCTTTCGTAAGCCCGAGACACATAGACCGACAGTGACGTGACGACCGATCCACTAGCGAAGACGCATAACGCATGACGCTTCTTGCCCTGGGAATAAATCATCGTACTGCCAGTGTGGCCGTGCGTGAACAGGTGGCTTTTACCCCGACGCAGCTCGAAAGCGCGTTGGTGGAACTGCGTAGCCTACCGCAAATCAACGAAGCAGCCGTGCTATCGACGTGCAACCGTACCGAGCTTTACTGCGTAACGGATGCCGCCGGGGAGCAGGCTGTGTTGGACTGGCTTGGGCGCTTTCATAATTTACGTGTCGAAGACCTTTCACGTTGTGCTTATCACTACCTAGACAACGATGCTGCGCGACATCTGATGCGTGTGGCAGTTGGCCTGGACTCTATGGTGCTGGGCGAACCGCAAATACTTGGCCAGTTAAAAGAAGCGTATCAACAGGCGCGCCAGGCAAATGGGTTAGGTGGTGAGTTAGAGCGCCTTTTTCAGCACACGTTTGCGGTAGCTAAACAAGTGCGCACAGAAACCGGCATTGGTAAAAACCCAGTGTCGGTAGCTTATGCTGCTGTGAGTATGGCCAGCCGTATTTTTGATGATTTTGGCCGTGCCAGAGCGCTGCTGATCGGGGCTGGTGAAACCATAGAACTGGTTGCCCGTCATCTTCATGAGGCGGGGGTGCGTCAACTTACGGTAGCAAACCGTACCCGTGAGCGTGCAGAGCAAGTCTCTTCCCCGTTGGGGGGCACTGCAATCACGCTGTCTGAAATCCCGGATGCTTTGGAGTATGCCGATATCGTCATCTCCTCTACCGCCTCGCCACTGCCCATATTGGGTAAAGGGATGGTGGAGCGAGCGCTGAAAAAGCGTCGGCACCGTCCTGTGTTTATGGTGGATATTGCAGTGCCGAGGGATATCGAACCACAAGTGGGGGAGCTTGCCGATGTCTTTCTCTACACTGTTGATGATCTTGAAGAAGTTATCGAAGAGAATCGCCGTCATCGTCAGGTAGCTGCTGACCAAGCCGAGTCTCTGATTGAGCACGGTGTGGGGAGCTGGCTACACGAGCGTCGCATTCGTAAGGGCGGCGAGCTGATTCGCGACTACCGTCGCCACGGCGAGGCAATCCGTGACCACTCCCGCGAGCAGGCGCTTGAACGCTTAGCCCGTGGTGAAGACCCTGCTAAAGTGATCGAGCGCTTAGCGCATCAATTAGCCAACCGCTTGATGCACCACCCAACGCTTGCGTTGCGAGAAGCTGCCTCTCAGGAAAACCACGAACTGCTGAATGCTGTGCCGCATTTATTGTTGCCTGCCAAACCTGCTTTTGAGCAGCCTGCGTGCTCGGTAAAACGCCAGAAGGATAATACACCCGCATGAAAGAGACTTTGCGCCAACGCCTAGATAGTTTTGCTGACCGTTTTGAAGAGTTGGCAATGCTGCTATCTGATCCTGAGGTGATCAACAACCAACAGCGTTTTCGTGATTACTCCCGTGAGTACGCTGAGTTAGATGAGCTGGTTGCTGCCTGGCAGCGTTATCGCGAGGTTGAAAATAGCATTGAAGAGGCCGAGCAGCTTAGCCGCGATAACGACCCAGAGATGCGCGAACTCGCAGAAATGGAAATTAGCGACGGCCGGGAGCAGCTTGAAAGCCTGGATATTGAGCTTAAGCGCTTACTGGTGCCGAAGGATCCAGACGATGGTCGTGGCGTGTTTCTGGAAGTGCGCGCAGGTACTGGCGGTGATGAAGCGGCAATCTTTGCAGGAGACCTGTTTCGCATGTACTCGCGCTATGCCGAAAAACGCGGTTGGCGCGTTGAAGTGGTTAGTGCCAGCCATGGCGAGCAGGGCGGCTATAAAGAGGTAATTTCCCGAGTTAAGGGCGATGGCGTTTACGCGCGCTTGAAGTTTGAGTCTGGCGCACACCGAGTGCAGCGTGTACCGGCCACTGAGTCTCAGGGGCGGATTCACACCTCAGCCTGTACAGTCGCAGTGATGCCAGAAGTGGATGATGTCGGCGATATTGATATTAATCCCGCCGATCTACGTGTAGACACCTATCGCTCCAGTGGAGCTGGTGGTCAGCACGTTAATACCACCGACTCCGCTATTCGTATTACTCACCTACCCACTGGTGTCGTCGTAGAGTGTCAGGAAGAGCGCAGTCAGCACAAAAACCGTGCTAAAGCGATGTCTCTGCTAGCCGCGAAGCTCAAACGTAATGCGGTAGACTCTCAGCGCCAAGAGCAAGCGGATGCCCGTCGTTCACTTGTAGGGTCTGGGGATCGCAGTGAGCGCATTCGTACTTACAACTTCCCCCAGGGTCGTATTACCGACCACCGCATTAATCTCACACTGTATAAACTCACCGAAGTGATCAGTGGCGAACAGTTGGATGAAGTCATCGACCCGCTGATTCATGAATATCAAGCCGAGCAGCTTTCAGCCCTTCAGGAGGCCTGATGGTGGTAGGTGATGTGACCTACGATGCTCTGCTGTTACAGGCGGCACAGCGGCTTAGTGAGGCGGGCTCGCCCTCAGCACGAATCGATGCCGAAGTGCTGCTTAGCTATGCTACGGGGCATAATCGTACTTGGCTCTATACCTGGGGTGACAGAGAGTGTGCTATTTGGGAGCAAGCGCGCTTCGATGCGCTAATTGCCGCCCGTGCCCAAGGACAGCCAGTCGCTTATTTAACTGGTGAGCGGGAGTTTTGGGGGTTGCGGTTAGCCACCTCTCCGGACACGCTTATCCCACGGCCTGATACTGAGACGCTAGTTGAGGCTGTGCTGGCCCGTACTCCAGCAGAGACCGGTCGGTTGCTTGATTTAGGCACGGGAACTGGCGCGATTGCATTAGCGTTCGCCAGTGAAAAACCTGGCTGGAAGGTGACCGGTGCCGATATTCGCCCCGAAGCGGCTCAGCTCGCTGCTCGCAATGCTAAGGCGCTTGCTATTGCCAACGCACAGTTTATACAAAGCGATTGGTTTAGTGCTTTTTCTTCCTCTGAGCCAACAGTCCTATTCGATATTATTGTTAGCAACCCGCCCTATATTGCCGCCGATGACCCTCACTTGCGCGAGGGGGATGTGCGTTTTGAACCGCTATCTGCGCTGGTAGCCGAGGCGGACGGCATGGCTGATTTGATACATTTGGTCGATGCGGCAAGAGAGTATCTATCAATGGGAGGAGTGTTGGCGCTAGAGCACGGCTATACCCAGGCGAGCCATGTGCGGGAAGCACTGGTTAGCGCTGGCTATCACAACGTTGAAAGTGTGCAAGACATCAGCGGCCATGAACGGGTTACCCTAGGGCACCTTTAATAACTGCCTGATTCATCAGTATTGGATCCTGCCATGAAACCTAAAAATAGAACGCTGGACCGTATCGATCTTAAGATTTTGCGCTGCCTACAGGAAAATGCGCGTATTTCCTATGTAGACCTTGCATCAGAAGTTGGCTTATCCACAACCCCTTGCCTAGAGCGCGTCAAGCGCCTTGAACGAGCGGGTATTATTCGTGGCTACCAGGCGGTTCTCGACCCGCGAGCATTAAAAGCTAACCTACTCGTGTTTGTAGAGATTAGCCTGGAAACTCAGTCCCCGGCAGTGTTTGATGAGTTTCGCCGGGCGGTAGAAAAATTGCCTCAGATACAAGAGTGTCATTTAGTGTCTGGCCAGTTTGATTATATTTTGAAGTGCCGGATTCCTGAAATGGCGGCCTACCGTCAGTTGCTAGGCGATGTGGTGCTGACCCTGCCGGGAGTGAAAGAGTCGAAAAGCTACGTGGTGATGGAAGAGGTGAAAGAGAGCTTTAGCCTGCACATACCCGACTTTGAGGAATTTGAGGATAAGTAAGCCGATGATGGACGATCAGGCGCTGCTGCGCTATAGCCGCCAAATTATGCTGCCCGAGGTGGATATTGAAGGGCAGGAGCGCCTGCGTGGCGCCCACGCGCTGATTATTGGCGGTGGAGGGCTAGGCTCGCCTGCAGCGCTCTATTTAGCCGCTGCAGGCGTCGGAAAAATCACGATTGCCGATGCGGATGTGGTGGAGCTTTCTAACCTGCAGCGCCAAATTGCTCATCAACAGGCAAGTATCGGTATTAACAAGGCTCGCTCTGCTAAAGCCAGCATGCAAGCGCTGAACCCAGAATGTCAGGTGGTTGCCTTGGAGCAGCACGCAGAAGGGGAGCAACTGCTAGCGCTAGTGGCGGCGGCGGATGTGGTGCTGGACTGTACCGACCGTTTTTCCAGCCGTTACGCTATTAATGCAGCCTCGCAGCAAGCGGGTGTGCCGCTTGTTTCGGGGGCGGCGATACGCTTCTCTGGGCAACTGGCGGTATTTGACCCTCGCGATTCGGCCAGCCCATGTTACGCCTGCCTTTACCCGCCCAATGACAGCGATGACGAAGCCCTTAGCTGTGCTGAAAGTGGTGTGATGGCACCGCTGGTTGGATTGATCGGTTGCTTTCAAGCGGTTGAGGCTTTTAAGTTATTGAGTGGGGCTGGAAAACCCCATCAAGGGCTCTCTACCTTTGAGGGTTTAAGTGGTCAATGGCGCCACTTTCAAGTACCCCGTGACCCCGCTTGTACGGTGTGTGGGCAGGGCGGTTAAGTGCTCAAAAAAACGCCCGCTAGATAGCGGGCGTGACGTCACGGTCTTTTGCGTCAAAAGGGACAGTCCAACGGGCAGCAGGTGGGGGCCGCCCTTTGGCTGATTCTTTTAGCTAGTTAATTACGAATCAGGTAATCAAAGGCGCCCAGTGATGCCTTTGCGCCTTCTCCCATGGCGATAATGATCTGTTTGTACGGAACGGTGGTGACATCCCCAGCGGCAAATACGCCGGGTACCGAGGTCATACCGTGGGCATCCACAATGATTTCCCCGCGTGGTGACATTTCAATTGGCGAGCCTTTCAGCCACTCCGTGTTAGGCACCAAGCCGATCTGGACAAAGATACCTTCCAGAGGAATGTTTTTAACTTCGTCTGTGTTGCGGTCTTTGTAGGTCAGGCCATTGACGCGGCTGCCATCGCCGGTGACTTCTGTGGTTTGCGCGTTCAAAACAATGTCTACATTGGGCAGACTCTTGAGCTTTTTCTGAAGTACGGCATCAGCACGCATTTCACCCATAAACTCCACAAGCGTTACATGGCTAACGATACCGGCAAGATCAATCGCCGCTTCCACGCCTGAGTTACCGCCACCAATAACGGCAACCCGCTTGCCCTTAAACAACGGGCCGTCGCAATGGGGGCAATAGGCAACGCCTTTGTTACGGTACTGCTGCTCGCCGGGTACGTTCATCTCACGCCAGCGTGCGCCGGTGGCCAGCACAAGTGTCTTACTTTTCAGCTTGGCACCTGACTCAAAGCTCACTTCATGCAAGCCGCCTTCGGTTTCTGCAGCTTTAAAAGAGGTTGCACGCTGTAGATTCATCACGTCAACTTCATACTCTTTAACGTGCTCTTCCAGTGCGCTGACCAGTTTGGGGCCTTCGGTATGGGTGACTGAAATGAAGTTTTCAATGCCCATCGTATCGGCTACTTGGCCACCAAAACGCTCTGCCGCAACGCCGGTATTAATACCTTTGCGGGCAGAGTAAATGGCTGCTGATGCACCAGCCGGGCCGCCGCCAATCACTAGCGTATCAAAGGCAGCTTTCTCACTTAGTTTTTTGGCTTCCCGCTCAGTAGCACCTGTGTCTACTTTGGCTAAGATTTGCTCCAGGGTCATACGCCCCTGGTCAAAGGGCTTCCCATTCAAGTAGATGCTGGGGACCGACATAATTTCCCGTGCTTCCACTTCGTCCTGAAACAGCGCGCCATCAATAGCAACGTGACGAACGTTGGGGTTAAAGATCGCCATCAGGTTCAACGCTTGCACAACGTCTGGGCAGTTCTGGCAGGAGAGCGAGTAGTAGGTCTCGAACAGCATGTCACCGTCGAGGCCTTTAATTTGATTAAGCAGTTCTTCCGATGTCTTGGGTGGATGCCCACCTACTTGCAACAGCGCTAGTACCAGCGAGGTAAACTCGTGGCCCATGGGGATGCCAGCAAACACCACACCGGTCTCTTCACCAGGACGGTTAATGGCAAACGATGGCGTGCGGCTATCCTGGCCGCTGGTCTGCAACGTGATTTTGTCGCTTAAGCTACTGATATCTTCTAATAGCCCTAGCAGTTCACGTGACTTGGCACCGTCATCGAGGGACGCAACGATCTCGAACGGTTGAGTCACTTTTTCTAGGTAAGCTTTCAACTGATTTTTTAAATTGGCGTCCAACATGACAGTGGTTCCTCATAGTCAGCAGTATAAAGTTCTCAACCTAAAACACCGCTTACTGTGCTTAGATCACAGTAGCCATCAAAGGTGTTAGGGAAAACGCTGGGAGTGTTAGAACGAGCACTCAAAGAAAAACACCCGAGCCTAGCGCCCGGGTGTCGTGCTACCTAAGGGGGTAACCCTTATAAGGAATAATCCTTATTTGGCAGCCCTTACTTGGCAGCGATAGACAGCTTAGATTTTGCCTACAAGATCCAAAGACGGAGCTAATGTCTCTTCGCCTTCTTTCCATTTAGCCGGGCAAACTTCGTTCGGGTTGGCGCGAACGTGCTGAGCGGCTTTTACTTTACGCAGCAGTTCTTCAGCATTACGGCCGATGTTGCCAGCGTTGATTTCAACAATCTGAATTTTGCCGTCTGGGTCAACAACGAAAGTGCCGCGCTCAGCCAGGCCAGCTTCTTCGATCAGTACTTCGAAGTTGCGAGAAATTTGCAGCGTCGGATCCGCGATCATCGGGTACTGAAGTTTGCCGATAGTCTCGGAGCTGTCGTGCCAAGCCTTGTGAGTGAAGTGGGTGTCAGTTGAGACGCTGTAGATTTCAACGCCCAGCTTTTTGAACTCTTCGTAGTTATCGGCGAGGTCACCTAGCTCTGTCGGGCAAACAAAGGTGAAGTCAGCGGGATAGAAGAAGAACACAGACCACTTACCTTGCAAGTCTGCTTCAGTAACGTCAACGAATTCGCCGTTCAGGTAAGCAGTCGCTTTAAACGGTTTTACTTCAGTATTGATCAAAGACATTTAGATAATCTCCATTTGATGTGATCGGTAGTGGGAAAATTTGTAAGACACTATACCGCCCTACGACTAATAGCTAAAATTGTAAAAAATAATTCTACTGATAGCTAATTTAAATAATGACGCTGCATTGACGTCACGACTCTGTAGGTGGGGGCGCTGCGGCTATATAGCAAGAATTTTTCACATTGACTTGCGATAGACCGCGCTGCACCGCAAAATTCGCACGGTTCGCATAATTGCCTACGCTGTTTTTAGCTCCGACAAGATGACTGGACGGTAGGGGGCTAGATTTGTGCGACGGCTATGCTCGATAGCTCTGGTGGTTATGGGAGCTTAGGTGGTTATGGGAACTTAGGTGGTTATGGGAGATTTGCTGGCCGCTGGATGTTTGGTGATCGTTAGATTTTGAGATGAGGAGCAGTGGAATGGGGAATATTCACAAACTTTCTGGGGCCGTTACGGCCATATCTTTTGTCGTAACGGCCGCAGTAGCCCACGCTGATGAAGTGAGGGTTTATAACTGGTCAGACTATATTGCACCAGAGACACTGGCAAAGTTCACCGAACGTACTGGTATTAGCGTCACCTACGATGTTTACGATAGCAACGAAGTTCTGGATGCAGCCCTGTTATCAGGCCGCTCTGGATACGATGTTGTCGTACCCTCTACCCACTTCTTTACCCGCCAGCTGAATGCGGGTGTCTATCAGCCCCTGGATCATGAGCTATTGAGCAATCTTAGCAACCTTGATTCCGAATTGATGGCTAGCCTGGAACATATTGATGGGGATAGCGAGTACTCTATTCCTTACATGTGGGGCACCAATGGCATTGGCTATAATGCCGACCGTATCGAACAGATTCTGGGCGAAGATGCCCCCGTCGATAGCTGGGCACTTCTTTTTGATCCCGACGTAACCAGCGCGCTGAGTAGTGCGGGTTGCGGTATCTCATTGATGGACTCGGGTATTGAAATGCTACCCGCTGCGATGGCTTATCTGGGGCTGGATCCGCAAAGCAACGATAGCGATGACCTGGAGGCCGCAGGGGAGGTCATTACTCGTATTCGGGACGATATAACCTACTTTCACTCCTCCCGCTATATCTCTGATCTGGCGAATGGTGACATCTGCGTAGCCGCTGGCTACTCCGGCGATATCTTCCAGGCTGCAGAGCGCGCAGAGGAGGCCGGGCGTGATTTTACGATCGCCTACAGCATCCCCAAGGAAGGCGCTGAGCTGTGGTTCGACATGATGGCCATTCCGGCAGATGCCCCGAATCCTGAAAACGCACATGCGTTTATCAACTTTATCCTTGATCCTGAGATCGCCGCAGAAATTACTGATTATGTGCGCTATGCCAACCCTAATAGCGCCGCGAATGCTTACTTGCCGGAAGAGATACTTGAAGACCAGGCAATTTATCCTGCAGCCGACATTATGCAGAAGTTATTTGTGCCTTTGGAGAAACCGCAAAACGCCCAACGCGCACTGACCCGTATCTGGAACCGCGTTAAATCCGGCCGTTAATCTATTCATCGCCTGACGGCGAGCCAAGCGTTTTGCTTGGCTCGCTGTTTGTCTTTTAAACGCCCGGTTATCTGGGCCTTTTGATGGGAGTGACTAATGGTCACTACGCCCCTGTCGAACGAGTTGTCCTCCTCTGCACCCTTAGCCTCGACTGCTGCACGCCCTCAGGGTAAAACCCCACGGTTTGCCGAGGATGTCGTGCTGGAGGTAAAGCGCTTGAGTAAGCGTTTTGATGATGCCCTAGCGGTGGATGACGTGAACCTGCAGGTAAAGCGCGGCGAGATCTTTGCGCTATTGGGTGGATCGGGATCGGGCAAATCCACTCTGCTGAGAATGTTGGCAGGTTTTGAAACACCCAGCGAAGGTAAGGTCTTATTAAGTGGCGAAAATATTACTAATATGCCGCCCCATAAACGCCCGATTAATATGATGTTTCAGTCCTATGCGCTGTTCCCGCATATGAACGTTGCACAAAATATTGCCTTCGGGTTAAAGCAAGACAAACTACCCAGAGCAGAGATCGAGGCGCGGGTGGCCCAAATGCTCAAGCTGGTGCATATGGAGCGGTTCGCAAAACGTAAACCGCACCAGCTCTCTGGCGGTCAACGCCAGCGGGTAGCCTTGGCGCGCTCGTTAGCCAAGCGGCCCAAACTACTGTTGTTAGATGAGCCTATGGGCGCGCTGGACAAAAAGCTGCGCACAGAAATGCAGCTAGAGGTGGTGGAGATTATCGAGCAGGTGGGGGTTACCTGCATTATGGTGACCCATGATCAAGAAGAAGCCATGACCATGGCTGACCGCGTTGCCATCATGGCAGACGGCTGGATTGAGCAGGTGGGCTCGCCGGTAGATATTTACGAAAGCCCGGCCAGTCGTATGGTGGCGGAATTTGTGGGTACCGTGAATCTGTTCGAAGGCGAGATTGTAGAAGATGCCGCCGACCACTGCCGAATTGCCTCGCCTGTGCTCTCCCGGCCAATTTATATTGACCATGGTATTACGACCCAAGCAGTAGACCGCCGGGTATGGGCTGCGCTTCGCCCGGAAAAAGTCTGGCTGACCCGCGAACAACCCACGGCAGAGTACAACTGGGAAGCGGGTAAGGTAGATGATATCGCCTATCTAGGTGGCTACTCACTTTACTACGTACGCACTGCGTCCGGGCAGCGAATCAAAGTCAGTATGGCTAACACTGAGCGTCGTGGCGATCGTCCCACTTGGGAGGATAGCGTCTACGTTTATTGGGAAGACCATAGCGCTATCGTACTGAACCGCTAATGCCTTGTTGGCCCTTAGGAGATCGCCTTAAATGATGCTGTCTCGTGTCGCTGGTTTGATGAAACGCCTACAATTAGGCCGTCGTGCGGTGATTGCGCTTCCTCTCGTCTGGCTAACGCTGTTCTTTCTGCTGCCTTTTGGGTTAGTGCTCAAAATCAGCTTGTCTGAGTCAGTGATTGCCATTCCGCCCTATGGGCCTTTGGTGGAGTACGCTGACCAAACGCTGCAGGTGTTTCTCAATTTGGGAAACTATCTTTTTTTGCTGTCGGACTCTTTGTATGTTGCGGCGTACTGGGGATCGATCAAAACCGCGTTTATTTCTACTGCCGTCTGTTTGCTAATTGGCTATCCAATGGCTTACGCCATGGCACGGGCACCGGTTCGCTGGCAGCTTATCCTGCTATTGCTGGTGATGCTGCCTTCCTGGACCTCATTTTTGATCCGTGTGTACGCTTGGATGGGGATTTTGAGCAACAGCGGTTTAATCAATAATTTACTGATGGGGTTAGGGGTCATTGACTCACCGCTGCGCATGATGAATACCCAATTTGCCGTCGTTATTGGGATCGTGTACGCCTACCTACCGTTTATGGTGCTGCCTCTTTATGCGCACTTAACGCGGCTTGATAACTCTCTACTAGAGGCTGCTGCTGATCTTGGTTCGCGCAAACTCAATACCTTTCTAATGGTCACGCTGCCGCTCTCTATGGGAGGAATCGTTGCGGGCTCTATGCTGGTATTTATTCCCGCTGTTGGTGAGTTTGTCATCCCCGAGCTACTGGGAGGCCCCAATACACTGATGATCGGTAAAGTGCTTTGGGAAGAGTTTTTCTTAAATCGCGACTGGCCGGTAGCTTCTGCACTGGCGATGGTAATGCTATTGCTGCTGTTAATACCTATCGTGTTGTTCCACCGTTACCAATCCCGGGAGCTTGAAAAATGAGTAGCGCTCGCCGTCGTCCCAGTTTTACGACAGTGATGCTGGTGCTGGGCCTTCTGTTTCTCTATCTACCGATGGTGGTGTTGGTGGTTTACTCCTTCAATGCCTCACGATTGGTCACCGTTTGGGCGGGGTTCTCTACCCAATGGTATGTGGAGCTATTTCGCGATAAGCAAATATTGGCTGCGGTTTGGACCAGTCTTGAAATCGCTTTCTTCTCCGCCAGTATGGCCGTGTGTTTAGGTACCGTTGCAGCATTTGTTATGACGCGCTATGGCAACTTTCGCGGTAAAACGGCGCTATCTAGTATGGTCACGGCTCCGTTGGTGATGCCGGAAGTTATTACAGGGCTTTCCTTGCTGTTGCTGTTTGTGCAGATGGCTCAGCTCATTGGCTGGCCCGCTGACCGAGGAATGGTGACGATCTGGATTGCTCATACCACGTTTTGTAGTGCCTATGTGGCAGTGGTAGTGGCTGCTCGTCTACGCGAAGTTGACAGCTCGATTGAAGAAGCAGCAATGGACCTTGGCTCGCCACCAGTGAAAACATTTTTCTTTGTAACACTACCGGTCATTTCGCCCGCCTTGGCGGCAGGGTGGCTACTGGCGTTTACTCTATCGCTAGATGATCTGGTCATTGCCAGTTTTGTCTCTGGCCCAGGGGCAAACACGCTACCGATGGTGGTGTTTTCATCGGTACGTATGGGGGTCTCGCCGAAGATCAACGCCCTGGCGACGCTGATTATATTGACGGTTTCATTAGTCACCTTATTAGCGTGGTACTTTATGCGCCGCAGCGAGGCTAAACGCTTAACGCTATTAAAGCAGGCCGATAACGCCTAGTTCACATTGCCAGTTGAATTGCACTTGGTTGGCACAGTGCTTAGCTTAAAGCACATCATCGTCACGGCCGGTTAGCACGCTCTCTAGCTCACCCGTTATCGGCGAAATAATCACCTGCAGTTGGATAGGTGCGCAGCATTGATGGCAATCCTCCCAGGTGTCGTGGCTTCCCTGGGAGGTATCGATGACAAAGGTAAGCGCTGTGTCGCAGTACGGGCAGTGAAACGCGTGGTTAACCAAAGCATCATCTTGCATACAGGCTTTCCTTTAATAAATACTCTATGGTGAGTGTAGCAGTGCCTCTTCTCAGTGGGCATCGCTTTGCCGAATCAGGTAGGATATTGACGGGTTTCTAAAGCAACGCAGTGAGAATGACGATGATGATACGTAACATGGCAGTAGCAGCCTTTTTGGCTTTCCCGATGGTCGCCCTGGCAGACACACCTAACGTAACGCCTGGCGAGTGGGAGTTCGTCAGCGTGACCAGCATGAGTGGCGATATGCAGATCCCAGACCAAACCGAAACCGAGCGCCAGTGTATTACCCAAGAAGAGCTAGATGGTGCTGAGTTTGGTTTTATTGAAGAGGAAGAGGGCTGCGAGCTGCTCAACCAGGATATGAATGCCGATGGTCTCTCCTACAGCATGGTATGCCGCGCTGAAGGTGGTGAAGCGACCATTGATGGCGAGATGCGTTTTATGGGCGAAAAAATCGAAGGCAGCGTCGATATCTTTACCCAATCCCCCATGGGTGAATTGACGATGAATACTGTGATTGAAGGCGAGCGCATTGGCAATTGCCAATAAGAGCTGCGCTGAGGCTGCTTCGCTGTATCGAGTTGCCAACAAGCTCGTTCTTAACGGTCACTCCTAAGTCAACGCCGTAGTAAAACTAAGGGCGCCTCCTAAATATGGGGCGCCCTTAGTTTTTTGAGGTCCCTTAGTCTTTCAAGGTCCCTTAGTCTTCTTTAGGGAGATCTACTGCCGGGGTTAGCGCTCCTGTGCTTCAAGTGGCTCGTGAGGCGCTGTTGGGGCATCTGCAATCTCATCTTCAAGCCTGCGTTTCACCGCTCCCGGCGAGCCTGTATGGCGAGCAAGCAGATCGTAGGCTACTGGCACCACAAACAGGGTGAAAACTGTGGCTGCTCCGACACCCGCCATAATCACCGTACCGATCACCAAGCGAGACTCTGAGCCGGGGCCGCTTGAAACAATCAGCGGGATCGCGCCAGCCATAGTGGTCACCGCGGTCATCAGGATTGGACGTAGCCGTGTCACTGACGCTTCGATAAGAGCAGAGCGAAATGCCTGGCCCTCATCACGTAGCTGGTTAGCAAACTCAACAATCAAGATGCCATTTTTAGCGGCAAGACCAATCAAAAGAACCAGCCCCACTTGGCTATAGATGTTAAGCGACTGCCCGGTTAATAGCAGGGCGAGCAGGGCGCCACTCATGGCTAAAGGTACGGTAAGCATGATAACAAAGGGGTGGATCAAGCTTTCAAACTGCGCAGCAAGCACCAGGAAGACAACCACTGCACCAAGTACCAGCAAGAAGGTTGTGGCGCCACTGGCCTGTTGAAAGTCCCGCGATGGCCCCGCCACGTTGGTTTGGGCTTCCTCTGGCAGGATATCGTCAGCGGTTTGCTGAAGATAAGCGAGCGCTTCACCCAATGGGTAGCCATCCGCTAAGTTTGCCTCAATCGTAATCGCCCGTACCCGATCAAAACGGTTAAGCGTGCTGGCGCCTGCAAAGTCGGAAAGGGTGACCAGGCTTGAGAGTGGGATCAGCTCCCCTGAGCGTGCCGAACGCACCTGGATATTATCCAGTGCCCGCGGGCTGTTTTGACGGCCTCTGTCGCCCTCTAAAATGACATCATACTCCTCACCATCATCCACATAACGAGTGACATTGCGTCCCCCCAGCAGTACTTCAAGTGTACGGCCGATTTCCGTGACGGTAACTCCCAGAGCGGCTGCGCGTTCATAGTTAATATCTACACGTAACTGGGGCTGGGTTTCGTTGTAGTTGCTTTCCAGCGCAGTTAGGCGAGGGTTATCTTGCTGAACATGGTTAACCAGAGTATCTCGCCAGCGGGCTAGCTGTTCATAAGTGCCACCGCCAAGAACAAATTGCACGGGTTTTTGGGTGCGTTGGCCAAAGCCCTGACGCATTACCGGAAATGCTTGCACACCCGGTAACGAGTTCAGCGTTTTACGAACGTCGGCCATAATTTCCCAGGCGCTGCGACGGCTTCCCCAGTCCGCCATATTGACGATAATAAAACCGCTATTGAAGTTTTCTATATTACCAAATCCCCTTGGCGCACGTACCACAATGCGCTCAAGCTCACCGTCTTCAACGAAGGGCGTTAATCGAGCTTCAATTTCATCCATGTAGTCCATCATGTAGTCAAATGTTGCCCCTTCAGGGCCATTCACCAGAATGATAAAGTTACCGCGATCCTCTTGAGGGGTGTACTCGTTGGGCAATTCAGATGCGAGCCACGCCGTTGCTGCAATTAGCAAAGCAAAGAGTCCAACGACCAACCATTTAAGTCGCAGTACTATCTCTAATGCGCGCTGATAGCGGCGTTGAGTGCCGCTTAACAGCCACTGTACGCCTTGGCCAATGCGACTATCGTGCATGCCGGGCTTTAAGATTTTAGACGCCATCATGGGCGTTAAGGTGAGCGCTAATAGCGTTGAGATTACCACCGCCGCTGCCATGGTGAGGGCGAATTCGGAGAATAGCCGGCCGATGTCGCCTTGCAGCATACTTAATGGTACAAACACCGCCACCAGCACCAAGGTAGTGGCAATGACAGCAAAGGCGATTTGACGCGTACCGCGGAATGCGGCTACCAGTGGTGTTTCGCCATAGTCATGCATGCGACGGTTAATGTTTTCAAGCACTACAATGGCATCATCGACAATTAAGCCAATCGCTAGCACTAGTGCCAGAAGTGTTAGCAAATTGATCGAAAAGTTCATCGCCGCCAGCGCGGTGAAGGCACCAATTACGGCAATGGGAACCGTTACCGCGGGCACCAGGGTTGTTCGCAAGTTACCCAGAAAGATGAATATCACCACGACGACAAGTCCCATGGCGATAAATAGCGTCATGACCACTTGCTGAATAGCACCCGAGACAAATACCGAGGCATCAAAGTTTAGATTAAGCGACATCCCTTCAGGTAGCGTACCCTGTAGCCTCACCATCTCCTGTTGTACTGCTTCCGATAGCTCTATGATGTTCGCAGTAGACTGCATAATCATGCCCAGGCCCACCATAGGCACACCGTTAGCGCGGAACACTGAACGGTCCTCCACCGAGCCAACTTCCACTCTGGCTACATCGGCTAAGCGCACTAAATAGCCGTCATCCCCTTGGTTTAGGGCTAAGCGCTTAAAGTCATCAGCGGTGGCAAAGCTACGTGGCAAACGAACAATAAACTGACGGTCCATGGACTCAATAGAGCCTGCCGGTAGCTCGACGTTTTCAGCGCGTAGCGCACTCTCAATATCACTGACGGTTAGCCCGCGAGCAGCGAGGGCATTGCGGTCTAGCCAGACCCGCATCGCATAATCTCGGCCACCGCCCACCCGTACCCGCGCAACCCCTGGTTGCACAGAGAGGCTGTCGACTAAAAAGCGATTGGCATAGTCAGTCAATTCGGTAATGGAATAATTTTCCCCGGAAAGGCTTAGCCATATCACAATCGTTTCACTACTGTCGGCTTTGGTGACTTCAGGGTTATCGGCATCATCGGGTAAGTTGCGCAGAGCCCCGGCTATGCGGTCGCGCACATCGTTAGCTGCCGCATCAATATCTCGGGTGAGCGCGAATTCGATCTCAATGCGTGAGCGACCATCCTCACTTTGGGAAGTGATCAGCTCAATCCCCTCTACACCCGCGATACGGTCTTCAAGCACTTGGGTAATACGGGTTTCCACAACGCTTGCAGACGCGCCTGGATAGCGGGTGTCTATGCTTACGATGGGTGGGTCAACGCTAGGGTACTCTTGTAGTGGCAGTCGATTGAGCGCCAGTAACCCAAAAGCAACGATAAGCGCAGCGATCACCATTGCAAGCACTGGGCGCTGAACCGAAATATCTGATAAGCGCATTAGCGATCAGCCTCTAACAGCGCGCGAATGCTCGTGTCATCATCGACAACCCCTAACAGGCGCACTTCTTGGCCATCTCGGGCTAATTGAAGGCCATGCACTACCACGAGGTCTTCTGGGGCAATGCCTTCAATGATCTCCACTTCGCCATGGCGCCGTTCGCCAATGCTCACTTCTCGTTGCTCAAGGCGCGTAGCGCCATCGTGTTGGTGAATCAGCATTACATAGTGGCGATCACCGCTGGGCTCAAGGGCCGACTCGGGAAGTACTAATGCATTGCGTACCCGCTGCTGGACAATCACTTCCATCAGCATACCAGGGCGCAGGCGCAATCCTGGGTTATCAAGCTCTGCGCGTACGCTCACGCTGCGCGAGATAGGGTCAATACGAGTTCCGATGCTGGCGATCTGACCACTAAAAATCTCATCAGGAAAGGCCGCAGTTTTAGCGCTTAATGCTAGTCCTGGTGACAAGCGCCCCAGAAAAACCTCTGGAACACTGAAATCAAGCTTCATGACGTTTAGTTTATCGAGAGTTACTAATTCCATGCCTGGGGTAACGAGCGCACCGACACTGATATTGCGAAAACCAACGCGTCCACTGAAAGGCGCTTGTATTCTATAGTTAGCAAGTCGCGCTTCCAGCGCTTGCACATCGGCGTCTGCTTGGCGAAGCCGTGCCTGAGCGTCTTCGACATCGGCACGAGCGGCTAAATTACGCTGCTGTAACTGATCGGCTCGTCCTGATGCATTGCGCCGTTCATCACGCAGCGCCTGGGCTGCTCTAAGCTGTGCCTGCTCTTCTGCGTCTTCTAACCGGATAAGCAGATGACCTCGCTCAACTTGCTGACCATCTTGAAAGTTGATTTCAGCAACTGTCTCCGTGACGGTAGCAGATAGCGTAACGCTCTCATCTGCGCTGAGCGTACCTAGCGCTTCCAGTGGGTCTGACCAGGTCGTGGATTGGACATAGCTGCCAATCACCGTGGGAGGTGACTGTGCGAGTACAGGCAAGGGGCAGAGCAGCGTCACCAGAACAAACAGTGCAGTACATCTATTAACGTGCATGGGCGTCTCAGGGGATTAAAAAAGTACTTAAAAAAAGTACCTAAAAAAGTGCCTAAACAGGAGGTCTATTGCGTTTGGCTTCGACAGTGACTAACTGCTTGAGAATAAATTTATACATAAATTATACGCACTAGTTTTGAAGTACAGCAAGCTATCCCCCTTATACCTGTTAAAATGCGCGGCTTTAAATGCTGGGAGCCTCTTTCATGGTTTATGACGTCGTAGTAATCGGCGCCGGTGCTGCAGGCTTAATGTGTGCAGCTCAAGCGGGCTACGCAGGACGGCGTGTTCTGGTGCTCGATCATGCCAAAAAAGCAGGCAAAAAAATTCTGATGTCGGGCGGTGGACGCTGCAACTTTACCAACCTTGGCACTACACCTCAGCACTTTTACTCTGAAAATCCGTATTTTTGTATTTCAGCGCTAAAGCGTTATCGACCGGAGCATTTTGTTTCGCTGGTGGAGCGCCATGGCGTTGAGTACGTAGAGAAAGCCCCTGGCCAGTTATTTTGTGCGACTTCTGCTAAAGAAATTTTACGTGTGCTGCTAACAGAGTGTGAGTGGGCAGGGGTAGAGATAGCGCTAAGTACTCATATTACTTCTGTGGAGCGTGTGGGCGATAGTATGCGTTTAGCCACCTCCGTTGGCAGTATTGATGCGGGAGTGGTGGTGGTCGCGACGGGTGGACTCTCAATTCCGACGATGGGGGCAACGGGGTTTGGCTATGAGCTTGCCCGCCAGTTTGGTTTGGAGGTGCTGCCTACTCGCCCTGGCTTAGTGCCGTTTACGCTCAGCGATACTTGGAAAGAGCGGGCCGCCGAGCTTTCAGGAATCAGTCTGCCCTCAGCCGTTAGCTGTAACGGGCGTCGGTTTGTCGAACCGATGCTGTTCACCCACCGGGGGCTCTCCGGGCCTGCAATGTTGCAAATATCCAGCGTTTGGAAGCCGGGTAACTCAATTGAAATTGACTTACTGCCGGATGAAAATGCAGCCGCTTCGCTACGCGAGGCACGTAACAGTACCCCTAAGCGTCAGTTGTCTACTTGGCTTGGTGAACGCTTTCCTAAACGTTTCACACAGGCGCTACTTGAGTGGGGGACTGACAGTGACCTGACTCGGCCCTTGGCACACTATAGCAATGATGCGTTGGATAGCTGGGCAGCACGGCTGAATCAATGGCAGCTAAAACCAGCGGGTACAGAAGGGTGGAGGACGGCTGAAGTAACGATGGGAGGAGTTAGTACAGACGCCGTTTCTTCAAAAACGTTTGAAGTGAAAAGCCTGCCACAGCTACGCTTTATTGGAGAGGTGCTTGATGTGACCGGTGAGTTGGGAGGGTACAACTTCCAGTGGGCGTGGGCGAGTGGTGTTGCCTGTGGAGAATCCTGTTAGCCGCACCGGTGATGGCAAACCGTTGATGCGGCTTAAGAAGGCGGCTGGCGTGCTGTTGTCGGGTAGCTACTGCCAAGAGGTTGCTTTTGCCAGTGAGCTGGCTTCTGCTAATGAGCTAACGTTTGCTAAGAAGTCACTCTAGCTAACAGCTTAAACTTACGAAATAGCATATAGCCTGCTAGCGCTTTACGCCCTGCTGCCATTGCACCACCAGGATGGCGTATTAACCTAAAAGCAGCGACGCCGCCGATAACATATAGAGGGATTTTTAGGCTACGCCAATGTCGATCTAAGGGGGCCGATGCGCGTAGCAGGTGATCGCTATTCACTAAGATATCAACGCGTTGCTGCTCTAAATCAGCTAATAGAGCAGCTTTGCGTTCTGCGCGTGTTAGCGGTTTAGCGGCGACTTTGGGAGATGTCATCGTCATTTGTCTCCAGTAACGCACGGTCGGCAGCCAGCTGTTTTAACGTCTCCTTTAGCAGTGTATGACGTTTAGCTTGGCGTAGCGCAACAAAAGCAAGCAAGAAACTCATCGCAATCAGAACAAACGCACTTACAGCGATAGCGGTGAGACGATAAGTATCCCAAAAAAGCACGACCACCAATGCTGTTAACGTAGCGATGCCCAATAGAAGAAGCAGTAGGCTAGCGCCCGCTAAAAGTATTAGGGTCAGTAGACGTGCGCGTTCCTCTTCTAGCTCTAAAACCGCCAAACGCAGGCGGGTTTCACCATTAGCAATCAGTGACTTTAGTAAGCGTTTGGCGGCAGAGAATACGCGTTGGGTTGGCCCCAAAGCCATTAGCGACGACCGATCAGCATACCAACGATCAAGCCAGCGGCTGCACCGATACCGATGCTTGTCCAGGGGTTTTCATGCACGTAACGGTCGCAGCAATCAACTTGGTTAGAGAGGGTCTCGCGTGTTTCGTCATAAAGACGCTCGCCTTTTGCCTCTAACCGTGAGCGGGTATCTTTTAAACGACGCTCAGCACGCTCGCGTAAATCGCGCATTTCACCGCTTGCGTCTTTTGAAGTAGCGTTGACTAGCTCTTCAACAGTTTCGCTGAGATGGCGTAGATCTTCTTTAAGCTGGTCAGCGCGAGTGGAGGAGTCAGTGTTACGTTTAGCCATGATGTCTTCCTTTGACGAGTGAATAAATACGGCTTCAGCCTAAGCATAGCAGCCGTCGCTCAGTAGACAACCTCTTATCTCTAGCGGTTCAGTCCTGTAGCACTAAATAAAGGGTTCAAGCTGAAGCCAATGCTCACACGATGTACCCGGTTGTCGTAGTCGATCATGCTCTCGCCATAGCCATAGTAGTACTGCAGGTGTGCCCGCACGCTATTGAAAGCAGGCCAGCTATAGTCGATTTGGGTGCCGTAATTGCCAGCGCTAGGGTTTCCGCGGACTAAGCCTTCAATTTCATGGTTATTACTTAGTCGTCTAGCTAGTCGGATGTCGCCATAGCCCATAAAACGATGAATATCAGGGTTGTCATCGCTGTTGTCGGACTCAGGTACACGCCAATAGGGGGCCAGGGTAAGCGCCCAATCACCGCGCTGAAAGGTGCTTTCCATATACACTCGGTTCCAGCTACGGGACAGCGGGTCTGAACGACCGTTAGACTGGTGGTTAAAGGAAAACCGGTTGCGGGTATTTACCCAACCCAGTGCGCGCCATGCGTTGTCAAAATCGATGAAGATTTCTGGCTCATAGTTAGTTTCCCTGAAAGGCGAAGAGGCATCGGTATTGTAAGCTTGCCACCAGCTACGCTGGGTGTAGCCAAAGTAAACATCGCCAATATCGCCAAAGACATTCTCAGCCAGATTGAACTTGGCGCTAAACTGGAACTTTACCTCTGCGCTGTCCGGAGAGCTATCTTCTGTGATATTGCGAAAGTTTTCAGCATTTTGGTGAGTGTTATAGCTCACAGGGAATAAATAGTTAGCGCGGTGAGTCGTTATCGAAAAAGGGTTTCGGGAAGACGCTTGCTCAAGTTGTCGACGCTCATTTAGGTCTTCAAGCGCCATTTCCTCGGGAAGAAGCTCCACCGGCAAATCCAATGCCGCATCTTCTGGCTCATCAATTTGCTGCAGCTGCTGGTGCAGTTGATGAAGCTCGGTATTTAAAGCACGAATACGTGCTTCGACTTCCTCTCTAGAGTCGGCTAGTGCGCTGCTAGTAGCGAGCGTTGGTGCGCCTAAGAGTAGGATAAATCCTGTAAACAGCAGTTTTCGGGTGACCATCAACGTGGCTCGCAAATAAAGATTAAACAGTTATCAGCGTCGTTACTATACAGTCTATAGGCACAAGTCAACTACTCTAGATTGCGCTGCAGAAGAGAACGCCTGACAATGGCGCTTCTTCCCGAAATTGCGGGTTTTCCGTGCCGATGAGGTTTATGAGACGTGGTGAGATTCGCAGTCAAGGTGGTCATAAAAATCGTTTGGGTATTAGCTTTGGTTATCGGGAGCAGCGTCACTGCGGTAGGTGCTGATTCCCTCGATGGCGTGCCGACCAAGGAGCAATTGTCCGTTCGCTTAGCCGAGCTTGAAACACAAGAAGGTGAGCTAAGCGCACAACAGAGACGTGACATGGAGGCCTTGGAGGCGGCGCTGCATGCCTACGATCGATTGGTTGCCGTTGATGAGCGCTTAAGCGCGCTGGAGCAGCGTATTGCCCAAGCGCCTGAGCTATTACTGCGCTTAGAGCGTGAGCAGAATGAGGCAGAGGAAGCGAGCCAGCAGCGCTCAGTCGATGATTTAAGCGATATGCCATTGGAGGCGCTGGAATCCCAGCAAGCGGGAGCCGTGGTAGAGCTTCAGCAGTTACAGAGCCAGTTAGCGGATGTTAACTCCCAGCTACTTGCTGCCCAGACGCTACCCGAGCGTGCCCAGCAAGCTATTTCCGATGCACTGCAGCGCGCTGAAAGCCTGCGTCGTGACCACGACGAGCGGGAAGCATTGCTGGAAGGACGGCAACTTACTGCGCAAAACGACATACGACTGATCCAGCTGCGCCTTGAGCGGGCGCTGGCTGAGCGTGAAGTAAGCTTGAATCAACGTGAGTTGGGCGCTAACAGCCGGTTACGTGAGCTAGCTCAGCAGCGGCGTGACTTATTGTCGCTGCAAATTGACCATTTAGAGCAGCAACTCAACTTACTTCAAGGGGTCATTGATCGTCAGCGGCGCCTGCAGTCAGAGCAGGCCATTGCCGATGCCGCCAGAGACGACCCACTTATTGCCGAAGGGCATCCGGTGGTGCTGCGTGCCCAGCAAGTTAACCAAGAGCTAAGTCTAGAGTTACTGCGTGCCACAGACCGTGCCAATGGTATCGTACGGGAAAATATCGAAGCACAACGCCAGCTGGAGCAAGTGCGCCAGCTACAGCGTAGTCTCAATGAACAGCTAGAGGCAATTCGTGGCAGCCAGCTTTTGTCGCGCATCTTACGTGAGCAGCGTCAGTCACTTCCTTCTATTGCTCCTCGCCGCGATTTGCAGGACGAAATTGCAGACCTACGTTTAAAGCAGTTTGATTTGGTCCGTCAGCGTGACCAACTTCGCCAAGGCGAGCGCCTAGCCAGCCAGCGGTTGCAAGAGGCGGGATTAGAAGTCACTCCTGGCTTGTTGGACTCTCTCACACGGCTTTACCAGTCTCGCCGTGAGCTGGTAGAGCAGCTTGAGCAGTCCTACGGTAGTTTGCTCAGTGCGGCAATTGAGCTACAGCTTAATCAGCAACAGCTACTAACGACCACGCGTAGCTTGCGCGCCACCATCGATGAACATCTGTTTTGGGTCGCCAACAGTCGCCCGCTGGACATGAACTGGTTTCGTCAATTGCCCCAAAACCTTCGGCTAGAGTGGCGTGAAGGGGAGTGGCGTGCCATTTTGCCTGCTCACTGGCAAGGGTTTTCGTGGCAAATGCTAGTGGGTGCGCCGTTGCTGTTAATGAGCTTTTTGCTGGTTGGGCTGCGTCGGCGCATTAAGGCGCGCCTAGCGCTGATTCACTCGCAAATTGGGCGATTGAAAAGTGATACCCAACTGCACACTCCAAAAGCCGTGCTATTAAATGCCCTCCTGGCTATTCCAGGACCACTTGCCTTGGCGGGTATGGGCGTTGGATTTCAGGCGGCAGAGGGTGCGCTGGCACACAGCGTAGCGCCAGCCCTGTTACAACTGGGCCTAAGCTGGGGAGTGGTGGCTCTCGGGCGTCGTTTGCTGGTGCCCGATGGTGTTGCAGAGCGGCACTTTACCTGGTCGCCAGCCTATAACGCACGGCTGCGTAAGCTACTGGGGGGGCTAGGTGTAGCGTTAGCGCCGGTGGTGGCGATTGCAGCGATGTCTGGGCAGATGGAAACCCCCTTAGCACTGCGGCCAGTCGCGATAGGAGTGCTGGCAGCAGGTTTATTAGCGATGAGCTGGTGGTTGGCGCAATTGATTTTATCCCACGTGCCATTCTTTGGCGTCAGACTATTTCGCTTGATGCTGGGGCTTGCAATGGCGGCAGTGCCGCTAATCCTACTAGGCTTGGTTGCATGGGGTTATGAATACACCGCTTTGCGCTTAATAGGGCGTTTTGCCATCACTCTTTACTTGTTAGGGCTGTGGGTGGTGGTTGAAGCCACCGTTGTGCGCAGCCTTGCGGTAGCTGCGCGTAGGCTGGCTTACCGGCGGGCGCTGGCTAGGCGTCATGCCCAGGTGCAAGAGGGCGCCGAAGGCGGGCTGGAAGTAGTAGATGAGCCGCCGCTGGATATGGAAAAGATCAACACCCAGTCTCTACGGCTCTCTAAACTGATACTGCTCATTGGCTTCAGCACGCTGCTGTATTTGGTTTGGTCGGATCTATTGGCGGTGCTGGGCTACTTGGATCAAGTGTCGTTATGGGATGCTGAAGAGGGAGACCTCGTCGGCGATACACTGTCTATTTCGGATGTTTTTGCTGCACTGCTGGTTATCGCACTAACATTTATTATGGCTCGAAACCTGCCAGGGCTGTTGGAAGTGATGGTGCTGTCACGCTTGGTATTAAAGCAAGGTAGTGCTTATGCCATCAGCTCTCTGCTCTCATACACGATTGTCGGTACTGGGGTGGTCATGGCTCTGGCCACACTTGGTGTTTCCTGGGATAAGTTGCAGTGGTTGATAGCGGCACTGAGCGTTGGTTTAGGCTTTGGTTTACAGGAGATATTTGCTAATTTTATTTCCGGTCTGATTATTCTATTTGAGCGCCCTATACGTATTGGTGACACTATTACGCTCGGCAATCTTCACGGTACCGTTAGCCGGATACGTATACGGGCTACTACAGTGACCGACTTCGACCGCAAAGAGATTATTATTCCCAATAAGACCTTTGTTACCGACCAGCTTATTAACTGGTCACTGTCAGATAACGTTACCCGGGTGGTGCTCACCTATGGCGTTTCCCACGGCTCTGACTTGCCGCTAGTGCACCAACTATTACGCCAAGCAGCCGATGAAAACGAGCGAGTACTAACGGACCCGGAACCCCAGGTATTCTGCTTAAGCTATGGGCAGCACAGTCTAAACTTTGAGCTACGCATCTTCGTTAACGACTTGGTTGATCGGCTGTTTGCCGCCGATGAAGTTAACTGCCGGGTGGATGAACTGTTCCGTGATGCGGGAGTAAGGGTTGCCTTTGAGCAAATGGACGTATGGCTGCACCCTGACGACGGAAAATCGGTCAAAGTGCAGTCAGCCAAGAAGCTACCACCTGCCAATCTGAGTTAATGGCATCAATGCTAATCCGGCCCGGCTAGTGTTTAACCGCCAGCAATAAAAACTCCCGATTACCGTCGCCGCCGGTGATCGGGCTTTCTTGCCAGTGGCTAATGCTAAGCCCGCAGTGCGCACAAGCGGTGCGGATTTTCTGCTCTACCTCGGCATAGCGGCTGGGATTACGTACCACACCGCGTTTATCCAGCGCGCCAGGCTCAAGCTCAAACTGCGGTTTTACCAGCGAAAGGAGCTGCCCCTGTAGGGGGAGCAGAGTGGCAATCTCAGGTAAAATCAACGTTTGCGAAATAAATGAGACATCCATGACGGCAAGGTCAATAGGGTGCTTGGTTAGCGCTTCCTGAAGCGCCGGAGATTGGCTCATTTGACGGGCATTTAGGCCCTCTAAACAGGTAACGCGGGGGTCGTCGCGGAGCGCTTCTGCAAGCTGTCCATGACCAACCTCCACGCCGACTACATGCTGTGCACCAAACTGCAACGCGCAGTCAGTGAAGCCGCCAGTGGATTGGCCAATGTCCAGCACGCCCCGCCCATCTAAGCGTAACTCCAGTGCTTTCAGAACGCCTTCAAGTTTCAACCCCGCTCTGGAGGCATAGCGCTCCTCAGGATCATCCTCAATACGTAAAGCAGTATCTAAGGGCCACTTCTCCGAAGGTTTGGTGAGCGTACGGCCATCCGTGTGATAAACGCGCCCATTACGAATAAGTCGCTGGGCACGGGTACGTGAGTTGGCCAGCCCTTGGCTGACCAGCAGTTGATCAAGTCTAATCATGGGGTTTATAAGGTCACTTTACGCGGCTATAAGAGGTCTTCTGGCGGCACCAGGGGGCCTTCGTCGGCCTGAAGGTCCGTCGGCGGTAGACGGGCTGCTCCCCAGCTACGATGCAGATAGCCTTTGACGTACTCAAGCTCTTCGCACGTAACGTCAGCAAGCTCGCCCCGCTCTAGCGGATCGTAGTGGTAAATATACAGCCGGGAGGTGAATTGGTCGAAGGGAAGAGATGCCTCGCCAAAGCGTTCACCGTTACCCGAGGTGCTTACCTTAACGCCATCACCCCAGTTTTGCCCGCTATCGTTATTAGGGTTGTAGAAGTAGACACGCATTACATCAGTTGGGCCCAATGAGGCCCGCAAAATTGTAATAGCGTGCCAGCCAATAAAGCGGGCAGCGCTGTCAGTTACCGCAATACCTGCTGGCTGGGGATGAATCAGCGGTTGGTTGCCGTTGTAGTAAGGGTGATAGCTTGCATAGAAGTGGCGCACAAAGTTATCAACATCACAGAGCTGGCCAGTGGCAACGTCCACATTGATGCTAAAGCCACGGCCCGACCACCAGCCATGAAATTCAGGATTTACCCAGCGGTGTGGATCACCCTCACGGCCAATGCAGCGACGGCCCATTTCCGCATAAATACGATCTAAGTGGGGGACGACAATCAGCGAAACAGGATCCAGGTCCATGGGAAGCTCAGAGGCAACGCCCAGAGCGCTCTCCATAGAGGAGATTGGTTGACCTTCGAAATGCATAATGATTTCGTCGTCTCGCGCCGCCCAGGTCACCATTTGCAGTAGATAATCAGGGTCATTGTAGGCCCACATGGAAAGTGCGCGGGCTGACTGGCAAGTAGGGTTATTGCCCTGGCCAACGCCTAGCGGTAGCCCCAACATACAAAGCACACCTTCTATTAACCGCGCTTTGGGCGATGCTGTAGTGCCGTAGGCAACGTTCAGCCGTGCCTGGGCCCATTCTGAGAGCTTTAGATTAAGCTGGCGCCACATGGCCGGTGCTACCGGTGGCTGATAAAAAATGCCTCTTTCAAGCAGCAGTGCTAGGCCATAAACAGCCTGGGCTGTTGCAGGGTAAACGCCACTGCGAATCAGCGCGTGCACCAGCTCACGGTAGCACAACAGGCAGTCGCGGCCAGTTGCAGAAAGCCCCAGTGCTTCCGACAGCAGATGATCTCCCTCCTCAAGGAGGTGGCGCAGTAGCACGGCGTGGTAGGGCGAAACCAAACCAGTATCGTGCATAGCACGGGCAAAACCGGTGGACTCTGCCTGCAGTGCCGCACTGTCCATGCGCTCCAGTCGCTCACGATAAAGCTCAATGCCAGGGTCTTCGCGGCAGGCTTGGGTCGGCCCGAAAAGCGAACTGACCAACCGGTCGGCACCTTGCCCACTGGCGCCTAGATCAATCTCAGGGTTTGCTTGGCACAGGGCGATTTGGGTAATCATCTGCTTGATGGCATCGACCTGAATCGGGCGCTGCTTGAGAATTCGCCAGATTTCGTCGATCAGCTGGTCGATGACGTGCTCGTAGCCAATGCGTTCAGCCAAGTGCTGGAAAAGCTGGCGAGGAATAATGGCCAGCTTTCCCTGAGTTTCCCGTTCGGCCTCACTTGGCGCATTAAACAGTAGCCACAGGTTAATGGCCATCACCTGGGTCAGGTAATGGTGAGCATGCTCCTGAGAGACGAGAGAGTGCGGGTACTTACCCTTGGCAACGGCCAATAGCCGCAGTTCGCTCAAGGCTTCTATTACCACGACATTGGCATCAGCGCTTTTTAGGGAAAACGTTGTGAACGTAGGAATCAAGTATTGGGGGGTGTCCCAATCAGAGCCTGCAAACACGCCCGCAGATTCAAAATCTGCGGCGCGTGTTTCAAGGCCAGCAGGGCCGCCATCTTGCATCAAGATTCGGCGCGCGGTATCTAGTACGCGGGGCAGCTTTGCCGGTTTAGAAAATGCTGGCGCCTGAGAAAGCAGGCGCACCGCATCATCAAATTTACTCAGCAATCCGTTGAGCTTGCCATCTTCAGAAGAAGATGCCTCTTGATTGGTCGTCACATAGATTCCTTATCCTTGCCGTAGCGGGGATTATACATAGAAGTCGAGATCTTCTTGGCGTTTGAGTAGGTCGCGGATGGTGTGTGCATCCTCACCTTTAAAGTAAATCAAGCCCCAGTGAGTACCAAAGGCGGTGCGCTTCGTGACCGTCTCTTCAGCCGGTGGCGTCAGCTCATGAGACTCAAAGTATGGGTGATCTTCAGTCTCTTCGGGGATTTCCAGGCGGCTGACGACGCGACGACGCGGGTACACGCCAAAGCAGCCAGCGAAGCCGTCAGCATCAACAATTTCTTTGGGGAAGAACGCCGCCACCTCTTCTTGGGTACTTTTAGGATCAAAGACCAGCATGGACGCTTGGTAAGCGTTAAAGCCGTAAACACGTTCCAACAGCTCAAAAACCTTGAAGCCCGGTGGTCGGTAGGCGACTTCACCAAAGTACATCTCGCCATCGCTGGTGACGAAGTACTCAGGGTGAATCAGGCCAAACTCAATATCAAACGCTTTGATCAGCTTTTCGATTTGCGCAGTGATCTGCTCGCGATACTTCTCAAGTTCTGGTGACGCAGGCACAAATACTGAATAACCGAGGGTGACATACTCAGAAATATTCAGGAAGGCGATTTTGCCATTGTGTATCCAGGCTTCCACCGCGAATTCCCAGCCGTCCAGGTGCGATTCCATCAGCACCGGAAACTCCTCATCGGGAATCATATCGACTTCGTCCGGGGTGCGAATGACCCGGTGGCCAAGGCAGCCTGCCTTATCAAAGGCTTTCAGGTGAATTGGGTCGTTGGGGTCGCCATCCAGCTTAAGCAGGGTCTGGTTGACGCGCTTCAAAAAGCGGATAACGTCTTCTTTATCGTGGGCCTCTTCAAAAATACCCACGCGAATACCGCCTAATTGGGCGCGGCGTTTCATGAGCGCTTTGTCGCGCAGCAGTAGCGACTGGCCATAAAGGCGTGGGTTGTCCAGCAGCACGGAGTTAATTGCGCCTGCCCACTCCACCGTTTCTTCAAATAGCGGAATAGCGACGTCAACGCCTTTTTCTTTCAGCGTTTCGGCAATTTCGATCGAACGGTCATTGAGACGCTCAAAATTCCAGGGAACATAAGGAATATCGTGCTTTTGGCAATACTCTTCGGCCCAATCTGGTGCAACCACTATGTAGCGTCGGTCAAAATTCTCCGCCGCTTCTATCGCATTGAGGCTCCAGCCTAGTAGGGCGATATAGCCCTTCTTGGGATCCTTTTGCATGATGGTAACTCCTGTGGGTGGGTGAATAAAATTGCCTTACCACTTCTTTCACCATACACGACGGGGCCTACCGTCTGCTAATTAGTAACCACTGAAAGGAAAATGGGTGGGAATTCGTTGCATTTGGTGATGTCTGCTAAAGGGCTACACTGGAATATGGTAGGCTAGTCGTGAAAACGTTACCTTCAAATGGCAAGAGGAATAGGCCAAGATGGCGGCTAAGCCGATCTATCGTGTGGTGGTTCACCAGCAGGGTGAAATTTGGGATTTATATGTAAGAGAGATCTTTCAAAGCGAACTCTGGGGCTTTATTGAAGTCGAGGAGTTTGTCTTCGATGATGCCTCGCGGGTAGTTGTTGATCCTGGAGCGGAAAAGCTGCAACGGACCTTTGAAGGAGTGAAGCGCAGTTATCTACCGCTTAATGCGATTGTGCGTATTGATGAAGTAGAGCGCGAAGGCCCTTTAAAGGCAGTAAAAAGCGATGCCCGCGTTGCGGAGTTTCCTCGTCCCTTTCCGCTGCCTCCCCGCGGAGAAGGGTAAGCGCCTAAGACAAGCGCAATGCTATAAGCGATACGTGCGGGTGGCTTCGTCGGCCAACGCACGTTTTATGATCAGGACATGACGTCATGCCAGTAGAGAAATTTCGTTCGAGTTGTTATGCAGCCGCCGTTGGCGTGTTGTTAAGTGTTAGCGGCACTGCTGCGTTTGCCCAGTCTGATAGCCAGGCTTGGGTAAGCGACGAATTGAGCACCTATGTACGCAGCGGTCCCACGGATGGGTATCGTATTGTGGGAACGCTCAATGCCGGTGAGCAGGTTGAAGTGCTTGAAACCAGCGGTAACTACACTCGTGTGCGCAGTAACAATGGCGATACGGTGTGGGTATTAAGCGGCGAGTTGCAGCAAACGCCCAGTGCGCGTGAGCAGTTGCCGGTACTTGAATCCCAGGTCGGTGAACTCACCGAAGAGTTAGAGGGAATTAATGATACCTGGGAGCAGCGCGTTAGCTCCATGCGGGAAACCTTGGAAATCCGCGAGCAGCGCATTACCGAGCTAGAAGCGCGCAACCGCGAGCTAGACAGTGAGGCGGAGCAGTCTCGCCAACAAGTGCGTGCACTACAAGCGCGCTTGGATACCCAGGAAGAAGACCTGCTAATGCGCTACTTTATGTATGGTGGTGGCGTGGCTGGCGCAGGCTTACTGCTGGGGCTGATTGTCCCGCACTTACCGCGCCGTCGTAAAAAGCGTGACCGTTGGTTCTAAGCGAGGGGGTATAGTAATGAAAAACCCCTGGCGGCAGCGCTGGAAAGAGGGGCGTATCGGCTTTCACTTGCATGAAACGCATCCTGCGCTGGTCCGCTATTGGCCTGCGCTCGGGGTTGGGCCTGGGGCCAAGGTGCTGGTGCCGCTATGTGGCAAAAGCCTGGATATGCGCTGGTTGGCTGAACAGGGGCACCCAGTGTTGGGCATTGAACTCGCGCCGGAAGCGATAGAGCAGTTCTTTGCCCAGCGTAGCGCCGGTGTTGCCCGTTATCCCCAGGCAGGGTTTGATGTGTCGCGTCAGGGCAATGTAGAGCTGTGGTGCGGCGATTTTTTTCATTTACATATTCAGCAGGCAGCGGAGGTCGGGGCATTTTATGACCGTGCTTCGCTAATCGCGCTGCCACCAGCAACCCGTGAGCGCTACGCCTTTCATTTAGCCCAGCTAGTACCACCCGGGGCTCAAGGCCTATTAATCAGCTTAACCCACGATGATCAGGAGGCAGGGCCGCCGTTCAGTGTATCGGGCCAGGAAATTGAACGCTTGATGACACCTAATTTTCGTCTTGAACTGCTTGAAAATGGAGAGGCGGACGATCGGGGGCGTTGTGAAAGTGTGTGGGCATTAAAGCGGCGTGGCCCGCTCGTTTAAGAGAGCCACGCCTGATATAGCAGCTTATACTCTTCTAGCGACTCTTCTAGCGGGCGAGTAGGCGGCCAAGTTCTGGATCACTGAATGCACGGTTGAGCCCATCGCTTAACAGGTCGTTCAGCATGCGGGTGTTGGCGTCTTCGCCGGGCTTGATCGCATAGCCTTGGGTACGCCGTGAGGTGTAAGTTCCCGTATAGGTAGAGCCTTTGTTCTGGGCAATTGCCCGGAACACCCCTTCAATGCGTGCTTCATCTACCAGCGGTTGTCCACTATCTCCACGACCATAATGGAGGCTGGCCAACTCAAGCTTCAAGGAAGGACGCCCCTGAGCGGCTTCACGAGTTGGGTTAAAGCCCATGTCGCGAACGGCTCGCTCGGTTTCTGCCTGCAAGCGCGGAATGAGCTCATGGCTATTTACGGTAATTTGAGCGGTCGACATATTACCACCCGATCGAGTGCCAATCACTTCACTGTCTCTGGCGTCTGCCACAATGACCGTAACCTGCTGCCCAGAGCCGGTTTGCGGTACGCTAGCGCTTCGCTGGGGGCTAAGCTGAAGATACTGAGGGCTTGCACAACCAACCAACATAACGCTGGCTAGCAGCGCGCCAGAAAAGCGTAAAAAATGACGCCGACGCATTGGTTTTCCTCCGCTATTCTAAAACGCCAGTATAGCGCGAGTGCTGCGTTGACGGTATGTAACGTCATCAATGCTTGAATACACTATGCTATTTTTTGTGTTTGGGAGTCGGGGCTAACAATTAACCAAACTGAAAGTAAAACGATGAGAGACCCAAGCAAAAAGCCGCTGGAAATCGTTTCGTCGAGCACTAAAAAACCCCATAACACAGCGAAAGGGGGCACGAGAAAAGTAACGGTCAGAGAGCGTAACGGACCGATGTCTGCGATTAATCTAAAATAAAGGAGATAAGCCAGAGAGGTGCATACAAAACCAAGTGCCAGCAGGCTAAGCCAAATGTCACCTTGGAACCAGTCGATGTTGGGGCCGGTTGCAATCGTCCACACTAAGAAGGGTGTCAGAAATATAGTCGCGCCTAATTGACTGCCAAATGCAACCAGCGTTGAATCTAGCCCTCCCTGCTGAGTTATCCAGCGCCTTGTTAAAAAACTGGCAAAACCATAGCCAATAGTGGCTACCATGCAGGCGATAACGCCAATGAATATATTGCCTGCTACATTTGAGTCACCCACAGTAGTAATGACGGCAATGCCAATAATACCGAGCATTATACCTAGCCATTTTCTAATGGATAAAGTCTCACTAAAGACAAAAAAGCCAATCATGGCACCCATTAAAGGCGTTGTGGCATTTAAAATGGCGGAGTAGCCAGAAGGTAACAGTGTGGCGGCTATTCCGTACATAAGAAATGGAATGCCTGAGTTAATAGTGCCAAGAATTAAAATCTTACCTAATTTCCCCCTGAACTCTAGGCTTTTTTGTATAGAAAAGATAAGTATAGTCAGCCCGGTGAGACCAAAAAAAACTCTAAAAAATGCTGTGTTAACTGCTCCGATTTCCGGTGACGTAATCCGCATAAAAAGAAAGCTTGCTCCCCAGATAGCGGCTAAAGAGAGTAGTCGCATATAGTCTATTGTTCTCATTGCCGTGCCTCTCCTTCTGGGGCAACCATTCGTAATAGCCAGGTAATTGGCTGCGTTTAACTGCTTTTCTTGCTGATGCTCAATGACAGTGAGTATTACCTGCTGACACGGTCGAAAAAACCCGTTTCTTGCTCACTTGTCGTTTTGGGTTTTAAGTTTGTAGATTTGATACGCTAAGATTGTATTGCCGCTGATCTCCTTGCGAGAATCGGGTTCAAAGAGGCATTGAGGACAGGGTGCAAGGGGCAAAAAGGGTGCTAACGCATGATGCATAATGATCTTTTTGAAAATAAAGATTTAAAATTGATTAATCTACTTCCACAAGAGGGTGAGGTCTATTATTGCGGCAACATTCTAGACACTGTTACGGCTGATCTGTATCTGGCCCAATGTATAGATAGCTTAAACTGGGAGAGTGATCGCGCTTTTATTTATGGGAAAGAAATTATCACCAAAAGAAAGGTGGCATGGTATGCGGATAAGCCTGTTCCCTATAAGTATTCCGGTCATACAAAAGTGGCTTTAATATGGCCTGATTTCTTGCAGGAGATTAAACAGCGGGTAGAGCATAGCAGCGGAGAGTTATTCAACTCGTGCCTGTGTAATTTTTATAGCTCAGGCGACGAGGGCATGAGTTGGCACAGTGATGGCGAGAAGGAGTTGATTGACAATGGGGCTATTGGGGCGTTGACCTTAGGTGGCGAAAGAAGATTTTCGTTTAAACATAAAAAGTCCGGTGAACGTGTATCGCTGAATCTAGCTCACGGTAGTTTGTTAATCATGAAAAGCACGACTCAGAAAAATTGGTTACACAGTCTTCCTAAAACCAAGAAAAACGTAGGGCCTAGGGTTAGCCTGACCTTTAGGCAAATGCGTATGTGAGTCAACCAAAATCAATATCAAGGCTTAGCCGCCCCACTAGGAGGCAGCTATGTTTCTACTGAGTCGCTATGTTCTACCGAGCCGCTACGTTTCTACTGAAAAGATATTAAGCGACGTGTGTTTGTTCAGACGGCTGAGGAGACGTGTCTTTAAACCGATGCCACTGGCGTGGGTGGGCAAACAAGCGCTGGCCACGGCGCATCTCTAAGCGCTCAAAATCCGCATGGCGCACGGTTGCTAGCCATGGTTTCGCCAGCCAGTCGGCTTCCAGCTCAACGCGTACCTCCGCACCCACCGGTGAAATAGCGGTAATGGTGACTGGTAAGTGGCTTTCAGCGCTGGGTTGCTCGGTTAGGCGGACTTCGTGAGGTCGTAGCAGCAGCTCTTCATCGCCGTCGGGTAGCTCAACGTTCAAGTGGGCATCACCGCAGGTGAGTACGCCGTTTTGAACACGCCCCTCCAGATGATTCACATCGCCTAAAAACTCAAACACAAAGCGGTTTTTCGGCGAGCGGTAGAGCTTGTCGGGTGTGTCGATCTGCTCAATACGACCATTGCTCATCACCACGACACGGTCGGATAGCTCCAACGCCTCTTCTTGGTCGTGGGTGACAAACACGCTAGTGAAGTTCAGTTCTTCATGTAGTCGGCGCAACCAGCGGCGCAGGTCCTGGCGCACTTTGGCATCAAGTGCGCCAAATGGCTCATCAAGTAGCAGTACATCAGGCTTAACGGCCAGGGCGCGGGCAAGCGATACACGCTGCTGCTGGCCGCCAGAGAGCTGGGCTGGCAAACGGTTTGCTAAGTGCTGCAGCTGCACCATTTCCAGTAGCCTAAATACTCGTGCACGAATCTCGCCGCTTGAAGGGCGATGTTTTTTAGCCATAACGGTGAGGCCAAACGCGACGTTATCGTACACGCTCATATGACGAAACAGCGCGTAGTGCTGGAAAACAAAGCCAATACGACGGTCGCGCACGTGAACATTGGTCACGTCACGGTCGCCAAAGATAATTTTACCCGGCGTAGGCGAGCGATCAGCGCTCTCAAGCCCCGCAATAATGCGCAGCAGGGTGGTTTTGCCTGAGCCAGAAGGGCCTAGCAAACCGACAAGTTCGCCTTCCTGGATATCTAGATTGATTGGTTCAAGCGCCTGGGTATTACCGAAGTGCTTGGCAATACGCTCTAAACGAATACTCATAACAAAGCCTCCCGACGCGACGCGCGCCATTCCAGGCCTGCCTTGGCCGCAAGGGTTAACAGAGCAATTAGGGCCAGTAGTGAAGCGCTGGCAAAGGCGCCCACGGCGTTATAGTCCTGGTAGAGCTGCTCTAAATGCAGCGGTAACGTATTGGTTCGCCCGCGAATAGCACCTGAGACCACCGATACCGCACCAAATTCACCCACTGCCCGGGCATTGGTAAGGATAATGCCGTACAGCAAAGCCCAACGGATGTTGGGAAGGGTGATCCTGCGAAAGATAGTCCAGCCGGAAGCACCCAGCGTCACAGCCGCTTCTTCTTCACGGGAGCCTTGGGCCTGCATTAACGGAATCAGTTCCCGCGCCACAAACGGGCAGGTAACAAAAATCGTCACCATTAAAATGCCGGGCCAGGCGAACATTAGCTGGATATCATGAGTATCTAGCCAGCCGCCAATCCAGCCATTACGACCATAGAGCAGTAGGTAGATAAGCCCTGCTACCACGGGTGAAACGGCAAACGGAATATCAATCAGCGTTTGTAGAATACGCCGCCCAGGGAAGCTAAAACGGGTAACCAGCCATGCCAGCGCAACGCCAAATACCAAACAAATGGGGATCGTCAGCAGGGCAATAATGAGGGTGAGGCCGATCGCATGTAAGGTAAACGTATTGCTCACATTAGCCCAAAATACTGCCATGCCCTGGGAAAACGCCTGAGCGAAAATAGCGACTAGTGGTAGCAGCAAAAATAGCGCTGATAGCAAAAGCGCAGCGCCAATCAATAAACGCCGCACCGAGGGCGCGTCACCAATTCTACGCATTACCCCTTACCTCCGTGCAAGCGGCGCACAAATCGGCCTTGCCAAATATTGATTGCCAACAGCAGAGCAAGCGACACAAATAGCACCACGGATGCAATGGCCGAGGCTGCTGCGTAGTCGTACTCCTGCAGTTTGACGAAAATCATCAATGCAGTAATTTCAGTCTCGTAGGGCATATTGCCAGCGATAAAAATAATCGCCCCGAACTCGCCCAGCGAGCGTACAAAGGCAAGCCCGGTACCGGTGACTAGCGCAGGCCACAGGTGCGGCATGATGACCCGGCGAAACGCTACACCATCCGTTGCCCCAAGCGACATTGCCGCTTCATCTACCTCGGCAGGTAAATCTTCGAGTACTGGCTGTACCGTACGCACTACAAAGGGAATGCTGGTAAACGCCATGGCCAGTGCAATACCTACCCAGGTATAGGCTACTTGAAAGCCTAGGGGTTCCAGTATACTGCCCATCCAACCGTTGCTCGCATAAAGCGTGGCAAGCGTAATACCTGCAACTGCAGTAGGCAGCGCGAAGGGCAAATCCATTAAGGCATCCAGCAGACGCTTGCCTGGAAACTCATAGCGTACCAACACCCAGGCTAGCAGTAAGCCGAATACCCCATTGACCAGGGCGGCAACTGCCGCAGCGCCGATAGTAACCATGTAACTGGCCACAACACGGCCTTCGGTAATAATGGCCCAGTACTCGGCAAGGCTAAGCCCAGCCAACTGGCCAAACAGGCCGGTAATTGGCAGTAATAGTACCAGCGAGATGAACAGCACGCTGATACCCATTGAAAGGCCAAAGCCCGGCAGCACGCGAGTGCTGCCGGGCCGCCATAATGCTAATTGGCGCATGATGTTCCGTTAACGACGCTGCAGTTGATCAAGTAGGGCGCCACCTGCAAAGTGGGCCTCCATGGCTTCTTCCCAACTACCGAACACATCTTCCACTTCAAACAGCTCGGTTTCTGGGAACTGGTCGGCAAACTCTGCGACCACGGTCTCGTTGTGCACGCGGTAGTTAAATCCTGCCAACAGACGCTGGGCCTCTTCACTGTAGAGATACTCAAGGTAGCTCTGGGCCAGGTCACTATTGCCATTACGTTCAGCGTTGGGGCCAACCACCGCCACCGGGAACTCGGCCAGAATGCTGACCGGCGGCACGATCACTTCGTAGTCATCACTGCCATACTCGCTGCGAATATTGTTCACTTCCGATTCAAAGCTGATCAGTACATCGCCAATGCCGCGCTCGATAAAGCTTGTGGTGGCACCACGGCCGCCAGTATCAAATACTGCTACATTGCGCAGGAAGGTGCGCATAAAGTCTTGGATTTGCTCTTCGTCACCGTCGAACTCGTTCTCAGCAAAGCCCCAGGCAGCTAAGTAGGTATAGCGGCCGTTACCGGAGGTTTTAGGGTTAGGGAAGACCATGCGAACGTCTTCCTTCACCAAATCATCCCAGCTTTCGATGCCCTTGGGGTTATCTTTGCGCACCAAAAACGCGGTAGTAGAGTAATAAGGGGAGGCATTATTCTCAAAGGCCTCCTGCCAATCTTCAGCCACTAAACCGGCATCAGCAAGTACTTGAACGTCGGTAACCTGGTTGAAGGTCACAACGTCAGCGCGTAAGCCTTGCAGAATCGCGCGCGCCTGTGCGGAAGAGCCACCGTGGGACTGGTTGATACCAATCTCTTCGCCGTGCTCTTCTTGCCACCAAGCTTGAAACTCAGGGTTGATAGCGCTGAAGAGTTCACGGGCGATATCGTAAGAGGAGTTCAGTAACTCCCGCTCTTGGGCAGCCGCCGTACTGGATACTGCAGCACTCGCTACCGCTGCGCCAAGGGCAATAGTTAGCAGGCTACGGCGGAAGTGAGTACGTGAAAAAGTTGGCAGAGACATGGCTGATTCCTTAAATTCTGGGGCGACTTTATCGCAATGGCACTAAGGTTATACCTGTAATTGTGGAATTACAATTGTGTTTTATATTCTTTTTGGGAATATAAGTGTGCTGCTACGTTCGCCTATGCGGGGACAGCATGACGGGCTTGGCAAATGATGATAGGGCTTGGCAAATGATAATAGGGCTTGGCGAGTGATGATGGGGCTTCGTGGATGGCTCTGGTAAGATATGCGCTTACTACCCCAGCTAACCAAGGAACGCATTATGTCCGCTGCGCACGACTTTCTGATAGCCCCTTCGATTCTCTCCGCTAATTTTGCGCGGCTTGGTGAGGAGGTCGATAATGTGTTGGCTGCCGGTGCTGATATTGTTCACTTCGATGTTATGGACAACCACTATGTGCCCAACCTGACCATTGGCCCTATGGTGTGTAAAGCGCTGCGCCAGCACGGCGTTACTGCACCTATTGATGTGCACCTGATGGTGAAGCCGGTTGACCGTATGATCAGCGACTTTATTGAGGCAGGGGCGGATTATATTACCTTTCACCCAGAGGCTTCTGAGCATATTGACCGTTCGCTACAGCTAATCCGCGATGGTGGCTGTAAAGCGGGGCTGGTGTTTAACCCAGCAACCCCGCTTGCGTACCTGGATTACGTTATGGACAAGATCGATATGGTCTTGCTGATGAGCGTTAACCCTGGCTTTGGTGGCCAGTCGTTTATCCCTGGAACGCTGGATAAACTGCGTGAAGCGCGGGCACGCATTGATGCCTCTGGCCGTCCGATCCGGTTAGAGATTGATGGCGGTGTAAAGGTAGACAACATTGCTGATATCGCTGCTGCAGGGGCTGACACCTTTGTCGCTGGCTCGGCGATTTTCAATGCCCACCAATCCAAAGACCCCCATGGTTACGACAGCGTTATTCAGCAACTGCGTAACGAACTGGTCAAGGTGAAGCGCTAAACCAGCAGTTCATACCAGCAATTCAAACCCGCAATTCAAACCAACAGGCCAAAGCAGCTTGTTAGTGCAGCTTCATGCGGGGTTTTAGGTAGCGGTTTAGCTTATCGACTAGCCATGTCAGCCCCGTTTTAGGCGCGCCATGAATAGACAGCTGATGCATACGATAAAGCGATGCGTAGCACTGGCGCGCCAGCCAGCCTTCTAAAAATAGCCCGCGGGAAGCGGAGCTACGCATTAAGTTACCTACTGCGTCATAGCGAGCGAGCGACACCAGTGAGCCGTGGTCGCGGTAGGTAAACTCTATTAGCGGCTTACTATTTAGTATGTTGACCAGGTTTTTAGCCAACAATTTGGCCTGTTGATGGGCCGCCTGGGCGCGGGGCGGTACAGTGCTCTCTTCCCCCTGGGGGCAGCTGGCGCAATCACCCATGGCGAAAATATGCGGATCATCCACGCTCTGAAGCGTTTGAGTCACCTTGATTTGGTTCTTGTTATTCGCTGTTAAACCAAGTTCAGCCAGGAAGGGCGGTGCCTTTATACCCGCAGCCCATACGTTTAGGTCGGTTTTAATAATCTCCCCATCACCCGTCACTAATTGGTACTTTTGGGCCTGCTGAATAGAGGTGTTTACGTGTACGGATACCCCCATGTTGTCTAACTCCTGCTGAACGGTTTGGCTAATTCGCTCAGAAAGGGCGGGCAGTAAGCGTGGGGCAGCTTCGATCAAATGGACGCTGATAGTTTGGTGATCAAGGGCGGTAACACCGTAGGCGTTAAGCAGGCGCGAGGCGTCTAACAGCTCTGCAGAAAGCTCTACACCAGTGGCGCCACCGCCGACAATACCAATAGTTAATTGAGTATGCTGGCGTAGCTTGGGGTCGGTATAGCGCAAAAAAGTGTTAATCATATCGCGCTGGAACGCCTTAGCCTGCTGGGGCGAGTCGATAAAGTGGCAGTGTTCAGCGACGCCCTCGGTGCCAAAATCGTTTGAAACGCTACCAAGGGCCAGCACCAGGTAGTCGTAGTGCAGCTCCCTGGCAGGAAGAACTTCCTCACCATCCTCGGTCAGTATCGGAGCGAGATGAATGACTTTCTGTTCTCGGTCCAGGCCGTTCAGTGAGCCGCGTTGGTAGCGATAGTGATGGGTTGAGGAGTGACCACGATAGTCCACCTCATCCATGCTGGAATTAAGGACTCCAGTGGCAAGTTCGTGCAGCAACGGCTTCCATACGTGAGTAGCATTACGGTCTAGTAATACGACTTCAGCACGCTTTTTTTTGCCTAGCGTGCGCCCAAGGCGTGTAGCAAGTGCAAGCCCTCCCGCACCGCCGCCCACAATTACAATTCGTGGTATAGCCATAACGCTCCCCTTGCTTAAGATAATCACAGCATAGAGCTTTCTAGCTTGTCGATGCTAGTCCGCTGATTCTAGTTTGCCGGATGAAATGCCCTAGGTAAGATAGCAAAAGTAATAGTGATTACCTTGGATATTAAGCGCCGCAATGGCCAAACGGGAGAGCAGCAGCGTGCATACCATTTTGCAGGGAAAGCGGTTAGTTGCGTTTGATTTAGATGGCACCTTAATTGATTCTGTGCCGGATTTGACGGTAGCCGTGCAAAAAGCCCTGAGGGAAGTGGGACTCTCTGCGCCCAGTGAAGCTAATGTGCGCGATTGGGTGGGTAATGGCGCACCAGTGCTGGTAGAAAGAGCGCTTAACTGGGCGCTGGAGCAGGTGCCGGATCAAGTTTTACAGGCTAGAGCCTATGATGCTTTTATGCGCCACTATGACGCGGCGCCCAATGCACTTACTCAGCTTTATCCTGGGGTGCGGAAGACGCTTAATGCCTTGCATGCGGCGGGATACATACTGGTATTAATCACCAATAAGCCGGAACGCTTTATTGCCCCGATTTTAAGCCACTTCGAGCTACTGTCGCAGTTCACTCTTTGCCTAGGTGGCGACTCATTAGCTGAGAAGAAGCCCAGCCCGCTGCCGTTGCTGCACGCTGCAGGTCAGTTAGATATAGCGCCTTCAGCAAGCGTGATGGTGGGTGACTCCCGCCACGATATAGCAGCGGGAAAAGCCGCAGGTTTTACCACCGTGGCGGTGCCCTATGGTTATAACCATGGCGAACCAATAGAGCAGAGCCAGCCGGATTTGTTAATTAGCTCACTGTCAGCGTTGATGGAGTGAGCCTGGGGCTACTCTGCCCGTGCTCCGCCAAGGCCTTCATGCAACTGCTCCACGTTGTGGCGCAGCATTGCGGGGTAATTATAGGCAGGGCCGTCTGTGGCACTCAGGGTATCCACATACAGTGGGCCTTTAAGGGGCACGCCGACCTCACGGGCAAGGGCATCCATGTGAATAAAGGGAACGGTGCTTTCATAAAATAGCGCCTGTGGGCGATTGTCAACCAGCCGCTGGCTCATTGATTCCATGGCCTGAGCACTGCCTAGCGTTTCATGATTTAGCCCCCAGATGGACGCCTCTTCAAAGTCATAAGCGCGGGCAAAATAGCTCATCCCAGCTTCACTGGTAAAGAGCAGGCGATTGGTTTGGGGAATGCCCTCTAGGCGCTCTGATAGCTGTTGGTCCAGCAGCGTTAAATCTTCGATTGCACCAGTTGCTCGCGCATTAAATGCTGCTGCGTGTTCGGGGTAGTGTTCGCTTAGGGTTTTGGCAATGACCTCCACGTAAGCAGCTGCTCCTTTAGGGTCCATCCACATATGGGGGTTTGGGTTACCTTTGTACTGACCGGTTAAAATTGGTAAAGGCTTATAGTCGGCATTTTCTGCAAGGGCGGTTAGAGTGAGGCTGTCATGGGCCATCGCTTCTACGTGGCGCATCCAGGGCTCTAAACCATGCCCGTTAAAAAAAACAATATCGGCCTCCTCAATGGCCAATACATTGGGGGGCGTTAATTCCCAGCGATGGACATCCTCCCCGGCCGGAACAACGGTCTTAATGCTGATGTTGTTGCCAGCTACCCGCTTAACTAAATCTTCAATCACTGTGAATGATGCGATGATCTTTAGTGAGGTATTACCAAATACCTGTGTGGTATATGCGGTTGTTACTAATAAGAGCGTGATAACCCAAGGTGCTCGCTTATCCATGTCGCGCTCCTAACCTAGTAAAAAGACGCCAGATAATAAAGATTACCCCGGCTTGTTGCTAGTAACATCGTGCTAGGGATTGTGAATGCCTTATCGCAAACCATGTTGCAGCGTCAACAGACCCTAGTATGTGTGGCAACTTATTGTATTGCATAAGGCTAACGCTGCAGTTTCGCTAACGTGGGTTAACCTCTAATGTAGTTAAATAACAATATGACTAGCACAGTGGCAGCCCGTTGCAATGGGTTTTTGCGATGGTTTTACTGCAATGGCCTCACTACGATAATTTTACTGCTATAGCTTAGCCTTTTTGCCCAGTAAAGTGCTTGCTAGCATAGTACTTGCTCACAACATAGCACTTACTGACACAGCACTTACTGACACAGCACTTGCTAGCACAGCACTAACTAACAGTGCTTGTGAATTATTCTTAAGTAGCCCTTTTGTCTTACATAGCCCTTGTTGGATAGCATGCATAGGTGAAGCCAGGCGCTAGGGAGAGTAGGCTAGCGTCTCCCGAGCACCAGCATACACGGCGTTAGCAATAGGGTAAGGCCAGTCGCGAAGGTCAGGCCCCCTGCGATGGCGCTCGACATCTGTGTCCACCACTGGGCAGAAGGGGCGTTAAAGCCCAAGGCTGGCGCAAATAGGTTTACGTTGATCCCTAGCACCATGGGCATCAAGCCCAGCACCGTGGTAATCGCCGTAAGCAGTACCGGACGTAGGCGCAAGCAGCCCGCCTCAAGTGCTGCTTCTGTAGGGGGCATTCCGGCACGGCGCATCTCGTTGTAAGTATCAATTAACACAATATTGTTGTTTACCACGATACCTGCCAAGGCGATAACACCCATGCCCACCATCACAATGCCAAAGGCTTGCCCGGTAATCAGCAGACCCATTAGTACCCCAGCGGTTGAAAATACAATGGCAGAAAGCACCAATGCCGCCTGGTAATAGCTATTGAACTGAGTGACCAAAATAAGCGCCATCAGCCCGATAGCGACCAAGAACGCACTAATCAAAAACTGCATGGCTTCTTGCTGGTCTTCCTGCTCGCCTGCCACATTAATCATTAGCCCATCAGGCAGCCGATTGTTACCTGCCGCCAACAATGCCCGTAAACGCTCATCGGCTAGGTAGCCTGGGGCTAAATCGGCCTCAATGGTAATCGCTCGCCGCCCATCAATTCGGTTCAACGTGCCTACTTTAGGTGCTGGGGTAAGCGTCACGAAGTGGGAAATAGGCACTTGGCCGCGCTGGGTGTTAATGGTTAATCGCTCAAGCTGATCCAGCGTTCGCCAGTGCTCGGGCAAACGGACACGAATATCCACCTCATCGTTTACTGTCGGTGGGCGGTAGCTGGCAACCTGTAGTCCCGTGGTGAGCAGCTGCACCGCACTACCGATGGTTGTGATATCGGTACCCATGCGGGCAGCCGCTTCGCGATCAACGTTCACCTGCCACTCCACCCCAGGCAGACTACGGTTATCCTGAATGTTGGTAAAGCCGCCTAGCTCACGCATTAACGTGCTGATTTGGTCAACGCCTGCGTTGGCTATGTCAGGGTCGGTGGCGCTGACTTCCAGCACTATCGGCTTGCCGCCACCAGGGCCCATATCCTGCTCTTGGAACTCCAGGATGATGCCGGGAATATCCTGGGTACGCTCAGCCATATCGGCCAGAATTGCACGGGCTGGCCTTCGTTGGTGCCAGTCCACAAACTGGAACTGCAGCATACCGATTACATCGTTGCCCAATTGTTGATTGGGCACGGCAAAGGAGCGGGCATAAAGGGCTTCAACTTCACTCATTTCACCCAGGCGGTGCTCTACCCGTTGCAGGATCGCATCGGTTTCCATGGCCGAGAAATCGCCCCTAGCGCGCACTAATACCTGGGCGCTGTCCGGCTCCACGTTAGGAAAGAAGTCAACGCCATGATTAAAACGGGCATAGCCGGTATAGAGTAGGCCGATCAACAGTAGGGCGAACAGCAGCACCCAGCCAGGGTGGCGTAGCAGCCGTGCTAACAAACTACGGTAGTGGCGCCCCAACGCTGTGCTTTCGGGGAGGCTTACGGACCCATCAGCAGCGGCAGCCCCGTCCTCCGCAGCGGGTTTTGTCGGACGGGTTACCAGCCGCCCCAGGGTGGGGAGAAAGATCAGAGCCATAGCCAGCGAGGCTAGCAGGCATAAAATCACCGTGGCGGGTAGGTACTTCATAAACTGCCCCACCACGCCGGGCCAAAACAGCAAGGGCATAAATACTGCCAGGGTGGTAGCCGTGGACGCAATGACAGGCCAGCTCATGCGTGATGCTGCATTTAGCCATGCCTGGTGAGGCGATTGCCCCTCATGCAAGTGGCGGTCAGCCAGCTCACTGACCACAATGGCGCCATCCACCAACATGCCTGCTACCAGAATGAGGGCAAACAGCACCACAATGTTGAGCGTAAAACCAAATGCCCACACCAGTAGAATGCCGGTTAAAAATGCCCCAGGGATTGTTAAACCAACCAGTAATGCCATGCGCCAACCCATCACGGCCACAATCACGATAAGCACCAACACCACGGCAGTGAGTACGTTGTTCAACAGCTCAGAGAGCATGCTTTGAACCGTCACTGACTCATCCATAATGGTGGTAATACTTAGCTGCTCTGGCAGCAGGCTACCGGCTTGATGAAAGCGCTCCCGCACCGCTTCAATAGTGGCGATAATATTGGCACCGGCCCGCTTGGAAATTTCCAACACTACGGCTGGCTGCCCATCAATGCGGGCAAAGCCTTCCGGGTCTTTATAGGTAGGGTGAATCCATGCCACCTCGCCAAAGGTAACCACTTGGTCGCCTTCAACCTTTACCGGCATCTGCATGACGTCTTCAAGGGATTCAATGATGCCCGGTACTTTGAGCGCTAAACGCCCAGCGCCTGTGTCCAGGCTGCCAGCGGCAACGAGCCGATTATTGCGTGATATTTGGTTGAACAGCGTATCAAAATCAACCCCGTAGCTCTCCAGCACTAGTGGGTCGACGACGATCTCCAAAAGATCTTCACGCTCCCCGGCGATATCCACTTCCAGCACATTGGCGATGCCCTCGATTTCTTCTTTCAAACGCCGTGCAATCGCCATGCGCTCGCGGGTATCCAGGTCGCCGGATAGGCCGATACTGAGCACCGGAAACTCTGAAACGTTAACTTCCATAACGCGCGGCTCATCGGCTTCGTCCGGTAAGCTGCTGCGGGCGATATCAACCCGCTCGCGTACATCAGAAAGCGCTGTGTCCGGGTCAAACCCAGGGTCAAACTCAAGCGTCACCGAGCCATGCCCTTCGCTGGACTGCGCGGTCAATTTACGTAGCCCCTCGATGCCCCGTAGCTCCTGCTCCATAGGGCGGATTAGCAGCCGCTCACCATCTTCGGGGCTGACGCCCTCCAGTGACAGTGAGACGTAAATAAGAGGGATTGTGACGTCGGGGTTCGCTTCCTTGGGAATTGTTTGCCAAGCGGCGATGCCTGCTAACAGCAGTCCTGCCAGTAAGAGCAGTGTGGTGCGCGTGTGGGTAAGCGCCGCATTAATTAATTGGCGCATTACCACCTTCCTGTTCAGCTGCGGGTACTGGTGTGACAGTCTCGCCAGGAGCGACTAAACCAGCACCTAGGGTAATCAGCTGAAGCGGATCCGGCAGGCCTGTTACGTAGGCGCGTTCGGTATCTGTGCTGACAAGCTCAACAGCGGTTTGAGCAACCCGGTTTTCATCTGCCACATGCTTAACGGCCAGTTGGCCTTGATCGTTAAGGCTAAGCAGTGCAGGGGAAAGAGTGTGGACCTGACGTGGTGGCAGGGTAATAGTGAACTCTGCGCTGCCCCCTGCCAGACGCTGCCGGTCGGGGTTATCCAGTGTCACCTCAATATAAAATGTGCGAGTCGCTTCCTCTGCGCGGCTACTGATATGTGTTATCTCTCCGCTCACCGAATTGCCGTTTAACAACCGAGCGGTGACCGGTAGCCCAATACTTAGTTCGCCTATTTGCTGCTGAGATACCCAAGCGGTACCGGTTAAACGGCGGTCATCAATTAAGCGTCCCCATTCGTCACCGGGTTGCAGCAAGTCGCCTAACTCAACTTGCACCCGGTCAAGCACGCCTGCAAAAGGCGCGGTAGGGCGAGTATCGTTTAGCTGTTTCTCTAGCTGAGCCACTTGGGCAGCACTTGCGCTTAGAGAACTCTGTAAGCGCAGTAGCTCTGGCTGTGAAATTAGCTCCCGGCGGCGTAGGTTCTGTGCCCCAGCAAACTCTGCTTCTGCTACAGCCAATTCATCCCTTGCCTGTTTCAGTCGCTCGGGCAGAGCTTCGCTATCCAGTACTAGCAGGGTGTCGCCTTGGGCCACTACAGCCCCCTGAACGATAGGCTTTTGTGCCACAAACCCAGCTACATTGGCGCGTAAGGTGATTTCACGCTCAGCGGTTAATTGACCTTGAATAATCTGCTGAGGAACATAAAGCGCGCTTTGCTGGATCTTTACCTCGACCCGTGGGAGAGCCTCGCTTTCAGCGTTATTCGTCTCGGGTGGGGCAGTTTGAAAATGCTGAAAATCGCCCAAGGCAAGCCACATCACTAGCGCCAATACCAGCAGGCTAGCGAGGGCATAAGAGAAAGGAATTCGTCGCATGAGGGAGCTATATCCGTATAAGCCAAAAAGCAGTATTAACAGTCTTAATAACAGTAATAGGTGAACTCTTACTCTAATCTTACGCAGCAGCGCTGAAGGCAGGGTAGAATTGCCTGCCACACAATAGCGCAACCAGAGCTTGTCGGCGAGTACCAAGCGTCAGCGCGAATGGGTAGTAGTCTCATGTCTGATTGAGTTTTTGCACGTCTGGGCATACCATCTTGGCGTCTTGAGTTCTATCGACCACCCTCAGGTGAGCCTCTATATTAGGCAAACCATCAAGGAGCAATGATGAAAGATCCAGTACGTATTGCGATTACCGGCGGTGCCGGCCAAATCAGCTACTCTCTTATTTTCCGCATCGCCGCTGGTGACATGCTGGGGCCGGATCAGCCTGTCATTCTCCAGCTTCTGGAAATTCCCCAAGCGATGGACGCCCTGAACGGCGTGGTGATGGAAGTCAATGACTGTGCCTTCCCGCTGGTACAAGACGTTGTGGCTACCGATGACCCCAACGTAGCGTTCAAAGACGCCGACTTCGCTCTGCTGGTGGGTGCACGTCCGCGTGGCCCAGGTATGGAGCGTAAAGATCTGCTGGAAGCCAACGCAGCAATCTTCTCTGTACAGGGTAAAGCGCTGAACGATCACGCAAGCCGTGACGTGAAAGTACTGGTAGTAGGTAACCCGGCTAACACCAACGCGCTGATTGCTTCTTGCAATGCGCCGGACCTGGATGCTGGTCAGTTCACTGCTATGACTCGTCTGGACCACAACCGTGCATTGACGCAGCTGGCGCAGAAAACTGGCAAGCACGTCACCGATGTTGAAAACATGATTATCTGGGGCAACCACAGTGCCACTCAGTACCCGGATCTGGCCCAGTGCAAAGTAGACGGCAAAGCGGCTTTCGATCTGGTTGAGCGCGACTGGTACGAAAACGACTTCATCCCCACCGTACAGCAGCGCGGCGCAGCAATCATCAAAGCACGCGGCGCATCTTCTGCGGCGTCTGCAGCCTCTTCGGCCATCGACCACGTGCGTGATTGGGCGCTGGGTTGCGACGGCATCGTCAGCATGGCGATTCCGTCTGATGGCAGCTACGGCATTGAAGAAGGCATCATCTACTCCTACCCGGTTCGCTGCCAGGGTGGTAAATATGAAATCGTTCAAGGCTTCGAACTGGACGAGTTCAGCAAAGAGAAAATGCAAGCTACTGAGAAAGAACTGCGTGAAGAGCGCGCTGCAGTTGAGCACCTGCTCGGCTAAGCGCGTCTGCTAGCGTTCTTTTAGTAACGCTCAGTAAATGCAAAAACCCGCAAGCCACGCTTGCGGGTTTTTTGTTGGCGTAATCGCGAATACAGCTTGCAGACACACACGTGTAGCGCGGGTAAGCCTAAGGCGCACCCGCGAAAGCATCGCGAAGCGGTGCCAGGGTTGGCGAATGCCTTTGTTTGCTAAATCATGCGGTAGGTGCCGCCGCTCGCGGGTGCCTCATATCGTTCGTCCCTCACGAGATTCGTTACCCGCGCTACAGTGATGCAATAGTTTGAACCTAAAGGGCTTGTAGCGCGGGTAAGCCTACGGCGCACCCGCGAAAGCATCGCGAAGCGGTGCTGGGGTTGGTGAATGGCCTTGGTGGGCCAAATCAGGCGGTAGGTGCCACCGCCCGCGGGTGCCTCATATCGTTCGTCCCTCACGAGATTCGTTACCCGCGCTACAGTGATGCACTAGTTTGAACCTAAAGGGCTTGTAGCGCGGGTAAGCCTACGGCGCACCCGCGAAAGCATCGCGAAGCGGTGCAAGGGTTGGTGAATAACCTTGGTGTGCTAAATCATGCGGTAGGTGCCGCCGCTCGCGGGTGCCTCATACCGCTCGTTCCTCACGAGATTCGTTACCCGCGCTACAGTCTGCAATAGTTTGAACCTAAAGGGCTTGTAGCGCGGGTAAGCCTACGGCGCACCCGCGACCAAGCAGCGGTGCCAGGGTTGGCGAATGCCTTTGTTTGCTAAATCATGCGGTAGGTGCCACCGCTCGCGGGTGCCTCATATCGTTCGTTCCTCACGAGATTCGTTACCCGCGCTACAGTGATGCAATGGTTTGAGTCTAAAGGACTTGTAGCGCGGGTAAGCCTACGGCGCACCCGCGACCAAGCAGCGGTGCAAGGGGTGGTGAATAAACTTTGTACCGCCAAATCATGCGGTAGGTGCCGCCGCTCGCGGGTGCCTCATATCGCTCGCCCCTCACGAGATTCGTTACCCGCGCTACAGTATGCAATAGTTTGAATCTAGAGGATTTGTAGCGCGGGTAAGCCTAAGGCGCACCCGCGAAAGCATCGCGAAGCGGTGCTGGGGTTGGTGAATGGCCTTGGTGTGCTAAATCAGGCGGTAGGTGCCACCGCTCGCGGGTGCCTCATATCGTTCGTTCCTCACGAGATTCGTTACCCGCGCTACAGTAATGTAATGGTTTGAATCTAGGGGATTTGTAGCGCGGGTAAGCCTACGGCGCACCCGCGGGAGAGCTCGATATCAATCTCGTAAGCTCATAATCCGCCAATTACGTTCTTCGGAAATTTGGCGGAGAGTGTCGTCGGGGTCGACGGCAACCGGGTGCTCTACCTGCTCAAGCAGCGGCAGGTCATTGTGGGAGTCGCTGTAGAACCAAGCGCCATCCATGGTGAGTTCCTGATTCTCAAGCCACTGCTTTAAACGGGTGACTTTTCCTTCACGGTAGCTAGGTACGCCTGAAACGCGTCCGGTATAGCGGCCGTCAAGTATTTCAGGCTCAACGGCAATTAAATCGTCTACACCCAAGCGCTCCGCAATTGGTGCGGTGATAAAGCGGTTGGTTGCGGTAATAATCAGCAGTGTATCGCCTTTGGTGCGGTGACGAGCCAGCAGCTCTTCTGCCTTAGGTAAAATGTTGGGCTCAATCTTGCTAGCCATAAACTGCTGGTGCCAGGCAGTAAGCTGTTCCGGTGTATTATCTGCCAGCGGCTTTAATGCCACTTCCAGAAACGCTGCCATATCCAAGGTGCCCGCGTTGTAGTCGGCCATAAAGCGTTCGTTGGCTTCGCGATAAGCAATAGGATCAACGGCTCCCTGTTCGAGTAAAAACTCCCCCCAGGCGTGATCGCTGTCGATGGATAGCAGCGTATTATCCAAATCGAAAATGGCCAGACTCACGGCGCTCCCCTTATGTTAGTGTTGGTCGTTGATAGCGAGACACAAAGCGGCGGATTATCGCAGAGTCGCCCTGGTTTAACCACTTAGCGTTATATTGTATTGATACGCTTGTCTCCCTTGTGGAAAAATGGGCATAACTGAAAATTTATGAAGGTGATGTCCGTGATCGACGCTGACGGCTTTCGCCCCAATGTTGGCATTATTATTGCCAATAGCCAGGGGCAGCTGCTTTGGGCGCGTCGTGTAGGACAAAATGCGTGGCAATTCCCCCAGGGAGGCATTAAAGCAAGTGAGACTCCACAACAAGCGCTTTTTCGTGAACTTCACGAAGAGATCGGTCTAACCGCCGACGATGTTGATATTGTTGCCTGCACCCGGGGCTGGCTGCGCTACCGTCTTCCACGACGCATGATTCGTACCCACTCGCGACCGGTCTGTATTGGTCAGAAGCAAAAGTGGTTTTTACTTAAGATTCGCTGTCAAGAGAACCGAATCTGCATGACGGCCACACCCAAACCAGAGTTTGATGGCTGGCGTTGGGTAAGCTACTGGTACCCTTTGGGGCAAGTAGTGCCGTTTAAAAGAGAGGTATATCGGCGCGCGCTGCGAGAGCTTTCTCCACGTGTACAGCGTCTAGCACAAGATAACGAAGGATAATGCGTGCTTTGCTGCCCCAGTTGGGTTGCAGAGCCAGCCGGGAACCCCTCAGCGAGGCAAATAATAGTGAACAGTAAAACCCCCATGCTTGAGGTGCTACGCCGCGTTATTCAGGAAGTGAATGGTGCGCGCAACCTCGACGCCGCGCTGTCAACCATGGTACGTCGTATACGCAAAGCCATGCAGACCGACGTGTGCTCTTTCTATTTGTACGACAAAGAGCTCGAGTCGCTGGTGCTAATGGAAACCATCGGCTTGCGTACCCAGGCGGTAGGTCGGGTAGTTCTGCCGCTAGGGGAGGGGCTTGTGGGGCTTGTGGCCAAGCGTAGTGAGCCTCTCAATTTAGAAAACGCTCAGGCCCACCCGCAGTTTCGTTATTTTGAAGCCACCGGCGAAGAGCGTTACTCAAGTTTCTTGGGAGTACCGATTATCCACCAGCGGTTAATGCTGGGGGTTTTGGTTGTACAACAGGCGGAAAAGCGTCAGTACGACGATGAAGATGAAGCTTTCCTGGTTACCATGGCAGCCCAGTTGGCGGGCGTGCTGGCTCACGCGCTTGCCACCGGCAACCTGACCCGTCCTGCGTTACCGGGTGGTCAGGCGATGTTTAAAGGTGTAGCAGCATCTCCCGGTATGGCGATGGGTGAGGCGGTGGTGATTTCTCCGCCCGCTGACCTCAATAGCGTGCCAGACCTAATACCTAGCGATCAGGAGTATGAGATTGAGCGCCTGAAAGAAGCCATCGGCAAAACGCGTAGCGAAATTCGCGCAGCAGCCGAACGCTTGGCGAGCCGTATTTCTGCTCAGGAACTCGCGCTCTTTGATGTTTATCAACAAATGCTTGGCGAAGCGGCACTCTCGGAAGAGGTGGAAAAACGTATCCGCGAAGGTCAGTGGGCGCCAGGGGCGCTGGCCGATGTAGTACGCCGCCACGTGCAGTACTTAGAGCGGGTTGACGATGACTACCTGCGTGAGCGAGCGGCGGATATTCGCGATCTTGGTCGCCGTGTATTGGCGCATTTGCAGGAAGACACTCCCTCAACACCAGAGACCTATCCCGATAACGCCATTTTAGTCGGTGACGAAATCAGTGTGGCGATGCTGGGTGAAGTGCCGAGAGATAAGCTCAAAGGCTTAGTATCGGTACGTGGTTCGAGCACCTCCCATGTGGCGATTGTTGCCCGAGCCATGGGCATACCCACCGTGCTTGGAATGGTAGACTTACCACTGCCTCGCTTAAATGGCGCTCCCGTGGTGCTGGATGGCCACCGGGGCCGCCTGTTTGTGCGCCCAGCTGCCGAGTTAAAAGCCCGCTACGCCAGTTTAATCGCCGAGGAAGAAGCCCTCAGCGAAGTGCTGGAGCATGAGCAAGACCTGCCCAGTGAAACACCGGATGGTCACGCCATGCCGCTAATGGTGAACACTGGCTTAGCGGTAGATGCCAGCGCGCTGCTTAAAAGCCGTATTGGTGGTGTAGGGCTTTATCGTACTGAAGTGCCGTTTATGATTACAGAGCGCTTCCCGGGCGAAAAAGAGCAAATGCGCATGTACCGCGAACAGCTTGAAGGCTTTGCGCCGCTGCCGGTGGTTATGCGCACCCTGGATATTGGTGGCGATAAAGACTTACCGTATTTCCCCATTGAAGAAGCCAACCCCTTCTTGGGCTGGCGCGGCATGCGGGTGACTCTTGATCACCCCGAAGTATTGATGGTGCAACTGCGTGCCATGCTTAAAGCCTCCCACGCCCTAAATAACCTCCACGTGCTCTTCCCGATGATTACCAATGTGGATGAGGTAGACGAGGCGCTTCGGCTGTTGGACCGCGCAATTGTGGAGCTGGGCGAGGAGGGTATTGTCGTCAGAAGGCCCCAAGTAGGCGTAATGATTGAAGTGCCTGCAACGATTTACCAGATGGATGCACTGGCCAAGCGGGTTGATTTCTTTTCGGTAGGTAGCAACGATTTAACCCAATACCTGTTGGCGGTAGATCGCAACAACCCGCGTGTCTCTAGCCTTTATGATGCGCTGCACCCAGCGTTGCTTGGCGCCTTGCAAGAGCTATCCCAGGATGCCAAGCGGCTCAATAAGCCGGTTTCGTTGTGTGGAGAGCTGGCCGGGGATCCTGCTGGCGCGCTGCTATTAATGGCCATGGGGTTCACCAGTCTTTCCATGAATGCCCCCAGCTTGCCCAAAGTGCGGGCGGCAATTCGTCGGGTAAGCTTCACGGATGCACAGGCACTGCTCCAGGAGATTATGCAGCTGGATACCCCCTCCCAAGTGCATACGCACTTAAATGCACGCATGGATGAGTGGCAGCTCTCGCACCTGCTGCCACCAAGAGACTAACCATAAGAGAGGGTCATAAGAGAAAGCCATAAGAGAAGGTTATAGGGGCAAGTCATGAGGGCCTGCGTTTAAACGTTACCTGATTTTGAAAGCGTCGTTGAAAGCATTGTAGAGAATGTTGTTGAGAGCATGGTTTCTCCCTCAAAACGACCGAGCGGCCCAAAGCGCTGTTCGGTTATCTCCACATCCCCCTGTTGGTTAAGTGTTAGCCAACTGGTAGCGCGGGTTCCATACTGTTCGCCGATAATAAAAGCTGCGGAGAGCTGGCGCTCAAGCGCCAGGCCCACGCCTGTATCGGGTAGGTGGGCGTCGGCGGCCTGTGACGGATTATGCAGAGCATTTTGAGTAGCGCTGCGCCAGTTATCAGGGCTGCTATGGGCTAAGGCATGCTTTACGGCGGTTAATTTCGGCCAGGGAGTGTTGAGTGTTGCGTTGGAAAGGCCGTGTACGCCTTTTGCTACTTCAGTCAGTGCAACGCCACTATATCCCCTGTGTAAGTGCCATAAGTGGTCTTGAGTCGCGACCAACAAGTTAAAACCAGCGTAGCGTTCAGCTTCTGTCTTGGCTAATGTCATTAGCCAAGCTTCAATATCGTCACTCTGTAGAGCACTAGCAACTAGCTCACCTCGACTGGGTGCGTTTACTGGAGTAGCAAGCCGAGGGTCGCGCACATTGGTTAACGCTGCTACCTGCCCCTTCTGGTTGGCCGCTAACCAAGTGCCCCCTGCTTCTAAGTCCCGTCCACCTATCAGCCCTGTAGGTTCATGCCAGGCCATGAGAGGAGCAGTCGGGCGTGCGTGAAACTCATCACGGTTAGCCGCTAAGCGGAGAGGTTGAGCGCTGCCTGGGTTCCAGGCAAAGGTGATCAGACACATCGCGAATTCTTTTAACCCCTAAGTTCAGGCAAGGAAGATACTACCCTCTGAAAGGGTGGCATGACAGCGTTGCAGTGTAGACGTACACTAACGTTACTTTAGGGTGTTTGACCACAGATGCTTGCCCGGAACCCAGGACCCAAACTATGCAACCCTACGCGCGAGAGCACTTTTGGAATGCCGTTGTCTGGCCAATACTATGGCCTTTGCTGCTTGCTCAAGCCGCTCTGGTTATGCTGTGTGTGCTGGTTGGGTTATTTATCTGGGGTATGTCACCAAATCAGGTTTCCTGGAGCGCGACGCTTTGGCTTACCTTGGCATTACTATTGGGCAGCTGTATGAATGTTGGTGCCTTTCTGATGCTGTTAAAGACACGGGCTAAGCATAAGGACGCGCTGCTTATGGAAGGGCTAGCAGAGCTTGAGTGCAATGCTGAGGCGCTCTACAGCGTCGTGTCGCAAGCAGCACATAATGAACAGCCAGAACAGCCTTCAATACAGGCGCTCCAGATGCCTCTGCATCGCTTATCTGGTGTCAACCAGCGGCTTGCGGAGTTAGTACGCTTCAGAGGAAGGGTGTCTACAGCCCCTGTAGTCGCTGAGCAGACCAAGCATGAGAAAACGCTGTTGGACGACTTGCATCATCAACAGCAACAGCTAAAACACCTGATGGCAGGGCGTGACCGGGCAAGAGAAGAATCGCGCTTAAAGTCAGACTATCTAACGCTTCTTCAGCGTGAAGCCGATAGTCTGTTTGCCTACCTGAATGATTTAGTGCAGAAGGGTAGTTGCGAAGAGTGCCAGCAAAATATTAGCCATATGCAAAATCGGCTGGCCGACATCCGTGCCCTGCTGGCTAGCTTTGCCCAAGAAAGTCAAGAAGGCCAAGAAAGCTTTGGTAAAGTAGATGGTGGTGAAATATCGCCACCAAACGTTAAGCGGCAATTGAAAGTACTAGTAGTTGATGATGGCCCGGTTAATTTGATGTTGGCACGCCAAATGTTAGAGACCCAGGGGTTTTACGTTGACGGGGTAAGTAGTGGCGAGCAAGCGCTGGAGCGACAACAAACCACATTTTATGATTTGGTATTTTTGGATATTTTTATGCCAACCTTAGATGGCTTTGAAACCGCTCGGCGTTGGCGTAACCATGAGCGTGCAAACAATAGCCCTCGTAGTGTGCTGGTCGCTCTTACGGCAAATGTTGATAATGCTGGTCGTGGCATCTGTGAATCCTCTGGGATAGACGATGTGCTAGCAAAACCCTACCAACCTGAAACACTAGTGGGCATGATTACCAAGTGGGTGCCTACCGCTAATAACGAGACTTCTTCTTCATGACAGTAATAGCAATATGACAGCAATAGCGATTATTGCGGGTTATTTAGCGTTAGGTGCAGTGGCGGGCACAATGGCTGGTCTATTTGGTGTAGGCGGTGGCCTTATTATTGTGCCAGTACTGGTGTTCGCCTTCGGTATCCAAAACGTCGCCCCTGAAATTACGATGCACTTGGCGGTAGGCACTTCGTTGGCCACTATTGTGGTGACAGGGGCATCTTCAGCGCTTGGTCATTTTCGTAGAGGAAGTGTATATCGCCCATGGTTTATGGCGTTACTACCAGGGTTGATGTTGGGGGCGATCGGCGGCGTGTTTATTGCTGGTAACTTATCCGGCACGGTGCTGGGTACACTATTCGGCATCTTTGTGCTGCTACTGGCGGCCAAGATGGTGTTGGGTCTTAACCCCAAGCCAGGGACGGTACAGCCGGGTCGGACTGCAATGGTGGTTGCAGGCGCTGTTGTCGGTGCAGTTTCCGCGCTTTTTGGCATTGGTGGTGGAGCGATGACCGTTCCATGGCTATCGCGTTGTGGCGCTTCCATGACCCAGGCCGTAGGAACTTCGGCTGCCTGTGGTTTGCCAATCGCTGTTGTGGGGGCCCTTACGTTTATCATTGTTGGTTGGGGGCATCCGCTGCTACCGCCGTGGGCCACCGGTTTTGTCATGTGGCCTGCATTTCTAGGTATCGTGCTAACTAGCGTACCCTTTGCTCGGCTAGGGGTAAGGCTTGCCCATGTATTGCCTAGCCAAGTGTTACGCTTCTCCTTTGCAGGGCTTTTGAGCGTGGTTGGCCTGCGTTTTATCTTTGCATAAGGGTTTGTAACACACTTATTTCTGAACCACTTTCATGAAGCAACGTCTGCTTTCTCATTGGCTGCCTTACTTCTTTTCGCTTAGAGATTTTTAATGATCAACTACCCAACGATAGACCCAGTTGCGATTTCACTCGGCCCGCTACAAGTGCATTGGTATGGCCTAATGTATGTGGTTGGCTTTGTAGCTGCATGGTGGCTCGGATGTAAGCGGGCATCGCGCATAGGGCTAACCAAAGATGATATTAGCGACTTGATGTTCTACTGCGCCGTAGGCGTGGTCGCCGGTGGCCGCCTTGGTTATGCGCTGTTTTATGGTTTGGGGCAGTGGTCAGCAGACCCGCTGTGGATCTTCCGCGTGTGGGATGGCGGGATGAGCTTTCACGGAGGGCTGCTAGGTGTCCTGCTTGCCGCATGGCTCTTCGCTCGTCGCAAACAGCTGGCGTTTTTTACCCTCACCGACTTTATTGCACCTCTGGTGCCAATTGGTTTGGGGGCAGGGCGCATTGGTAACTTTATCAATCACGAATTGCCTGGGCGGGTTACATCATTGCCTTGGGGAATGCCATTTCCTGGTTTGGGACCGGAGCCGCGTCACCCCTCCGCGTTATATGAAGCGGTGCTGGAAGGCTTAGTGCTGTTTGTAATCCTGTGGTGGGTGTCAGCCAAGCCCCGCAAGCGTGGTCTAGTGTCAGGGTTATTCCTGATTGGCTACGGTGTGTTCCGCTTTATGGTGGAGTTTGTACGCCTGCCTGATGCTCATATCGGCTTTATTGCTTTTGATTGGTTCACCATGGGCATGCTGCTGACGCTACCAATGATTTTCTTTGGGCTAGTGTTAATAGCGTGGTCGCGGAATAAGCCTATCGACGCCAAAGTTTAATATGCTGATCGGTGGCGCGTAGGTGCCACCGCCCGCGGGTGCCTCATATCGTTCGTCCCTCACGAGATTCGTTACCCGCGCTACAGTACGCAATGGGCTGGGCTTGTAGCGCGGGTAAGCCTACGGCGCACCCGCGACCAGGCCGCGGTGCTGGAGTTGGTGAATAACCCTGGGTACCCAATCGGGCCGTAGGTGCCACCGCCCGCGGGTGCCTCATACGTTCGTTCCTCACGAGATTCGTTACCCGCGCTACAGTACGCAATGGGCTGGGCTTGTAGCGCGGGTAAGCCTACGGCGCACCCGCGACCAGGCCGCGGTGCTGGAGTTGGTGAATAACCCTGGGTACCCAATCGGGCCGTAGGTGCCACCGCCCGCGGGTGCCTCATACGTTCGTTCCTCACGAGATTCGTTACCCGCGCTACAGTACGCAATGGGCTGGGCTTGTAGCGCGGGTAAGCCTACGGCGCACCCGCGACCAGGGCGCAGTGCTGGAGTTGGTACATAACCCTGGGCGCCCAATCGGGCAGTAGGTGCCACCGCTCGCGGGTGCCTCATATCGTTCGTTCCTCACGAGATTCGTTACCCGCGCTACAGTGTGTAAGGGCTTGAGCTTAAGGGAGTTGTAGCGCGGGTAAGCCTACGGCGCACCCGCGACCAGGCCACGGTGCTGGAGTTGGTGAATAACCCTGGGCGCCCAATCGGGCCGTAGGTGCCACCGCTCGCGGGTGCCTCATATCGTTCGTTCCTCACGAGATTCGTTACCCGCGCTACAGTATGCAATGGGCTTGGTTTGTAGCGTGGGTAAGCCTACGGCGCACCCGCGACTAGGCCGCGGTGCTGGAGTTGGTACATAACCCTGGGCGCCCAATCGGGCAGTAGGTGCAACCGCCCACGGGCGCCTCATATCGTTCGTCCCTCACGAGATTCGTTACCCGCGCTACAGTACGCAATGGGCTTGGTTTGTAGCGCGGGTAAGCCTACGGCGCACCCGCGACCAGGCCGCGGTGCTGGAATTGGTACATAATCCTGGGCGCTCAATCGGGCATTAGGTACCACCGCCCGCGGGTGCCTCATATCGTTCGTCCCTCACGAGATTCGTTACCCGCGCTACAGTACGCAATGGGCTTGGTTTGTAGCGCGGGTAAGCCTACGGCGCACCCGCGACCAGGCCGCGGTGCTGGAGTTTGTGAATAACCCTGGGCGCCCAATCGTGCAGTAAGTGCCACCGCCCGCGGGTGCCTCATATCGTTCGTTCCTCACGAGATTCGTTACCCGCGCTACAGTATGCAATAGCTTGGGCTTAAGGGGGTTGTAGCGCGGGTAAGCCTACGGCGCACCCGCGACCAGGCCGCGGTGCAGGAGTTGGTGGATAACCCTGGGCGCCCAATCGGGCCGTAAGTGCCACCGCCCGCGGGTGCCTCATACGTTCGTTCCTCACGAGATTCGTTACCCGCGCTACAGTATGCAAGAGCTTGAGCTTAAGGGCTGTAGCGCGGGTAAGCCTACGGCGCACCCGCGACCAGGCCGCGGTGTTGGAGTTGGTACATAACCCTGGGCGCCCAATCGGGCCGTAAGTGCCACCGCCCGCGGGTGCCTCATACGTTCGTTCCTCACGAGATTCATTACCCGCGCTACAGTGTGTAAGAGCTTGAGCTTAAGGGGGTGTAGCGCGGGTAAGCCTACGGCGCACCCGCGACCAGGGCGCGGTGCAGGAGTTGGCGGATAACCCTGGGTGCTCAATTGGGCCGTAGGTGCCACTGCCCGCGGGTGCCTCATACGTTCGTTCCTCACGAGATTCGTTACCCGCGCTACAGTATGCAATAGCTTGGGCTTAAGAGAGCTGTAGCGCGGGTAAGCCTACGGCGCACCCGCGACCAGGCCGCGGTGTCGGGGGTGGTGAATAACCCTGGGCGCCCAATCGGGCAGTAGGTGCCACCGCCCGCGGGTGTCTCATACGTTCGTTCCTCACGAGATTCGTTACCACGCGCTACGAGAGGGCTCGATATGTGCCTCGTATCGTTTCTGCCTGTGTGGGTGGGCTAGACCGTTGCTTTATAGCGGCCTAGAATACATTTCCAAATTGCCTGTAACTCTGGAACTTCTGTGACTGCTACAACGCCCGCGCCAACGAAGGATACGCCGCCAGCTACTGCTGCGCTTGAACAACCCTACCTTGATCTGATGCGCACTGTTTTGGAGCACGGCGTTGACCGTAATGATCGCACCGGAGTCGGTACGCGCTCGGTATTTGGCCACCAAATGCGTTTCGATCTCTCGCGAGGCTTTCCGCTGTTGACCACGAAAAAGCTGCATTTACGCTCTATCATTCATGAGCTTTTGTGGTTTTTAAAAGGCGATACCAATATTGGTTATCTCAAAGAAAACGGCGTAAGAATTTGGGATGAGTGGGCGGATGAAAAGGGCGACTTAGGACCGGTATACGGCTACCAGTGGCGCAGTTGGCCTAGCCCCAAAGGTGGCAGCGTAGACCAAATTACCAATGTGCTAGAGCAGATTCGTACAGCTCCTCAGTCACGTCGCCTGATTGTTTCTGCCTGGAACCCAGGCCAAGTAGATGAAATGAAGCTCCCGCCGTGCCACTGCTTATTCCAATTTTATGTGGCAAATGGCCGCCTTTCCTGTCAGCTTTACCAGCGTAGTGCAGATATTTTCTTAGGTGTACCGTTCAATATTGCCAGCTATGCGCTGCTGTTGTGTATGGTTGCCCAGGTAACGGGGTTAAAGCCAGGCGAGTTTATTCACACGCTTGGTGATGCCCACTTATATAGCAACCATATAGAGCAAGCCCAAGAGCAGCTAGCACGTACTCCCATGTCACCGCCTGCGCTTACGCTTAACACTAGTGTTGCAAGCTTATTTGATTTTACTTTTGACGATATCCAAATCACAGGATACGAATCGCATCCCCATATCAAAGCAGAAGTGGCCGTATGACCCCCTCAGAAAATACATTTGAGTCATTAGTGCCGGTAGCCATGATAGTCGCGATGGCAAAAAACCGAATTATAGGGGTAGACGGAAAATTGCCCTGGTACTTGCCTGAAGATTTAAAATTCTTTAAGCGTATGACGCAGGCTAAGCCGTTGGTGATGGGGCGTAAAACTTACGCTTCTATTGGCAAGCCGCTACCTAATCGGCTTAATATTGTGGTAACGCGTGATACAAGCTTCCAAGCAGCAGGCACGCGGGTATGCCACGATCTCTCCGCCGCGCTGGAGCTGGCTGATCAGCAGGCTACCATCGAAGCGGCTGAAGAAATTATGGTGATGGGAGGCGGTGAAATTTATCGTCAAGCGCTTCCTTTCGCACAGCGGCTTTATATTACAGAAGTGGATATTGACGTTGATGGCGACGCTGCTTTCCCGGAGTTTTCCTTAGATGATTGGCGTGAAGTGCAGCGAGTAGCGGGTAAGCCAGCGGAGGGGCAGCCCCGGTATGACTTCGTCGTATACGAGCGCTTAACGACTGATTAGGTCAAAGGAGGGGATCATGACCGCCAGCGTACTGCACTTATTAGAGTCACTAGAGGCACGGCTTGAGCGAACAAAAGCCGAGCTAGACGCACTGCGAGAAGAAAATGCTCAGCTTAAGCAGCAGTTGGCTGCTCAGCAGCGCGCTGCTAGTGATAAAAGCGACGAGAGTACGCAGCGTCATGCTGCCTCCTTTCATAGCCAAGGGGATGAGCATAGCCCAGGCCATGAGGGAGATGGTTATGAGAAGGATGGTCATGATGGAGATGGTGTCGTAGCGCCTGAAGAGTCCCATCAGGAGTCTTGCCAAGCCGAGCCCGAGGCTGCTGTAGTTCAAACAGCAGCACCTCAGACTGTCGTACCTCAAACCGAAGCACCTCAAACACAGGCATCCCAGGTCCCTGTATCCCAGGCTCCGTCGCCTCAGGCGTTACTGAAACAGTGGTATCAACGCTACCCGAAGGCCTTCTTTAAAGGGCATACCAAACCGCTCAAAGTTGGCATACATCATGACCTCGCTCAGAGCGAGCCATGGTCTGGCAAGCTGATTCGTCGAGCGTTGGCTAATTACGTGAACCTACCCCGCTATGTAAAATCGATGCGTGAAGGGGCTGAGCGTGTTGACCTGGACGGTAACCCAGCAGGAAAAGTCGATAAAGAGGCTGCACTGCATGCCCGAGAGCGGCGAAAAGAGCGGCCAGTCACTGAAGCGTCTAACGCGACACAAAACTCTGTGGCAACAAACTCTGTGGCAACTCAGAGGAACGCTGCTAAAATAAAGTCTGCTGCTAGCTCCTCTTTTCGGGGGGAGGGTGTTCAGGGTGAAAGCAATCGCAATTCAAGCAAGAACCATGCAGAAGTAGAAGCAGTAAATACAGAAGTGCGCGCAGAAGTGAAAACGAGCCATACAGAAAAGAGTGGCCAAGCAAAATCTCATGGTTTGGGAAATGGTTTGGGAAATAGCTTAGAAGAGAAATTGAAGGGTCTTCAGCAAAAATTTAAAGCGCACTGAGACCTACTAAACCCGCTTGGGTTCCGCAAAAAAGCGCAATTCGTAAAAAAACACTGTTTTTTTCTATTGCGTTCATAGGAATCCCAGTATAAAGTTTGACCTGCGAGCATTGGAATATAACAAGGCTTAGCCGAGGTTGTGCCACATACCCCGGGAAAAACCGGAGGATGCGAAAAAGAGCGCGACCCGCGAGCCACCTGCAGGTTTATTTAAAACCTGTAGCAACGATCGAAACAGTAAGCTAGTTAAGGAACCTATACCATGAAAAAGACACTTTTAGCGACTGCTATCATTGGCGCCCTGGGTGCCTCTGCTGCCGCTCAAGCAGCAACTGTATATGACCAGGACGGTACCAAGCTTGACGTTTACGGCCGTATCGCTATGGGTATCGCCGGTGGTGGCCCCGATTTCAACGATGAAGGTCAAGAAATTGACAACAGCGCTGAATTCGTAGACGTTTTCTCTCGTCTTGGTCTGCGCATGAGCCAGGAAGTTAACGCTGACCTGACTGCTTTCGGTCACCTCGAGTGGCGTTTCCGTGCTGACGAGCGTCGCACTGGCGAAGCTTTCCGTGAGACTCGTCAGAGCTACATCGGTCTGCAAAGCAAGCAGTACGGTACTGTTCAAGGCGGTAACTTCGACAGCTTCTACAACACCTTCGTATCTAAGCCGTTCGATGTTTACATCGACAAGGGCCTAGAGTTCGCTGGTCATCCGAAGCAGTCTCGCGGCGACTCTATCGGTTACTACACTCCTGAAATCGAAGGCTTCACTGCATTCTTGCAGCTCAAGCACTACAGCGAGCGTGGCGAACTTGAGCCGGTTCGTGATGAAGGTAACGTAGTTGCAGCGCAAGGTGGTGTTCGTTACGAGCAAGGCCCGATCACTGTAGGTCTGGGTTTTGTTGACGACGTAGTGCGTGGCGGCGGTAACGGCAAGCTGATGGGCGGCCTGATCGGTTCTTACGCGATCAACGACCAGTTCTCTGCTCGTCTGGGCTACGAAGGTCGTAAAAACAGCGATACTCGCGGCGGCGGCTACGACACTTGGGGTCTGGGTGGTACTTACACTACCGGTCCTTGGGCATTCAACGTTGATTACTACCACATCGATCGTGATGGTAACGTAGACAACAGCAATGCATGGTCTGCTGGTGCATACTACAAAGTTTCCAGCAACTTTGACGTGTTTGCTGAAGTTGCCGACGGCGACGCACCTCGCGTTGACCGTGACGTCACTCTGGGCGACCTGACTGACAACGTATACTGGCTGACTGGCGCTCGTTACCACTTCTAAGCCTGGCCAAAACGCCTTGCTTTAAGTTGTAACACTGCCAAAAAGCAGAAAAGAAACCGACCTCATTGGGGTCGGTTTTTTTCTTCATGCCCGACACAACTTAGATGCGTACTATTCGGGCGCTGTTTTTGTCAGACTGTTTTTGTAAAGCTGTTTTACAAGGTAAGCTTGTAGGAGCGGGTTTATAAAAGCTGGTTTATAAAAGCTGGTTTATAAAAGTGACTTTATAAGAATAGATGTATAAGACCGGGTTTGTGTGATTGGATGGGGAGGGGAATAGGCAGGCTCGCTATTCTCATGCAGTGGCTCTGCGCCCCCACAAGTCAATAAATTGACTGCTTTGAGATTCATGGATGATTAATAAACTGTTGAAGAGTCAGCTTCTGACCACTTTTGGTGCCAGAGGTTTGGCAGCAGGCGGTACCTTTTTGCTCTCTTATGTTCTGGCCACGTTTGTCAGCGTGCAGGCATTTGGGGCATTTATGCTGTGCCTGTCTATCATGATTGGCGTGCAGGTATTTGCTAGCCTGGGTACCGACAGGGCAACCTTGAAGTACATGGGTATTGCTACGTCAAACAATAACAGGCGCGAAGTTGCGTGGATTTATAAGCACGTAATGCTCGTCAATATTGTGGTTGGCTGTCTTTTGGGGGGGGTGCTTTGGTTTGCCGCTCCAGCGCTGTCGGCTGTGTTGCTTTCCGCTACTGACAATGCCGTTGAAACGTTGAGAGTCACTGCATTACTCTCACCTTTGTACAGCGTCATTTATCTCTGCAATTTCCTGATGAAAGGCTGGGGTAAGGCAAATATTTCCTGCCTGTTCGAGATCGGCTGTATTTCCATTGTTCTAAGCGGCGTCGTGGTGATTTGCGCTTTTCTGGGAATAACGCTCAGTGCACTGGCATTAATGGCTTCGCTAGCCTGTATCTTGCTGGGCTATCTTGCTATTGCTTTATTTATCGTCTTTCTATTTTACCGTAACAGCCAACTGGTAAATAAAGAAGGCGTCAGCTTCACAAAAGGGTTTTATCGTAGCTTGCCCGACTTCTTACTAGTGGGAATTATTTTCTATTACACTCAGTGGGGCGTAGGCATCGTGTTGGGTTTTTTTCACAACGAAAGTGATGTCGCCATATTCAGCCTAGGGCTGCGCCTAGCCATGATCATTGGCTTCATACTGACAGTTTATGACAGTATCCTGGGGCCGCGTTTTTCAAGGCTGCACCACGAAGGTAACAGTGATGGCTTGAGAAGTCTTGCCCAAAAAAGCGCTTTTCAGATGACCTGTTTTTCGCTGATCCCAGCCATCTTTTTTGTTATATGGCCCGAGTCCATACTAATGCTGTTTGATGCTGACTATAGTGGCGCAACCAGCGTTCTGAGAATTCTGGTGGTAGGTCAGTTGATTAATGTGATGACAGGCTCCGTCATACTGCTACTTTTGATGGTAGACCAGCAGCAGGCCGCTCGAAATATACTCATATGGTCCGTAGTGGTGGGTGGTATTGCATCGCTGCTACTGATTCCTCGCTACAGTGCCGAAGGTGCTGCTTACGCGCTGCTAATATGCTTGTTGCTACAAAACGTTGCTGCTGTCTATGTAGTAAAAAAGAAGTTCGGTTTTCTAATGACCGACTGGCGACATGTCGTATCGCCACGAAGTCGTGCCTGAATTAAATGATGGTGAGTTTTGATGATTAAACTTGAAAGCGAGTTTCAACTTGAAGAGGGGGTGGATTATAGCTTTATTAACCCCTTTTCATTAGGAGTAGTGGCGCAAACGTTTAATGAGCAAGAGTGTAAACGTATAAGATTCTATGCTGACGGTATTGCTGTTGTCGCCTATGCCCGTCTGTTCAAAAGCAAGAAGATTGTACGTACTAGTTTTGATGATACGTCTATCGCTCCCATCGTTTTTAAGCATGCAGTAGAACACGGCCGTACTGTTTCGCTGGTAGGGGGTACAGCAGAAAATATTTGCCAAGCAGCGCAGCTACTTAAAGAAAAGTATCCTGGCTTATCTATTGCCTTCGTGAGGTCCGGCTATTTCGCTAGTCCCGAAGAGTATCAGCAGTGTCTTGAGAGTGCTGCGCATTCCGATATCCTGGTCGTTGGCATGGGGGCGGGTAAGCAAGAGCGTATGCTACTTGATCTTCGGGAAGCGGGGTGGAAAGGCACGGGCTTTACCTGTGGGGGCTACCTTGACCAGTTCGTTCATGCTAAAGGTCAGCTCTACTACCCAGCTTGGGTGGATAAGCTGAACCTACGCTGGTTATACCGCATGCTAAAGGAGCCTAAACGCCTACTAAAGCGCTATCTGAAAGATTACCCCCATAACCTGATCAAATACGGAAATAAGATAGAGTGAATTATGATTCCTAAAAAATTACATTTTTGCTGGTTTGGCGGTAATCCCATGTCGACGCTCTACAAGGAGTGTATAGCGACATGGAAACAGAAAATGCCTGATTTCGAGATCATTGAGTGGAACGAAAGTAACATCGATAAGAGCAATCCGTTCATAGCGTATTGTTTGGAGAATAAACGGTGGGCCTTCCTTTCAGACTACGTACGCATGGCAGCCTTGCACGAGCAAGGAGGGGTTTACCTGGATGTCGATATGGAGGCTGTTCAGTCGCTAGAGCCTCTGTTGGATTGTAAGTGCTTTCTCGGCTACGAGGATAAAGACCGTTTGAATACCGCTGTCATTGGCGGTGTGCCTGGGCACCCATTCTTCAAGAACGCCATGGCGTTGATCGAAGAGCGCCACCAGCAGAAGAAGCCTTTTCTTATTGCACCAGAGGTAGCGAATGCCTGTGTAGAAAAGGATGGGAATGATATCGAGGTGAAGCCTTGGCACTTCTTTTATCCCTATAATCCATACGCCAAGGTCCATGACCGCAAGCAGCTTATGCACTGCTATATCGAAAGTGACACCTACCTGATCCACCACTGGGGGAAAGGCTGGAAAATGGGCGTGGTCGAGAAAGTATTGAGAAAACTCTTTAAATAAATGCCTGTGCAACACAAATGCCAGGGATTTTAATTTGTTGTTCGAGGCTCTTGGGAGTAAGGGATGCAACGTCGTCATCCGTATGAAGGCACATACTTGATCTATCTCAGTAAGGGCCGGTCGCTTGTGGCAATGCTGCTGATGGTTGTTATTCTGGGGCTGGGAGTTGTTGGAGTGTTCTCGCCCTATGATTACAACGTGTTGCCAGCGGTTCCTGTGCTGGAGGTAGTAGTGCTATTACTCTCCGTTATGGTGTGTCCACCCAAAAGTCGGGTTTCTTGGTTATTTGTACTGGTGGCGGGCGCTTACCTAGCTATCACGTTTGGCATTGCCTACTTCGTCAGTCGTTCTCATATATTGGATTACATGCAAGCCTACAAGGCGTTTTTCTATGTAGTGCTTTTATGCTCCTTCATCGGAGAGCCGCTATTCAAAAAAGAGCACATGGCCAAGTTTTTTTACTTGCTGCTGGCTCTTTTCTTTATTAAGTATAGTTATTCACGACTGATTGGCCTAGATGCATGGGTCAGCTCTCGGCCGGGTATTTTTACAGAAAATAATTTTGAGCTGTTGTTCCTGATACTACTGTTTTATCTGGTGCTGCCTGATATCCGATGGAAAGGTGTTTCATTTGTCACGGTTATGCTCATTATCTTCTTGTCAGGTTCGCGAAGCGCCTTTCTTTGTTTTCTAGTCATCTACTTTTTCAGTGTATTCAGGTTGGGGAAGGGGTTCATAAAACAGTGGCTATTGTTGTTTCCGCTGTTAATCGTGTTGGTATATGGCATCGCCAATGATCGAATGAATATCTCTATTGGAGGTGACGGGCTCGAAGAGCTTTTATCAGAGCCTGATCCGCCTGCGTTAGATACCCCTCCTGGCTTAGAGGCGGAGGGCGGAGGCATTCGTTCTTTGCTGGAGCGTGGTGCCTCCATCGATAGGGTGCGGTTCCTCCTATACTTTCTAGATGATACAGAGGAGTGGCGTTGGTGGAATGTCATGCTTGGCACGCAGCCGTTGACACCCCTATCGCCAGAAACCTGTGAGGCGCTCTCCTTCTGGAGCGACATGTACAGCTTTTCAGGAGATGGCAGTTGTTACTCGGTTATCCTGCATTCCTACATCATACGAGTTATTTTCGACCATGGTGTGCTTGGGCTTGTGTTCCTGATGTCATTCACCGTGTGTGCTCTTAGAAAGAGTGGCTATACATGGATGGATACCTTGTGTGTGCTGGGTGCTTTACTTGCGTCGTCGCTATCTGTTTCTGCCTTTAATAGCGTCTTCGCTATGCTCTCAATGATCTTTTATCTTGGGCAAGAGCAAGGGAAGAAGCGATTGATAAAAGATATATACAGCTAGATGCAAGTCATTCATAACTAGACTATAGAGAACGAGATATGCACTCAGAGAGCAAGCCGAGAGCCGCTCAGAAGCGAGGAGTGATTTTTTCAGAGCGCTACCCGCCCAAAATTATTTTCCCGGTATTCGACTTGCTGGTAGTACTGCTATGTGGCGTACTGGCCTACCTGCTTCGATTCGGCACTATACACCTGCACGAGCGCTATGCACTGGCTCTGTTCTGTATGTCGCTGTTGGTTGTGGTAATCAATAACTCAACAGGAAGCTACAAGCGTTGGCGGATTTCATCGACCTTTTACATCGTGACCAAACTAATGCTGGTCTGGCTGGTGGTCGGTATTATTGTTACCTCGATCATCTATTTTGCTCACGCTGCTGAACGTTACTCCAGGCTGTGGGTTGGCCTGACGCTGCTGCTCTCTTTTCTGCTCGCAGCGAGTGCTAGAGCATTGGTGCAGTATGGCCTGCGCCGCATTCGCATTCGTGGTGGCGCCCGGCGGCCAGTATTTCTGGTGGGCCCCTCAAAGAATGTACTGCACGTCGCCCGTGGTATACGGGCAGCTGCCTGGGAAGGGCACTCTATTGCGGGTGTTGAGCGCCTGAATGGCGTGCCTTGCCAAGAGCAGTTGGAGAAAATTGCTGCCAGAATTAGCGACTCCGGTGCCGCTGAGGTTTGGATCTGTGTGCCGCTGGAAATGGGCGACACGGTTCACAGCCTATTCTATGTGCTGCGTAACCATACTGAAGAGATACGCCTTATCCCTGAGTTCAAGGATATGCGCTTGCTTAACCACCGTACCAGTGAAGTGGCCGGGCACTTAGCGATAGACCTAAGTGTTTCGCCTATCAGTGGTATGGCCAGGTTTGTAAAGCGAGCCGAAGATATTGTGCTGGGTGGCCTGATAACACTAATGATTGCCCCTATCTGCCTGGTGATTGCGGTATTGATCAAGCTCACATCTCCTGGTCCGGTTTTGTTTAAGCAATATAGAACGGGGTCGAATGGGAAGGTGTTTAAAGTCTACAAATTCAGATCAATGAAGGTGCATCAGGAAAAAGATGGAGCGGTTACTCAGGCGACAAAAAACGATAATCGCCTAACCCCTATAGGCGCCTTTTTGCGGCGCACTTCGCTAGACGAGCTGCCACAATTCTACAATGTGCTGCAGGGGCGCATGTCAATTGTAGGGCCTCGGCCCCATGCCCTGGCGCATAATGAATATTACAAAGAGCTGGTAGAGTCCTACATGCGTAGGCATAAAGTGAAGCCCGGTATTACCGGCTGGGCACAAGTGAATGGGTTGCGTGGAGAAACAGATACGCTGGAAAAAATGCAGCGGCGCGTCGAATACGATCTTTGGTATATCGATAACTGGTCGGTTTGGTTGGATTTAAAAATTATTTTTATGACGGTCTTTAAGGGCTTTAAGCATGCAAATGCTTACTGATGTCGTGACGCTATGATTTTATTGACAGGCGGCACTGGCTATATCGGCTCACATATAGCGGTTGAGTTGCTCCAGACGGGGCATCAGGTTGTTCTTCTGGACGATCTCTCTAACAGCGACCGTTCTGTTGTGGCGCGTATTGAAAGCATTACCCAGCTTGAGCCACTCTTTTACCAAGGGGATGTGCGCGATAGCGCGCTGCTGGCAACTATTTTTAATACCCACCAGATTAGTGCTGTTATTCACTGTGCTGGCCTGAAGGCGGTTGGCGAGAGTGTTGCCAAGCCCCTGGCGTACTATGATGCCAATGTCTTTGGAGCCATCGCCCTGTGTCGTGCCATGGAGCAGGCTGGTGTGAAGAAGTTGATCTTCAGCTCATCGGCCACCGTCTACGGTGTTGAAGCAGAACCGCCGTATGTCGAAACCATGACAAGAGGTCAATGCACCAGTCCGTATGGCACCTCCAAGGCCATGGTTGAAAAGGTGCTCGAAGACCTAAGCAGCAGTGATCCGCACTGGTCCATTACTATTCTGCGTTACTTCAACCCGATTGGTGCGCACCCTTCGGGCTATATCGGAGAGTCTCCTCAGGGTATTCCCAACAATCTAATGCCCTATCTCGGCCAAGTGGCTGCTGGAGTGCTGCCTGAGCTGATGATCTACGGTAATGATTACCCCACTGAAGATGGCACCTGCGTGCGTGACTACTTACATGTGGTAGATCTTGCGGTTGGGCACCGTATGGCACTGCAAGCCTTGGAACAGCCCGGTGTGAGCTGCTTCAATTTAGGTGCGGGAAATGGCGTCTCAGTTAAACAGATGGTCGATACCTTTATGGAAGCCACAGGGGTAACCGTGCCTTATCGCTTTGCTCCTCGGCGCGAAGGGGACTTGGCCGCGTTCTGGGCCAGTGCCGAAAAGGCACAGCGTGAGTTGGGATGGCGGGCGGAAAAAACGCTGATGGACATGATGCACGATACCTGGCGGTGGCAGCAGTTCGTAGCGAAGGAGGCCGCTGGGAACGGCAGCGGTTTATGCTAGTATCGCTTCCTCGCTGGGTGCCAGCCCGTCATTAAAAGGATGTGCGCTTTGAAATTGGTTTCTGATCCTCATAGTGAGGAAAATCACGGCAATATACCGCAGCTATATACCAGTGTGGCGGTATTTCTGCTAGGTGCTCTTTCACTGGTAGTGCCCAGTGGTTACTCGGTGGGTGCCGTGCTGTTATTGCTGGGTGGGCTTGCGGCATTGGTCACCGGAAGGGTGTCTGCGCTTTCGAAAGAAAGCTGTTGGGTAGTCGCTGCGCTGCTTTGCTACGCCTTGATTGCGATTGCTGAAGTCTGGTGGGATGGCCAGGGTAGCAGAGGGCTCGACAAGCCCAGCCGTTTCCTATTGGCGATACCGGCGCTACTATGGGTGTTGCGCGCTCCGCCGCGGCTTGAGTTTCTCTGGAGCGGATTTGCGTTAGGCGCACTGTTAGCTGGCAGTTGGGCTGCTTGGCAAAAACTGTTTGTCGGTATTGATCGAGCCCAAGGACATACCCACGTTATTCAGTTCGGTAATCTAAGCATGTTGCTGGGCGTGCTATGTCTGGCGGGCTTGGGGTGGGCTGTGGCGCACCCTCATCGCCGGGCTTGGGTCTGCTTGCTTTCGCTGGGTGCGTTGGCGGGTATTCTTGGCTCACTCTTCTCTGGCAGTCGCGGTGGCTGGGTTGGCTTCCCCATTGTGTTATTGGTGCTTTACCGTGCCTACGGTACTCATTTGGCTACCCAGTTGAAAGTGCTGGCTGTGGGAATAGTGCTACTAGGTGGCTTGATTGCTTACGCTGTGCCTCAAATAGGGGTTCAAGGGCGAGTCCATCAGGCAGTGGAGGATATTGGGTTATACATTTCTGGTGAAAATCGTGGCACTTCGGTGGGTGCCCGGTTTGAGATGTGGCGTGGTGCAGCACTACTGATTCAGGAAAAGCCCATTACCGGCTGGGGCTCTAGCGGCTATAAGTCTGCCATGTGGCAACTTGGCGAAGAGGGTGTTATCCATACTGAAGCCGCTCAATATGGTCATGCTCATAATGAGTTTGTAGATGCCTTTGCTAAGCGAGGAATTATTGGTTTATGTGCTTTATTAGCACTTTACTTTATTCCTATGCGCCTTTTTGCCCGCCAGCTGCACGCGCAAAACCTAGCAACAAGAAGCGTAGCAACTGCGGGAGTTTTACTCCCTGTTACGTACATAGACTTTGGCCTTTCCCAAGCGTTTCTTACCCATAATAGCGGGGTGATGATGTACGCTTTTATTTTGGTAGTGTTGTGGGGAGTTATTGTTAATCAGTCCAAAATATCAGAAAGAACTTAACCTTCCAGTAATGAGAAAAAGATTAAGTTGTTAAGCACATGCCGATCAAAAGATCGGCATGTTTGTTTCAGCCATTCGTTAGCAGTCAAAGAGCATTAATTTGTTGTATAAGGCTTGTCAATGTAGAGCCAAACAAGCGAATACCTTACAATGGCGTGTGTATTTTAATAGCACAGGTTAACTAATTTCATCCGCACAGCGTAGGGCAAGGGAATGCGCCCGTTATAATCCCTGGGCGGTAGCGTGCCTTTTTAATGGAAATCATAATGTTAGATACCCCTACTTACGTATCGCGGTCAGCTCGCATGCTGTTGGCAGCGTTAAGCGTTGCCGTAGTTAGCGGCTGCGCCACCAACTACCCCTCTGGTAGCTCACAACAAACTGCCCAGTACGTGCTCACTAACGATGCTGCAACGCTGCTGGGAGACGAATCACTCAACCGCTTTCTATCACAGGCGCCTGCCAGCGGCGTTCATACCATGGCGCGCAGCCCATGGGGCGATAATGTCGAAATTGTCGCTGAATCTGCCTACCTGGCTGCTAGTGGCCGAAAATGCCGGCAGCTACGCGTAATAGAAGCAACAGGAAGTACGCGTACAGCGCTGGTGTGTGAAACGCCAAACGGCTGGGTAAACCAGCGTCTTGTGACTCAGGTAGTAAGGGGGCGCTCCTAATGAAGATGATGCTGCCGATATCCCAGGTTCCTGTAGAAGCTCCTGTAGATGTTCCTGTAAAAGCTTCTTTAGCGGCTTCTCTAAAAGCGTCGTTAAAATATAGCGTACTTACCGTCACGTTAATGCTAGGTACACTTGTGGCGGGGGCTGCCTCAGCACAGTCACTTAGCCTTGCTAACACTGTTTTGCCTGAGCAGAGCGGAAGAAGTGGGCAGAGCGGCCAGCAGCAAGAGGAAGTAGATGACACTCCCCGTGCCGACTGGCGTAGTGGCACTTACGGACCTGTCTCCTTGCCGACGCAAAGTCTTGATGAGCTACCACCGTTTGGGGCTAACTTATTCACCGGTGGCTTCCGCGGCGCCATGGGTGATGGCCTAAATGCAGACTACCGAGTTAAGCCCGGCGATCAGGTCACCGTACGCGCCTGGGGGGCATTTGAGTTCGACCGAGTACTACCGGTAGATGCCCAAGGTAATATTTTTATTCCTGGCTCTGGCCCGTTGAACGTACAAGGGCAAAATAGCCAGCAAGTTGATAATAGCGTCCGCCGAGCGATTACCTCGGTATACCCTGATAACGTAGAGGTCTACACCAACCTCCAGGGCGTTCAACCAGTTGCTGTATTTGTAACGGGCTATGTTGAAAACCCAGGCCGCTATGCTGGTACGCCCAACGACTCACTACTTTACTTTCTTGATCAAGCTGGTGGCATCGACCAAGACCTAGGTAGTTATCGCCAAATACGGGTAGTGCGCAACGACAGCACTGTAGCCACCGTTGATCTTTATGACTTCCTGATTAACGGCACTATCGCTCGTCCACAGTTCCAAGACGGCGACACTATCGTTGTGGAAGAGCGTGGCCCGGCAATTGCGGTTGGTGGTGATGTGCATCGGGAGCACCGTTACGAGCTAGTAGGCAGCCGGCTGAGTGGTGCTGAAATAGTGGCTCTGGCCCGTCTACGGAGTGGCGTATCCCACGTGCTGCTACGCGGCGATCGTGCAGATGGCCCCATCGCACAATACTTCCCCATCGATATGTTTTATGGCCAAACCATTCGCAGTGGTGATGAAGTACTGTTCAGCGCTGACCAGCGCAGCGAAACCATCGTGGTTGAACTGGAAGGCAGCTACTACGGCCCATCACGTTTTGCACTACCTCGCGACGCACGGTTAAGTGAATTGCTGGACGCCATCGCTGTGCCAGAAAACATGACCGCCGTTGAAAGCATCTCCCTCCAGCGTGAAAGTGTTCGCCAGCAGCAAGCGCAGTCACTTCAAGATAGCCTGCGCCGCTTGGAGACTACCTACCTGGGTGCCTCATCGCGTACTGATCAAGAAGCGCAAATCCGCCTTCAAGAAGCTGAGCTGATTGAGCGCTTTATCGAACGTGCCCGTGAGCTAGAGCCAAGCGGCCGACTAGTTGTTGCTTCAAGCGATGGTATTTCTGATATTCGCTTGCAGGATGGCGATATCATCACCATTCCTGAAATTAGCGACTCCATACTCATTAGCGGCGAAATTCTCGTTCCCCAAGCGGCCGTTTATCGCCCAGGGATGAGCGTGATCGATTATGTAGAAAGTGCCGGTGGCTTTACCGAGCGTGCGGATAAAGACCACATCCTGCTGGTTCGCCAAAACGGTGCTGTTGAGCATGCTCGCAACTCGCCGCTGCGCCCAGGGGATGAGATCCTCATCATGCCCAGAGCACCAACTCACAACCTACAGTTAGCATCCACACTTGCCCAGCTTCTGTTCCACATTGCCGTTACCACCCGAGTCGCATTGGATTTGTAACAGATGAGGGGTGAATGCCCCTCTACCTGACACCTCCATGCATCCACTCTTCATCAATTTAAAAGTAGTGCTATGGCTAATGTAAAAGGGGCGCCAAAAGGCGCCCGCACGCCTTGGCAGGTAACGCGTAGCGTATGGTACGCCATGTTCATGCGGGAAGCGCTTTCGCGCACCATGGCTGACCGTATGGGCTGGTTCTGGATGATTTTCGAACCTGTCGCCTTTGTGGGCATTATGGTTTCCATACGCAGCTTTATTCGCGGCGGCAGGTTAGTCGTGAATGCTGAATTTATCCCCTGGCTTATTGCCGGCTTGATGGGGTTTATGCTGGTTCGTGAGGGAATGCTGCGTGGTATGGGGGCTATTGAAGGCAACAGTGCGCTTTTCGCCTATCGCCAAGTACAGCCTGTGGACCCAGTGCTGGTGCGCAACTTTCTAGAGGGTGCGTTGCGCAGCCTGGTTTTCCTGATCTTTATTGGTGGCGGGCTGATGCTGGGGTTAGATATGTACCCAGATAACGCCGTACGTGTAATGGCCGCGTGGTTATCTTTATGGTGCCTCGGGCTAGGCCTGGGGCTGGTGACCTCTGTAGCGGCAACACTAGTGCCAGAGGTTGGTAAGGTAATCCGTATGTTATCTTTGCCCCTGATGATTTTATCTGGGGTAATTGTTCCGTTAAATAGGTTGCCTCATTGGCTGCTTGAATACCTGATGCTCAACCCCATTCCCCATGGGTTGGAAACACTTCGGCTAGGTTTTTTTGAAACCTATCAGGTCGTTCACGGCACCAGCATGCTCTATTTCTGGTTATTCACTCTCACACTAATTTCAGTAGGGCTGCTGATGCACCTGCGCTTTGTTGATCGGTTAAAGGCGAAATAATTCATGCAAGCTTCATTAGGTCGTTTTGTTAAAACGTCGCCGCACTGGGCTATTGCCATTGCCGCTATTCTGGTCGTCTCTTTTTACTGGTCTGTTTGGGCAGAAGAGCGTTACGTTTCTCGTGCCACAGTGGTGTTGGAAAGCCCTCAAGTAGCTACACCAGAATTTAGTTTTGCCTCGTTAATGGGAGGCGGTGGCGGTAGCTCAGCTGATCTTCTACTACTGCGTGAACATTTGCTCTCAGTCGATATGCTGCGGTTACTTGATAAGCAGCTAGGTATTCGCCAGCACTACAGTGAGCACGGCGATTTCTTTGCCAAGCTTCGCGATGCTGATGCACCCATTGAAGATCTGCACAAATACTATCTGCGCCGCGTAAAGGTAGACCTGGATGAGTATGCCGGTGTACTCAATATTCAAGTGCAGGGCTACACGCCAGAGTTTGCCCACGACATGGCAACGCTGCTGCTGGAAGCTGGCGAAAACCACATGAATGAGATGGGGCATCGGCTAGCAGACGAGCAAGTGCGTTTTCTCGAGCAGCAGATGGTACGTTTAGAAGAGCGCTTTAATGAAACTCGCACCCAGTTGCTCGATTTCCAAAATGAGTACGGCCTAGTATCGCCAACCTCAACAGTTGAAAGCATTAACCAGGTGGTTGCCACCTTGGAAGGCGATTTAGCGCGCCTACAGGCACAGCGCAACGCATTATCGAGTTTCCAAAGCGCACAATCTGCAGAGATGCGCCAAGTAGAGCGTAATATCGAAGCGCTCCGTGACCAAATCATTGAGCAGCGTGACCGGCTAGCGCAAGCTGCGGGCAACTCGCTCAACCGCGTTTCCGCAGAGTATGAAACCTTAGAGCTACAGGCCCAGTTTGCTCAGGAAACCTATTCAAGCGCACTTGCCGCGCTGGAAAACACACGCTTAGAATCTGCGCGGCAGCTCAAGCAGGTTAGCGTACTGCAAAGCCCGCTTTTCCCCGAGTACCCGACAGAGCCTAACCGCCTTTATAACAGCAGTGTATTCGCTATCATCACCATCTTCCTGGCCTTTATCCTCAGCATGATCATCATGATCGTGAAGGACCACAGGGATTGATAGGGAGAAGGTGATAGCCCCGGTACTGCTACGCCCGCGGGTGCGCCATAGGCTTACCCGCGCTACAAGCACTCTAGATTCAAACTATTGCATTACTGCAGCGCGGGTAACGAATCTCGTGAGGGACGAACGATATGAGGCACCCGCGGGCGACGGCACCTACCGCCTGACTGGGCGCACCAAGGTTATTTATCAACCCTGGCAATGCTCTCGCGGGTGCGCCATAGGCTTACCCGCGCTACAAAACCTTTAGATTCTAACTATTGCATACTGTAGCGCGGGTAACGAATCTCGTGAGGGACGAGCGATATGAGGCACCCGCGGGCGAAGGCACCTACTGCCTGATTGGACGCACCAAGGCTATTTACCAACCCTGGCAAGGCTCTCTCGGGTGCGCCATAGGCTTACCCGCGCTACAAAACCTTTAAGCTCAACCTTATTACACCATTTGTGGCGGCAGTGAAGCCGCCAACTAACGCCACCGAAAAAGGAATTTTCGATGCTAGATATTATCCACCACGGTGGCACAACCGGGGTAACGGGTAGTTGCCACCAGCTCATACTCGACAGCGAACACTCACTGCTGGTGGATTGTGGTCTCTTCCAGGGTGAAGACGCCACAGAAGATAGCTTCGAGCAATTACAAATTGAGTTCGATATCAGCACCGTTAAGGCACTGATCATCACTCACGTACATATCGACCATGTAGGAAGATTGCCTTACCTGTTGGCCGCAGGTTTTACCGGACCAATCATCTGTTCTATTCCCTCGGCCAAGCTGCTGCCACTAGTCATTGAAGACGCTCTAAAAATCGGTTTCACTCGTAATGCGCAGCTAATCCAGCGCTTTCAAGCTCAGCTGGAATCCCAAATCGTCAGCGTTCCTTACGGCAAATGGCATAACGTGGCTGAAAAGGGCGTGAAGGGCGAAATCACCACCCGTATCAAACTCAAACGTGCAGGCCACATTCTCGGGTCCTGCTACGTAGAAGTTGCCCACCAGTATGCTGGTGGTGAAAAAGAGCGGGTGATATTCAGTGGAGACCTAGGTGCCCCCTATGCGCCGCTACTACCTGCACCGCAGTCGCCCTACGGCTGTGAGCAGTTAGTACTGGAAAGCACCTACGGCGACCGCCAACACCCAGACCGACGCCAACGCTGCGCCACGCTGAAAAATGCCATAGAGCAAGCGCTTATTAACGGCGGCACAGTGATGGTACCTGCCTTCAGCATAGGCCGCACCCAAGAGCTACTCTACGAATTAGAGGGCATTGTGTTTGACGCCAAACGCAAGGCCAAGAAAGGGCAGTGGCAAGACCTGGAAATAATTGTCGACTCGCCCCTTGCCGCCCGTTTTACCCATGTTTACCGTCAACTAAAACCCTTTTGGGACAAGGAAGCCCAGCGGCGCCTACGTAGTGGCCGTCATCCGCTCAATTTCGAAAACCTCTACACAGTAGAAAGCCACGAAGCTCACGAACAAACCGTACAGTACTTAGCGAAAACTGGTCGCCCGGCGGTTGTTATTGCCGCCAGCGGTATGTGCGCAGGCGGGCGCATTATGAATTACCTAAAAGCCATGCTAAGCGATGAGCGCCACCAAGTATTGTTTGTAGGCTACCAAGGTGCAGGTACCCCAGGGCGGGCTATTCAGCAATACGGCCCGCAGGGCGGCTGGGTAGAAATAGATGGCCAACGTATCGACATTAAAGCAGGCATTACCACTATTAACGGCTACTCTGCCCACGCCGATCAAAAAAACCTGCTCAATTTCGTAAAACGTATGCGTCGCTGGCCGCACACTATCCGTCTGGTACACGGTGAAAACACCGCCAAAACCGCACTTAAGCAGGAACTGGAAGCAATGTACCAGCGCAAAAGCAAACAGATAAACATAATCATGTAGCGTGGCGTAACGAAATTATGGGGCACCCACTGTTGCACAAAGCCCCGCGGGTGCGCCGTAGGCTTACCCACGCTACAAAACCTTCAGATTCAACTTATTGCATACTGTAGCGCGGGTAACGAATCTCGTGAGGGACGAACGATATGAGGCACCCGCGGGCGGCGGCACCTACCGCTGATTGGGAGCACCAAGGTTATTCACCAACCCCGGCACCGCTGCGCGCTGCCCCGCGGGTGCGCCGTAGGCTTACTCGCGCTACAACACCTTCAGATTCAACTTATTGCATACTGTAGCGCGGGTAACGAATCTCGTGAGGGACGAACGATATGAGGCACCCGCGGGCGGCGGCACCTACCGCTGATTGGGAGCACCAAGGTTATTCACCAACCCCGGCACCGCTGCGCGCTGCCCCGCGGGTGCGCCGTAGGCTTACTCGCGCTACAACACCTTCAGATTCAACTTATTGCATACTGTAGCGCGGGTAACGAATCTCGTGAGGGACGAACGATATGAGGCACCCGCGGGCGTGAACTGCCCCCCGAAAGTTGGACACTTTACTCCAACCTTCGAGGCACTCGGGTGAGAAATAAATATACTGAACGCT
>NZ_NWUX01000010.1 GCF_002374315.1 Vreelandella nigrificans | reverse complement strand
CTACCACGCGCCAAGGGAGATCGAGAAAATCGCGGAAGCAGCTTAATAAAAGTGTCCGCTACGACTTGACCAGAACATACTGCGCCGTGCCATAGCGCACACGGCCTTCTGCGTAGTAGCGCTGAATACGAGCCAAGCGAGGCTAAGTGTTAAGAACAACTCCGCCATTTAAGTGCAGCGTTTGGCCGCTCATATAAGAAGACTCTTCACTGGCCAAGTAGACATACGCGGGGCCCATTTCGCTAGGCTGGCCTGGGCGCTTCATGGGCACTTGGTTACCAAACTCGGCTACTTTCTCTTTATCAAAGCTTGCTGGGATCAGTGGTGTCCATACTGGCCCGGGCGCCACGGCGTTTACGCGAATACCACGATCCATCAATGATATGGCCAGCGAACGTACCAGACCTTGAATGGCACCTTTAGTCGCCGTGTAATCAATCAGGGTGTCGTTGCCTTTAAATGCATTAATGGAAGATGTTGCGATAATGGTATCGCCTTCGCTTAAGTGGGGCAGCGCTGACTTGGTGAGATAAAAGTGGCTGAAAAGATTGGTCTGAAAGGTACGCAGTAGTTGGTCATCAGGAATATCAGTGATGTCATCCCAATCGTACTGTTCAGCGGCGTTATTGATGACGATATTGATCTTGCCGAAGTGGTCTAAGGTGCGCTTAACGATCTCACGGCAAAATTCGGGCTCTGCCACATCGCCTTTCAATACCAAGCAGCGGCGACCCTCAGTTTCTACAAGCCGCTTGGTCTCCGCGGCATCTTTATCTTCTTGCAAGTGCACAATCACACTGTCTGCGCCTTCGCGGGCATAGTGAATGGCCACAGCACGGCCGATGCCGCTGTCACCGCCGGTAATAATCGCCACTTTATCACGCAGCTTTTCAGCGCCTTGGTAGCTGTCGCGAATGTACTCAGGCTCAGGGCGCATGACGTGTTCATCGCCCGGCTGCTTATCTTGATGCTGGGGTGGTTGCTGTTGATCACTCATGTGCGGTCACTCCATTGTTGGCACACTAATGGTTGGCAGACTGTTAAAGCATCACTAACGAGCGGCTTTAAGAGTGAGCCTTCGCTAGTGTTGGTGTAAACGCTCATGTCCTAGAGCGCCTTCACGCTGTTAACGTAGACCAAGGTTTTGAGCGGGGCAAACTTCTGGTTGGTGTGTTTAAGGAGAGGTTATTGATAGGCGGAGAGTTGGTGGTTCTACTTTTTGATAGTTTTAAACTATTTTTTATCAAGGCTGATGATTTTTGAGAAAAGATAAGATTGTGTTTTAACCGATTATTATTTAAAGATTTTTATTTTTATTATGTTTTTCATTACAGAAGGTGCGAATTGTAAGTTGTGAGAGAGGAACTACAGTGAAGGCAGGTTGGATAATAGGTTGGTGCCTAGATACCGCTGACTTTTACGTTTATCACGGAATCCAGTAAGCATTCAGGGAGCCTCATTAGTGAGTGAGGCTAAGAAGCCAAGACCACATGACACAAGGATGAAGCAATGAATCAATCCACTGAAAATGGCAAGCAAGCACCTAAAGATCACGACGACCATCATGACGAAGGCAATCCAATGCCGGATACACACCATGTCAATCCTAAGTCCGATGGTAAACAGCCGGATGCTAAACAGACTGATGATGACAAGGCTCGTGATGATAAGTCTCGTCAAAAAACTGGCAGTGGTAAGAAATAGTCGACCACTGGTTATATAAAGCAGAAGGTGCAAAACAGCAGGGGGCTACTGATACCGGCAGCGCCCTGAGTCATGAATAGAACCCACGCTGACTACACTTCCACATTGATGGTCGGTGTTATGGATACCGAGACATCACTGGCGGGTAATAGCTGCCCTAATGATGAGTAAAGGGCGTCGGAGGTGGATGTCGCTATGGCTTGGTCCGTCTTTTCCATGGCCTCTTCTGCTTTCTTTAGCTCACGGCGGGCTTCTTTATCTTCTTCTCTCAGCCGAACCTTGAGCTCGTTCGCTGCTTCTCGAAGCTCTTTTTGAGCTTCAGTCAGTATGCTGCGTAGCGCGTGTTCACTAGCGCTGGAGCCGGTGGATGTTGCTCGGCTATCGTTATTTTGCTGCGTAATGTCAGGTAAGTTGGGCAGCAATACGACTGTGTCATCTTTAACAAAGTCTTTAACAAAGCCCGCTGCGTTATCCTCAGCAGTTTGTTCAACTGCGCGTTTGGCATCGTCCTCTGCCGTTTTTACATCGGCTTGGTTGCCTCCATCGCTACTGGCTTGTGAGGCCGCTGGGTCAGCACCACCAGCTGAATCTACTGCTTGTTGAGCCGCTGCTGGCTGCATCACGGATGGCGTAGCGGTCATGCCAACACCCTGGCTGCCCAAAAGCTTAGCTGCGCTGGCCAGCTGATTAGCGACACTTTTAAGCTCCTTCGCTATGCTCTTCAGTCGTTCAGGCGAGGCAAAGCGCATCATCGCTTTAAGCATTTCAATACGCTGGCGCAAGGAGCCTACCTTCTCGGAGGCGCGCTGTTGGGACAACTCCTTGGAGCTTGGTAGTGATGCCAAGCTTTCAAACGCCTCCTGCTGTTTTTTGATGCGCTTTGTGAACGGGTCATCAGCAGTGGAAGGCTCTGGGGCAAGAGCGATGCTTTGCTGTTTAACACGGGTCGTCGCTGAAGTTAGCGGCATGCCTTGATTCAGTGGCGCAGCTTTATTTGGTGGCGTAGTTTGGCGATTATTAATCAGTGTGAATGACGAAAATCCTATCTTCATAACGGCCTCCTCTGCTGATTATTAGTTATCGGCCATTTTACTTAGGACTTTAGACGCCGTTTAACCTCCACGCTAAGCCTACCTTCAGCTAGCTTCAGCTTAATTTTTTGACCCGGCTGGGTATCATCTGCCCGGCGGATAACTTGGCCTTTCTCATCCTGAGCGATAGCATAACCGCGGCCTAAAACCGCCAGGGGGCTGATAGCATTTAACTCTCGGGCGGCGCTGTTTAGCCGAACCCGACGAACCTCAAGCGCACGCTGCATCGCTTTGCCCAAGCGGCGCTGTAGTTGGTCAACATACTCCTGCTCAGCGCGGTGCAAACGCGCCATATCCTGGCTGGATAAACGCCTTTCCAGCTGTACCACCTGGGCTTTTTGCCGGGTGAGCGTTTGCTGCATAGCGCGCTGTAAGCGTTGGGTGAGCGTGGTTAAGTGTTGGCGTTGGTGCTCAAGCTGCTCGCCGGGGTGGCGTAGCCGAGCACGCAGGGTATCCAGCCGTTGGCTGTCGCGCTCTAAACGGGCTTGCATGGCACGGTGTAGCCGGTTTTCGAGCTGCTCCAGTTGGCGGGTTAAGGTGTGTTGGTCTGGCACTAAATGCTCAGCGGCTGCCGATGGTGTTGGGGCGCGAACATCCGCTGCAAAATCCGCCAGAGTAACGTCCACTTCATGGCCCACTGCGGACATCACCGGCAGGCGGGAATGAAAAATCGCCCGTGCTAGATGCTCGTTATTAAATGCCCACAGGTCTTCCAGGCTACCGCCGCCACGGGTAACCAAAATCACATCTTGCTCGGGGTCTAGCCGCGCTTGGCGGTTAAGGAGTGCCAGTGCCGATATCATCGCTGGCGCTGCTTCTACACCCTGTACCGGCACTGGGATCAGTGTTACATCCGCCAGTGGCCAGCGCGTTTCCAACACTGCCAGTACATCGCGAATGGCGGCGCCAGTCGCCGAGCTTAAAATCAGAATCTTGCGCGGCGGAAAGGGCAGGGGGCGGGCATTGGCAAATACGCCTTCGCCTTCCAGCTGTGCTTTTAGGCGTTCAAATGCTGCTAACAGCTCTCCGAGGCCTGCCGCTTGCACTGCTTCCGCAATCAGTTGGTAGTCGCCGCGTGGCTCAAACAGCGAAACACGCCCACGCAGTTTTACCTGATCGCCATCGCGCATGGGGGCAGAAACAAACCGCGCCCGCTGACGAAACAGCGCGCAGCGGATCTGCGCCCGGTCATCTTTTAGGGTGAAGTAGACATGCCCCGACGCCGGGCGGGAAACATTAGAAAGCTCACCTTCCACCCATACCTCACCCACATCGCGCTCCAGGGTTTGCTTAGCACGCTGATTTAACTGGCTAACGGAGAGTGTTTTGGGCATTTCGGGCATGGGTTGGCCTGCTTGATAAGATAATGAACATAGCTTATTAGCCATTGGTCTTTATTGAAAACCTTCTTCACATTGCTGCTAGGGCCTTCGAAACGTTATAATGGGGGATTAACTTTTCACGCCCCATCTTCCCACTTCACATTGGGTGTTGCCGCTATGCTACGTATGGCCCAAGAAGCGCTTACGTTCGATGACGTACTTCTCGTTCCTGGCTTCTCCGACATTCTCCCTAAGGATGTCAGCCTCAAAACCCGCCTGACCCGCAATCTCTCGCTTAATATTCCGCTTGTTTCTGCTGCCATGGACACCGTCACTGAAGCGCGCCTGGCGATTGCAATGGCCCAGGAAGGCGGCATTGGCATCATCCATAAGAACATGACCATGTCTCAGCAGGCCGCTGAAGTGCGTAAGGTTAAGAAGCACGAAAGCGTGATTGTAAAAGACCCGGTAACCGTTAGCCCCAAAGCCAAACTGGAAGACCTGCTGGCCATGGCCCGCGAAAACGGCTTCTCTGGCTTCCCGGTGGTTGAAGGCGAAACCCTGGTGGGTATTGTGACCGAGCGTGATATGCGCTTCCAGCCCAACTACGGTGACAGCGTAGCGGACATCATGACCCCCCGCGAGCGTCTGGTGACCGTTAAAGAAGGCACCGATCTTGAAACCAGCAAAGCCAAAATGCGTGAACACCGCATCGAGAAAATGCTGATTGTCGACGATGCCTTCCACCTGCGCGGCCTGGTGACCTTCCAGGACATCGAAAAAGCCCGCACTTATCCGATGGCCGCTAAAGATAGCGATGGCCGCCTGCTGGTAGGTGCCGCCGTTGGCACCGGCCCGGAAACCCCGGACCGCGTTGCAGCGCTGGCTGAAGCCGGTGTTGACGTAATTATTGTTGATACCGCCCACGGCCACTCCCAAGGTGTTATCGACCGCGTTCGTTGGATCAAAGAGAACTTCCCGAAGATTCAGGTGATTGGTGGCAACATTGCCACTGGCGCTGCCGCCAAGGCGCTGGCCGAAGCCGGTGCCGATGCCGTTAAAGTGGGTATTGGCCCAGGTTCTATCTGCACCACACGCATTGTAGCGGGGGTGGGCGTACCGCAAATCAGCGCCGTTTCCAACGTTGCCGAAGCGCTAAAAGAGTTCGATATTCCCCTAATTGCCGATGGTGGTGTGCGTTTCTCTGGCGACTTGGCTAAAGCCATTGCCGCGGGTGCCAGCGCCATCATGGTAGGTGGCCTGCTGGCCGGTACCGAAGAAGCACCGGGTGAAGTAGAGCTGTACCAAGGCCGTACTTACAAAGCCTACCGTGGCATGGGCTCCATGGGCGCCATGGCACAGAATCAAGGCAGCGCTGACCGCTACTTCCAGGATAAGAGCGAAGGTGCCGAGAAACTGGTGCCGGAAGGCATTGAAGGCCGCGTACCCTACAAAGGCATGATGAGCGCCATCGTGCATCAGCTAATGGGTGGCCTACGCGCTTCCATGGGCTACACCGGCTGCCGTGATATTCAAGAAATGCGTACCAAACCGGAATTTGTCCAAATTACCGGTGCTGGCTTTAACGAATCCCACGTTCACGACGTGCAGATTACCAAAGAAGCTCCCAACTACCGGGTGAGCTAACCAGCGCACAAAGCCATGGAGCCTCTGATTAACGCAGTATGGTTAAGCGCAATAGCGAGTCAGAGGTTTCCAAGTTTAACGGCGGCGGGCACTGTGCCCCGCCGCTTGCTTTTTGGCCTTACCAGCGGCACCCACACCGCTCAACCGAGATACCGCCATGAGTGATATTCACGCCCATAAGATTCTGATTCTCGACTTCGGCTCCCAGTACACCCAGCTGATTGCCCGCCGGGTACGCGAAATCGGCGTCTATTCCGAAGTTCGTGCCTTCGATATCACCGAAGAAGAGATTCGCGAGTACAACCCCAACGGTATTATCTTAGCCGGTGGCCCTGAATCTGTGACCGAACTGGACTCACCACGCGCCCCACAGTGTGTGTTTGAAATGGGCCTGCCGGTGCTGGGTATCTGCTACGGCATGCAGACCATGGCCGAGCAGCTCGGCGGCAGTGTTGCTGGTTCCAACCAGAGCGAGTTCGGCTACGCGCAGATTCAAATCGATGCCGACAATGCCCTGTTCAACGGCATTAAAGACCATGTAGACGCTGCCACTGGCAAGGCCCTGTTGGATGTATGGATGAGCCATGGCGATAAAGTCGCCAAAGCCCCAGACACTTTCACCGTAACCGCTTCCACGCCAAGCTGCCCAATTGCCGCTATGGCATGGGAAGAGAAGCAGTTCTACGGCGTACAGTTCCACCCGGAAGTGACCCACACCCTGCAAGGCCAGCGGATTCTTGAGCACTTCGTGGTAGATATCTGTAAAGCCGAAAAACTCTGGACGCCTGCACAAATCATCGAAGACCAGGTACAGCGCGTGCGCGAGCAAGTGGGCGACCGCCACGTACTGCTTGGCCTTTCCGGTGGTGTCGACTCCTCCGTAGTTGCCGCATTGCTGCACAAAGCCATTGGCGACCAGTTGACCTGCGTATTCGTCGATAACGGCCTGCTGCGTAAAGCAGAAGGCGACCAGGTCATGGAAACCTTCGCCAAGCACATGGGTGTTAAGGTGATCCGCGTAGACGCGGAAGACTTGTTCCTCGGCAAGCTGAAAGGCGAGAAAGACCCAGAAGCCAAGCGCAAAATTATTGGCAACACTTTCATCGACGTGTTCGATGAAGAAGCCAGCAAGATTGAAGGCGTAGACTTCCTGGCCCAGGGCACCATCTACCCGGACGTAATCGAGTCTGCTGCCTCTAAAACTGGCAAAGCACACGTGATCAAGTCCCACCACAACGTAGGTGGCCTGCCGGAAACCATGAAGCTCAAGTTGGTCGAGCCGCTGCGCGAACTGTTTAAAGACGAAGTGCGCAAACTCGGTCTGGAACTCGGCCTGCCCTACGATATGGTCTACCGCCACCCGTTCCCCGGCCCCGGCCTGGGCGTGCGTATTCTGGGCGAAGTTAAAAAAGAGTACGCCGATATCCTGCGTGAAGCCGACGCCATCTACATCGAAGAACTACGCGCCGCCGGTTGGTACGAAAAAACCAGCCAAGCCTTCGCCGTGTTCCTACCGGTGAAATCCGTTGGTGTAGTAGGCGACGGCCGCCGCTACGAATGGGTTATCGCGCTACGCGCGGTAGAAACCATCGACTTCATGACCGCCCGTTGGGCGCACCTTCCCTATGAGCTACTGGAGAAGGTCTCCAACCGCATTATCAATGAGCTGGGTGGCGTTTCTCGGGTTACTTATGATGTGAGTAGTAAGCCGCCTGCTACTATTGAGTGGGAGTGAACCGCCAAATATTTGATATCCTTAAAAACCCGCCAGCAGGTGGGTTTTTAATTATTAATAGTTTTCTAGTTTGAGACTTATGGAAAAGTATAATTTCGTCAGCCTATTCGCTGGATGCGGGGGAATGGATTTAGGGTTTAAAAAGGCAGGATTTAATCCTGTTGTAGCATATGACATCTGGAATGTTGCTATTGAAAACTATCGGAACAATATAGGTGACCACGGCCAGGTGGTGGATCTTTCTAGCTGGTCGAAACCAAAAGATCTAAAGTGTGATCTTGTTTTGGCTGGATCACCCTGTCAGGGATTTTCAACAATAGGGAAAAGAGATGTTGAAGATCCTCGCAATAGCTTAATAAAAAAAGCAGTAGAAATAGCTTTAAGTTTAAAGCCGAAAATTATAGTGCTTGAGAATGTTCCTGGCCTTTTACAAGGCAAGCACAAAAAATATTGGAGCTTTATAATTAATGAGTTGCAGAGTAAAGGGTATCAAACGAAAACCTTTTTACTGGATGCGCGGGATTTTGGACTACCGCAATCTAGGAGGCGAGTGTTTATAATCGCCTCAAGTAGTAAAGCTGATTTTGATGCTTTCAATTTTTCTAGTGAAATTAAACCATTGTCGGAATGTTTGGAAAATGTACTGGGCCTTCCAAACCATGATCCAAATATATTGGATTTAAAAAGCAAAGATTACATCATTGCATCTAAAATAATGCCGGGAAAGAAGCTCTGTAATGTTAGAGGGGGTGAAGCATCGGTACATACCTGGGACATACCCGAGGTCTTTGGAAATATTTCGAAAAAAGAGCGTCTTGTATTAGAGGCTATTATGAGATTACGCCGGCGTAACCGAAGGAGAGAGATAGGGGACGCCGACCCGGTTGAGATAGAAAAGATTAACTTAGAAGTAGGGTTTAGATCTGATTTGTTAGTTAGTAAATTGATTGATAAGGGGTATGTGAGGGTAGTTGGGGGGTTTTATGATCTTGCTAATACCTTCAACGGTAAGTATAGAAGAGCAGACCCTAATGGTATATCTTATACTGTCGATACCAGGTTTGGCGACCCTAAGTGTTTCTTACACCCTGTTGAGAATAGAGGATTCAGTGTACGAGAAGCTGCAAGAATTCAAGGTTTTCCTGATGACTACATATTTACAGGAAATAAACGTGATCAGTACAAAATGATAGGGAATGCGATTCCACCTATTATGGCAAAGGGTATTGCAGAAAAAATACTCCAGATAATTTAGGTGCTTATGAATGAAAAGTGATCTTAATATAATAAATAAACTAGAGAAAAATATCGAAAATGACTTGTCTAGGCCAAGCAAAGCAAGTTATTTAAGAGCTCTTTATGAAACTTTAGCAGAGCACCTTTTTTATCAATATGAACCTACTAGGCGTTTTGGAGGTGATCGACTATCTAGGGACTTTATGATCAGGCTAAATGATTGGCTTGCATGCTTTGATGATGAAGAAGATCAATGGTTGGCTTTTAAATCCATTGAATACTTCTTTTTTGCTGGCCAATTAGAGTTTGAAGAATTGTATCGTTGTGCTGTTGATAATGTTATTAAACCCTGGGTTGTTGATATGGCCGATATTGACATTTTTGATAGCTTATCAGAGGAAATCTTAAATAATGAGTTAGAGAAAGTTTGGCCATGCCCTCTTACTGACAGCCTGAGAATTAATAGTTTTTTACATCTTACAGGCCTTTCTGGACAAAGTCTTAGGCCTGATTGGATGAGCTTAAATAGTTTGGGTGACCCTGATAAAATAAAAAAGTTTTGTTATGAAAAAGACCTTAAATATTTAGTGCTGTTAGAGGACTTTGTTGGTTCTGGCGGACAGATAGCCAGGATCTTAAAATTTATTTTTTCGGCCTTCCCAGGACCAATACTAATTGTTCCCCTCATAATTTGCGAGAAAGGGGATGAGAAAATAAAACAAAAACTCAAAGAGCTTGATAGAGTAAATATAAGTTACCAGCCGATAAGCGTGGTGCCTAGAGAGTGTTCTGTAACTAAAGACTTTCAAGATAACCAACCTGTATTTTTTGATAAGCTCAAGGCTACCTTAAAAAAAGGTTATGAAATCATAGGGCAAGATATGGATGGAGAGGAGTTTGGCTGGAAAGAGACAGGAAGTTTAATTGCTTTGTATAGCAATTGTCCAAATAATACTCCACCTATTTATCATAAGGTTTCGAAGAATTGGGCTCCTGTATTTCCGCGATATGATCGAGAAATGGAGATTAAAAAATGAAAAAATTTGACAACCCTTTTCATGATTTATGGGTTACCGAAATCTTATCTCCAATCGAATTTGTAAGTATGTTCAGCCCCATTGTGGCTTCACATGCTGAGGATCTCTTTGGAACTGGTAATGTTATAGTTAAGGGGAGGCAGGGCAGTGGTAAAAGTATGCTGTTGGGGCTATTAAGTACTAAAACCCGAATTGCTTATGAAAGAGCAAAGCAAACATACCCTGCTCCTCAGGGTTATAATAAGAAATTTATATCTGCTGGCATTCATCTTATAAAAGATAATCTACGAATTGTATCTTCACGCATTGATGAGAAAAAAGAGAATAGCCGTAAAGAGTGGGCGGCAGCAACTTTTTCAGATTATATGAATTATTTATTGCTAAGTGACTTGATTAGTAATATTTTATATTTGCATGATGAGCAATTAGAAGATGGTGTTCTTAAGGATGTGATTAAGGTAAATTTAAGTGATAGTAAGAATAAGTCATTTTCTTTGTTTATAAAAAAACAAGAAGTATGGGAAGGTTACTTAGATAGTTGTCTCTCGTTAGAGGAGATTGGAGATAGAGTAAAAGAACGTATTTCAACTTATAGAAGATTTTTTAATTTTAATTGTGATGTGTTACCTAGTGAAATAGAAGGGAGCAAAACCCTTATAGGAGAGCCTGTAGCAGTATTTGCTGATGCTTTACGAAAATTTGAGATTTTACCTGCTGAGACTCAAGTCTTACTCAGAATTGATCAACATGAAGAGCTATACGAGCTTGAGAAAAGTACTGGTCATGCAGATGTATACAGAGAGGTGATTAACCGGGCATTAGCAATGCGCGATGGTCGAGTTTCATATCGAGTAGGTACAAGGCATTATGCATGGCGAAATAATATTAAAATATGGGGTAGTGGCGCATTTTTAGAGAATATGCGGGACTATACAACCATCGATATCGATTATATTTTCAAAAGGCATGAAAATTCTTCTCTTGGAGCCTCATTTGATGATTTTGCAGAAGATGTTTTTATTAGAAGGCTAAAATCCTACGGAGTTGTACTTAATGAGATTAAAAATGAAAGTATTCTATCTGAGGTTTTTGGGAATACATTAAAACCTCGCGAAAGAGCACAGAGGTATGTAGGGAGTAAAGCGCTGAAAGAAAGCTTTTATACTGGGCTTTCAAAAGAATGGTGCCTTTATTTAAAAGAGCTATGGAGCATTAATCCACTTGAAGCTTGGCTGATAAGAGCATGGTTAGAACAGCGTCAACAAGTAAAAGATAATATAAAAGCTTCTGCTTTTCCAGAGAGTGAGTTTGATAAAAGCGTCAAAAAATATTGGATTAAAGAGCGTAATGAAGCAGCTCTTGTTCAAATAGCTGGTGAGATGAAAGAAATGGTTTTATGGAGTGGGAAAAGACATATTGTTGATTTATCAGGATGGAATATCCTCGCATTTATGACAATTTGCCGTGCAGTATGGGCTGCATGGCTTAGAAGTACTCCAGATGAGGTTTTAAGCTCTACGACACTACCTAGCATTGGTGTTGATAAACAAGTAATAGGTATCTATGAGGCCAGTAGAATATGGGCTGAAAAGCTTAAAGAAGGAGCAGATGGTGATAGGCGTTATGAGTTTATTAGTTTTCTAGGGTCTTGGTTCTCAAAAAAACTAAGGAATGACAAGGCCCTATCTAACCCTGGTCATACTGGGTTTTCACTTCTTAAACACGAGTTTGATAGAAGCTCGGATATTAATTATTTAATTAAAAGCTGCCGAGATCAGGGCGATCTAATTGAGTCAGAGCATACTACAAAAACTAAAGACGGCCTTTTAAGGATGAAGTGGTATTTGAATCCCTTGTTGTGCCCTTATTTTAGAATACCTCATGTCAGAACAAAAGAACCTATTTATATAAACCGAAATGAGCTTGAGTTGAATTTTTCAGCATTCGTACATAAAGGCGACGACAGCATTCTGGTTGACAGAAAGCCATTTCAAAATGATCTTTTTGGAGATTGACCTATGGCTATAATACATCCGTGGGGAAAGGTAGATTGGCTCTTTGGTAAAGTACCTAATGCGAATTGGTTGGTTGTAGCATCTAACTCTTTTGAAGAGAGATGTACTGCCTTACCCTTAATGTTGGATGAGAAATTAATAGTTAATGAGGTTTTTTGCATCGATGTTGCATCGCCAAATAGAAAGTTTGATGACTCTCTAAAAGATTTAAAATTTAAAAATAAAAGTATTTTTAATGCTGTTTTTTCTAATCGTGTCTCTCATATCGAGCATGCTTTAGATGTTCAGCCTGGTGTGTGGAACGACCTAGCCAAGGATATCGCCTGTGCTACAGATTCAGTGGTTTTAGATATTACTGCTTTGCCAAAACGTGTTTTTTTCTTTTTGTTAAAAAAATTAATTGTTGATAGTAGGGTTAAAAATATAATTGCGTGCTATACACGTGCTAAGTCATACAAAGAAGGAAAATTAACTGAAGATGCAGAGCCTCCGTCTGCCTTGCCTGGTTTTGGTAGGATTACTGCTGATGACAATGGCTCTTTAGTAATTGTTAGTGTTGGCTATATGTCATTTAACTTGAATGATTACTTAGAGCAAGGTTCAGTTAAAAATATTAAGTACTTGTTTCCTTTTCCTCCTGGTTCACCAAGCTTTAGAAGGAACTGGCATTTGTTACATAAAATAGCGCATATTTCGGGTGTCTCCACAAAAGCTGATAGTATAAAAAGAATTCATGCTATGGATATGTTTGCTGCTTTGGATTGGCTTAATGAAATCAGGGCCGAGATGGTTGTTAATAAGGGTTTAAATATGGATATGATACCTCTTGGCCCAAAAACCCATTCTCTTGCAATGGCCTTAAGTTACATAGGAAATGAAGAGTGCTCTGAGGTTATATATTCTCAACCTAGACTTTATCATCCCAATTATTCAGAAGGAATTATGCGTGATGCTAATAATTCTCCAGAAATATATGCGTACTGTCTTAAGGCGAATGGTATAAAGCAGTTTTAAATAATTTTAATATGCTGGTATATGCTATCTAAGCCTCAGGCCGTCTCTTAATGATTCAATCTACGAGGGCGGGTAGCAGCCCGATGCCACCATCTCACCACCGTGCTGAACCGCTTGTTGGATACAGTAGGGGAGGAGTTTGAGCAGGGTATCAATGCTCGTAAGTACCAATCGTTGGCCAAAGTGAGTAAAGCCACCGCAACGCGGGATTTGGCCGAGCTGCTGGAAAAAGGCTGCCTTTCCAAGCTTCCCGGCGGTGGGCGCAGTACACGCTATACGGTGTTACTTGGGCAAGCTTATGAAGGCACGCAGTAAGTAGTGGGCTTGGTCAGTGAGACCATATCGCTTGCAATGAAAATCGACCTATAGCAAGTGAATGCCTTTGCCTCAAAGCACTTTGAAGGTAATTCACCCGCTGTATGCTTTACTATCTGCACCTGTTATTCACGGAGGAAGCCTCCATGGCCATAGGCGGCTTGATAGGATTACTGGATGACATTGCCGCATTGGCGAAGTTGACCGCAGCATCTCTGGACGATGTGAGTGCCGCCGCTGGGCGTGCGACGGCGAAGGCGGCCGGGGTGGTGGTGGATGATACGGCGGTGACGCCGCAATATTTGCAGGGGGTGGCAGCAGAGCGTGAACTGTCGCTTGTGAAGCAGATCGCGCTGGGCTCGATCCGCAACAAGCTGATTTTTATTCTGCCGGTGGCGCTGCTGCTGAGTCACTTTTTGCCCGCGCTATTACCGATCATCCTGATGATAGGCGGCACTTACCTGGCTTTTGAGGGCGCGGAGAAGGTTTGGCACAAGCTTTCCGGTAAGCATGACGACGAAAAGCCAGCGGTGGAGAAGGGGCCGGAAGCCGAGAAAAAGATCGTAAGTGGCGCCATTCGTACCGATCTGATTCTTTCCGCTGAAATCATGGTGATCGCGCTGGCCACGGTCTCCCATCAGGGGTTCTGGTCTCAGCTGGCAAGCCTAGTAGTGGTCGCGTTTGTTATCACACTTCTGGTGTATGGCGTGGTGGCGCTGTTGATCAGAATGGATGATATCGGCTTGAAGCTCGCCCAGCGGGATCATTCGGGAGTTCAGACCCTGGGCCGGGGCTTGGTCACTGCCATGCCGAAGGTACTAGCGACTATCTCGATCGTGGGAACCGTCGCCATGCTTTGGGTGGGCGGGCATATTCTGATGGTCAATCTAGGTGCCGATGGAACGGGTTGGTTCAACGCGCCCTATGGGTGGGTACACCATATTGAGCATGGCATTAGCGAAGCCACCGGCGCCTTGGGCAGTACGCTGGGCTGGAGTTTCAATACGCTGTGCTCTGCGGTGATTGGCTTTTTGGTGGGCTCGGTGGTGGTGGGTGTGCTGCACCTACTTCCCGGTAAGAGAGGGAAAAATACCTGAAATCTTTAAGAATCAGATATTTTGTTAACTCAAAGTACACCCTATTTAAATTTTTCAAAGAGCGCAGGGCTGACTCTTAGTAAAGTGCTAATTTTTGAACTATGAGTGCACATTAAAAAGCAATACTTAAGAGAGTGCTTGTCGCCAAGAAGGGCGTCTTCGCGTTCAAGGGCGGCACGGCGATAAACCTGTTCTATCATGACCACTTCCAAAATAATCCTTGAGCCGAATAAAAAGCCTATTCGGCTCAATTTGTGATCCGAATATATCATTTTAAGGCGCCGTCCTCTTTTAACGCCTCCCGGACGAAAGCGCTGGGAGATTGGCCGAGCACCTTGCGAAACATGCTGGAGAATGCGCCTGGGCTGTCGTAGCCGAGCTCCAGCGCGGTTCGGGTAACGGAACTGCCGGAGAGTAGCCTGGGAATAGCCGCCATCAGGCAGGCCTGTTGGCGCCATACGCCAAAGGAGAGTCCGGTCTGCTGACGGAACAGGCGGTTGAAGGTGCGCTGACTGCAATGTAACTGCTGGGCCCATTCATCAGGCAGCGTGTGAATGTTTGGCTGGCCGAGAAACGCTCTGCACAGGTTGGCGAGTGGAAGGTCTTGGGGCAGGGGGGCAAACAGTGGCAGGACCTGAGCCTGTTCCAGTTCGCATAGAAGTAGTTGAGCCAGGGCACCGTCGCGGCCGTTTTCGTCATAGCGCGCGGGGATGTGGGCGGAAGCCAGCAGTAGGTGGTGCAGGAGAGGCGTCACGACCAGCACCTCGCAGCTAGGCGAGGCACGTGGCGCGGCGTGGGGCTCGATATACAGGCTTCGGGTGCTCACTCCATTCATGCGCACCTGATGGCGCTTGCCCGCAGGCAGCCAGACGCCGCTGTAGGGCGGCACCATCCAGGTGCCGTCATCCGTATTGACTTCCATCACGCCGCTCATGCCATAGAGAAACTGGGCACGCCGATGGGTATGAAAATCGAGGAGGGTGCCGGGGCGGTAATCAGTGCCGATGGCTACGATGGGCCGTGCTACATGATCCACATCTGACAGGGGCGTATTGAGCATTAGCGTTAACCTGGCTGAAACGCGTTGATGGTTGTCCAAATGGCGAATGTCAGCCAACCCTTGCCAGCATATAGTGCCTGCTGTTTCGTTTCATCAGGAGAGTACCGGTGTATAGCGTATTGCTGCTTTGTGGCGGGTTAGCGGGAGTGACCACCGTGTTGTTCGGTTTCGGCGGTGGGTTTGTTGTGGTTCCTTTGCTGTATACCCTGCTGATGACCGTCCATGGGCTGGATAGTGGCATCGGTCAGGCGGCCATGCATATCGCGGTGGCTACCTCGACGGCGTTGATGGTCTTTGCTGCTTCGCTGTCCACATGGCGCCACCATCAGCGGCAGACTGTGCAGTGGCATCTGGTGCGGCCGCTGGTGGGCTATATCGCCATGGGGGCAGTGCTTGGCGCGGCGGCGGCCGTGTCGTTAAGTGGCGAGTGGGTGCGCTGGGCATTTATCGGCTATTTGGGGCTTACGATTATGGATGCCGTTCTGCGGCCCGGTTTTCTGCATCAGGCGGAGAGCAGCGTGCGCCCTATGGGGCGTGGGGTAACGGCTCTGACGGGGACATTGATTGGTGCGGTGGCCGCCTTGTTGGGTGTTGGCGGCAGTGTGATGACCGTTCCGCTCATGCGCCGTAGAGGCGCGAGCATGACGGCAGCCACCGCTATGGCCAATCCGTTGTCGTTGCCCATGGCGGTGAGTGGCACCGCGACGTATGTGTTGCTGTCGTCAAATCACCCCGCGCTGGGGGACTGGTATGCCGGTTATGTGGATCTGCGCGCCTTGCTGGTACTCGCCGTGGGCTCATGGCTAGGCATCCGACTGGCGTCGATCTGGATCGGACGCCTCCCTGATCGTATTCATGCCAGGGTATACCTGCTATTGCTGACCATGGTGCTGGTGGTGATGGTTTTTGTGCGTTGAAGCGTCTAATTTTGCTTGGCAGAATTATGGTAATTTTAACTGTATGTATGAACAGTTTTTGTGGTAATGTTTACTTAGTCTCTGATTGCGAGCGCGTTTGACTCTCTTGTTTAGTATGGAAAGGTGACTACTGCCGTATTGAGTGCTGCTTGCTTGGGAGGTGCTTGTTTTAAAGACATAAAGCGTTTGATGTAAACCTGGGAGTCAGCACTCATGAATGATCAGCAAATACAGATATTCACCAGCGAAGATGGGCAATCACACCTCGAGGTAACGCTGGAACAAGATACCGTTTGGTTAAGCCAGGCACAGATGGGGGGCTTGTTCGCAACTACGCCCGAAAACGTTCTCATGCACCTACAGAATATTTTTAAAGACGATGAATTGAGTGAGCAGGCAACTACTAAGGATTTCTTAGTAGTTCGCCAAGAGGGTAAACGGCAGGTTCGACGCAGCATCAAGCATTACAATCTGGATGCTATTATTTCCGTTGGGTATCGGGTCAGTTCCAAGCGTGCCACCCAGTTTCGTAGATGGGCCACTCAGGTTCTTAAAGACCATTTGGTTCAAGGTTACACCCTAAACCAACGCCGCCTAACTGAGCGTGGAATAGAGTTTGAGCAGGCGGTGAGTTTGCTCAGCCGAACCCTGACCAATCAAGGCTTGGTTTCAACCGAGGGCGAAGCGGTTGCCCGTGTGATTAGCGATTACGCCCGCTCCTGGAGTTTGCTACAGGGCTACGATGAGCAGCAGTTGGCGGAAGTGGGCATCAAACAGCCGGGTATGCAGCCTTTAGGGCTGGAAGAGGCACTTCAGGCCATCGGTGAGTTGAAACAGACCCTGATTGGCAAGGGGGAGGCCACCGAGCTATTCGGTCAGTTACGGGGTGACGGTCTGACGTCCGCCCTGGCCACCATTGAGCAAGGCTTTGGGGATGAGCTTTTTTACCCCAACGTCGCCACCCGCGCCGCGCATCTGCTTTACTTTGTGATCAAGAATCACCCTCTGGCCGATGGCAACAAACGCTGCGGCTCGTTTCTATTCTTGTGGTACCTGCGCCGCAACGCCGCGTTGCTGGCAAAGCTCCCTCCGCCGATGACCGCAGGGGCTTTGCCCATTAATCCTCTTCTATTCCATCCACTAGAAAAACGCGATAGTCGGCACCCTGGAAACGGTGTTTGCGGGCTTCCTGATAGGCGGGGCTTTCGTACCAGGCACGGGCGGCGGCCATGTCGGGGAAACGAAGAATCACCGCACCTTCCATGGCGCTTCCTTCTAGCACCTCAAAATCACCATAAAAGGCGAGTGGTTGCGGGTCGTGGCCTTCGCGGGCGGCTTTGGCTTTTTCGCTGTAGCGCTTCATTTCTTCGTTGTCGTGAGTGTGTTCACGGGTTAGTACGATGTAGGCGGGCATTCGGCTCTCCTCGTTGGTATTAAATACGCTATGCAATCATACCTGTTGTTGGTTGGGCGCTGTCCTCTTACTCCCATAACCTTACTCTCAAACCCCTGTTCTCAAAACCTTGCTCCCAAAGCCCCATTAGCAAACCACCTACCTATTCGATTGCCTTGATAGCAACTGTCGGTATCATATTGTGGGTGTTGTCCATCATCACGCCCCTTTACCGCGAGCTTCTATGACCCAATCTAAAACGCCGTTCATTGTGGTGCTGAGCTTGGCATTGACCATGATGCTGGGCCCGTTTTCCATGGATACGTACCTGCCGGCCTTTCCAGTCATCGGCGAATCGCTGGGGATTGCTCAGCAGGCGGTATCGCTGAGCGTTTCGGTGTACGTATTCGCGATGGCGTTTGGTCAGTTAATCGGCGGTGCGCTTTCAGACCGCTTTGGGCGCCAGCGGGTGTTGATGAGCGGGCTGGCGATTTTTGCGCTCTCAAGCATTTTCATTGGCATGGCAGATTCTTTGAACACGCTGCTCGTTGGGCGGGCAGTTCAGGCTCTTGGCGCCGGTTTTACTCTGGTATCTGTGCCGGCGCTGGTGCGTGACCGGGTGTCAGGCCGCGACGCCGCGAAACTATTCTCGCTGATGGGCTTTATCATGGTATTGGCACCGGGCATTGCGCCGAGCGTGGGCAGCGCGATTCTGGCGCTGGGTTCCTGGCACACTATCTTTTTCGCCTTGGCGATATACGCGGTGCTGCTGGTGCCGTTGCTGGTGCGGGTGATCTTTACCGGTACGGGCAAGGTGTCTCGAGCGAAAAGCCCTAAGATGAGCCTGCTGGCGCGTTATAAGCTGGTACTGTCCACAAAACCGGCCCTGCCGTTCATCGTTTGGCAGGCTGCCTCTTTTTCTACCCTGATGATGTTCATCACCTATGCGTCATTTATCTATCAGGGGCACTTCGGCCAGTCGCCTTCAAGCTTTTCGATGCTGTTTGCGGCGAATATCGTCGCGATGCTTATCTTCAACATTCTCAATCGAGTGTTGCTTTCCAGGCTATCGTCACTGCGTATTCTGCAGTTGGCAACGGGCTGTCAGGGTGTCGGCATACTGTTGTTGGTGATGGCTGCCTTTATGGAGTGGCCGTTGTACGCCTTCCTGCCTGCTATGATGCTGACCATCGGCGCGATAGGGGCGATCTCGCCGAATATTCAGGCCTGCTTTTTGGAGTACTTTCCCACCAGTGGCGGGACGGCTGCAGCGCTTTTGGGCGCCGCCCAGTTCGGTGTCGCTGGGCTGCTGAGCGCATTGTCCGCCATGTTGCCGCATACGCTTGAAGCGGTCATCCTATCCATGGCCGCCTGTGGCTCGGTGGCGTATCTGATGCTTGCCCGTTCTATCATCAAAGGGCAGGCCGATGTTGAGGCGAACTGAGCTAGACGGTACGCACTTGCCAAAAGCCTCGTGTTATCCAAAACATAATGACCCATGACGTTAGAAAAGGTTGGCTGTGATGAACATTGATCTTTACCAAGTAGATGCGTTTGCCTCTAAGCCCTTTGAAGGCAATCCTGCGGCGGTTTGCCCGTTGGAGGCATGGCTGGATGATGGATTGTTGCAGGCCATTGCGACGGAGAACAACCTCTCTGAAACCGCCTTTTTTGTGCCTACTGAATCCGGCTACCACCTACGCTGGTTTACCCCTGCGGTGGAAGTGGATCTGTGTGGTCATGCCACGCTGGCGGCGGCTTGGGTGATTTTTAACGAGCTGGGCGAAAGCGCTGAAACTCTGCATTTCGAGACACGCAGTGGGCTGCTATTAGTTCAGCGAGATGGCGATGAGCTGGCAATGGATTTTCCCGCGAAAACGCTGGAACCCTTGGCGATGCATACTGAGGTAGCCTCCGCGCTGGGCGGTATCAATATCGAAGAATTACTGATCTCCGACGACATTGTCGTGGTGGTCAACAATGCACAACTGATCGAGTCGCTAGAGCCGGATATGCAGCAATTGAAGCGACTCCCTGGGCGCGGCATAGTCGTTACCGCCAAAGGCCACGATACGGATTTTGTATCCCGCTGGTTTGGTCCCAAGGTGGGCGTGGAAGAAGACCCCGTTACCGGCTCGGCCCATACCTCGCTTGCGCCTTATTGGGCGAAACGGCTGGGTAAACAGCAGCTTACTGCACGCCAGGGTGGTGCCCGCAAAGGCACACTGAGCTGTGTCGTGGAGGGCGACCGAGTAATGATAAAAGGCCGCGTGGCGCCTTATCTAAACGGGAGCATCACGCTGCCAAATAGTCACCCGGCTGGCTAAGAGCAAGCTAGTAGCCTTTGCTATTGATCAACTGTCTTGTATCACCATATTGGCTGCCAGCGTTAGGTTAGCGATCCTCAGCAATGGCAAACTAGCACTGCTGGCCGCCGAGAAAACGGTAATATCAAAGCTGAAGCCAGCGCTTGAGTTGACCAGGGGCTTGGTGTCATTGAACCAGCTTTGCGCATAGTCTCCGACCGTAGCGATGAAGCTTGGGTCGACCTTTCCTTCGGTCGAGGTTGGCGCCAAAAGCGACAGTGGTAAAACCGTGTCTGGGATCTGGGGGTCTCCAACCAGATTGTAGCGATAGGTGGTCTCAATCCGCACCAGCAACGGTTCCTGGATAGGCACTTGGGGTAGCGGCGCGAGCAGTTCGTTGAAAAACGGTTCAAGCCATTGGGTTACTGTTTGTGGTGTCTCTCCGCTCAGCGTGTAGCTTGGGATACTGATCAGTGGCACCAAAGGATTGGCGAATTTCGCCGGTGCTGTGGTGAATTCGAATGCTGGCGTGGTTTTAACATCGAGATCTGGTGACAGATGTCGGTTGCGCATGACCTGGATGGAAGCCCACCCGCTTTGCAGCGCGAACAGGTCAAGGTCGCTGAAGCCTACCCGACGCTCCGAGTCGGTGCGAGCGGTCTCGTAGGCAAGCCATTCGGGCAGCTCCGGATTTGCCGCTTTGCGTCGCTTGTACTGCCACACCACCGCACCAGTTTTGGGTGTGCTGCTGATTTCGTGGGGCTCGTAGTTCTGTGAGTTGATAACTACCTGAGCCAGGGAGAGGAAATTGTCTGTGCTCTCCTGACTGATCTCAAAACGCTGCGGAATGATCTCGACCTGGGCGCGGCCTTCGTCGGAGGGTGTCAGCAGGATCTCGAAGATATATTCAACGCGAGGTGCGGCCTTGGCGAACTGGGCGGTGAGTACTCCCCTGGCCCACTCATCGTAGGCCGTGGCGACATTCGACGTCACGGCTTCGAAGGCTGCAATGGCATCCTTGGCTAAGGCAACGGATGGGTCTGTGGAAGGCGTTTTGCCGCTGATTGGCCGCAGGTAAGACTCCAGATCACGCGCTACCGCTGGGTAAATTGCTACAAATTGGGCCAAGGCATCGAAAAGTGCCTTATCTTTATTTGCGCCTACCAGGTCATCGTCGGAGATACTGGCATCCTGGTTAAAGACGACATCGGCCATAACCGAATCTTGGGCCGCTTGTTGTAGCAGATACGCGAAATCGTAGCGCCAGGATTTGAGCTCGGCAGGGCTTTGCGGTGCGGCCATACTTGGGGTGCCGGTCTGCGCTTCAACCGTAGCAGGCTGTGGCAAAGCACGTAACGCTACCGGAATGGAGAAGCTATCGCCCTTGGCAGGTTTAATGGCTGTTGTGATCGGCCCGGTGAGGAATGAGATCCAGCTGGATTGCTCATAGTTCTCGATCCCTGGTACACCGTGGATGTCGTACTCAATGTGAGTGAGGGTGTAATCAAGCTGCAACTCTACATAGCTTTCCGATTCGGTTGATCGGGAGGTGGCAAGAAAGGCCAGCGTGCTGGTGTCTTCGCCCTGGGTCAACGGGATCTTACCGGTGGCGAGGGAGAAGTTGTCGTTTGGTAGCTTCGTGCTTGCTCCTGTCAGTGTCGCGCCGGGTTGGCCGAACAAACGCGGTGGCACATCGGCACGACCCAGTGGTGGTGTATAGGACGTACCCGTAACCGGCAGCACCGTCACTGCCGTTAACGAGTTCGCACTACTGAGCCGATTTAAGAGGGCCTGTTTCAGTTTCTCCGTTGCCGTTGGACGCAGGCTATCGTCACCGCCAACGAGTACTGAGGTAGCGGTTGAGGAAATGGCGTTCGCAAGCGTTTTTTTGTGCTCAAGCAGGCGCCACAGGTACCCCGTTTTTTCGGGCTCGATGGGCAAGCCATTCTGGGTTTCGGGGTCGTCGGTTAAACCGAGTAGCCGGTCGAGCTGGTAGAGCGGCGTGGAGAAAGTTGCAGCCAGCACATCATCGACCGCTGTTAACACCTCCTCCAACCAAATATTTGGATCAACGCTGGTGAAAGTAGTGAGTGTGCCTAAGTCGGCAGCCGGGTAGGGCGTACCCGTTTCGTAAGGGAGCAAGTCGACCTCTATGGTGACCAAGTTCGACGCGATAGGTAACGGTGCAAAATAACTCGCCGTGTTGCCAATCTGGTAGCCGATACCTGCCGGTGTTGCTGCATTAGGCTTGGCCATGCGCACCGCCCAGACGGTCGAGCCGTTACCGGTGCTGGATGCACTTGGGTCAGGTGAACCAGTACCGACTCTCATCTGCCAATTCTCAGTCTGGAAGGCCTTTTCGAAGCGTAGCGCGAACTCGGTCAGTGCTACCGGGTAGGCTGGCGCCTCATCTGCTGCTTTAAGGTTCGGCTGTGGCAGCTCGATGAGGCCGTTGGCGGGAATGCTGGAAACCTCCCGTAATCCACCACGTACGGCGCGTAGGTTAGGTGCCACCCATTCGGCCTGGCGTGTAAAGCTGAGGCCTAGCTCAAGCTGATGAATATCTGCGGTGGTGTCGATCTCGTTGAGGTCGATGCTGCGGGTAATCGTCGTTTTATTGGGTGGCGTTGCCGTTTGGCCATCCGCACGTGCAGTCAGATAGGTAATCGCCGTGCTCAGATAGTCTAGAACCTGTGCACGTTCGGCTGCCGTCAGCGGTTGGGTCTGCTGGGGCATCAGCGAGTTTTCGAAGGCCATGGTGACCACTGGGCCATCCAGCCCCACCATGCCAAGCGCTGTATAGTCCTGGATGAGTTGGAAGTAGACCCGTGTCAGTTGAGAGAGATCACTGCGCGCGGTGCGTTGCCATACCGGTAGTGTGTCTCCAGCGCGGACGATATGCAGGTCACTGGCGCGGCTGAGTTGGGTCTCTGGCTCGTAGGGCGTCGGGTCGAATACCAGCTCGATGCTCAGTTGGGGTGCTCCAGCATCGCCGGAGTACATATGGGCTCGGGTAGTCGAGGGCCAGGCATCGATAGGGATTAGCGCATCGGAGCAGGTCAGCATTGTCCCTAGTGTGCCATAAGGCGGTGAGGCTTCCTGCTCAACCGTGTTGAAGGGGTTGGGAATTCGGTTGCCGAACAGGTCGAGCCAGTCTAACGCCAGTGTTAGCGGCGTTCCGACACCAAGGTAAGGGTTGCCAGAAGGATCAAGCAGGCTGGTATCGCCTGGCACGGCATTGGTCAATGCCTTGCCGGTGAAGCCGAGGGCCTGACTGTAGTGATAAGGCGTATCCTCTGCCAGTGCTTGTCTCGTCAGCACCCGCGAGCGTGGCGCAGAGGTCGGCTCGGCCGGTGGATCCTTCGGGCCGAAAGAGGCGCCCATAGGGCTGGCCTCGAAATAGGGCGTAGCGACGATCTGCGCACTAAGCAACTGATAAAGCTGCAGCAGCGTGTCTTGGGTATAGGTTTTCAGGTCTGCTGTTGTCGGGTTCTCTGGTAGTTGCGGTATCGCACCGCGCTCGCGCTGTAGGCTGAAGCCAGCGTTACCGAGACCAAGGTTGGGTTTGGCTGCCAAGGCTAGGGGGTCGATATTGACTACATCTCCGATGAGTCCTGCTGTATTACGCGCGCCGTAAATTAATGAGGCCAGCGAAGTGTTGAAATAGCGCGCCATGTCGGTGAGTGTTGATCCTGCTGCACCACCCACCTGGTAAGTGAAAGGCGGAATACGGAAGACTGACAGAGGGGCTACCGGAACACCTGGATTCCAAGTCGTAATATCGGTCTTGGTTACGCCTTGCCCTGGTACGCTGCCAGCAGAGTAATAGTCGGCAAGCGTCTGCAGTGGGTCGGCGGTGGCCGCCTGTTGCGGAGTTAACTGGGCAATGAGGCCGGAGATGGGGACATGGGCGCCAGCGGTAAGCGTCACGCTGGAGTTGGCCTTGGCCAGACCGGCTAAGTCGAGCCCATAGGCCGCCGTAATCTCGGCTGGTGTCAAACCGGAGACGTCGCCGCTGGGGGCTGGTGCCGAAGTGCCGGTGAGCTGTACCACCGAGGATTTTGGATCGATCGGCGCCGAGGTCACCAGGGCGTTCACTGCGTTAAATACCCTGGTTGCCGATTGCAACTCGGCGTCACGGCGTAAGGTGATCACCAGTGTTAGCGTTGCGGTGCCGTCGGTATCGAATAAGCCCGTTGGTAGGCCAGAGCCAGTGACGAGGTTTTGATAGAACAGGAAGCTGCCACCTGAATTAACGGTACTCAGCTCCCACAGTAGTTTGATGAACTCCGCTGGGGCCATCGCAATCCCTGTCGGAGGCTCCTCGGCCAACAGGGCACTGGCTCGGAATGCACCTGCCGGTGGGTTGGTCTCGGTAGAAAGGTTCGACTGGACGATGTAAGACAGGAAGTCGGATGGTGCTTGGCTGGTCAGCCCCGGTACGCCGTTGTTGATGTCGGCATAGGTCAGGAACAAGCCACTGACGAGGTCTTCGCCGATGCTTGCCATGGCGGTAAGCAGTCGTTCGAGCAGAACCGACTCCCCTGGATTGGGGCCAATAATTTCATAGGCATAAGGCGCGAAGTCCTGTGCTGGCGAGCCGCTATTCCCTGGCCCCGGCGGCACTATGTCATTGGCGTCAGGCCGTTGTGGTGCTAGATCAGCTGTCTGTGCTAATGCTTTGATGCGGAAGTCGATCCGTGTCGCGAAGCTGTAGTCATCAACCGCTAGGAAGGCGGTCTTCTGTGTGGCCGGGTCTGTGGTACCGACCTCGGGAATCAGCGGCGGCAGATAAGGTTGCATCTCACTGAAGGACAAACCTTGGGCTGCGAGCGCGGCTTGGTTGGCCTCGATGATCTGTTGTAGCGCCGGAGATAGGCCAAAGAGAATGGGGCTTGCCTGAGGGGCACTGGACTGGTCGGCGACCTTGCTTTGCCCTGCCAGGGGCGCACAAACCGCCGCAAGCCCCGCGCTATCGGCGGTCTTCCACGGCACATAAGTGGCCATACCATAGCTACGTGGCTCTAGTTCCGTCTCTGGCGTTATCATCAGCGCTTCGACGCTTGGCTTGTAGCCATCGGTGCGGGCGGTATCGACTACCTGAGTCAGCAAACCCGCTTGGGCAATATTATCGAAACTCGCTGACGTACCGCTGCCAATACTGACCCAGCCGTAGTCTGGCGTATCGGGGCGGCTAAGGGTGATCGTATAGTTATCGCTGCGATTTGCCAGTGGTACCTGCTGGCCGGTCAGTTGATAGAGGCCGTAGGCGGTTTGAGTATCCCAATAGGGTGCGCCGTAGAGAAACTCTTTCGGCAACGTGAGACCTGGTGCCACAGGAAGCCGCATACCGTGCAACATATAGCGCGCCGCCATACCGGCGGTTTGGCCGAGTGAGCCGGTGGCGACGATGGACGGCCAAAGGCTCTCCTCGGGGAGTACAGAAAGCCGTGGTACGGCGAAGGCTAGATCCGTTCCAGCCTGGAACAGGTTCTCCTGTGCCATGGTACTCGGGGTCAAGAAGCTTTCCTTCGGTACATGATAGCGCGCCAGAATCGTCGCGACGGTATCGCCATCCCCGGTCGTATAGGCAACATCGGGCACAAGGGTCTGTACCGCTGCGGCAAGCAGTCCTGCCTGGGTGTAAAGCGTTGTTTGCTGAGCCAGCACCTCAAGGGTTAGATCCACGCCAGCGGCGATAGCATTGAAGTCGTCACCGGGTTGAGTGTGATAGACCTTATCGTTGAGCTCGATAGTGACTCCGGAGGCGATCAGGTTATTTTGGCTCCGGTTCGTAGTGATCAGGCTCGCTGGCTCAATGGCATAGCGGTCAGCAATGGCTTGCAGCGTGTCACCTGACTGCACCATATAGTGGATACTCGCCAGCTTCAGTGTCAGCCCTGCCGTTAGCGGATAGCTCATATTGGACGCGATCAGGTCTGCGGCATCGAGTTGGTTAGCCAGCAGACCATTCGCCCAGTCCACAATTGTATTGATCGAGGTCTTGTCGGTCAGCGGGTAGGGATAGTCATCGAAGACGTCGAGCGCCCGCTGAACCAACTGCCGGGCCAACAAAATGGTGTAGTCGGTGAGTATCATGGCCGACATCGGCACTGAAGAATTGGTGGTTTGATCGAGTGTCTGTGTGCCACCGCCATCGCTCTCGCTTTCAACATTGGCGGCCGTCTCGGCAAAAATCTGGCGTATTAACCCCTGATAGGCGGTGTCCGCGCTAACATAGGCACTTAAATCGATCGTCACTTCGCCCGTGTCCTGGGAAGGATCCGGCACGCTGAGGCGCAAAAATGGCAACGCCGGGAACAGCGTAGCACCAGCATTGAGAGCCGCTCGCCGCTCCTCGCTCAGATTGGCGTCAGGCAAGCTGATCTTCACCGTGAAGTTTTCTGCTAGGAAGGCCTCAACCTGTGCAGGAGTGAAGGGTTCGACGTCAGGGTCCGACAGGGTTTGCAGGATGCCTTCAACCGCCGCACGCGACAGGGTGCCGGTGGCCGTACTCGGCAATGGCAGCCCGGTCTCATGCGTTACGCTATTCAGGATCCATGGCAACAGTTGGGCACAGAGCTTACCAAAGGAGGTGTCAGCGCCATCTCCTGCTGGGGATTTACCCTCAGTGGGCTGCTCCGGTGCATCCATTGAAAACAGGGCAATAAGGGCACCTTCTTGCTGAGCGTAGCCAGCACTTTCCGCACCAAGAACCGTCATCTGGGTTGCCAGGGTGATCTCCAGCGTATCTGGGCTTGTCGCGGAGCGGCCTTTCGAATGTTTCAGTCGCGCTAACCCTTGTGTGGCATCGAGGCGGAAGGCGCGGTGATAAACGCCGTAGTCGAATAGCGTGCGGGGCACAGGAAAACGCCGCTGGCGCTGATAAGCACCAGCAGCGATCACGCCAATAAACACTGCCTCAGGCAGTTGACGTGACGGATCGTCCCACGGCGCCTGACTATCACTGCCAATGGTCAGTTCTTGGCGAATTGTCGCTGCGAATGACAGGCTGATAGAGATAGAGAAGAGCCCGAGGTCGATTTTTATTTTGACCGAGACGCTAACCTCAGCGGCCAGCATCAAGGGGATCTTACGGAAGCTTTCGTAGGTGATCTGGACGTAAACCTTAACCGTGATATCCACATCAGCCTTGATAATTGCAAAGTTGATCGACCCATAAAGTCGGCCGATTAGCCCGAAGGTGCCCGTCAGCTTGAAGTAATAGTCACCTTGCACTTCGTTTGATCTGCTGGAATGGGTTAGTTGATAGGGGTGCCAGGCCGCAAGTGTGCCCTCAATGATGCCGAAGACAGTGATTGAGAAACCGGCCTTTAGAATGCCGTACTCAACCGAGCGCCCTAGACCAATTTCCGCGCCGAAGCCGAACACGATGACCGGGTGGAAAGTACCTCTCGTCGTCACCGGTAGATTAGGTGCGGTAGCATTGGACAGCTTGCCGAAATAAAAGCCAGCGGAACCCAGCACCGGAACACCATAGATGATTGCCTCAACTCTGAAAGAGCGGCTGAAATCCATGTTTTTTGGGAAACCGAAGTCGATTAGGAAATCGCCATTGGTGTAGATCTGGATGCCGATAACCGGCAGGGTGACCTTAAAGGCGCCAAAATCGAGGTTGCGCAGAACCCCTGGCAGCGTGAACTCAATTTGATAAAGCCCGATATCATCGGTGATACGCTTGTAGAGAACGTCTATCTCAAGGCCATCTAAGACCTTAACCTTTTCCCCGTTGAGCGCAATGCGCAGACCGTAAAGATTGGGATCGTTAAAGACGATCTGCATATCAACCGAGTAGGTGCTAGTGGCCGGAATCTTGAGCACACCGAAGTGGAGCGCCGCCAACCAGTTGGAAGAGGGGCTATAGTAGGGCTGTCCACTCTTTTGCTGGCTTGGGTCGAAGGGCATTCCAGGGCCGTCGGAAGCTGGAATATCCGCCAGCGCTTTAATCACGGCTTTGGTGGAATCGAAAGCACCTGGATCATAGATGGCCACCCGCTGGCCAAGTGCCATCATATAAAGATGGAAGTAGCTGTTCCCGCGCCCAGGAACATCCGGCATGTTCTTGACGTCCTGCCCTTCGCTCTCTTTGTTGAACAGTGGCTCGTTCTCAAGACCGGGGATTTGCGTTGTCCCATCGATGATCAGCGTGGTCTTGCCGTCGACCTGACGGAAAACGAAGCCCTTGATGGTGAGGAAGCCCAGATTGATCGATGATGGTAGTTTGTAACTCGCGCTAACCCGATTTTTAACGCCACTTTTCAGATCAAAACTGATCGACAGCCCGTCGAGTGAGATCGTATTGAGCATATCCCAGGGGCTTGATAGGGTGAAATAGGGGTCGCCCAACATCTCCATCAGTGCCGTCACCAGGCCGCCAACAGTCCAGCCGTTCATCGAAAAGGTGATGGTCTCGTCCGTGAAGGAATACTCAGCGCGAAAGCCCTTCCAAGCCATCCACAAAACTTGACTGTACTGCTCGGCCGCGACGGCGGCACGCATCGCCTGGGTCATTGGCATGACAAGGCTCTGGACATCATTTTTGGCTGGGCCGAAACGGTAGCCGATCTCGACCGTGGCACCGATGGTGTCGAGGGTAATGGTGCCAATGACCTGGCCAGAAAACTCTGTTCCTGCGTTGCGGTTGCCATCATATTGCAAACCGATGTCAGCCAGTGTTGCCACTGGAAAGTCTTGCGTCAGCTGAAAGTTCCAACTGAGTTTGCCTGAGATTTTGTAAGACGATTGCTGTTGTTTTTCGGCGAGTATCGGGAGCGCTGCACGGTACTGGGCATTGGTCAGTGCCCCCACCGGGCGTACTGGGCTTGTCCAGCCGGCTCCCTGGTGGCGGCCCGCCACATGTCTGGCGGGACGAGTAAGCGCAGTACTAGCGTTGTTGTCGTTGTGCTTGGAAGGGGCCACTGGGATTTGTGCATTCAGTGCAAATGCTTCGACGGTCAGATCGCCGGGGATAAAATCGGGCAGTTGGTAGGCCTCAAAAAACTGCTTCAGCAAATCGCTGATGGAAATCGGCTCCAAAAGAGCAGTATCGAGGCTCCAGATTGGTGGCTGTGCCGTGCCGTCGTAGTCAACGCGCATAGAAGCAGAGAGCGGCCCAACCCGGACTTCGCCGTCGATAGAGCCGGTGTAGACAGTTACTCCCTTTTGATTATCCGTGCGGTTCGGTGTACTGGCGCCGAGCTTAAAGGCCATGTTGCTGATTTCGATCAGCTTCTGCCCATCTGGTGTCTGGATAAAAGGCACGTCCAGAGAGGCATCGACGGTAAAGCCTAACTGATAGGCTTTTTCACTGGTTTGAACGGCGATCATAATGTCGGAAAATTCGACCTCAACGCCTTGTGGCATACCGATGGCGCCGCCGGTGACCCCCATCAAGACGTCATTCATGGACGCTTTGCCATCGAAGTTGCCGTTGAAATTAAGGTCCTGGTCGATCTGAATGCGGAATTCGCCACCCGGCGAGCCATCCTTCTGGCGGAAAATGTCGGGGAATAACGTGAAAGTGGCAGAGAAGTTGGCGAAGGTCTTACTGGGTTTATCGCCCGCCATCTGCATACGCCAGTTGAACGAGAAGGCCTGGATCTCGAACTGTTCGCCGGATGTTGGATCGATGAACAGCGGGATTGGTTTGCCCTGCACCGAACCAAGCCGAGCGGCGAGGTTTGTTACCCCCATGTTTGGGCTGGCTGGTCCGGCAATTTGGAAGCCCTGCATCTGCACGCTGGCGAGATATTCCTGCAGCACCGGCGGCACCGAACGGAAATAGCTCTGGCCGGCCATCAGCGCGATGACTGCGCTCGGCGTAATCGGCTTGTCACTGTCGGCGGCTGCAATCGAGAAGGCGTAACTGTACCGGGCACTGGTTCCGGACGACGGTTCGGCGGCTTTAGGAATCAGGCTACGTAGCAGCACCGGAACCTCTGTCCCTTCGTCTGCGGACTGCAGCGTGACAACGGTTTCGACAAAATATTGCGGATTCTGGTTGTAGGTTTTTTCGGCAGCTTCGCCCTTTTCCGCCGGTAGCTCGCCTTCCACTGTTTTGACGACAAAGCCGATGCGTGGCAGTGCCACATCAATGAAAAACAGCTGGAGGTCGCCTGCCGAAGGAATGCCAGCGGAGACATCCATTTCTGGAACGAAGGTATTTTCCAGGTCAGCCGAACTAAGCTTGATGGGTCCCGATAGTACTAGGTTGGAAGGGCTCGGCAGGTTCTGGATTAGGTCGAGAATGACCTTAACGGTGCTGGGTATACGAAAGGTGCCATACAGGTTCTGGCCCGCAGCCATGCGCACGTGTGCCTGGTTGACGTCCACAGACTGATCCGCAGTGGTATAAAAAAACCGTTGGTCAATCTGCTCCAGTACGGTGTAGGGGTAGCCACTCATGGCGGTGAAGAAATCCTTCAACTGCCACCCTTGCGGCGTGACATCGATACCGAGAATTGGTGTGTCGCTGTCGTTACCTTTGCCTGTGATATGTGTCTGGCTGGTCGGCGCATTCAGGAAGGTCAGGGAGACCTCCGGGATAGAGAACGCCCCGTTAGTTACTTCGCTTACCGAGGCGCGACTGTAGGTGATCTCCAACCCATCGGTATCGTCGCCAAGCCGGAAGGCAGCTTTTATGTCAGCCGTAAAGTTTCTCGGCGGCACCAACCCGGCGTTGGTCCAGAAGGTGTCGTTGAGAATCACTGGGCCGTCTGGCGCATTGGCGAAGGCGTCGCGCAGTTTTTGGATCGGAGTTGGATCAGCCATGGGGGAGCTCCTAAATCGTCGCGATCAGCGCCATGTGGTCGGAGGTGGTGAAGATGCGTCCGTAGTTGTTCCACTGGCGAAGCACATCCAATGCTGGCAATGGCGTATTGTTTGCATTTTTATTGGTCTTCGTAATTTGCGCCGGTGGTGCCTGGTATTCTGGGGCTGCCATCTGCATCGGCCAGGAGTAGAAACCTTCGGGCGGGTTGTACAGTGGCGCCGGAACCACATCATAGGGCTGGGGAACTGTGCCATTCATGATGCTGACTTCGCCCATTGGGCCTGCGGCAGTGGTGCCATAGCGCGCCAGGATATTGTCGAGACTATAGTTCTTAGCTGAGGACTGTGAGGATCCGGTTATGCCGAAGCAGGGATAGTAATCAGCGATTGTTCCTACATAGCGATAGGTAGCTTTCTTCAACGGTTTCAGATGTGTTGCCAGATAACCGGTATAGCCGTTAAATGTTGCCTTGTTCCGAGGATCAAACGGAACCGGAGTTGGCGAGGTGAGCGCCATGACGTAGCCGAGATCAGTCAGTGGCTCATAGGCTTGGGTTTGCACCAATATAGGAGGGGTTTGAGCCTCGTCGTAATCAGTCAGATTCAGGTTGAAGTCGCCCAGCACTGCTTTGACTTCGTTGATAGCTGGAGTGGAAGAAATTTCCTCAATTTCAGCCATAGTACTGATGAACTGAGTGGCATCGTTTGTATTGGCTGGAGAGTGCACGATGAAGAAGTTAAGAATGCGTACTACCGTGCCATCGCCATCTATCTCGCCAAAGGTCACTTGATAGGGAGTTCTCTGTCTGTTGAAAGCTATTTCTTGCCCTGCATCGAGAGTTCCGGCTTTCATGTGAAAGACAGGGTTTGCGGCACAGATATTTTCCTGGGCACCGGCGTTCGGTAGTCCTACAGGAACTTGCCGGTTTGGCAGTGCACCATCAAACATATTCGGGTAGGCCGCAGTGGTGGGAGCCGGTATTTGGTTCGGATCAACGGCTGGGCCTTGCGCTCCGGGCCAGACTCGAGGGCCTGCGAAGGAGAGAGTACTGCTGTCGTAGAACACGGCAACGGAATCAAAGGCACCAGTCTGGAGGGGAGGTACCAACATCCAGCTCGGATTGCCACTGGCCTCGCGCAGGCCCTCCAGTAAATAGAGGCAACCTTCGCCACCGAGCCCAGTGTCGAGAAGGCCTGGTGTCAGATTGTTTGCATTGAACTCAGTCGACACTTCAATGACAACGAAGATGTCGGGAAAGATGCGGTTTCCATCGGGAAGCGTCAGCGACAGATTGTCGATAATGTAGCCGAATATCCCCGTGGAAACTTCCCACTCGCTCAGCCCGAATGCCGGGTTTTCACTGAAGCTTAACTGGTTGATTTTGTGAATATCAAACTTGTCGATATTCCAAACCATTACCCGAGTCATGACGATGTCTCCTTGTCCTGCGGCTGATCAGGTGCGTGGCCTATTTGCTTCACTGGAGCCAGCAATTCTTTCTGAGCCGCATCCTTGTCGATATAGGCGGCGTACCAGCCCAAGGCACCGCTGCCGGTTGGGTCACCGAAGAGGAAGAAATTAATCGGGCTTGAGGGCAACTTCGCCAACCCGAGGAAGGAGAGTGCGATATTGTTGAGCCGTAACACGAAAGCCTTCTGGTTAGAGACGATGGCCTCTTGGCGCAGCAGTAGGCTGTCGATGGAAAGCTTCATGACCCCCTGAATGGAGAGCAGCTTAGCGCCTGGCGATGCGCCCGGTAGTTGCAGGCCGACGAACACCGCTGGCGCCGCCGCACCTTTTACCGAACTTGGTGCCCAGGCCAGCAGCATCTTTGAGGAAAAACCAGCAGCTGACACTAGAGCGCCCGGTGTGCCCATGGTCACCGTGTAGCTGATGCCGTACCAGGGGCCAGAAATTGCCTGGATTTTCGGCTCGATGCCCACGGGCAGGTAGCCAAAGTCGATTGGCCGCTTGTCTTCTGCTCCGGCAATGAAGCCTGAGACACTAAGGGCAAGATCCTTGAACAGGCTATGGTCACGAGCCTTGCTAGCACCCGCATCCAGCCCGAGCCGTTCGGTCTCAAAGGTAAAGGTCACCGCGTTAGGCGCATCAAGTGGCGAGCTCATTGCCACTTCGAGGCCTGAGAACACGAGACCACTCGGTGCATCGTTGACCTTGGCACCCTCAGGCAGACCGAAAGATAGAAGATCGACGTGGCGAGTGGCGTCGTCGACGGCCACGGAAAGTTGAGCGAATTCAAAAATACCACTCATGACGAAGCGGCTGCGGATGGTGCCATCTTTATCCGTCGATAAGGTGTTGAATACCACCCGTTGCAGCGCTAGGCTCGGCAAAGCGCTGTTGTTCAATTCGAACACATTGGTGCTGTTTTGCTCGAACACATAGACGGGAGTTGCCCCTTGGCGCTGGTAGCTGCCGCGTAGAACCACCGCCGTCGCAGGCAACTTACCGACTGAACCGTAGCCAGTGGTCACCGGCGACATAAACAATTGGTTCATGGTGAGCTGAATGCGGCTGCGAAAGTCGGTTAGCGCGGCATTCTCGAACAGCGCCTGCAACTGCAACACAGTGAAGCCAAAGTCACCCTGGGTAGCGAGCGCCTGGGGCATCTCTGGATTGCCACCGGCAGCGACATAGGCTTGATACTGGGGAAGCTGATAATCGATTAGGCCGAACAGGCTACTCGGCACCTGCATGGTAACCTGGGTGCCGTCGACGCTCACCCGGCTGGCAGTGGCACCGAAGTGATGTGCTTCGAAGCGAGAAAAGTCGATGCCTGCCGTGAGCCCTTTGATCTGGTCAGGGAAGCCTGAAGGGTCCACCTTGGCCTTTAGGACGATAAAGCCTTGCCAATTTGGATCCTGCACAATTTGGGCGAAGTTAGCGTAAAGCGTATTGCCCCTCTCTTCTGCCTCTTTGATTCCTTCGCTTAGATAAGCTTGCAAATAGGACGAAAGACCAGCCAGTGCTGTAGCGGCATCACCCTTGCCTGTTAGCGAAAAGTCATCCACACCGACCCACTGATTAGGGTTTTTGACTCTTTCGGTCAGCGACCCATCGCAGTATTTCAGAATCAGAATATTGCTATAAGCGGTGGTATTGAGGCTATTGCCAACTGCCGCCGTCATGCCCCAGTCGGCGATGACCACATTGCACTCAAAGATAGCGCTGGCATCGGCTGGAGAGGGTTCACCAAGGTGCTCTGGATTGACGATGACGGCCAATAGTTGATTGGTTTGGAAAAGGTTCTGCAAATTGGCATCGGGCTCGAGAAAACCAAAATTCACCTCGCCAGTTGCTGGCTTCTTGGCGTTAGACTTGGCCAAAAATATCTTCTGGTAGAGCGCTTCAGCCCCTCCCGATGAGGCGGTGGCGATCTCGGCGTAAAGCCCCTGAGGGGTCGTCGACTGATGTGTCACATCGTGGGTGTTCAGCATCGCACTGTTTTTCTTCGCCGCCCGAAGTTCGGCCACGGCGCGGATACTGGATACCCCTAGTAGGGTTTTGCGCTCCGCACTCAGGATCTGGCTTTCGAAAGTACCGACCAGATCGTCAGCGAAGCCATTGTTGCCCCTGGTTAGCCCCGCATAAGGTGCGAAGGGAAGCAGTAACTTTTCGTTCGTTGGCTGGGCAATTGGTGATGGCGTCGGCAACGGCGGTAAAACGGCGAGATTTCCGGCTGTGGCGTCTGCAGTCGGAGCATAGAGTGGGCTGCCTTGGGGCTGCGCTAGATAGGCTGCTGCACCACTCGGGCCATTGATAATAGCGCCATGGCTGGTGGTGTAATCTGTGACTAGCCGCTGCTTTGGAACGGCCGCCTCCGGATTATCGAGACTGGCACTGGGGAAGGGGAAAATTGGCGCGTAAGCTGAGCGATTGGGGTGGAACTGTACCCGGTCGTAGGAGGCTCCGGCTTGGTAAGGATCGATTTGAAAAAGTTCCGAGCCGAACAGCCCTGGTAGTACTAGGCCGGTATCATCAGTGCTGAAAGCATAGTCGCCAGCTGGTGCGAAGTAGACCTGCGAAAGTGGGTCATTCGCTCTACCACGAGATTGAAATACCAGTGCCCCGCAATTCCTCACAGGTAGGCCATCTTCTCTGTAGCCACCTAGCGCCACCAGCCCGACCGGATTACCGTTTTTATCACGAAACCAACTGGCGATGTCGGTGCCTCCGGTAAAACCAAACAAGCTGCGGTAAAGACCCGCGCCGGGGTCGGAGAGTACGCCATTATTTAGCTTATCCAGGGGGTCAAGTGCGGTGGAAAAGCTGAGTGGAGGCAGCCCCTTGGCCACCTCAAACAGCGGGTATATTTGCCGCTGTTCACTGCCGTCGCTGCCAGTGTAGAGATAGTGAAAACCCGTCTCGAAATAGCTTATCGGGCTACTCTGCATGTCCGTCCGCGACATTAGCCCCTGAATGGTTAGGCAACCAGCGAGATCTCCCTGGAATGGAATAACCAGATCGCCCTTGGCTTCTGGTGCGCCGATGCCGTCGTCCGTGATGAAGACAATCTGCTGCGCTCCAGATTGCCGGAAGAATAGCCCTTCGTCCCGCATCGTCAGTATGACCTGCTGGGGGATCGACAGGGTAAGCCGCTGGCCGAAATGCAGGTTGTAATTGCTGGCTGTGGAGGTGGCACTAAGGCCTTCGAAGAAGGTGATTGTGGTTTCGTCTGCTGCTCCAAAGGTTGGTGTTGCAGTTTCAGGTATCCAGAGTACCGCCGACCCGGAAAAGCGTTGCGGGCTACCGATACCGAACTTGTCGTCCAGCCACTCCTGTACGGCAGTGATAAAGGTCTCCGCTCCTGCTTTGTCAGTTAGCGGAGGTGAGGAGGGGGAAAACAGAAAGTAGCCTTTGTTGAAGGCATCTGAAAGGCTCAACGTCGCAGGCGGATTACTGTCACTGCGGTAGATAAAGCCTACCCACCCAACTGTGTCTCTACTCGGTTTCAGCGTATAGAGTGCGCTATCGAAGTCCTGGGTGAAAAGTGGCTTGCTAGTCATGCGGATCTCCTTCGCGCGCGTCGTCGGACACCATTTTGGGGACGGCGATCTGAGGCCAGGTGATGTTGGCCACCGAGGCTGAGACTTGTGTTTCGGGGGTGGTAGCTGTCTGAAAGAAACACTGTAGGAACAGCATGCCGGGCCCGATTTCGGTTGGCACGGCCAGAGTGATCTTGGCGCCCTTGGCGATATATAGGTCGCCGATGCTGATCTCATCCGGATAGACCTGCACCGGTGCGAGCTGGGTTGCCGTCATGGCGGCAACCGCGTTGCCTTGGATGCGAAATTCGAAATTGGCTGTGTTGGCGGAGACGCCCCGCACCGTGGTAGTGGCGGTGAGAGTAGCGTCGAGCTGGGTGATATAGTGGCCGACTATCGGCTGACCTTTAGCTTGCCAGGAAGCGATATCGCCTTTAAAGCAAAAGGTTTGTCCCGACTGCTTGGCGCTGACGTCTGCCTGTAAAGAAGAGAAGAGCGGTGGGGGCCTAAGCTCAAGCTCGATTTTTCCCGTTGCAGTGGCGCCTGCATTGGCGAGATCCAGGATGAGCATCGGTGCCGTATAACCGAGCAGGTGCTTGCCCATCTCTCGGCCAGCCAATACTAGCTTAACAACCACCTGGCCCATGTTCGGGGCGATTTTTGCCTCAATAGTAAGAGGCCCTGCGGAGGCCTGATGCGGGGCAAGGGCGTTGAAAAACTCAATCACCTCGTCTGTGCTGAGTGCACGAGGACGCCCATTGAGTAGTTTTTCGGCTTGCGCCATGGCAGCAGGTCCTGTCTGATCGATGATAAACCCAGTCCGCGCGCCAGGATGACTACGGCACTACGCAGAAACTGTGCAAAGACTACGCTCTGGCATGTGAGCCAAAGCGTAGGATTTTGGTTGGGATTAACTCGCTGAGGAGAGCGGCCAGGTTGCGACAAAGGCATTGAAAGGCACTGTACTGGTGGACGACTTGATCGTCAGGCTTGCTACCACTGACCCGTTCTGTAGTGGGGTTGGTATCGTCAGCATGAAGGTGCCACCCTCTTCGATGGTGATAGAACCCGCGACGATGTTGAAGGGGATAGTGAGCTTGGGAGCAGTCTGAGTCATTGTGCCCGACCAAATCTGCATCGACCCATAGACAATCGATACCGTAGCATACTGGCGAGAATCTCCGGTCACAGTGGTGTCGATAGAAACTTCAGGGGTTATTGGATAGCTGAATTTCAGCGGTGCGCTGGCCATTAATTCAGCTGTCAAGATATCGCTCATTGTATTCTCTCCCAAATATAGACTTAAGTTATTAAAATTTATTGAAGTTTAGATTTTTAGTCATTTTATTTAAGTGGTGCTGGTCGCTCTAAGTCGACCTGGATGAGTATTGGTTTGATGAGTTGGAAGTGTCAATGTTAAATTTTATTTTGTTGTGAGTTGGTTTTTTCAGTATTGGTCTTGGTTGTCTGTGAATACTGATGTACTTACTAAGTGGTTTGCTTTGTAAATATGATTATTTAATTCAATATATTAAATTTTCCATGTGATGGTTTGTGTGTCGATGGTAGGCATTGGAGAGGTAAAAAAACACCATCGCTGTTGGTTGTGATCATCTGAAAAAATTGAAAGGTTTCTCATAAGCTGCAGGCTTGTGATGGAATTAATTTCACTTTTGGTTTTTAGGTGTTGTGTATATTGATGTGTTTTTTCAAGATGTTGAAATTATTGTTATTTTTTATTTATGTGTTGATTGTAAGTATTTTTTTCTTTCCATGAATAATTAGCTGTTTAAAAACAGTTGCTTATGATTTTTTGTTTGTTTTATGGTAAGGGTTTTGTTTTGTGCTCTTAACTAAGGCTCGTAATATTGTCGCTATCTTGGTTGCATACCTACCTTAAGATTTGTATAGATTGAATTTAGATAAAAAAATTAGCTATTAGAAGGCTTTTGTTATCTGTGTTGCTTGGGAGTGAGTGATGGGCCCATGAGTGGTAGATGATATTAAACTGCGTAATATCAAAGCTATAGAAAACTTTGTAAGGAGATTTTTGTGATCTCCGCTATGTAGTTGTTAACCTGGAAAGTTCTATCTGATTTGGTTGTAATTACTCAGCAGTATATAAGGTAGATGGTTTTCGATGTCGAGAAGCTTGCGCTGATAACTTTTGCAGTCTAATTTTGTTTTGCTGTATGTTTTTGAGTCATATATATAGCCAGCTACTTGGTGTGCGATAACGAATAACTCAAACAAAGGGTAAATAAATGAGTATACAGATTATTTTTACACTGGACTCTAAGGCTAATGATATTCAAAAAGGCGGAAGTTTTGATGCTCCCGTGGCGATTAAGCATCCCAATATGCTCGTTAACCAGGGGGATGGCACCTCGTCCTCCTACGATGGTGATCATCCTGTGTCTGTCTCTCAGGAAGAGCAGATCCATATCTGGCTGGAAGATGTGGACCGGAAGCCAAGTATTCTGATAGCGCCGGTGCGGTTTATTGCACACACGTGGCAAGGTGAAGGTGACGCTAACGCTAAGGTCTTCGTAACAGGTACGCCGAGCAATCCTGAAAAACAAATTAATGTGCTTGGAGATGACAAACCACTCACCATACCCTCATTTATGGAGAAGCATCTCGATGAGTATGGATTCGATTACGCTGACACACAGCCCATATGGTCCGACGATAGCTCGCCGTTTCTCGAGTACTGGCATGATGGAGGAGTGATGGCGGGGCAGGACGGCAAGGCCACGACACCACGCATCCATAACCCCTACGTAACATTCGCCATGGGGGACTCCGATGGAACCCTGAGTTATGGGCTTGAGTTCGTGGTGTACGATAAAGGCAATTGCAGGGGATATTTCTGGTTCGATCCGTTCATTAAGGTCACCTCCTGATTTATAAAAAAGAGCAGCGTCGATGATGCGTTGAAAGGAGGCTTCGGCCTCCTAATTTTTATAGTAGCGGCGCCTGGGGGAGTCCCTCTTCTGAATGTGGCAATACTCGAAGGTGGCTTTGAGTGGCGCTACTTCACATCGTTACCTAAGGCTTTTAACTGCTCGGGGCTGAGGGCGATGTCGTCATTTTTATTTACCCCAATACCTTGCTCAATGATGCTCTGTGCAATCTGTTTGGCTTCTTCTAAAGAGTGCATCACGAAGGTACCGCACTGAAACTCGTTGAGCTCTGGAATCTCTTCCATTCGATTTACCGCTAGCACATCGCGCATAGCGGCGAGCCAAGCATTGCCCACACTCTCTTCGCTTGGGCTTCCCAGTAGGCTCATATAAAACCCGGTACGGCAGCCCATCGGCGAAATATCAATAATTTCGACGCTTTCGCTATTTAAATGATGACGCATAAAACCGGCAAATAAGTGCTCTAGGGTGTGGATACCTTTCTCACCCATCATGTCTTCATTGGGCTTGTTAAAGCGCAAGTCGAATACGGTAATGGTGTCACCGGAGGGTGAGTGCATGGTTTTGGCAACGCGCACCGCCGGGGCATTCATAATCGTGTGGTCAACGGTAAAGCTATCAAGTAAGGGCATGTTGTCTCCTGGCTGGGCCGCTTATATGGACGATTCTAAAAATGCCATGGGTTGTCCTTGAGGGTCCCCTATTAGTACACCATCACGTACGACGGCTTGCCCACGTATCACGGTGGCTATCGGCCAGCCGGTCACTGGTTTGTCGTGGTAAGGGGTCCAGCGACTAACACTGGCGATCCACTCATTAGTGATAAGGCGCTCGGTATTCAGATCGACCAGAGTAAGGTCGGCATCATAGCCAAGTGCAATGCGTCCTTTGCCTTCAATGCCAAATAGCCGGGCGGGCCCTGCGCTGGTGAGATCGGCTAGCCGCTGCAGGCTCAACCGCCCCTTGTTAACATGATCGAGCATGATCGGCACTAGGGTTTGTACGCCAGTCATACCGCTGGGGGAGTTTGGGTAGGGCTTGTCTTTTTCATTTCGGGTGTGCGGGGCGTGATCGCTACCGATCACATCGACCACGCCGTCGCGTATGGCTTGCCAGAGGGCCTGTCGGTGGGTGTCATCGCGCACCGGTGGGTTCATCTGAGCCAAGCTGCCCAGGCGTTGGTAACACTCTGGGGCACAGAGTGTTAGATGGTGAGGGGTGACTTCGACGCTAACGCGGCGCTTGTGATGGGCGAGATAGGCCATCTCATCAGCGCTGGATACATGCAATACGTGTAGCCGTCGACCAATCTCACCGGCCATCTTCACAATGCGCTTGGTAGCCATCAGGGCGCTTTCAGGGTCGCGCCAGTGTGGGTGATCACATACGTCGCCGCTGGCTTCGACCAGGGCGCGACGATCACGTAGCCGGGCCTCATCTTCGGCGTGCACGGCCATGCGCCGCTGGCCATGGCGTAGAATGCGTTGCAAAACGGTGTCGTCATCGGCCAGCAGGTCGCCGAAAGAGCTGCCCATAAAGACTTTCACACCAGCGCAGCCGGGCAGTTGTTCCAACTCAGCCAAATGCTCAGCATTGACCGCCGAACCGCCGATATAAAAGGCGTGGTCGCACCAGGCGCGGCCTTGAGCAAGGTCGAGCTTGGCCTGCAGATCTTCTGGCGTAAGGGTGAGCGGCGTTGTATTGGGCATCTCGAAGACCCCGGTAACGCCGCCTAGCACGGCACCGCGTGTGCCTGCTTCGATGGTCTCCTTGTGGGTTAGGCCCGGTTCGCGGAAATGCACTTGGGTGTCGATGACGCCAGGCAGTACGTGCAGGCCCATGGCCTCTAGGGTGCTGTCAGCCGTCCAGCTAGCGCGCAGTTCCCCCAATGCGACGATACGCCCACCCAGGCAGGCGATATCCAGGCGTTCGGTACCGGCAGGTGTGACCACTTGGCCATTGAACACCAGCAGGTCGGCGTGGCGACGGGCTAGTCGTGCGCTTAGGTCGTCGGTAGTGGTCATGCCGGAGTCTCCACTGCGGATGTTGGCGCGCGCAGGCGCTCCAGGCGGCTGGCTTGTTCGCGGCGCTGGGCATCAAGGTCGGGGGCACGGCTATGTTCTACTAATAGCGTGATCGCCTCATCCACGGGCAGAGTACCTAGATCAGTGCCGTCACGATGGCGCAGGGTAACTTTGCCCTCTGCCGCCTCGCGGCCGCCGACGATCAGCAAAAAGGGAATTCGCTGTAGGGTCTGCTCGCGGATTTTGTAGCCGATCTTTTCATTGCGGACGTCGGCCTTGGCACGAATTTCCGCGCCGCACAGTGTTGCAGCCAGGGTGTTGGCATAATCTGCCTGGGACTCGGTGATCGACATCACGACGGCTTGTTGCGGTGCCAGCCATGGGGGCAACTTGCCTGCGTGGTGCTCGATAAGAATGCCGAGAAAGCGCTCTAATGAGCCGAAAAGTGCGCGGTGCAGCATCACTGGACGTTGGCGTTGGCCATGCTCATCGACGTAGTCGAGCCCAAATCGCTCTGGTAGGTTCATATCCACTTGCAAGGTGCCGCACTGCCAGTCGCGGCCGATGGCATCGCGCAGCACGAACTCCAGTTTGGGGCCGTAGAAAGCACCTTCGCCAGGGTTGAGTTGGTAGTCCAGGCCCATTGTGTCCAGGGATGCGGTCAGCGCACCCTCGAGGCGATCCCATACGGCCTCGCTACCCATGCGGTTCTCTGGTCGAGTAGAGAGCTTCAGGCGCACATCCTCGAAGCCGAACTCGCGGTAAATGTCGAGTACCAGCGCTACCACTCGGCGGCACTCGTCATTCATCTGTTCAGGAGTGCAGTAAATGTGGGCATCATCTTGGGTGAAGTGACGCACTCGCAGAAGGCCATGTAGCGCACCGGATGGCTCGTAGCGATGCACCTTGCCGAACTCTCCCATGCGGATCGGTAGGTCGCGATAGCTTTTTAGGCCGTGGCGAAAAAGCAGCACGCTGCCAGGGCAGTTCATAGGCTTGAGCGCCAGTGAGCGGCCATCTTCGGTCTGGGTGGTGAACATGTGCTCTTGGTAGTTCTGCCAGTGGCCGGAGGTCTCCCACAAGCTACGGTCCATAATGTCTGGCGTATTCACTTCTATATAGCCGCTGTTTTGCTGGCGGCGGCGCATATAGGTGATTAGCGTCTGTAGTACTGTCCAGCCATCGGGGTGCCAAAAAACAGCGCCTGGGGCTTCCTCTTGAAAGTGGAATAACCCTAGCTGGCGACCCAAGCGGCGATGGTCGCGCTTTTCAGCTTCTTCGAGGCGTTTAAGGTGGGACTTAAGTGCTTTGCGGTCAGCCCAGGCGGTACCGTAGACGCGTTGTAGCTGAGCGTTGCGCGCGTCGCCTCGCCAGTAGGCACCGGAGAGCTTGGTCAGCCTGAAGTGCTTGAGAAAACGCGTGTTGGGTACGTGGGGGCCACGGCACATATCCACGTACTCCTGATGGAAGTAGAGCCCAAGACTCTCCTCGTCAGGCAGCTCTTCGATCAGCCGCTGCTTGTAGCTCTCACCACGCTCGTGGAAGAGGCGCAGCGCTTCGTCTCGTGGTACGCGTTGTTTGACAACCTCGTACTCCTGATCGATCAGCGCCTTCATGCGCGTTTCAATGGCTTCCAAGTCTTCTGGCGTAAAGGGGCGCTCATAGGCGATATCGTAATAGAAGCCGTCATCGATAACGGGCCCAATCACCATCTCGGCGCTTGGGTAAAGCTGCTTAACGGCATGCCCGACTAAGTGGGCGCAGGAGTGGCGGATGATCTCCAGCCCTTCGGGGTCGTTGGGGGTGATGACCTGTATGCGAGCATCATGGGTGATGGGGTCGCAGGCATCTACCAGTTGGCCATTTACTCGGCCAGCCAGCGATTGGCGGGCTAGGCCGGGGCCAATAGCGGCCGCAATATCGGCGATACAAGTGGGGGACGTCAGTGTCAACTGGCGCTCATCCGGTAGGGTGATCGTAAGAGGCTCGCCGGTGGCAGTGAAGGGCGTGTCGGTCATGACATGATTCTCGTATTTGATGACGTTGTAGGTACAGACAGAGTCATTAGAGGTTGTCTGCATACAAGGCTGGGTCGCGTGAGAGTGGCTGCCAGTGAGAGCCTTCAGGCGTGTCGCGAACCTCGGCGCCCAGTTCGATCAGCTCATCGCGCAGCGCATCAGCGCGGGCGAAATCACGCTGTTGCCGGGCACTTTCGCGCTCGGCGACCAACGCCTCGATGCGGGCTACCGGCAGGCTGGAGTGCTCCGGCATAAGTGCTTCCAGGGCCTTTGCGGGCGTTTGCTGCAGTAGGCCAAGTAGCTTGGCCGAGGCCAACACACATCCCTTGGCATGAGCGCGTTCGTTATCACTTTGGGCGGCTTTTAATCCATCAACTAGTTGTTGAAGGCGCGCTAGCGCCTTAGCCACGTTAAGGTCATGGTGCAGCGCGTCGAGTAGAGCGCCATCAGGTTGGATATTGCTACCAACATCAAGCGTTTCCACCTCGGCCAGGGCTTGGTAATGGTGGGTTAGCGTACGCCGCGCACGGGTTAAACGTTCGGCATTCCAGTCCAGCGGGCGGCGGTAGTGGGTAGCGAGCAGCGCCAAGCGAATGGCCTCGCCAGGCGCCTGGGCGAGCAGGTCACGCACCAGTAGCACGTTACCGAGGGATTTGGACATCTTCTGACCATCTACGGTAACAAAGCTGTTATGTACCCAGGTATGGCAGTAGCGGGCACCATGGGCGCAGGTGCCTTGGGCGATCTCATTTTCATGATGGGGAAAAATCAGATCCTGGCCGCCGCCATGTATGTCGATAGTGTGGCCCAGGTGCCTGCCAATCATGGCGGTACACTCCACGTGCCACCCTGGGCGCCCGCGGCCCCATGGGCTCTCCCAGCCTGGCTGTTCTGGGGTTGATGGTTTCCACAATACAAAGTCCAGCGGGTTACGTTTGTAAGGGGCAACTTCTACTCGAGCACCCGCGAGCATATCGCTTGGTTGGCGGCGGGATAATTCACCATACTCGGGGTAAGAGGGGACGTGGAACAGCACATGCCCTTGTGCTTCATAGGCATGGCCACGCTCAATGAGCGTCGTAATCAGCAAAACGATATCAGCAATATGCTGCGTGACTCTGGGCTCTAGGTCTGGCGATAGTACCCTCAGTGCCTGCATATCCTCGTGATAGGCGGCAATGTAGCGCTCCGTGATGGTGCCAATTGGCACACCAGCAGCCAGTGCCGCCGCGTTAATTTTGTCGTCCACATCGGTGAAGTTGCGTGCATAAACGACACGTTTATAGTCGTGGCGTAGTACCCGTGATAACAGGTCAAACACCACTGCCGGACGCGCGTTACCAATATGGGCATAGTTATAGACGGTGGGCCCGCAGACATAGAGCGTCACGCGGTCCGGTTGCTCGGTGCGCAGTGGCTCACGGCGGCGTGTCAGGGTGTTGAAGAGTTGCATCTGGCTCCTGTGGCGTTGTGTCCTGTTAGGCGTTAGGTGGCTTATATGTCAATGGCTCAACGGCGCGGTAATGACCTCAACCATCTCGTTGCGAATGGCGTTGTAGAAGCAATTGGGTCGTCCGGTGTGGCAGGCTGGTCCGTGCTGATCAACCCGCAGCAGTATCGCGTCACCATCGCAATCTAGCCGCGACTCGACCAGCCGCTGGCGATGACCGGAGCTCTCGCCCTTGCGCCACAGGGTCTGGCGTGAGCGTGACCAGTAGCACACTTGACCAGTTGTTAGCGTTTCGAGTAACGCCTCGCGGTTCATCCAGGCCAGCATCAGTACCTCGCCGCTGTCGTGCTGCTGAGCGATGGCGGTGATCAAGCCGTCGGCGTTCCAAGGAATAGCATCGATCACCGCTGCTAGCGGTCGGCGCTCGCCACGCTCGGCATTCTCTAGCTGTATCCAAATGTTCATCGGTGGCTCTCATTGCATATCAATTATGTTATAACATAACATAATTGGTGTCTTGAATATCAAGGCTTGCTGGGAGCACAACGCGTTAATACCCAATCCAACCCGCGGAGATGATGATGAAGACACGTGCAGCCATTGCCTGGGAGCCCAATCGGCCACTAGAAGTTGAAGAAATCGATCTGGAAGGGCCGAAAGAGGGCGAAGTCTTAGTCAGGATTGTCACTACCAGTCTGTGTCACACGGATATGTTTACGCTATCCGGCAAAGACCCCGAGGGCTTGTTTCCATGCGTATTAGGCCACGAGGGCGTAGGCATCGTTGAGGAGCTCGGGCGCGGGGTAACCTCGGTAAAACCCGGCGACCATGTGATTCCACTCTATACGCCGGAGGATCCAAATTGCCCCTATATCCGCTCGGGTAAGACCAACCTAAGCCAGACTATTCGTAAGACCCAAGGGCTAGGGTTGATGCCGGATGGCACCAGTCGCTTCTCCTATAAAGGTAAAATGCTGCACCACTATATGGGCACTAGCACCTTCAGCGAGTACACGGTGCTGCCCGAAATCGCCGTAGCCAAGATCAGCCGTGAAGCTCCCCTGGCCAAGGCGAGTGTGATGGGGTGTGCGATACCCACCGGCATCGGCGCGGTGAGAAATACCGCCAAGGTGAAACAGGGCGATACGGTGGCCGTGTTTGGATTGGGCGCCGTCGGTATGGCCGTTATTCAAGGGGCCAAACTCCAGGGGGCTGGGCGGATCATCGGCATTGATGTTAATCCGGCCAAGTTTCCGCTCGCCTTGTCACTGGGCGCGACGGAGTGCCTCGATCCTAACGATTATCCCGAGCCGCTACACGAGGTGATCATCGAGATGACCAATGGTGGCGTTGACTTCTCTTTCGAAGCTGTTGGCAACGTTCGCTTAATGCGTGCTGCGCTTGAGTGCTGCCACAAGGGATGGGGAGAAAGTATCATCATCGGCGTGGCTGGGGCAGGTGAGGAGATTTCGACACGTCCCTTCCAGCTGGTGACTGGCCGGGTCTGGCGGGGCAGCGCGTTTGGCGGTGTGCTGGGGCGTTCCGAACTGCCGGGCATGGTTGATGAGTGGCTGTCAGGGAGTTTCGATGTTGATCCCTATATTACGCACAACATGACCCACGATAATATCAATATGGCGTTTGATCTGTTGCGCCGAGGTGAAGCGATTCGCTCGGTTATGCATTATCAACCTCAAGAAACGATGACAGGGCCTCTACCAGGTAAGCTGGTCGGTGAGGAATTCAATAAGCCTCAGCCTGCTTGAGGTTTATTACTGATCGTACTTGAAATGGCGAGTTGCTTTCTTTCGTTTAATCCGTCCATTTAATCCATCCAATGCCAGGGCGGTTCGTCCAACCATCCCTGGCCGAGGATAACGGTCTCACCAAACTCTTTATTGAGAGCGATCGAGTTACAACTCTCATCTTTTTCCAGAGTGACCACTAAGCGCGGGGCGTGGGAAACCACCCAGACCTGGGTTTCCTGCGATGCGCGGATAATCAGGCGTCCTAGGGCAGGTAGCAGATCCGGATGCAAACTGGTTTCCGGCTCATTTAACACCAGCAGGGCAGGTGGCCGAGGGGTGAGCAACGCTGCTACCAAAAGTAGGTAGCGAAGTGTGCCGTCGGATAATTCTGACTGGTTTAAGGGGCGCAGCAGTCCATCCTGAAGAAATTGTAATAGGAAGCGGTTACCGGCGTCGGCTGCAAAATTGATGGTTGCACCGGGAAAGGCGTCTTCAATCGCCTCGTACAACGCTTCTCTGTCGCCAATCTCGTGGATGGTTCGTAATGCGGCCACTAGGCTGTGGCCATCGTGATCCAGCACCGGGGTGCGGGTACCAATCTGTGGTGTGCGGATAATAGATTGCGAATCGGTTCGGAACTGATCATAGAAGCGCCAACTACGAATGGCTTGCCGGACCGCATGAACCTCAGGCACGGCGATCGGATCACTGATTTCGTTCAAAATACTTTCGTAGCTATTGAGGTGGGCGTCGTAAACCTGCCATTTGCGGCCAACACGTACTTTCACCACTGATCCGACTCGGTCGATCAGACAACTGCTGGGGCGGCAGACGTCGCCAGCCCAGATACACTCGCGCTTTATCTCGGGGTCGAACTGAAACATGGAAGGGTCCCCGTAGCCAGCAAACCCCTGCGGCGCGGGCATTCCCAGTGAAATGGCGTAACCAAAGTCTTCACCCACAAAACCCAGTCTAAGGCGGGGATTGTTTCTCTTGGCGGAGCCTTCAATGGGCGCAGTGCCATCTTTCATGCTTTTGGTGAGTTTTTCCGGGCCAGCCCAGAAGGTGTAATCAAGCCCGCCTTCCTGGGCAATCGATGAGATCAGATTGCCTTTAGCCGTCTCTGCCAGTAGCCGCAGCGATTTATACAGGTTGGATTTTCCACACCCATTGGGCCCGGTAACCACATTGAGGCCTGTTAGGGGAGAGACAACGTTTTTCAGACTGCGATAGTTGGATACGGCAAAGGCGTTAATCATAGGCGCTGAAATCCGCGATAAAAAAGTTTATCTGGTTGTCTTTTTCGGAGGGGGCAGCATACGCAGACAAGCATCTGCCACTTGGTGTGCAAAGCGTGCACGGTCGTTAGCCTTGGCTGCAATGATATCGTCTGTGGCGCCATGCACTCCTGAATAAATAAGCAGAGCCACTACCCTTGGTTGCTCCACTCGCCAGGTGCCCGCCAATTGTCCACCTTCAATGATGGCTAGCAGTTGATCAAGAAGGGCGTTCCTGGCTTGGTTGGAACGATCATGATGGTGATGGTTGGTGTAGACGATGTCGTGCGTTCGGTATGTTTGTGCATACACGTCGACGCTAACTTCAATCCATGTTCTCAATCGCTGCAGCCAATCGTGGTCTGGGCAGGCATCCAGGGCTTTCTGGAGGCGCGCTAGAAAGTCAGCCGTGTACCGTTCACCCAAAGCAACCAGCATGTCGTTCTTGGATGAGAAGTAGTGATAGAACGTGCCTTTGGCAACTTGGGCTTCCTTAACAATTTCGTTGATTGTTGTGGCTTCAACGCCTTTGGCCAGGAAGAGCTTTTCGGCGGCAGTCATCAGCTCATTTAGGCGAATTTCAGCCGGTTTGGTTCTTGGCGCTTTAGCTGCCAGCGGCGTTGGCTTCGTTGTCTTATGATCCATTATGTCGATTTTTAACTCTTGGTTGGCTTCAACATCCCTTAGAAAATACGGCCTAGTTTAGGCGAGCTAAGGCTCAGAGCATAGGCGATCGATACAGTATAATTTATTGACCGACGGTCGGTCGATTTGTATGCTTAAGCAAAGAGCACGCAATTTTCTATCTCACCGTAAGGAACTGTCATGCAGCCTTCTCGCCGCTACGGCGCATTGTGCGCTGTTTGTCTTGGAAGCTTTATTGCCACACTTGATATCAGCATCGTCAACGTGGCACTCCCTACCATGCAGACGGCATTACGCACCGATATCGTAGGGCTGCAGTGGGTAGTCAACGCTTATGCGATCTGCCTATCTGGGTTCATGCTGTCTGCGGGTCCAATAGCGGATAGGTATGGTCAAAAGCGCGCTTGGCTCAGTGGTGTTATCCTGTTCACGCTGGGCTCGGCAGTGTGCGGTTGGGCGCCGTCATTGCCGGTGTTGCTGGTGGGTAGGGCCATCCAGGGAACTGCTGGCGCTTTCCTGATCTGTGGTGCTATGCCTATTCTTACCTCTGCCTTTCCCAATCCAAAGGAGCGTTCGCACGTAATCGGTGCTTGGTCAGCCTCCAACGCCTTGGCGCTAATCCTGGGGCCGTTATGCGGGGGGCTATTGCTGCATCATTTTGGCTGGCAGAGCATTTTTTTGATTAATCTTCCACTGGGTATATTGGTCGTTGTGCTAGGCATGTACGGCATTACCGAGCGTAAGTATCCCGAACACGCTGCACGTGATCCGTTGGGCCAAATTCTTAGTGTGGTAGCCCTGGGCGCATTGGCTTTTGGCATGATTGAGGCAGGCGAAAATATCAAAATGGGAGGCATTGCATTGATGGTCGCCGTGATCAGCTTTGTACTGTTCGCGGTGGTAGAAAGTCGAGTAGAACGGCCTTTACTGCCGATAGCACTTCTGCAGGAGCGCGCTTTTTTAGTGGCGAATTTCGCCTCGTTCATATTGGGATTCTCTTACTACAGCAGCCTGTTCTTTTTCTCGATTTTTCTCCAGCAGATTCAGCAGTGGTCGCCTGTTGAGGCTGGCTGGCGCATGATGCCGCAATTTGTCATGACGCTGTGCGTTTCTCTGCTATTCGGAAGATTAAATAAGCTGATTCCTCTACGGCGGTTAACGGCAGTAGGATACGGCTTCGCTGGGCTCGCTTTGCTATTAATGGCAACGGCCACGGCACAAACACCTTACTGGATTGTAGGGGTATGGTTTGCGTTACTCGGTGTCGGGGTGGGGCTGGCCGTTCCTGCCACTAGCATTGCCGTGATGAGCTTGGCATCGGCTGAACTATCGGGAGCCGCCTCTGCAACAATGAATGCACTTCGCCAAGCTGGCATGACAATTGGTATTGCGCTGCTTGGTACATTAATGAGTGAGCGGGCGATTGATGTTTTTGCCTCTGCCGTAGCTGAGAGAGGAGTTGAGCAAGGAGTGGGTAGTGTGGAACAGATTGCGCGTGAGGCTATTACTCAGCACGTATTCCCCAACACCTCAATCGCTCTTCAAGACCTTTTTACCCGCGCGATGGAAAGTGGTTTTCATTTGGCAATGTTGTTAGCAGGGCTCGCCTGTTTTGGCGTACTAAGCTTGCTGCTCATGGGTAATATTCATGCAGGCCAACGATATAGCCCTGGTTCCAGTCCATAGATGACACTGTAACTTCTTCTAGGCGTGTTAATCGATGTCTCAAGGTGGAAACTACTCTGTCAGGCCGTACGCTACCCGCTAATGGGAATTAGCAGGGTGGTCGGCAGGGATAAAGGTCGTAGGCTCTGCCACTGGAGGTAGCTGCTTGTTTTCCAGAGTTGCCAAGGCAATCTTGTAGCAATCCTCGATATGTCTGTTGCCCATGTACTTCATGGCAGTAAAGCTAATACTGCCCGCCACAGCGCTGCCAATAAAGGGAACAAACTTAGAAACACCTTTGGCAGCAACTTTAACGCCCATCTTGTTCAGTAGCGTTATGATTAACGTCTTGGTGATGTATTTTCCGGCTAACTTGCTTCCCGTATTGGAAATGGCGGTCATTACAAAAAGCTTGGTTTCAGTATCTAGGCTTTCGATTTGTTCAGGCGATAAACCAAACTGGGCATTAATTTTGGGAATTATGCGCATCAAGATGGCCACGTCTGAGCCGATATCCAGCCCAGGTATGGGAATAATGGCGGTGCCTGCCGAGATCCCTGCGCTTTTGGTCACCATCGAATAGCATGACTTTTTAATGACGTCGAGTTATTCCCTTGTCTCAATCATGCGGTGTTCCTTTGTTACGATACTGAACTGCGACATTGCAGGGGGCAGTCTTTACGCCGTCACTTCTCCGCATCCTCGCTCGGTGCAGGTGGGTTGGTGGTCATACAGCGTTTGAATTATCTGACAGTTAGCCGCCTTGCCGCCTCGGCATTGATGCACCACTTGGCGCAGTTCCCCTGCCAGTGCTTGTAAGGCAGCGATGCGTTCTTCCAGGTGTTCTAGGTGGCGGCTGGCGATGTCATCGGCGGCGGTGCAGTCGGTATCGGGGGTGTCGGAAAGTGCTAATAGCTCCTGAATACTGTGCAGGTCTAGCCCTAGGCTGCGGCCATGGCGAATAAAGCCAATGCGCTCCAGCGCTGCCTGATCGTAAAACCGATAGCCTTGTTCACCTCGCTGCGGCGGTGCCAATAACCCCAGCTTTTCATAGTGTCGAATGCTTTCTGGCGAACATCCGGTTCGGCTGGCGACTTCCCCAATACGATAGTAGCGTTTCATTGGCTTGACCCTGTAACGATTACAGGGTTTAGGCTAGTCGTTATTCTCTTGGCTAACAAGCAGGTAACCGACGATGAGTCTGATCAATGAGCTGTTGAGTATTGCGCTAAGTGCTGCGCCTTGGCTAATGCTGGGGCTGGTGATTGCGGGATTAATTAAAGCGTTGATGCCAGAACACTTATTGCAACGTTGGATGGGGGGGCGTGGGCTGGGCAGCATTTTACGCGCCTCGGTGATTGGTATGCCGTTGCCGCTGTGTTCGTGTGGGGCGATTCCCACCGCGCTGGCGTTGCATCGGGGGGGAGCGGGTCGTGGGCCAACCACGTCTTTCCTGATTAGTACCCCCGGCGTTGGGGTGGACTCAATGCTCATCACCAGTGTGCTTTTAGGTCCATTAATGGCGCTGGCACGGGTGCTGGGAGCGTTGGTAACCGCGATAGTGACGGGTATTTTAGTGGGCTTTACCGGCCAAGCAGTGCTGCCGAAAAGCACCCCTGTTAGCAGCTGCTGTGCATCAAAAGGGTCTGATGATGGCAATGCTCACGCACATGCCACTGAGCCGACGGGGGTAATCGCAGGATTAAAGTATGCCTTTAGTGATTTATTGGATGACATTAGTAGTTGGATGTTTGCCGGTTTATTATTGGCGGGGGTGCTGGTTACCTTTGTGCCGCCAGAAACCCTGGTAGGTTTTTCGGGTGGTTTGTTGGCGCTAATCCTTATGGCGGTCATCGGCATTCCTTTGTATATCTGTGCTACCGCAGCCACACCGGTTGCCGCAGGCTTACTATTGGCGGGCATTTCACCGGGGATGGCGTTAGTTTTCCTACTTGCTGGCCCTGTGACGAGCTTAGCAACGCTGGCTATTTTGCGTCGTGAGTTTGGCAGCCAAGCGTTGGTGATTTATCTGGGGAGCATTCTGCTGGTGACGGTGCTGATTGGCTGGGTGTTTGATCAAGGGTTGGCGATGACAGGGTGGGATCCTGTGCAACAGGCCAGCCAAGTTCAGGAACTGCTACCTGAGTGGCTAGAGTGGTTGGCCTTAGGCGCATTGGTACTGTTTTCTATCCGCCCAGTGCGTAAGCGGTTGCTGGAGTTTTAGGTCGCTGTATCCACTAACTACGTTGTTTTGAAAATGAACATAAAAAGAGCTGATTTATACCGGGAGTTAGCCTTGGAGGCGCATTTGCGTCAGGGGCTGTCGGCCATAAACAGAGTTATCTGCGTACTGATTTTGCTGGCATCGTTTGTGGCTATTTTGGAAACGGAGCCAATGCTGCGGGCGCTTTCGCCGCGCCTTTTTCCTACTTTAGAAACCGTGTTTGTGGTGATCTTTATCGGTGAGTATTTATTGCGCCTGTATGTTGTCGGTGAAGACCCTCATTATCGCGGGGTAAGAGGCCGGTTACGCTATGTGTTTTCGTTTTGGGCTTTGGTGGATTTACTGGCGATTTTGCCTTATTTCCTTGGGATTATGGTTCAAGACAACGGCTTTTTACTGCGCCTGTTGCGTTTGGGGCTAATGCTGAGGCTAACTCGTTTAGGTCGATTCAGCCAAGCTTGGGCAGCGCTGACAGAGGCGCTGAAGTCTCGTTCTCATGAGCTGTGGTTGAGTGTGGGTTTGGCGATGTTATTGCTGTTATTTTCCTCTTTCTGCCTGTATTTGGCGGAAGCGTCAGACCAACCGGTTGCTTTTGGCAGCGTGCCCCGTGTGCTGTGGTGGAGTGTTACTACGCTGACGACGGTGGGGTATGGCGATATGGTTCCTATCACAGGGTTAGGCAAGTTCTTTGCGGGTTTAACGGCGGTGGCGGGCATCGGGATTATTGCGATACCCACCGGCATTTTAGCAGCGGCGTTTAGCGATGCATTTCAGAAGAAACAGAAATAAGAAAACAGTAAAGTTAAGCGCCCTGATATCTCCTGGGTTATGAAACGTGTATTGATGAAGAGACAGGCCGCCATAGACAATACGCATCCTACCTGACCACGAAGCTTCAATTCTCCAGCTTGTTATTAGTCCTTCAGCGCCGTAGTCATAAATCGTCGATACCTTAAGTCCGCTCCTTTTCGCCACCTCGCCCACACTCAATGCCCATTCGCCAGAGTCTATGTGCTGATCCATTATTTCTCTTGACCTCAAGTTAACCTGAGGTTTTACAGTAAGCGCCGATTCTTATTTAGCAATGGCCGATAAAGGGTGGGCAGTGGGTATGCGCAATAGCAATTCGAGATCAATACCGTTGGTAAGAACGATCCTGCTGATCATTCTGATTGGGCTCAACCTGCGGCCATCCATGGCGGCTATTGGGCCGCTGGTTGAGGCAATCCGTCACGATGTAAGCCTTTCATTTACACAGTTGTCGCTTTTAACCACGTTGCCGGTACTAGCGATGGGGCTGGGGTGTTTTGCTAGCGCATTGCTCGCAAAGCGGATCGGCTTTAACAGCGTGATTACTCTGGCGCTTGCGTCGATTGCTTTATCGGACGCGTTGCATTGGTTTGGCTTCGGGTATACAGGCTTATGGGTAGCCGCGCTGGGTGCCGGCATTGGCATAGCGTTTATCCAGGCCGCACTTCCTGCGGTGATAAAGCAGGCGGCAGGTGAGAAAACCCCAATGGTGATGGGGTTCTACATTGCCTCCATTATGGGGGGCGCGGCGCTCGCCTCTGCCATTACCCCTGTAGTGAGCGACTATATTGGCTGGCAGAGCGCCTTGGCGTTATGGGGACTTTTAGCACTTGCAGGGCTCGTTTGCTGGGTGATGCGCAGGCAGCAAGTACTGCCAGCCCCTAGTCAAAACAACAGAGTTAGCATCGCTTTTTCAGCGATGGCGCGGCAGCCTCGGTTTTGGTCGTTGGCGATTTTCTTTGGTTTAGGCACGGCGGGTTATACCTGCCTTCTGGCTTGGATTCCGCCCACCTTTATCCATTTAGGTTGGTCTGAAACGCAAGCGGGGCTGGCGCTTAGTTGGCTAACGGCCATCGAGGTGATGGCTGGCCTAACGTTTCCGATACTGGCTCAACAAATGAAAGACCGTCGCCCGGTGTTATTGCTGGTACTTCTGTTGTCGGTGGCGGGCTTTTTGCTTCTTGGGCTAATGCCTAAAACAATGGCTTGGTTGGCAACCGCGCTGCTGGGGTTAGGAATTGGTGGCCTATTTCCCTTAAGCTTGATCATCACTATGGATCACTCAGACGATCCCGTGCTAGCTGGTCAACTGACTGCTTGGGTACAGGGCATCGGCTATCTCATTGCCTCTTTAGCACCTATCGCGGCGGGGTTGATAAAAGACTTGCTGGGAGGGTTTGAGCAGGCATGGCTGATGCTTGGGGTGATTTTTATTGGACTGATAGTGATGAGCCTCCGTTTTGATCAATCTAAAGCGCCCCAGCAGCTACGCTTTAGTTAGGGCAAGGAGGTTCTCGGCAATCTAGCTGGCAAAGGCGAAACGCTCTGTAAGATTGATTTATTCGCTCACTGTGATGCGGGTGTCGACAAGCGCTGCTTAGCTGAAGGCTTACTATGTGGCCGCTCCGCCATAATGCGCGCTAGACGCTCTAGGGCCAGTTCGAGTCGTTCAACCAAACCTTCCAGTAGCACGCGACGTTCGGCGGGGATGTCGCCGTAGGTCTCAATCGCCGCTTCCAACTGCTGACCGGCTTCGCGAATGCCTTGGGGCGGCCGCCCGTTGGCACTCTCTGCAAAACCGTTGGCTAGCGTCTGCAGTAGGTCTTGATGCGTTCGGCGGATTAATGGATGTGGCGAATCGTCAAGACGGTCACGCAGGCGCAACATCGCGGTACCCAAATCGAGCCCAGTCAGGCCTAAAATAAACAGATGGCGTTGGTCCTCGGGGAGCATATCGTCATGCTGAGCGAGCTGCAGAAGTCGGTCGGCCATATGGCCGCTAAAGCGGGTTTCCGCATCTCGAACCGAACGTCGGCGTAGCCCATAGATATCCTGGGAAATTGCTTTAATCAGACGCCTCCGCCTAAGTCGTGCACCTGGCCCTGGCAGTAGGCGAAAAGCCATAACGACGCAGGTTAGCCCAATCACCACGGCCACCACCCGGTTGGCGAAGATGTCGAAAGAGAAATCCATGCCGTTGCCAGGCATGGTCAGCAGAATGTTGAAAATAGAAAAGGCTAAGCAGTACCCCATGGTGGCCGGGTTAGTGGCTCCCAGTAAGCCTAAAAATAGTGGCGTGCCAAACAGCATCGCTAGCATCGGAAAACCATTGGCTTGGGAGAGTAGTACATGGCCGAACAGAAAGGCGCTGGGAATCGCCGCCAACATGCCTTTGTAAAACATCATCGTGATAGCTACTGGGTTTTCGCGGCTGGCGAAGAAGGCTGAGAACAGCGTGCCCAGCATCATAGCGATCATGGCGCTATTCCAAGCAGTAACAATCCAGAAAGTTGCCAGTAGCGCAAACAGTAACCCCGAGCGTAGGGCGTTAATACTGGCGGCGAGGTGGTCACGGTGCCAAGCCAGCGGCGATGAGCGTAGTTTATGGCGCCCCGGTGAAGCAATTGCCTCGCGGGCGTCGAGCATCACCAGCGCATGGCCAATCGATTCGCGCAGTCCCAAGCGGAGGCGCTGGTCGAGTGGGGCGATGGCGCTCTCCTGGTCACTTTCATGAACCTGATGGCGTAGTGCCTGGAGTGCTTTTCTTGCTTTAGCGACCCCCTTGACGTGCTCTGCCTCACGAAAGCCCTGAGCGACCCGGCATGCAAGCTCGATACTTTGTGAGTCGAGCCGATCGGCGTGGTCGCACATCAGTTGATGGAGCGCTTGGAGGTTGGCGAAAAAGCGCAGCGTGCGTCGCGTTAGTACGTGAGTGGCGCGTACTCGGCCGGGGCCGACAGGGCCCTCAAAACGGGCGGCTTGGCTATCGGTTTCCAGCAGTGTTAATGGCTCGAGACTACTCCGCAGGGCTTTCTGCATCGCTGGAATATCGTTGCTGGCTTCCAAGCGCAGGGCGGCATGCTCGAAGGCTTCGTTGATGACGCTGTCGGCCTGGGTGGCGAGGTGCGTACCCACATGAGATGGCCAGAGTAGCGAGCTGACCAGCATCGCGCAGACTGCACCTAGCCCCAGTTCGGAAAGCCGGGCCACGGCGATATCGAAAATACCCGCTGGTGTGCTACCGCTGGAAATCACCACAATTAGCATCGCGGTGACAGCAGCCATCAGGCAGCCGTAAGTGTAGTTATTACGCCACAGTGAACCGACATAAGTGCACAGCATAATCCAGACCGTCAACATGATTAGCGCAGGTATACGGGCCTGGGCGAACAGCGCCATTATCACGATGCCTGCAACGGCACCGATAACAGTGCCGCTAAGCTGGCAGATGCCTTTTTCGATCACCATGCCGCTCATCGGTCGAACCTGGAGAAAAGCAGCCGACATCAGCGCCCAATAAGGTCTTTCCAGGTCGAACCAGAGAGCCACATACAGTGCCAGCATCATCGCCAAGGTGGTTTTGATAGCGAACTTGACCGCTGTGGCGTTAGGCGTCAGGTAAGTGTTAACAAACGGTGACATGGGTCACTCAGTATGTTCGGCAGGGTGGACGCGTACTGTTGCTGTCATACCGACGCTAAGTAGCGTGTCATCAGGGACGTTGTCTAACGAAATACGCACTGGAATACGCTGGGCCAAGCGCACCCAGTTAAACGTTGGTGCCACCTGTGGTAGCAGTTGCTGGTTAAGGGTCGTGTTGCTATCGGCAATGCCTCGGCCAATACCTGCCACCCGACCCTCTAGATGAGTGTCGCCGTTCATCAGGATGACCTCGACCGGGTCGCCTACGTTGATCGACGCCATTTTGGTCTCTTCGAAATAGCCCACCACGTAATAAGAGTTGGCGGCGATCAGTGCCATTACCGAGGTGCCGCGATTTACGTAGTTGCCTGCCGCAAATTGTACATTAAGCACGTGGCCGCTGACCGGAGCCGTTACTTGCGTTCGCTCTAAATCAAGCTGGGCAGCGGCGAGGTCGGCCTGGGATTGATTAAGGTCGGCGGCAGCAATGCGAGAGTTGATCTGAGCAATCTGCTGGGCTTCGGCACTAATCGCACGATTGCTGCTCAGTTGGTTGCGCCGGCTCTCCTCGGCTCGGCTGAGCTCTAAAGTTGCCTGAAGGTGTTCAACGGTAGCTTGGGCTCTGTCGACTGCAGTTTGATAACGTGTGTCATCAATTTCAAACAGCACATCGCCCTGGGTAACGTAGTCGGTATCGGTGACATTGAGCGTATTTACCCAACCCGATACATCGGGTGCAATAGTTACGACCTCTGCATGAATGCGAGCGTCGCGGGTCCAGGGAGTGTAAAGATAGTAACGCCATAGCCAGATACCGGCAGCAATAGCAATTGCGACAATAACCAGAGTAAGTAGCAGCCGGAGCGAATGGCGCATCAAGAACCCCCGAGCAAGATAGTAAATACAAAGGTAATACCAGCCGTAAGAATGACGAAGAGCGACAGGTCGAACCACGCTGCGTACCACAATGTATGCTGCCCCAGCACCCAGTGAAGCAGCGTGCGGGTCACCAGCGTGACGATGAAGCCCAATAGGGCATAGATCAGCAGTGGGCTAATAAGGATGCCACCGACAGCGATTTCCTGAAGACCCATAATATCCTTGCATGGCTGGTGAACAATAATAGAAACAATATTAGTAGGTTAACTCTCTGATGGTCAGTAGCACCGCGATCGTTTCTGACGTTGCAATAACCAGCAGTATAGAAAGCGTAAGCTAATCTTGCCTTATAGCAACGCGCGAGGGGATATAGTAGTGGTATGACTACATTGACGAGTGTGCATGCTTAGCCGTGCAAATGGATGTGTTAAAGTCCGGGTTCGCCGCACTCCTTTTTGTTTATCCGCTGAATAGTTGATTGTTGCCTGTGAGAACTGATAGCCGCCTCTCTCGTATGCTACATGTGCTGCTGCACATCGCACGGGAATCCCAGCCAATTACCTCTGAACAGATTGGCGCCATGCTTGGTACTAATGCTGCCGTGGTGCGCCGTACCATGGCAGGCCTGCGTAAGGCGGGCTATGTAAAGTCTGAAAAAGGCCACAATGGCGGCTGGCGCATCGCCTGTGATCTGCACAATGTAACGCTGCTGGATATCCACAATGCGGTGGGTGGGCCACGCATTTTTGCTATCGGCACCGACCGTGATAACCCCGACTGTGCGGTAGAGCAAGTGGTTAATGCGGCGCTTTTTGATGCCATGCGCGAAGCGGAAGCACTACTGATCGACCGCTTGGATGCGGTCACGCTAGCGGAGCTGGCCGCTCAGTTCGATGATATTGCGACGCGCAAAGGCTACCAACTGCCGACGCCTTAATACCCCTCTGTCTCCCTGACTGACGCTAGCCAGCGTTCCCCAATATTACGGATTTGACCTCTGTGTGCTTTTTAATGTATCAATAAAAGATACATGATATTGATGAGTTAGGAATTGGCTTTCAAAGCTGAGCACAATCGGAGCAAAAGCAATGAGTTTTGATACAGTAATTATTGGTGGTAGCTACGCAGGCATGGCCGCAGGGTTACAGCTCGCCCGGGGGCGACGGGACATATTGCTAGTAGATGCAGGACAACCCCGTAACCGTTTTGCCTCTCACTCCCATGGGTTTTTAACTCAGGACGGCACGCCGCCTGCAGAGATAGCAGCGGAAGCTCGTGGTCAGTTGATGGAGTACCCAACGGTTGAGTGGCGTACGGGGCAAGTAGAAGCAGTAACGGGGGGAGTGGATAACTTCTTGGTTGAGCTGGCCGATGGCAGCACTTACCAAGCGCGCCGCATTATCCTGGCTGCTGGCGTTACCGATGAACTGCCAAGCTTGCCAGGGCTTGCCGAGCAGTGGGGTAAGAGCGTTTTCCATTGCCCGTATTGCCACGGCTATGAGCTGGGAAAAGAGGGAATAGGTGTGCTGGCAACCTCAGAGCTTGCGATGCACCATGGCTTAATGCTGCCCGACTGGGGCGCGACGACGTTGTTTCTTAACGATGCCTTTGAACCTAATGCTGAGCAGTTAGCTCAGTTAAAGGCACGCGGCACCCAGATAGAATATGGCGCAGCGGCACGTCTCGATGAGCAGGCAGATGGCGTTGAGCTAATGATGCAGGACGGCCGGGTGTTTCCCTTGTCGGGGTTATTCGTCGCGCCGCGCATTCATCTTAGTCCACTGGTGGCGCAATTGGGGTGTGAACTTGAAGAGTTACCTTTGGGCAGTATCGTCAAAACTGATGCGCTGCAGGCAACCTCAGTTCCCGGTGTATTCGCCTGCGGTGATGTGGCCCGTGCCATGGGATCAGTCTCCTTTTCGGTAGCTGATGGTGCTATGGCGGGGCTTTCCGCACACCGTACGCTGATGTTTGGGTGTTAAGCGGCTAACTTAGCCGCTACACATCCTTTAAACGGGTGGCATACCAAGCATGCACCAGTCCAGCCTGGTAAAAGGGTACCGGTGTACTAAACCCCCCCGATTCAATGAGTGCACTGACACCTTCGGGGGGCGTAACCGCTACATCACGGCCATACATAGTACGAAACCGCTCAACCATATCAGCGGGCACCTCTCCAGCGCTGAGCATCCTTACCCACGTGTCCAATAGACAATGATAGGCTGGAGACTCTATGTCTGAGGCCAGGTCGGCGCTAGCCAAATACCCTCCCGGCCGTAGCCGCTTGGCGATGGCTCGGAAAAACGCCGAGCGCTCTTCTGGCTCCAGGATAAACTGGGAGACCAGAAGCGAAGTCGCTGCATCAAAAGGTGCCGAGGGCGCTAATGAGTCCAGGTAGCCATGGTGAAACTCACAGCGGGAGGCGATTCCGTGCTCCTCTGCTTGGCGTCGGCATACGTCCAGCATGGCAATAGATGGCTCCACAACGGTGAAGTTATGCCCGGTAAAACGCTGGGAAAGATAGAGGATTTCTGCACCGGTTCCCGCTCCGATGCAGAGTACACGTGCATCCTTGGGAAGTGAGGAAAACACCGCGCCAATAAGTAGGTGCATTGCGTCCTTGACCGGTGCCAGTTTGTTCCACTGTTGATCGTAAGTGGCGGCTTGCTGATCAAAAATAGCTTCTAGCTCTTTGCGTTCCATAATTCTTCGAATGCCTTTATGTAACTATAAAAGATACATGATAGCGAATACTCTTTCAGGAGGGAATAGACTCCAGTGGACGTCGAGCCAACTGGAGACGGCAACGATGCAGTGCAACACGCAATTAAGGCGGGACGTCTAGAAAACGTAAGTTAATGAAGAGGTGATGCTGCGAGGTTCGCCATAGACGCCGTAGCCATTGATATGGCTGTAATGCTTCTCGTCGAACAGATTCTTGATGTTGACCTGAAGTGACAGCTCAGGTGTGAACTGATAGCGGCCGAAAAGATTGGCCAGGGTATAGCTACCTTGCTCGAACTCGCTGGGGATACCGGCCGGGGTGGTAAGGCCGCTGGCGAAGAGGCTGCTCTGCCAGTTCACCCCGCCGCCCACAGTCAGCTCGCGCAGTTGCGGCACGTTATAGCTTGCGAACAGGTTGAACAGAGAACGTGGCTGATCGGTATTGAAAGTACCTTCGTTGGCCTTTGCGGTGAAATGGGAGTAACCCACGGTCATATTAAGATCGTCGCTGATTGCGCCACTCAGCTCAACCTCGAAGCCTTCGCTGACCACGCCATTGGCGGTGGAGTAGGTGGTCTCGGTCTGTCCAGGGATAAGCGGGTTAGCCTGGGCGACATTGTCTTGCTCAATACGAAACACCGAGAAGGAGCCACTCAGCAATCCATCGAACCATGCCGCTTTGATACCCGTCTCGTAGTTCTTGCCCACTACGGGGTCCAGGTAGCTACCGCTGTTATCGCGGTAGTTCTGTGGCTCGAAGATTTCGGTATAGCTGGCAAATGCCGAGTAAGTGTCGTTGAAGTCATAGACTAGGCCACCGTAAGGTGTGACTTCGCTCTGGCTCTGGCGATCAAGGTTGTGGAATTGGGTCATCCCATTCCACTCGGTGTAGCGTGCGCCAACAATCAACGTTAGCGGATCAGATAGCGAGAAGCGTCCAGCGGTGTAAACCGCCTTCTGACGCGCGCTGGACGCTTCCGATGGCGTAAATTCAGACCAGCCTTCGTTGGGGGCCGAACCATCCCAGTTGTTGAAGTCGTCAACGGTAAAAATGCCAGAGATAAAGCGGTTGTCGTAGTTGTTTTCCTGATCGCTGTAGCTGCCGCCTAGCACCAGCTCATGCTCGCGGCTAAGTAGCGTGAATGGCCCTGAGGCCAGTACATCAACGGCATCAACCGTACGCTCGCCTCGGTTCCAGCCGGTGTGAAACCCAACGCCGCTACCGTCTATCTGGTCAGGCAGCATTCCCTCAACGTAGGGGTAGGCCAACTTACCATCCATACTGGTTTTTTCATGAGCCGCGGCGACACGCACGCGCCAATCGTTATCGAAACGGTGCTCCAGGTTAGCGAAGACTTTCTCGGACTCGAAATCGTAGTAAGACCAATCTGGCGCCACACTAAACGAGCGTGAGTAGTTCGTCGGCGTGCCATTGCTGAACCACAGCGGTAAACCGCCCCAGGTGGGGGAGTAGGTGTGGCTATCCTGGTAGTCGAAGCCCAGTGAGAGTGTTGTGGACTCCGTCAGGTCGGCATCGATGATGCCGTAACCAAACGTGCGGCGTTTGTCTTGGCGGTCAAGGTGAGCGCCGCCTTCCTCGTAACCGCCGATAAAGCGCGCCCGCACATCGCCAGAGGCGATTAGCGGGGTCGTCAGGTCGACAGTGCTGCCACGCTTATCCCAACTGCCCAGGGTGCCGGAAACAGAACCGGTGAATTCGTGGCTGTCGGCATGTTTGCGTATGAAGTTGACCGAAGCGCCAGGGTTACCTGAACCGCTTACCAGCCCGTTAGCGCCACGAATGACCTCAACACGGTCGTAGATGGCTGTATTAAGCCGACCTTCACCGAAGTACCAGCGATTATCGGTATTGAGCGTGGGAATGCCATCGTACTGGTAGCTGTTGATGCGAAAACCACGAGATGAGAAGGCAACGCGGTCGCTGTCCAGATGGCGTGCCGAAATGCCGGTGGTATTGCTTAGTACCGCTTCAATGGAGTCCAGGTTCTGATCTTGTATGCGTTGTTCTGTGATAATGCTGATCGCCTGGGGTAGCTCTTTTTGGCTAAGCGTTAGGCCGGTGCCTGCACTGGTGCTTCTGCGGGTATAGCCGACGTTTTCATAGAGATTTGTGCCGGTGATGGTAACGGTTTCCAGCGCTTGCGTGCTGTTGGCATCAGCGGTTTGTGCTGCAGCGCTGCCTGCAGCAAGCACACAGGCAGAAGCAACGGCGATTAACGTGGCGCACCGCCAGGAAAGATCGCCAACAAAGCCTGCATAGTTAGGCACACGATATCGTGCCGTGCTTAAGACACGAGGTGATGACGTTTTCATAATATCCCCTGAGGCGCGCTTTTTACGGTGCTTTTTTGAAGATTTGCTCATGCTGAGGGTGAATGATCATATAAAAATGATTATTGAATGTAAATGTGTATGAGAATTCTTAGTATTAAGTTTGTGTGGGGTGTGTAAATTACACTTAGGTAGCGTGAGTCCAAGAGGCAGTGAAATTGACCAGTAGAATGGGCAATGGCTAGCATCCTACTTCTTGGACAGCGTGGCTGTGGCTGGATGTCAGAGTTGTCTGAAATGAATTACCGCCTCGGCCTCGATAGCGAATACCCATACAATTATCCATAGCCATGCACAGACATGTCAGGTTTCGCATCTTTTGTACCTTGGCCTCTCTCCTTACTATGCAGCATCGTTACTAAGCTGCATCGTTGATTCACTTGGAGAGCACCATGAGTAAACCTGAGTTTTTTGTGACACCCGGTTATGGGGATAAGGCGCTAGAGCTATTGAATTACTCTCAGGCGGTTAAGGTTGATAATCGTGTGGAGATATCAGGGCAAGGCGGTTGGGATGATGAATTCCAAATATCAACCTCGCTGGTGGAAGAGATTGAGCAGGCATTTCGCAATGTTGAGCGCACCCTGAAAACTGCAGGCGCTGGCTGGGAGCACGTGATTCACGTTAACTCTTATCATGTAGGTGGTTTCCCTCCGGAAGTTAACGAAACGATGACTCGCCTATACCGTTATTACATGCCTAATCACGCGCCTATCTGGACACAAGTCGGTGTCGAGGCGCTTGGACTACCCACTATGCACGTTGAAATTCGTGTGACGGCAATTATTGCTTAGATAGCTGGGTACCTATCCCTAAACGTTGCCAGCAGCCACTCGATAAATACCTTTAGCCGAGCGCTTTGGTGGCGGTTGGGTGGGTAAAGGATATGAAACGGTAAGCCAGGCCGTATCCAGTCGGTTAGCACTGGTACCAGCTCGCCGCTATCGATATGGGGTTGCAAGCAGCGGGTGAAGTGCTGACCTATGCCTAGCCCTGCCAGCATCATTGCCAACAGACCGTTGCCATCATTGGCAGAGTAGGTTCCGCCGCCCATCTCAAGCCGCTCAGCCCCCCTCTCAAACACCATTGGCATCGGCTGGTTGTTGGCCGCTATAAAGTAGCCTAGTCGTGCGTGCTGGGTTTCAAGCTCGTTTGGGTGGCTGGGCACTCCATAGCGCTCCAGGTAGGTGGGGGATGCGCAGGTCATATAGCCAAGCTCGACTAAGTGACGACCTACCATAGCCTGTTCATCGAGACGGCCTGCGCGAACAACACAGTCCACCCCTTCGCCGACAATATTGACAGCCCGGTCGCTGACCCCGAGTGCAATGGTAATATCGGGGTATTCGTGCTGAAACGCTTTCAGTGCGGGAATCAGTAGGCTAGTGGCAAAGGTGGAGGGAGCATCAATGCGCAGGTGCCCTTGAGGGTTTGATTTGCTGGTTCGCACCGCGTTGTCCATCGCATCCACCTCGATGAGCAGACGCACTGCTTGATGGTAATACGTCACGCCTTCGGCCGTGGTGGCGACTTTTCGAGTGGTGCGATTAAGTAGTTTAATCGCCAGATGTGTTTCAAGATCTATGATCAACTTGCTAATGGTCGAGCGGGGGAGTGCCAACTGCTCAGCGGCCCGGCTAAATGAGCCGGTTTCCACCACGCGGATAAACGCGCGCATTGCGAGTAGTTGGTTCATTGGCGTTAAACTCTGATTATTTTAGTAGCGGCACTTACGTCTTTGGCATGGGGAAGACGAGATAATGTAGATAGCGAAAGTATCATCATAGAGCGTGAAGGCAAACCGGATTAAGAAGTCTCCTGATGGCTGTATTATTCAATCCAATCCAATCCAATCCAATCCGGAGTCGGCTATCTGGGCAGTAGCTGTTGACGCCATGGTAGGGCGTTCGACACATCGAATGCTGACACTTTGTGGCTAAGATAAATTAGGTGTGGTCTAGGCCAGAGTAGCGCTATCCACATGACAGACCTCGTTGTTATTATTGTTATGTTATTACATAATGTTTTTACAGAATCACTTCGAAAAAACACACCACTAATCCCCTCAAACTCAGCAATCGAGATAAGAGAACGATGAACAAAAAGCGTGATATCGCGATTACCTGCCTATTGGCGTTGATGCCAGTGAGTGCCAGTTGGGCTCAGTCGATAGGGGATCGAGCGGTGGGGGCTGAGCGAGAGCGCTCATCTCAGAACGGAGCGTTGCCACAAATCGTTGTCACCGCAACAGCTTCTGAACGCGATATTACCGATGCGCCGGCTAGTGTCACCGTGGTGGAAGGGGAGGAGCTACGTCGTCGCCCCATTAATGATCTGGCCGATGCTGTTAGGGGCAGTGTGGGTGTTGATCTGGATAGTGTTGGTTTGGGGCGTCGTGGTATTTCGATTCGTGGTATGAGCTCCGAGCACACCCTGGTACTCGTCGATGGGCAGCGTATCAACTCCTCTTCATCCGCCATTGCCCATTCCGATTTTGAGCTTGGCTGGGTGCCAGCCGAGGCCATTGAGCGAGTTGAAATCGTCCGTGGGCCGATGTCATCGCTGTATGGCTCGGAAGCCTTGGGTGGGGTTGTCAATATTATTACTCGTTCTGCCACGGATGAGTGGCAAGGGTCGGTTAGCAGCTACGCGCTGATCAATGATCACGGATTGGATGGCGACGGACATAAAAGTGGTTTTTATGTGGGTGGCCCGGTGATTCCTGGCACGTTAGGCATTAATGCATGGGGTGAATACCGCCAGCGGGACGCGCTACGCGATGCCAACAATAACGATCTTACCGCGCTGGATGATCAGCGTGTCACCTCAGGCCACGTAGGGCTTACCTGGACACCTGATGCACTGCAGCGCATAGACGTTGCCGTTGATGCAGGCAATGAAACACTGGAGGGTGTCAGGGGAGGCACTCAGGGTAGCCGCTATCAATCCGATAACCATGTTCAGCGGCGGCGTTACTCTGCCGCTCATTACGGCGATTGGGAGTGGGGGAACAGCCAGATCAGGCTTTATCGCAGTACCCTGGATCGTGACGCTTGGCGTAGTGATGGCAATGACACAACGAGCCCTAATCGTTTTGTTGATACTGTTTTCGATGGACAGGTCGACTTTCAGGCAGGTGATTATCATGCGCTGACGTTAGGAGCAGAGGCCAGGCGAGAAAGCTTAGAAGACCCCAATATCAACAATCGTGGAAAGGCATCACAGTCGCATTTTGCGCTGTTCGGCCAAGATGAAATTTATCTCAACGAGCAGTGGGAAATAGTGCTGGGGAGCCGTTTTGATAACCATGAAGAGTTTGGTTGGGAGTTTAGTCCCCGTGCCTATTTGCTCTACCACCCCAGTGATGAGCTGACCTTCCGAGCGGGAGCGGGGCGTGGCTTTAAAGCGCCAACCCTCAAGCAATTATCAGCCGAGTTTGAGTCGCGTGCGGCCATGGGGGGGCGCGGCATCATTCGCGGTAACCCTAGCCTGGAACCGGAAACCAATCAGTCCTATGAGCTGGGGGTAACTTATGCCCCCGGCCGCTGGTCGGCTGGCGCCACTGTTTTCCATAATGATGTTCGCAACTTGATTGAAACCGTTCGCCAGCCGACCTGTAACGAGCCGGGTCGCGTTTGCCTGGAGTACGAGAACGTGGCCAGGGCGCGCCTTCAGGGGGTGGAATTAACCACGGGTGTCGATATCACCACCCAGTGGCGTGCCGAAGCGAATTATACCTACCTGGATGCCCAGGATCGGACAATCGACGAGCGTTTGCCTGATCGCTCCCGCCACCGTGCCAATGCGTCACTGATTTGGTCGCCGACACATAGCTTCACGACACGGGTGCAAACGGAATACATTGGATCTCAATACCGCTCCGCAGGAGAGGATGAGCGCCCTGGATATACGTTGTGGAACTGGTATGCCGATTACGGTGTAAGCGCTAACGTTAGCCTACAGGCGGGGGTCGAAAACATCGGCGATGAGCGTTTGGCCAATGACGATGCCAGCGTCTATGGCCGGGCAGATGAAGGGCGGCGTTACTTTGCTGGTGTAACGGTGCGGTTCTGATGCGCAGAGAAATGTGCAGAGAAATTCGTAGAGCAGTGTGTAGAGAGTGGCTGAGCATAGGGCGCTTATTGCAGGGTTGGATGCTGAAACGTTGGGTATCGCTCAGCTGTTTGTTGGTCATAACAGGTGCTTGCTCAGCTTGGGCCGATGATGGTTCTTCACAGCCTATTGTGCTGGTGCTACATAACAGCTTTGTCACTGCAGAGAAGTTTCAACGTCTTGCCCCCCTTGCCGAAGGGGAGCGCGTGGTTATACGCCATTTGAGTGTTGAAGATGCCTCGCCCGATACGCTGCTCGGTGCACTCAATGAGGCAGCGTTAATTGTGCTTGATGGTCCGCGCCCCAATGACCGGGCAATGGTCGAGCAGCATGTAGAGGCGCTGTCGGTAGACGTGAATGCTCCGATGCTGACCGTGGGGGGCGGCCGCCCGCAATGGGTGGGGATCGCGCCAGAGCATGGCAGTGCTCTGGCCGCGCTTTACGCTAACGGCGGCGAAGATAACTTCCGGCGTTTTTTTGCATTAACCCGCACTGTACTAGAGACGGAAACGCCCCCGGATGAACTACTTGAGCCACCGCAGCAGCTACCCGCTACGGGCTTTTATCATTCCAGTGCGCCGCACCCCTTTGAGGAGGTTGCATCCTATCTTGCCTGGCACGCTAAAAATGTTCGGTCTGACGGTAACGATGCTGAACCCGGCCCCAGCGGGCGCGTAGCCTTTCTCGTTTATCAAGGCATGATCACCAGCATGGTGACCGATGAGATCGACGAGCTGATTGAGCGGACCGAGGCAGCGGGGTTGACGCCTATCGTCTTCTGGCTGGATAACGCAGCACCAGAAGGGCTGGTAGGTGCACTTGAGGAGGCCAAGGTTGATGTGTTGGTCAACTTGTCGCATATGCAGGATGGTGCGGCTCGTAGCCGTGACTTCCTCGCGCTGGATATTCCCGTTATCCAAACACTGCGTTTTCGTGAAGGCGATGCAAGCGAATGGCTTGATGCGCCTAGCGGTGTTGCGCCACGCACCACAGCGGTATTTCTGGCGGGGCCGGAAGGATGGGGGATCAGCGATCCACTGGTGCTCTCTGCGACGTCCCAGGGCCGGGAAGTACTCTTGCCTGAGCAGGCTGATGCTCTCATCGAAAAGCTGCACAGTTTGGTGTTGTTGCGGCATACGCCTGCTGCGGAGAAACGCCTGGCGCTGATGTTCTGGAACTATCCTGCGGGGGAGAAGAACCTGGGAGCCTCGCACCTCAATATTCCACGTAGCCTACGCTCGCTCCATCAAGCCCTTGCTGAACAGGGGTATGCAGTAGGAGATACGCTTGAAGAGCAACAGATCATCGACACCAGTCAGCGTATGCTGAAGGCGTTATATAGCAGCGATCACCTGGATACCCTGCTTGAAGAGGGACTGGCCGATGTGTTCCCGTTGGCCGAGTATGAGCGCTGGCTGGAGGCGCTACCCCGTCAACATCAACGTGAGCTACGCCATATGGGGGGCGCGCCTGAGCGCCATCATGCGCTACGGGAGATCAATGGTCAGCGCTACTTTGTTATTCCCCGCTGGCAGTTAGGCAATCTGGTTATTATGCCCCAGTTGCCGCGTCATGCCGCTGCCCATGGCGGCTATCACGACACCGCTATGCCGCCTGACCACCACTATATGGCTGCTTATCTCTATCTTCAGCGCCATTACGATGCCCATGCATTGATTCACCTGGGTACCCATGGCACCCAGGAGTGGCTTCCCGGCAAAGAGCGAGGGTTGGCGGTAAGTGACTACCCATGGCTGGCGCTTGGCAGTTTACCGGTGTTCTACCCCTATATTCAGGACAATGTTGGCGAGGCGATCCAGGCCAAACGGAGAGGTCGTGCGGTCACCATCAGCCATCAAACGCCCCCCTTTGCGCCCGCTGGCCTTTACGATCAGTTGCGTGATTTACATCAGCTGATACATGAGTATGAGCAACTTGATGAAGGCAATGTTCGTGAACGGGTGACAGAGCAAATTGCCGCTGTGGCGATCGAAGCCAATCTGCACGACGACCTGGGATGGTCACATGAGCAGATCGATATGGCATTCGAGGATTTTCTGGCGGAGTTGCATGACCACCTGCATGAATTGGCGCGGGTGGCTATGCCGCTGGGCCTACATACCTTTGGGCAGCCAGCGGATATTGATCATCGTATTAGTACCGTTATGCAGCAGTTGGGGGAGCCTTTTTATACCGCGCTGGATATTGATGTGGAGGAGCTGTTTGCGGAGGATGGTGATGGTTTGTCTGAAAACCCCGCTCACCAGACGGTACGACAAATGCTCTCATCCGATGACGAAGCGTTGCCGGATAGTCTCACCGACTTTGCCCCCCGCGCTCGTGAGCTGAATCAGCGCTTGTTGGATACCCAGGAGAATGAAGCACTCTTGGCTGGATTAGCGGGTCGCTTTGTGCCACCAGGGGCCGGCGGTGATCCTATTCGCAACCCCGAGGTGATGAGTGGCCGCAACCTGTACGCATTTGAGGCCGATAAGCTGCCAACACGTGCTGCGTTTGAATCCGGGGCCGAGGCTTATGAGCAACTGGTTCAGGCATTTCGCGATGAGCACGCAGGGGCATGGCCGCAAAAACTCGCGTTTAGTTTGTGGTCTTCCGAAGCGATTCGGCATCTAGGGGTAACGGAAGCGCAGGTACTCCATGCGTTAGGGCTGCGGCCGGTATGGGATGAGGGGGGGCGAGTCATCTCATTGGAGATCGTGCCAGCCGACGAGTTGGGGCGCCCTCGAACGGATGTCGTGGTTCAGGTGACAGGCGTTTATCGTGACCAGTTCGACAGCTTTATGCGGCTGCTCGACGATGCGATGGTACGGCTTGCCCAACTGGATGAGCCACAGAACCTGATTGCAGCCAATAACCAACGTATCGCCGCTGAGCTTGAACAGCAGGGCGTACCAGCCGATGACGCGCAGTCCATGGCTCAGCATCGGCTCTTCAGTAGTGCCCCGGGGGCGTATGGCACTGGTGTTACCGAACTGGCTATGCGCTCAACTGAATGGGATGACGACGCAGTGTTGGCAGAGCAGTTTCTTGCCAGCAGTCGCTACGCCTATGCAAGCCAGCGCTGGGGCGAGGCAGCTGGGCAGGTCAATCTGCTGGCTGAACAGCTGCGCGGGACGCAAGCCGCGGTTATGTCGCGCTCTTCAAACCTCCACGGCGTGTTATCCACGGATCACCCCTTTGAATTCTTAGGAGGCTTGTCGGCAGCTGTGCGGCATCTGGATGGGCAGGCGCCGCAACTCTTGGTCTCAGACCTGCGCAGCCATATCAAAACGACGGGACTGGCGCGCTTTCTGGCTGACGAACTGCGCACGCGCTATCTAAACCCACAGTGGATAGAAGCCATGCAGGCAGAGGGGTACGCGGGCACGCTTGAAGTGCTCAATGTCACTAATAATCTATTTGGCTGGCAGGCAATGGATGCCTCCACGGTGCGCGATGACCAATGGCAGGCCCTGTTTGATACTTATGTGAATGACACACGTGACCTGGGCACCCAGGAGTGGTTTGAAACACACAACCCGACGGCTCAGGCGCAAATCCTGGAGCGCATGGCCGAAGCTATTCGCAAGGGATACTGGGATGCCTCTGAGCAGACCCAACGGGAGCTGGCTCAGCGTTGGCAAACCCTGGAAGAACAGTTCGAGGTAGACACCGGTGCCGCAATCAGTCGCGCGTTCATTGCCGATTTGGTTCAAGGATTTGGCTTGGATATGAACGCCCCTTCACCTACGCAGGCTACCTCTGATGCCGACATGACGCAGAGCACAGAGAGCCAACCCGTTATGCAGAGCGTGGAAGGGCAAGTGCTTGAAGCCGTAGAGGCCAACACTCACCGCGATGATGATCACTTACGATGGGCCATTTTATTGATGCTTGTGTTGATAGCCAGCGGTGGTGCAGTGCAGGCGTGCCGTCGGCGTTACTGACAGCGAACGAAGATTGAACGTACCCAGCGAGAGAGTGAAATGCCCGTATTGAATGAGATGGAAACCCTGCTCTACGACGCTTCGCGCGTCTTCTTATGGCCTGTTTGGCTGCTGATTATGGCGGCGCTGGTTTATGCACTGATAATGTTGGGAGCCTTTGTCGTTGAGTCCCTGCAACGCCGCTGGAGCACTCGGCCACGAGCGCTCTTTTATTACGCCCAGCAAGGAGGCGCTTCACTCCTGGCAAGCGATGACCTGGAGCTGTGGATCATGCACCGGTTGGAGTGGCTGCGTATTGTGTCGCGTACCGCTCCCATGCTGGGATTAATCGCGACCATGATCCCCATGGGGCCAGCTCTGCTGGCGTTGGGTGAGAACGATGCGGCGGCGGTGGGAGCTAATATGGTGGCTGCTTTCTCGGCGGTTATCCTGGCGCTATTGGCCGCCAGCATCTGCTTTTTTATTCTGACGGTGCGGCGGCGCTGGTTACTACAGGATCTCCGCTTGCTGGAGCGCCAGCGCGAACAACCGGAGGGCAATTCTGATGCGCTTTCTGGATGAGGAAGATAACGACCCCATGCTCTCCGTCGTCAATTTGATCGATCTTTTTTTAGTGATTATTGGCGTTTTGATGATCGTGATCGCCCAGAACCCGCTCAACCCATTCTCTCAGGAGCGGGTGGTGGTGATCGAAAATCCCGGCGAAGCGGATATGCGTATCACCATCAAAGAGGGCCAGGAACTGACACGCTACGAATCCAGCGGGGAAGTTGGCCAGGGGCAGGGCGCGCGCGCAGGTGTAACCTACCGCATGGACGATGGACGAATGATCTATGTGCCAGAAGATTAATATGCCACAAGCCACTCGCCCATCTCTGCGTTGTTAGAATTAACGCTTATGGCGAGCCACGATAATTAGCTGCGTTGCCGCACCTACCACGGCGACAAACCCCGCGCCAAACGCTAATGACGCAACGGGAAGATTGAGAGCAAGCATAATTCCCCCGCTCGCCGCACCAATGGCACTGCCTAAATAGAGTGCTGATTCGTTAAGCGCGACTGCCAAGTTACCATCGCCATGAGCCAGGCGAGTGCGCACAAGCTCATTATTTTGCGGTACTTGCAACGCCCAGCCGACGGCTCCCCAAAGCGCAATAGGCAGTAATGTCAGTAGTGGGTGAGCCGATGCTGAAAAGGGCAGTGAGATAAGTGCCATAGAGAGCAGTAGCATAATCGCCAAGGTAATCACGAGGCCGTTAAATTTGTCTACGAGAGGGCCAATCAAAAAGCTGCCCACGACACCTCCAATCCCCCAAACCCACAAATACCCTGCTATGGATTGAACGGAACCTGACTCAGTAGCTGCCATAAAAGGAGCGATAAAGGTATACATGCCCAAGCTGGCAATAGCGCCGAACAAGGAAACGGCTAGAACGCCCATGGCATGGGGGGCTTTCAAAATAGCCAGTTTGCGGGACAGCGGAAGGGACGGTATAGATGGCAGCGCAGGTAATTTGGCATGTAGTCCTATATAGGCAATTAACCCTAATATTGAAATAAGCCACATCGCCGACTCCCAGCCAAAACGTTCCGCCAGCAATAGACTGATCGGCACACCCAATACAGTGCCACTCGCCATGCCGCCCATAATAATAGCAATGGCTTTACCTCGATTTACTTCGGGTGTAATCGCAGCAGAGGCTGCAATTCCCATCGCGAGATAAACTCCCGCGCCAATGCCAGCGATAGCTCGCCATACAGCAAGTGATACAAAGCTGGTGGCCAGCGCGCTGGCGATGTTGGCGAGAATAAAAATAACCAATGCCACAAGTAACCCAATACGTTGTCGATGACCGGGCAGTAGTGCCACGACGATAGGCGAGCCTAAGCCATAGGCGAGTGTGAATGCGGTGACTAACTGAGCTGCGGTGGCGGCAGAGACAGTAAACGAGCTTTGTATTAGAGGAATAAGCCCCGCAGTAACATAAGAGGCCATCCCAAGTGCAAAAGCACCCAGTGCCACTAGATATACCGATAAACGAGATTGGTCAGCCATAACGTGCTCCAGGCATAAGCATGAGGAAAGAATCCGCCAGCGCTGTTTTTTGCCAGCGAAGGGCTATTCTGGAGAGGCTTTAAGAGGGGTACAATTTAACTGTTTATGCTATTACTAAAAGTGATAAGTTATTAAAATTTCTAAGTTAGTAAAAATGATAAGTTGTTAAAAATGATCAGTTATTAAAGGTAATAAGATGACCGCTGCCCGGATACTTACTCGAACACGGGAAGACTTGGCTGAGTTCCTACGCAAACACCGCGAGAAAATTACCCCGGAAGAGGTGGGACTTCCCCGTGGCCGTCGGCGGCGTACGCCGGGGTTAAGGCGTGAAGAAGTCGCCGCTTTAGCAGGCGTGGGGCTGACTTGGTATACCTGGTTGGAGCAGGGCCGTAATATCAGCGTATCGGCCACTTTTCTGGACAATCTATCCAAAGCGCTCAAGCTGGATACGGCTGAGCGCCGACATCTATTCTTGCTTACTCATCAGCGCTTACCCTCTGAGCTAGGTAAAACCTGGTGCAGCGTGCCGCCGCTGGTTCAAACATTGATGGACGACCTGCCTACGCGACCTGCGTATATCCTGAACTTGCGCTGGGATGTGCTGGCGTGGAATAGCGCGGCCGATAAGCTGTTCAACTTTTCTGACCATGCACCAGAGCGCCGCAATATGCTGTGGTTGTTATTTACCGACCCTGCCATGCGTCAGCGCTTGTCACCCTGGGAAACGCAGGTCAGCCAAATGCTATCCAGCTTTCGGCGCGACTTTGCCCGAGCGGCGCAAGACCCCACCATTGATGAGCTGGTCGACGAGTTAACCAAGGTCTCGCCTGAGTTTAAGCAGTTGTGGAAAACCCAGGAGGTCAACGCGCCTTGCCAGGGAGTGCGTCATCTTTATCTGGATGGGATCGGCGCTGTCGCGTTTGAACATACCACGCTCACCGTTGATGAAGAGCGCCACCTGCGGCTGGTCTACTATGCCCACAAGGGAGCCGATACCGAGAAGCAGGCTTTTAATGAGTGGGTAGTGGGTTAAACAGTATTTGCTCATTTTTGTACAAGCCTCTTGATAGCTCACCCGCTAGAATGGCTTCAGTTGCGTAAGTAAGATTTGAAGTTAGTCCCAATTTGGGACAAAATGAGCCGTAAGGAGACGGCATGAGAGTTATAGCGATTAGAAATCTAAGGGACTTCTGGGAAAAGCATCCTGGCGCTAAAGGTTCGCTGGAGGCCTGGATCGATGAAGTAAAGCATGCCCAGTGGGAGAGTGCTCATGACATCAAGGCGAGATACCCAAGAGCCAGCATATTGGGAAACAAGCGCATCGTATTTGACATTAAAGGCAACGACTACCGGCTTATCGTAAGCGTTGTTTATCGGCATGGCGCGGTTTATATCAAGTTCATCGGTACCCACGCTGAGTACGACAAGATAGACGCCGAAACCGTTGAAATGGAGTGATTTTATGAACATTCGCCCGATTCGCACAGAGGCTGACTACAAAGCTGCATTGCGTGACGTATCAGCCTACTTCGATAACGAGCCAGAGCTTGGCAGCGAGGACAGCGATCGCTTCGATATTTTGCTGACGTTGATTGAGCACTACGAAGCTCATCAATTCCCTGTAGACCTGCCTGATCCAATTGAAGCTATCAAGTTCCGGATGGATCAGGAGGGCCTTACCGCTAAGGATTTGGAACCTGCTATCGGTAAACGCAACCGTGTCTACGAAATACTTAATGGGAAGCGCAAATTGACTCTGGCCATGGTGTGGAAGCTCCATGAGATGTTCGGCATTCCAGCAGAAAGCTTGATTAAGCCTCCTCGCCATGTACCCGCTCTCAGTGAAAGTGGTACAGATTGAAGCAGCTGTTCCCTCAATAGCCAACTAAGCGAACGTGGCCACAACGTCGTCTATGAAATAGCGTAGCTTCGGTGTCATGCGTTGATCGGCGGCGTAGAGCAGGTGCATGGGTCTCGAAGGCCCCTCATAGTCTGGCAAGATGCGCACCAGCCGCCCGGCGGATAACGCCTCCGTTAATGCAGCTTCGTAGCCCAATGTAATGCCGAACCCCTCCAGTGCTGCGTGAAGCAGCCCTTTCCAGTCATTGATTTGTAGCCGCCCGTTCACAGGGGCGTCATATATGCAGCTGTCGCGACTGAAACGCCAATTTCTGCCCAAAGTGCCGAACCAATAGGCAAAGCCCAGGCACTCATGCACCAACAGATCTGCCGGTGTCTCAGGCTTACCGTGTTCAGCTAGATAGGCAGGTGAAGCACAGGCGATGAGCCGATAAGGAGCAAGCGGACGTGCCACCAATGTAGTGCTGTCGTTGATTGGCCCGAGGCGAATGACGGCTTCGTAACCTTCCTCGATAGGATCGACCAGACGATCCGACAAGGTGAGGTCGACCTCCACCTCAGGGTACTTACGAAGGTAGCGGGTGACAAGAGGCACCAGGCTTTGACTGCCAAATGTGACGGGCGCGTTGATTCTGAGGCGGCCCCGTGGAACAGCCCGGGCCTGTTCCGTCAGCGCTTCGGCCGCCTCGACTTCTGCAAGGATAACCTGACATCTTTCGTGATAGAGATGCCCGATCTCGGTCAGGCTCTGTTTACGCGTGGTTCGGTGCAATAGCCGCGACCCAAGCTGCTGCTCCAGAGCCATGATGTGTTTGGAAACCATCTGCGTCGATAGGCCGAATTCTGCGGCGGCGGCCGTGAAAGAGCCAAGATCGGCAACCCTCACAAAAATAGCCATGCTCGTTAACCGATCCAGCATTATCAGCTCTCAGTAGATAGTTAAGTCACTTAAGTGATGTTTATCACTTTTGGGTAGCAGAATAAAGTGCTGCTTGTCTTAAAACTATCGGGAGCAAAACATGCAGATCGGAATTATTGGTGCAGGTTTAATCGGACAAGCGTTTGCACGCCTAGCGATTGCGGCAGGCTATGATGTCATGATCAGTAACTCGCGGGGGCCGCAGACACTCAGCGGCATCCCGGCGAAAATTGGCGTCCAGATCGGTACCGTGCATGAGGCCATCGGCTTCGGCGACATTATCCTGATCGCCATTCCCTTTCATCAATACGCCACGCTTCCGATTGAGCCGCTACGCGATAAGATCGTGTTGGACGCCAATAACTACTATCCAGATCGTGATGGAGCGATTCCTAATCTGGATGAGCGCCGGGCGACGACGAGTGAACTGCTGGAGCAGCATTTGACAGATTCCCGTCTCGTGAAGGCATTTAACGCAATCCTGGCCACTGATCTGGAGAAAGGCGGGCAAACGCTACCTTCGGGAATACGGCGCGCCTTGCCTATCGCGGGGGACGATGACGCGGCCAAGGAAATCGTTGCAAGCTTGGTGCGCGAGTTTGGCTTCGATGTTGTTGATGCCGGGCCGCTGGCGGAAGGCTGGCGTTTTGAGCGCGCCAAGCCAGCTTATTGCCTACCGTACGATCAGGAGGGTTTGCGTCAGGCACTCGACGAGGCGCAGCGTGACATTGATATGCCGGAAGGATCGTGGCGTCGGTAAAAGGCGAACAAAGTGGAAATGGGCGTTGTATGGAAACCCAAAGAAGGTAGAGATGTTTACCGTTGGCGCTAGTGCTTTTCTGGCAAGCAATGGCGTTGATTAGCTTGCCCTTCACCCCTGCAAATACTTCCCCGGCAGCCGTTCTACTAAAAACTCCATAAACAGCCGGGTGCGCTGTGAAAGCGTGGTTTGGCGGTAGTACACGGCGTTCACCGCTTGGGTTTGTAGTTCGATATGGCCGGGTAATACGTCAATTAGCGTGCCTCTCTGGCGAGGAAGAATGGTCATAAAGTCGGCCAGGCAAACGATGCCTTCTCCCGCAACGGCTAACTCGATCAGCGTACTGCCGCTGGAAGCAGCCAGTGTTGGGGTGATGTGCAGGGGTTGACCATCGGCGCGACACAGTGGCCAACGGTTGAGATGATCGAGTTGGCTGAAACCTAGCAAGCTGTGATCTTGAAGGTCATCGACGCTTTGCGGCGTACCATGGCGATCAAGGTAGGCGGGGCTGGCTAGAAGGCGCAGCGGGCTGTAGCCAAGGAGACGGGCGTGTAGCGATGAATCTTCAAGCTTGCCAATGCGGATGGCCAAATCAACCCGCTGTTCCAGCAGATCGATAAAACGGTCGTGGGTGTCGAGTTCGAGGGTAATGCCAGGGTAGCGGGCGCGAAACTCGCCAATCACCGGTACAATCACAAACTGCATAAAGCTGGGTGCGGCGTTGATTCGTAACCGACCTTGGGGCTGATTGTGGCGATCCAGCATTGCCTCTTCGGCTTCATCCACGGCCGCTAAAATACGGCGGCAGTGGCCAAGAAACGTCTCTCCCTCCTCGGTAAGCTCCAAGCGACGGGTCGTGCGGCGCAGCAGAGTGGCGCCAAGTTTTTGCTCCAGGCGGTTGAGCGCACGGCTAACCCCAGAAACCGTAATGCCTAGCCGTTCGGCTGCGCTGGTGATTGAGCCGCTATCGACCACCGTCACAAAGGCCTGCTGTTCTTCAAGAGTGCTTTTCATGGTGTGCTTCTCATAAAATGTTCTCTACAAGGTGGTCAGCGCGGCAGTGATAGCCGTCTAGTATTGTTGATTTTAAATCAAAGGTGTCTTGATGAAACGTCGCTGTTTTTCCGCATTCATTGAATCCACAATGCCCTTCACTTAATGCCATGCCAACGCTTTTTGGTATGAGCGTGCTAGCTATTGTGAGAGGTTTGATTAATGAAAATTCTGCTGATTAACGGCGGTAAAGAGTTTGCCCACTCTGGCGGTGAACTCAATAATACGCTACACGGCGTGGCGGTGAGTACTTTGCAGGAAATGGGCTACGAGGTGCGCGAGACGGTGATTGATCAAGGGTACGATCTTGATACCGAGGTGCAGAACTACCTATGGGCGGACACTATTGTGTATCAGATGCCCGGCTGGTGGATGGGCGCACCCTGGATCGTTAAACGTTACATTGATGAGGTGTTCACAGAAGGCCACGGTTCGCTCTACGCCAGCGATGGCCGCAGCCGCCAAGATCCGACCAAGCAGTATGGCAGTGGTGGCCTGCTACAGGGCCGTCGCTATATGCTATCGCTGACATGGAACGCGCCTTTGGAAGCGTTCGATGAACCGGACAACTTCTTCGAAGGGCGCGGCGTGGATGGTGTCTACTTCCCGTTTCATAAGTCTCAGGAATTTATCGGCTTAGAAGCGTTGCCGACCTTTATTGCCAACGACGTAATGAAGGCGCCAGATGTAGCGCGCGACAAAGCCGCCTATCGTAATCATCTGCGCTGCATACTTGGCTAGGTTTCGTCGCTTGATACCTCTTACAAGCCCTAAGTACGACTCAATCGATGGCGCAGTTTAGGCAGTGTGCGGGCTACCGGTGGAAGTCGGGTGGCCATGATAAGCGCAGCAATAGCGGCATATATTGCCCACTCGCGCATATCAGCGCGCACTACCCAGAAGAAGTGCAGCAGTACCAGGCCCAAAATAACGTAGGAAAACTTGTGTAGTGGTTTCCAGCGTTTGCCTAGGCGCTTCATTGCCCAGCGGTTAGAGGTAGCCCCCAGCACCGCAAGGCCAATCAGCGCTATCATGCCGACAATAATGTAGGGCCGTTTAATGATCTCGCTACCCAGTAGTGCCCAGTTAAGCCCCAGGATAAACAGCGCATAGCAGAGCATATGCAGGGTGGCGTAGGCGAGTGTCCACAGGCCCAGCTGGCGCCGGATTAGTGCAAAACCTTTCCAGCGGGTGAGTTTTGTGAGTGGTGTAAGGCTTAGGGTGAGCAGCAGCATCCATAGCGCGCCAATGCCGATGTTAAGCAGCAGGTAGCGCCCTGGCTCTGGCCCTGCGGCGTTAATCGCCACCTGCCCGCTCCAGAACAGTAGTGGCGTTAGCGCGGCCAGAAACACGCCCACGCGCCAAAGTAGCCATACCCGCTGCGCTGCCATTAGTAGTTTGTCCTCAAATCCAACCCCGCATACATGTCGGCGACTTCGTTGGCGTAGCCGTTAAACATGAGGGTATCGATGGTATTGGTGCGAAAGAGGCTGTTGGGGAGCCGCCGCTCGGTGGCTTGGCTCCAGCGGGGGTGGTCAACTTCGGGGTTAACGTTGGCATAGAAGCCGTACTCATTGGCGGCGATTTGCTGCCAAGAGTTAAGCGGCTGCTCTTCCACCAGCGAGATACGCACAATCGATTTGATGCTCTTAAAGCCGTACTTCCAGGGTACGACTAGCCGCAGGGGGGCGCCATTTTGATTGGGTAGCTCGCGGCCATACATGCCCATGGCCAATATCGTCAGCGGGTGCATGGCTTCATCTAAGCGCAGGCCTTCCACATAGGGCCAATCAATGATTGAGAACGAGGAGCGCTGTCCGCGCATTTGCTCTGGATCCACCAGGGTCTCAAAGCGCACGTATTTAGCTTTACTAGTGGGATCAGCGCGTTTGATGATGTCGGCCAGAGGAATGCCCAGCCAGGGAATCACCATCGACCATGCCTCTACACAGCGCAGGCGGTAAATACGTTCTTCGAACTGCGAAGGCTTGGCGAAGTCCTCTAAGGCAAATCGCCCGCCGTTATTGACTTCGCCATCGACCACCACGCTCCATGGCTCGGTTTGCAGGCTGCCTGCATGGCGGGCGGGATCGCGTTTGTCGGAGCCAAACTCGAAGAAATTGTTGTAGCCACTGGCGTCATCAAAGGGGGTTAGCGTATCTTTTTCGGGGTCGCTGGGAGTGATGGCTCGCCACTCCGTCTCACTAATTTTTTCCTTTAGCCAGGTCGGCGCGTTGCCTTCTGGCACATCAGAGTAGTCTTCATTGGCATTTACATTCCCGGAGAGGGCGAGTCCCGCACCTAAGCCAACCATGCCGCCCATAAAGCGTCGCCGAGAGAGATAGATTGATTCTGGCGTTACATCGGATTCGTGTAAGTCACTCGGTTTGGCAATTTTTATCAACATGTGATGCCTCCACTAGGGAAAAGCCTATGGATAATGTGAGCTGTAACTACTGTGACCAGTATGAGTGAGGTTTATCACAGCTAGCTCCCCAGGTTATTACGTATTTATAACGTTGGGTGGGACAGGAACGTACGTCGGTAAGCGTATACAGAAGGATGCTCCCCCAGTGGTAAGGTTTTCCACACAGATATCACCGCCCTGAAGTGTCATTATTCGGCGTGCAATCGCCAGCCCTAGCCCGGCATGGCCGGATCCGTCAGAGGTTTCACCGCGATAGAAAGGCTCAAAGATATGCGGTAGGTCTTGCTCCGCAATGCCTGGGCCGCTGTCTCGCACGCAAACCTCCGGTTCGCCGTCCGTTTGGCCAACAATAACGTCAATGCGGCCGCCAGAGGGGCTATAGGCAATGGCATTGCTGATCAAGTTATCCAGCACACGTTCGGTCATAGCCAAGTCTGCATAAGCGGTTGGCAGCGCTGGGTCTCCGCTCAACGTGAGTTCCAGTTGGTTATCCCGAGCTGTCTGGCCGTGTTTCTGAACCACATCGTGTACCAGTTCGGCGAGCGGGAAGGGTTCTGGCGCCGGCTGTTTTTCCTTTGCCTCGAGTGCGGCAAGCTCGAAGAGCTCGTCCACCAGGCGGCTTAAGCGACGGCCTTCTTTTAGGGCAATATCGAGAAAGCGATCCTGCTCTTGTGGGCTGAGCCGGTCACGCCTTAATTTCAAACTTTCGATATAGCCCTGCATGGATGCCAGTGGCGTGCGAAGGTCATGAGATACCTGAGCAATCAAGTGACGGCGCTGGGCATCTTTTTCCGTTAACTGCTCGATTTGAGAAGCAATTCGGCACGCCATATCATCAAAGGTGGCGCCTAAGTAGTCGATCTCATCACGTACAGTGGGTCGCTTGTCGCGCCACCTTTTGCTACACCAAGCACCGGGTGTGCCTTGGTTCATATCGCTGTTCTCGAACTCTGCCACTAGGTGCGTGAGTGATCTCAGCCGGCGAGTTAACAGGCGGAAAATAGTCAGCCCTGCGATCATGGCCACTGCCAAACTGACGAGCAGTGCCCACGCGCTCATCTGCAGCACTTTGCCGCCACGGGCCATGGTTTCTGCGGCGTCGTACTCCTCGCCTCGTAACACGACGTAGAGGTAGCCTTCTGGGTTATCTGCGGTGGGCACTGGGGTAACGGAAAATACTTTCTGCCGGTCATGGCTACGCGGATCATCCCCCAGTATTGGATACAGGCTCATGTCATCCATCAGCCTGCGTATGGGGGGCAGCGAGACCTGGTTGCGTTTGATCTTCGCTGGGTCCGCTGAGTAGGAGAGAATAGTGCCATCCAAAGCCAGTAGGTAGATCTCGATGCTGGGGTTAATGGCCATGTAGAGGGCGAACAACTCTTCCAGAGCGCTCCGGTCAAGCTGCCCGCCACTAACCAGGTTTCTATCAGACACTAGGTTCTGAGCCAGATCCTGGTGCAACGCCTGGTTAACGGAAGCGCTGTATTCGCGCAGCGCATAGAGGCTGATAAAGGTATAGAGCAGGCCGACGACCAGCAATAGCAAAAATAGGCCGAGGGCCAGCCGGGTGTAGAGTGTTTTCAGCATAACTTATTCGCGGAAGCGATAGCCCACCCCCCAGACGGTCTGGATGAACTCCGGTCGAGCCGGGTCTGTTTCGATTTTCCCCCGCAGGCGGTTAATGTGGGTATTGACGGTATGCTCGTAACCTTCGTGGCTGTAGCCCCATACGGTGTCGAGCAATTGAACACGACTGAATACCCGCCCTGGATGGCTGGCAAAGTGCCAAAGTAGGTCAAATTCCCGCGCGGTGAGCTCGACTGTTTGCTCCTTTATAAACACCCGTCGGCGCAGTGGGTCAATACGCAGCCCATCGGCGATCAGCTCATCATCGCTGGTTTTCTCGATTGGCGTGGACGCCATGGCATCCACGCGTCGGAACAAGGCCTTCACCCTGGCGGACAATTCCGCCACGCTAAATGGTTTGGTGAGGTAATCATCTGCACCCATTTCCAGACCCAACACCCGATCCAACTCCGTGCTTTTAGCCGTTAGCATCAATACTGGAACATAACCTGGGCCTGAGCGAATTTCGCGGCACACCGATAGTCCATCCAGGCCGGGTAGCATCAGGTCAAGAATCACCAGATCGATACCCCCTTCACGAAAACGCTCAAGTCCAGTATCCCCCCGCGCACAAAGAATGGGGTTCATGCCAAGTTCAGCCACGTGTATACGCACGAGCTCACCGATACCTGGGTTATCTTCTACGATCAGTACGTTGCGTGTCATAGGTGCCTGGCTTTTAAACGCCCAAAATGAATTTGTTTGCCTGAGGCTTACATGCCCCCACTTTCCATCTCCTCTTCCATCTCCATATCGCTGTCCATCTCCATATCACCTTCCATGTCACCTTCCATCGCGTCGGGCATCTCATCCATCTCCATATCGCCATGCTCCATTGGCTTACTTTCCATCGCCTCATGCATGTCGTCTTCCATCATGCCATCTTTGGGCATCATTTCATCCGCGTGGCTGGCGCTTGCCATCAGGCTGAATAGGCCGATAGCTACGATTGTCATGAACTTGTTCATATGGTGTCTCCTCAAGCTTTATGCCTGCCAAACTGGCAGGCTTGAAACTTATCTTCACTGCACACCATCACAGGAGAGTCACCAAGAGTTAAAGAGTGTATCGCGCAAAGTTCACAAATGTGTCACGGGCGCGGGAAAGATCGCGCGATGAGTTAAGTACAGCACCGCTGTGTTTTGAGTTCCGGTTGCTAACCGACAATAATTTAATGCCATCACAAAAAAGGAGCTTCCATGACCACTAAGCGGCGTGACCTCGTATCGTTAATTGAGCGGGGCGCGATCCCCCCTGAGCAAGTGGCGTTGGCTACAGAGGTTGTCGGGCTACATCCAGGGCCCCGTGCCTGGGCGCTGTTGATTGACCGATTATTGCTATGGCTGGGGGGCTTGGCGCTTGCCTTCGGAGTGCTGTTTTTTGTGGCCTATAACTGGGCGGAGATGGGCCGTTTATCTCGCTTTGGTTTAGTGCAAGCGGCGTTATTGATGGCGGTGGGTATCGTGTTGTGGGGGCGGGCTAGCACGATGCTTGTTCGAGTGGCATTAACGGCGGCGTTTCTGTTGGTGGGGGTGCTGCTGGCGCTGTTTGGGCAGGTGTATCAAACCGGTGCAGATCCGTGGCAGCTGTTTTTTCTATGGGCAGTGCTTGTGTTGCCCTGGGTATGGGTAGCGCGCTTTGATGTACTGTGGGTGGCGTGGCTTGGGCTTTTAAACTTGGCGGTATGGCTTTATGCCAGTACCTGGGGTGGCGGCATATTGGGCACTATGTTTACTGCCAGTGATGCTGTCTTGTGGGGCATTGTGTGTATCAATATTACTGCGCAGGTGGTGTGGGAGTGGGGGGCGCAACAGCGAGATTGGCCAGGGCGCTGGGCTATTTGTTTGCTAGCTCTAGGGGGCGGGGTGCCAATGACGCTGCTGATGATGGAGTGGGTGACTGGGGAGAGCTATGTGTTTGCGCCAATTATGGTGGCATATCCAGTGTGGTTGGCTGCGTTGTATGGCGTTTACCGCCATTGGCGGCTTGAGCTATTTATGTTGGCAGGCGGCTGTGTCTCGGTAATTACGGTGGTGACATTACTGCTTGTACGCCATGTGTTTTGGGGAAGCTGGCATGCCGAAAGCTTACTACTGTTGGCGGGCGCCGTCTTTGGGATGGGGGCGTTAGCAGTGGCCTGGTTGAAGCGCTTAAATGCCGAGGTGGCACCATGAACCGCTCCATTGATGCGCTCAAACAGCAGCTCGCCCAAGCAGGTGTTGTGGTCAATGAGTCACTATCTCCTGTGCCGCTGGAATCACCCTGGTTTGTACGGATACTTCAGGCGTTTTTTGGCTGGCTGGCGGCGCTATTTTTGCTTGGGTTCATCGCCATGGGCATGGTGTTTATCGCGGAAAGCCCAGTGGCTTCGTTTGTTGTTGGTGGCATCTTGATAGGGGGTGCGTTTGCACTGCTGCGCACAGCACAAAGTGATGTGCTTGAACATATGGCACTAGTGTTTAGCATGGCGGGGCAGTTGCTAGTGGCTTGGGGAATGGTAGAAATATTAGCGAGCTCCGCTTATCTATGGTGGGCATTGCTTGGTTTGCAGTGTGTATTGGCATTGATTATGCCCAGCCAAGTTCACCGTAGTTTCTCTACTTTTGCGGCAAGTTTGGCACTCTATATGGCATTGGCAAACAATGGGCTTGAGCAAGTAGCCAGTGGCTTGGTGCTGTTGATATTTACGCTACTTTGGCTAAATGAATTTCGCTGGTTAAGTCGTGTAAGCTTGGTCCAGGCGTGGTGCTCTGGCCTGCTAGTGGGTTTGCTAGTGTTACAGGGGCTTGCTCATTCAGGCGGCTCCTCCTGGTGGTTTAGTGATCAATCTCCCACTGAATGGTTTGCTGCTTGGCTAGTTGGTTGGGTGAGCGCTGGGCTGGCGGCACTAGCGCTATTGTGCGTTATCCAAAAAGTGTTTCGTCAGCAGTATGTTCAGCCTGCCATAGGGGAGCGGCTCGCTATTTATGGAGCGGTTGCTGTCTTGGCTCTAGTGTCGGTGTATGTGCCGGGGCTATGCCTTGGGGTGACTGTGTTGTTGCTTGGGTTTGCTATTAGCCATCGTAGGCTAATGGGATGCGGTATTTTGCTGCTACTGATCGCCATTAGCAGTTATTACTACTGGTTGGATGTCACGCTGTTGGTAAAGGCGCTACTACTGTTTGTGGTTGGTGCGGGCCTGTTGGCGCTGCGTTGGGCGCTGCGGCGGTGGCTAACACCGCTCACTCCAGCAGTGAAAGGAGATTCCAATGAGCAATAATACCAAGCGAAACCGCTGGATAGTCATTGCAACCGCATTACTGGTGCTGGCGGTGGTCAATTGGTCAATTTGGCAAAAAGAGCGCCACTTAGCCGAAGGTGAGATTATTTATCTGGCGCTTGCGCCTGTTGATCCACGCTCATTAATGCAGGGCGACTATATGGTGCTAAATTTTGCGCTGGCCGACCGTATACGTATGCAGCGTGCACTCAACCGGCACGCGGAGGATGACGAGCCACTAAAGGCAGCAGATGGCAGTGTGATTGTTCGCTTGGATGAACAGCGTATCGCGCATTTTCAGCGCTTGGATGACGGTCGATCTTTAGCTAATGATGAACGCCGCTTACGCTATCGCCTGCGCCATGGTCAGGTACGCTTCGCCACCGATGCATTTTTCTTCCAGGAGGGCCACGGCGAACGTTTTGAGCCTGCCCACTATGGTCAATTTCGGCTAAATCGCCACGGCGAACTGTTGCTGGCCGCGCTATATGACGAGGAACTCAATGCACTGGGTGAGATGGAACGGTGATGGGTGTATTAGTGTTCAATCCCAATCGCTGCATAGCGCTCGGCAAGAAAGTCTAGCAGTGCTCTGACAGAAGGTAGTAAACCTCGACGGGAAGGATAAACGGCATGAATGACTTCCCGCCTGGGCTGCCATTCGGGTAATACCGAAATAAGGGTTTTTGACGTTAGTGCATCCCCCAACATTAAGCTTGGTAATTGAACGATGCCAACGCCTGCTAATGCTGCGCGATAGAGTGCGGTCATATCGGTGGTTATAAACCGTGGTGAATGCTCAATTTTTTGTTCTTCAGTGCCACGTTGTAGATGCCACACATGGGTTTCTTCAGGCCTTGCTCGGCTCAGGCTAGGCAGCTCGGAAAGGGCGTGTGGCTCTGATGGCATGCCGTACTGATTGATCAGTGCTGGGCTGGCAACTAAGCACTGTCCGCGATCCGATAGCACTTTCAGGACAAGTTCGCTATCTTCCAAAGGAAGGGGGCGGGCACGCAGCGCAATATCAATGCCTTCAACAAATGGGTCAATGCGGCGGTTAGTGCCTTCCAAATGCACCTGTATATCAGGGTAGAGCACCATAAAATCCGCCAGCATCGCGCTTACGTGAAAGCTCAGCAACCCAGTGGGGCAACTGATACGAATGGTGCCACAGGGGACTTGTTTGGTTTCTTCAATAAACTGCTGGGCTGCTTCAGCTTCCACCAGCATTGCTTTGCAGTGCTGGTAGTAGCGTTGGCCAATGTCAGTGAGCGTTAGGTGGCGGGTCGAGCGGTGCATTAGCCGCACGTTAAGCTGATTTTCTAGCTCGCCAACCCGTCTGCTTAACTTCGATTTGGCAATACCTAAAGCACGGCCTGCCGGGGAAAAACCGCCGTGGTCGACTACCTTCACAAAATAATAAAGGTCATTCAGATTAGGGGCTGCCATGAGTGTTCTCCCTATGCAACGCTGTGTCTTAATTTTGAATCTAATCATCAAGGAGTCGAGATACTACACTCTATGAGGCATGTGGAAACGCATGTTGGAACTTCATTTTCCAAAAGCTCACCCAGCCGAATAGATAAAAGGAGTACGTCATGGCTAAGCCCTATGTTCGTCTCGATAAAGATAATGCCGCTGTTCTTTTAGTAGATCATCAAACCGGGTTGTTGTCCTTGGTTCGCGATATTGACCCTGACCGCTTTAAAAATAATGTTTTAGCGCTAGCCGATCTAGCTAACTATTTTGGCCTACCAACCATTCTAACGACGAGCTTTGAAGATGGACCTAACGGGCCGCTAGTGCCCGAATTGAAAGAGATGTTCCCAGATGCGCCTTATATCGCACGCCCCGGACAAATTAATGCCTGGGATAACGAAGATTTTGTAAAAGCGGTTAAGGCGACTGGCAAGAAACAGCTGATCATTGCGGGAGTGGTAACAGAAGTGTGCGTTGCTTTCCCAGCGCTTTCCGCACTTGAAGAAGAGTTCGATGTGTTTGTCATCACCGATGCATCGGGTACCTTTAATGAGCTTACACGTGATTCTGCTTGGGACCGTATGTCCGGTGCAGGTGCCCAGTTAATGACCTGGTTTGGTGCTGCCTGCGAACTTCATCGTGACTGGCGAAATGATATCGAAGGCTTAGGGGCGCTCTTCTCTAATCATATCCCCGACTATCGCAACTTAATGAATAGCTACAGTACTCTGACACAAGCCTCTGCGAAGAAGTAAACCATGTCCATGACCGGGGGCAGGTAAGCTCCTGGTCACTGCTTTCAAGGATGGCATTAACCAGTTGTCCATTGGTTATGGAATATCACAATGAGCCCTGAACATATTGCAGAGCGACCCGATGAGTCAGGTGCGATAACACTGAAGATATGTCATCGCGTGAAACCCGATGCCCGGGCTGAGTATGAAGTATGGTTAAAAAGAATTATTCATGTGGCGGGCCAGTATCCTGGTCATCTTGGCGTGCATATTCTTCGTCCCGCTGAGGGGCACAATGACTATGAGATCGCCCTTAGGTTTTCTTCCCATGCCGATGCTGGAAGATGGCTTGAGTCTGCCGAGCGAAAAGCGTTGATCAATGATGCCTTACCCGCCTTTCGGGAAGCGGAAGTCATCCAGGTTCAAAGCGGTATCGATTACTGGTTCTCGCCACCCAATGCACCCGTTAACAAACAGCCTGTGCGCTGGAAGCAATGGCTCGTAACAACCTCGGTTATCTGGCCTCTCACCATGGTGGTTCCGCTTCTTTGGGGGCCGATTTTTGCGCTACTTCCCTGGCTGAATACGTGGGGTATTCGCCACGGTATTGTCGCGGCCAGCGTGGTCGGGTTGGTGGTCTATGTGGTGATGCCTCGTGTGGTACGCCTAGTCGCCTCATGGATGTTTCGCTGATATCTATTAAGTTATAGCAATAGGCCCTTGGCTGGGTAATGTGCAATACAAGAAGGAGAAGGCGATGTCTGATACACCTGCAAGCCCCTTTACCATTGAACATGAAACCAGCGATACCAAGGGGCGCTATGTTGTCGAGCTCAATGGGGCCGAAGCGGAAATGACTTATTCAAAAGCGGGTGACTCGATGATTATCATTGATAGTACCGCTGTGCCTGATGCCATGCGTGGGCAAAAAGTTGGTGTTGCGCTGGTTGCTCAAGCGGTGGGTGATGCACGCTCCTCGGGTAAGAAAGTCATGCCGTTATGTCCATTTGCGAAGGCGCAGTTTGCACGCCACCCAGAGTGGCGTGATGTGCTCGCTTAACGAACGTTACATGCTTTCCTGCCTCTCACTTCTGGAGAAGTCTCTATGAGCTGGATGCCTGATATTGAGCCTAAATGTCCTTCCGCAGGTAATTTGCACGATATCGAAACGCTGATTATTCCGCGTGCGCGAGATCTAGGCGGTTTTGAAGTGCGCCGTGCGCTGCCTGCCCCTAAACGGCAGATGGTAGGGCCGTTCATCTTTTTCGATCAGATGGGGCCTGCTGAGTTTCTAAGAGAAGACGGTATTGATGTTCGCCCTCACCCTCATATTGGGCTAGCCACGGTCACTTACCTGTACCAGGGGGAGTTTCAGCATCGCGATAGCCTTGGGACTAATCAGATGATTTATCCAGGGGCTGTTAACTGGATGGTGGCTGGTAACGGTGTGACTCACTCAGAGCGAACCACCCCAACCACGCGTCAGAACAAACACTCGCTGTTTGGCATTCAGACGTGGGTGGCACTGCCTGAGGCTCATGAAGATAAGCCTGCTAGTTTTGAACACCATGGTAAAGAAGCGCTGCCGATACTTAAAGGCGAAGGCAAGGAAGTGCGCTTGATCCTGGGGACGGCTTGGGGCGAGCGGTCGCCAGTGAAAACGTTCTCAGAGATGTTTTATGCTGATGCAGTATTAATGGCAGGGGCCAAACTTCCGTTACCAGATGGACACGAAGATCGTGGCCTCTATGTGGCATCGGGAAGCATTAGTGTCGCAGGGGAAACGTTTGAATCTGGACGAATGATGGTATTTCGCCCTGGAGACCCTATCACTGTTGTCGCCGGTGAGAATGGTGCGCAGCTAATGTTGCTTGGTGGCGAAACACTAAACGGGCCTCGCTATATCTCATGGAACTTCGTCGCTTCATCACGGGAAAAGCTAGCCGCAGCCAAACAGGACTGGATCGAAGGTGATTTCGAGCATGGCCGCTTTAGGCTTCCGCCAGGGGACGATGCCGAGTTTATTCCCTTCCCAGGGCAACCTGGTAAATAAGGGGAGCCCGGTAAATAAGAGTAAATAAGACAAGACAAGACAAGACAAGGCAGGGCTGGCTGCCTGATGGCAGCCAGCGTAACGAACATGATGATATCAACTGGGCATTTGGCCAAAGCGGCCACTGTTAAAGTCCTCTATCGCCTCAATGATTTCACGTTCGCTATTCATAACAAACGGACCATGACCTACCACTGGCTCATTGAGCGGTTCGCCGCTCAGCAGCAGAAGGGTTGCGTCGTTATTGGCTTCAAGTGTCAATGTCTCTCCATCCCTTGTCAGTTCGGCCACTTGCGCTTCGCGCAATACCTCTTCGCCATTGATTTGCACCGTGCCTTTCAGTACAACCACTAGAGTTGTCCAACCCTCCGGCTGCGTTAGCATGGTTGTCTTGCCGCCTTTTAGCTGCACATCCCATACATTCATTGGGGAAAATGTGTGCGCAGGCCCCTTGTAGTTATCGTCATCTAGGCTGTTATCGATATAGTCACCAGCAATAACGCGCACGCTACCAGCTTGCTCAGGCAGCTCCACAGCAGGGATCTGCGCATTAAAAATCGCCTGATAGCCTGGTTTGGCCATTTTGTCTTTTGCTGGTAAGTTTACCCACAGCTGAACCATTTCGAGGGTGCCACCGGTTTGTGTAAACGCCGGTGAGTGAAACTCTTCATGCAAAATGCCCGCGCCTGCTGTCATCCACTGCACATCACCTGGGCCAATTACGCCACCTTTACCAGTTGAGTCCCGGTGCGCCACTTCCCCTTGATAGACAATCGTGACGGTTTCAAACCCCCGGTGCGGGTGCTGGCCAACACCCCGTGGGCGTGTCGTCGGGGTAAAGTCTGCTGGGCCTGCATAGTCCAACAGCAGAAAGGGGCTTAACGGTTCAGAGCGCGGGCCATAAGAGAATAGCGAGCGGGCCGGAAAGCCATCGCCAACCCAGTGGGGACGTGGTGCGCTGGTAACAGATACTAACCTTTTCATCTTTTTCTCCTTGAAGAGGAAGACGTTATGTAAGGAGAGTACGCCTTAGAGGAAGAAGGGAATAGACAGTGCAGTTGAGACTCAGCGTTGCACTGCTGGAACGCTAGGTTCTTGCTTGATTGAAGAACGTAGTCTGTACTTTGTTCTACCACTGACATGGATGTGCTGTGCCTAGCTTTGCACAGTGCTAGCGGCTTTGTTCGTTGGTTGGTGATGGATTCATTGGCACACTTTTTCCGATTAAGGTTGGTATGCAAAAAAATAGCTCGTGGCCTGTGTGGTTGGCGCTGGTTTTAATAGTTACCTTTTCCAGCATCTGCACGGCACAAGTTCAAGGAGGAGAGAGCGAGGATAGCCAGTGGTTCAGTGTCGATACGCTGAACGCTGGACTGGGTGAGATCCCTGATGAAGTGAAGCGTAGAACGCCACGGGAATCGGTGCGCAGTTTTGTCGAGCTTACCGAAGAGGAGGACTATGCCGCGGCGGCTCACCTGCTTAACCTTTCTGATTTATCTCTTGATGAGCAGGCCGAACAGGGTAGTGAGCTTGCCAGGCAACTGGCCGAGATCTTTAAGCGTGGTGAGTGGCTGAATGTTTCCAACCTTTCGGGTCGCCAGGATGCTGCGATTGAGGATACCACTGGCCAGAATCCGCTGGCGGGAGTGCCGCGTCGAGATATTGAAATTACCTCTCTTCAGGCTGGCGGTGAAGCCTATGATATTCGCCTTGGCCGCTATCAAGTGGAGGGCGAAGATCCTGTCTGGCTGATTATGCCAGAGAGCGTTTCATCTATTCCTGTGCTGTATGAAGAGTATGGCCCCTCATTGCTGGAAGAGTATATTCCTGACCGCTTCAAGTCATCGTTTGGGATACTGATGGTGTGGGAGTGGATAGCTATCCCCGCTTTTCTATTGTTTATCGGTTTAGTGGGGTGGGGGGTGTATGGTTTTGTCGGGTTAACGGCCAGACTACTGCCTTCCGGGGCGCAGAGTATTTTCGCTGCCCGTATTAAAGTACCCATGGCGCTGATCGTTATCTCGCTGATTACTCAGATGCTATTGGATTACGTGGTGTCCTTCTCTGCGGTGGCTACTACCACGTTCCGGGTATTGCTGATCGCTGTTCTTGCGTGGGGGGCTGGCACCATCGCACTCCGTTTAGTGGATACCATCATGCTGCGTTTAACGCGACGGCTTGTGGGTGCAATTGATGACACTAAGCCCAAAGACCAGCGCAGGCTACTGACATCGCTTTATGCGCTGCGTCGGATCATTATCCTTGTTACGGTTATTGCAGTATCAGTTTATGTACTGGGACAAATCCAGCTCTTTGAGTCGTTAGGATTATCCATTCTTGCCTCGGCCAGTGTATTGGCGGTGTTGGTGGGTATTGCTGGTCAGGCAGTGCTTGGCAATATTCTCTCTTCGTTTCAATTATCTTTCGCAAAGCCTATTCGCATTGGCGACTTGGTCATGTTTGAGGGGCAGTGGTGTTATGTAGAAGGTATCTTCTATACCTTTATTCGCTTAAGGGTATGGGATGAGCGGCGGTTGATTGTGCCGGTGACCTACTTTGTTTCCAAGCCTTTTGAGAACTTGTCAGTCAAAAGCGCCAAAATGTACCGCTGCTTAGAGCTCACACTCCACCTTAGTGCTGATATTCAACTGCTACGCGAAAAATTCCTGGAGTACGCTAAAGAAGAAGAGAGCATCGTCGAACACCATAAGCTCCTATGTTATGTCACTGGACAAAACGGCACGGCCCAAACGATTGCCTGTTATTTAATGGCCTCTGACCCATTATCGGGTTGGACCGCAGAAATGAACGTGCGTGAGAAACTGATGGCCTTTATCCGCGATAATCACCCGGATTGGTGGCCCAGAGATGTCGTTGTTATCAGCCATGAAGATATTGCCCGTGGAGAGGTCCAAAGCAAGCGCTCGTCCCCCGCGAATAGTTCTGAAGAAATCCCTGAAAATAGCCCTAAAAATGGCTCAGAAGAGAACTCTGAATCGCCTGCTAAAAAATAAGAATAAATTAGGATTAACTTGTGAATAGGTGACTCCTTGCTATTATTGATGAAAATTCATCTCTTTGAGATGCGTTATGTCGTATTGAGATTCGTGGATGGTATGCGGGGTAACGTGTGAGTGTATGGGAAGCCTACGGTAAGCCTAAATGTCGTTAAATATTGCGCAACGCTTGCTTCCCGGCTGGGGCGTCACTTACGGCCCAGCTGGTGATGGCCCTTTTCCTGCGGTGATGCTCCTGCATGGCTCAGAAGGTGCCTGGGCAGGCTGGAGCCATCGTGACGCGATGCTATTCGCCGCCCATGGCTTCTTGGCATTCCCCTATGGCTACTCAAGTGGCGGTAATGCATGGAATGCCGGGCATATTATCGATTACCCACTGGATCGCAGCGTGGAGGCATTTAATGCCTTAAGGGATTTCCAGTTTGTTGATAAGCAGGTAGGGCTTTATGGTATTTCACGCGGTGCTGAGCATGCATTATTGCTAGGCTCACTGATGGCCAAAGATGCCGTAGCGGGTATGCCTGACGCTATCGCTGCCCATAGCCCGCCCGATGCCGTCTGTGGCGCCTTCGATGCACGTGGCTTTCGCGATGCGGGTGACCCAGGCTGGCAAGCCTGGGATGTCAGTAAGCGTGCTTGGACATGGCAAGGTAGCCATGAAGGCTTATTGCCCACCACGCCGATTGAGATCGAACGCTATCCTGGCCCACTGTTTCTTTCCCATGGCATGCAAGATCGCATGTGGTCGGTTGAAATGACCAAGCGCCTGGAGAAACGTTTGTATGGACATGGCCGTCACCCTGAGGTGCATTATTATGAGGGTGAGGATCATATCTCCAGTAGTGCTGGGCAGAATATTCACTATCAACGGCTGCTCGATTTTTTCACCAAGAGTTTGATAAAACCTCTTAGCCGCTAACGAGCTGGTAGCACTACAAAAAACAGCCGACTGCCTTTTATGGAGCCGGCTGTTTTGCTTCTCTCTTCTTTAAATTATGGTCTAACGGCGGTAACTTCTAACTCGACCAGCCAACCAGGATTGACCAGGGCATCAACCACCATAGCAGAACGTACCGGCAGGTTAGGCTGTTCTTCAGTGCCGAAGAACTGTGTATAGCCAGCCATAAAACCTTGGAAGTCGACGGTCTCACCTTCTGGCGCTACCAGGAACGCCTGCATTTTGATGATATCGCCTACACCTAATCCCAAACCTTCTAACTGCGCTTTAATACGGTTCATAACCGTCACTGTTTGCTCTTCGGTGGTTCCAAAGGCTTCAACACTGTTTGGGTCGGCATCTTCATTAATAATACTAGGCACGGTGCCACTGAGATAAACCGTTGTGCTGCCGGAGGGGACTTCAACAGCTTGCAGTATGGGGAAGTCAGAGTTGGGAATAGGGTGGCGAATAATATCCTCAGCTAGTGCAGTGCTTGCATAAGCTGAAAGAAGTGTTAGGCCGATAATAGCGCTTTTAAAACTCATCATGTCATTCCTTTTGGGGGCTAATGAAAGCGTTTTAGGTTACTTGTAGTTCTGTTAAAGAGTGCTTGCAGCTCAGTGAAAAAGCCTTAGCGCATACTCTTAACCAGTTCTGCGCTTGCTTGGTTATCAGTGTAGTGATTGCCAAAGTTGGCCCGTATAAAGTTCACTACTGTTGAAATTTGTTCGTCATCCAGTAGGCCGCCTAAAGAGGGCATGGCTTTATGACCGTGGATAATAAGGCTGATGGGGTAGGCGGTTGCCATTAGGTTGGGGTTGTTAGTCAGTGCTGGGTACTTACCGGCACCCTGGGCGCCTTGCCCATTGGACATATGACAGCCAGCACAAACAGAGGCATAGATGGACGCTCCATCTATTTGCGTCAAGGTGGAAGGGTCGTCGAACCAGTTGCTTGTATCAATAGCAACTTCCTGAGCGATAGCTGGCATAGAGAGTAAGAGTACTGTCATTGAAGTGAATAACATTTTCATATCGCGGACTCCTCAAGCCTCAGTAATGGTGGTGTGTAAGCGCTCTACGGCATCCAGGGCCGAGAGCACCGCTCCTTCCATCCAGGCAGGGAGATATGAAATATGCTCGCCAGCCATCAGTGTGCGGCCGTCCATTGCAGTGGCATCCTGATAGTCAGCTTCGCGATCTTTCCATAGACCATAGCAGCCTAACGACCATGGAACACGATGCCATGCCACTGAGGCGCCAGCTTTAAATTCATCGTAATACTGAGGATGAATCTGCGAACCGTACTCCATTACTTTAGCGATACGGTCTTCATGAGAGAGCGCATTAAATTGATAGGAGTAAGCGCCCCATGGGTAAGCGGCCAATAGGACGCCTGGGCCATCGCTAAACATGTCGTAGGGTGGGTAAGAAATTAGCGTTATGGGCAGGTTGGTATAGCTAATGCCGCCATAAATATACTCGTCCTCTTCCCAGAAGCGCCGCTTAAATTCAATGCCCGCTTTGAACGCTGACGCGTAGGGCATGGAATCAATGATCTTGCTCATGCGTGGTGAGAAATCGTGGTCAATCTGGCTCAGCACGGAAAACGGAATAGTACAAATGCAGTAATCGGCCGTTTCCGTTTGTTCGCTGCCGCCGCTATTGGTAGAGACCCAAGAGGCGGTTACCTGATCACCTTCATGCCTAATCCGTGTGACTTGTGCGTTATAGGTAATCAGTTCGCCAACCTGCTCTTCAAACCCTTTGGCAATCATGTCCATCCCACCCACTGGCTGGAAAATAGTGGATTGCATATGCAGGTTGTCGCCAGCCGTCAGGTTGCGCCACAGTGTTGAGTTCAGTAGGTCTGATAATGAATTGACCTGAGATGGCTCTGGCTTTCCATCTACACCCCCACCTTCTGGGTGTGCCCAACCACGGAATTTAGAGGACTCACTGCCTGTGACATACTCTAAATTGTCGTTTAGTGCGCCATAGCGTTTAAGTGCGGCAACCAGTTTTTCCGCATCTGCAGTGCTTACCGCCTGATCCAGGCCTGTCTGATCAACGACTTTGGCAAGTAATTCTGCTACGTGCCCTCTGAAGTCACTGGCTACTTCTTTAAAGCGTTGGGGCTGGCCATTGAAGGCCTCTGAGTCATGTAAGTACGCGTTATAATTGACTTGGATAAAGGGCTCCAGCTTTACCCCGAAGCGTTTGCAGTAATCCAATACGGCAAAATGATCCGAGGGAATTCTCCACGGGCCTGGATTGAAATAATTGCCCTCGGCGAAATCAATATGCTGAGTAGAGCCACCTAATTCGGTGTAGCTGTCTCCGCCACGCAATGTCCAGCAGCGGCCTCCGGCCTTATCGCGATACTCAAGTATCTTGACGTTATACCCTGCGTTGCGAAGCTCGAAGGCTGCCGTCATGCCTGCTAAGCCAGCTCCCAGAATTAAAATGTTGGTATTATCAGGTGCTCCCTGGAGGTTTAAGCGACCCCGCCAATTGGACGGGGATGCGAAGCCCATTGTACTCATTGCAGAGTACATGGCCGCCGCCCCTGCGACCGCGCCTACCATGCCCAAAAAAGATCTACGCGTAACACCTTCTGGGTTGAATGACATTGCTACCTCTCTATGAAGTCAGAGGCAGGTAAATAGAATCCTTTGGCAGCGTAATGCCATCTTACGTATAGCAATAAGGGCATTGTTTTATTTTAAGGATTTATCTGCAGGGCTCTAGTTATCCAGCCAATATACGGTACATGCGAACCTATGCATGTACCGTGCCAGATTTAATAACCCTTTGTTTTAGATATATAACAGAAATCGCCAAGGTGTTTTTAAGGCTGCATGCATGGGGGTAAAAGCCAAATTAGTGCGCGCCTTTAGGTTTTATCGCTTTTTTGGTGCGAACTGGGGAGATTTTTTACTGATAAACAGGTGTTTGCTTTTGCTCATCAACTAATGTGGCTCTCCCCAGCTAGCAGTCAGACTCAAAAAAACAGTTTCAGAAAAGCAGTTTCAGAAAAGCAGTGTCAGAAAACCAGGGTCAAAAAACCATCCTCATCGATAAATCCTCTATCTCCTGTGACAAACCAGCGCTGGCCATCGATCTCTTTAATGGCGGTAGCGGTGCGCTGGGGAGCATTGAGGTAACCCAGCATCACTTGAGGGCCGCTGATCAATATCATGCCCGCTTCTCCAGTGGGTAGCTCTTCAATGCTCGCAGGGTCGACAATTTTAAAACTGGTACCGGGCAGTGGCATGCCAACGGTGCCCGCTTTGCTACCCTGCTGAATCTGCTGGTTGTGTCGGCCTAGGGCATCCGGCAGGTTGACCGAGGCCACCGGTGCGGTTTCGGTTGCGCCATAGCCTATGTATATAGGTTTATGGAATTTAAGTTTGAAGTTATTGCATATACGCTCATCCAGTGTTTCGGCACCGATGACAACTGCACGCAGGCTTTCCAGCATTAGTGGATGCACCTTCTGGCTGCGGTTCAATAACTGTAGAAAGCTCGGCGTACCAAACATAATCGTCGCTTTATACTCGGCAACGGTACTGGCAATGCCGGGGGCATCGGTAGGGTCTGCGTGGCATGCTAACGGTAGGCCTTCGATCAGCGGTAAGAGCTGAGTGACCGTTAGTCCAAAAGCGTGGAACAGCGGCAGCGATCCTATGACTACATCGTCATTCTGGGTGTTGAGCACATCGGATGTCTGTTTGATATTGGCCATTAGATTGCGGTGGCTCAGCATAACGCCCTTTGGTTGGTCATCCTGGCCGTTTGAAAACACAATGGCGGCGGTAGCGTCGGCATCTTTGCTTCTTCGGCAATAAAGGTACTGAAGTAGCCTCCTAGGCAGCAGGCGAACGGCAAGCCAAGTGCTAAGGTACTTGGCACGGCTAATAGCGGCTTGCAGGTCCTCCAGGTAAACCACCTGGGTTTGCTCAAGTAGTTGACTAACATTCTGCTCGCGTTTCGCTAGCTCTTCGACAAAGTGGCGCGAGGTGAACAGCGTGGTGATACCCGCTTGGGAGAGCGCTGAAGCAAGCGTGGCTTGGTTGGCTGTGTAATTGAGGTTAACCACCGTTTTACCAGCCAACAGTGTGGCCATATTGGTAAGTGCGCCAATGGTGCTGGCAGGCAGCAGTAGTCCAACATTCTGCCCTGGGTTCAATTTATGAATCCGCTTTGCTAGCAGCAGGCTGGTGGCCAGCGCTTGGCCTGCATTGAGCGGGCGGCTAAGCGTATCGGCGAGTGCGCGTTGGCCGGGGTTGCGTTTAACGCTGCGTATCCAGGCCTCGGGAAGCGTGGGTAATTCGTCGACAGCATGCTGCCAAGAGCTAGTGGCTTGCTCAAAAATGCGCCGCTTGAGCACATCAGCAGGGGTATCTTTGGGTAGTGGCTTACCAAATGCCACCACCACTGAGCGGTGTAGTGGCGCGTTGCGCAGCTCTTTAAGCTTGCTTGATGATCGGGAGAACTGGCTTCCCCATAGTCCACGTAAGTAGAACGGGACAATACAGACCTCTGGATTTGCCATCTTACAGGCCCGTTCATAGCCACGGCGCAGCTCGCCTAGCTGACCGTTGTGGCTAATGGCTCCCTCTGGAAATAGGCACACCACTTCGCCGTTATTAAGCAATTCAGCAATGGCAGACAAGGCATTGTCAGCAGCCGCACCGCGCTCAATAGGAATGCAGCCCAGCGCTTTAAAAAACCAACGTAAGTACCAGCGCTGATAAATATTTTTCAGCATCACAAAGCGCACTGGGCGGGGGCTGGCGATTTGCACCATCGCCCAGTCTATCCAGCTAATATGATTGCCTAGCAGGAGTACGCCGCCTTGGGATGGTAGGTTTTCCAGCCCATGCACATCAACACGGTAACGGCGGGTAAGTAGGAAAGAGAGCAGAAAGCGCACCAAGCTTTGAGGAAGTTTGAAAATAGTGTAGCCACCACCCACCATGGCCACACTGGCAACCAACAGCAGTAGGTAGAGGCTATCTACACCAGCAAGGGCGAACAGCGCTGTAAGTATTAAGAAGCCGAGCATGGCGATGTTCTGAATCCAGTTATTGGCTGCTAGCACCGTGCCTAGTTCATGATCCGCCGCATGAAACTGAATCAACGCGTTGAGCGGTACAATGAACAATCCCCCCATCGTGCCGATAAACACAAAGTTCAGCGCTTGGCTGGTGGGAGTGTTAAACAGCGGCAGGCACCATAGGCCTACCGCAACGCCAACGGCTCCCAATGGAATCAGGCCGGTTTCAATCCGGTTACGGGAAAGTTTGGTGGCTAGCAGTGAGCCAATCGCAATACCAATACCGCTGGCGGCAAGAATGCCTTGGAGTACCAGGGTATTATCAATACTAAGGGCGTCTTTGGCGTAGGAGGGGAAGGCGGCCAATAGAACCTGGCCTACTGACCAGAAGGTCGCAAGGCCGATGATTGAGAGCCTGATCACTGGCTGGCGAGCGATAATTCGCAGGTTGTCTTTCAGGGCAGTGCCCTTAATGTAGCGCTGCCAGGTCAGCGGTGTATCTGACCGAGTAGTGTTGTCCAGAGGAAGACGGTAAAGCGTCACTACCTGAATGGCGCTATTTAGCACTAATAGCCAACCCAAAGGCGCTATTTGGCGCAGCAATTGCGCTGGTGTTTGAGCTTCAGGTGACACCCATGTTTCAAACAGAGCGGTAAAGGCCACAGTACCCGCCAGAATGGCGCCAATGGTAATGGCTTGGACCAACCCATTAGCTTCCGCCAAGCGCGGTTTTCCAAAAAGTCCTTTTACCAAACCATACTTGGCCGGCGAGTAGAACGCCGATTGAATCGCCAGTAAGAGTGTCATGGCAAACGCCAACCAAAACCAGCCCTGGTAATAGGCGGCGGTGATACCCAGTGAAACCGCCACAGCGGTCCAGGCGGAAATGCGTAAAATACGTACCTTAGGGTAGCTGTCGGCTACATGGCCTGCTGGGCTAAACAGTAAAATAAAGGGTAGCAGGATAAGCCCATTGACCAGCGCGGTGAGCACCACCTGCGTTCCACCGTCATAGCTTTTAAAAATCGTGTTTTGAATGACGATTTTATGCCCTAAATCCACAAAGGCATTTAGAAAAATGGCAATCAAGTAGGGCCAAATGCTCGCAGTACGCAGCAATGGTTGCATAGTATGTCGCCTTATAAACCTAAAGTTTGAGCACTTTCGGCAAATGGGGGTAGTGTTGCAACCCTGGTAGTTCAAGTTGTGCTATATGGGCTTTCCAGTATCGTTATACGCTACTTTTTGTGCATGGAGGTTCCGTATGACTCAGACAGGTGCATTAATTGATACTTTAAAACGCCAGCTGCGTGCTCAGGGTAAAACCTATGCCGATGTCGCAATGTGGCTTGAGCTAAGCGAGGCCTCGGTAAAGCGGTTGTTTGCTGAACAACACATTACCTTAGAGCGGCTAGAACGTATTTGCGACCAACTTAACCTGGAGTTTTCCGAACTTGTGCAAGCCATGCAACAGGAAGGGCATCGCTTACAGGAGCTGACCCAGGCACAAGAGCAAAGTATTGTTGATGATCGCGAACTGTTTTTAGTCGCGGTGTGTGTCATCAACGGTTATAGCTTTGACGAAATGCATCATCAGTACCAGCTCAGCGAAGCACAATGCACTCGGCAGTTATTAGCGCTGGAACGACTAAAGTTGATTGACCTGTTACCGGGCAATCGAATCCGACGGCGTGTGGCTGCGAATTTTCGTTGGCGGCCAGGCGGCCCTATCCAACGTTTTTTCCAGCAATATATTGCCACGGAGTTTTTCCACTCCCGTTTTGATAGTGAGGGTGAAAAGCTGGTGGTACTGAACGGCTTGCTTTCTCATGCGGGTAATGCAGAGTGGCAGCAGACTATGCAGCGCCTGGCAAACGAGTTCCATGCGCTATGTGAACGAGAAAGCAGTTTACCTTTACACACACGCTTCGGCACAACGTCAGTGCTGGCAGTACGCCAGTGGCAGTCAACGCTGTTTAAAGATATTGCGCGTGCCTCATATCCGAAAAAAAGCCACTGATGAAGCGCTGCTTTTTATCCGTTGTTACGTTAATGAACCCAAGCTTCAATGAGTACGAGTTTATGTCGTTATGAATACTGTTCCTTTTCAAGCACTGGCCTGCCCGTTAGATGGCGAACCTCTTCACCTAACAGGCAGTGCTTGGCGCTGTGCCGCTGGGCATAGCTTTGATATTGCTAAGCAGGGCTACGTCAATCTGTTGCCCGTGCAGCAAAAGCGCTCTACTGACCCTGGCGATAGTAAAGCGATGGTCGCGGCACGCCAGCGCTTTCTGGGGAGCGGTCATTATCAGCCTATTGCGGAGGCGGTGAGTCGTACGCTTTTGGGCCATGCTGAGGTTCCGTCAAGAGGTACGGAGCTGTTTAGCTGCTTGGATGCCGGGTGCGGTGAGGGGTATTACCTACGCCAGCTAGTCAGTGCCGCATCGAGTGGGCAAGCACTGTCACTGGTGGGGTTGGATATTTCCAAGTGGGCAGTGTTGGCTGCCGCTAAGCAGGATGATAAACAGGCGCCGTTTTCCAGTTGGTTGGTGGGCAGTAATGCGCACTTGCCAGTGCAGGTGGCAGCTTTGGACAGCGTACTGTGTATGTTTGGTTTTCCCGTTTATAGTGAGTTTGCTCGCGTATTAAAACCAAATGGCGTATTGCTACAGGTTGAGGCGGGGCCAGACCACCTGCGTGAGCTACGGGAGATTATTTACCCTTCTCTTAAAGAAGAGCGAGCTAGTGAGCGTGCAGCGCCAGAGGGTTTTGCGCATCTGCGATCGGAATCGTTTAGTTATCAAATAACCTTGGAAGGCAAAGCGCCAATTGCTGATCTATTAGCGATGACACCGCATCTGTACCGGGCGAGTGTAGAAGGCCGCGCCCGCGCTGAGGCACTTGACGTGCTGACGCTGACGGTGGATGTGCGGATGGTGCAGTGGCAGCGTGTTTAACAATCTCGGCCCGCATGAGTGGGCCGAATTCACGGTATCAATAAGAGCTAACATCTTTAATAAAGTGCCTTGCATGCGATGAGAATTACTCCTTGCGATATAGCACCATGCCAGCGTGATACAGCACGCCATCTATAAATTCACCATCTGCGGTAAATCCGGTGTCGTCCCAGTATTCGATATGGTTACCCGTCACCTGATAGCGCCCTTGGTAGGCGCTTTCACGCTCACCGCGGGCCTCGTCGTAACGATGGTTGGCTAAAAGTTGGTGGCGAACTCGACCATCTTTGGTGACCCACATGCCAACATAGGTGTGGTTTGCCATGCTATCGTCTCCTTCGTCGGGAGTGGTTTGCGCTGAAGTGGCCACTGGAAAAATAGTGATAATGCCAGCGATCACCAGTGCTCTTTTCCAGTAAATGGGAGGCTTGGTTTTGTGCATCAGTATCGCTCGCTCTACATTAATGACGTTCGGCCAATAGCTCGGAGAGTACCTGGGAAGCGGCAATAGCCCGAGGGAAACCTGCGGGCACTGTGATCAGGTAAATCATCTCTTTAAGCTCTTCTTCGCTAACGCCAATGTTGAGTGCGTAGCCCGCATGAACACGCATCATGCCAACCTCGCCCAAGGCTGCCATCACCGCGACTGCTGCAAGTTGGCGTGTTCGGTTATCAAGGCCCGGCCTGCTCCAGACATCCCCAAGCGCGTAGGCTTCAGTAGCCTCGGCAAGGAAGGGAAATTCCTCACGCATCGCTTTCAAATTTGACTGGTTTTCACCCTGATTAAGGCTCCGGATCACTTCTGCTCCTCGCTCGCTGCGTGCTTCCGTAGTAGTCGCCTGGGCAGAAAGTGGCAACAGGGCTGCAGTGAGCAGCAGACTTGGGAGAGTGGTCAGTTGACGCCGTAATAGCGCGTTCATTGTGGGCTCCTCTGAGTCGTCACTAAGGGTGTGCGGGTTAGTGACTCGCTGTAGGCCGCACAACAATATCGCTGGTATCAACGTCATCGGGTTGATTGATGGCATGTGCGATGGCTGAGGCGATGGCTTCGGGCTTTAGGGCAATCTGGCGGAAAAGGTCGATCGCCTTTGCCGTTTCAGCATCGGTGATGGTGTGGGCCAGTTCCGATTCCACCACGCCTGGGTAGACACAGGTCACGCGAATATTGTCAGTCTCCTGACGCAATCCATCGGAAATAGCGCGTACCGCATATTTGGTGGCGCAATAAACGGCGGCGGTAGGCATAACGGTGAGGCCGCCGATAGAGGAGATGTTGATCACCTGACCGCTCTTCTGAGCCTGCATAGTTGGCAGAACGGCGGCAATACCATTGAGCACACCGCGAATATTAACGTCGATCATACGATTCCACTCATCTACCTTGAGCGCTGCCAAAGGTGAGAGCGGCATAACGCCTGCGTTGTTGATGATCACATCAATGCGACCATAGGTTTTGATAGCGAAATCCGCGAAAGCCTGCATAGCCTTAAGGTCTGTGACATCCAGCGCCAGATAGTCCACATTGCCACTCTCGGTGCGAATGGAACGGGCCAATGCTTCTAATCTGTCAGTACGACGTGCACCAATGATCAAACGGTGCCCTTGGCTAGCTAGCCAGCGGGCAGTAGTTTCGCCGATACCACTACTGGCGCCAGTCAATAAAATGACTTTTGACGGATAGGTCGATGAATTGGTCATATGCTAATCCCCTTGTTGGTGAAGTACTTGAATCAGCACTTGAATCAGTACTTGAAGAAGAGTAGCCAATGGCAACCAGTGGCAATAGAGACGTTCCTATTGCATGTTTGCCTAATCCTATTATTTACGTAGCAAGGAGTAGGTAACTTAGTTGTAGGGTATGTATATTACTCTCATGGTAATGACAGACACACGTTGTGTGATACAAGCTGTATGACCAAGTTGCGGGTAACTGCTGGCGAGGTAATTTTTATGTCATCGAAGATCGATGCTGAGGTACACAGCAAAATCGTCAAGCGCTTATACCAACTTGCTCCATACGAAGGATATACCCAATCGCTGCTGGATAGTGTGAGGTTTATGCGCTCAAACCGCCCACTGAAAAGCACGCCGGTTCTCTACGAGCCAAGTATCGTTATCATCTGCCAAGGCCGTAAGCGTGGCTATTTAGGTGACGAGGTCTATCTTTATGATGCTCAGCATTATCTTGTTCTCTCTGTGCCGTTGCCGTTTACCTCGGAAACAGAGGCCAGTGAAGAAGAGCCCATGCTGGGTATTGCTATCAGTCTTGATGCGATGGTTATTGCCGAATTGGCAACGATGCTAGAAGCGTCAGGTGGTCATACGCTAGAGGCACCGCGGGGCATGTTTTCTACCCCACTGGGAGAAACCCTGGCGAGTGCCACATTGCGTTTGCTGGATACTCTGGCCACCGCTAGAGATGCACAAATACTAGCGCCTTCCATTGTCAGAGAGATCTATTATCGGGTGCTGGTTGGAGAGCAGGGCGGGAGTGTTCGATCAGCGCTTGCCCATTATGGTCAGTTTGGAAAAGTCGCAAAGGCGCTACGACGTATTCATCTGAATTACGCTGATACGCTGGAGGTGGGGGGCTTAGCTAGCGAAGCCGGAATGAGTGTGCCAGCCTTTCATGTGCACTTTAAAGCGGTTACCAAAACCTCGCCTATCCAGTACATTAAATCGACACGCTTGCATCATGCTCGTTTGTTGATGATACGTGATGGTTTAACAGCGGCAGCAGCGGCAAGCCGAGTTGGGTATGAGAGCCCCTCCCAATTTAGCCGTGAGTTTAAGCGCTTCTTCGGCCGCTCCCCATCGGCGGAGGCGCGCACTATGAAGGCAAGCCTTGATATATTGCCACCGACTCACTTGGCACCTACTCATCTGGTAGAGATCGCTGTGGCGCACTAAGCTCTTCTTTCGTAGAAAGCCGATGATAGCCAGATAAAAGACGACAAACGCAACAAGGCCCGCATAAGCGGGCCTTGTTAACCGAACCTCGAAAGGTTCGAACAAACTCTAAAGCGTTATGTCTTAAAGACTTAGGCTTAGGAGATTTGCTTGATGTTAGAAGCCTGAAGGCCTTTCTTACCCTGGGTAACGTCAAAAGAAACGTTAGCACCTTCTTGAAGGGTTTTGAAACCGTCAGACTGAATTTCAGAGAAATGTGCAAACAGGTCGTCGCCACCGTCAGAAGGAGCGATGAAACCGAAGCCTTTAGTGTCGTTAAACCATTTAACTGTGCCAGTTGCCATTGTGAAGATCCTTTCGCGCTAATGCGCCGTAATAAAGTTCCTGGTATTACCCAGATGAAGTAGCGGGCGAAACAAGGAATACAATATCAGGCTTACGAAAAGAATCGTACACTTCTGAAACCATGCCGCTTGCTAACCAACTGACGCTACAGTGACATGTTTCTACCCTCAGGTCAAAGCCTTTTATGATTATTTTTATAAAGCAGGTGGTGATGCTAGGCGGTACGGGTACCCAAAGGTGTTTGCAATTTAGCGTTAACAGGCGAGTGCTGTAATTTGACGTAAAAGGCGTGGATGTTCCGCGTAAAACTAATCCGCGTAAAACTAAGCGAGCTGATATGAGTATGGCATCATATCGCGTGGCATCGTGTGCCAAGTTAAAAACTCACCAGCGAGAGGAATCTCATGGGAAAGGATGTCATTGGAAGGTTGATTTCACCCTCTCGGCTACGTTCTTTGCTACTCGGTTCTCTGCTACTGAGTGGCGCTACTGCTGCTACTCCTTTGTTAGCTCAAACCACAGCTCAAACCACAGCTCAAACCACAGCTCAAACAGCAGCTCAAACAGCGGTGGAAACAGAAGCAGCGGAGCAACTACCAACGGTGGAAGTAAGTGCCCCGCGTTTAGTCCGTGAGCTTTATGCTACTCCAGCGGCACTCTCTACACTGGAGTATGAGGATATTGCCAGGGGGCAGCAGCGCGTCAGGCTTGATGAATCGCTGACACAAGTACCCGGCGTTTTTTTACAAAACCGCGATAACTTTGCCCAAGGGCAGCGAATTGCCATTCGAGGATTTGGCGCCCGTGCACCGTTTGGCGTACGCGGCATCACGGTGATGGTAGATGGTATTCCCTACACTTTGCCGGATGGGCAAGCCCAGCTGGATGCGATTGATTTAGACAGCGTCGAGCGCATTGAAGTAGTCCGCGGTCCTTCCTCGGTGCTGTATGGCAACGCGGCTGGTGGGGTGATTGATATTACCACTGCCGATGGGAGAGATCGCCAAGGCACACGGCTTAGTATTGGTGCGGGCAGCAACGGTTACCAAAAAGTGGCGCTACAACAAGGTGGTGCACATGAAGAGTGGTCCCATCATGTGAGTTTTTCGGCCCTCAATATGGATGGCTATCGTGAGCAAAGCTCTACGGAAAAATATTTACTGAATGCCAAGCTGCGTCGTGAGTTAGGCAGTGAACGGGCGTTAACGGCCGTTATCAACTTGCTTGAAAACCCACGTTCAGAGGACCCAGGGGCGTTAAGCGCGATAGAAGTTGCGGGTGGGCGCCATCAAGCGGCCCCTAATGCCTTAGCGCTCGATGCGCGACAGCAGGTTAATCAGCAAATGATTGGCCTCCAGTATGAAGACTTAGCCGCAGGCCCAGGTGAGTTTTACCTCAAGGGGTTTATCGCCCAGCGTGACTTTGAGCAGCAATTGCCTTTCGTTGGTGATAGCCGATTGGGCTACCAGCGAGATTACTTAGGGGCAAGCAGCGAATACCATCACAGCATCACTTTGGGCAACCTACCGCTTAGCTACATTGTGGGTGTTGATATAGCGCGCCAAGAGGATGAACGCTTTCGTAATAACGTGAATACTGCAGGAGCCGTTGGTGAACAGACGGCTGAAGAGACCCAAACGGCAACTTCTGGTGGTGTTTTTGCTCAGGGTGATTTGGCACTTACCCAGCAGGTGACACTCTCGCTCGGCGCCCGTTTTGACCGGGTTGAGCTAGAAGTGGATGACCGTTATTTTGATGATGGCGATCAAAGTGGCCTACGCACCTTTAGCGAATGGAGCGGTTCCGCTGGTTTAAGCTACCGCTATCGGCCACAGCACCAAGCTTATATCAATACTGGCACCGCCTTTGAGACACCCACGTTTGCTGAGTTTGCGAACCCAGCAGGAGGGGGCTTCAATCCCAATGTTGAGCCACAAAAAGCGTGGAACCGCGAAATAGGGCTGCGTGGCTATATTGAACCGTTGGCGATGGATTACGATCTTGCGCTATTTTCGGTTCGCGTACGTGATGAGCTAGTGCCCTATGATGAAGGTGGCCGCACTTTCTATCAGAATGCGGGCGACACAAATCGCGATGGTCTTGAGCTAGCGCTGGGCTGGCAGCTTGCTGACCAATGGCGCTTAAATAGCGCCTTAACGCTGGCGCGCTATGAGTTTGACCGTTTTGCAACACCGTCCGAAAGCTTTGATGGTAACCGTATCCCCGGCCTGCCCGAGCAAACTTGGGTGAGTCAGCTTACCTGGCAGGGTCTTGACGAGCGCTTTGCGACCTTGGAAACCGAGTACGTGGGAGACCTAGTGGCAGATAATGCCAATGAGACAGAGGTCGATAGCTACTGGTTAGTGAACCTGCGTGTGGGGGATGGTTGGCAACTAAGCGGCGATACCCGGCTTAGTGCGTATGTAGGTGTACGCAACTTATTTGACGAGGAGCACTACTCCAATGTGCGCTTGAATGGCACCTTCGGGCGTTTCTACGAACCTGCCCCAGGGCGCAGCGTTTACGGTGGCGTGGAGCTGAGTTTTTAAAAGAACTAAGTATTTAACCGAGTTTGTTTAGCATAAAAAACGGGCGGCCCATTTGGTCGCCCGTTCTCGTTAGTGGTTGCACTAAGTTAATTGGCTATTCCGGTAAGGCGTAGCCAATCACGTAGTCACCCATTTTTGTGCCAAAGGTACCGTGGCCACCGGCGGTCACGACCACATACTGGCGACCGTCTGCCCCGGTGTAGGTCATTGGCGTTGCTTGCCCTCCTGCTGGCAAACGCGCTTTGTAGAGCTCTTCGCCAGTGGTGATGTCGTAGCCGCGCAGATATTGATCCAGCGTGCCGCTTAGGAAGGAAACACCGCCAGCTGTGGTCAGCGGGCCACCTAGCGCAGGAACGCCTAGATTTAAAGCAATGGGCAAACCGAAGGGCATGCTGTCGCGTGTGGTGCCATTACGGTGTTTCCACACGACCTGATTGCTTTGCAAATCAATACCGACCACATCGCCCCAGGAGGGTGCTTGGCAGGGTAGGCCTAACACTGAAAGTAGCGGGCCAAGCTCGACTGCGTAGGGTGCGCCTGTGTTGGGCTGTAAGCCTTGCTCGCTAGCTGAGCCCTGGCCATCTTCAACCTCATCACGTGGGATCAGTTTGGAAACAAACGCCAGATACTTAGCGCCGGTAAACAACGCTTGGCGCTCGGGATCAACGGCAACACCTCCCCAGTTCATCACCCCTACGTTGCCGGGGTAGATAATGCTACCTTCCAGCGAAGGCGGAGTGTACTGGCCCTCGTAGCGTAATGAGTTGAACTGAATACGGCACATCATCTGATCAAAGGGTGATGCCCCCCACATATCACGCTCGGTAAGCGGTGGGGGCAGCAGGTTCAGTGCCGAGCGAGGCTGAGTTTCTGCAGTCCAGTCACCTTCGACAGCACCTTGGGGAGCGGGTACTTCCTCGATAGGCACAATCGGTTCGCCGGTTTCACGGTTTAACACATACAGGCTGCCCTGCTTGGTCGGCTGAATAACCGCAGGCTGAGTGCCGTCTTCAGTAGCAAGATCGATCAGCACTGGTTGGGCTGGCGTGTCCATATCCCACAGATCGTGGTGAACGAACTGGTAGACCCATGCCACTTGTCCATCGTCTACGTTAAGCGCTACTAGACCCGCGCTGTAAATTTCATCATTTTCGCTGCGATTAGCGCCATACTGATCCGGCGTGGCGTTGCCCATAGGCAGGTAAACCAAGCCCAACTCTTCATCAACACTAATTGGCGCCCATACGTTGGGTGAATTGCGTGTGTAGATTTCGCCTTCTGCCAACGGTGCGGTGTCATCAGGATTGCCGCTGTCCCAGTTCCATACTAGCTCGCCAGTGTGCACATCAAACGCACGAATAACGCCGGAGGGTTCGTCAGTAGAGCTATTGTCGGTGACATGTCCGCCTAGAATAACCAGGTTCTCGGTCACAGTGGCGGGGGAGGTGGAGTAGTAACCGCCTGGTGAGAAATCGCCAATATTGTGAGTAAGGTCGACCTCTCCATTGTCGCCAAAGCTATTGCAGCGCTCACCGGTATCCGCGTTTAGCGCAATCAGGCGCGCATCGGCGGTGGGCAGGTAAAGCCTGCGTGGGCACATTACATCGGCTTCACTAAGCATGGCTTGAGTGTTGTTTTCATCGGCAGCTGTTGCAGGGTTATTGCCTAGTCCACTGATAAAGAGCAGGAAGGATAGGTCGATACTAAACTGGCTGTCATCGGCAAAAAGCGGGCTGCTCACTGCTACTGCGTTACTGTTGATATTAGCAACGCTATTGGTTTCTTCAGCGTCGCCATCGTTAGTTACGTCATAGCTAGCCGCATCATAGTAAGCAAGACCGCGGCAGGTCATATGTGCCCAGCCGGAGAAGTCATCCGCACCCATGGTGCTGATTTCAGGGTCAAATTCCCATAGGGTTTCGCCGGTTTCCGGTGACAGCGCCATCGCACGGCTATGAGAAGTACAGATATAAAGGCTGTCGTTCACCTTTAGAGGCGTGTTTTGGTTGGTAATTTCCGGCGGCGCATTGGGGCCGGGTTTGTCACCAGTTTGGATACGCCATACCTCTTCCAGCTTGCCGATATTATCCGGCGTAATTTGGCTAAGAGAAGAGTAATGGGTACCTGCATTGGTGCCGCCGTAAGCTGGCCAGTCATCGCCAGCCACCTGAGCAGGGTTCACATTTTCGCTATGATTGGCAGTTTCGATTGTACCTGTGATAGTACCTTTGATAGTGCCTGTGATAGTACCTGGGTCGCTAAACTGGCTAGCAATCGCGACCACTATAGCTGCCCCAATGCTTGCCATGAGCGCCAAGCTGCCACCGCGTGAATGTAGCGGTTTTCGCCACCAGGGAAGCAGTAAAATAATGCCAATTAAGCAGAGGATAGCGACCCGAGGCACCAACTGCCACCAGTCCAGACCTACTTCCCAAAGTGCCCATAAAAGGGTTGCAAAGAGTATCAACGCATAAAGCCATAATGCAGCGCCTTTGCGCAGTGCCAACAACACACCGGCCACAAAAAGGCCAACCCCAGCGGTTAAGTAGTAAGCGCTACCGCCTAGACTCAGTAGCTTTCCGCCGCCAATGGTCAGTGCGATTCCAGCCACTATGAGCAATAGACCCAGCAGCAGTGCTGGCCATTTGCCACGGGCACGCGTGTGTCCATCCATGAGAAAACCCCTATTAACAATGAGTTAATGCCGCTTAGCGAAGCACTATAAGCAGCGGTTCTACAGCGTGCCCTAACCCATCGGGAATGCCGATGGGTTAAAACACACATTGATTATCGGTAATTTTAATAATCAATTCGATTTTGGTCTAATAATTTGCTGGCTAATTAAAGCACATACACAAAAAAGCCACGCTAGTCACCTTGGCGCGGCTTGCTGTTGAAGAAAGGAAGAAAAGAAGTGCTTTGGTTGTGCTGGGGCTAGGGCTTTGCTCAGTCTGTGAGCTTCACCAGCATTTTTCCGGTATTGCCTCCTTCAAAAAGGGCTAAAAATGCATCAGGCGTGCTCTCCAGCCCTTCTTGAATAGTTTCTTTATAGCTAAGGTCGCCCTTCGCGACTTGCGGAGCCACCTCATCGAGGAATTGACGGTAATTGGACCAGTGGTCTGCAACGATGAACCCCTGCATTTTTGCTTTACGCACGACTAGCTGAGACAGGTTACGAGGCCCAGGGGGAGGAGTTGCAGCATTGTAGCTATCGATCATGCCGCAGACTGCAATCCGAGCGCCTTCATTAATCTGGCTCAGCGCCGCTTCTAGGCAAGCTCCGCCAACATTTTCAAAATAAACATCAATGCCATTGGGGCTAGCGAGCTTAATGGCATCGCTTAGCTCTTGGGCGCTTCGGTCTCGATAACTAACTGGCTCGACACCCAGCGATTCCAACCAGGCTAGCTTATTAGCGGCCCCTGCAATGCCGACCACATGACAACCTTTAGCCTTGGCAAGCTGAACAGCCAATGACCCAACAGCACCGCTGGCAGCGCTGACCAGTACGTTATCGCCACGCTTGAACTCGGCAATTAGGTTAAGTCCTGTCCAGGCCGTCATGCCAGGCATCCCAAGGATGCCTAGATAAGCCTGCTCCGGCACGTTGATATCGGGTAGTGGTGTTACCCCTGTTGCAGAAATTTGTGCAATATCTCGCCAGCCACCCATATGGCTAACGGTGTCTCCTACATTAAGCCGTGAGTCGTTTGTCTCAATGACTTCTCCGATAGCACCGCCCTCCATCGGCTGCCCCAGCTCAAACGGAGCAATATAGGAAGAGCGCATACTGGTCATTCGGCCACGCATATAAGGGTCAACCGATAGCCAGTGATTGCGAATGCGTACTTCACCTTCGCCAAGGTCGGGAAGTTTCTTGCTTGCCAGTGAAAATAGCTCACGGCTTGGCAAGCCGGTGGGGTAATCGGTTAAGGTAAAGAAACGTGATTGCATATGTGTCTCCTGCCAATGCGGGGTGAATCATCTCCTTAGTAGGATAGAGACCGTTAGCATGCTTGCAAGTTCGCTGTGCAATAAAAAAGCGGCCCTGGGTGGGGCCGCTTTTGATTAGCTGACTGTTCTGCAACGTTGACCGTTTAAGGGGTATCACACACTTGCGGGTGTGCTATCCGTTAACTCGCTATTTCGATCGTTCTACAGGGCTAGATAGCAGAGTTAGTCCACTAGGGTAATCATAACCGGTGCGACGCCACGGCGAATCATACCTAGTTTACTAGCCGCTCTTTTAGATAGATCAATCACACGCCCTTGAACAAATGGGCCGCGGTCATTGATCAGCACCTCTACTTTCTGCCCGGTGTCGGGGCGTGTAACCAGTACCTTGGTGCCAAACGGCAAGCTCGGATGAGCAGCAGTTAGCGCCTGTTGGTCGAAGCGTTCACCACTGGCAGTGGTCGCGCCTTGGAAACGGTCACTATAGAAAGAGGCTACGCCTCGCTGGACTTCTAACTCGTGAGCAAACGCAGTATTAGCAGTGCAGGCAATAAGCACCGCTGCTAAGCAGCTCGTTCGGATCAGTTGCTTATGGGCTCCCATGGGAGTACCTCGGTTCTTTTCAAATCGCGGATCTAGCATCAAGGAGGTGCCTAGTAGGCCTATGGATAGTAGCGTGCTCTTTTGGAGTCGGCAAGCTTTAAGAAGATCGATGCAAATAGCTCCATAATTGCGATTTTTCTATTCTTTCGCTATGCGCTTGAGATTCAGTAAGTTAACGCCGCCAGCTTTTTTCATGGCCGAACAATTTTTTTGTGCGCTGCAGTATATTTAAATGCTCACTTTGCTCAGTTAACCATCATATAATTCCGGTCACTGTAGCTGCCTACTATTGACACCCAACAAGGAAGCCATCATGGCCAAAACTTCACCTTTATCGCTGATCATTGTTGCAGTCGGCGGCGCTGCTGTTGGTTTTTTAGCAGCGCAAACGATCACCAGTGCACCATCTGATATCGAACAAGTAACACTTGAAAGCTTAACGTTAGGCGAGCGTGCAAGTGGCGAGATCACCTCAGCAAGCGAGCTAAATGGCAAGGATGGAAGCCGTTTTTTGCGTTACGCGATCAACTTAGAAGAAGGGGAGTTGGTTGAAGTCTCCTTACGCGGCGCCCTACAGGGTGTGGTTACTTTATATGACGACCAGTTAGCTCTATTGGGAAGTGCGCCCACGCTGCGCCAGCAGATCAAAGAGAGCGGAGAGTACATGGTGGTTGTTAGTGGGGCCGATGAGCATAGTTATGGCCCCTTTAGCATCAATAGCCGCACTGTTGAGCTAAGCGATTCAGGCACTCTCACCACTGAAACTCCCATTGATAGTTGGCTTGATGGTGAATCTCGCGAGTTTACATTAACGATTGAAGACGCTGGCATGTATCAAATAGAGATGCTGGCTGATGACTTTGATGCATATCTAGTACTGGAAGGCCCCAATGGCTACCATCGTGAAGATGATGATAGCGCGGGCGATCTGAATGCGCGTATTGCTGACTTTTTCGCCCCCGGCGACTACACATTAACAGCGCGTACTGCCTACGGTGAAGGCAACGGGTTATTCACACTAACCGCTGAGACAAAAGAGTTACCCGGAGATGGGGAGCTGCGTAACGACGGCACTATTAAGCCAGGCGACACCTTAAATGGTTGGTACAGTGGCCAGGAGCTCTACTACGAGCTAGAGGTTGAAGAAGCAGGTATTTATCAAATTGAGATGAATTCCAGTGATGTTGATGCCTACCTTGTATTAGAAGGGGATGACGGTTATTACCGTGAAGACGATGACAGTGCGGGTGATCTGGATGCTCGTATTGCGGACTTCTTAGCCCCAGGAGAGTACCAGCTAACAGCGCGTACTGCGTTTGGTACGGGGAGCGGCTTATTTACCCTTTCGGTTGAGCCTCGCGATGTACCAGCGGGAGTAGATCTGCGCAACGAAGGTATCTTAACGCCCGATGAAACGTTAAATGGCTGGTTCAGTGGCGAGCCGCTGACCTATGAACTCACTTTAGAGCAAAGTTCGCACGTCACGCTATCAATGCGCTCAAGCGATTTTGATGCCTATATTGAGTTATATGGCGAAGGTGTTTCCTACAGTGATGATGACGGTGGTAGCGGTACTGATGCGCTATTAGAGCAATCACTGTTGCCGGGAACCTATACTGTGACTGCTCGGGGCTTCAGCGCCAGTGGCAGCGGTATGTTTGAGCTTCAAGTGAGCACTGAGCCAGCTGATATGCAGCCGGATATTTAAGTTTTTAAGCCCTTAAGCTTAGTCAGACGTTCGAGCTTGGGTACTTAATAAGCAGGTACTCGGGCTCAAGCTCTAGATGTTTCAAGTAGGCCATCACTAATTGGGCCAGCCAATGGCGCTTTTGTAGTGGCACGATCTCATCACGCCCTTGTATGCTTTTTGCTGCAAGGGCGATTGTAGATGCCTAATACATTGATACGTAACATTAGTAAGACATTAATCGTTATGTAAACGAATACGACATACTGACGACCAACAAGGAGGTTTTATGCTGCGTCTAGCCAGTGGAATATGTGCTGTGACAGCGCTCGTATTGAGCGGCTGCCAAGCGCCAGCGGATGAGCAAGTCGAATCACGCTCGCTTGCCACTCTGGCATTAGAAAAGCACTACGTTGAGCCGGGTTGTCAGACAGAGAACTGCTCAGAAGTGAAGGTGGCTGCGCTAACCTTCCCTCAATCACCTGAGCTAAGTGAACAGTTGCAAACGCGTTTGTTAAAACTTGCGATGGGCATTACCGAGGAGGGCACATTACCTGCTGAGAATTGGGATGGCTATGCGCAGAATTTCTTTGAATTGGCACAAGAAGATAAGCATTTATTGCCTAACTTTATGGCCAGCGAGGCAGTACTGGAAGCGAAGGTCAACGCCCAGCATAACGACTTATTGGTCATAGAGCTTAATAGCTATGTCTACCATGCCGGGCAAGCGCATGGCCTGCCAATGACAGAATTTATGGTGATTGACGAAAAGTTGCAGCGTGTTGTTGATGCGAATGACATGCTGTTAGAAGGGCAACAAGCGGCTTTTCAAACAGTACTGAATCAAGCCCATCGGCGTTGGGTGGCGGAAATGGGCCATGATGATCAGTTCATCTCCAACTGGCCGTTAAGCGAAAGCCGCAACATTGCGCCGTTGGAAACGGCCTGGGAAGTGAAATATAACGTCTATGAAATTGCCCCCTATGCGGTAGGCCAGCCGACCTTAAAACTGCCTGTGGATGAGTTAGAGGGCATCGCAAAGCCGCGCTATCTAGGTCGTTAATGCTATGTCGTTAATGCTAGCCCGTGAATGGACTAATCTCGCTACCTTGGTAAAGAGCAATTTGGCCATTCATGGGTGATTATGTCCACCTCCATAGCCAGCTTTTAAACAGCCGACTATTACCAAAGCTGCAGCGGTGGGGAGGCGCCAGTCCAGTACGCTCATCCCTGCCAGCACTAGCAAAATGGCCGCCAGTATAGGAACGCCATAAGCAAGGCTACCTACTACGCTTGCTTGCCCAAAACGCAAAGCTTTATCCCAGGCTACCATTGCTATGCCGTAGGGCCCCAACCCCAGTGCTATGCCCGCTAGTAGGGCTTCATTATCGGGGACACCAAAATTTCCTTCCACGAGCAGGCTGGCACAGCCTGCAATAGCGCAAGCAATCAGTAATAAGCGTGGCAATAGTGGCGTTAATGCTATCGGGGCCGTTTGGCCTAACCAAGAATAAAGCGCCCAGCAGCAGGCAGCGAGTAGTGCTAATGCATAGCCATTGGTTGCGCCGCCAAGACCTCCACTTAGTGCCTGAGGTAGCAATAGTAGAGCGGCGCCGGAAAATGCGATGAGCGCCCCGATAACACCTGCCATGCGTAGCTTGCCAAAACGACTCCACTGGCTTAACAACACGAATAAAACTGGCCACGTATAAGTAATAAGTGCTGCCTCTGCGGCAGGCGCTAGGCGCATTCCTATAAAATAACTACTGACAGCACCAAAAATAAGCAGTGGAACGCCGAGCCATACACTTAGCTGCCACCCTCTGCTTAAAGTAGCCGTAGGAACCTTTCGACTAAGTGGAAGTGTTGCCAGGGCGCCTGCTAATAACGTGAGTGCCGTCAATTGAAGTGGGGAAGAAGTGTGGGCAAGCTCTGCGAGTAGCGGTGCCACGCTCCATAGCATCACGGCCACTAACGCCGCGACAATGCTGTACCAAGGTGACGCCACAACGGGGGAGTGAACGGGATGCATGGAATTCTCCTTGTCTTCGATGAACATCCCGCAGCATACTCAGAATTAATTCATCACAATATCGATCTTTTATGATTGGTTTTATCAATAATGGTGATGTATGAGAGCGCCTACATTAGACCTGACACTTCTGCGAACCTTGGTAGCAATCTCTGATACGGGTAGTGTTACTGCTGCGGCCAAGCGGTTAGCGTATACCCAGTCCACTGTTAGCATGCAGCTGCAGCGTTTAGAAACCCAGTTAGGACTAAGTTTGCATGAGCGGGAGGGGCGGCGCTTACGCTTCACACCCGAAGGTGAGCGTTTACTAACCCACGCTCGCCGATTGCTAGCACTCAATGACGAAGCCTGGAGCGATATGCAGGCCCGGCAGGTAACCGGTGATCTAACGCTCGGGATCCCTGAGGACTATGCGTCTCTGCTACCTTCAGTATTTGCCTACTTTCACCAACTTTATCCCGCCGTGGGGTTAACGGTGATTTGCGGCACCAGCGCGCATCTTGTGGAGCAAGTTAAGGCTGCTGAGATTGACCTGGCGTTGGTGACTCGCCAGCGTAACTCGCCCGGAGGGGAGGTCATTCGCCGTGAGCCGCTTATTTGGGCAGTAGGTATTAACCAGCAGCCTTCGCTAAGTGACCCTATCCCCCTTGCTCTCTACTCTCCAGGCGCGGATGTGTTTCGTGAGGTGGCAGAACAAGCGTTACAAGCGGCAGGCCGAGAGTGGCGTGTGGCGTATACCAGCCAATCCATGGCAGGTCTTGCGCCTATTGTAATGGCGGGGTTGGCCGTGGTGGTGGTTACCCGCAGCATGCTGACACCTTCGCTACGGCCTCTGGATGAGAGCAGCGGCATGCCTGCATTACCCGTAATTGAATTAGCGCTGCACCGTGCGCCGCATCGCCCCTCAGAGCCTGCACGCAGGCTGGGCGAGCTAATTCGTGAACAGCTGGCGGCGCCCAGCGAAGCGTTATAAGGTGAGATTTTACTGACCGATGTATAGGAAACCATGATGCCTATTGTAACTATTCAGCAATTCCCCCGTGATCTAACGCAAAAGCGTGAATTGGCAAAACGTATTACAGAAGCCTTTGTTGAGGTATATAGCGTTGACCCGCAAAGTGTGCAGGTGTTTTTCCAAGAAGTTGAGGCGGAAAATTGGTCGAAGGGGGGCACTATTAACTCCTCGAATCCCTTGTGACTGAACTACGCTAAACTTTTGTGGTGCACGATTAGCCCATGTGATTAGCCGCTAGGAGTATCTCATGCATGAGTTGGATCACTATATCTACCCGCACAGGGTGCTGCATTGGCTGGTAGCCGGTGTCGTGCTGCTCTCATTGGCAAGCGGTCTATCACTGGGTTTTTTAGGTTATGAGCGAGCAGTAAGCTTATTGGGCAATGCGCTTACCAACGTAATCTATACCAGCCATAAAACCCTAGGTGTGGCTCTTTTGCTGTTAATGACGTTACGGATTATTACCCGTTTAGCATTTGTCATCCCCGATCATGACCCGCCGCTTAATGCGTTTGAGCGTATTGTTAGCACCAGCGTGCACCACTTGCTCTACTTGGCATTGATTGTCATGCCGATAATAGGCTGGACAGCAACTGCTAGCGGCGGCTTTCCTGTGGAATTTTTCCATTGGCATTTACCGGGGCTTATTGGCAGGCATGAAGAGCTTTCAGAACAGTTATTTATGTGGCACGGGCGGCTTGGTTGGATCATTTTAGGGTTGGTAGTGCTACACGTGTCAGGAGCACTCTTTCACTGGAAGATTAAGCGCGATAACGTGATGAAGCGAATGAGCTTATTTGATTAAGTACAGTTTTGATTAAGTACAGTTTTGATTAAGTACTGTCGGCATCGTAGGAGACAGGGAGCGTATTCTTTATGGGGCTGCAAATTGCCTTTGTTATGGGTCTCGCGGCTATCCATCTGTTCGCAGGTAAGCTACAGCGCCTAAGTGCGCTCCCACGCAGTGCTTGGCTTTCGTTTGCGGGTGGCGTATCGGTTGGTTATGTCTTTATCCATATTTTTCCTGCGCTTAATGATGCTCATCAAACAATAGAAGAGCATGGTCCGCTAGTTGTGCTGGAACACAATGCTTATATTGTTGCCTTAATTGGATTAAGTGTTTTCTATGGCTTAGAGCAAGTGGCTAAGCAGCATACACGCCGTGATCGTGTACAAATGCAGGTATCACCACAGAAAGAGAAAGGCGTTTTTTGGATCCATATAGGATCCTTTTCGCTTTATAACGCGCTGATTGGCTACCTTTTGGTATACCGAGACAACCAATTCCCGGAAATTGTGTTCTTCTTTTTGGCCATGGGGTTCCATTTCTTAGTCAATGATCATGGGTTAGCTCAGCACCATAAGCATAATTACTTGGCGAAAGGGCGATGGGTGTTAGCTGCGGCAGTCGTCTCAGGCTGGTTAGTGGGCAATACTTATGAAGTGACAGAAGCGGTTATCAGTTTACTTTATGCCTTTGTGGCGGGTGGTCTTGTCTTGAATGTGTTGAAAGAAGAGTTGCCAGAAGACCGCCATAGCCGTTTTTGGCCATTTGCCAGCGGCGCGGCAATATGTGCGGCGTTATTGGTCTTCTCTTAGCTTTTCATCTGGTGCTTTTGTCTTCATGTTGGTGGAACTTGGCGACTTAAGGCTAACGAGCCAGAATATCGTAGTGCCAAGCCCCACGGCGTTGATTTATCAACAGGCTGGTCGTATTGATTTCGACCTAGGGCGCGCCCCGCTGTGCACAGTTGTCGTAAAAGGCCACCGTTGCAGGCCAGTCACTGAATACGCCGATGACGCCAACATCATTCACTAAAGCATCCAAGGTGATCAATTTATCCCCTTCACGCTGAATAACATCTTCAGTCGTGCTGTGATACCACTGGCCGCCATCTGCTAAAGGCCCTGACCGCTCGAGTGTCCAAGTGATCATGGTTAGGCCTGCTTCACGAGCACGCTGAGCATAGAGAGAAGGCTGCAAGCGCTTTGCGTGTTCATCGCTGCCGAACTCTGGGTTCGCTTCCAGTAGCATCCAAGTTGGTGGTGCGAGAATTTTAACGCCACTTTCTACTAGGGACTGCATGCTTGGCTGCCACGTATCGGGGTTAGTGTGATCAAACGAGTCATCGCTGTATCGGCCATCCAGGTAAACTGCTTGTTTGCCAAACTCTGGTTCATGCTCAATCCAGTACAGCACGTCATCCAGGTTGAATGACTGTGGAAACACATCACTGGGGCGGATGCCAGCCGCTTTATACTCATCTATCATTTTTTGTGCGTACGCTTGCTGCGTGAACCCGTTTTCTGAATGGCCTGTAAATGGCATATCGACTTCGGGTTCTTTTAGCTCGGGAGTCATCTGTACTCCCAGTTGCTGAAACAGCGCAATGCTGTCCGCATGGCTCATCAATGTGCCGCGGGTAGCGTAAAGCTCCGTACGCCACTCTGGCGTGCCTGCAAGGTACTCTTCAAGGGTGGTTGCATCAGTATTCACTCCCTCCATCGTGCCTTGGAGGCTGCGAAACTCGGCTAACGTAATATCACTTGTACAGCAGCGAATATCTGCCGCATTCATTAGCTCTCCGCTGTTTTCATCTAAAGCGGGAGGCACGCTGCATTTTTCAGCTAGCTCGGTTTCGACGATATTAGTGGTGTAGTGCAGATCGCACTGGGAGTGACGGCAGACAAGCTCCTCATCGGCGGTAAAGGCGACATCGCACTCGATAATGCCTGCACCGCCTTGGGCTCCAGCAATGTAAGACTCTAAGGTATGTTCAGGAAACTGTAGCGGCGCACCGCGGTGGCCAATAGTGAGCGGAGAGTGTTGCCACTGGGTGTGCTCGGCGGCACAGGTTAGTAAAGAAGATTTTAGCGCCCGCTCGTGATCGTTGTCCGTACTCATATCGTTAACTAAAAACAGCGGCCGAGGCCCTAGTGTTACCTGCTTTGCAGCGCTAACCAAGGCATCATCCCAAAGCGGTGAGTCACTCGATGTTTGGGCATTAGCTACGCTTACCGATAGTAAGCTTCCCGTCATAATTACGGGTAATAGAAAAGCTGAGGATGTCATCTACATTGTTCTCTAGGCAGCCTGATAAGTCATTTGAGTGTAGACGGGTTTTCAGTCGTTCCCAGCAGCATTGCCAGGAAATGGCCTGGGAGTTGTATAGGCAATGAAATCTTTCAGAAGGTGGCAATGTGCCACTTTACTTGTTAATGAGAATCATATCTAATTGTTATGTTATCTCATAACTCGGGGTCGTATATTATGAAAAAAGGTATTCATCCAGCCTATGACTATGTGGTTTTTCGCGATACCACTTGCGGGGCTATGTTCAGGATTCGTTCTACCTGTACGTCTTCGAAGACGGTCGTATGGGAAGATGGCAAGACTTATCCAGTCATTGACCTGGATGTTTCCAGCGCCTCACACCCGTTCTATACCGGCGAACAGCGAAGGGTTTCTGCAGAAGGAAGAGTGGCCCGCTTTCAGCAGCGTTTTGGCAAGATTTCACGCCAAACCTCTGAGTCTTAGTCGGGAGAGATGCCATGCAAGTACTTAGCTCACTCAAGTCCGCCAAAAACCGTCATCAGGATTGTCAGGTCGTTAAACGTCGGGGTCGTTTATATGTGATTTGCAAAACCAACCCTCGTTTTAAGGCGCGCCAGGGGGGCAAAAGAAAGAGTAAATAAGTTAATTCGCGCTAATGCTGGTAGTGGCTAATGTTTATCGTGACCAGTTTTATGGTGACTAGTGTTAATAGTTAATAGTGACTTACGGCTAGCATTAGCGCGTTATTTTCTTTTAAAGTTTATAGACTTTTAAATTTTATAGAGCAATGGCTTAGTCGCAACGACCTGGCTATTGGGACTGGGTTATTGGGACCTGGCTATTGGGCCACGGCGATGTTGTGTGCTCCATTTGGGTGCTTCATCACCTGCATGGGGAGTCCGTAAATGGCCTCTAAGGTGCTTTCGCGCATCATATGGTCTGGTGTGCCGTGGGCTAACAATCGGCCACTATGTAGCGCCATCAACTCATCACAATAACGCGACGCCATATTGATATCGTGTAGCACGATGATGACCCCAAGGTTCAACTCATCGCATAGCTTGCGGATTAGCGCCAATACTTCCATCTGGTGGGCGATATCCAGCGCTGCCAGTGGTTCATCCAGCAGTAAAAAGCGGCTGCCTTGTGCCAACAGCATAGCGAGCCATACCCGCTGGCGTTCACCGCCGGAAAGCGTATCAACCAAGCGGTCGGCAAAGGCCTCGGTATGGGTCAGGGTAATAGCGCGATCAATGGCGTCTTTATCTTTTTGAGTATGACGCCCCAGCAGGCCATGCCAAGGGTAGCGGCCGAAAGCTACTAGCTCACGTCCGGTTAAGTTTTCGGCACTAGGCAAATGCTGCGGTAAGTAAGCCACTTGGCGAGCGAACTCACGGTTGCCCCAGTCGCTCAGCGGGCGATGGTCAAAGTGAATTTCACCTTGGCTAGTGGGTTGCTGCTGCGCCATCAGTTTTATCAAGGTCGATTTTCCTGACCCATTGTGACCAATCAAGCCGTAGATCTTACCTTCTTGAAAGGTATGCTCAATGGGCTGCAAAAGGGGCTTGCCATTAATTGCAAAGGTAGCGCCTCTGACCTCGAACATGAATAACTCCTAGCGTTGGCTTAACAGTAATAGCTCCATTCTAGTGCTAATGGTTCTCATTTTTAACTAAAAAATGAAAAGATTTACGCCGTTAGACACGGTGCGCAGTGCGAATATCATCAAGAGCGTAAACATACCAGCAGTTGGCCATGCCGTTCAGGGTGTGCCGCAAGCAAGCTATCCCATTGGGCTGGGTTTTCCTGGCCAGAGAGGTCGGTTACGGTGCAGCCAGCTTCACGAGCAATCACAATGCCAGCGGCGATATCCCAAAAGTCGAGTGCAGCGCCCTGGGACCAAAAGGCATCAAAGCGGCCCAGGCTGGTATAGGCGATCTCAAGGGCCGCAGAGCCTGGGCTGCGGATACCAGCCACTTGGGGCATTAGCGCAGCGAGTTGGCTAATTGCCGTCGTGCAGTCTCCTTTGGCATGGTAGGGCAGGCAGGTGCTCACCAGCATCTCGGTCAATGGGCGTGGTTCCGGTGTGGCGAGTGGTGTGTCGTTGAGGAAGGCGCCAGAGCCACGGCTTGCCCAAAGCATTTCATCAAGTAATGGTTGATAAACAACACCGATGACCAGCTCATCACCTTTAGTCACCGCAATGGATACCGAGAAGTGCGGCACCCCATGCAGAAAGTTACTGGTACCATCGAGGGGGTCAATGATGACGGTATACTCGCTATCGGTGGGCGTCAGGCCGCTCTCTTCGCCAAGGAAAGCAATATCCGGAAAAGCGCTGCTGATGCAGTCGATAATGATGTTCTCGGCTGTCGTATCGTAGTAGCTAACAAAGTCAGATGCCCCCTTTTGCTCAAAAGCAATCCGTCCCTTTTGCGTATACCCCTCGCGCAACAACGTGCCAGCCTCATAGGCTGCTTGCTTGATTGTTTCGAGTAAGTCGTTGCTGCTAGCAAACATTGATTGTCTCCAGATGTAGAACTAGAACGGCTGAGCTTTCGTAGCACTGGGTGCATGGTCATTCTCAACCCATTTAGATAACTGTAACTCCCACTTAATGACACGAAAATGACATTGATGAGTGCAGTTTGCGATGATAATTAACGAGTGCTTAATGCGAAGAAGATTCGCACCCCACACCGTTGTTTTATCAACAGGCATAACATTATAAAAAACGCATTAGGTGTAGATGGTTGACTTTATCACTCTCTAACGCAAATAATAATTATTGCTATTTGATTTGTGGCACTCGTTAAGGCAGGAGGCCTAGCCGTGGATAGCCAGACGTGGAACGCTGAGTTAGAAGATATCTTTGTTAATCAGCGGCAAAGGCTCTGTTGTGTCGCTGCAAGAGTATTGGGAAGCGCCGATCAAGCCGATGATGTTGTGCAGGATGCCTACTTAAAAATTTCAGAAACACAGACCCTTTTTGTCATTAAGCAGCCTATCGCTTACGCATCACGAGTGGTGCGTAACCTCGCTATTGATCGCTGTCGGCGTTCAGCGTTTGAATCAACCCTCTTTGCGCAAGAAGAGGAAGGCGTTAACGCTGCTTTAAATACGCACTCACCAGAGACAATCGCGATTGATCGCCAAGCGCTGGGGTGCGTTGTGGAAGCATTGGATGAGCTACCTGAGCGCACACGGTATGCCTTTGAGCTATATCGCTCAGGGGGGCACACTCAGCGTGAAGTGGCGCAACAGTTAGGCATTTCGACCACATTGGTTAACTTTATGATTCGCGATGCACTGACTCATTGCCGCCAGTCGCTACAAAGTCAGACGTTGCCAGATTAGTAAGCCTACGTTCCATCCCCTCTTTGTGGCTGCTTTGTTACACTGTCAAAGAACAACGATAGCGTTGAAAACCCTGGACGCTTCCCTAGTCAGTTGGCCGATGGCAGGCAGCAGTAGCGAGGATTGACAGTAACGATGAATAACGACAGCGGCGATGATGCCGTTTGGCAAACTGCGCTTGACTGGCTGATGCGCGAGCATGAGAAGACGTTGAGTGATGCTGATCGTGAAGTCTTCCAAGCGTGGTTGGCGGATTCCCCTCAGCATCGCCGAGTGTTCCATGAAGCAGAACAGCTGTGGCTACTGACAGGATTAATCCCTCGCAGCGATGAGCGTAGCTAGGCGACTGCCAAATCTAATGCTGATCGACTGCAAATTCCTGTCTTCCGGCCAATTTCTTTCGAACCGGCTGGCACGAAATCTATGCCCAGTAGCGGTCGATTGAATCCGGCTGTCTTTTGGTGCGTGCCTGGCAAGTTCCTGCTTTTGCTTCTTCTGATTCAGAGTTCCCTTTCCTGATTCTCCTCCTTTGGCGGTGTAGCGGCACTTACGTGTAAAACATATAGAGCCGTTTAGACCCGGTCATATTTTTTTCTACTTTCTTCTCCCTCCTCATTAAATTTTTAGTCATCTCACTCGTCGTTAAGTAATGAGAAGCAATTGCGTTTTATTTCTCATTTCTTTGTCAACGATGAGGTTAGTTCCATGACAAGCTGTTTTGATCGTGAAGATGCTGTTTTCCGCGTGTTAGTTAACCACGAAGAGCAGTACTCCCTCTGGCCTGAGTGGAAAGCAATTCCTGCTGGCTGGACGGATACCGGTGTGCTTGGCGATAAGCCAACCTGCCTAGAGTACGTCGAAAAAACCTGGACCGACATGCGGCCGCTCTCTCTGCGTCAGTGGATGGACGAGCAGCAGGCTGCTGAAGCGGAGCCTGCGGATGCAGGCTAAGCGGCTAAAGCTGCTCTGCCTGCCCTGCGCTGGGGCCAGTGCCACCATGTATCTACGCTGGAAGCGCCAGTTGCCAGCGTGGATTGAGGTGTGCCCCGTTGAGTTGCCGGGGCGGGGTGAGCGCTTGGGTGAGCCGCTCGTCGACAACTTCGAAACTCAGATCGTAAAGCTGTGCGAAGAGCAGGCAACGCGGATGCGCGGTGACTTTGCCCTGTTTGGTCACAGCATGGGGGCGCTGCTGGCTTATGGCATCGCTGCTCGCTTGCGCGATGTGGGGCGCCCTCAGCCACGGATGCTATTCGCTTCAGGTAGTGCAGCGCCCTCAATGCGTGATTCAGAGCGCTTGGCGGGCCTTGATAACGATAAGGCCCTGATTGCGGATCTTCGCCAACAGGGCGGCACGCCAGAGGAAGTATTCGAAAGCCCAGAGCTGATGCGTCTCACGCTTGATGTTCTGGCGGCGGACTATCGCCTCTGCCGTAGTTTCCGTTATCGCAGTAGTGCGCCATTCGACTATCCCGTCAAAGTGTTAGCGGGCCTTGCTGATGATATTGAGAAAGTGCGCCTGGAAGCATGGCAGCGCGTAGCGGGCGAGGCGTTTTCTTTGAACTGGTTCGAGGGAGGGCACTTCTTTATTCGCCAGCAGGAAGGGCAAGTAGTGGCAGCCATCGAACAGGCACTGACCCTGCGCCTAGAGGAGGTGCTTTATGCAGCGCCTGCGGTTAGCTGAAACGCTACCCGTGGGGCTCACGGTCTGGCAGTTGCCTCTTGATCTGGAGGCCCCTATTGCAGATGAGGACTATCGGTTGCTGAGTCAAACAGAGCGGCAGCGTGCGTGCCGGTTTCGTCATCACGCCGATGTAGTGCGTGCCGTGACGACTCGTGCTGCTCTGCGGCGGCTGCTATCAGCACAAACCGGTATGGCGCCAGAAAAGCTGGTGTTCAGCGAGAACGCCTATGGCAAACCTCTTCTGAAGAGCGCTAATGGACTGGCGTTCAATGTCTCCCATGCAGGGGGATATGCCCTTATTGCGCTGGCAACTTGTGGGCAGGTGGGGGTCGATATTGAACGCCGTCGGCCCGAGGCTGAGCTTGCATCACTGAGCGACCTGATTCTATCGCCGAGTGAGCGACGCTATCACGATAGCGGCCGGTCTGCCTTGCCCTTTATTGAGCGCTGGGTGGTTAAAGAGGCAGTGCTCAAGGCACTGGGACTGGGCATAGCTGACCATCTGCAAGCACTCTCGATTGCCTCCTTTTTAGGGCAGCCAGACACCTATTACCTTGATCATTCGCTTCCCGTTTCATTGCCTCTGCAAGCATGGCCGCTGCCAGCGCCATATGGCTATGCGGCAGCCCTGGGGTATGTCGATACCGAGCCGAGAGGGTGTCACTGCACCCGTCTTTCTGGAGGTTAAGTATGTACACATCAGTGAGGCATATCAGGACAGAGTTTAAATCATCTAAGGGACTGGAGCTGCCAAGCTTGAGTATTCCTCGACGCTGCCACAGCAGCAACGCTCTGTACTGACTCTTTATTCTCAGGATTCGAACTTTTAGCAGGTACGCACATGGATACAAGGCACACCCAGACAATGAACAGCCATCCGTCCCATAACGATGCTCTTAGAAACGACGCTTTTAAAAGCTATGTCGAGCATTTAAGTCGCTTAGCCCGTGAAAGGCCCAGCGACAGGGCGCTGATTGTGGTGAACGCTCAAGGTGAAACTATCCTTGATTACTCCACCCTAGAGTGGCGTTCACGTGCTTTGGCCAGCGAGCTACAGCAGCGGTTCGCGGTTGGTGAGCGTGCTTTGATCCTGCTGGATAACGATGAGCACTATGTAGTGGCATTTTTCGCTTGCCTGTACGCTGGGGTAATTGCTGTACCGGTCTTCCCACCGGAGTCGGCCAAACAGCAGCACTTGGCACGCTTATTGGCCATTGCAGCCGACTCCCAGGCCGTTTGTGTGCTTACCTCTACGACGATTATCGATGTGGTCGCATCGGCAAGTGAAGGCTTCGGTAGTGCGGAATTGATCCCCGTGGATGCCGTAGATGAGAGCCGCGCTGAACACTGGGTCGAGCATTTCCCTAAGCGTGGTGATATCGCCTTTTTGCAATACACCTCCGGTTCCACGGCCACGCCCAAAGGCGTTATGGTCAGCCATGGCAATCTGATGGCTAACGAGCGCGCTATCGAGACAGGCTTCTCGATTGGTGCTGACGATGTCTTCGTTAGTTGGCTGCCGCTTTACCACGATATGGGGCTGATCGGCGGCCTACTCCAGCCCATCTATCGTGGCATTCCTGCGGTATTGATGAGCCCGACCTTCTTTTTGCAGCGGCCGGTACGCTGGCTGGAAGCGATCTCCCGCTACGGAGGTACCATCAGTGGTGGCCCCGATTTCGCCTACCGGCTGTGCCTTGAGCGTATTCGCGACGAACAGATTGAGACACTCGATTTATCCAGCTGGCGGGTAGCGTTCTCAGGCGCTGAACCCGTGCGCTACGATACCCTTACAGCCTTTATTGAGCGCTTCCTGCCAGCGGGGTTCGCCGCTGACACCGCCGCTCCCTGCTATGGCTTAGCTGAAGCCACACTGCTGGTTAGCTGTAATCCTCGTGGTACGGGGGTACTTGGCACTGCTTTTTCGCAACAATTGCTGGCTCAGGGGCAGGCGTCCTCAACAGCCGAAGGCAATACCCTGGTGGGCTGTGGCACGCCGCAACCCGATCACACTATCGATATTGTCGATCCCGAAGGGCTTCACTCGCTGCCCGAAGGCGACGTTGGCGAGATCTGGGTCAATGGGCCCAGCGTGGCGCATGGGTATTGGCATAACCCTGAAGCAACCGCCAAAACCTTTGTTACCCGTGATGGCGTTAGCTGGCAACGTACCGGTGCCCACGATAGCGATGCTCACGATGCCAATGCACTGGGCCACGACGCCCAAGACGATCGCTGGCTACGCACCGGCGATTTAGGCTTTTTACACCAAGGGCAGCTGTATATCGCCGGGCGTATTAAAGACTTGATCATTCTGCGCGGCCATAACGTCTACCCCCAGGATGTCGAGTGTGCTATCGAGGCTGAGGTAGAAGCGGTCCGTAAGGGGCGCATTGCAGCCTTTGCAGTGACCACCCCCGAAGGTGCTGAAGGGATCGGCGTTGCGGCAGAAGTCTCTCGCGGCATACAGAAGCTAGTGCCCGCCGAGAAGTTGGTCGAAGCGCTGAGTGAGGCGGTAGGGTCCGCTTGCCATGAACCACTTTCTGTTGTGCTACTACTCAACCCCGGTGGCCTCCCCAAAACCTCCAGCGGCAAGCTACAGCGCAGCGCCTGCCGTCAAGGCTGGGAGACGGGGAGTCTGGATGCCTACGCCGTTCACGCCTTTGGGCATTTTGTCAGCGGTGGTGACGGTAACACCAGTGGTGGAAAGGCATCGCAATCTATCGCGGAATTCGGGAGCAAAACGGAGCAGACGTTAGCGAAGCTCTGGTGCCAAGTGCTGGGGGATGACGAGACTCTGTCGCAAAGTAAGTCACTAGGAAGAGATGCCCACTTCTTTGCCAGCGGTGGTAATTCTCTGGCGGCGGTGCAGTTGGCTTCACGCATTAGCGACCATTGGGCGATTGATTTCCCAACCAGATCGGTCATGGAAAAGCCGCGCTTTTGTGACGTGGTTGATGAGGTAGAGCGCCGGTTGGCGACTCCTTTGGCCTCCCATCAGGGAGGTGTCCAGAATCCACTGATACCGATTTCTCGCCATTCGGAACTACCTTTAGCACCTGTCCAGCGTCGGCTCTGGTTGGTTGATCGCTTAGCAAGTCAGGCGGGCGACCTTGAGCGTGCCGCTTATAACCTTCCTGCGCTATTTTCCCTGAAAGGGGAATTGAATATAGAGGTTCTGGAAAGAACTGTTAATGCCATCGTTGCGCGGCATGAAGCATTACGTACCCACTACCCTGAAAGCGAGAGCGGTGATCCCATCGCGGTTGTAGAGGATCAGCGAAACATCGAACTTCCTGTTTTGGACTGCAGCGATCTTGCAGAGCAGGAGCAACAGCGATATCTGCAAGATACTTTCACCGAGTATGCGAACACACCGTTAGATCTTGCCACTGGGCCTCTAATTAAGGCGGGGTTACTGCGTTTTGGTGCACAAGAGCACGCCCTGATCCTGGTGATTCACCACATCGTCTTCGACGGCTGGTCCACGAGCGTATTCATCCGGGAATTTGCCACTCTGTACGGGGGATTGCTGGAAGGGGAGGAGTCTGGGTTACCCGAACTTGGTATTCAGTACGTGGACTATGCTGCTTGGCATGAGAAAGCACTGTCGGGAGAGGCCTTTGAGCAAAGCGCAACCTTCTGGCGCCGTTATCTAAACAGTGCCCCACCGCTCTCAACTCTACCGGCGGATTTCGCTAGGCCTAGTCAAGTATCGCATGCCGGTAGTGCCCTGAGCATGAAACTGAGTCCAGACCTATCACAAGCGTTGAACAAGCTTGCCGCACAGCGTGGCACCACGCTATTTACGCTGCTGTTGGCGAGTTTTCAGCTGTTGATGCATCGCCAGACCCGGCAGCATGACTTAGTGGTGGGAACCGATGTCGCTGGCCGTAGCCATCCCAGTGTTGAGCCGTTGATAGGATTTTTTGTCAATGTAATCCCGCTGCGGTCTCGTTTGACTGATGGACAGATTGATTTCGGCCACTGGCTTGAGCAAGTACAGACCAGCGTGCTGGATGCGTTCGATCATCAAAATGTTCCCTTCGACAGAATTGTCGAGCTTTCGGGGATTGGCCGTGAGCGCGATCGCTCCCCCCTAATACAAACCCTCTTCGTACTACAAAACACGCCAACCGAGCGGTTCTCACTACCGGGTCTTGAGGTGGAGGTAATGCCTCAGCCCAGGCAGGAGTCGAAGTTCGATATGGCGGTATTCGTTGATGAGAGTGATACCGGACTATCAGTCGAGTGGGTCTACGCCACTACCTTGTACCGACGCGAAACCATTGAGCACTTAACCGGTGCCTGGCAGTCGCTACTAGCGCAGATCGTGGAAGCTCCCAACATGCCCGTCGAGGAGTTTCGCTTACCCCTAATGGAGAAACACGCTATGCAAAACAAGCTTTCAAAAGGTTCCAAACTCAACAAGCTTGGCAGCCTGAAATCCCAGCCAGGTGCGCGCCCCTCGACCAACAGTGATTCACCGATACGAACGGCATTGCTCGACGAAAAAAGAGTCTTTCCTCTCGTGATCGAAGCGACGGACGCTGACCTTGATGCGGTTGCATGGGCAACCTCCCAGCGTGATTTTATCGAGCAACACTTACGCACGCACGCAGGCATTCTGTTCCGTAACTTTGGTCTGACCACTCCGCAAGAGTTTGAAGCTTTTGCTGAGGCTATCCAGCCGGGCCTTTACGGCAATTATGGTGACCTGCCCAAGAAAGAAGGGGGGCGCAATACCTATCGTTCAACTCCCTACCCTGAGCGCCAGATGATTCTTTATCACAATGAGAGTTCGCATTTGGAGCGTTGGCCGCGCAAGCAGCTGTTCTTCTGCGAGTTCCCCTCTCCTGTTGGAGGCGCCACCCCGATCGTTGATTGCCGCGAGATGTTACGCCAACTGCCCGCCGACGTGGTGGAGGAGTTCGAGCGCAAAGAGCTGCTTTATGTGCGCACCTTCACCCGCAATCTGGACGTGAGCTGGCGAGACTTTTTCAAAACCGATAGCAGGGAGGAGGTTGAAGCGCGGCTCAAAGAGGGGGGAATCGAGTGGCAGTGGTTGGGCGATGATGAGCTGCAGACACGCACGCGCTGCCCTGCAGTGGTGACGCATCCAGTGACCGGTGATCGAGTGTTCTTCAATCAGGTGCAGCTCCACCACGTCAGCTGCCTTGAGCCTGATGTGAAAGAAGACCTGCTTGGGATGGTTGGCCAGGAGCGCCTGCCACGCAATGTCTATTTCGGTGATGGATCCGTGATTAGCGACGAGATGATGAAGGTTGTCGGCGATGCCTACGAAGCCTGCGCGGTGCGCTTCGACTGGCGCCGGGGCGATGTGGTGATGGTCGACAACATGTTAGCGGCCCATGCCCGGGATCCCTACGAGGGGCCACGCAAGATTGTGGTGGCGATGGGAGACATCTATGAGCGTTCGGCGCTGGAAGAGGCCCAAGGGGCAAGTGCCGATGCCGAGTTGGTCGGCCAATAAAGTTACGGGTATTGGGAGTCGATAAATGAATGCGATAACGGAACAGCAGAGCCTTGCCCATTGGCCGCTTAGCCCTGAACAGCGCGCAGTGTTGATGGCGGCGGAAGCTAATGAAAATGATACCCAGCAGGCAGCATCGGCGCAGGCTACTGTCATGGTGGTCGATATCCAAGGTGCTCTTGATAGCTCGCGGTTGGAGCGTGCACTGAGCGACCTTAGGCTACAGCATGAAGCCCTATCAACGGCTTTGAAGAGCGTGGCCGGGTACCGCGGGCTGCGTCACCAAGCGCTTGAAAACCTTCCTGCTATCGAGTGGCGGCATGAGGACTTACGTGGCAGCGATGACAAGGAAGCGCTGCTCAACGACGATCTTAACAACTGGCTTAATAACTATAGCGAGTCACTCAAGCACCGGCCCATGGCCATTGAGAGTGGTGAGCTGCTGCGTCCAGCGCTGCTGCGTACTGGTGAAACAACCTGGGTATTAGTACTGGCTGTTTCGGCGTTAGTGGCGGATCGTAGCAGCCTGCAGTCGCTGTTCTCGGCGTTGGCGGATGCTTACGATCAGAGCGGAGGCGCCGATGATGAGTCTGCGCTGCAGTATTCCCAGTTCATCGAGTGGCGCGCTTCGCTCGAAAACGACGATGACGCCGAAGAGGGCCGTGAGTACTGGCAAGGGCACCAGCAGCATGCCGAGCAGGCAGGAGCATGCCGTTTACCTGCCAGGCAAGCGAACCGCCATGACGTGCGAGCAGAACATGAGTATGTGGCCTGGGAACTAGAACCAGACTTGGTAGCGCGTATCGATAGCCTGGCAGACGAGCTTCAAGTATCCGCAGAGGTAGTGCTGCAGGCGGCTTGGTGGGCGTTACTCGCCAGAATTAGTAGTAATGAGAGTGTAATAGGTGGTTGGCAACACGACTGTCGCCAGGATTACGAGGTGATGCAAGGGGCGATCGGGCTCTTCGACAAGGTGCTGCCGGTGCTGGTTGAAGGTGTCGCTGATAGTGACTTCTCTAGCTGGATTACCCGTTTAGCAGAGCAGCTAGAGGCGCATACCCAGGCTCAAGAGTATTGGTCGATTGATGCGCTGCCCGATAAGCGCCACCTCGCAGCGGGATTCGGATTTTCAGAGGGAGTGGATGAATTAAATACGACCGGTTTGCAGTGGCGCTTGCGAAAATTGCCTGGGCCATCGGCAGAATTTGAACTTGCCTTGCACATTGGTCGCATTGAGAGCGGCGTGGTGGCGACGCTCTATACCGACCCATCATGCTATAGCCGAGCAGCGGCCGAGTGTCTGCTGGGTCAGTACCAGACGCTGCTACAGGCGGGCCTGGCTGACCCCGCGCAAAAGCTATTTTCGGTGCCGCTGATTTCCCTAGAGCAACAGCAGGGATTACTGTCGAGTGAGGGGAGTGTGCTCGACGTGGGCGAGCGTAGCGTAGCTGCCCATATCGCCGCTTGGGCTGCTTCGACGCCGGATGCCATTGCCATTGAGGAGCAGGGCCGCACGCTGAGCTACGCCCAATTAGAAACCCGCATTTATGGTATCGCGCAGTGGCTGGATAACCAGGGCGTCAAACATGGGGATTATGTTGCGCTCAACCTGTCCCGCTCCACCGATTTGGTCGTGCTGCTACTGGCAGTATGGCGTGCAGGTGCCGCCTACCTGCCGCTCGACACGGAGTGGCCCGTAGAGCGTAAGCGGCGAGTGCTTGAGGATGCCCAGCCCGCTCTAGTGGTGAGCGCTGAAAACGACGAGGCGGAACTCACAGCACTGGCCCTGCCTGGTATCCGCAGTGTAGGGCTGCCAATAGGCATCGAAGAGTCGGCTAGTGGCGCATTGTCGTTTCCAGAACCTGGCCTCAACGACGTGGCCTATATCCTCTATACCTCTGGCTCCACAGGCACGCCCAAAGGCGTGGTGATTGAGTATGGTCAACTGCTCAACTACGTCGCCGGTGCCACAAAGGCCATGGGGCTATCGGTATGCCAGCGCTGGGCACTGACCGGGTCGCTAGCCACCGACCTGGGTAATACAGCGCTGTTCGGTGCATTGTTCAATGGTGCCCGCCTGGTGATCGCCGCACCTGACGATATGCAGGATGGCGACCACTTTGCGCGCTTTATGTCGGTGGCCGATATCGATGCGCTCAAGATAGTGCCGTCTCATCTGGAGGCCCTGCTGGAGTGCGAAGTTCCCCGGTTGCCTAAAACGCTGGTTCTAGGCGGCGAGGCAGCTTCACCTGCCTTACTTTCGAGCATTGCGCGGATTTCGCCTGAGAGCCAACTATACAACCACTATGGCCCTACAGAAGCTACGGTGGGCGTTATGGTGCACCCGGTATCGCTGTCGCAGGATATTGCAGGCCCGTTGCCGCTAACCCAGCTGCTACCGAACTGCCGCTATCGAGTACTTGACGATAACTTGCACGCGACCCCCACTGGTGCCGTAGGTGAGCTGTATCTGGGCGGCGCCCAACTGGCGCGCGGCTATCTCAATAGCGATGCTTCCTCGTTTGTCGAAGATCCCTTTATTCCCGGTGAACGGCTCTATCGCACTGGCGATCTGGCGTGTGTACTACCCGAGGGTGGCGTACGCCTTATTGGGCGAGCTGACGACCAGATCAAGCTACGCGGCTTTCGTGTTGAACCTGCGGAAATCGAAAGCATGTTGCAAGCACAGCCAGGGGTTAAACAGAGCCTGGTTCGCCTGATGGGGAGGGGCAGTGATACCCAGGAGCTCGTAGCGTTCCTGATCGCTGACGCCGAGGTAACGTCCATTGAAGGCCAGGCCCAGCTTCGCAAGCAGCTGACGGCCCTGCTACCCGAGCCCATGCGCCCTTCTCATTTTATCCCTGTTGAGCATTTCCCCCGCCTAGGTAACGGCAAGGTAGACACCTCCGCGCTAGAAGCCTTGGCCCAAAAAACCGCGGAAAGAAAAACCCTGGTGAAGCCCCGGGATGCCGTGGAAGCCAACCTGTGTCAAGCCATGGCTGATCTGCTTGGTCGTGATGAGATCGGCATTGATGACGATTTCTTCGAGCTGGGTGGGCACTCCTTGCTGGTGATCAAGCTGGTGGCACGCATTCGTAAGCAGTTCGGGGTCGAGATAGCCCCCGGTGTGGTGTTCGATCATCCCACCGTTGCTGAGTTGGGTGCTGCTCTACGCGAGAGTGTCGCTGAAGTCAGCACGAGCGCGCTAGCCGCGTTTGATACCAATTGAGATGCCAAGTTTACCTGGCAAAAATATTTGTAATGTGGTTAAGGACGAGGATTTAGCGATGAAGGAAGTGGCTCATCCACAAGATGTGGCAGCACCTGGTAATGGCAGGGAAGGGCAAGATGGAGTGTCTGAAGCCGTTCGTGAAGATGTTGTGTTGCCGTTGTCATACTCCCAGCAGCAGCTTTGGTTCCTGCATCGTTATTCGCCGGATCTTACCGCCTACAACCAGCCGCGTGCTTATCAGCTTACCGGAAACGTGGATGCAGGGGCGCTAGAGCGCGCCTTTCAAGCACTGATTCAACGCCATAGCGTATTGAGAACCCGATTCTTCGAGCGCAACGGTGTACCACACCAGTCTGTGCTCCCCAGCGTCCCTTTTTCTATTCGTAGAGAAGATCTCTCTGAGCTGGCTGCACCGGAGCAGGGCGAAAGGCTGGAGCGTTCTATCCAGAATGTCGCGCAGCATGTCTTCGATTTAGGCGCGCCACCATTGCTGGTAGCCCGTTTGATCAAGCTGGAGGAAAAGAGTTACGTATTAGTTGTTTGTCTTCACCACATTATCTCGGATGCTTGGTCTAACCGCATCATCGAATCCGACCTGAGTGAAGCCTATCGCCAGGCATTGAGCCAAGACAGAAATGCAAAGCTTCCAAGCTTGCCCGTGCAATATGGCGACTATGTACTACAGCAACAAAAGAGAGTGGCAACGGGAGATATTAATAAGGAACTTAAGTATTGGAATGAGCATCTTGGGGATGATGTCCCGCCGTTAGAAATCACCACTGATCATGTCTATCCCAAACAGCAAGAATTTCGGGGTGCCACAAAGCGTTTCGTGTTGGATAGCAGCCTCGCCAGTTCCCTAAAAGCCTTTTGTCACCAAGAGCGCTTTACTCCTTTCGTGCCACTCTTCGCCGCCTGGCAAGTAGTCCTGGCCCGCTATTGTGGGCAGCATGATTTCGCTATTGGCGTACCGTCGTCAGGGCGCCAGCAGGAGGAGTTTCAGGAGGTCGTTGGCTTCTTCATCACGACACTGCCTTTTCGAGTACGAGTGAATCCTGCTATGACGCTGCGTGACGTATGTCGGCAGGTTAAAAAGGATGCAGTGGGCTCGCTTAACTATGCTGATATGCCGTTGGAAGTCTTGCTCGAACAACGGAAAGTAAAGCGGGATCCCGTTCGACAACCGTTGTTTCAGGTCATATTTGGCCTTCAGTTCAGATCTGATACCGAACAGCTTCAGTTAGATGATGTGTCTATCGAACTGATCGATATTTCGCAGACGAGTGCAAAGTTTGAGTTATCTCTGGATATTTTCATCGAGCAGGAGCAAGTGGTTGGCGCTCTAGAGTTCAATTCCGATCTATTCGATGAAAAAACCATCCACCGATTGATTGGTTATTACCAGGAAGTACTAGGAGTCTTATTAGAGAAGCCAGAAACACAACTCTGCTCCATAGAGCTCCCTGACAATGCCGAAAAAGCACTGTTACGCGATTGGGGAAGCCGCGAAGCAACCGATAGTCCGGTCGAACCCATCCATCACGTGATAGAGCGCCAAGCTGCGGCAACCCCAGAGGCTACGGCACTAGTATTCGAAGATCAGTCGCTCAACTACACCGAACTCAATACCCGCGCCAACCAGTTGGCCCACTACCTGATCGGCCTAGGCGTAAAGCCTGAGACGCGGGTGGGTATCGCTGTTGAGCGCTCTATTGAGATGGTGGTGGGGCTGTTGGGTATTCTCAAAGCGGGTGGCGCCTATGTGCCGCTAGATCCAGATTATCCGAGTGATCGGTTGGCCTATATGGTCGAGGACAGTGGCATCGAGCTGCTGCTTACCCAACAGCACCTGCGCGACATCTTGCCGGCTGTGGGGAGCCTGAATGCCATTGAAATGGATCAGTTGGATGTGACGCATCATGCGTCGACCAATCCAAACGTGGCGCTGCACGGCGAAAATCTTGCTTATGTGATCTACACCTCGGGCTCCACAGGGCAACCTAAAGGGGCGCAGCTATGTCACGCCAATGTGACGCGATTGCTTGATACCACGGAGCCTTGGTTCAATTTCGACGGGCAGGATGCCTGGACGATGTTCCACTCTTACGCCTTCGACTTCTCAGTGTGGGAGGTGTTTGGGGCTCTGTGTACAGGCGGTAAACTTGTCTTGGTGCCCTATTGGGTAAGTCGTTCGCCGGAGGACTTCCTCGCATTACTCTGCCAACAACGCATCACGGTGCTAAACCAGACCCCTTCAGCTTTCCGGCAGTTGATGGCCACCCCTGATCTCTATAATACGGAAGGCCTAGCTTTGCGTGTAGTGATCTTCGGTGGTGAAGCATTAGAGCCGGAAAGCCTGCGTCCTTGGATTGAGCATTTCGGTGATGATCATCCCCGTCTGATTAACATGTATGGCATTACTGAAACCACGGTGCACGTCACCTACCGGCGTGTGACAGTTGATGATCTGACAGGTCAGCGTAGTCCCATTGGGATTGCCCTTCCAGATCTCGGCGCATATGTATTGGATAGCCAGCTTAATAGAGTCCCCATAGGAGTTCCTGGAGAACTTTACGTGTCGGGGGCAGGTCTTGCACGCGGCTATCTGCACCGCCCTGGCCTTACCGCAGAACGTTTTATCGCTGATCCGTTTGTACAGGGCGAACGCCTCTACCGCACCGGCGATCTGGTGCGTTGGCATGAAGACGGTCAACTTGAGTACTGGGGGCGTACCGACCATCAGGTGAAAATACGCGGCTTCCGTATCGAGCTGGGGGAGATCGAAGCGCAACTGCTATCTCAGCCGGAAGTGCGTGAGACGGTGGTGATTGCCCAGGAAGGCCCTAATGGTTCCAGGCTAGTGGCCTATGTAGTTCCCCAGGCCGACATTGAACTCAACGCCAGCTCACTACGTGAGGCGCTGGGTCAAAAGCTACCGGATTATATGGTGCCGGGCGTCGTAGTCACCCTCGATGCACTGCCGTTGAATGCCAATGGAAAGATAGATCGCAAGGCATTTCCTGAACCTGCTTTAGCCAGCGGCTCGCAGTACGAACCACCTCAAGGCGAAATAGAAGAAGCACTGGCAGAGATCTGGTCAGAGATACTTGGCGTCGAACGGGTGGGCCGACACGATAATTTCTTTGAGCTGGGTGGCCATTCACTGCTGGCTCTGAAAGTACTTGAGAAAATGCGGCATCGCGGTCTGACAGCGCAGGTGCGTACCCTGTTCCAATACCCGGAACTGACAGCCTTTGCTCAGGCTATAGCCCAGAAGCCATTGCGGGATGAAATTATCATCCCGCCAAATCAAGTCCCTCTCGATTGCCAGGCTCTCCAGTCTGAGATGTTGACGCTAATCGAGCTTAATGCCGAAGAGATCCACGCGATCGAAGCGGCAGTGCCCGGCGGTGCTAGCAATATTCAGGACATCTATCCTCTGGCACCGTTGCAGGAGGGCATCCTCTTCCATCACCGTCTGCAGCAGGAAGGAGATGCCTATGTAACTCAACATTTACTCGGTTTTGATTGCCAGGAGCGGTTGGAAGCATTTATTGCCTGCTTCAACAAACTGATTGACCGTCATGACATTCTGCGTACTGCAGTGCTTTGGGACGGACTCCACGAACCGGTTCAGGTGGTTTACCGATATGCCGAACTAGCCCTCGAATGGCTAGACTTGGACGGAAATGGTTCTCACTGCGTCGCTGAACGGCTGCATGCTGAGGTGGACCCTGAACACCATCGTATCGATGTGCGTCGAGCCCCCATGCTACGGGCAGTTGCTGCATATGATGCCGAGCAAAATCGCTGGCTGCTGCAGCTACCTAGCCACCACTTAGTCATGGATCACACCACCCTTGAGCTACTAGTGGAAGAAATTGCCCTGATCCAGCAAGGCCGTGCAGATGAGTTACCCAA